>JANRJS010000009.1:0-2015 GCA_033763835.1 Bryobacteraceae bacterium | reverse complement strand
GCGGTGGCCTCGGCGGCGCTGCGATAGGCTTCCTGCAGGTCCACATTCCAGTACCGCAGCTCATCGAGCGGGATCAGCGCGCCGGACACCGCGCACCGCACGAAGCGCCCGGGCGCGAGCACGGTGAATTCGGCGTCACCATAGCGCACGCGGGCGAGGTCCCCGGAAGGTTCGTCTCTCTTCAACATGGCCGCTTCATACCGCAGGTTCGCCCCTGAACGCAAAACGGCCCCGGACATCGCCCGGGGCCGCCTTCTGCTTCCGGCGGATGCGGTGATCAGAACGCCAGGCGACCGATCAGCTGGTAAACCGGGCCCGCTTCTTCGCTTTCAAGCTCGAACTCATCGAAGTTGCGCGCGGTCTGATCCCCGAAGGTGGTGAACTTGTTGAAGGTTTCGTCCTTGGACGCATTCAGCAGGTTAGAGCCCACCAGGCGCACCGTGAGACGGCCGCCGATACGCTTTTCCACAAAGGCTTCCAGGTCGGCGCCATAAGCCGTTACGACCTCCTCGCCAACGACACGGCTCTCGGCATCACCCTGCTTTCGATAGGTGGCGCCGAACGCCGCACCGAAGGCAGGGATGTCCTGGATGAAGCCGACATTGAGGACGAAGTCGGATTGCGAGTTAAAGCGCCGCTCGCCGAACTCGTCGTCGATCTTGGAGTCCAGCCACGAGTAATTCAGGAATACGCCGGTGTCCTTCAGGCCGATCGCCGACAGGGACGTCGAAAGATCGAATTCGGCGCCATAGACTTGGCCATTGCCGGTGTTGCGCGCCGAATAGATGAACGTTCCCGGACCCTCGCTGCCTTGGGCGCCGGTATTGAAGACTTCCAGAACATCCGTGACGTCCCGGAAGAAGAAGTTCAGACCCGCGACGCCGGTGCGACCGAGACGACGCTCGTAGCCGAGGTCCACCCCGAACGCGGACTCTGGTCTCAGATCCGCGGCTCCGACAAAATCGTTGTCGCCCAGTTCAGCCTCGAGCAGCGCGGGCGAGAGCAGTTGGGCGCTCGGATTGCGGACTGTGCGAGCGACCGAGAACGCGACGCGATCGTTTTCTGTGAAGTTGTAGCGCAGATGCAGTGAAGGCAGCGCGATGGCGTAATCGTTGCTGATTGACGGGCCGCCCACAGTGCGATCTTTGATCTCGGTCTCGGTGGTCTCAACGCGAACGCCGGCTTCCCAATCGAGCTTTTCGTAGTTGCCCGAGATCTGGACGTAAGGATCGACGCGACGGCGTTCGATGGTGGAATCGCCACCCGCGACCGGTGCGAACGGGCTGAGGGCCGGCAGCCCAGACGTGGGCCGCGCACCCTGCACTGTCGTACCATTGGGCAGGTTGATGCGGATGCGTGGATCTCGTTCTTCAACGAGATTTTCGCGTTCCTTGTATTCGACATGGACGCCGACCTCGAGTGTCATGTCGGCCAATTCGCGCTCGTGCTCGATCTTCGCCTTGTATTCCTGGTCCGTAAGCTCAGTTTGGAACGCTTCACCGGTGTAGCGGTCCACTTCCGGGTAGGCGACCGCGTCGCGCAGGAACTCGTTCTCGTCCTCGAATTCCGATTCCGACACGTCGAAACGGGCGTAGCCGAACTTGAGGCGGGTTTCGCCGCCAAACGCGTTGAAGCTGTAGCGTGTGTTGATGGAGATGCTGTCCTGCTCGGTGTCGACATCGTTGTCGTTCACGGTCAGCAGGTTCGCATTGTTCACGATCCCGCTTCGATACTCGAGCGAGTCTTCATCAGCGGTCCTATCCGTGTGGACGAACACGCCGTCGACAGCGAAATCGCCGCCGAACAACGGGATCTGGAAACTGCCGTTGAGCGAATAGTCCGTACCGTCGCGATCGTCGGTCTGAATCTCGATGTTGTCGAGCGTTCCGCCGGGCTGGTCGAAGCGCTGGCTCAACTTACGCTTGGGATTGTAGCGATCCTGCATGTTGGCCCCAACGAGGAAGCGGCCGGCGCCGAGGGCCCCGCCGTACACCCCGCCAAGCGTTTCACGCATC
>JANRJS010000007.1:0-140000 GCA_033763835.1 Bryobacteraceae bacterium | reverse complement strand
CTGGCCGATCCACGCACGACCGGCGAAGCCGAAGCTAAGCGCCTCATGAGCAATCTGCCGGCGCTCGTCATGCTCGCTTATTCCGTGCACGGGAACGAGATTTCGACCACCGATTCCGCGATGCTTGCCGCGTATCACTTGCTCGCGGCGCGCGGGTCGAAGATGGTGGACGAGATTCTGGCGAACACGGTGGTAATGATCGACCCGATCCAGAATCCGGACGGTCGGCAGCGGTTCGTGCAGCACTACGATTCCGTCGAAGGGCTCGAACCCGACGGCAACCCCATCTCCGCCGATCACGACGAACCGTGGCCCGGCGGACGGTCGAACCACTATCACTTCGACATGAACCGCGACTGGTTCGCGCTCACGCAGCCCGAAACCCGCGCGCGCATTAAGATGCTGCTCGATTGGTATCCGCTGGTCTTTGTCGACCTGCACGAGATGGGCGGCGAGACTACCTACTACTTCGCGCCGGAGGCGGTGCCTTACAACCCGCACATTACCAAGTCGCAGCGGGAGTCGCTCGATTGGTTCGGGAAGAATAACGCGAAGCATTTCGATACGTTCGGATTCTCGTACTTTACTCGCGAGGTGTTCGACGCTTTCTATCCGGGTTACGGCGCGAGTTGGCCGATCTACTACGGCGGCATCGCGATGACTTACGAAAACGCGTCGTTGCGCGGACTCAAGTACCAGCGCGCCGACGGCACGGTGGTCGAGTATCCGCAGAGCGTGCAAAGGCACTTCGTCGCTTCCATCGCGTCGTGCGAAGCGGCGGCGCAGAATCGCCAAAGGCTGGTCGAGAATTTCTACAACTACCGGAAGACGGCGGTCGAGGAAGGACAGAAGGAAGAAACCAAAGCCTACGTGCTGTCGCGTAAAGGCGACGTCGCGAACGTCGATAAGCTCGCCTCGCTGCTCGCCGATCAGGGCATCGAACTGGGCCAATCGCGCACGGCGTTTTCGGCGGGCGGCAAGGATTTCCCGGCGGGCAGTTACGTCGTGTCGCTCGCGCAGCCGATGAAGCGTATGGCCGTAAACTATCTCGCGCCGAAAGTCGAAATGGAAAAGGACTTTCTCGCCGAGCAGGAGCGCCGCCGCAAGCGCAAGCTGCGCGATGAAATCTACGACGTCACCGCGTGGAACCTGCCGATGCAGTACGGCGTCGAGAGCGTCGGACTCGCATCGATTCCCGCCGCGCAACTCGATCCCGTCGCGCCCGGACGATCCACTCCCGGGAAGATTACCGGGGGTAAGGCGACGGTCGCTTACCTGGTCCCTTGGGGTTCCACAGCCTCGGCGAAGTTGCTCGCGTCTCTCCTACGCGCGGACGTCAAGGTCCATTCCACCGACAAGACGTTCACTCAAAACGGCCGCAAGTTCCCCGAGGGCACGTTGATCGTCCAAGTGAAACAGAACGACGAAAAGACGATCCACGACACGATGGCGAAGTTAGTGCCGCCGTCGGGCGCGGAAGCGATCGCGACCAACACCGGATGGGTGGAAGACGGCGCGAACTTCGGGTCGAACAATGTCTCCGCGATGCGCAAGATCAATATCGCGATGGCTTGGGATCAGCCGGTATCGTCGCTGTCCGCCGGCCACGCGCGCTTCTTGATCGAGCGCCAGTACGGCTACCCGGTGACGATGATCCGCACGTCGCGGCTTGGGTTCGCCGATCTCTCGAAGTTCCACGTGCTGATTCTTCCCGAAGGCCAGTACGGCGGCGCATTATCCGGAGCGTCGGCGCGGCTCAAGGCTTGGGTGCAGGCGGGCGGGACGATCGTCGGTCTTGGGTCGGCGCTCGGCTTCCTCTCCGATTCGCGCGTCGGCCTGCTCGGCATTCAACAGGAGTCGCTGGCGCGCGGAACGGACGCTCCGAAGCCCGCGCCCGCGAAGCCGGAAGAAGGACCGGTGGCGGGCAAGCTCTTCACGAAAGAAGAGGACTTGGCCAAGGCGATCCAGGCGGACCGTGAGTCGCCCGACGACGTCGCTGGAGTGCTGGTCCGCGCGAAGGTCGATCCCGAGCATTGGCTAACCGCCGGCGCTCCCGAGACCGTCCACGTGATGATTTCGGGACGCACGATCTACTCGCCGATCAAGCTCGATCGCGGGATTAACGCGGCCGTCTATAAAGGGCCGGACGACTTACTCGCTTCGGGTTACTTGTGGGAGGAGAACCGCAAGCAGCTCGCGTTCAAACCTTTCCTCGTCGTCGAACGGCAAGGACGCGGCCATGTGATCGGCTTTACCGCCGACCCGAACTTCCGCGGCTACATGGACGGTCTAAACCTGCTCTTCTTAAACGCGATCTTCCGCGGTCCAGCACACGCTTCCGGATTCGGGGCGGCGGCGGAAGAGTAGCCCGGCCATTGGCGTAGTTAGAAATCGATCAGGTGGCCGAGCTTTTCCTTCTTCACGCGAAGGTAATCCCCGGCCATCTCGCTCGCCTGGGCCTCGGCGGAAACGCGCTCCACTTCGATGCCCGCGGCTGCAAGCGCCGCAATTTTGTCGGGATTGTTCGACATCAGCCGCACGCGCCGCAGCCCGAACCATTTGGCGATTTCGGCGGGCATGCGGTAGTCCCGCAGATCGACGCCCAAGCCGAGTTGCAGGTTGGCCTCCACGGTATCCGCGCCCTCGTCCTGCAAAGCGTAAGCGCGAATCTTGTTAACGATGCCGATGCCGCGTCCTTCTTTCAACTCATACACCACCAAACCCGCGCCTTCTTTGGCGATCGTCCGCAGCGCGAGTTCGAGTTGCGCGCGGCAATCGCAGCGCAGGGAGTGGAACACGTCGCCCGTCAGGCATTGCGAGTGAATGCGGAACAGAGGCGCGGCGGCGGCCCCCAACTCGCCCAGCACGACCGCGACCGCTTCGTCGGCGCCGTCCTCAAACGCGTAAACGCGAAACTCTCCGAACTCCGTGGGCAAGCGGGCTTCCGCCGCCATGCGCAAGGTGGAAGCCATCAAGGTACTTTCAGTATAAGGTTCGTCCGCCGATGCCCTTCGAGCAACAACTCGTCGTCCTGCTGGTGCGCGTAGCCGTCGCGGCGTCGATCGCGAGCGTGCTGGCGCGGCTGGGCCGTTTCCAGCGAACGCTGTTGCAAGAGGAGCGAACGCTGGTGGCCCGGCTCGAACTCGCGTTCCTCTATGGCGCGGTGTTCGGCGCGGGCGTCGGCGTGCGAGTGCTCGCGCCGTCGTATCAAGCGGTGGATATCGGACTCGCCGGCGCGCTGCTCGCGGGGCTCACCGGCGGCTACCTGACCGGACTCGTCGCCGGGGCGATTATCTCGATTCCCGCGATGCTGCACGGCGAATGGATGTCGATGCCGATGCTCGCCGGATTCGGTTTGCTCGGCGGTCTACTTCGCGATCTCGCGCCCGACCCCGAAGAAATCTGGCGATTCTCGCCCGTGTTCGACACGCTGGCCGGCTATCGCGTGTTTCGCAAGGGCGCGGACCTTACGCGCGCGGCGTTCCACGTTTTGTTTCTTTGCTCGATTCTCTTCGCCGCGTTCATCCATGAAACGGTGAGCCGAATCTTCGGCCCGAAGACCTTGCACTCGATGACGCCCGGATCCGGTTGGCTGCTTGTCGCCGCCTACGCCACGGTCGTCTTGTGCGTCGCCGTACCGCTCAAGATCTGGGCGTCGGCGCGAACGGAGCGCAAGTTCGAAGCTCAGAATCGGCTGTTGGTAGAAGCGCGTCTGGCCGCGCTAACAAATCAGATCAACCCGCACTTCCTGTTTAACACGCTGAACTCGATCGCATCCCTAGTGCGCGTAAATCAAGAAGAGGCGCGGAATACGATTTACCGGCTGTCGAGCATCCTGCGCCGCCTGTTGCGGAACGTCGATGCGCAAGTGCCGTTGCGCGACGAACTCGCCTTTATCGACGACTACCTCGCCATCGAGATGGTGCGCTTCGGCGACAAGCTGCGATTCGAAAAAGATATCGATCCCGCCGCGCTCGACCGGTTAGTGCCCAGCATGATGCTGCAGCCGATCGTCGAGAACTCGATCAAACATGGACTCTCGAACCGTTTGCACGGAGGTTCGATTTTCATCCGCGCCAGCCTCGACGGCACAACGCTACGCATCGTCGCGGGCGACGACGGCGAAGGGATGGACGAAGAGCGATTGAAGAGCGCTTTCACCGCGGGCATCGGGTTCTCGAACGTCATCGCCCGGCTGCGCGTGCTCTACGGCGACGCGTACCGGCTTACGGTCGAGAGTCAGCCGGGGCAGGGGACGCGGACGGAGATCGAGCTTCCGCAAGCGGCGGCGGCACTCGAATCCACAGCGCCGCCCGCGCGTCGGAATCCAGAACTCGCCACTCCGGCCGCTCCGCGAGCAGGGCGCTGAGCGCGATATCGGGCGGCAACAGCATTGCGTCGAACCGGTACTTCTCGACGATCGCTCGCCAGCCCGGCAGCCCGTGGATCACGGTGATGAACTCGTTGCCGATCTTCTCGCCGAAATAGTTGTGGCGCGCGTCCATGAAGACTTGCTGGCGCGGTCCGCCTGAGGCCGGGTCGAAGTTCCTGTAGATCAGATAGTCCGCCCACTGATCGGACGTGAACACGCGCGAATCGCGTAGACGGTCCGCGTGTTTTTCGACCAGCGCTACCGGAAACAAATCGCTGGGAAATTGTTTTGGCCACGCCGCGCCGGGCCATAGCGCGATAGCCAGCGCGAAGGCTCCAGCCCAAGGAGTTGCGCGCCGGAAATCGAACTCCGGCAAATCGAGCCTAACGTAGCGCGATAACTCGACGGCGATCAACGGGACCAGCACTACCACGAAGATCGTCGTATGCCGAACGCTCTTCAGCGCACAGTAGCCGAAGAACGCGATTAGGAGTGCGTCCACCCAGCGCCCGCGCGCGGCGAGAAGTCCGGTGCAGCCGAGCGCTAGAAACAGTAACAGCAAAAAACACAGCATCGGTTCCGAGCGGAACTTCGGCGACTGGAACTCGTCGACGAAGCGGATCACCCAATCGGAGCGCAGATACTCGATCACGTGCGCGTGCAGCTTCCAGCCATACGGATTCGCAAGCGACGCTAACGCGCAGCCCGCGCCCGCTAGCGCATAGCGCCGAGATTCCAGCGAAAGAATCGCGAAGTAGGGAAACAGAATGAAGAACCCGCCGTGCAAGTTCGACCACAGAGCCGTCACGGGCAAAATCCACCACAGCCGCGCCGAGCGCTCGACTCGGTCCGCCTCGACGATCCAGGTGACGATCCCGAGCAGCAACAGCGTGAAAATGTGAGGGCGGGCGAGGAAGTGCACGTTCAACACGTTGGTCGCGACCAGCGATAGCCCGAGCACGACTAAACCTTGCGCGCCGCGCGCCGCCGCCTGCATCGCCATCAACGCGGGCACCGCCGCGAGCGTCAATCCGGCGAGCAGGACCATGCCCTTCAGCCCCGCCCACTCGTGCGTGATCGAGAAGATAACCCCCGCCAGCCACTCGTAGGCGAACCATTCTCCGTGCGGTTTCGAGTAGCCGAACAAATCGGTAGTCGGCACGCGGCCGTTCTCGCGCACCCAATCGCCGATCCGTAAATGTACGCCCGCGTCGCCATCCATCAACAGGCGCGACCACCCGCTCTCGCCCGCCATGAAGCACCACACGACCACTGCGAGAAACAGCCAATCGGCGTGCGACGGCGCGCGGAACGAAAGCGGGCGGGTTGCTGGAATCGCCGGATTCAAGTACAACTTATCGGCAGGAGATTCTTCGCATGACTACCCGGCGGAACTTTGTCGCGGCCACCGCGCCGCTGTTCGTCCCCCAATCCGCGTTCGGCGCGAACGACCGTCTTACGTATGGACTCATCGCGGTGGGCGGGCGCGGGCGCTATCTGCAACGCACGTTCAACAAGCTCGGCGCGAACTGCGCGGCCGTCGCCGAAGTGTACGAACCGAATACGGCGGAAGCCTTGAAAGAGTCGCCCTCGGCAAAGACGTTTGTCGAGTACCGCAAACTTCTCGAGGACAAGTCGCTCGACGCCGTCGTGATCGCGTCGCCCGATCATCACCACGCGCCCATGCTGATTGAATCGCTCAGCGCGGGCAAGGACGTGTATCTCGAAAAGCCGCTGTCGCACTCGCTTGAAGAGAGCGCGAAGATGATCCAGGCTGTGCGGGCGACGAAGAAGATCGTGCAGATCGGTATGCAACGCCGGAGCGCTCCGTCGATCCTCGCCGCGAAAAAGCTGATCGACGATGGCACGCTCGGCCGAATCTCGATGGTGAAGCCGCAATGGAACTGGAATGTCGCGCGGACTCTCGACAACTCGCCGCTCGCGGGCAAGCTCGATTGGGACCGATTCTTGGGCTCCGCCCGCAAGCGCGATCTCGAACCGATGCGCTTCCGCCGCTGGCGATACTTTTTCGATTACGCGGGCGGCAACATGACGGACCAGGGCACGCACCTTATGGACGTCGTGCAGTGGTACATGAAATCCGGTCCTCCGAAATCGGCCGTGGCGCACGGCTACGTCGCCAAGATGCAAGGCGCGGAGCATCCCGATGTCTTCTGCGCCGTCTTCGAGTACCCGAATTTCATGGTCACCTGGACCCTCAACTACGACAACGCCTTCCAAAACGGCTGGTCGATTACCTTCCAAGGCGATCAAGCCACGATGATTCTCGACGATGCGGGATATCAAGTGTTCGCCGAGCCTTGGAAAAAGGGCGCTCCGCCCACGATGGAAGAGAAGATGCCCGTGCCCGTCGAAGCGCATATCCAGAACTTCCTCGATTGCGTGAAGTCGCGCCAAGAGCCGAATTGTGCTGTGGAGATCGCCGCGCAAGCGGTGGCCGGGCCACACTTGGCCAATCTCGCGATGTTCGGCCACAAGCGCATGAAGCTCCGCTCCGACGGATTTTCGGCCGCCTCCGAGTAGGTAAAACCGGCTCGCCTACTAAGGGGTCACGCCGATTTAGTTTGAAGCTCCGCGCCTCTAGTCTGGGAACAGCAAGACTTCCTTAAAGGAGGGGAGCAAAATGAAGAAGATTGTCAATCTCGTTTGGGCGCTCAAGATTTGGAAGGACACTCGCGGTCAGGACCTCATCGAATACGCGCTCATGGCGGGTTTCGTGGCTGTTGCCGCCGGCGCCATCATGCCCGGTGTCGCTTCCAGCATCAGCACCATCTTCAGCAAGGTTGCGACGACCATGTCGACCGCGGCCTCGGCCGGTTCCTAGTCGGGGGCCAATATTCACGTTCGCGAACGGAAGGCGGGCCGCAAGGTCCGCCTGTCCCATTAGGAACCGAACATGCGAAATCGTCTTCTGAGTTTTTGGCTCGACCGGCGCGGTCAGGACCTGATCGAATACGCGCTGCTTGCCGCTCTCGTCGCCATGGCCGCGGGCGCGATCATGCCCGGCGCGGCCGCCAGTATCTCTACCATCCACTCGAAAATCGCCGAACACGCCTCGCGCGTCGCCGCGTTCTAGTCCGCCTTATCGCCTTCCGCTAAACTGGCGCTCATGCACGCGTTGGTCTTCCTTCTCGCCGCCGATTTCTCCGTTAGCTTCCCCGCCTCGCGCAGTACGCAACCCCTCGACGGACGACTGCTGATTCTCCTCTCCACCGATTCGAAAGCCGAGCCTCGCTTCCAGATCAACGACGGCCCAAACACGCAAATGGTGTTTGGCGTGGATGTCGAAAACTGGAAACCCGGCGCTCCGTGGATCGTGGACGCTAAGGCTTTCGGATGGCCCGTGCGCAGTCTGTCGCAGGTGAAGCCCGGCGAGTACTACGTCCAGGCGCTACTGCATCGGTATGAGACCTTCCGCCGCGCCGACGGGCACACGGTGAAGCTCCCGATGGATCGCGGTGAAGGCCAGCAGTGGAATCGCGCGCCGGGTAACTTGCACTCAAAGCCGACGAAGCTAACGGTGGGTGCGGCAGGGCGGATTGCGATTTCGCTCACGGAAGAGATTCCGCCGATCGTGCCGCCGAAAGACACGAAGTACATTCGGCACGAGCGCATCGAAAGCAAGCTGCTCACGCAGTTTTGGGGCCGCCCGATGCACTTAGGCGCGCATATTCTGCTGCCCGAAGGATTCGACGAGCATCCAGAAGCCCGCTATCCGCTCGCGATCTTTCACGGCCACTTTCCCTCGGACTTCGACGGCTTCCGCACGACTCCACCCGACGACAATCTGAAACCCGATTACAGCGAGCGCTTCAAGTTATCGGGTTACAACCGCATTCAACAACAGGAAGCTTACGACTTCTACAAGAAGTGGACATCGCCTGGATTTCCGCGAGTCATCGTGATCGAGATTCAACACGCCAACCCGTTCTACGACGATTCTTACGCGGTGAACTCGGCGAACTTAGGACCGTATGGCGACGCCATCATGACGGAGTTGTTGCCCTACCTCGAAAAGAAATACCGGGCGATCGGCCAAGGTTGGGCGCGGTTCACCTACGGCGGTTCAACCGGCGGATGGGAAGCGCTCGCCGTTCAGACGTTCTATCCCGACGAGTTCAATGGCGCGTTCGTCGCGTGTCCCGATCCCATCGACTTTCGGGCCTTCACGACGATCGAGCTTTATAAAGACAAGAACGCGTACTACGTCGACGGCGCGCATCGCCGCGTGCCGCGGCCCGCCCATCGCGACTATCTCGGTCACGTGAGCGCGATGCAGGAAGATTCGAATTACTACGAACTCGCGCTCGGTACTAAGAGCCGAAGCGGGCAACAGTACGACATTTGGGAAGCGGTGTACTCGCCAGTCGGCCCGGACGGTTATCCCGCGCGCATCTTCGATAAGCTCACCGGCGCGATCGATCCCAAGGTCGCCGCATACTGGCGCGAGAACTACGACCTGCGCCATATCCTGGAACGCGACTGGGCGAAGCTCGGCCCCAAGGTGCGCGGCAAGATTCACCTCTACTGCGGCGACATGGACAACTACTACCTGAACAACGCCGTCTACCTGATGGAAGACTTTCTCAAGAAAGCGGCCAATCCGCCCGCCGATGCGGAAGTCGCCTACGGCGATCGCGCCGAGCATTGCTGGAACGGCGATCCGAACCTGCCGAACGCCATCTCGCGCCTGCGCTACAACATGATGTATCTGCCGAAAATGCTGCGACGGATGGACCTGAATCACCCACCCGGCGCGGACATGAAGAGTTGGCGGTATTGAGTTGTTGCTTACGGCCTAAGGCTTCCGAGTGGTCCACTCGAGCGCCGGGCGAAGGTTCTTCGCCGCACACTCGCGTAGGAAGAGATTGATCAGATTTTGGTAGGGCATACCCAACTCGGCGGCTACCGACTTAAAATGATCGACGACGGCGGTATCCAACCGGATCGTAATCTGCCTCTTTAGTCGCTTGGCGTAAGGATTCTTGCGGGATTTAGAAAAGTCGTACTCAGTTCGCATGGGTGACTCCAATAGGTCGCTTCTTCGGCCGGTGAGGCCTTTCGCGCCGAGATGATTCGGATGACCGTGTCGCTCTCCCGATAGCAATGACTGACGAGCAGGCACCGGGCGCGCGAACTGTAGCCGAGCGGCAAGAATCGGCTCTCGGTCTCCGAGTGATCGGGATCGTCGATCAACCGGGCGCGATCGTCGTAGAACACGGATGCGCATCTTCGAAGGAGACGCTGTGTTTCGCGAGGTTGCTTCGCTCCTTGCACGAATCCCAGGCGAAGGAGATATCGCTCACAGCATTACGATAGCAATATCGATTACTTTGGCGGGCAACGTCTTGGGCGAGTTACTTTTCGTCGATCAGCCATGAAGGTGGAAAACTTTGCACATCACCTTCCATTCGCCGCCCACCTTCAGCAGGGCGAACATATCCGTGAAGCGATGTCCGGTCCAATTGTCGATTTCAAGGCGCGCCGTCGCGACGCTTTCTGCCTGGTTCACGCTCACGACACGAATCGCGACATCCGCCGCCGCGCCGTTGGAATCGTGCCAATCGTATAGGCCCTGAATGGGACCGGCGAAAAGATCCGGCCCGATATAGCCGAAGATCGTCGCTTGATCGTGGAACGCCTTCTTCATCTCGGCGCTGCCGCCGGTGCGAGCGCCGTCGATGTAATGCTGGATAGCCGCCACAATGGCGTCGTAATCTTGAGCGGGAGTCATCGTTCGAGTAGAGCATAGCCGCGAACTCATCCCTTCTCACGCTCGCGTTGCATCCGCCGCATGGCTTTGTGAATGCCCCGCCAGCGTTGCTTTTCGGTCAACGCGCCGGAGAGCCGTTCCGCTTCGCGCCGCATCTTGTGGAAGTTCGCCAACCGCGCGGGATCGATAGTCTCGCGGACGGTGCACCCCGGCTCGGATGAGTGAACGCAGTCGGCGAACCGGCAATGGGCGGATAGCGCGGCGATGTCGTCGAACACCGCCGAGATGCTCTCCTCGCCCGCCCACAGTTGCACTTCGCGCAAACCCGGCGTGTCGATCAGAAACGCGCCCGACGGCAGTGCGATCAACTCGCGGTGTGTCGTCGTGTGGCGGCCGCGCGAATCGTGTTCTCTGACGGGCCCCGTTCGCTGCGCGCCCTCCCCTAACAGTCGATTCAACAGCGTCGATTTGCCCGCGCCGCTTGAACCGAGCATTGCCGCCGTTACTCCCGGTTTGAGCAGGTTCGCGATTTGTTCGCAGCCGTCGCCATCGCGCGCGCTAATCGCCAATACCTTGGCTCCTCCCGCGCAGCGCTCCACTTCGGTCACCGCCGCCAGTCTCTCTCGCTCGCCACGCAGATCGAGCTTATTCAGCGCGATCACCGGCTCTACGCCGCCTTCACGGCACAATGCCAGATAGCGTTCGATGCGGCGCGGATTAAAGTCGCCGTCGAGCCCGCAGACCAGCAGCGCCAGGTCGGCGTTCGCCGCCAATACTTGCTCTTCGTTGCGGCGGCCGGCGGCGCGACGCATGAGAACGGTGCGCCGGGGCAGCACTCGCTCGATCAACGCGAGTTGCGGATCGGCGAGCCGCACTGTAACCCAATCTCCGGTGGCGGGCAGGTCCGCCGGACCCTCCGCTGAAAACAGCAATGCCCCGGCGACAACTGCGTCGAACTCGACGCTATCGATCAGCACGCGGGCTCGCTCACCATACGACGCGCACACGCGCGCCGTCTCTCCAATTGCGATCACGGAAATCTCCTTGCCTCAAACCGCGGTGGGACTGAGAGACACGAAGGGTGAGCTTGGCCGCAATAGGGCCGCGGTCACCCGGCTTCAGGCAAGGACTGTGAGTACCAAATCAGGAGCGTAGCACGCCTATCGCGCGCGCGGGGCGGGAACCTTCAACGCGTCCTCGATCGCGCGCGTTGCATACGGAGCCATTACTCGATAGCCCGTCGCGTTCGGATGCAGACCGTCGTCCGCCAGATCTTGCCGTAAGAACCCCGCCGAATCGGTCATCGCGTTGAAGTAGTCGAGGTACACATAGCCGCGATTCTCGGCGAACGTTTTGAGCCACGCGTTCAGATTCTTGATCTGCTCGGGCGGCCGTTGCTTCGAGCGCAAGAAACTCGGATTGACGTTCTGGTTGTAGTCATGGATCGGCAGCACCGACGCGAGAATCGGTTTGATCTTCGCCGCGTCCGCCAGATCGCACATCATGTGGATGTTGTTCTCGATAATGCCGAGCGGCGTGCCGCGCGCGATATCGTTCGTCCCGGCGAGCAGCAGCATCGCCTTCGGCCTTAGATCGATCACGTCCGCCTTCATCCTCGCCAGCATCTGCGACGTGATTTGGCCGCCGATTCCTCGGTTCACATAGTCCTTACCCGCGAAGTACTCGTTGAGCCGCCAACCGTCGGTGATCGAATCTCCGAGAAACACCACGCGCCCCGCCGTGGGCGGCCCCAACTGCGCGTTCGCGTCGCGATAGCGCGCCAGATTGTCGCGATCGGGAGGCGTCAGCGCCGCTTCTCGGATCGGCATCAGTGCGCGGAAGTGCGCGTCGAGCTTCGCCGTGCCGTCGCGCAGTTCGGCAAACTGGCGAACGCCGACTTCGGGAAACGGATAGGGCTTGGGCAGCGCGTCGGCGACAACCAGGAAACTGCGAAGTTGACTGAGCAAGTTATACGTCGCGACCGTACTTTGCGGAGTGCGCGCCAGCGCCGCTCGCGAATCCCGAATCTGTTCCAGCATCGGTCCGGTAGCGCGCGGCAGATCGGGAATCACGATCGACACGCTCTCGCAGAGCTGCTGCAAGCGTTCGGTGAGTTTGATCGCTTCGGCGTTGGGCATCAGTTGCGCGCTCGCCGGCATGGCCGCCAACGCGGCCGCGAAAAGCCATTTCATTGCGGTTCGTCCTTTACGAGTTGTAGCGTTACCGTACCGATCAACAGTTGCAATCGGACGCGAATTTGAACCGGCAGCTTGCGCGCGTCGTTCGTCATCCAGACATACACGCGACCGCTACGCGGATAAATCACGCCGTTGAGCAGGAACACTTCGTAGCGCGTTGTGTCGAACGTTCCAAGCGGCGTCTTGACCCGCTCTTTCTCCTGCGCCTCGATCTTCACGTCCGCGAACCGTTTGCCGTCGCTCACCGGCACCGTGGCTGACTTGCCGACCGGGATGTCGAGCTTCCGCGAAGCCATCAATCCGCCTATGGCGTCATGGACGCACGGTCCGGGCAGGGGCACCTCGTGAGTCCCGGTGATCGTGTCCTTGATTAAGTCGCGTTCCTGGAGCGTGGCCTTACGGGCGGCGGCGTCGTAGCGAACTTCCGTTTCCCGCCGCCGCGAGCCTTCTTCGATCCGCATCGCCGCCGACGACGCGCAGAAGTTCTCGTCGAACGCGACGCGATACTCGTCGCGAATCTTGTGCAGGCGCGACACCAAGCCGGTCGACTCGATCAGCATTTCCGCGCCCTGGCCCGGTTTCCACTTCACCCGGACATCGCCCGCGTGGATGAGTCGCCACTCCGCCGAATAAGTCAGGCTCGACCCCGATTGAGCCAGCGCCGCCGCCACGGCCCAAAGGCCGGCGGCCATTACCATCCCATCCTCCGGCGAAGCTCCGTAATGTGCGCGGTGTGATGCCGCCCGTGCCAGGAATAGAGGCCGAGCGCGAAATCGAGCGTCGTTCGCCCTCCAACCGGATGGATAAACGCGCGTTGCCACTGCGGCTCATCGAGCGAACGCAGCATTCGCACCTATCGCTTGTGAAGCGCGTCGAGCAGCGTTAGCGACACTTCCACCGGATCGCTTTTCGCGTCCGCCAACTCGGCCCAAAGCTGTTCCTCGTAGGGCTTAATCACCGGTTCTTCCTCGGTCAGCGCCAGCCGGAAGCGCGCGTAGCTGTTGACGTGGCTGTCGGCCGTATGGTGTACAACCTGTCGCACGGTCCACCCGCCGTCGCGATACGGGGTGTCGAGTTGGGGATCGTTCAATCCATCTACCGCTTCGCGCATTTTCGAAGGCAGTTGCTCAATGTCGTCGAGCCACTCCGCCCGCCGGGGCCGCGAGTAAGTGAAGGTTCCGATGGGGTAGCGCGGATCCATGGAGTTAGTATCCGGTTTCGAGCGATTCCAAATCGGCTAGATCGCGCGCTCTTCCCGCAGACTTTTTCGCCGCAATCAAATCCGCTTTCGAAATGACGGGCGTCTCCACGCCCTCGAAGAGCGTCGTCTCGCGCCTCTCCCACGCCTGTTCGAAGCTGACGCCGGAGATCGACATCATGATGTCCACGCGCGCCGGCGGTACCCCCATAGAGTAGAAGTATCCGACCTCGGCAAATCCGCCGGAGTCAATTTTCCAAGTGGCGCGCCGAACGAGTGGCGCGCCGAAAATGCGCAGGGCCTCAACGACGCTTACGGAGTTTTGCGGGCTAGCTTCCACCCATAGGTCGAGGTCTTTCGTGTAGCGCGGTTCGGTGTAGTGCATCACGGCGTGGCCCCCGATCAGCAGGTACTTAACGCCCGAGCGGTTGAAAACTCTCAACAGTTCGGCGAAGTCGGAGATCATCCGGGTCCAGTCCCTTGTGACGGTGCGCCAATTCCACCAACTCCCAGGCCGCGCGAAAGATCGCTTCCGATCCTTGACTCTGCCAATACTCGATATCGAATGATCGATCCATGTCTTCGATCTTTCCGTAGCGAGCGCGAGAGGTTAACCGGCCCGTGTTCACCAATTCAGCATATCCCGGCGTCGGAATCAAAACTCGATCGAAGCCAGGATATCGGACGGCTTCTTGTCGAAGGCGCGCGAAATCGCAAGCAGGCTTTCGATCGACGGCAGGTTAGCCCCGCGCTCGATCGAACTGATCTGCGAGACGCTCAGCTTTGTCGACGTCGCGAGGTCTTTCAGCGACCAGTCCCGTTCCACGCGCAGCATCTTAATCCGATGCCCGAGCTTCTCGCGCAGGCGGTCCTGCGGCGTCTTTCCGAGCCCGAACGCCTCCGCCGCGTTCGATAACGCCTGCCGCAGCTGCGCGATCGAGAACGGCTTGGCGATGTAGTCGAACGCCTTTTGTTTGAACGTCGCCCGCATGTCTTCGAGCGACGGGTAGCCGGTCACGATGATGACGCACAATTGCGGCCACCGCGCCAGCAGTTGCTCCAGGACCCGGTCGCCGCGCGTCTCTCCCATCTTCATGTCGAGCAGAACGATATCCGGCGCTTTTTCCGAATCGAAGAGCCGATCCGGGTGACCGTAGGTCCGCACGGCGTACGGGCCCTCGTCGCGCAGAACGTCCTCGATGTAGTTGCGAAAGTCGGCGTCGTCGTCGAGCACGGCGACATCCACCGGCGGAGTCGACGATAGTTCTAAAAACTCGCTTTCGGCGGCGCTCATGCGGCGGGCAGCCTCACTTCGAGTAGCGCTCCTCCGCCCGGCCGGTTCGAAGCCGAGATCGTGCCGCCGTGTTGGGAAACGATACCCTCGGCGACCGTCAGCCCCAAACCCGTACCGCGCGCGTCGAGCCGGGTGGTCACGAACGCCTCGAAGATGTCGGGCAGGATATCGTTGGAAATCCCTGGGCCATCATCCTCCACTCTAATGGACACCAGAGTCCGCCCGCCTTCCCGCGTCTCGCGCGATGTGGCGCAGACGTTGCCCCCCGCCTCCACGGCGTTCAGCGCATTGCGCAGCAGGTTCACGAAGACTTGAATCAGCCGGTCGTGATTTCCAATCGCGCGCGCCGAAGCCGCAACATCGTTGCGAAATCGCACATCGTTCGATTTTTCGTCGATCGCGACCAGACTCCAGGCTTCATCGACAACCGGCCGCAGATCGACGGGTTCCATGCGGTCGCGGCGGGCGCGCGCGAAATCCACGAGGCTTTCGGAAATCTTCTTAAGGCGCTGGGCGACGCGGCGCATGCGGTCCAACCGCTCTCGATTGATAGGCTGCGATCCGTTTTCGGCCAATTTTTCGATCGACCCCAGCAGCACCGCAAGCGGCGTATTTAATTCGTGCGCCACGGATGCCGACAGAAGGCCTAGGCTCGCCAGCCGGTCCTGCTCTTCGAGGGAGCGCTTAGCGGCTTCCAACTCCGCTTCCTTCTCGCGCAGTTTGGCGATGGTTTGGTTGCGGGACCGCATGATGCGCCCAATCTCATCGCCCATGATTTCTTTTTCCGGGATCAGTTCACCGGCCAGATCGCCCGCCCGGCTTGCCCGGTCGGCGTCAAGAAAGCGCTGGATCGGCCCGTAGACGTAGCGCGGCATGATCGCCAATTCGAGCAGCAGCACGGCGAGGGCGTACAGCACGCCTAAAACCAGAAAAATGGTGAACTTAGCGCGGTCTACCAGATCGTCGTAGGAGCGGTCCGGCGACTGCAGCCGCCGGAAACCGCCGGTCGCCGGCACCAGCCGGTACATACGGTCGGTGGCTTGGTCGCGGTAGATTTGTCCGGGATGTAACTCCAGCCAGGTCAACGTTTCGGGAGGAATCCCTAACGCTTGGGCGGTTCCCTCCCGATAATCGTAGGCGGCGATACCGGGTACGGATTGCAAACTTTGGTCGTCCAGGAAAAGCTTGGTGAGCAACGAGTTTTCGCGAGCCTTAGCGCTCATCACCCGGCGCTCGAACGGTGGAATTAGAGAGAGGTAGACGCTGGCCGCAAGCACTAAGAAGAAAAGATTGTGTAAGACCATCATCTTTGGGCGGACATTCAGATTTCCGAAAAACGTCCCGAGTCCGGTCTTCGCCATCGCCGCCGCCGGCGAAGGGGGCCACCGTTGTGCGCCCAAATTGCGGTCTGGCAAGAATTATTTCTCCTATTGCGGAATTTCTACGGTCATGATAGAAAAAAGTGAGCCCAGCCAGCGGTTACGGCAGGGTGTTGGTGCCTCTAACCGATGGCTCTTTTTACCCGGCAACACGATTTGATCGCCCGAGGCGCTTCGGGCCTTCTCGCCGTAGGCGCGTTGTTCGGCGTCGCCGCCTACGCCTATCTCTCCCATCCCAAAGTTATCGATACCGGATATCAGCCGGAACAGCCAGTTCCCTATAGCCATAAGCTGCACGCTGGCAGTATGGGTATGGATTGTTATTACTGCCACAATACGGTGGAAAAGGCGGCGTTTGCGGCGGTGCCTTCCACGGAAACCTGCATGAACTGCCATGTGAAGGTAAAGCCGCAGAGTCCGTATCTGGCGAAGGTCCGCGAGAGCTACGAAACCGGTAAACCCGTCGAATGGAAAAAGATCCACAAGCTGGCCGACTATGTGTACTTTAACCATTCCTCGCACGTAACGGCGGGCGTCAGTTGCGTGTCCTGCCACGGGCGGGTGGATCAAATGATCGAAGTGAAGCAGGTGAAGGAGTTGTCGATGGCTTGGTGTCTCGAATGCCACCGCAACCCCGCGCCGAACATCCGGCCGGCGGAACTGGTGACGAACCTCGCCTGGGTTCCGGATCGCGATCCGGCGGAGATCGGGCGCGAAATCATCGCGAAGAACAAGATCGCGCCGCCCGTGAATTGCTCGGGGTGCCACCGATGAGTTTCGTCAATATCGAAAAGCTGCAAGGCAAGTCCGGCGCGCAATACTGGCGCAGCCTGAACGAACTCGCGGGGACGAGCCAGTTTCGCGACTGGGTTTCGAAAGAGTTTCCCGGCGGCGTCGAGGGTTTGGACGGCGATAGCCGCCGCAACGTCCTCAAGTTGATGGCGGCGTCGTTTGGATTGGCGGGGTTGGCCGCTTGCCGCCGCCCTGAAGAGAAAATTCTGCCGATGGCGAAGGGCGTCGAGGACATTGTTCCCGGAAAGCCCTTCTTCTACAACACCGTATTCACCCAAGGCGGATCGGCGGTGGGCATTACGGTCGAATCGCACGACGGCCGGCCGACGAAGATCGAAGGCGCAGCCAATCACCCGCAGTCGATGGGCGCGGCGAGCGGTCACGCGCAGGCGGCGATTCTGAGCCTGTACGATCCGGACCGGTCGAAGGAAGTCCTGCAATCGGGTAGGGCGTCCACTTGGAAGGCTTGGGACGAGTTCGCGGCGGCGCAGTTTACGGAAGCCAAACTCGGCAAGGGCGAAGGTCTGCGGATTCTCTCGGAGTTGGTGGTTTCGCCGACGCTCGACGCGCAACGCAAGACGCTGCTCGCGAAATTCCCCGCCGCGCAATGGATCGAGTGGGAGCCGATTAATCAGTCTAACGCCCTTGAAGGCGCGAAGATCGCGTTCGGACAGCCGTTGCAAGCGCACTATCAGTTCGACAAGGCCGACGTCGTGGTGGCGCTCGATTCCGATTTCCTTGGACTCGACGCGGCGTCTCCCCGTTCGGTGAAGTTGTTCTCGAAGCGCCGCCGCGTGGCCAAAGAAGCGGACACGATGAACCGCCTCTATTCGGTGGAGGCGCAATTCTCGGTGACCGGCGCGATGGCCGACCATCGTTTGCGCGCGAAATCGTCCGACGTGGACGCGATCGCCGCCTCGCTGCTCGACCAAGTCGGGCCGCTCGCCGTGGTGCAAAGCGCGGGCGATGCGACGCAGAAATTCGTCTCGGCGGTAGCGAAGGATTTGAAGGCGCACGCGGGCAAGTCGATCGTGATCGCCGGTCCGCGTCAGTCGCCGCGCGTACACGCCATCGCGTTTGCGATCAATCAAATCTTGGGCAACGTCGGAACCACGGTAACGCTCACGCAGCCGGTGGCGATTCCCGGTTCGCTCGACACGCTCGCCGCGGATCTCAACGCGGGCAAGGTTTCGACGCTCGTGATTTTAGGCGGTAATCCCGTCTACACTGCGCCGAAGCTCGATCTTAAAAAGGCCGCGACGGTGGTCCATCTGGGTTACGACCGCGACGAGACCGCCGTGGCCGCGACGTGGCACGTCCCCGCCGCGCACTTCCTGGAAGCTTGGGGAGATGCCCGATCCATCGACGGTACGGTAACGATTCAGCAGCCACTAATCGCTCCGATGTTCGACGGGCGCTCGGCCATCGAGATTACCGCGCAACTGGCCGGATCGGCGGTCCGCAAGGGCTACGAACTGGTTAAAGCCAACTGGAAGCTCTCCGAGCCCGCGTGGCGGAAAGCTCTGCATGACGGCGTCGCGCCCGCCGCGCCGTTCGCGGAAGTGAAGGCGTCAGCCAACGCGAAGAACATTCCACCCGCCCCGGCTAAGGTGTCCGGCACGGAAGTCTTGACGCTGGCCGACTGGTCGGTATACGACGGGCGGTACGCCAATAACGCGTGGTTGCAGGAAACCCCGGACCCGATGTCGAAGCTGGTCTGGGACAACGCGGCGCTCGTTTCTCTCGCAACCGCCAAGAAGCTCGGTGTTGTAGACGGCGACCGCGTCAAGATCGGCTCGCTCGAGATTGCGGCGATGATTCAGCCCGGTCAAGCCGACGATGTGGTCGTGATCCCGCTCGGCTACGGCCGGACGGAAGTGGGCCGCGTGGGCAAAGGGACCGGCTTTAACGCCTATTCGCTCGGGGTCGGCGTCACGACGGCGAACGTTTCGAAAGGCTCTGGCAACTACCAACTGGTGACCACGCAGGAGCACCATTCGATGGAAGGCCGGCCGATCGTTCGAGAAGCGACGCTCGAACATTGGCGTGCGCACCCCGACTTCGCCCCGCACGCCGTACACGCGCCCGACGAATCGATTTACGGCTATCACAAGTACGACAAAGGCTACCAGTGGGGCATGGCGATCGATTTGAACTCCTGCATCGGTTGCAACGCTTGCTTGGTGGCCTGCGTGGCGGAGAACAACATTCCGTCGGTGGGCAAGGCGCAAGTGGCGCGCGGCCGCGAAATGCACTGGATTCGGCTGGACCGCTACTACACCGGTTCGGAAGACGATCCGCAAGCCGTCATCCAGCCCTTGCCTTGCCAGCAATGCGAAGCCGCGCCGTGCGAATCGGTTTGTCCGGTGGCGGCTACCGTTCACTCGCCCGAGGGCCTGAACGAGATGGCGTACAACCGCTGCGTCGGCACGCGGTATTGCGCCAATAACTGCCCGTACAAGGTACGGCGGTTCAACTTCCTGAACTATCACAAGACGATGCCCGAGGTCGAGAAAATGGCCTCGAACCCGGACGTCACCGTCCGCATGCGCGGCGTGATGGAAAAGTGCACCTATTGCGTGCAGCGCATCCAGGAGAAAAAGATTCTGGCGAAGACCGAGGGCCGCCGCGCGATCCGCGAAGGCGAAATCCTGACCGCGTGCCAGCAAACCTGCCCGGCGGAAGCGATCGTCTTCGGGGACGTCAACAACCCCGAGTCGGCCGTTTCGAAGTTGAAGGCGCAGTCCCGCAATTACGCGCTGCTGGCCGAAGTCAACACTCGCCCGCGTACGACTTATCTCGCCAAACTGCGGAATCCGAACCCGGACCTTTCGGGCGGCGAGGCGAAGAAGGAGCAGCAACATCATGGTTGATCGCGGGGCTGATGTAGCCGTCCGTCCGCCGGAGATGCTCGACGAGGTGACGCCGCGCCTAGTGCAAGGCGGTGCGACCTACTCATCGGTAACCCGCGAGGTTTGCGAAATCGTCGAGCGTGGTACGCCCATCCAATGGTGGATCGCGTTTCTCGCCTCGGCCGCTGTAATGACGATGATGTTCGGCATGCTCGGCTACCTGGTGGTTACCGGTATCGGCGTGTGGGGCAATAACTCGCCGATCGGCTGGGCTTGGGACATTACGAACTTCGTGTGGTGGATCGGCATCGGCCACGCGGGTACGCTGATTTCGGCGATTCTGTTTCTGTTTCGGCAGAAGTGGCGCACCTCGATCAACCGCGCCGCCGAAGCGATGACGCTGTTCGCCGTCGCCTGCGCCGCCCAGTATCCGCTGTTCCACACGGGCCGTCCGTGGCGCGCCGTCTATTGGCTGTTTCCGATGCCGCTGACCGCGCTTAACATGTGGCAGAACTTCCGGTCGCCGCTTGAATGGGACGTGTTCGCGGTTTCGACCTACGGAACGGTCTCGCTGCTGTTCTGGTTCGTCGGCCTGATTCCGGATCTCGCCACCTTGCGCGACCGGGCTACGGGTATTCGCGCCTACATCTACGGATTCCTCTCGCTCGGCTGGCGGGGCGCTTCGAAACATTGGCGGCATTACGAAATGGCGTATCTCATCCTCGCCGGACTCTCGACGCCGCTGGTGCTCTCGGTGCACACGATCGTGTCGTTCGACTTCGCGGTCTCGATCATCCCCGGCTGGCACACGACGATCTTCCCGCCGTACTTCGTCGCGGGCGCGATTTTCTCCGGGTTTGCGATGGTCGTTACGCTACTCACCGTCGCGCGCTGGGCGCTGAAACTCGAACACCTGATCACCACCAAGCACCTCGAAAATATGTGCAAGGTGATGCTCGCGACGGGCATGATCGTCGGCTACGCTTACGGGACCGAGTTCTTCATCGCCTGGTATTCGGGCAACGGCTACGAGCAGTTCGCCTTCGTCAATCGCGCGTTCGGGCCTTACTGGTGGGCCTACTGGTCGATGATTACCTGCAACGTGATCACGCCCCAGATTTTCTGGTTTAAGAAGTGCCGCACCAGTGTGCCGATCATGTTCGTCGCCTCGATCTTTATCAACATCGGCATGTGGTTCGAGCGGTTCGTAATCATCGTCACCAGCCTGCATCGCGACTATCTGCCGTCGAGCTGGGGGTATTTCCGGCCGACCTACGTCGATATCTGCACCTTCATTGGAACGTTGGGCCTCTTTATGACGCTGTTCCTGTTGTTCATCCGGTTCCTGCCGATGATTGCGATCAGCGAAGTGAAAGGCGTTCTCGCGCACGAAAATCACGTGGCGCATTCGGGTCACGGAGCGAAGCACTAATGGAAACGGTCGTCGAACAAAAAGAGTTGTACGGCGTGGCGGCTTCGTTCGATTCGCCGGAGGAGTTACTGGCGGCGGCGAAGGAAGTCCGCAAGAGCGGCTACACGAAGGTGGAAGCGTTTACGCCTTTTCCGATTCACGGCATCGACGACGTGCTGGGCACGCCACACTCGAAGCTCGGCTACATCGTGATCTGCTGCGGATTGATCGGGGCGATTTCCGCGCTCAGTTTGATCTACTGGACGGGCGCGATCGACTATCCGCTGATCGTCGGCGGCAAACCGATGTTCGCGTTCGAGCCCTCGATCCCGATCACGTTCGAGCTGACGGTGTTGCTCTCCGCGTTCGGCGCGGTGTTCGGCATGCTAGCCCTGAACGGCTTGCCGCTGCTCTATCACCCGATCTTCAATTTTCGCAACGCGCACCGGATCACGGACGACCAGTTCGTACTGCTCATCGAAAAAGCGGACCCGAAGTTCGACGCGCTTGAATGCTCGCGCTTGTTGCGCGGGATGAATCCCTCTCTTGTGGACATGGTGGAAGAATGAGGTACGCCGCACTCGCCGCGATGGCCGCCCTGCTCGCCGGATGCGCGGGCCCGCAACGGATGCCGCCCATCGAAGTCTGGCCGGATATGGACCGGCAGGAAAAGTACAAAGCGCAGGCGCCGAGCGAATTGTTTTCCGACGGCCGTTCGAATCGCCGCCCCGTGGAGGGCACGGTAGCGGTCGGCTATCTGAAAGAAGACACTTTGTTCGCCACCGGACTCGACCCAAATGGCATGTATACCGGTAAGATTCCCGTGGAAGTGACGCCCGAGCTCCTGAAGCAAGGGCAGCGCCGGTACAACACCTACTGCTCGCCCTGTCACGACCGTACGGGCCAAGGCCAAGGCGTGGTTCCCAAGCGGACTACGTGGTTGCCCACCAACCTCATGGAAGACCGCGTACAAACCATGCCCGACGGCGAAATCTACAACGTTGTTTCGCACGGAAGGCGCTCCATGCCCGGCTACCGGTTCCAGATCGTCGAGCGCGACCGTTGGGCGATCGTGAGTTATGTGCGGGCGCTGCAACGCGCGTCGCGCGGTACGGTCGAAGACGTTCCCAGCGAACTGCGGAGTGAATTGCGCTAATGGCCGAACACGCTACTCTCGATCAAGCCCGCGAGTCCTGGCGGCTCGACGAAGCCACTTGGAATCGCGTCCGGAACGCGATCGTCTTTCTGATGCTGGTCGGCTGGCTGGGGGCCGCCGCCGGGTACTTCACCGACGCGGACCGTTTTTACCGCTCTTACCTTGTCGGTTTCATGGACATGACCATGATCGGCTTGGGGTGTTTGTTCTTCGTCCAGGTGATGTACCTGACGGGGTCGGCGTGGAGCGTCACGATGCGGCGGATCTTCGAGACGATCATGGCTACTTTACCGCTGGCGGCTTTGCTGGTGCTGCCGGTGATTTTCGGCGTGCATCATCTCTACGAGTGGTCCCACGCGGATGTCGTTACGAAAGAGAAGGCCAAGTGGCTCAACCTGCCTGGCTTTACGATCCGCTCGTTCGTTTACGTCGCGATCTGGTCGCTGCTCGCGCTTCGGCTCTATTCGAATTCGGTGAAGCAAGATCGGACACATTCCGTCGCGCAGATGCATAATTCTTCGGCTTGGTCCGCGCCGGGATTGTTGCTGACGTTCCTCTCCGTATCTTTCGCGGCGTTCGACTGGGTGATGTCGCTCAATCCGCACTGGTACTCGACCATCTTCGGCATCTACGTGTACGCGGGCGGCGGATTGGCTTGTATCGCCACGGTGACGCTGATCTGCTTATGGTTCCGCGAGTACGGCATCCTTAAGCAATCCATCACGGTCGAGCATTATCACGACCTCGGCAAATGGATGTTCGCGTTGACCGTTTTCTGGTCGTATATCGCATTCTCGCAATATCTCTTGATTTGGTACGCGAATCTCGCCGAAGAGACGATCTTCTACCAGATGCGGTTCGTGGGCAGTTGGGGCGCGGCGAGCGTGGTTTTGCTGCTCGGCCACTTCCTGATTCCGTTCTTCTTGCTAATTCGCCGGGATACGAAGCGGAATCTGCGCTGGCTGCTCTTCATGAGTCTGTGGATGCTCGCCATCTGCTACATCGATCTCTATTGGCTGATCATGCCGAACTTCGATAAGGAAGGCGTCCGGCTGCACTGGCTCGACTTGGTCTGCTGGCTGGCCGTAGCCTCCACTTATGCCTTTGTATTCTGGTGGCAGTTGCGGAAGCATTCGCTGGTACCCGAGGGCGACGCGCGGCTGGAACAGTCTCTCGCGCACGTGAACGCTTAGGAGCACGACGATGGAAGAAACCAAAGCGCTAACTCCGGAACGGCTGGCCACTCTCGAGAAAGAAGGTTACGACCGCCAAGACCCGAGCGGTCTCTGGGTGCTGGTCTTCACGCTGGCCATCGTGGTAACGCTCGTTGTGGTGGTGTTGGGGGTCGATTTTCTATTCCAGGCGACGCTCGACCAAAATGTTAGCCGCCAAGTCCTGACCCAAGAAGATCAAATCTTACAGGAAGTCAGAACGGCGGAGGCGGAACAGTTGAACCATTACCGCTATCTCGATAAGGAAAAGAAGACGGTCCGCTTGACGATCGACCGGGCGATGGAATTGTTCGCCGCCGAATCGAAGGCGGGCAAATTGTTCTACCCGGCGAAGCCCGCTCCCGTGAAGACCGCCGAGGAGTTAGCCGTCGCCGCGCCGGATGGCGGAGCCGCGCCCCCAAAACAGTGACCAAAACGATCGCAGCCGCGCTATCTCTCACGGTCCTCGCTCTCGCGAAGGATCCCGAGAAGCCGCGCGCGCTCGAAGGGGTCGGCGTCGACGAAAAGCTCGGCCAGGCCATCGATCTGAATCTCGAATTCGTGGGCACGGACGGCTATCCGAAGGCGTTGAAGACTTACTTCAATCAAGGCCGGCCGGTGATTTTGAATCTGGTCTATTACTCCTGCCCGATGCTCTGCAACCTAGTGTTGAACGGGCAGACCTCGGTGTTGCGCGAAATTCCCTGGACCCCGGGCAAAGAGTATGAGGTCGTTACCATCTCGATCGACCCCACCGAAACCTGGAATCTGGCGGCAAACAAGAAGCAAACGGTGCTCGCGAGTTTCGACCGTCCCGCGCCCGGATGGCATTTTTTAACGGATCATCAGGGCAACGTCAAGAAGCTTGCCGATCAGGTGGGTTGGCGTTACAAGTACGACGAGCGCACCAATCAATACGCCCATTCCTCCGCGATCATGATCCTGACGCCCGAAGGAAAGGTCTCGCGATACTTGTACGGCATCAAATATAAGGACAGGGACGTACGGATGGCTTTGGCCGAAGCGAGCGAGGAAAGAATCGGTCCGATGACCGCCGAAAAGCTCCTGCTCTGGTGCTATCACTACGATCCGCAAGCGGGTACGTACGTGGTGTTCGCGGAAAATGTCATGAAGGGCGGGGGTGTTTTGACCGTCCTTGCGATTGGAATTTTTCTGTGGCGGATGTGGCGTGGCGAAAAATGGCGCGGCGAACGCCGGGGGCACACACGTCCGCAAATGGTGAGTTAACGAAATGAACTGGTTTACTCGACTTTTTCTTCCCGCTCAGGGCTCGACGCACGCGCCGGCCGTGGACAATCTGTTCTGGTTCATTCTCTGGTTGAGCGTGTTCTTTTTCGTTCTGATCGCCGGGCTGGTGCTTTATTTCGCCGCCCGTTACCGCCGCAAATCCGCCGACGACCGCACGCCGAACATCACCCATCACCTGGGTCTCGAGCTCGCGTGGTCGATCATTCCGCTGTTTCTTTGTCTGGCGATCTTTTTCTGGGGTTTCAAAGACTACATGACGGCCACCGTCGCGCCGCTGAACGCGATGGAGATTTCGCTCACCGGCGAGAAGTGGATTTGGACGTTCGAGTACCCGGATGGCATGCGGTCGATCGGCGAACTGTACGTCCCCGTGGGCAAGCCGGTGAAGCTGATCATGCAATCGAAGGACGTGCTGCACAGCTTCTTCATCCCCGGGTTCCGGATCAAAATGGATGTGCTGCCGAATCGCTACACGGAGCAGTGGTTTCAATCCGACGTTCCCGGCGAGTATCAGGTGCAGTGTACGGAGTATTGCGGCAAGGGCCATTCGACGATGAACGCCAAGATCGTCGTGATGAACGACGAGGAGTACAAAGACTACCTCGAAAACGGCCCGAAGAATTTGCGCGATATGCCCCTCGCCGAACTCGGGAAGCTATTGTATTCGGCGCGCGGTTGCGAGACCTGCCACTCGCTCGACGGCGTGAAGGGTCAAGGCCCGAGTTGGAAGGGCATTTTTGGGCAGATGCACAAGATGGGCGACGGGCGCGAGATGATGGTGGACGAAAATTACATCCGCACATCGATCCTGCAACCGCAGGCGATGATCGTGCAAGGTTACGAGGGCATCATGCCCACTTACCAGGGGCTGTTGCGGGATCGCGAGATTCTGGCGTTGATCGAGTTCATTAAGAGCCAGAAATAGGAAGATAGAGGACGGGGAACTACCATGGCGACAACAACGACACCGGTTGTTCACAAGGGGCACGAGGCTCCCAAGGACTATCTCAACGACCAACCCGGTATCTGGAGTTGGATGACGACGGTCGACCATAAACGGATCGGCGTCATGTACCTGTGGAGCGTGCTGGGCGCGTTCCTGCTCGGCGGGTTGTTCGCGCTGGCTCTGCGGCTGGAACTGCTGACGCCGAAAGAGGACTTCATGAACGCGGAGACCTACAACAAGGTCTTCACGCTGCACGGCGCGATCATGGTGTTCCTGTTTATCATTCCGGCGGTGCCCGCGGCGCTTGGCAATTTCGTGCTGCCGCTGATGTTGGGCGCGAAAGACGTGGCCTTCCCGCGGCTAAATCTGGCGAGTTACTACATCTACGTGACCGGCGCGATTATGGCTGTCGCGGCGATGGTTACCGGAGGCGTCGATACCGGTTGGACGTTCTACACGCCTTATTCCACGACTACCACCGGTGCGGTCACCTTGATGGCGCTTTCGGTGTTCGTACTCGGCTTTTCGTCGATCTTTACGGGAATCAACTTCGTTGCCACGGTGCACAAACTGCGCGCTCCCGGCATGGGCTGGTTCGACTTACCCCTATTCGTATGGGGTATCTACGCGACGGCAATCATTCAAGTGCTCGCGACGCCCGTGATCGGCATCACCACAGTTCTTCTCGTCATGGAGCGGGTGTTCCAAGTCGGCATCTTCGACGCGCGGCTAGGCGGCGACCCGGTGCTGTTCCAACACTTCTTCTGGTTCTACTCGCACCCGGCGGTCTACATCATGATTCTGCCCGGAATGGCGATCATTTCGGAGCTAATTCCGACGCACTCGAAGAAGCACATCTTTGGTTATCGCGCGATCGCCTTTAGTTCGATCGCCATCGCCCTGATCAGCTTCATCGTGTGGGGCCACCATATGTTTACGTCGGGTCAGTCGCAACTAGCGGCGGCGATCTTTTCGTTCCTGACGTTCCTGGTTGCGATCCCCTCGGGCGTTAAGGTGTTCAATTGGGTGGCGACGATGTACCGCGGTTCGATCGCGCTGAACACGCCGATGCTCTACGCGCTATCCTTCCTGCTGCTGTTCACGATCGGCGGCTTGACGGGCATTTTCCTCGGAGCGCTCTCGGTGGACATCCACCTGCACGACACGTACTTCATCGTGGCCCACTTCCATTACGTCATGATGGGCGGAACGGTGATCGCGTTTATCGGCGGGTTGTTCCACTGGTGGCCTAAGATTTATGGGCGAATGTACAACGAGCGCTGGGGACAAATCTCGGCTTGGCTGGTTTTCTGGGGGTTCAACGTCACCTTCTTCAGCCAGTTCTTCATGGGATCTCAAGGGATGCCGCGGCGCTACTTTAGCTACCTCGATCAGTTCCAGCCTTGGCATGTGGCCTCAACTGTCGGCAGTTGGATTCTCGCCCTCGGCCTGTTCGTTGCGGCGGGCACCTTGCTCGCTTCGCTGCGCAAGCCTAAGGACGCGCCCGCCAATCCTTGGGGATCGAAGACGATGGAATGGGAAACGCAATCGCCGCCCATCGCCCATAACTTCGAACACACGCCGGTTTTGACGCACGGCCCCTACGACTACTCGCCGGAACCGGTTGGGAGACGCCGCTAGTGTCCGATACGACTTTGACCGCAACGCACCACGACGCGACCCACGCTCACGGGCACGGACATCATCACGCGGATGGCCACGACCCTAATCTGCAGCACCATTTCACGGAAATGGCGCAGCAGTTCGACGCCGCGAAGATCGGCATGTGGCTGTTTCTGGCGACGGAAATCCTGTTGTTCGGCGGGCTCTTCGTCGGCTTTGGGATGCAGCAAGCGAAGTTTCCGGAGGCGTTCAAGGCCGCGCACCATCATCTCGATTGGCAGTTAGGCGCGCTCAACACCGTCGTCCTGCTGGTTTCGAGCTTCACCATGGTGATCGCCGTCTGGGCCTCGATGACGGGGCGCCGCAAGACGCTGATTACCAACCTGATCCTGACGCTCGCCTGCGCCGGAACCTTTCTCGTCGTCAAGTACTTCGAGTACTCGCACAAGATTCACGACGGACTGTTGCCCGGCAAGTTTTACAGTTACGCGCACGGGCAGCCAAACGAATATATCTTCTTCAGCTTCTACTTCATGATGACGGGCTTGCATGGTATTCACGTCGTGCTTGGCATGGTCGCCATCGGATGGATTCTGGTTCGCGCTCTCAAGGGCGATTTCGGCCCGGGGTATTACACCCCCGTCGATCTGGTCGGCCTTTACTGGCACTTGGTCGATTTGATCTGGATCTATCTGTTCCCGTTGCTTTACTTGATTAGCTAACCGAAATTTCGTCAAACATGTCTTCGCACGCACACTCGCACGAAAACGATTGGAAGATTTATCTCGGCGTCCTGCTCGCCCTGCTAACGCTCACGGTGATCACCGTAGGCGCGTCGCGTATCGACTTCGGCTCGCTCAACGTGATTATCGCGGTCGTGATCGCCACGGTGAAGGCTTCGCTAGTCGCGCTATTCTTCATGCATCTGCGGCACGACAAGGCGATCAACTCGTTGATCTTCCTTTCCTCGCTGATGTTTCTCTCGTTTCTCTTGATCCTATGTTTGATCGACGTGGGCAGCCGCATCGAACCGAAGCCGGCCAACTGGAAGGGTCCGGACAAGGGGTTGATGTCGCCGCGCGACCTGGACAAGCCCGCAACTCCGGCCGGGACCGCTCCCGGTATGGCTCCCGCGCCCGCCACCGAAGCGCCCAAGCCCGCCGCACCGGCGCACTAGTCGTTCTACTCGCCAGTTGCAGCGGACCCTCTCCGCCGCCGCTGCCCGAAGTCTCGACATCCACATTTCTCCCCTCGATTCGCCGATCGATCGACACCGCCGCCTCGGATGCCCGGTCGAAGCCCAACGATGCGGCTGTCGTAGGCCGCTATGGGACGATCCTGCACGCCTACGAGCAATTCTCCGCCGCCCGTGCGGCTTATCTGCGCGCGGCGGCGCTTTCGCCGCGCTCCTTCGAATGGCCCTACTACGCCGCCCATGCCGCTCTGGCTTTGGGCGACGGCGCGCAAGCCGCGGAGTTTTACGCACGGGCCGCGAAACTCAAGCCCGGTCTCCCGAAACTCGAAGATCGGGACGCGCCGAATCCTTGGATGGACGCGATTCGCGAGCTCAACCAAAGCCCCACTCGATTTCTATCCCGCGCGCAAGCAGCCGAACGGGCGGGCGATCTCGCCGCCGCCGCCGATTTCAACCGCCAGGCCATCGAGCGCGATCCGAAACTCGCGCAAGCGTACGTCAATCTCATCTCGTTGTATGGTCGGCTGAACGATCCGGACAAAGCGGGCGAGGCCTACCGCGAGGCCGTTTCAATAAGCCCAAAGTCCGCCGAGGCGCACTACAATTACGGCGTGCTCCGCTACAGCCAGGGGCGCCGCGCCGAAGCGCAAGCGGCGTTCGAAAAAGCTATCGCCGCCGATCCCGGTCATGCGGAGGCGCACCATAATCTTGGCGCGGTATTTCAGGAGACGGGTCAACTCGCCGCCGCGCAACGCGCCTTCGAGAAGGCCGTCGCCATTCGCCCCGATTACCGCCTCGCGCACTTTCAACTCGGACGGTTGTACGCCAACCAAAACCGGTATCCTGCGGCGATCGCCGCTTTCGAACGGGCCTGTACCGGAGAAGACGAAGCCACGGGAACGTACCTATACGCGCTCGGGGCAACCTACGCACGGGCGGGCCGCCGTGCCGACGCGGTATCGACTCTCGAACGGGCGCGCGACTTCTCCACGCGGCGCGGACAGCCGGCTTTGGCGCAATCGATCGAGCGCGATCTCGTTAAGCTAAGAAACTAGTGCGCGGCGTCTTCCTCTTTCCATTCCTTTTCGCGGCTTGCGTCACCCGTCCGCCGGAACGTCCCGCCGCCGCGCCCAAACCGATTTTTCGCGACTCGGCCGCCGAAACCGGACTGCGCTTTACCCACGCAACCGGCGAGACCGGCGAGTTTCTCATGCCCGAGATCATGGGCGCGGGTGTAGCGGTGTTCGACATGGACCGCGACGGCGATCTCGACGTCTATTTCGTGCAAAGCTCCGGCGCGGGCAAACTCTACCGCAACGAACTTGTGCCATCGGGCACGATGAAGTTCACCGACGCTACCGCCGGATCGGGCATCGCCTATGCCGGCTACGGCATGGGCGCGGCGACGGGCGATATCGACAACGACGGCGATCTCGATCTGCTGATTACCGGCTGGGGATCGCGCGCTCTTTACCGCAACGAGGGCGGCGGAAAGTTCCGCGAACTCCCCTTTCCCGCCCCCCCGGTCGCCCACCAGTGGGGCACATCGGCTTCGTTTTTCGATTACGACCGCGACGGAAAACTCGACCTCGTCGTCCTCAGCTACGTCAACTTCTCGCGCGGCGGCAACAAAACGTGCCAGGCGCCGACGGGCGAGCGCGATTACTGCACGCCGCGCGCCTACTCGCCGATGGCCGCGCGCCTATACCGCAATACCGGCGACGGAGTCTTCGCCGACGTCACGGCGCAGTCCGGAATCGACCGCGCGCTCGGGCCGGGGTTGGGCGTCGCAGCGCTCGATCTCAACGCCGACGGTTGGCCCGATCTTTTCGTCGCCAACGACACCGCGCAAAACCACATCTGGCTCAATCAACGCAACGGAACGTTCCGCGAGCATGGCGTCGAATCCGGCGCGGCCTATAGCGAAGACGGCGTGGCGAAAGCGGGCATGGGCGTCGCGGCCGGCGATTACGACCAGGACGGCGACGACGACCTGTTCGTGGTGAATCTTATGCGCGAAGGCGCGACCCTGTTCCGCAACGACACGCAGACGGCGGGAGGCGGCATTCCCGTCTTTCTCGACGTCGCACGGTCGAGCGGCGTCTATCCGGCGACGTTCGCCTACACCGGTTTCGGCACGGATTTTTTCGACTACGACAACGACGGCGCGCTCGACCTGTTCATCGCCAACGGCGCGGTGACGTTGCGCGAGGACCGGCGTGGCGAGCGCCGCCCGTTCGCCGAGACCAATCTTCTGTTGCGCGGCGACGGGCGCGGCAAGTTTTCGGATGTCTCAAAACTTGCGGGTCCGGTGTTCGCGCAAGCGGGGATCGCCCGCGGAGCGGCGTTCGGCGACCTCGATAACGACGGCGACCAGGACATCCTCGTCACGTACAACGGCGGCGACGCGCGGCTGTTGTTGAACGAGTCCTCCGGCACCGGCTGGGCGGCGGTAGAGCTCGAAGCGCCGGTGACGTTCGGCGCAAAAGTTACGCTATTTCGCGAGGATTTGCGCCCGCTCGTGCGGCGTGTGCACACGGATTCCAGCTACTGCTCGGCGAGTGCGTCCCGCGTCCATTTCGGGCTCGGCGACAAGGCGGGCATTGACTCGATCGAAGTAGAGTGGCCGGATGGGACCCGGGAATCCTGGACCGGCCTCTCGCCCAACCGGCTGCACGCTTTACGCAAGGGCACTGGGCGTAAGCTAACCGCTTGACACCGCCTCCCTCCTACCGCACAATCGCGTAAGGTCTCGAAACGGACCTGGGGTCGATGGGATTAAAGGGGGGAAACATGCGCTTCCTGCGTATGGCGTTCGTTTTTTCGGCGTCGCTTTGGGCTACTTCTCATGAGCTTTCAGCGCAAGTCCTGTACGGAACCGTGGTCGGTAACGTCACCGATCCGTCGCAAGGCGCGGTAGCGGGAGCGGCGGCCACCATCTCCAACAAAGCCACCGGCTATACGGTGGAATCGAAGACCGACGAACGCGGCGCCTACGACTTTCTGAACGTCCCGCCCGGTACCTACGACATCAAGATCGTCGCCGCCGGGTTCGCGAGCTTCGAGGCGTCGCAGATCGCCGTCGTCGCAAACAACATCACGCGCGTCGACGCCACATTGAAGGTCGGAAACGTTAGCGAAGTGATCACGGTGGGCGCGGAGGTAGCGCAATTGCAAACCGACAAATCGGACTTGCACACCGACGTCGGCTCGCGAGAACTCACGCAGATTGCCATCGGCGGTTACCGCAACTTCCAATCGATGATCGATCTCGTCCCGGGATCGACGCCCTCGGCGTTCCAGAACGCGTCTACCGATAGCCCGGCACGAGCGCTCACCACCAACGTCAACGGCACGGCGCGCAACTCGAACAACACGCGCATCGACGGCGCGGCCAGCGTGTTTACCTGGCTGCCGCACCATTCCTACTATGTGCCGCCGATCGAGTCCATCGAGACGGTGAACATCTCGACCAACAATTTCGACGCGGAGCAAGGGATGTCGGGCGGCGCGGCGGTGAGTGTCATCACAAAAAGCGGCACGAACCAGTTCCACGGTGTCGCGTTCTGGTATCACCTCAACCACGCCTGGGGCGCGAAGAACTTGTTCTTCAACCCCAACACGCCGGCGGGACCGGGCACTCCGCAACGCATCGACAATCAGTACGGCGGGACGTTTGGCGGCCCGATCAAGAAGGACAAGCTGTTCTTCTTCACGTCCTGGGAAGGGACCACGACGGCCGAGCGGGGCAACAACGTGACGAGCCTGCCGACCTCAGCTGTCAAGTCCGGTAACTTCACGGGGCTTGCGAATATTTTCGATCCGGCTACCGGCGCTGCAAACGGAACCGGGCGGAGCATGTTCCCCAACAACGTCATTCCCGATTCGCGAATCAGCGCCGCCGCGCGCACCATCGCAGGCTGGACTCCGCTGCCCAATACCGGAACCGGGCAATTGAACAACTTCTTCGCCTCCGTGCCTTACTACTTCAAGCGCGACATGGTGGATGGCAAAGTGAACTGGACGCCGAACTCGAAGGTGAACGTGTTCGGCAAGTACAGCGTGATGATTGCGCCCGTGACAGCGGGCGTTCCCTACGGTCAGGCTTTGGGCGGTTATCCGGGTGGCGCGGCGGGTGCGGCGGGTATCGGCACCGGCGACAACAAGACCGACATCATGAGCATTGGCGTCAGCTACGTCATTACGCCGTCCCTTCTGTTCGACGGCAACTTCGGCGGCACTTGGATGCACCACAAGACCGAGGGACCCGACGTCGGAACGAATATCGGTCTCGACGTGCTGCGGATTCCCGGCACCAACGGTCCGGACCCGCGCGAGAGCGGGTTCCCCATTTTCAACATCTCCGGCTACGCTTCCGTCGGCAACGTCAATAACTGGAGTCCGACGGAGCGCAACGACCGTCTCTTTACTTACGCCGCGAATCTCAACTGGAACAAGGGGGCGCACAGCATTAGGTTCGGGATCGATCTCGTGAATCACCAGATGAATCACTGGCAGCCGGAGATCGGCGGCTATAGTCCGCGCGGAGGCTTCACCTTCAACGGCGGCGTGACTTCCCTCAACGGCGGAGCGGCGGCCAACAATTTCAACGCCTACGCGGCGTTTCTGCTGGGCTTGCCGCAGACGATGGGCAAAGCGATCCAGTTCTACGATCCGATGGCGACCCGCGAGTTCCAGCAGGGCTATTACATCCGTGACAACTGGCAGGTGAATCGCAAGCTGAGCTTGAACCTCGGCCTGCGCATGGAACATTTTCCGATCATGAACCGGGGCGAGTTCGGCATCGAGCGTTACGATCCCACCACCAATCGGGTTCTGATCGGCGGGCGCGGCAACGTACCGCGCAACGCGGGGACGGACGCGATTCCGATTATGTGGGCTCCGCGCGTGGGCCTTGCGTATCGTGCCACGGAGAAGACCGTCTTCCGCGCCGGTTACGGAATCACCAACGATCCGTACCCGATGAGCCGGCCGTTGCGTAGTCCTTATCCCGCGGTGATCATCAACGAGTTTTTGGGTACGGGCTTTGCGCCCATCGGCGACTTGCGAACCGGCATTCCGGCCGCGACGCTGCCCAATATCTCTTCCGGCGACGTAGCCATCCCCAATACCATCGCAACCAACACGCTTCAGGCCGGCGAGTTCCGCCGTGGCTATATTCAATCGTTCAACGTCACGATCCAACGCGAAATCGGTTGGGGTTTCGTCCTCCAGACCGGCTACGTCGGCACGCGCTCCATCCGGCAGGCGTTGACGTATTTCGAGGGCAACGCCGGTCTCATCCCCGGTGCGGGTAACGCCGGACGTCCTCTGTTCAATCAGTTTGGTGTGACCGCTGGTCGGCAGTTTTTCATCCCGATGGCCACCAATCGTTACGACGCATTGCAGACCAATTTGACCAGGCGATTTTCGCAGGGCCTGTTCGTGACGTCGTCGTTCACTTGGTCGAAGTCGATCGGCATCAACGCCGGCAACTCGGACGTGGGCTTGCGTTTCTATGTGCCCAGCCAGTACTCGAAAAACCGCGCTGTGTCCGATTTCGACCGTACTTTGACGTGGACCTCGGCAGTGAACTGGCACCTGCCGTTCGGCAAAGGCAAGAAATGGGCGACCGATGGATTCGGCAACGCGATCCTGGGCGGCTGGCAGTTGAATCCCACTCTTGCGTGGTATTCGGGCAATCCGTTCATCGTGACCGCCGACGCCGCTTCCCTGAACGCGCTGAACAATACGCAAGTCGCCGATCAGATCAATGGCACCGTGAACAAGCTAGGGGGCGTCGGCGCGGGCGCACCCTTCTACGACCCCACGGCGTTCGCGGCTGTCACCGGTGCGCGATTCGGCAACATGGGTTTGAACGCGCTCCGTGGCCCGCAATTGTTCAACATGAATCTGGGCGTGTTCCGCGCGTTTGATTTCTCCGAGCGGATGAACTTGCAATTCCGGGCGGAGGCCTTGAACTTCACGAACACTCCGGCGCTGGCCAACCCGAACGCAAGCGTCACGACGCCCGGCACCTTCATGGTGATTACGGCGGCGAATGTCGGACAGTCGCCGCAGCGCTCGATTCGGTTCGGACTGCGATTGGCGTTTTAGGAAACCTGCGCTCAGGCCGCCCGTTCCTAATCGCGATACTGAAGCTGGTACAGCCGGTAGTAAATGCCGCGCTGGGCAAGCAATTCCTGATGCGATCCCGATTCCCGCAACTGCCCTTTGTGCATGACGAGAATCCGGTCCGCGCGCTGGATGGTGGAGAGGCGATGAGCGATCACGATCGACGTGCGCCCTTCGACGAGCCGATCGAGCGCCTCGCGAATCCGCAGTTCCGTTTCGGTATCGACGCTCGACGTCGCTTCGTCGAGAATCAGATACGCGGGCGAATGCGCCAACGCCCGGGCAAAGCTCACCAATTGTTTCTGCCCGGTGGAAAGGCCCGCGCCGCGTTCGGCGACGGGATGATCGAACCGCGCGGGCAGCGAATCGACGAAATCGAGTAAGTTCACGCGCTCCGCCGCATCCCGCATCCGGGCTTCGGCGATGCCGTCGGTGCCCAAGCGAACGTTTTCGCCGAGCGTACCGGTGAACAGGTGCGGGTCTTGCAGCACTACACCGAAGCGCGAACGCAGATCGAGCGGCGAGTACTCGCGAATGTCGCGCCCGCCCAACCGGATCGCTCCTCGTTGGACATCGTAGTACCGCAGCAGCAGGCTCATCAGCGTTGTCTTGCCCGCGCCGGTGTGGCCGACGACGGCGATGGTCTCGCCCGGCGCGATCGTGAAACTCACGTCGCGCAGCACCCAATCGTCGGCTTTATAAGCGAACCAGACCCGGTCGAACTCAATCGGCTCTCCCGCCGCCGGAGCGGGCGCGGGCTTCTCCGGCGCGACGATCGCGACCGGCGTGTCGAGCAACCCAAACACCCGTTCGGCCGCCGCCATCGCCGCTTGTAGGATGTTGTACTTCTCGCTCAAATCCTGGATGGGCCGGAAAAAGCGCAGGCCGTATTGGAAGAACGCGATCATCGACCCGAGCGTGATCCCAGTACGCTCGGCGGAATAGCCGCCGTAGGCGAGCAGCATCGCGAGCGAAAGCACGCTCAAAAACTCGACCACCGGATAGAACCAGCCGTAGGCGAATACCGATTCCTTAAACGCCAGCATGTGTTCCCGGTTGATCTCCTCGAACTCGTCGCGCGAGCCTTTCTCGCGGTCAAATAACTGCACGACGGACATTCCGTTGAGGTGTTCTTGCAGATATGCGTTGATGCGCGCCACCGCGACGCGTGTGCGCCGATAGCTGGCGGCGACACTGCGCCGGAAGACCATCGCCGCCAGGACGACGAAGGGCAGCATGGCGAGTAGCAGCAGCGTCATCGTGGCGTTCATAGTGAACATCACGGCGACGACGATTGACAGCATCACAAAGTCGCCGAAGATGGTGGCGAGGCCCGAGGAGAACAGTTCGTTCAGCGCATCGACGTCGTTGGTGAGCCGGGTGACGATGCGGCCGACGGGAGTGCGGTCGAAATAGGAGACGTCGAGCCGCTGCAGGTGCGCGAACAAGTCGCGGCGCAAGGCGAACATGGCGCGCTGGCCGGTGACGGTCATCAACAGGCCTTGGATGAACTCGGCGGCGACTTCAACGATGAGGGCGAGCAAATAAAATGCCGCGATTGCCGCGAGTCCCGCCGCCGCCGCTTCGGCGAGGACCGAACCTTCGGTCGCGGGCGCGATGAAACGGTCGATGGCGGTCTTCGTGAGAATCGGCCGCAGCGCTTCGCAGGCCGCTCCGGTGAGTAAAGCGGCTACCGCCCCGGCGATCGTGCGCCAACCCGGCGCGAGATAGCGCGCCAGCCGCTTAAGCAGCCGCCAGTCGTATAGCTTTCCGCCGAGGTCTTCTTCCACAATGGTATTTTCGCGTGTTAGAAGAAACGAGCTCAATTGACGGCGTGCTGGTCGTCGATAAACCCGCCGGTTGGACCTCCCACGATGTGGTGAACAAAATCCGCCGCATCGCCGGTACAAAGAAGGTCGGACATCTGGGAACGCTCGACCCGATGGCCACCGGAGTGTTGCCGTTAGTGGTGGGCCGCGCGACGCGGCTCGCGCAATTCTATACGCGCGCGGCGAAATCGTACGAAGGGACGATCCGGTTCGGTTGGGCGACCGACACCTACGACGCCGAAGGCGAGCCCGTAGGCGAACGCCGGGAGCCGATGTTCACGCTCGTACAACTCGAAGAATGGGTGGCGCGTTTCCGGGGAAGGTTCGAGCAGACACCGCCGCCTGTATCGGCGAAGAAGATCGGCGGCACTCCGGCCTACAAACTCGCCCGCAAGAATATTGCCGTCGAGATTCCGGCGGTCGAGGTGGAAGTGACGCGGTTCGACATCGTCGAATTCGCGCCGCCCGCCGTGCGCTTCGAGATCGATTGCGGGGCGGGCACCTATGTGCGGTCGATCGCGCACGATCTGGGCGCGCTTGCCGGCTGCGGGGCGCATCTGGCCGGTTTGCGGCGCACGCGCTCCGGCGACTTCACGATCGCCCAAGCGCGGACTATCGAAGAGATCGAAAAGCATGTGGGAGGCGCCCTTGTTCCCACGGGCGAAATGCTGCTCGAACTCCCCGCCGTTCGCGTGGACGATCTCACGGCGTCGCAAGTGCGGCAGGGGCGCGATTTCCGCTCCTCGCCGTTTCAACCGGTAACCGGCAAGCTCGCCCGGGCCATCGCGCGCGACGGCTCCCTCGTGGCGGTCGGAGAGTTGCGATTGCCGGGAGTTTACCACCCGATCGTCGTACTCTAAAGGACATGGCGACGCAGCCGCTCCCATTTCCGTACCTTAGCGAAGCGCAATTTTTCGCGATCGATGAGACTGTGGGCGTACCTAGCGATTACTGGGACGGGGCGATGTACTCCATGGTCGCGGCGAGCCGCGAGCATGCGCTGATCGCCGTGAACGTAATCGCGGAGTTGGCGGCAAAACTCGAAAGCGGCCCGTGCCAAGTTTTCGCAAACGGACTGCACGTTCGGCTTCGCGATGGGGCGTATGTCGCGCCGGACCTGGCGGTCGCCTGTTCGCCGAAGTTCGAACAGAGCGTCGGTGGAAGCCTGCTCAACCCCACGGCGATCATCGAAATCCTCTCGCCCTCCACCGCCGATTACGACCGGGGCAAGAAGTGGGAAGGGTATCGCCTCTTGCCCAGCTTGATGCACTACTGCCTGATTCATCAGGATAAGGTTCACGTCGAGCGCTTCGACCGCCACCCGGGCGGCATGTGGATGTTCTCGGATCTTCTGGAACCGGACGCGACGCTCGACCTCCCGGCCATCGGCTGCGGCATGCCGATCGAGAAGATTTACCGCCGCGTCTTCGAACCGTCCAGTTAGAGCGCTATCATCGGAGTTCGCATCCGGAGAGGCGTTTGCTCGACTTCCTGAAGGCCCCATTTCTCGAATTCCAGGAATTCTTCTACCTAACGGGCCGCGCTTTCAAGAACATTTTCCGCCGTCCGCGTTACTGGAACGACGTCCTCACGCAAATGGACGTGATGGGCGTCGGAAGTCTCCCGATCGTCTCGCTGATCGGCGGATTCTCGGGAATCGTCATGGCGCTCCAAATGTCGCGCGCGATCTCGAACTACGGCGCGGCCAGCCAAACCGGAGTGTTCGTCGCTATCACGCTAGTCCGTGAGCTAGGGCCCGTGCTCACCGCGCTGCTCGTCGCGGGCCGCAACGCCTCGGGGATCGCGAGCGAAATCGGATCGATGAAAGTCACCGAACAGATCGACGCCATGCGGGCGCTCGGCACGGATCCGTCGCAGAAGCTAATTACGCCGCGCATGATCGCGCTCGCCGTGGTCTTGCCGCTTTTGACGATCATCGCGGACTTCGTCGGGCTTTGCGGCGGTTACCTGATCGCCGCGTTGCGCCTGAATATTTCCGCGCCTCAGTATTGGAACTCGGCGACGCAGGCGTTGGGCTATAACGATGTCGCGCAAGGGTTGCTGAAGCCGTTTCTGTTCGCCTTCGTAATCGCGCTGGTCGGTTGCTTTTATGGCATTCGGACGTCGGGCGGCACGCAGGGGGTGGGCCGGGCCACTACGCAAGCGGTTGTCGTCGCTTCCGTTTGGGTGTTCATCCTCGACGTATTCGTCACCCAGATTTTCGTGAACATGTAGCCGATGCCGAACTCGGTGCTGGTGTTCGAGAACGTCACCGTCCGGTTCGGCGACACTCCCGCGCTCGACCATCTGAGCTTTCGCGTGGAGGCGGGCGAAACGTGGATTTTGATGGGAGCGGCGGGCAGCGGAAAGTCGGTTCTGTGTAAAACGGCTATGGGCCTGATCCGCCCGGATGAAGGGCGGGTGGAACTGTTTGGCGAGGACATCACCGCGAAGGGCGAACGCGAACTTTTTCCCATCCGCGCCAAACTCGGGATGCTGTTTCAGGAGAGCGCCCTGTTCGATTCGCTCACCATCGCGGACAACGTGGCGTACCCGTTGCGCAATCAGATGGTAGCGCGCGGCACGGAAGACGAAATTCGCGCGAAAGTGACCGAGGCGCTCGAGTTCGTCGAACTGGGTAACACCCTCGAAAAGTTTCCCAGCGAGCTTTCGGGCGGAATGCGCCGCCGGGTGGGCATCGCGCGGGCGACGGTGACCGATCCGCCCTTGGCGATCTACGATTCGCCCACCGCCGGCCTCGACCCGATCACCGCGAATACGATCATGACTTTCATCGCCAAGCAGCGCTTCCTGAAGCGCACCACCACGCTGATCGTCAGCAATCGCGTGCAAGATGGGCTGTTGATGGCTAACTTCACCTACAATCCCGAAACGAACCGCCTCGGCCCGAATCCGGAAGGCGATTGTCCCGCGCGCCACACCAAGTTCGTGGTCATGCGCGAAGGCAAAATCGCTTTTGCCGGGCCGCTAGCCGAATTCGAGGCGGTTACGGACCCCTATGTGTCAAAATTTGGGAAACGCTAATCGGAACCAATAGTGCCAGCCGCCGAAAAGATTAAGTGGGCTCAGCTTCGAGTGGGGATCATGCTGGTGGTGGCTTGCCTGCTGCTTGGCGCCCTGATTTTCCTAATCACCTCGAACCGCAGCTTCTTCTCGAAAGACCGGGTGATCTCGACGTATCTCGATTCGGCGCCGGGAATCGCCAAAGGCGCTCCGGTCAGGCTAAACGGCCTCACTATCGGCAACGTGCGCGGCGTCGATTTCACGGGCGACCCCCGGCCGGGACGCACCATCCGCGTCGACATGAACGTTTACGAGCGGTACTTGCCGCTGATCCCATCCGACTCGAAAATCACCGTAGGCGCGGAGAATCTGCTCGGGTCGCGCTTGATCGATATCTCGCGCGGCACTTCGCGCACGCCGGTTCCGGCGAACGGGGAACTGGCCAGCGATTCGACAACCGAAATCGAGGACCTGGTCCGCCAGGGCAAAACCACGCTCGCCGCCGCGGGATTGATTTTGCAGCGCCTCGAAGCGATCGTCGCGCAAGTGGAACTGGGCAAGGGGTCGATCGGCCGGATTCTCAAAGACGAAGAGCTCTACAACCGTATCAACTCGATCGCGGGCGAGGCGGACAAAGTGGTGAAGGCCGTCAATAGCGGCAAAGGTACCATGGGCCGCCTGCTCTACGACGAGGATCTCTACGCGGATATCCGCAAAACCTTGGCGCGCGTAGACGCGATCGCCGAAGGCATGCAAACCGGGCAGGGCACGGCGGGCAAGCTTTTGAAGGACCCCGCTCTGTACGACGAAACCCGCAAGACCATCGCCGAGTTGCGCACCGTCATCGCCGATTTGAACGCCGGCAAAGGCACGGCGGGCAAACTGCTGAAGGACGAAGCGCTGCATAAGCGCCTGGACGATACGCTCGCCAAGCTGAACCTCACAATCGATAACTTGAACGCGGGCAAAGGTACGCTAGGCCAACTGCTGGTGAACCAGCAGCTTTACGAAAACCTGAACGGCGCCACTTTCGAGATGAAGGGGCTGATGCAGGATTTCCGGGCCAATCCGAAGAAGTTCCTCCGCATCAAACTCGGCCTGTTTTGACCGCCGCCCGCATTCTCGTCGTTAACGCCGACGATTTCGGTTTCACTCGCGATGTGAACGAGGGCATCGTCGAAGCGCATCGCGAGGGAATTCTCACGGCGACCACCTTGATGGCGACGGGCGCGGCCTTCGAGCATGCGGTGGAACTCGCGCGCGAGAATCCTACGCTCGACGTCGGCTGCCATTTGGTGTTGACCGGCGCGCCGGGCTTTCCGGAAAGCGTTCCATCTCTGCTCGCCGCACTCGCGCGCCGTGAGATCGATCCGTACGCGTCGCTTCGCGCGCAGATCGAAAAAATTCTCACGACTGGGCTGCGTCCCTTGCATCTCGATACGCATAAGCACACCCACTTGTGGCCTCCGGTGCTGAAGGCAGTGGCCCGGTTAAGCCGGGAGTTTGCGATTCCCTGGGTACGGCGGCCGTTCGATTTTCCGCTAACCGGCGAGCCGATTCCGTTATCCAGGCGAGCTCTGGCGGCGGCGTTCGGCGGCTTGCGCCCGTTTTTCCGTGACACGCTCCACGCGCAGGGTTGCCGAACCACGGATTACTTCGCCGGCTTCACCATTACCGGCGACTACGACGCGGCGCGATTGATCCGATTGATCGAGAAGCTGCCCGCCGGGGTCACCGAGTTGATGACTCACCCCGGCCGGCTGGGCGAAGAACTGCGTTCGGCCAAAACCCGGTTGAAAGAGAGCCGCGAGCGCGAACTACGCGCACTCGTCGACCCGAGAGTCCGCCAGGCCCTCCACCGCCACGGGGTGCGGCTCCAAGGGTATCGCGGCCTGTGAATCCGGAATCCGAATCGTGAACCGCGCGCCGCGGCGGTCCTCCCGATTGCCCGCTTCCACGGTTCCGCCGTGAGCGCGCACGATGGAATCGACGATCGACAATCCCAGCCCCGAGTGCGCGCGGCGGGTAGAGAATCCCGGCTTAAACAGTTCGGGAAGGATCGACGGGGCGATCCCCGGCCCGGTATCGCTAACCGCTAATTCGACAAAGCCGCCGGTTCGTCGCGCGCGAATCGCGATGTCGCCCCCTTCGGGCATGGCGTGCGCGGCGTTCACGAACAGATTCACCAGTACGCGTTCCCAAGCGCCCGGCTGGCCGGCCAAACGGATGCCGGGCTCGATTCCGGTTTCGAAGCGCAGTTCCGGCAGGTGCGAAGCGGCTCGGAAGTCGAGCGTCGCTTGCGTGGCGTTGCGCACGATCACGTCGAGGTCGAACGTCTGCACCGATTCCTGGAAGCTCGCCGCGATCCGCTGGCCCCGGTCCACCGCCCGCGAAATCGCCGCCGCCGTCCGCGCCCATTTCGGATCGTCGGACAACGCTTCCGCCGCGTCGCTGAGCGTTTCGAAGACGTTGCGGAGGTCGTGTACTAATCCGGCGAGCGTTAGGTCTTGGGTGGGAGTCATGCGCGGAGCCGAAGCCTTCTCCACTATCGGCGAAGCCGTTCAATGTTTCTAACGGCGGAGCCGTTTCATGAGTTTATAGAACTCCGGGAACGACACCGAGGCCGCTTCGTGATTTTCGATCGCGCATTCGTCTTCCGCGACGAGCGACGCGACGCTAAAGGCCATCGCGATGCGGTGATCGCCTAAGGAATCGAACGTCGCTTGGCGGAACTTCTGTCCGCCCGCTACCGTGAATCCATCGGGCCGCGTTTCGATCGCCACGCCCGCGCGCCGGAAGTTCTCCTCAAGCGCGGCGATGCGGTCCGTTTCCTTTACGCGCAGCTCGCCCGCGTCGCGCACGGTCAACCCGCCTGCCGCGGCTCCGAGAATCGCGAGAACGGGAATCTCGTCGATCAACGCCGCCGCTAAAGCGCCCTCGATTACGCCCGCGCGAGTGGGCGCATACCGGACTTCGAGATCGCCGGCCATTTCACCGGAAACCTGCCCGATTTTCGCAACGCGAACGTTCGCGCCCAAACCCATCAGATAATCGAGCAGAGCCGTGCGCGACGGATTCAGCCCGACGCCTTCGATCAAGATGCGCGAGCCGGGAACCAGCGAAGCCGCCACCAGCAAAAATGCCGCCGACGAGAGATCGCCCGGAACATGAAACTCGCGAGCGGCGAGGCGCGGCCGCCCTTGCACGGAAACCGACCCCGGCACGATTGTCACGTCCGCCCCGAACTCGCGTAAGGCCATCTCTGTGTGGTCGCGGGTCGGGATCGATTCGCGGACGGTGGTTACTCCGCCGGCGTACAGGCCCGCGAACAGAACGCAAGTCTTGACCTGCGCGCTCGCCACGGGCGGGGTGTAGTCGATGGCCTGCAAAGGCCGGGCGCCCCGAACGACGATCGGCGGGAATTTGCCGTCTCGCGCCTCTACCGTCGCTCCCATCTGGGCGAGCGGTGCCATGATCCGCTGCATGGGGCGCTTCGAGAGAGATTCGTCGCCGAACAACGTTGTAGCGAACGGCTGACCGGCGAGAATGCCGGACAGCATCCGGATTGTCGATCCGGAGTTGCCCGCGTCGAGCGGACGCAATGGCTCCCGGAGGCCGTCGAGACCGTGGCCTTCGATCGTAATCGTCGTGCCGTCGCGGGACACGCCCGCCCCCAGCGCTTCGACGCACCCGAGCGTGGAGGCGCAGTCGGCGCCGGTCGAATAATTTACAAGGGTAGAACGTCCCTCGGCGATGGAGGCGAGCATGGCCGCCCGGTGCGAAACGGATTTGTCCCCGGGTAGACGCGCCTCTCCGTCGAGGCGCGCCGCGGGCGCGATGGCTATGGGCATGGAACCCGCTATTTTAGCGGTTTCAGGCGGCGGTCAACCGGCGATAGCCTTTGGTCCGCGTGGCGTAACGCCGGAAGCGGTAGCCGACGCCGAAAATCGTCTCGATGTACGAGTCGGCGTACGGACCCAGCTTCTTGCGCAATCGCCGCACGTGGACATCGATGGTGCGGGTCTTTTTGCGCGCGGAATATCCCCACAAGTCCCGCAGAAGCTCGCTGCGTGGGGCGATTTCACCCTCGTTGGCGGCGAGGGCGGCGAGCAGGCGGAATTCCATTTCGGTGAACCGAAGGCGCTGTCCGTCGAGGAGCGCCGTTTGGCGCTCGGTATGTATGGCTAGGTGTTCGTCGCGATAAGTCATGGGCAGTGACATGGCTACGTCATCCTGTAGTGCGGCGGATTGCCGAATCGCTTCAGGTTTCGTTAACAATTTTTTCCGAACTCCCCTTTTCTCCGGCCGGTCTCCGGCCCATAATCGGCTAATGCAATTCAATCGCCGCGAAATGTTCGCCGGTAGCGCCGCTCTGGCCGCCGCTCCCGCCTTCGCTCAATCCGCTCCGAAAACGGTCGTCGTTGCGAGCGCCAACGGGCTCGCCTGCTGCCGCAAGGCCCGGGAAATGATTACGGCGGGCTCGGACACGCTCGATGCGGTGATCGCGGGCGTCAACCTCGTCGAACTCGACCGCAAGGACAACTCCGTTGGCTACGGCGGTTTACCGAACGAGGAAGGCGTGGTGGAACTCGACGCGAGCGTTATGCACGGCCCCACACGCCGCGCCGGGTCGGTCGCGTCGATTCGAGGGATCAAGACGCCGTCGAATATCGCGAAGCTAGTGATGGAGCAGACCGACCACATCATGCTGGTGGGCGAAGGCGCGCTACGGTTCGCCAAAGCGATGGGCTACAAGGAAGAGGATTTACTTACCGAGGAGTCGCGCATCGCGTGGTTGACTTGGAAACGCAACGCCAAGGACCGGAACGGGCATTCGAATTGGTCGGACGGCCTGGACGCGCCGCCCGGTAAGCCTTCGGCGTCGATCCGGCAAATGTTTCCGAACGCTTCCGACGAAACGCTCGCGTGGGCGGAGTGGGTGGCGCAATATCCTCCCACGGGCACCATAAACTGCCTGGCGCTGAACGCGAAGGGCGAAATGTCCGGCTGCACCACCACCAGCGGACTGGCGTGGAAGATTCCAGGCCGTGTCGGCGATTCGCCGATTATCGGAGCGGGTCTGTATGTGGATCAGGAGGTGGGCGGCGGCGGGTCCACCGGCCGCGGCGAGGAGAACATTCGGGTGGCGGGAGCGCACTCGATCGTCGAACTGATGCGGGCGGGGAAGTCGCCCAAGGAAGCGGTGCTTGAGACGTTGAAGCGCGTCGCCCGGAATTACGATAACGACCGAGCGCGGATCGAAAAGTTCGACATCAACTTCTACGCCCTGCGGCGCGACGGAGCTTACGCCGGAGGTTCGCTCTGGAATGGCGCCCGGCGACGGGATGGCAGCTTTACGTCTCGCAAGTTCGCGGTGAACGACGGCGGGGAGAGCCGACTGGAGGATTGCGTCTATCTGTTCGAGCGGAAGTGAGGGCTAGTCGCCGGTTTCGAACAGGAGAAACCCCGCTGTTCGAGAATTCCGCAGACTTGCCGCCCGGATAGCACCCGGAGCTTACGCAACCGGTACTTCAACCTGAGTCACGAAAAGTTCGGACTTTATCCGCCGCTCGACTTCGCCTGGTTCGGCGACCTCGAAGAACAAAGTCAGCGCTTCGATCAGGTTTTGCCGAGCTTCTTCGATCATGCTTCCCTGACTTGCCACATCCAGTTCCGGACAGAGGGCGACCCGTTAGGACACTACCAAACGGCGCTTGACCGGACCGAATTAGTCCTATATCCTGAATTAGGACGAAAGCGGTCCGAATGCTGAAACTCACCAAAAAAGCGGACTACGGGCTGATCGCGCTTAAGCATATGGCGGTCAAGGGCTCGGCGGCGAGCGCGAAAGAGATCGCCGAAACGTACCATATCCCCGCGCCGCTACTCGCTAAAGTGTTGCAGCAAATGGGAAAAGGCGGATTCGTTCGGGCCGAGCACGGTACCAATGGCGGCTACCGGCTGGCGCGGGCGGCGCATCTGATCACGACGCTCGAAGTCATCCGCACCATCGACGGTCCCATTATTCTGACTTCTTGCTTTACACAACACGGCGATTGCGACCAATCCGACTTGTGCACGGTGAAAGAACCGCTGCGGAAAGTGCACGAAGGAATCCTGAACCTGCTTCAGAGCATCACCATAGACGACCTAGCGAAGGATAACGGCCCAACGCCCTTGCCATCGCAATTGCTGGCTCCCGGCGCGATTCAGCCGGCGCTTCCGAACTGAACGAACATGAACCTGCCCATTTATCTCGATAATCACGCCACGACGCCCGTGGACCCCCGCGTGCTCGACGCCATGCTGCCGTACTTTCGCGAACACTTCGGCAACGCCGCCAGCCGGAATCACGGCTTCGGTTGGGTGGCCGAGGAGGCCGTCGAGAAAGCGCGGAAACAGATCGCGAATCTGATCGGCGTGAACTCGAAAGAGATCATTTTCACGAGCGGCGCCACCGAATCGAACAATCTGGCCATCAAAGGCGTCGCCCAGATGTACGCCGAGAAGGGCAATCACATCATCACGGCGGCGACGGAGCACAAGGCCGTGCTCGACACCTGCAAGCATCTCGAAAAAGAGGGCATCCGCGTCACGTACCTCCCCGTTATGGGCGACGGGCGGGTGGACCTCGACATGGTGCGCGAATCGATCGGCCCGAAGACCATCCTGGTCTCGATCATGTACGCCAACAACGAAATCGGCGTCATTCAGCCGATCGCCGAAATCGGCAAGATCTGCAAAGAGAAGGGCGTGCTCTTCCACACCGACGCGGTGCAGGCGGCGGGCAAGATTCCAGTGAACGTGATCGCGGACAACGTGGACCTGATGTCGATCACGGGGCACAAGATTTATGGTCCGAAAGGCGCGGGCGCGCTCTACGTCCGGCGGCGCAATCCGCGTGTGCAGTTAACGGCGCAGATGGATGGCGGCGGGCACGAGCGCGGCATGCGGTCCGGCACATTGAACGTTCCGGGCATCGTTGGTCTGGGCGAGGCGTGCGAAATCGCACAGCGCGAAATGCCGCAGGAGATGGAGCGCGCGCGGCAACTCCGGGACCGGCTCAAGAACAAGCTCGAATCGGCGCTCGAAGAGACGTACATCAACGGCTCCATGGAGCACCGGCTTCCGCACAATCTCAACATGAGCTTCGCTTACGTCGAAGGCGAAAGCCTGCTGATGGGGATCAACGACATCGCGGTCAGTTCCGGTTCGGCGTGCACGTCGGCGACGCTCGAACCCAGCTACGTGCTGAAGGCCTTGGGACTGGGCGACGATCTGGCGCACACCTCGATCCGCTTCGGCATCGGGCGGTTCAACACCCAGGAAGAGATCGATTACACGGCCAACAAGATGATCGAAGTGGTGACGAAGCTCCGGGAGCTTTCACCGCTTTGGGAGATGTTTAAGGAAGGCGTGGACCTTTCGAAAGTGGAGTGGACGGCGCACTAACCGCCGGGAGTTTAACAGGGAGATCGAAATGGCTTACTCGCAAAAAGTGGTGGATCACTACAACAACCCGCGCAACGTGGGTTCGATGGATAAGGCGGACCCGAACGTCGGCACCGGGATGGTTGGCGCGCCCGAATGCGGCGACGTCATGAAGCTGCAAATCAAGGTCAACCCGGCCACGCACATCATCGAAGACGCGAAGTTCAAGACGTTCGGCTGCGGTTCGGCGATCGCATCGTCGTCGCTGGCGACCGAGTGGCTGAAGGGAAAGTCCGTCGATCAGGCGCTCGAAATCAAGAACACCGACATCGTGAGCGAACTCGCGCTGCCGCCCGTGAAAATTCACTGCTCGGTGCTCGCCGAGGACGCGATCAAGGCCGCCATTACGGACTACAAGAAGAAAGCCGGCGTACTCGAGGAGGCGGTGGCCGTTTAACATGACGGGGACTCTCGAACAGCCGCCGCTTTCCGCGCCGCCGCCCCCGGCGAAGACGATCGACGTCACTCCGAAGGCGCTGGACCACGTTCGGCGCGCTTTCGCAAAGCAGGGCGTTTCGGGCGGCGGGTTGCGGCTGGGTGTGCTTGGCGGCGGATGCTCCGGCCTAAGCTACCAATTCAAGTACGACCCCAAACCGCGCGCCACGGATCACGTGTTCCGGTTCGAGGACATCGACATTTACATAGACCCGAAGAGCATGGTGTATCTGTCGGGCATGACTCTCGATTGGAAGGACTCGCTGGTGCAGTCGGGCTTCGTGTTCGACAATCCGCACGCCCAGAAAAGCTGCGGCTGCGGCACCTCCTTCTCGGCGTAATGAAGTACTTCGAGGCTTTGGGCCTCGCCCCTTCGCTTGCGCTCGATCCGGCGGAACTCGAACTCCGCTTCTACGCACGGTCGCGCGAGTTGCATCCTGACCGGTTCGTCCGCGCCTCCAAGGAAGAACGGGACCGCGCCCTGGAAGCGAGTTCGACGCTCAACGACGCCTATCGAACGCTGCGCGATCCGGTGGCCCGGGCGGAGTATGTCACGACGAGCGCCGGTCTCGATTCGAAAGCGTTGCCCCCCGGCTTTCTCGAAGAGATGTTCGAACTAAACATGGAACTCGAAGAAGGCGGCGACGCCGCGCCGCTTCGCGAAAGGCTGGCGGCGTTGGACGTCGAGTTGGAAAGCGCCGGTGCGGCCTGGGACGGTTCGCCCGATTCGCCCTCGCTCGGCAAGGTCCGCGAGATCCTGAACCGGAGACGTTACATCGAGAACCTTGTCCATGAGCACCTTTCAGATTGACTTTGGCGAAGATGCGGGACCCATCGTGGGTATCGACCTCGGAACCACCAATTCGCTCGTCGCGCACTTGTCTCTAACCGGCCCGCGAATCCTCGGCCCCATCGTTCCGTCCATCGTCGCGGTCCAAAATGGCGAACTCGTGGCGGGCGAACCGGCGCGCGCGGTCTTGCTAGCCGATCCTTCCCAGGCCGTCTACTCCGCGAAGCGCTTAATGGGACGCGGCGCGGCGGACGTGGCCGAAGAGTTATCGTTGTTCCCGTTTCGATTGGCTTCCGGATCCGAGCAAGTTTTGCGGCTTGTGGTCGGAGACCGAACGTTGACGCCTTCCGAAATCGGCGCACAAGTTCTGCGAGCGCTCAAAGTACAGGCTGAATCCGAATTGGGGCGACCGGTTGCGCAGGCCGTCGTCACCGTGCCCGCCTATTTCAACGACGCGCAGCGGCAAGCGACGAAAGACGCGGGGCGGCTCGCCGGTCTCGACGTCTTGAGGCTGGTGAACGAACCCACCGCCGCCGCGCTCGCCTACGGTCTCGACAAACGAAAATCGGGCACCATCGCGGTCTACGACCTGGGCGGCGGCACGTTCGACATCTCGATTTTGAAGCTGCACGACGGCATCTTCGAGGTGCTCGCGACGAACGGCGACACGCATCTGGGCGGCGACGACATCGACAATCTTCTAATGGCGATCGCCATGGAGGACCTGGGCGGAGAACCGATCGCCGCACCCGAGCGCGAACGATTACGCCGCGAGGTGATTGCCGCAAAAGAAGAGCTATCGTTCGTTCCGATTTCGCGGATCGATGTCGAATTGGGCGGCCGCCGCTACCAACGCGAACTTACGCGCGAGCTTTTCGAGAAGCTGATCGCGCCTATCGTCGAACGGACAATGGCGCCTTGCCGCGCCTGCCTCAAGGACTCCGGCCTGACGGTCGAACAAATCGACGAGGTAGTGCTGGTTGGCGGATCGACGCGCATTCCGCTCGTCCGCCAGGCAGTGCGCAACCTGTTCCGGGCGGAACCGCATGTCGAGTTGAACCCCGACGAAGTGGTGGCGCTCGGTGCGGCGGTGCAGGCGGGCATTCTCGCGGGCGACGTCCAAGATACGCTGCTGCTCGACGTAACGCCGCTGTCGCTCGGCATCGAAACGATGGGCGGCGTAGTCTCGAAGCTCATCCATCGAAACTCGACCATCCCCGCGTCGGCTACCGAACAGTTCACGACTTCGGTGGACGGTCAGCGCAACGTGCTCATCCACGTGTTGCAAGGCGAGCGCGAACTGGTCAAGGATTGCCGCTCGCTCGCGCGGTTCGAGTTGAAAGACCTCGATCCTTTGCCCGCGGGGCTCGCGCGGATCGAGGTGAAGTTCACCATCGACGCGAACGGCATTTTGAACGTAACCGCGCGCGACGCCCGTTCCGGCCGTGAAACGACCGTTGAAGTGAAACCTTCCTACGGTCTCACCGACGCGCAAGTGGAGGCGATGATCCTCGAATCGATCACGCATGCCGAGGACGATTTCCGCGAGCGGCAGGTGCGCGAGTCGCGCGTCGAGGCCGACAACATTCTGGCGGCGACGGAGAAGGCCAAGCAATCCGATGCGTGGTTCGACCTAAGCGAAGAGGAACGCGCCGCCGTCGATCGCGCCGTAAACGAACTGCTGATGGCGTATCATTCGAGCGATCACCACGTGATCCAGCGCTATACCGCGCAATTAAATGAAGCGACGATGGCGCTCGCCGAGAACATGATGAACACCGCCGTCCAAGGTGCGCTGAAAGGTACCAAAATATGAAGTGGACAGACGCCGAAGAGATCGGGCTGGCTCTTTACGAGAAGTTCCCGGAAACCGACCCGAAAACCGTTCGCTTCACCGATATGCACAAGTGGGTCGTCGAACTCGACGGCTTCGACGACGACCCGGGCAAATCGAACGAATCGAAGTTAGAAGCCATCTGGACCGTCTGGCACGAAGAGTGGGAAGACAACCTGGATTAGCTAACGCACGAGGCTGGTGCGTTCTTCAAGGCGTGTGAGCCGCTGGTCGTGGCCTTGGAGCATGTCCTCGATTCTGTCGAGGCGAACCTCGATTTTGTCCAGCCGCCGGTTTACATCGTCGAACCGCTTGTTCACGTCGTCGAACCGCTTGTTCTGAATCCAGATCCCCGCCCAGATCGTCGACACGATGGGCAGCGCCACCGAGACGAAGGGGCTGTTGAGGATCGCTTCGACGCTCACTTCTTCATCCTACTCCCGTCGAGCGGCGTCACCGAGTCCAGAAACATCCAGCACACCGCCGCACCCAAGTAAATCGCGGCCGAGATGTAGAAGGTCATGTCCCAGTTCTTGTCCGTCACCTTGATCAGGTAGCCGATGGCGAGCGGGGCGACGGCCCCGGCGAGATTCCCCATCATGTTCATCGATCCGGAAAGCGTTCCCGCGAACTTGCCGCCGACGTCCATGCAGGCCCCCCAAGCCGGAGGCATGGCGAGGTCGTTAAAGAAACTGGCCATCGCGATCGCGAAGATGGCGTAATACGGGTTGCCGAGGCTCGTCGAAACCAACAACATCGCCGAGGCGCCGACCACTCCGCAAATGGCGACGATCCGTCGGCCGCTTCTTTCGGAACCGAGCCGCTTGCTTAACCACGGGGTCACCAGACCGCTCAGCAAGCAACCCCAACCGCCGAGAAACAGTGGCAATCCCGACAGCACCGTGCTGGTAGCCATGTTCATTCCGCGCGCCTCTCGCAAGTACGTCGGCAACCAAGTGATGTAGAAATACCAGCCGTAGGACACACAAAAGTAGGCGATCCACATCAACCAAACGGAACCGGACGAGGCGAATCGTCCCCACGGCACCGAATGATCGCCCGTCATCGCGTGCGTGTCGCCAATGATTGCCAGTTCGGCTTCGTTCACCGAAGGGTGATCCTTCGGATGGTCGCGATACCAGCGATAGAACACAACCGCCCAAATCACACCTAGCGCGCCGAATAGGACGAACGCGCTCCGCCAATCCATAAACTGCATCACCAGCAGCACGATGCTGCCCGTGAACGCTCCGCCCCAGCGCGCCGCCATCCAGAGAATGCCTTGCGCACGCACTCGCTCGTTCACTGGCAGCCAGATCGTAAACGCCTTGGTCAGATTCGGAAACGCGCCCGCTTCGCCGATCCCAAACAGGAAGCGGATGACGATGAGCGACATCCGGTTCCAGGCCCAACCGGTAGCGGCGGTGAAGAAGCTCCACCAGACGACGATCCGCAGAAGCGTCTTGCGTGGACCGTAGCGATCGCCCATCCAACCGGTGGGAATTTCGAATAGCGCGTAGCTTAGCGCGAAAGCGCTGAAAACGGCGCCCATCTCGGCGGGGTCCAGCCCCAGGTCCTTCGAGATGAACGGCGCGAAGTTCGAAATGCAAACGCGGTCGATGTAGGTGATGATCACCAGAACGATGGCGAACAGCACCACCTTGTAACGCGTATAGGTTGGCTTCATCGGGCGGAGGTTTCCTCGTCGATCCAATTCAAATAGGAAGGCGATCCTTGGGCGATGGGCAGCGCGACGATCTCGGGTAACTCGTAGGGGTGGACGCTTTCGATCGCCGCACGCACCCGGTCGAACAACGGCGCGCGAGTCTTGATAATCAGCATCTGCTCGACGCTTTTCTCAATGGCGCCCTTCCAACGGTAACGGCTGCCTACTCCGCCGAGGATGTTGACACAGGCCGCCAACCCCGGTTCGAGTACGGCGTCCGCGATCTTTTCCGCGTCCATCCATGTGGCACAAGTAGTCAACACGGCGATTTTATCGGTCATGACTTTCGCGGAACGCTTGCTTGGCGGCGGCCTTCGAGATTATAAACAAGTTACGGACTTCGTCTTGACTCCTCTATTCAAGAAGTTGGGCTATGCGACCGCCGCGCTATTGGTGGGCGGTTACGCATACGCCGCGTTGCAAGGGCCGCAAGGGCTGCCCTCGCTGATCGAAAAGTGGGAAGAGGTGCGGCGGCTCGAAAAAGAAAACGCCGACCTACGCCGGAAGATCGCCGAAAAGCGCGCCAGATTGAAGGCCCTCGAAGGCGAGGCCGTCGAGTTCGAAGTGCGCCGCGAGTTACAGCACTTGAAGCCGGGCGAGAAAACTCTGATTATCGAGGCTCCCCCCGCGCCCCCTCCTTCCGCCCCAGAAGTCGAAAAGTAGCGCAGCCTCGTCATTGATTGTTCACCTTATTTTGACGGTATTGCCGTATCTGGATGTTAGCGTCCTCTTAAGGTCTCTTTACACTCGATATGAAACGGCTTCTAGCGGTATCTCTTTTTCTGTCTGTCTGCCTAATTGGGCAGTTCGATTCGGCGACGATTCTAGGCACGGTGAAGGATAAGACTGGCGGAACGGTGGCCGGAGCGCGGGTGACGCTCACCAATCTCGAAACGGCGATCGCCGCCGAGAAGACGGCCAACGAAGAAGGCGCATACGAGTTCTTTAATGTGCGCCCGGGCCGCTACCGGATTACGGTCGAACGAACCGGGTTCGCTAAGGCGTCGACGGACGAGATCGCCGCGACGGTCGGTGGACGCCAGCGCGTCGATATCGAGATGACGGTGGGCGAACTCTCGCAAACGGTCGAAATCACGGACGCGGCGAGACTGCTCGAAACCGAGTCCTCGCAGCGCGGGCAGGTAATCGAGGGCAAGCCCATCGTCGAGCTGCCGCTCAACGGGCGCGCTTATTCGAACTTAGTTCTGCTCTCTACCGGGGTTCGCTCGTCGCAGCTTTCCACTGGCAGCTTCAACACCGCGCGCGAAGGTTCGTTCAATGTAAACGGGCTGCGCTCTACGTTTAACAACTTCCTCCTCGACGGCATCGATAACAACGCCTACGGTACTTCAAACCAGGGCTTTTCGAATCAGATCATGCAGCCACCGCCGGACGCGGTGGCCGAGTTCCAGGTGGTCACCAACAATATGAGCGCCGAATACGGACGCTCGGGCGGGGCCGCAATCAATGTGGCGTACCGGAGCGGGACCAATCGGTACAGCGGTGCGGTCTGGGAGTTCTTCCGCAACACGCAACTGAACTCCACGGGATTTTTCAAACCGGTGAACAACCAGACGCCGCCCTTTAACCGGAATCAGTTCGGCTTCGTGTTCGGCGGCCCCATTAAGAAGAACCGCGCGTTCTTCTTCCTCGACTACGAAGGCTTCCGCGAGGTGCGGCGCTTCGTGGCGTTCGCGACGATCCCGACGCTCAACGACCGGCAAGGGATTTTTCCCGCCCCGGTCACGAATCCGCTCACCGGCCGGGTGTATCCGGCGAACACTCCGATTCCACAGTCCGACATCACGGCCTTCGCGCGGCGCGTGCTGGCGGACTTGCCGCAGCCCACGACCACGGGCGCGGGCGCGAATTTCCAAACACTGCAAGGCTTCCGCAACAACACGGATAAGTACAACGCGAAGTTCGATTACCAGATCGCGCAGAACATCAGCGGTTTCACGCGGATCGGGCAGCGCAAGGCGAATCTGTTTGATGAACCGGTAATTCCCGGACCGTCGGGCGGCGACTCGAACGGCTACACGGATGTGATTAATCAGCAGTTGGTGACGGCAATCAATATCACGACTCGCCCCACTGAGTTGCTGGAAGTACGGTTTGGCGTCTCGCGCACCATAGCCGGAAAGGAGCCCATCGGGCTCGGCGGCGGAAACCAATACGGCATCCCCGGGCTACCAGACGACCCTCGCGTTTCGGGCGGCTTGGTAGCGCAGTTGATCAACGGTTACTCGAACCTGGGACGGCAGGCGACGAATCCTCAGTGGCAGTATCCGACGATGTGGAATCCGAAGATCAATTACTCGCGATTCTTCGGCAAGCACTCGTTCAAGGCGGGTTATGAGTACCAGCGCATTCACACCGAAATTCAAGACGTGAACCCGCTCTACGGCGAGGACCGGTACGCCGGCAACTTCTCGGGACGCTCGATGTCCGACTTCCTGTTCGGTTTGCGCGACCGGTACCGGCTCACGAACTTGCTCGTCGCCGACTATCGCCAAGCGCTGCACTTCATCTACTTGCAAGACGACTGGAAGGTGAATCGGCGCCTCACGCTCAACCTGGGCGTCCGTTACGAGTTCGCCACTCCGCAGTGGGAAGCGAACGCCAACTTGACGAACTTCGACCCCGCCGGTCTGCGCATGATCAAAGCGCGGTTTGGTGGAATCTACGATCGCGCGCTGGTGAACTCGGACCGCAATAACGTAGGTCCGCGCATCGGCTTGGCTTATTCGGCGAACGACAAGACCGTGATCCGATCCGGCTTCGGGATGAGCTACATTCACTTCCACCGCGCGGGCGGCGGCAACATCCTCGCGATTAATGGCCCGCAGGTAGTCAACGCCACCGTGAACCAGCGGCCGGGTGACGCGGGTTTCCGCACCACCGAGCAAGGCTATCCGGCGGGTCTCACCGCGCCCGAGCGCTTCAATCCGCTGGTCGCCAATATCACTTACATGCCGTCCAACTGGCCCACCAGTTACGTGATGAGCTGGTTCTTTTCGGTGCAACGCCAATTGGCGCGTAATCTTCTGTTCGACGTGGCATATGTCGGTAACCGCTCGCAAAAGCTACTGCTGTTCGCCGACTTTAACCAAGCCCGCATTAACCAACCGGGCGAAAATACGGCGCTGCAGCTTCGGCGGCCGATCTCCTCTTTCTCCGACATTACCTACGCGTTTCCCGGCGGATGGTCGAACTATAACTCGCTGCAGGTGCGGCTCGATAAGCGTTTCTCCGGCGGCTTGTTCCTGCTCAATTCGTTCACTTGGGGTAAGGCGCTCGACAACGGGTCGGGCGCGCTCGAGGGCCCGAATGGCAATGCCTCCGCCCCACAGAACTTCTACAATCTCGCCGCCGAAAAAGGGCTCTCGGGCTACGATCAGAAGTTCACAAACGTCACGAGCTTCGTGTACCAACTGCCGGTCGGCAAAGGGCGCAAGTTCGGATCGTCGATGCCGCTGGCGGCGGATTGGCTGATCGGCGGTTGGAATGTCTCGGGCATCCACAATATGTGGACTGGCGCGACAATCAATATGGTTCACACGCTCGCTGGGGCCTATCAAGTCTCGTCGATCGGTCCCGATTGGCGCGGCGCGCCGCGATTCCGTCCCAATGTTCTCTCGAACACGCTCACTCAGGATTGGCGTAGCCAGCCACTGCCGAACTACTTGAATCCGGCGGCTGTAGCCTTGCCCACGAATAACAATCCGTTCGGCAACGCGGGCCGCAATATCGTGCGTATGCCCAACTTCTTCTCGACGGATTTCGCGATCACCAAGGACTTCCGCCTGTGGAGCGAAACGAGCGCACTCCAATTCCGGGGCGAGTTCTTCAATGTCTTCAACCGGACGAACTTCCAGACGATCCAAGCGGACCGTATTAATCCGGCGTTTGGACGCTTCCTCTCGACGTTCGACCCCCGGCTGGTCCAGTTCGCGCTGCGGCTGAGCTTCTAATCGGGCTGCTCGACGTCGGGCAGGCTTTCGAGAAACTGCCGCTTCGCGTGTTCCCAACGGGGTCTTAAGACTTCAGGAAGGGAATCGACGATTTGTTCCGTAATGAGGCCGGCGTCGGCGAGTGTTTGCAAGTACACGACGTCCTTAGGCCGAAAAGACGTCAGTTTCATCAGAATCAGATCGTCCAGTGGGATAACCGGGATCGACACACCGAAAAAGTCTTTGCGTTCCGGTCGCACCTCCGGGTTGACCAACGGTTGAGTCGACTTCGTCCGCTCTCTCGCGAAGATGATGTGCATGGCCAGCGCTGTGTGTTGGCCGGGGCAAATTATGTCGTGGGATCCGAGCGCCTTCTGCGTCGCGTAGCCCTCGCGTTCTACGGCGGCGACGACAAGAGCCAGATGTTCGCGTTCGAGCAAAAAGTCGATCGGACCCGGAACGAAGGTTAGGTCGCGGTGCTCCCGCAACAGATAGGCGTTAACGGCGACGCCTCCCACAACCTGATACGGTACGCCCACGCCATCCATAATTGGAACGACTTCGAATGCGCGGCAATAGGCGGCATACATGCCCCGCTCGTAAGCCATATTGCCAATCCGGCCGCCCATCTGAGCGACGACGAACTCTTCAAAGGTCTTCACCCCTTCACCACGAACACCGCGACTTCCGCGCGTAAGTTCGGTAGTACCCCGACTTCGCGCGAACCCGCTAAACAAATGCGATGTTCGACGCGCCAGTTCTCCCGCGCGCAAAGTTCGACGAAGTCCTGCACAGTCAGCACGTGGATGTTCGGCGATTCGTGCCAGTCGTAAGGGAAGAGCGCGGTGCGCGGCGCGCGACCGCTGGTGAGCAGCGACCAGCGCACGCTCCAATGGCCGAAGTTCGGAAAGCCCACGATCATCCGCCGGCCCACCCGCAGCATGTCGCGTAAGATTCGCACAGGCTGCGCCACTTGTTGCAACGTCTGCGAGAGGATCACATAATCGAACGCTTCGTCCGGATAGTCGCTTAGGCTTTGCGCCATGTCGCCTTGGTACACCGAAACGCCGCGGGCGATCGCCTTCTGTACCAGTGCCCGTTCGAGTTCGACACCGCGCGCGTCGCACTGCTTGTTTTCCGCGAGCCAAGCGAGCAACTCCCCGTCGCCGCAACCCAGATCGAGCACGCGCGACTTCGGCTCAATGATCCGGCCGATGGTCGCGTAGTCGCGGCGCTCGAAGAGATCGCGAACCGTGCTCATGCGCGCTCCACCGCGCGAAACGTCGAAGCGAGAAAGCCGCGCACGATCTCCGTTTGCTCTTCCACTTCGAGTAGAAACGCGTCGTGGCCGTACTGCGACGACAACTCGCAATAGGCCACGTCGCGATTGCGGCTGCGCAGCGCCCGAACGATCTCTTCGCTTTGATACGGCGGGTAGAGCCAGTCGGACGAGAAGCTGACGACTAGGAATCGAGCCTGCGTCCGTTCGAGCGCCGCCGCGATGGAGCCGTAGCCCGAAGCCAGGTCGAAGTAATCCATCGCCTTCGTGATGTAGAGGTACGAGTTGGCGTCGAACCGCTCGACGAACTGGCCGCCGCGATAGCGAAGGTAGCTCTCGACTTCGAATTCCGCCGAGAAGTCGAACCCCAGCGCGTCTTTCCCTCGCAAGCGCCTCCCGAACTTCTCCTTCATCGACGAGTCGCTCATGTACGTGATGTGACCGACCATGCGCGCAACGGCTAGCCCCCGCCGCGGAGGTTCGCCGCCGTAGTAGTTGCCACCCGCCCAATCGGGGTCGAACATCACCGCTTGACGCCCCACCTCGTTGAACGCGATCTGCTGCGCGCTGTGGCGATACGTAGTTGCGATGGGAATTGCCGACGCCACCATCTGCGGATACGCGACCGCCCATTCGAGCGCCTGCATGCCGCCCATCGACCCTCCGGCCACGCTCAGCAAACGCGAAATGCCGAGATGGTCGATCAGCTTCTTCTGCAAGCGCACGATGTCCGAAACCGTGATGACGGGGAAGGTCATCGCGTAAGGCTTGCCTGTTGCCGCGTCAATCGACGAAGGTCCGGTAGTTCCCGCGCAGCCGCCCAGGATGTTGGAACACACGATGAAATACCGGTCCGTATCGAACGCGCGGCCCGGTCCGATCATGTTGTCCCACCAACCGGCGCGTCCGGTGACGGCGTGCGCGCCCGCCGCGTGCGCGTCGCCCGAAAACGCGTGGGTGACGAGAATCGCATTCGTGCGCGCGGCGTTCAACTCGCCGTAGGTCTCGTAAGCCACGGTCACCGGGGCGAGTCTCGACCCGCAATCGAGCGACAGGGAATCGAAGCGGGCGTACTGCGTATCGACGATCATCGTGCGGTTGCGGGGTGGCTGGGCCGGGGTCGGCTCGTGGGCTGTATTTTCATGATACTGCGCTACCATTTTGTCGATGGAGACGGTGCTCTCGCTTCGGGGAGTTTCGAAAACCTACTCGCGCCAGTCCGTCTCCGAGACCGGCGACCCCGCTGTCGACGATGTCTGGCTGGACGTCGAAGAAGGCGAGTTGCACGCCCTGCTCGGCCCTTCGGGTTGCGGCAAAACTACCCTGCTAAGGCTGATCGCGGGCTTTGAAACTCCCGACCGTGGCGAGATATCGCTCGACGGTCGGCGTATCGACCGCGAGCCGCCGTACCGCCGCGATGTCACCACCGTCTTCCAAAACTACGCGTTGTTCCCACACCTCACTGTGCGCGGCAACATCGAGTTCGGCCTGCGGGAGAAGGGTCGCGACCGCATCGAGGATCGCGTGGACCGCGTTCTCGATCTCGTCCAGTTGCGCGGACTCGATGCGCGCTTCCCGGCGCAACTCTCGGGCGGGCAGCGGCAACGAGTGGCGATCGCCCGATCGTTGGCGTTAGAACCGAAAGTGCTGCTGCTCGACGAGCCGCTCTCGGCTCTCGATCCCGCGTTGCGCAAACAGGTGCGCGCCGAACTTCGCGCGTTGCAGCGCCGCGTGGGCACGACGTTTCTCTTAGTGACGCACGATCAGGAGGAAGCGCTTGAAATGGCGGATCGGATCACCGTCATGAACGGGGGCCGCATCGCGCAAACGGGCGCGCCGGAGGAAGTCTATCTGCGCCCGGCCAATCGCTTCGTCGCCGGATTCTTAGGGGCGGTGAATTGGATCGGCGACATCGGCGTGCGGCCGGAGGCGACTCGCGTCAGCTTCGATTTGCCGGGCAATGGCGCTCGCGTGTTCGCGGCGGAAGTGGCGCACTCGCGATTCCTAGGCGACTGTCTGCACGTCGAAACGCGCCTCGCGACCGGAGAATCGCTTGTAGCGCAAGTCTCGCGTTTGAACGGCGGCTTTCGCGCGGGAGACCGCGTGCACGTCTGGTGGCATCCGGGCGATGAGATCCCGCTTTAGCCTTTTTCTCGCACCCGCCGCCGCGATTCAGGCTCTGCTCTTCGCTGCGCCGCTGATCGTCGTCGCCGGATACTCGCTGCTTTCGCGCGGCGCTTACGGCGGCGTCGAACGGCCTTGGACTTTCGAAAACTACGCACGCTTGCTCGATCCGTTGTACGGTGCGATTCTGTGGCGCTCGTTCGTCATGGCGGCCGCGGCGACAGCGCTGTGCGTCCTGCTAGGGTTTCCGCTGGCGCTCTTTATCTCGCGCAGCGGGCGGCGCAAAAATCTCTACCTGCAACTGGTGATCCTGCCGTTCTGGACCAGTTTTCTCATCCGCACCTATGCGTGGATTTTCCTATTGCGCGACAGCGGATTATTCAACTCGGCGCTGCTCGCACTCGGCGTCATACAGGAACCGTTGCCGCTACTCTATAACTCCAGCGCGGTTCTCCTCGGACTCGTCTACGGCTACCTTCCGTTCATGGTGCTGCCGCTCTACGCGACGCTCGAAAAGCTGGATCCCGCGCTCATCGAAGCTTCGGCGGACCTTGGCGCGCGCCCCTGGCGTACGCTGATTCGCGTGATTCTCCCTTTGTGCCGGCCGGGCATTCTCGCCGGTGCGATGCTCGTGTTTATCCCCTGCCTCGGCGCGTATCTCACGCCCGATCTCATGGGCGGTGGGAAAACGATCCTCATCGGCAACGTCGTCCAGAACCAATTCACCACCGCCCGCGACTGGCCGTTTGGAAGCGCTCTTTCGCTGGCACTGATGGCGCTGGCGATCGTTCCACTCATGTTGGGCGTGCGGCGCCGCGGCGAAGCATTACTATGAAGCGCGCTTTGCCCGCCTACGCCGCGATTGCTTTCGCTTTTTTGCACCTGCCGCTTCTCGTTCTCGCGGTGTTCAGCGTGAACTCGTCCCGCTTCACGCAATGGGACGGCTTCTCGCTGCGGTGGTACCGCGCGGCGCTGGCCGACGGGAATCTTCTGGAGGCGGCGGCGAACAGTCTTGCCATCGCGATCGCCTCCACGCTGCTGGCCACGGTGGTGGGTACGCTCGCCGCCTACGGATTGCACAAGCGCCACGTGCCGTGGCTTTCGGGATCGCTCTACTTATCTTTGGTGAGCCCGGAAATCGTTACGGGGGTTGCGCTGCTCGCGTTCTTTCAATGGGCGTTCCGCTATCTCGGTGCGCAACTCGGTTTGCACACCGTGATCCTCGCGCATACCGCATTCTCGATTTCCTACGTCGTGATCGTGGTGCTCGCACGGTTGCGCTCGCTCGATCCGTCTCTTGAGGAGGCGGCGCTCGATCTTGGCGCAACCGAATGGCGCACGTTCCGTCGCGTCGTACTTCCGCAACTCTCGCCGGGGATTGCGGCGGCGGCGCTGCTCGCGTTCACGATCTCGTTCGACGACTACGTGATCACGTCGCTGGTAGCGGGCGTTGATTCGGAGACGTTGCCCATGGTGATGTACTCGGCGGCGCGGCGCGGCGCGAGTCCGGTGTTGAACGCGATCTCGACGGTCGTCGTCGTCGCGCTCGGCGGCTTGATCCTGATTTCGGAGCGCCTCCGTGCGGCGTAGAACTTTGCTCGCGGTCTCGCTTGGCGGGGCGTGCGGACGCGGCGGACGGCGATTGAACGTCTTCAATTGGTCCGATTACGTGGCCACCGACACGATCCCCGGATTCGAGCGCGAGACCGGCGTGCGCATTCGCTACGGCTTGTACGAGAGCGCGGAGGAGATGCTCGCCCGCGTGTGGAGCGGTAACTCCGGCTGGGACGTGGCGTTTCCGTCGAACGCGTTCGTGCCGCCGATGCGCGAGGCGGGATTGCTGGCGAAGCTCGACCGGTCGAGACTAACGAACTTGGCGAACCTCGATCCCGTGTTCCGTCGGCCGCCTTGGGATCCCGAGCTTGACCACTGCTTGCCGTACATGTGGGGATCGACCGGGATCGTTTACCAGCGCTCGCTCGCCAAGCCGGTGACCGCGTGGGCCGATCTCTGGGATCCGGCGCTGCGCGGCCGAGTCACGATGCTCGACGATCCAGCGGAGGTGTTCGGTGCGTGCTTGAAGCGCATCGGCGCATCGGTGAACTCGACCGACGCATCCGAACTCGCCCGCGCCCGGGAGCAAGCCATTGCGCAGAAGAGCGTGTTGCGTGCATATCTCAACGCCGAAGCGCGCGATCAATTGGTGGCGGGCGACATCCTCGCCGCGCAGGCTTGGCGCATCACGGCAAGGCAAGCGATCGACGCCGCGCCGGACCGGCTGGCGTTCGTTTACCCGCGCGAGGGCTTTCCGATTTACGCCGATTGTGCGGTCGTGCTGCGCGAATCGAAACGCGTGGAGTTAGCGCATGAGTTCATCGATTACTTGCTGCGCGCGGACGTCGCCCGCACGATAGCTCGCGAGATGAAGACCGCTACCTGCAACGCCGCCGCACGCGAGGCTCCCGATCCCGTGCCCAACGGTGGCGAATGGTTCTTGCCGATGCCCGCCGCCGCTCAGCGTCTCCGCGACCGTTTGTGGACGGAGATCAAGGCCGCATGAACGAGCTCCTCGTCGGCGCCGCGATCTTCGCGGGCGGACTCATTCTCGGATGGCTACTGGGTCGCCAGCGCGAGGAAGCGCCTGTTGCGCCGGCACCGCCTCCACCCAGCGATGCGGCGAATCTCATTGAGGCGCTTCGTTCGCCCGTGGTCGGCGGACAGTGGGGCGAGATTCAACTGCGACGCGTGGTCGAGTTGGCGGGAATGACGGCCTTCGTCGATTTCGATTCGCAGCGCACGGTCGCGACCGAGGAGGGCCGCCTACGTCCCGATCTGATCGTGCGCCTTCCAAACGGACGCACGGTCGTCGTCGATGCCAAGGCTCCGTCGCGAGCGTTCGTCGAAGCCACAAACGCGCGAGATTCCGCCGAGCGCACTCGCAAGTTTCGCGAGCACGCGGCTCTGGTGAACGGGCATGTCCTAAGACTTTCGGAGAAAGGTTACTGGCGGCAGTTCGAGCATACGCCCGAGTTCGTCGTCTGTTTTCTGCCCGGCGAATCGTTGTTCTCCGCCGCGCTTTCGCAGGACCCGGAACTGTTGTCGCGCAGTGCCGAGCGCAACGTCATTCTCGCCACACCCACGACTTTGATCGCGCTTCTGAAAGCGGTCGCCGCCGGATGGCGCGACGAGCGCGCGGCGGAAAGCGCGATCCAGATAGCCGAAGCGGGCCGCCAACTGCACGAGCGTTTGGCGACCATGACCGAGCATTTCGCCCGTACCGGAGATTCGCTCGCCGCCGCCGTGAAGGCTTACAACCAGGCGATCGCGTCGCTCGACGCGCGAGTGCTGCCCGCCGCCCGCAAACTCGAAGAGCGCGGCGCGCGCGGCGCGAAGAGTCTACCCGAACCGAGGCCCGTCGAAACCCAACCTCGCGACCCTCGCCAGGGCGGTCTCCGATTCTAGAAACCGGGCGTTCCGGCGTTTCGTCTATCGCAGCGGAGGCAAGAAATGAAAACCCTGGCGCTAGCGGCGATGGCGATGTCCGCGTCGTTGGCCAATCCGAATCCTAGCCAGTCCTGGACGGAGACGAAAATCCGCAAGGAACTGGTAACCATGCCGTTCCTGTCGATTTACGACAACCTATCGTTTTCGGTGAACGACGGGACGGTCACCCTTACAGGCGCGGTGATCCGCCCGACATTGAAATCGCAAGCCGAGAAGCTGGCGGGAAACGTGGAAGGCGTGCGGCAGGTGGTGAACAACATCGAGGTGCTGCCGCTCTCGCCGTTCGACGATTCCATTCGCATCCGCACGGCGCGCGCGATTTACGGCTACGGCCCGATGCAGCGGTACGCGCTCGGCGCGAATCCGTCCATCCGCATCATCGTCAAGAACGGCAACGTCACGTTGCAAGGCGTGGTGGCGAACGAGATGGATAAGAACATCGCCGGTATTCGCACGAACGGCGTCTCGGGCGCGTTCAGCGTGACGAATAACTTGCGAGTATCGCGTTCCTAAACGCTCCGGGGCGCGAGCATTTCGGGCCGGGCTCTTCGGAGTCCGGCCTTTTTTATGCCGCCGCGCTTTGCGCTTGCGACAAATAGCTGTGGACTGCCGCCGCCGCTTCGCGCCCTTCGCGGATCGCCCACACGACCAAGGATTGCCCGCGCCGCGCGTCGCCCGCCGCGAACACTCCGGGAATCGAGGAAGCGTAGTTCGTTGCGGCGATGTTCCCACGCCCGTCGAGCGCTACGCCAAGCTGTTCGAGCAGTCCTCCGCGAACCGGTCCCGTAAATCCCATCGCGAGTAGCACCAAGTCCGCCGGTAGCGAGAACGGCTCGTCCGTGTTCCAGCGGATACCCTCGATCCGTCGCACATGCCCCGATTCGTCGCCCACCAGCTTCGTCGATCTCATCCAGTATTGGCGCGGGTCTGGAGACCATTCTTCGTGCGCGCTCTCAATGCGTTTCAATCGCGGCCAAACCGGCCATGTTGGATTTTCACCTTTGTCCGGCGGCGGTTCGGGATCGATCTCGAACATCGTGACGCTCGCGCAGCCTTGCCGGATCGCGGTACCGAGGCAGTCCGCGCCTGTATCGCCGCCGCCGATGATGATCACGTGCTTGCCTGTCGCGAGAATCGGCGTTTCGTTTGACGCCTCGCCGACGGCGCGCCGGTTGGCTTGCGGCAGATAGTCCATCGCGAAGTGGACGCCCGAGAGTTCGCGTCCCGGAACGTTTAGATCGCGCCCCGCTTCGGCTCCGGTAGCGATTAGGATCGCGTCGAACTCGGCGCGCAACAGGCTCGCCGGAACGTCCACGCCCGCGGTGACGTTACAACGGAACTCCACTCCTTCGGCGGTCAACTGCGCGAGCCGCCGGTCGATGTAACGCTTCTCGAGCTTAAATTCCGGAATTCCGTAGCGAAGCAATCCGCCCGGTTTATCGGCTTTTTCGAACACCACCACCGTGTGCCCTTCGCGGTTCAACTGCTGCGCGGCGGCGAGTCCGGCCGGTCCCGAGCCGATGATCGCGACCCGCTTGCCGGTGCGATGTTTCGGCGGTTCGGGAACTACCCAGCCCTCCGCGAAAGCGCGCTCGGCGATCGTTTTCTCGATCTGTTTGATCGTCACCGGCGGCTCGTTGATACCGAGCACGCACGACGCTTCGCACGGCGCGGGGCAAATCCGTCCGGTGAACTCGGGGAAATTGTTCGTCGAATGCAGTTGCCGCGCAGCCTCTCGCCAGCGGCCCTTGTACACGAGGTCGTTCCAATCGGGAATCAGGTTATTCACTGGACATCCGATCGGTCCTTCGCCCGTGTGGCAGAACGGTACGCCGCAATCCATGCAGCGCGCCGCTTGGGTCTGAATCTTCTCCATCGGAAACGGCGCGTAGACTTCTTTCCAGTCGTGGATACGCTCCGTGACGGGACGGCGCGGCGCGGTCTCTCGGGCGAATTCCTTAAAGCCGGTAATCTTCCCCATGCGTTCTCCTAGGCCGCCACCGCGCGTTGAATGCCCAACACGCGTTTGAGATCGTGCGGGAAGACCTTGACGAACTTCGATTGACACTCAATCCAACGGTCGAGAATTTCCTGGCCGCGCCGCGATCCGGTTTCCGCGATGTGCTTTCGGATTAAGTCCTCGACCATCGAAAAATCGCCCGGCGACAGCGGATCGAGATCGACGCTCGTGCGGTTGCAGTGCGTCGCGCCGAATGTTCGAGTCTCGTCGAACACATACGCCACGCCGCCCGACATGCCCGCCGCGAAGTTGCGGCCCGTTTCGCCGAGCACAACGACGGTTCCGCCCGTCATGTACTCGCAGCCATGATCGCCGACGCCTTCCACCACCGCCGTCGCACCGGAATTGCGGACCGCGAAGCGCTCCCCCGCGCATCCGCCGAAATACGCTTCACCCGACGTTGCGCCATACAAAACGACATTCCCGATCAGAATGTTTTTGGCCGGATCGAACGTGGATTTGCGCGGCGGGTAGGCGACGATCTTGCCGCCCGAGAGTCCCTTGCCGACGTAGTCGTTCGCATCGCCTTCGAGCGTCAACGTCACGCCCTTCGCGAGAAACGCGCCGAAGCTTTGCCCGGCGGAGCCGAAAAAGTGGAATTTGATCGTGCCGTCGGGCAATCCCGAAGAACCATGCCGTTGCGCGATTTCGCCCGACAGCATCGCGCCCACGGTCCGGTGGACGTTCTTGATTTCGAATCGCCCCTCGGCGCGTTCGCCCGCGTCGAGCGCCCGCCGCGCTCGCGCGATCAGCTTGTGATCGAGCGCCGCGCCCAAGCCGTGATCTTGTTCGATCGTCTTGCGGCGCGCCACCGAAGAAGGTACCGCCGGGTTGTGGAGAATCTTCGAGTAGTCCAGCCCCTTGGCCTTCCAGTGCTCCACCGCCGGTTCGAGGTCGAGTTTGTCGACGCGCCCTACCATCTCGTCGAACTTGCGGAATCCGAGTCGCGCCATCAATTGGCGCACTTGTTCGGCGACGAAAAAGAAGAAGTTAACAAGGTGCTCGGGCTGGCCGCTAAACTTCGCGCGAAGCTGCGGATCCTGCGTCGCGATGCCTACGGCGCATGTGTTCAGGTGGCACTTGCGCAGCATGATGCAACCCAACGCCACCAGCGGCGCGGTGGAGAATCCGAACTCCTCGGCGCCTAGCAGCGCGCCTACGACCACGTCGCGGCCGGTCTGCAACTTCCCGTCGGTCTGCAAACGGACCCGCGACCGAAGGTCGTTGAGTACCAAGGTCTGCTGCGTCTCGGCGAGCCCCAACTCCCATGGCGAACCGGCATGCGTGAGCGAGGTCAGCGGCGACGCGCCGGTTCCGCCCGTATCGCCCGAAATAAGGATCACGTCGGCATGCGCCTTCGCGACGCCCGCCGCCACCGTGCCCACACCATCTTCCGAGACGAGCTTCACCGAAATGCGCGCCTTCGGATTGACGTTCTTCAGATCGAAGATCAACTGCGCTAAGTCCTCGATCGAGTAAATGTCGTGGTGAGGCGGCGGCGAAATCAAGCCCACGCCCGGCGTCGAATAGCGCACGCGCGCGATCACCTGATCGACCTTGTGACCCGGAAGCTGCCCGCCTTCGCCGGGCTTCGCCCCTTGCGCGATCTTGATCTGCAACTCATCGGCGTTCACCAAGTAGTTCGTCGTAACGCCGAATCGTCCCGACGCCACTTGCTTGATCTTCGACTTCTTTGAATCTCCGTTATCGAGCGGGATGAAACGTTCCTCGTCCTCGCCGCCTTCGCCCGTGTTCGAGCGCGCGCCGATGCGGTTCATCGCGATGGCCAGCGTCTCGTGGGCTTCCTTCGAGATCGAGCCGAAACTCATCGCGCCGGTGGCGAAGCGCTTGACGATCTCCTTCGCCGGCTCCACCTCGTCGATCGGAACGGGTTCCGGCGCGAACTTGAACTTCATCAATCCGCGCAGGGTGCAGAGTTGCCCATTGCGTTCGTCGATTAGCTTCGCGTACTGCTCGTAGGTCTCGTAGCTGTTCGACTTCACGGCCGCCTGCAACTTTGCGACCGTCTGCGGATTCACCAAGTGATATTCGCCCGCCGCGCGCCACCGGTAGTAGCCGCCGATATCGAGCTCGCGGTCGTCGCCGCCCACGTCCTCGAAGGCGAAGGAATGCTTCATCTGCGCTTCGCGCGCCAGAGCGTCGAGTCCGACACCGTTTACGCGCGACACGGTTCCGGTGAAATACTTGTCGACCAGTTCCTTCGACAACCCGATCGCCTCGAAAATCTGCGCGCCGCGATAGCTTTGCAGCGTCGAAATTCCCATCTTCGAAAAGACCTTCAATAAACCCTTGCCGACGGCCTTTTTGTAGTTCTTTAGCGCTTTGTCGAACGGTTGCGCGATGATTCCTTTGTTCGACAAATCCTCAATGGTTTCGATCGCGAGATAGGGGTTCACCGCAGAGGCACCGTAGCCGATCAGCACGCAGAAGTGCATCACTTCGCGCGGCTCGCCGGATTCGACCACCAGGGCTACCTGAGAACGCGTTCCTTCACGAACCAAATGGTTGTGAACGGCGGTGAGTGCGAGCAGCGAGGGAATCGGCGCGTGCTCCTCGTCGATGCCCCGGTCGGAAAGGATGATCAGGCTGTAGCCGGACTTGATCAGCAAAGACGCGCGGCGGCAAATACCGGCCAACGCCCGCTCCAACTCTTTCTCCCCGCCCTCCACGCGATAAAGCGTCGGCAAGGTGGTCGCGAGAAAGTCGCCCTGCGAAACGCGGCGCAGCTTTTCGAGATCGCGATTGGTGAGTATGGGTTGATCGAGCCGCAATGTGTGGCAATGCTGCGGAGTCTCGGCGAGAATATTGCGCTCGTTGCCGATGTAACTGGTCAACGACATCACCATGTCTTCGCGGATCGGATCGATGGGCGGATTGGTGACCTGCGCGAATAGCTGCTTGAAGTAATGAAATAGCGGCTGCGGACGGTCCGACAAACATGCGAGCGGCGTGTCCGTACCCATGCTGCAGATAGGTTCCTCGCCGCCGTTCGCCATCGGCGCAAGCACCATCTGCAAATCTTCCTCGTTGTATCCGAAGCAGCGCTGCCGCTGCAGTAACGTCTCTTTCTCGAATGCGTAGACACGCGGCGGCTCTGGAAGTTTGTCGAGCGTCAATTGCTGCTCGGCGATCCACTCGGCGTATGGTTGTCTCCGCGCGAGCCGTGTCTTGATTTCGTCGTCGGGGATGATGCGCTTCTCCGCAAGATCGCAGAGCAGCATCTTGCCCGGCTGCAAGCGGCCTTTTTCTAGAACGTCTTCGGGCGCGATCGGCAGCACGCCCGTCTCGGACGCCATGATCAACTGCCCGCTCTTCGTCACTAGATAGCGCGCGGGCCGCAGGCCGTTGCGGTCGAGCGTCGCGCCGATCATGCGCCCGTCGGTAAACGCTACCGCCGCCGGGCCGTCCCAGGGCTCCATCAGAGACCCGTGGTACTCGTAGAACGATTTCTCCTCCGCCGGCATCGTGGGGTCGCCTTCCCACGCCTCGGGAATCAGCATCGCCATGGTGTGCGGCAACTCGCGCCCGGCGAGAGTGAGCAGTTCGACCGCGTTATCGAGGCACGCGGAGTCGCTTTGCCCCGCGCGGATAATCGGGAAGATTTCTTTCAACTCCGGCCCGAACTTGTCCGACGCCATCACTTCTTGCCGCGCATGCATCCAGTTGACGTTGCCGCGCACGGTGTTGATCTCGCCGTTGTGACAGACGTAGCGGTACGGATGCGCCAACTGCCATGTCGGAAACGTGTTGGTCGAGAAGCGCTGATGCACCATGGCGAGCGCGCTCTCCGTTTCGGGGTCGGCCAAATCGCGATAAAACTTGTCGATCTGCGGCGCGAGCAACAAACCCTTGTAGACAATGGTCCGGCACGATAGCGACGGCATATAGAAAAAGTGCTTGTCGTGCAAATCCGACGACCAGATCGTGGACTCGGCCTTTTTGCGCACCAGGAACAGCCGCCGCTCGAAGTCGTCTTCGCCCGCGCAGTCGCCGCACGTGAGGAACACTTGCTCGATGTACGGTTGCGAATCCCGAGCCAAGCGGCCGATCGCGTTCGAGTCGATGGGCGTGTCGCGCCAGCCGAGCACGGTCAAACCTTCCTCGACGGCGATCCTTTCGAGATGCCCCTTGCAGACTAGCCGCTGCTGCCGATTTACGGGCAAGAAGCACATGCCCACGCCGTAGCGCCCCGGCGCGGGAAGATCGAAACCGAGCCGCGAGCACTCGCGCAAGAAGAACTTATGCGGAATCTGGATCAGAATTCCCGCGCCGTCTCCGGTGTCGGGATCGCAACCGCACGCGCCGCGGTGGGTCAGGTTTTCGAGAATCTGGATTCCGTCGGCGACGATTGAATGCGACTTCGTGCCGTCAATATTGACGATGAATCCGAGTCCGCAGGCGTCGCGTTCGTTCTCGGGTCGATACAGACCTTCGGATCGTGGAAGGGCAGGGTCCATGGGTATCCTGAAGGATCGCAAAACTCCCTTATGATATGCAAGCTACGATAAGTAATCGTGATAGAAGACTTTTTACTCTTTCGGGATGTCGCCGAAAACCGCAATTTCACCCGCGCGGCGGAGTTGCATGGCGTCAGCCAAGCGGCGGTAAGCCAAAGAGTTAAGGCGATCGAAGACCGGCTGCACGTCAAGCTGATCGACCGCTCGCGCCGCCCGTTCGACTTGACCCAGGCCGGTGAGACTTATCTTCGACTCTGCCAGGACATGAGCCGCCGTTACGAGGCCTTCGAGCGCGACCTGCGGCGGTTGAAGCGCGCGCGACACGAGACCGTCCATATGGCGGCCATTTACTCGATCGGCTTGAGCGAGGTAGTCTCCCTGCAACTCGAACTGCGGCGGCGGCACCCGCAAAGCCGGCTCACCGTCGAGTACCTGCGTCCGGATCGCGTCTACGACGCCGTCTCATTGGGCGAGGCCGATCTGGGGCTGGTTAGCTACCCGCGCCAGGAGCGGGACCTTGAGGTCATCAAGTGGCGCGAAGAGGAGATGGAACTCGCCGTCAAGCCCAACCACCCGCTGGCCCGGCACGCCTACGCCGCGCCGGAGCAACTTAAGAATCGAGAATTCGTCGCCTTCGACGAAGACCTTCCCATCCACCGCCACATCCATCAGTACTTGGCGCAGCATGGCGTGACCGTCAATGAAGTTTTGCATCTCGATAACGTGGATTCTCTGCGAGAAGCCGTCTCGCAAGGCGTCGGCGTTGCGATTATGCCTTCGGTGGCGATCCGCCAATGGCAGGATCGCTTGTCCGGCGTTCCACTCCGTCCCGGACTACGCCGCCCGCTCGGCATTATCCGCCGCGCCGGTCCGCCCAGCGAGACGGTGAAGACTCTGCTCGAGTTACTTTTGCGCGACCACGGCGCGCTCCGCCTCCAGTAACTGCACCTTGCGCGACAAGCCCCAACGGTAGCCGCCGAGCGAGCCGTCGGAGCGCACGACGCGATGGCACGGCACGGCCACCGCGACCGGATTCGTCGCACAGGCGTTCGCCACGGCGCGCACGGCTTTCGGGCGTCCGGCTTCCTTCGCCACTTCGGAGTACGTACGAGTTTCGCCGTAAGGAATTTTCGTCAGGATGTCCCAAACCTTTCGCTGAAACACCGTAGCCCGAATGTCGAGCGGCAGCTTCAACGCCCGCTCTTCGCCCGTCAAATGACGATTGAGTTGTTCGACCCAACTCATCAGCGGAACGTCGTCGCGCTCGATATCGGCGAATGGAAACTCGTACTTCAACGACCGCTCGAGCTCGTCCACCTTGTCTCCGAACCGCGTCGCGCACACGCCCTTGCCCGTCGCCGCCACCAGCATCTTTCCCAGCGGCGAGTTCACCACCGAAAATCGAATCCGCTCGCCCAGCCCGCCGTTGCGATAGGCGCGCGGCGTCATGCCGAGTTCCTTGTTCGATTTCTCGTACAACCGGCTCGACGATCCGTAACCCGCGTCCACCATGGCGCGCGTCACGGAATGGCCGGCTTTCAAACCTTTCTTGAACTCGCGCACGCGGCATAGCGCGGCGTATCCGCGCGGCGTCATACCGGTGGTCTTCTTGAATTCGCGCAGCAGATGGAACCGGCTTAACCGCGCGAGCCTCGACAGAACGGCCAGCGACGGCGGTTCCTCGGCGTTCGCTTCGAGATGGCGGCATACTCGCAGAATCGCGTCCTCGGCGCGGGTGACGGCCTCTTTGGGATGGCACCGTTTACAGGCGCGAAAGCCGGAACCCTCCGCTTCGTCGCAACTCGCGAAGTAGCGAATGTTCTCGGGCTTCGGCCGCCGCGAGGGGCACCCGGGACGGCAATAAATCTTGGTGCTGGTGACGCCGTAGAACATGCTCTGCATAGTCAAAGATTACGGGCGCGTGAAGCGCAAAGCTATCCGCCGATTGCGGTCAATATGCCCGAATTCGATGATCGGTGAACGTCAAGTGCGGAGCCGGATTCGACTTCGGCATGTGGCAACTCACGCAGTCCGTTTTGCATTTCGGCGAACGCGTCGAATGGCACCCAGCGCATTTTGCGGCGTAGAACGCCGGATCGTTCCGTACCGCGGGTGCGTGCGCGTCGTGGCACGTCGCGCAACTCAGCTTGCTGGACTTTTGGAAACACGCGCTTGCCATTAATCCTACCGGCTGAAAGCGCACGCTCAAAGGATCGTCGAGTTCAGGCTCCCGCGACGCTCCCGTGGCGGGCGGCGTCCGGTGGCACTCGCCGCACACCTGCACTTGTTGTTTCGTTCCGAAACGTCCGCTATTCAAAATGTTTTTGGGCGATGGCCTCGCCGAGTGCGCCTCGCCCGGACCGTGGCAGCGCTCGCATTGCACTCCGGTAACCATCGTCGAAAGATCGGGACCGGCGCGCACACCGGTCGCGTGGCACGAAAAGCACCGCTCGGCGTCGCGCGGCGATTGAACCACTCCTCGATCGTGCGCATGCCCGGGCGTACGATCGAGCTGGCGAGTGTCCGTGAACCATGTCCGTGGGCCCTCCACCCACTGGCCGTCATGAAGCTGGAGCGGCGTGCGTCCATAGTGGCCGCCGCCGAAAACCCAACGTGTGGCATCGCCGAATAACCGCCGGTCTTCCTCCGCCGCCGCTTGTAACGCACGCGCGTGCGGCGATCGCGAATGCTTTGCCGCCTGGTCCGCGTGACACTCGGCGCAGCGGGCGTTGCCCGCATATTGCGCCAGAAACGCCACGGCGAACCACATGAGCTAGTCGGCGGACGGCTTCGCGGGAGCGGGACGCCCGTCGGGTGCGCGACGCTCGCCCGGTTTCGGCAGCGGCTTGCGCGCGAGTTTCTCTTCGCGCGTGGCCGTGTGATAGACGAACGACGCCACGATCGCGGACATCTGCTTCATGTCCTCCGGCACGATGCGGTCGTAGACGTCCATGTTCGAGTGGTGCGTGCGCGTCTGATACTCGATCGGGTCCTGGATGAACTGGAAGCCCGGCAGCCCCACGGCGTCGAACGCCAAATGATCTGTACCGCCGGTGGTGCGAATTGAAACCGTCGTCGCTCCCAAATCCTTGAACGGCGCAAGCAACGCTTCGAAGACCGGCCGCAGCATGGTGTTGCCTTGCAGGTAGATGCCACGAATCTTGCCCGTGCCGTTGTCGATGTTGTAGTAGCCCGCGAGTTTTGCGTGCTCCGTTTTCAGGTCCATCTTTTCGGGATCGGCGAAATGCTCCTTTACATACGCCCGCGAGCCGAGCAGGCCTTGCTCTTCGCCGCTCCACAACCCAATGCGCACCGTGCGATCCATCTTCAAGTCGAGCGCCTTCAAGATCCGCATTACTTCGAGCATGATCGCCGAACCCGCCGCGTTATCCGTTGCGCCCGTCGCACCGTGCCAGCTATCGAGGTGCGCGCCGATCATCACAACTTCATCGCGCTTCGCCGTGCCCGGAATCTCGCCGATCACGTTATACGTGTAGTCTTCGCCGTTGTGAAACTTCGCCGCGAGATCGACTTCGAGCTTCACAGGAATGCCCGCCTCTGTGAGCCGTACGACGCGGTTGTACTGCTCGGCCGCGATCACCATCATGGGCGGCGGGGTCGTACGTTTGGGATCGTTGTTACCGCCCGACGTTGCGAACATCGTGCCGCCGTCGTTGCGGGTGCCCATTGTGACGACCGCCAACACGCCTTCGTCCTTGAAGAACTGGTTCCGCTTGTTGACGAACTCCCGCACCTTCGCCATGTCGAACGGCTGGCCCGGCGCGATACCCGGCATCGGTCCCGAAGGCGTTTGGTTCCGCGCGGCGGCGGGCAACGCGGCGGGGTCCATGGCGCGCTCGATCAATTCGGCGTCGGTCCAGCGTTGCATGGACGGCTTGTCCTGCGGCGACAAATCCTTCTTCGCGTCGACGAATACGATCTTGCCGCGCAACTTTCCTTTGTACTTCTCGAAGTCCGGTTCCAGGCGGATCGTGGCCTGCACCACGTCGCCCTTTACCGGACCGTTAGTCGGCTCGCACCATGCCAGCGGGAATCCGATTAGGGGCATGTAGTTCGGCTCCACCATGTGCGCCGAAAACTTCGAGTAGGACCAGCCTCGCCCGAACGGCCCCCACTTTTCGAGCTTCGCCTCCGTCACGCCCATGTCCGCGAGGCGCTTGACGGCCCAATTCGCGGCGTTCAGATACTCCGGCGTGCCGGTTAATCGCGGACCGCTGACGTCGGTGAGATAGAAGATGTGCTCCATCACCTTCGACCGCTCGAATGCTTCCTGCCGGATTTTGTGGACGGTTTCCAGATCGACTTTTTCCTGAGCGCCCAGCGACGGAGCCACGGCGAGAACCAATGCGAGAGCGGACGAAAGTGTACGCACCATAACAAGGCAGAATAACAGTTGGATGTCCGCCCCGCGTAGAATCACGATCTCGAAGGAGAACTACCTCAAGACCATCGCCGAGGCCGAAGCCGAGGGCGAGGAGGTGATCGCCGCGACGCTCAAGCGCTGGCTGGGCGTCACCGCTCCCGCGGTCGCGATGGCCGTGCGCCGGTTGGGGCGTGACGGATTGTTACGAGTCGCGCGCGGCGGGCGGATCGCTTTGACCGCGGAGGGCCGGGCGATCGCGAACCGGCTGCTCTATCGGCATTATCTGATCGAGCGCATGCTGACCGAGACGTTTGGTATGCCCTGGTACTTGGTCCACGACGAGGCGGAGCAATTGGAGCACGCCGTCAGCGCCGATTTCGAACGCCTCTTGCGCGAGAAGTTGGGCGACGACCGCGCGTGCCCGCACGGGCACGGCGTTGCGCTCGAGACGCCGGAGGATCGCCGCCGCCGGGGCCTGGTCCCACTCACCGAACTTTCCGGTCGCGGTATCGTCGAATGCGTTTACGAACGGGATCGGGACTTGCTCGTTTATCTCGATGGCTTCGGCATTCGGCCCGGCGCGCGGGTGGCGATGATCGAGCGGAACTACGACGAGACGTCAATTGTCGAAGCGGGACGGCGGAAATGCCCCCTAGGCCGAAAGGCGACGGATCGCGTTTGGGTGCGGCCGGAGTGACCGGCTAAACCCCAACCAGTTGGCTGAAGTACGCGATGGTCTCCGAAATCCCTTCGCGCAAGCCAACCTTCGGCGACCATCCGAGCAGTTCCTGCGCGCGAGTGATATCCGGCTTGCGGCGCTTGGGGTCGTCCTCCGGCAGTTCGCGAAACACGATCCTCGAAGACGTTCCCGTCATCTCGCGAATGGTTTCCGCGAATTCAAGCATGGTCATCTCCGCGGGATTGCCCAGGTTTACCGGTTCCCTTACGTCCGATTCGTACAGCCGGACCAAGCCGTCCACCAAGTCGCTCACGTAGCAAAAACTGCGGGTTTGCGTGCCGTCGCCGAACACCGTGATGGGTTCTCCGCGCAGCGCCTGATCGAGAAATGCGGGCACCACCCGGCCGTCGTTCAACTGCATCCGCGGACCGTAAGTATTGAAGATTCTTGCGATCGCCGTCCGCACCCCGTGCACGCGGTGGTAGGCCATCGTAATCGCTTCGGCGAATCGCTTCGACTCGTCGTAGCAGGATCGCGGACCCACTGGATTCACGTTGCCCCAATACTCCTCCGTCTGAGGATGTACCAGCGGGTCGCCGTACACTTCACTGGTCGAAGTCAGTAGGAAGCGCGCGCCGTTACGCCGCGCCAGTTCCAGCAGATTCTTCGTCGCGGTGGACCCCGTTTCGAGCGTCTCGATCGGATGCCGCAAATAATCCACCGGGCTCGCGAGCGACGCCAAATGGAATACGCCGTCCACCGGACGCCCGTCGATCGCGCGATCCCAGCCGGGCTGGGTCACGTCGGCATGCGCGTAACGAAAGCGCTTGTTGCGGCGAAGTTGTTCGAGGTTCTCTTCCGAACCGGTGATGCAGTTATCGATCCCCGTTACTTGATGTCCGTCGGCGATCAAGCGGTCGCAGAGGTGGGAGCCGATGAATCCGGCGGCGCCCGAAACGACTATGTGCGGCATGCGGTCACAAACCCCTTATTGTAGTAGAGATGGTTAACCCGGTTGGGGTTGAGAAGCTAATTCTGGCGTGCTTGATCGCCGTTTCGCTGGGATTGTTCGCGCGCCGGTTTTTGCCGATTCTTCGCCGCATTCGCGAATCGAAACCCGACGCCGGGTTCTCTCTCCATCCCTTAGCTCCACGCATTGGCGCGTTCGTTTGGGAGGTGCTCTGCCAGGGGCATGTGATCGCCCAGCGGCCTTTGCCAGGCCTTGCGCACGCTTTCGTTTTCTGGGGTTTTTGCGCGTTCGGCCTCGTCACAATCGACCACATCGGCAAAGGCTTGGGATTTCCAATGCTCGATGCGCGAGGCTTTTTCGGGCGTTTCTATTTCTTTCTCGCGTCGCTGTTCGCCCTCGCCGTGATGGTGTCGATCGCGGGCCTCTTCGTCCGCCGGTTCCTTGTTCGCCCCAAGTGGTTGGGCGAAAAGATCTCGGTCGAAAGCGGCGTGATCGCGTTCCTGATCTTCACGCTGATGTGGACCTATCTGGCGGATTACGCCCTGCCCACGCACGACGAGCCGACCATCGAGGGGCGCGTTTTCTGGTGGCTGCACACGGTAGCGTTGTTCGTCTTTCTGCCTCTGATTCCACACACCAAACATCTTCATTTGGTACTGAGCCCGGCGGCGGTGTTCTTGAAGCGCGACGGCTTCTCGAAGATCCCCCCACTTTCGGGCGACGAGGATTTCGGCATCGTCACGGGAAAGGACCTGACCCAAATCGTCGCCTTGCAGGCGTATTCCTGCGTCGAGTGCGGTCGTTGCACGGAACACTGTCCCGCTTACAACACCGGGAAAGAACTGAACCCCAAGCAGATCGTTCTAGGTCTCCGCGGTTACCTGAACGAGTATGGTCCGGCAAGCGAAGAAAAACTGATCGGCAAGTACGAATCGCAGACCGCCGTGTTCCAGTGCACCACCTGCGGTGCGTGCGAATTCCAGTGTCCGGTTGGAATCCAGCATCTCCCGGCGATTGTCGGGCTGCGGCGCGGCGCGGTAAACACCGGCGAGTGGGAGGACGACTACGGCGGCAAGTTATTCCTAAATCTGGAACGCTACGGGAATCCGTTAGGTATTTCCGCCAGCGAGCGGGATAAGTTTATCCAGAAGAATGAGTTGCCGTACTTCGACGGCTCCCAGGAGTATTGTCTTTGGCTTGGCTGTATGGGTTCTTACGATCCGAAAGGGCGGGAAATCGTGCTGGCGCTGGTGGAAGTACTGCGGCGCGAGGGCGTAAGCTTCGGGGTCCTTAAGAAAGAGAAATGCACGGGCGATTCGGCGCGCCGGTTGGGAAACGATCTGGCGTTCGCGCAACTCGCGGAAGCGAATCTCGAGACGATTCGCGCCGCCAAACCGAAGAAAATGCTGTCGATCTGCCCGCACTGCGTGCGTACGATGACGGAGGATTGGAAGGAGTTCGGCGAAACTCCCGCAGTCGAGCATCACAGCGAGTTGTTGGCGCGCCTCCTGCCCGCTCCGGCCAAGGTCGAAGAGAAAATCGTCTACCACGACCCCTGTTATCTAGGCCGTTACAAAGGCACTTACGACGAGCCGCGGACCGTGGCTGCGCAGGCCGGCACGGTTGTCGATCCGCCGCGCGCACGCGAACGGTCTTTCTGTTGCGGCGCGGGCGGGGGACTCGCGTTTTTGGGCGAAGAGCATGGCGACCGGGTCAGTGAAACTCGCGCCAAAGAACTAGTGGCCACTGGCGCGACCACCGTCGCCGCCGCGTGCCCTTTCTGCAACACGATGTTCCGCGACGCGCTGGTGCAGGTGTCGGGGGACGCCGTGCCGCCGAAGCTGCTCGATATCGCGCAGATCGCCGCCGCCCGGCCCCGGAGCTAAGCGGCCAACGCAGCCATGTCTTCGTAGGCCAGTACCCGCAAGTAGCAGCAGAACATGACCAGTAGCGGCAGATCCGCTAGATTGCGCGCCGCCGATCCGAGCGTTAGCTCGCTCTTCAAGCCGAACGAGAACTTCTCTTTGCAGGAGATGACTTCGGCCTCCGTCCGGTCCAACAGATGCCAGGAAGTCGAGAAGAAGTTTTGGGATTTCCAGCGGAACCGCCGGTCGCCGAGTTCGATTTCGCCGCCGGACATCCAGTCGGGTCCGAAGCGAACGATTTCCGATTCGCTATCCATGACGCGCCCCGTCACGATAGGCTTGAAGACGCCTTTCCGCTTAAACGTCCAGGTCTCGCCGCCGCATTGGCCCGTGGCGAAAGATCCCGCCCAATTGCTGCGGAAAGTTACCGTGCCTAATACGGTTTCCGATTCCGCGTCCTTGAGCGTATACGCCCGCTGCAACGCCGAAACCTGCGAAAATACGAGCGTGCGTCCGATCGTTGATTCGATTTTCATGGCCTGAGAGCTTCTCTCTTCTTTTGTACGGAATCGGCGAACGGACGTTCCCAAGATCCGTACATTGGGTTCGGCAAAACGAACCAACGCTCGCCGAAGTAGATTCCGAACCGGTCGAATTGCTTTTGGCGTTCGGCGAGCGTCGGCGCGGCGGTGAGGAAATCGTTGAAGTCGTCGCCGATCAGCAGAACCACGCGATGCGAGTACGCGATCTGGTACCGGCGCGGCTCCTTATCGCTAGTATCGGTCCGGCAGCGGAGTTCGCCGTCGAGGCCCAGCGCTTTGAGATTCCGGAACGTTGCGTCGGAAGGTTCGTTTTTGCAATCACGATTGGTGACGAAGAAGATCGCGACGCCGCGGGAGCGAGCGTAGTCGAGAAACTCGCGCGCGCCCGGAACGAGCCCCGCCTTGGCTTCCGCCACCCAGGCGTTCCAGCTATCGAGCGTGAACGGCTTGCCGCGGTCGAGCAGCCGCCGCGCCCGGTAGGCCGAGTTATCGAGGACCGTTTCGTCGAGATCGAGGATGATAGCCGGAGGCTTCGCGTGAACTTCCGGCGCGCTAGGAACGGCGGTCCAGTGCGGCGTGGCGAGCCCCCGATCGAGCGCCATCCGCGCGGCGGCGTAGGTTTGTCTAGCGGCGGCCTGGTATTCGACGCTAGTCTGCGTCCACAAGACGGCGTCGAGATTGTCGAGGGTCTGCGAAAATGCGGGGATCGCGGCCAGGAAGAAAATCGCGCGCATAGAGCTAGACTACTGAATAGGAGCGCCTATGACCGAGCTTTTGATTGCGCCCGAAATCGCCGAGTATCGAATGCCCGTCAAGCTACCGTACCCGCCATTGACGGACGACGAGTTTTTCGATTTCTGCGTTAGCCAACCGGACGACCGGCGCGCGGAGCGGACCGCCGAAGGAGGAGTCCTCATCATGGCCAATACCGGCGGCGAAACCGGTAGCCGAAACTTCGAGATCGTGGGCCAATTTCGCGAATGGGTGCGCCGCGACGGTCGCGGGGTTGGGTTCGATTCGAGCACGTTGTTCCGTCTTCCAAACACGGCGATGCGATCCCCGGACGTGTGCTGGGTGCATCGATCGCGGCTAGAAAAGCTCGACAAGCGCCAGCGCGAGCGCTTCCTGCCTCTTTGCCCCGACTTCGTCATCGAACTCACCTCACCGAGCGACCGTCTTCCGGACGTCCAAGAAAAGATGGCCGAGTGGATGGCCAACGGCTGCCAACTGGGCTGGCTGATCCATCCCGTCAGTCGCGAAGTGCATGTGTATCGCGGGGACGGAATCGAGATTCTGAGCGATCTCGCGAAGATCGAAGCGGCGGAACCCGTAAATGGCTTCGTCCTCGATCTCGGACCCGTCTGGGAACCGGCCTGGTAGCGACTATGGCGCGAGCGGCGCGGCGGACTTGGTAGGCGCGGGCGCGGCGGCCACTGTGAGCGCGCTGGACCCGGAAGCCGTCAAATAGCCCTTCGCGAAACTCTGTTCGAGCGATCGCGTCGCTACTGTCGCCAAGTGGTACCACTCACCTTGCGCCCGGTCGCGGTCAATATCGACCAATAAGTAGCCACGCTTTGTGAGATTGACGTACTTGACGTGCGGTTGTAGATCGTAAACCAATTGCTCCACCGCGTCCGCGTTGGGCGAATCTTCGAGCCCGGTCGTCGAAGTAACCGACGTGGCGACAAACTCGACGGCCTGCCGTTCGCTACCGGACGAAGAAAATGGATTCTCCGAAATCTCGCTCGCCCAGGACGAGTGAATGTCGCCCGTCAGCACCACCATGTTGTCGATCGAGCGAGTCCGCAGATGATCGAGCAGCCGTCCGCGCGTGGCCGCGTAACCGTCCCATTGATCGGGGTTAAACGGCGTCTCGCGTGGTCCGGCAAGTTGCGCCATCATCACCTGCTGGCCGACGACGCGCCAGCGCGCTCCTCGCAGTTTCGACGTCGTAAGTTGCCGGTGGAACCAATCCTCCTGTTCCGCGCCGAGCAGCGAACGGCTCCGGGAATCCACCTCCGCGCCGAACGGACTCACCTGTTCGTCGCGGCCCGCGATCCGGGTGTCGAGCATCGCCAAATCCATGAGATCGCCGAAGCGGAACGAGCGGTAGATCGCCCCGTACGGAGTCTCGCGGACCGGCATCCATTCCCGCCACGCTTGCGCGGAAACCGCCTTGCGCGTCTCCCAATCGCCTTCGGTTTCGGGTTGATGATTTTGCGCGCCGCCTTTCCAGGCGTTATTGGCGCTCTCGTGATCGTCCCAAACGACGATAAACGGATGCTGGCGATGGACTTCCTGCAGGTCGGGATCGGTCCGGTACTGCGCGTATCGTTGGCGATAGTCGGTAAGCGTGACGGTCTCTTTATTCGGGATCGGCGCGCGGCCCGTAGGTGCGCCCGAGCCGAAGGTACCTTCCGCGTACTCGTAGATGTAGTCGCCGAGATGCAGGACGACATCGAGATCGGCTCGATTGGCGATCAGCCGGTAAGCGTTGAAGTAGCCCGCCGGATAGTTCGAGCAGGAAGTGACTGCGAAACGCAGACGCGAAACGGATCCGAGCGGCAGGGTCTTCGTTCGGCCAATCGGCGAACTCACGCCGCCCGGCAACAGAAACCGGTAGTAGTAGGTTGTTCCGGCATCCAGGCGATCGACATCCACTTTGACCGTAAAGTCGAACGCGGCGGAAGTGGAAGTGGTTCCGCGCCGGACGACACGGCTAAATCCGGCATCTGTCGCGACTTCCCAATTAACGGCAACAAGATCGCCCGGTGCGGGCAAGGTCACTCGGGTCCAAAGGATGACGCGGTCGGCGAGCGGGTCGCCGCTCGCGACGTTGTGCTGAAACGGACCGGCCTGGGCAAACAGCCGCTCGGAAAATGTTACGCCGAGTCCAGCGCTGGCGAGGGTAGGTAAAAAGTATCTGCGAGTCAAGATCATACTTTACCTTCGAATCATGGTGCGGCGGGCGATGCGGCTTACGGGCGCGCGGGCGCGGCGACTTCGACGAGCCGATTGGAACCGGACGCCGCCGCGAATCCGCGTCCAAACTCTTCCACGGTAGACCTTTGCCGCACGGTGACCAAGTGGTAGAACTCACCTTGGACACGGTCGCGATCGACGTCGATCAGCAAGTAGCCGCGCTTCGAGAGGTTGACGTACTTGATGTGCGGATGAGTAGACCGAACACCGCCCTCGGTGGCCGCGGCAGTGGCGGGATCCTCGAAGCCGGTGATCGATGTGACCGAAGTACCGACGAACTCGACCGCTTGCGGTGTGTTGCCGCTCGCCGAGAAGGGATTGACCGCGATCTCATTGGCCCAAGACGAGTGAATGTCGCCGGTGAGCACGACCACATTGTCAATAGCCTGGGAGCGGAGATGATCGAGGAAGCGGTTGCGGCTAGCCAAATAACCGTCCCACTGATCCGGGTTGAATGGCGCGCCGTTCGCGCCGAGCAATTGCGCCATCATCACCTGCTGTCCGACCACCCGCCAGCGCGTGGAACGCCCCTTGGAGTTGGTCAATTGGCGGAGGAACCATTCCTCCTGTTCGGCGCCCAGCAAGGAGCGGTTGGGGTCCGCGATGGCCGCACTAGTGGCGGCCACTTGACGGTCGCGCCCGGCGAGACGGGTGTCGAGCATCGATAGATCGACGAGATCGCCGAAGCGGAAGGAGCGGTAGATCTGCCCGAGCGACGGGTTCTCGCGTACCGGCATCCATTCGAGCCAAGCCTGGGTGGCGACGGCCTTGCGCGTGGCCCAATCGCCCTCGGTCTCGGGTTGGTGATTCTGCGCGCCGTCGCGCCACGCGTCGTTGGTCGATTCGTGGTCGTCCCACACGACGATGAACGGGTGCTGCCGGTGAACGTCCTGGAGATCGAGATCGGAGCGGTACTGCGCGTAGCGCTGCCGGTAATCGGCCAGCGTGACGATTTCTTTATTGGGCGACGGTACGCGGCCCAGCAACTGGCCGGCGCTAAAGCCGCCCTCGGCGTACTCGTAAATGTAGTCGCCCAGGTGCATGACGAAATCGAGATCGGCGCGATTGGCGATCAGCCGGTAGGCGTTAAAGAACCCGGCGGGATAGTTGGAGCAGGACGTAACGGCGAACCGCAAGCGCGAGAGCGATCCGGCGGGCAGTGTTTTCGTGCGGCCGATGGGCGACGTGCCCGCGCCGCGCAGGATGAAGCGGTAGTAGTAAGTGGTTCCGGCCTGAAGACGGCCGACGTCCACTTTAACCGTGTAGTCGAACGAAGCGTTCGTGGAGGTAATGCCCCGTTGGACAATCCGCCCGAACGCGGCGTCTGTCGCCATCTCCCACTCGACCGTAACGAAATCGCCGGGCGAGGCAAGGGTAACGCGAGTCCAAATAATGACCCGGTCGGTCAGCGGGTCGCCGCTCGCGACGCCATGTTGGAAGGGCCCGGATTGGGCGAACAACTCTTCGGAAAACGCAGCGCCGAGTCCGGCTCCGGCAAGCGTGGGGAAGAAATATCTACGGGTGAGGCTCATGAGGAACCTCCACGCTGGCACGCGAAAGTTACAGGGCGACGACGAGAGCGTTAAAACGTAAGCGCGAGTATGGAATCGAGTTGGTTGCGCCGAACTTCGTTAGGGGCGGTAGTTCCGTTGCGGTAGTGAGCGGGACCCCAGTGAGAGAAACGCAAGCCCGGTTCGAAATTCAAACCTCGCCATCGGATGCGAACCCCGGCACCGCCGGTCACCGCGTAGTTCGACAGCCACGCTCCAAGTTCCTGAGGAAGGCGAAACGATGGTCCGGCCTCGACGAAGGGCTGGATCGAGCGGTTGCCGAACCGGTACTTCAGCAGAACCGGAAACTGCCAGAGCACAGCGGACTTTCCCTCGAACGAGCCTTGAATACGCCGTGCAGCCCCGTCGGGCAGGGTAACCGTGTAATCCGTCGTTTCGCGAAATCGGACTTGCCGGTAATTGGCTTCGGCGAGGACGCTCCAACGGTCCGTTAGCCGCACATCGAAGTGTGGGCCAACAAGCCAGGGCCGGAAGTATGTGCGGCTGAAAAGAGGGGTGGAAATGTTTCGCGCGGGTGTGTTGAGCATGAATCCGCCGGCCACTCCTAAAGCGACGCGATCGCCGAAAGGATGCCGATTACTTAGAGCGGCATGGCTGACCCCAAGCAGGATTTCGAGTTGATCCTGTTTCGACTGCACGCCGAAGTCGCAATCGCGCGCCCAGCGGGTGTAGCGGAGCGTGGGAGAAAATCGGAATCCATTCGTTTGAAAATCGAACCCGGTACCGGCGCTGAAGCCGGTATGCGAAGGTTGGGTGTTGAGATTACCGGTGGTGCGGAACGAGGGTCCCGCTTCGAGAAACGGCACTACCGATCCGATAGGCAGCCGGTATCTGGCGAGAATGGGAAACTGCCAGGTCACGGTCGGCACTTGCCCCTCGAGATTCAGGCGGCGATAAATTGCCCCCGATTCAAGCGAGAAGCGGTCGTTGAAACTCCAGCCGAGTGTTGGGCCGCCGATAATCGTTCGCGATCCACTGCGGGTAGTGATCGGGCGAAAGGAAACAACTCCACCATCCGGGAGAGAGATCGTCCCACCGGGAACAAAGTACGTCGAATAATCGGGTGTCAATGCGGTTCCACCGGTCACGCCGAACCGCAGATTTTGGGCGGATAGGTACGAATGGCACGCGACGGCTAGGAATAACGTCCGAAACGTCATTGCCTCGGGACGCGCCTAGCGGGAACACCGTTCCGGAAGGGGGTCATTCAGGCGAGTATTGTAGTATGGCCAGTATGGGTATGACGAAAGTCACGATGACGCTGGACGACGAAGCGGTACGCCAGTTGGAGTTGACGGCCAAGCGGTTGCGTCAGCCCAAGAGCGAAATCGCGCGGCGGGCGATCATCGAATTCGCAGGGCAAGGGCCAAGGCACGAGCCGCCGACGCCGGAGGAATGGGCGAGGCGGAAAGCGATTTTGGACCGGATCGCCGCCTTACCGCCTTCCCGCTCGCAAGCCGAGGTGGAAGCCGAGTTGCGGGAGATTCGTGAGGCGAGGCGACTACCAGGCCGCTTGACGCCGGTCGAATGATCGTCCTGGACACTTCCGCCGTAGTCGATTGCATAACGGGGAAAAGGGCTTCTTACTCTCGGCTGCTTTCGCTTATGGAAGGCGAGCGCCATTTGATGCTGCCTTCGGTAGCCTTGTTCGAGTGGCTGCGTGGCCCTCGCAACGAGCAGGAAATCGAAACGCAAGAACTCTTGTTCCCGTCTTCGCTGGCTCTTTATTTCGGTCCTCAGGAGGCTAAAGTCGCCGCCGAAATCTATCGTGCCGTGCCCCGTGCCCGCGGACGCCAGTTGGATATCGCCATCGCCGCCACCGCGATCTCGCATCGCGCCTTTCTCTGGACGCTCAATCGCGAGGACTTCGAAGATATCCCCGGGCTGAAGCTCGTCGATCCCTAATGCACCGTCTTACGCTTGCGCGTCATGAAGTCCATCAGCAGGTACTGGCCTAGCGTGTAGGGCGTGGTGAAATACGCCTTCCCCTTGCAGAGCTCGCTGACTTTCTGGACGAAGCTGATGAGTCCGTAGTCGCTCGCCAGCATGAAAGTGTTGATCATGATTCCTTGGCGCTTACAGCGGTTGACTTCCTCCAGCGTGCGAGAGACGACCAGCGGATCGAGACCGAAGGCGTTCTTGTAAATGCGTCCGTCGTCGAGCGTCAGGGCCGAAGGCTTGCCGTCGGTGATCATGACGATCTGCTTCATGTCCTTTTTCTCGGCCTTCAACATACGTTGCGCGAGAATCAGGCCGTCGCGGGTGTTGGTGTAGTAAGGGCCGACTTGCACGCGCGCCAACTCGGAAATCTTGACTTCTTCGGCGGTGTCATGGAATAGCAGGCACCGCAGACTGTCGCCCGGAAATTGCGTACGGATCAGGTGAGCGAGCGCCAGCGCGACTTTCTTCGCGGGTGTGAATCGATCTTCGCCGTAGAGAATCATCGAGTGCGAGCAATCGAGCATCAACACCGTCGCGCACGACGATTGATACTCGCTTTGGTGGACGTGCAGGTCCGAGTACTCGAGATCGAGCGGCACCTTCACGCCTTCGCGCTGCATCGCCGAGAAAAGCGTCTGCGAGATATCGAGGTTGAGCGTGTCGCCAAACTCGTAAGGCTTCGACGCGCCGCTCGCTTCGACTCCCGTCGCCATATCGCGCGTGTCGTGCGCACCGAAACTCGACCGTCCGAGCGAACCCATCAGGTCTTTGAGTGTCTTGAATCCCAGAAAGTCGAGCGACTTATCGGTGACCTCGAACCGAACGTCATTCTCGCCGCGGCCCACGCCCCCGGGACCGTTCGGGTTCTCTTGCGCGGTGAGATAGCCTTCGTCCATCAGCTTCTTGATCAGGCGTTCGAGCAGTCCTTCGAGTTCCTCGCGCGACATCGCTTCCAGGCGCTCCATCATCTCGTCGCGTTGGTTGTCGTCGAACAGTTCGCCCGACCGCAGCGCGCGCTCGATGGCCTTTTTCAGTTCTTCGAGGGAGTTCGGATCGTACTCGGTGAAGTTGTAGAACTGGGAGTCGAACCCGGAGTTCAGGAAGAAGTCCGAGAGCGCCTTCATCAGGTCCTGGGCGTCGATCCCCAAGTCTTCGGGGACGTACTTGCCGTACCGGATAGAGCGCATAGCTACAGTTTAGCGGGCGCTAGTCGGGGAGGTAATCCTCGAAGAGGACCTGCTCGAATGTGAACGGTGGTTCGACTGGAATGTCGCGAGGGTTAAGTCCCGTTTCATCCAGAGCGTCGAGGCGCGCATCCGGGTACGTTTCGAGAAACGCCACTTTTGCTTCGGGCTTAAGTCCCGGCGAGCGTCGAAGTACCCGACGCAACTCCCGGCGCTGGGTGGCAATGGTGGAACGCCAACTTCGCGAGCGGTACTGCGGCTGATATCGATACTTCAAAAGGTGATGGCTCAAAACGGTGAGCCGGCTATACAATTCCCGTTCGTCGCGGCCCGCCATCGAGTTAATTTCATCCCACAAGATTTCCGTGTCGACTTCTTCGATTCGCCCTTCCCGGACGAGATCGGCGGTTTGTAACGCCCATTCGTGAAGATCGGCCTTGTACAACGCCGTGTTCGCCGAGGCTTTCTCGTTCATGGCACCCTCATTCGCTACAATAACAATCTCCACTCATGATCTGGCCGTATCGAGGCCATGTGGCCCAAGTGGCTGCGTCGGCATACGTTGACCCTAGCGCGCAGGTGATTGGCGAGGTCGCTATCGGCGAGCGCTCGTCTATCTGGCCGTGTGTCGTGATTCGCGGGGACGTCGGGCTGATCCGCATTGGAAACGAGACGAATATCCAGGACAACTCGACGCTCCATTCCGACGAGGGCTTTCCGCTAACGATCGGTAACCGGGTGACCGTGGGCCACCAGGCGATGCTGCACGGATGCACCATCGAGGACGGCTGCGTGATCGGCATCGGCGCGATCGTGTTGAACGGCGCGAAAGTCGGTGCGGGGAGCGTCGTGGCCGCCGCCGCGCTGGTACCGGAGGGCATGGAAGTGCCCCCCGGCAGCGTGGTGATGGGCGTGCCGGGTAAGGTGCGCCGCGAAGTGACGCCCGAAGAGAAAGAGCGCTTCGATCTCAATCTGGCGCACTATCTCGAGAAAACCGTCCACTACAGGCTCGAAAAGACCCGCCTCGACGAAGAAGAGAATCGCGGATGATCCAAGCGGTGAAGGGGACGCGGGACATCCTGCCTCCCCAAAGCGAACTCTGGAACCGTGTGGAGGCGACGGTCCGCCGCGTGTTCCGCGCGTACAACTACTCGGAAATCCGTACGCCGATTTTCGAGGAGACCGCGCTGTTCGCCCGCGGCGTGGGCGAAGAAACGGACATCGTTACGAAGGAGATGTACACCTTCGACGACCGCGACGGTTCGTCGCTGACGCTGCGCCCGGAAAACACGGCGTCGGTGATCCGCGCTTACCTCGAACACCGGCTGGATCAACGGCCCGGCATCCAGAAGCTCTACTACATGGGCCCAATGTTCCGCCGGGAGCGTCCGCAGAAGGGCCGGTTCCGTCAGTTCTTTCAGATCGGCGCGGAGGCCATCGGGTCGCACTCGCCGGCTGTAGACGCCGAGGTGGTCGAGATGGTGACCGTCGCGCTCGCCGAGTGCGGGCTGCGCGATTTCCACCTGGTGATCAACTCGGTGGGCGATAAAGATTCGCGCGCGGCCTTCGTCGCCAAGCTGCGTGAAGAACTCGCGCCGGTGAAAGATCGGCTGACCGAGGACAACCGGCGTAGGGCCGATACGAATCCATTGCGCGTGCTCGATTCCAAAGCGCCGGAAGACGAAGCGATCATCGCCAAGCTGCCGAGCATTCTCGACTTCTTAAACGACGAGTGCCGCGAGCATTTCGCGAAGGTCCGGGCGCTGCTCGACGAACGCGGAATCGCTTACGAGGTGCGGCCCCGGCTGGTACGCGGGCTCGACTACTACACGCACACGACGTTCGAGATCGTGCATGGCGCGCTCGGGGCGCAGAATTCGGTGATGGGCGGCGGGCGCTACAACGGATTGGCGGAATCGATCGGGTCGAAAATTCCCGCGCCCGGCATTGGATTCTCGATCGGCGAGGACCGGCTGATCATGGCCGTGGAAGAAGGCGCGGCGCTCGAATCGGGTCCCGAAATCTTTGTCGCTTATCTGAGCGACGAGGCGGGCGCGGCGGCGCGTTCGCTGGCGCATCGCTTGCGGGCGCGCGGGCGGCGCGTAGAGGTGGCGCTCGACGCGCGGTTGAAGCGTTCGCTCGAATTGGCGAACAAAACCGGCGCGCGGCAAGCGGCTATCGTCGGCTACTCGGAACTGCCCGCCGGTAGCGCGATGCTGAAAGACATGCAAACGGGCGAGCAGCGCCCGGCGACGTTCGACGAAATTATCGATGCCTGAAGAACTACAACTCGACTTTCTGGGCGCGTTGCGCCGGACGCATTCCTGCGGACAACTACGCAAGTCCGATGTGGGCAAGCGTGCGCTGATTATGGGATGGGTACACCGCGTGCGCGATCTAGGCGGGCTGCTGTTCATGCACGTGCGCGACCGCGACGGCATTACGCAGATCGTGTTCCGCAGCGAAGGCGACAAGGCGATTCTCGAACGCGCCAACGAGGTACGCAGCGAGTATGTGATCGCCGCCGAGGGCGAAGTCGAGGAGCGCAGCAAAGACACCGTCAATCCCGCCATTGAGACAGGCGAAGTCGAGATCGTCGTCGACAAGATTTGGATTCTGAACACCTCGAAGACGCCGCCATTTCCGATGGAGGATTCGGTGGACGTAGGCGAGGAGACGCGCCTCAAGCACCGCTACGTCGATTTGCGCCGTCCGCGCATGCAGCGCAACATTATTTTGCGCTCGAAGCTCGCGTTCGCGGTGCGCGAGTACATGTATGGCGCGGGTTTTCTCGAACTCGAAACGCCGTTCCTTACGAAATCGACGCCCGAAGGCTCGCGCGATTTTCTCGTGCCATCGCGGCTGAATCTCGGCCAGTTTTACGCACTGCCGCAATCGCCGCAGATTTTCAAACAGCTCTTTATGGTGGCGGGCTACGAGAAATATTTCCAACTCGTGCGCTGCTTCCGCGACGAGGATTTGCGCGCCGACCGCCAATACGAGTTCACGCAGATCGACGTCGAGATGAGTTTCCCGCAGCAGGAAACGATTTACGAAACCATCGAGCCGATGGTGAAGCACATCTGCCGCGCCGCCGGATTCGCGCTCGATTACGACTTTCCGCGCATGACCTACGCGGAGGCGATGGACCAATACGGCAGCGATAAGCCCGACCTTCGTTTGCCTCGCCTCTGGCGCGTCGAGGATTTATTCGCCCACGCTCCGGTGCCGATGACGCATCCCGGGTTGCCGCTCGTCGCGATTGTCATTCCCAAGACCGGAGCGCTCTCCCGCAAGGAACGCGACGATCTGAAAGCGTTCGGGCAGGAAAAAGGGCTGCGCGTTTACGACGACATGAAACGCCTGGAACGCGACTTCCCGGACGTCATGCCGAAGCTGCGCGAACGCACGGGCGCGAGCGAGGACGATCTGTTGTTAGTGGCCGGGTGGCCGGCCGCGGTCGAGGGCCATCGTCCCGAAGAGACGGTGCTCAAAGCCTGCGGCGAGCTGCGCTTGCACGCAGGGCGCAGATACAACGACCGTCACAAACTGCTCGATCCTCGCGATCTGCGGTGGCTCTGGGTGGTCGATTTTCCGATGTTCGAGTGGGACGCGGAAGACTCGCGTTGGGTGGCCGCACACCATCCGTTCACCTCGGTGAAGGACGAGGATCTCGAACTGCTCACCGCCGATCCGGCCTGTTGCCGCGCGAAGAGCTACGACATCGTGCTGAACGGCATCGAGCTCGCGTCGGGGTCGATCCGCATCCACCGCAGCGACGTTCAGTCGAAGGTGTTCGACGCGCTTGGCTTGACGAAGGAAGACGCGCGCCGCAAGTTCGGATTCCTGCTCGACGCGTTGGAGTACGGAGCGCCGCCGCACGGCGGAATCGCGCTCGGTTTCGACCGCATGGTGATGTTGCTCGCGGGCGAGGAGACGATTCGCGACGTAATCCCGTTCCCGAAGACGTCGAAAGGCGTCGACTTGATGTGCGAGGCTCCGAGCGTGGTGGATGATCGTCAGTTGCGCGAACTCGGCGTGCAATTGCGGGTGCGGGGTTAGCGGATGGCCTGCGTCCCGCGGTAGATCTCTTTAACGGGAATTTCTATCCCTATGGAATCGAGTCGGATGGTCGCCGACAAATCGCGAACGGTTTCCGTGTTCCAGCCGCCGCTCGCCACGCGCCAACCGTGCTCGATATCGACGGGCGTCTGGTCAATCAACAAGTACTCGCGAATAGAATCGCAGCCCTTGTAATAGTCCAGCTTGCGCCCACGATCGTGCCGCGCCGTAGACGGCGACAAAACTTCGACCACGAAAGTGGGATTGGTGATTGTGTCCCGGCGGTCGTCGGTGAACTCGAGTTCGCCGCAAACGACCTGAAAGTCTGGATATGTGATCAATCCGTCCCAATGCACATTGGTTCGCAGATCGCTATTGAAACCGAAACAAGGCCCGTCCTCGGGGAGTCGCCGAGTGACTGCGGCACTGACACTATTGATGATGAGCGAGTGGCGAGGCATGCCGCCCGCCATCAAAATAATCTGACCTTCGAAGTACTCGTGCTTTTCCTCCGACCAGCGTTCACGCTCCAAATACTGTTCAGGCGTGAAGTAGTGCGCCGGAAGGCCGGTCATAGGGCCATTCTAACGCCGCCGGAACGCGGTTCGTGATAACCTCGCGAGCGATGAAAATGCCGCTTGCCGCCGCGATCTTTCTCGCCATCTTTCCTTTGTTGGGCGCGCCCTTGCGCCAAGCGCATGTATACAAGAAAACGCCGCAGGGCGAACTTCGGATTCACGTCTTCTATCCGATCGGATGGTCCGCGGCGGATTCTCGGCCCGGCATCGTATTCTTCTTCGGCGGCGGCTTCAAGAACGGATCGCCCGAACAGTTCTTCTCGAAGGCGCAGTATCTAGCGAGCCGCGGCATGGTGGCGGCCAGCGCCGAGTATCGGATCGAATCGAAGCACAAGACCACTCCGAGCGAAGCGATCGAGGATTGCGCGTCCGCCATTCATTGGATGCGTGAGAAGGCGGGCGAACTCGGCGTCGATCCGAAGAAGGTGCTGGCGGGCGGGGGATCGGCGGGGGCTACCTGCGCGACGATGGCCGTTCCGCAAGCGAAACCGGAGGCGCTGGTGCTCTACAACCCCGGCTACAGCGGCGGACGCGACGGGTCGGGAGCAACCATGCCGCCCTCGGTGTTTTTCTACGGTGACGCCGATCCGCTCGCGGCGGGTGGCGTAAAGCTCTTCGAGCGGATGCGCGAAGCGAAGATCCCCGCGCAGCTTCATTGGGCGAAGGGGCAGCCGCATGGATTCTTCAACGACCGGGGTAAGGGCGAATGGCATGCGTCGACAACCTACGCGACCGACCAGTTTCTGGCCGGCTTGAAGTACCTGAACGGCAAACCAACCATCGCGCTCCCGGAAGGCTCGCCGGGCGCTCTCTATCCAGCGGTGCCGCCTGTGGTCGAGAACGATCCGCGTCCGGTTGCCGGTGTGAAGATTTCGCGGAACCTGGTCTACGCTAAGACGCCGGAGAAGGAACTCAAGCTCGATCTATACCTGCCGGAAACGAATCCCGCGTCCGCGCTTCCTTTGATCGTTTGGGTGCACGGCGGCGCTTGGCAAAATGGATCGAAGTCGAACCCGCCGGCCGCGCCGATGGCGGCGAAAGGTTACGCGGTCGCGAGCGTCGCCTATCGATTCAGTTCCGAGGCGATCTTCCCGGCCCAATTACACGACGTGAAGGCGGCGATTCGCTGGTTGCGCAACCACGCGGGCGAACATGGGATCGACGGCGCGCGGATCGGCGTTTGGGGATCGTCGGCGGGCGGGCATTTGGTGGCTCTACTCGGCACGGCTGGCGATGTTCCCGAGCTCGAAGGTACGGTGGGCGAGAGCGGATCGAGCCGCGTGCAAGCCGTAGTCGACTACTACGGCCCCGCCGAATTGCGGCGTATGTCGATGTTCCCTTCGACGATCGATCACGATTCGCCAGGTGCGCCGGAGAGCCGATTGATCGGTGGACCGGTGCAGCAGAACGCGGCGAAAGCCGATGCGGCGGGTGCCGTGAAATGGGCGTCGGCGGGCGACGCTCCGTTCCTGATCGTGCACGGCGATAGCGACTTGAGCGTGCCGCTCGACCAGAGCGAGCGTCTGCACCAGGCACTAAAGGCCGCGAAAGTCGAATCGGAACTGGTCGTCATCCCCGGCGCGGCCCACGGCGGGCCGCAGTTCATGAGCGCCGAAATGGGTGCGAAGGTGGAGGCGTTTTTCGCCCGCCATCTCCGGAAGTAGCGCCCGCGTCCGTTAGAACAGCAGCTTCAACCCGAACTGGATCTGCCTGGGAGCGTTGGCCTGCGAAGTCACGCGCCCAAACGCCGTCCCCGCCGTCACCGACGTGTTCGGGCCCGCGAACTGCACGCGATTCGCGAAGTTGAAGCTCTCCGCGCGGAATTGCAGCCGCGCACGCTCCGTAATCTGGAACTGCTTGAATAGCGAGAAGTCGAGGTTATTGACGTGGTGGGCGCGCAAGTCGGGCACCAGGGTTCCCACGTTGCCCAGCGTAAATGGCGCGGGTTGCGAGAAGACGCTTGTGTCGAACCAGCGGTCCAGACGGTCGTGCGCGTCGATGTCGAGTTTCGCCGAACGGCCGTTGTTATTCGCGCGCGCCGCTTCGTTGAACAGACCCGAAGTATTGGAAGCGCCAATGCCCAGCAGGCCGCCCGATTGCATCGTAAGAATGCCGTTCACTTGCCAACCGCCTACCAGAAGATCGGCCCAGCGCGACATGCTGGACCCGAACTGCCGGCCCTTGCCGAAGGGCAGTTCGTAGACGCCGGAGAAGACAAGCCGGTGGCGGATGTCCGTGCCCGTGGGGCTGCGGCCCAAGCGAAGGTTGTAGCTATCGAGCGCGCTGGTACCGTCGTCGATCGACTTCGCCCAAACATAGTTCCCCTCGAAGACGATGCCTTTCGAGTAGCGTTTCGAGAAGCTCACTTGAAGAGCGTGATAATCCGAATTCGATCCCGCGGAGAACAGCGGGTGCACGCTGAGGAACTGCGGATAGGGACGCAGTAGCTGCGCACGGCTGATCGTAGGATTGGCGAGAACTCCCGGCAGCCCTTGACCGAAGAACGGATTCGCCACTAATTGATTCAACTGCGAACCCAACGAAAGGTTCGACGGGTGAATTTGATTGAGCGTAAATCCGCCCTCGCCCCCGCGCGAGAGTTGGCGCCCTCGATTCCCCACGTAGGCCGTTTCGAGCAAAATCTGCCCAGGTAATTCGCGCTGGATCGTGAGATTCCATTGCAAGGTGTACGGTACGGGAGTTTCGCGCAGCGGACCCTCGACGTTGCCGCCGACGGCGGTGAGTAGACCGTCGCGCGCGCCGGGCACGGGACGAAAGCCGCCCGGAAACGGATTGCGAAGTAAGTTCTGTGGAGTGATTCCGTCGAGCGTCGAGATCCACGGCGTCTCCACCCGGAATCCATAGGGGCCTACTGTGCCTTGCGCGCCGAGCGTCGAAGAAGCGAACATTTGCGCCCAACCGCCGCGAATCACGGTCTTCGGGTTGATTTGGTAAGCGAAGCCCAGGCGAGGCGCGATATTGTTCCAATCGCCGTCGTACTGGACGCGCGGGTTATCGCCGACGCCGACGAACTGCAAGCCGCCGGTCAGATTCGAGAACCCGGGCGTCGACGCTAGGGGCGAGCGCACCGTGGGATCGAACCAGCTCATGCGGTCGTATCGCTCCGTGCGGGGCGTGTCGAAATCGTAGCGGATGCCGAGGTTCAGGGTCAGCTTGCGGGTGACGCGCCAGTCGTCCTGAATGTAGAAGGCGTGATAGTAACTCTCGGCGGCGACGTTTTTCCAGTTCTGATAGAAGTTGCCGCCCGAGCCGGTACCGAGCAGGAACGAGGCCAAGCCGTAACCGGCGGTGGCGCTGGCTTGATTCGGATTCGGACCTTGGGTAAAGCCGGCGTTGAAGTTGAACGTTCCCGCGGCGCGCGCTTCCCACACGTTGATGCGCAGGAGGCGGCCTTCGTACCCGGCCTTAATCGAGTGCGATCCCACGATCTTCGAGTAGTTGCCGACCAGCCCATATTGGTTGAAGCCGCTCTTGCGGTGATCGTTGCCGCCCAAGTTGACTTGGCCCGCAACCCCAAAGCGCGGGAACATCGGCAGGTCTACGGCGGCGTCGAGATCGCGCGGCAGACCGAGAGTGGAAGGTTGAAAGCCGAGCCCTTGATTGTCGAATAAAAACAAGTTTCGGGCGAACGATAGCCGCAAATTAAGGATCGACGAACCGGTAAGCGTGTTCGCGTAATCGAACACGGCGTTGGTGCCCCAGTCGTTTAGATTGATTCGGCCCTCGGCCGCGCCGGTTTCGCCGGGGAACAACTGCGGCGGGCCATTGAACGAGTAGCGGCGCGAAATTCGACCGAAGATGCGCTGCCGTTCCGACAGATTGTGGTCGATCCGCAGATCGTAGTTGTTCGTGTCGACGGCGGCGGAGCCCGCATTGTAAAAGTTCTGCTGCCGAGTGCCTGGAAGACCCGCTTGGTTCGGTTGCGGGTAATACGCGAGCACGTTACGCGCGACGGGATCGATGCGGTCCGCCGGAATGCGGTTGCCGGGGAAGGCCGTTCGAATAAATCCTCCGGCCGGATTGGCGCGCGTGGTGAGCGGATCGAAGATCACAATCTGCTGCGTGAGATTCGCTTGAGTTAGCGAGAAATCGCCGAGCCGTTGTTCCGATGTGGGAACGGTCGTGAGCGTTTCGCTGAAACTGCGCTCGCGCAAGCCTTCATAGGAGACCAGGAAAAACGTCTTGTCCTTGCGCAGCGGACCGGAGAAGGTTCCGCCAAACTGGTTACGCTTGAAGCTGGCCAAGGGAATGTTCCGCTGGTTGTTGAAGTAGTTGTTCGCGTCAAGCACCGAGTTGCGAAGAAACTCGTAGGCCGATCCGTGAAAGTCGTTCGTCCCGCTTTTGTAGACCAGGTTCAAGACGCTCCCGTTCGAGCGGCCGAACTCGGCCGAGTAGTTCGACGCCTGCACCTTAAACTCGGCCACGGCATCGACCGAAGGAAACACGGAGATTCCGTGAAACCCGTTCACGGTCGGGAACGCCGCGCTCGATCCGTCCACCAGGGTGTCGAAAAGTCCGCCGCGAACGCCGTTCACCGAGTATCCGACTTGGTTGTGAGAATTGCCGATACCACCCGAGACGCCCGGCGTGAGGTTGATCAGTCCGTAGACGTTGCGGGTGTTCAGGGGCAGGTCGCCGATGCGCTTGTTATCGACAACTTTGCCGACGCTCGAAGAAGTCGTTTCGACCACCGCGGCGTCGGCCACTACGTCGATGCTCTCGGCGACGTCGCCCACTTGCAACGCGACATCGACTCTCGCCTGCTGCTGCACTTGCAGCACGATGCCGTCCTGGCGGAACTTCTTGAATCCCGGCGCGGTGACTTCTACTCGGTAAGAACCGGGCTTGAGCAGCGGAACGATGTAGGTTCCAGCGGCCCCTGTAACGGCGCGCGAAATCTCGTTCGTACCCGTGTTGGTAACGGTCACCGACGCTTCCGGTACCACCGCTTGCGCCGTGTCGAGCACAGTGCCAACGATCGTTCCGGTGGACGTTTGAGCGAGAATTCCGGCCGAGCCGAGCAGGACGAGAACGCTAACGCGAGACGCACGAGTCATGCATCCAAGCTAGCGATTGCGTTTGTAAGACCGATGATTACGCCGTGACAACGGCGTGACTGCTACGCTCGCGGAGCTTTGTCCGACACTTTCCAGGTCTTCTCGTCGAAGTAGAGTACGCGGCCTTGGCGATAGCTTTGCACGGCCATCGTGATCAGCACCTGAGCTTTCGCGGCGGTGTCCACGTCGAGCGTCGGTTTCTGCCGCGTCCGCATGCAATCGAGGAAGTTGCCGACGTGCGTGGGCATGGTGGGTTTGTCTTCCACCGGGATCTTGATCTCGTCCTTGCCCTCGAACTTCGCTTCGAGTTCCGGCACGACGAACTTCGCGCCGCTGCGGCTGCGCGTCTTTTCCGCCTTGAGCGTGATGAACGGAGCGTAGCCTTCGAAGCGCCCGTGCTCCACCATCGTGAGCGTAGCGCCGTGTCCGCGGATCAGGCCGGGAATATGCTGCGAGTTCACCATCGACGAACTCAGCACCACGCTGTGGCCTTTCGAGTACTCGCCGATCAAGTGGAACGTGTCGGGAACTTCGCGGTCCGGCTTCGACGGATCTTCGGGCAGATTCTTGAACACGTAGATGCCGCCGCCCGCCATCACGCGATAGGGGAACTGTCCGCCGCCGCCCCAGCACACGTTCATCGGCGCGGCGACGTGGAAGAACAAGTCCGTGGCGATGCCGCCCGAATAATCCCAATACTTGCGGAAGCGGAAGAAGCGGTCCGCGCCCATGTCGCGATTCCAATCGCGCTTCGTGGCGTTGCCGAGCCACATCTTCCAATCGATGTAGTTGTCGCCCTTACCGTCGGGACCGGCCTCGGCGTCGATCGGCCAATTCCATTCGCCCTCGATCGAATTGCGGTGGTAGCTGCCCTGGCTCATGATCATCTGGCCGAGCATGCCGTCGCCGATGGCCTTCTTCGCCTTATGCCACTGATCGCCGGAGGTGGTCTGCGAACCGACTTGCAGCACGCGCTTGGTTTCGCGGACCGTGTCGGAGAGACGCTTCGCTTCCTCGATCGTGTGGCACATCGGCTTCTCGAGATAGACATCCTTGCCCGCATCCATGGCGGCCAGCGCGATGGGCGCGTGCCAATGGTCGGGCGTCGCCACGATCACGGCGTCGATATCGGATTTCGCCAGCACCTCGCGATAATCGAGAGTGCCGTCGCACTGGTAAGCTTCCTTGCCCTTGGTGACGCGCTTCTGGTAAACGTCGCACACCATGGCGATCCGCGCGTTCGCCGCGCCTTCGCCGACGTTCTTGAATTCGCGCGCGACGTAGAAGCCGCGCCCGCCGGTCCCAATCACTCCCACGTTGATGCGATCGTTCGCGCCGATGACGCGGCCGGAGGCGGCGGCTTTCGAGGCGGCGAACGATTTAGCGGCCCCCGACATAGTGGCGGCGGCGAGGAATTGACGGCGATCAGTCGGCATGGACGCTCCTTCTAGTGAACTTTCGCTAGTTTATCGCAGGAAGGACAGCCCTACGGAACCTTTGCGTCCGGCGGGTAGTTCATTTTCTCGATAAAGGCGCGGTAGCGCGGATCCTTCCGGTGGCTGTCGAGCAGCGAACTATAGGGGACGACGGCTAAGGTTGGGTCCATCTCCTCGAACGAGCGGTTCAACTCGTCGAAGCCCGAATTTGAGTCGCCGACGGCGAAGAAAGCTCGCGCGAGAAACGTCGCATTGACGAAGGTTCCGGCAGCCCGCTCGGCCTTGGCCTTATCGAGCAGCGCACGGGCACGGTCCATTCGTCCCGCGGCGGCGAGCGGAGGAATCATCAGGAGGCCGTTCTCGCCGCCTGTGCCGCCAAGGGCGAGATCCACGGCCTGTTCGGCCTCGGCGCGCCGCCCTAGCGCCGCAAGGCAAGTGGCCACGAACCCTTGGGAAAACGCCGAACCGCCGGCCAGTTGCAGAGCTGCGCGGAATTGCGTTAACGCCGCCTCATAACGGCGCGATCCGTAGAAATAAACTTCGCCCAACCGATATACCGCGAAGGAGTCCGCCGGGTCGAGCGCAACCGCCCGCTGGGCGAGTTCCAAGGCCTTCTCGGTATTTCCAAGAACCAAATGAACCCTGGCGCAATAGCTATTGACACGCGGGTTGCCCGGTTCGAGCGCCATCGCGCGTTCGCAACTCATCATTGCGGCGGACCAGAGGCGGCGCGTCGAGGATGTGTAGGAACGAATGGCGTGGGCTTCGGCCAAGTTGGGATTGATCCCCAGCGCGCGGTCCAATACCGAGTCCGTCGCCCGGAGCGCCTCTTGCGGCCGGTTAACGCGCACGGCGGGCGTGATGGCCGTAAACGCAGCCAGCCCTACGTAAGGCTGGGCGAAATTCGGGTCCAAACGAATCGCTTCGCGGAAATGCCCGATCGCCTGTTGGATACTCGCGCGCGTCATCGTTTGCCGGGCTCCAAGACCGCGCAGATATTCGCCGTAAGCTTCGATATTCGAAGTCCCGCGTTCCACGGCCGCCGCTTCTCCGAAACGCAGTTTCAGCGCTCCGGTCATGGCGCGGCACAGCTCTTCTTGCACTTCGAACACGTCGGCGGTTTCCCGGTCGTAAGTCTCCGACCAAATCACCAGTCCGTCTTTCGTATTCGATAGCTGGGCGGTGATCCGCAGCCTCCCGCCCGTGTTGCGAATCGATCCTTGCAAAACGCGGTCGACACCTAACTCGTCGGAAAGCTGCTTCGGCGCGACGTTTTGGCCTTTGTACCGGAACACCGACGCTCGCCCCACGACGCGCATGCCGGGCACGCGGCTTAACGCGCCAATCAACTCGTCGGTGAGTCCGTCGGCGAAGGCTTCGCTGCCGGGCTCGGCGCTTTGATTCACGAAGGGAAGCACGGCCAATGTCGCCGCCGCCGGATCTCGCGCGGCCATTTTCCTGGCGAGCCAATAACCGGCCCCGAACAACGCCGCCAACGCCGCGGCGGCTGCGATTCTGCGCCACGGGATCGTAAATCCGCCCGCCCCTTCAAGCGCCTCGGCGACTTCGGCCATCGACTGGTAACGCTCCGCGGGATCCTTCCGCAGGCACCGGCGAACGATCTGCCCGAGCGGTCCGGGAATCGGCGGCGGTTCGTCGCGCAGGATTTTCGCGAGCGTCGCCGCCGGAGAGTCTCCGTGAAACGGGGAAATTCCGCTGCGGAGTTCGTAAAGCAGCACCCCCAAACCGAAGACGTCCGAGCGGGCGTCCACCGGTTTGCCTTCGGCCTGCTCCGGCGACATGTACGCCATCGTGCCGACCAGCGCCCCCGCCTTCGTTTCCCGTTGCGTAATCGTATCGTCGGTTTCGGAGATCGAGGAGGGCGCGGACATTTTGGCCAAGCCGAAATCGAGAACCTTCACGACGCCCGACGCGGTGACCAGGACGTTGGCCGGCTTTAGGTCGCGATGAACGATTCCGCGCGCGTGCGCTTCTTGCATCGCCCCGGCGATCTGCAAACCCAGGCGGCGCACTTCGGCGTCGGGACGCGGACCCGCCGCGGGTTTTCCGTCGACGTACTCCATGACGATGTACGGTTCGCCGGAATCCGTTCCAAGATCGAACAGCGTGCAGATGTTGGGGTGGCTGAGCTGCGCGATCGCGCGCGCCTCGCGCTCGAACCGCTCGTTCTGCGCGCCCTTTAGCACCTTGACGGCGACCGAGCGCCCTATCCGTGTGTCCCGAGCCTTCCAAACCGTGCCCATCCCGCCCGCGCCCAAAGGGGCGAGCAGTTCATAGGGACCCAACCGGTCTCCAGAGGCGTGCATGGGGAGACTCTCATGCTAACTTACAGGTGCTATTCCCGCGTCAGATGGTCACACGCCCGCGTTAGCCGCCCCGCTCCAATCGGCTCACCCGGCCGACAACGGCCTTTTCGAGTTCCGGCCGCAACGGCGTCCGAGCGAGTCTTGCCCGTAGGATGTGTGTATCCGCCATTCCCGCTCCCGCCGCCACCGCCGCGAACTCCAGATCCTTGTCCCGCCCAGCCGCCAACTTCGAAATCGTCAAATCGTGTACTTCCAGGCACCATCCACGAATCCCTAGCGTATTCGAACTCTCGACCAGGACCAGACGCTCTTCCCAACCGCTGGGCAGGATCGCCGTTTCCGGTCCGACTCCGTAGCCGTAGTAGCCGAATGTCCGCTCGAACGGCGAGCCTTCGCCGATCGACGCGTCGATGAGATCGCTGCGCTCGGGCTTGTTGCGTGGATAAACGTCCGCTTCCATCGACACCAGTAGATTGGGCGGGGCGTCCGGAAACTGCCCCAGAATCGCCTGACTGCCGATCACTACGATGTCGGTGTCGTCAGCGATGGTCCCCGCCGCCCGGATGATGTGTTCCAGTTGCGAACGCGTCATAGATCGCCCAACGTTCCTTTGGGTCTAACACACCGGCGAAGGGCGTCGATTGCCGCAAGGCGCGCATGCGCTCGCTGTCCTCGACGATCAGCGCCGCCAATTCCGGGAGAGGCCGGTCGAGCAAGCGCGACCATTCTTCGAGATAATGCGTCGAGCGCCCCGCCTCCGCCCGCCAACGCCGCAGATTATCGCGGGCGATTTCGAGCAGTTCGGGATCCTGGGCGAGTTTCGCCGCGATCGCGCGATGCAGCGCGACACTCCGCCGGTCAATCCGCTCGTGCCCGGACATAGCACCAGACTACCTTGCGGCGATGGGTACCGGCTGCGGTTTTCCGATCGTCTTCTCCGGCCATTCCAGCCGCATGTCGCGCGCGATTTCGTCGAGCATATCGACGGTCGCCTTGCGCACGGTGAGCGCGAAGCAGGTGAGTAGCAGGTTGTCGCAAACCGCGTTGATCAGGCGCGGAATGCCTTGGGTCCGCGTGTGAATGTCCGCGATCAGCGATTCGTCGAACACCATCTGTTTCGGCATCCCCGCCTTCGACAGCCGCGAGTGGATGTATTCGCGAGTGTCACGGAGATCGAAGGGACGCAACTGGCACCGCAAAACGATCCGCTGCTTCAGCTGACGCAGATCGGCCGAATCGAGCTTCTGGTCGAACTCGGGCTGCCCCGAAAGAATCACCTGGATCAGTTTGCCGATCTTCGGATTTTCGAGATTCCCCAGCATGCGCACTTCTTCGAGCACGTGCCAATCGAGGTTGTGGACTTCATCGACGATCAACACCGTAGTCCGGCCCTCGTTCGCCTGTTGGATCAGCAGTTGGTTCAGCGCGAACAGCACGTCGGTCTTCGACTTTCGGTCGCACTTCAAATCGAGATCGTAGGCGATCATTTCGAAGAACTGGTCCGGCGTAATCTTCGAATTGAAGATGAACGCGAATTCCGTCCCTTGGGCGTCCAAATAGTCGCGCAAGCATTCGAGCAGCGTCGTCTTGCCCGTGCCGACTTCGCCGGTCAGGACGATAAAGCCCTTGCGGCTCTGCACCCCATACATCAGGTTGGCGAGCGCCTCTTCGTGCTGCTCGCTGCGGTAAAGAAACGCCGGATCGGGGCTTAGATTAAAGGGGTTTTCGCGAAAGCCGAAGTATGCGTTGTACATTTGTGACTGTCTTTGTGGGCATCGTGCCGTCCTCCGGTTTGCTCCACAGGTACGAGGGTAGCATCCGGGCTTTGCCCTACGTACCTAATCGGCGGGTTCGAGCGAAATCCAACCGGGAATCGCGGCGGGCTTTTGGTCCATCGTCACAATCCGACGGGTCTTCGGGAAGGCGAGACCGGTTTGGATCGCCCGGGCGTAATACGGCATCGCCCGAAGAATCTGGCGGTACGCCTCGGGCGAGGTGTCCGACGCCGCGGTTTTCGAGAGAAATCCGCCGCCCCAGCCGAGCGATAGCAGGCCGGGACGTCCCCGGAGCGCTTCGAGCGTCGCCGCCACATGCGCTAGCTTCGCTTCCTTCGCGTAAACGATCTGATTTTCAAGCAGCGCGGAAGACTCGCCGAGCGGGGGGAGTTCGCCCGACCACCGGCCCTCGAACACCGTGCCCGGTACGGCCATCTCGGCGAACGCGGGCATCGAGTCCTTCCAACTCAACACGCCGTTCTGCAGCCGGGAAGTCTGCACTTGGTACACCTTCAATTCGCCCGAAACCAGGCGAGCGTCGGCGAACGACGCGCGGGGAGATTCATTGTCCGCGAATTGCGCTAAAAACCGCGGCACTCGTCCTTCGGCGCGTTTGGCCGCCGTTTCGATCACTTTTTCGACTCCTCGGCTCCGCCATCGCTCTACCGTGGCGGCCGTCCGCACCGCTCCCTTGATCGCGGATCCGGCGATCAGCGGCCCGGCGAAATCGGTGGCGAAGGTCGGGATATGGAGGTTTTCCACTCGCGCCCGCTCCCACGCGGCGGTAAGCGAGGGATGCTCGAACGGAATGCGCCGCAGCGCGTAGTTCTGCGCGTAACCGCCCCAACTGGCGAAATCGAGCCGCGTGGCGCGCCGGATTTGTACCAGATACGGTTCCAGGCGCGGGCTTTTCGCGAGCATCTTGAAGATGCGCCGCTGATCGATCACGTTCACCTGATCTTTCCAGACCATGTAGTCGATCGGCGAAAGGCGTTGGCCGTCGCCCGCGAGCGTAGGGGTCAGGATCGTTACGCGGTACTTCATGCGGCGGGCTCCGCGGGTAACGGGAACGCGAAAGCCGCGCCGTTGCGCCAATCAGGTTCGCCCACGCCGAGATCGATTTGCGATCCGGAAGGGGGCGATGCGGCCGCGATGACGCCGCCTTCCTCGATCATGCGCACGGCCCGGCCGCGAAGGTTCCGCCGCACTCTCGCGCGGTAATCGCCTTTCGACCAATCGACGGCGTCGTGTTCGCCGGGAACGAAGAGGGACAGCAGCCAGTAGCGGCCGGAGGGCGATTCCGCCGCCGCTTCGGGAAACGCCGCGAACTCGACCGCGGACTGTCCCCAGCCCAGATTGCGTTCCCCGCCGATCCCGGCGTCGCCCAACAATCGCAGTGCGGCGCGCACTAATTCGAGCGACTCTTGGGGGGCGGCGAGGGCGCACCAAAATCCGGCATTGGCGGGAAACTCGAGGCAAGCGGTGGAGTGCGCTTCGATCGCGCCGGGCGCCACCGGGTCCACGGCGGCGTTGCGGCGAAGGGCGATACGGAACGGCGCGACCCCGCCCGCTGGAATCAGGCACGCCGAACGGGCGTCCACATCCCATCGCTCGTCGGCCAAAGGTCTTCCGGCGAGCAAATCCTGCGCCACCGAAAGCGGGATCAACTTCGCCGACTTCAACCGCAACTTTGACGGCGTGGGCGGCGGCCAATGCGTGCGGGGCGGCGCGACATACAGCGTGCGTCCCACAAACGGGAACATCGAACTCACCCGTAAGCCGCGGATGGCGGATTCCCAGTCCGCGCCGCGATCCAGTTTCCGGGCCGCCCAACCCAACGCCGCGTGCAGCGTGTCGCTATGCCCGATCGTATCCGTGGATTCGCGCGTTCCGCCTTCGCCGAACCGCCAGGGTCCGCGCGGACGAAACCGCACCAGCAGGGTCGGCATGGGCTATCCGATTTCGGCGAGCAGCGTTTCGGCGTCCAATTTCTCGAGCGCCTTCGCCTCCGCGCCGGAATAATAGGCGTCCTTCGACCGCCAGGAAGTTTGGAATGCGCCGAACTTCACCCGGCCGCTGCCGCGCGACCGTCCGCCGCCGAGGCCCGAATCCTCGATCAGCCGCAGCGCGAGGGGCAGCAGCGCGATCAGGTCCGCGTCTTCCTTACACAAGACGTCGAGCGTCAGGCGGACTTTGAATTTCGCGCCTGCCGGAACGCGCTCCATCGTCCGCGGCGAAGCCTGCGCCGTCAACCGGTCGATGGCGACTTCGCTCTTCACTTCCGTCAACTCGCCGTCGAGGTTCTCGCGCATCTGCGCCGTGATTGATTCTTCGACCAGCGGCGCGTCGGAGACCGTCAATCGCCCCCGGCCGTTGGGGCCGCCGAACAGCAAACAAATTTCGTCGTCCGGGCGGTTGCTTTGGTGAATGCGAACTTCCTGGCCGCGCCGCCGGGACAGATAGACCATCTCGTCGCTGCGTTCCAGCGCGCCGGTGGCGGCTTCGAGTTGATGCCGCATCGCGCCGCGCAAACTGCTGCCCGGGATGTAGGGCCGGCCGAAGGAGTCTTTCACCACCGCGCTGTCGGCCCCGCCGATTTCGAGCGTCCCCTTGCCCGCGCCGATATGCAGACCGGTCTCGCAGACGACTTCGGTCTCGACGACAAGCTTGCCGAGAAACGCCAACTTGGTTTCGGATGTATGGGATGACATTTCGAGTTACTCGTTATAGGCGACGATGGCTTCGAATAAGTCGCGGAACCGCTCGTAACCGCGCTGGTCGTTCTTGCGCGTCACCTGCAGCAACAACTTTTCGAGCGTATCCATCGAACGCAAGGAATGCCGCGCGATCGTGTACGCCAGCCGCGCGCGCAGCATGACGAACTCGTGCTGACGTTCGCTTTCAGGCGTCCGGCAGGCCCGCCGCACAGCGTTGTAGAAGCGCCGCAATTGGCTTTTCGTGCCGGAATCCATGTCCCGCAGGCGATTGACGACGGCATGCGCCTGATTGTCGAGATAGAGCGAATCGGCGAGCAGCTTGTCGAGATCGATTTCGGGCGGCGCGTCGGGTCGACGGTCCCGGTCGCCGCCTCGGCCCGCCTCGCGCCCGTGTTCTCGTCCATGTTCGCGCGGCCCGCGAGGTCCGCCGTCGCGGCGCGGCCCGCCGTCCCGTTTGGGAGGCGCCGAAGCCTGCGGCGCGGTCTCTTTTTTCTCTTCAGACATTAAGCTGGCTCCGTTTGGGTTAGCCGGTACGCCCATTCGAGCGCCACTCGCCCGGTGGGGCGCAGGCGGGCTTGGCCGACGTTTTTGCCGATGACTTCGGCGGCTAACTCGGTTCTTACTTTGACATACTCGCGCGAGCGCGAACGGCGCTCGTTCGGGTCGAGCGTCACGGCCAAGCGCCGGTAGAAACGCCAGGGGCGCTCGAACCTTTGGACGCCGCGCCGTCCCGTTTGCAACTCGGGATAGAACGATAGCAACTCGGCGATGAATTGCGTCGAGCAGCCAAACTCGCGCACCAGGCGCAGTGCGAGGTCCTTAATCCCTTCCGCCTCGGTGAGCTGCTGCCACTCGATGGTGCGCCCGAACAAGTGAAAGCCGCCCCGCAGAAACGTCTTTGCCGTTTCGAGCATCGCTCCGCAACGCCGGTATACCGCGCCTTCGGTTTCGCCGTCTTGCGGTAGCGCCAGCGCCATGCTCATGGTGCGTCCGTCGGCGGCCGAGTCCGCGCCCAGGTTTTCCGCCGCGAACCGTTCGAAGAGACGCGCGATCTCCGGTGCGATCGTGAGCAACGTTTCCCATGGCCCGGTAATCGCGAAACCGTCGCCGCCGAGGATCGCGATCTCGGCTTTGCCTTGCGTAAGGCGCGGCAATTCGCCCGCGAAGAAATTCTTGAACATCAAAGAGCGCGCGACATGCGTTTCCACCGTGTCGGCGGCGGCGAGAAACGGCTCGAACCGGTCTACGTTGCCGCGCAAGACGGACCACGGAACGGGGACGGGTTCGAGGGCGGTCTCCTCGTCCGCGGCCGGGTCGAACGGCTGGAAATCGGGCGAGCCGGGCGCGGATTCGAGTTGCGATAGCTCACCCCACAAACGCTCGCGAATGATCGCCCACGTGCCCAAGTTTTCGGTTGAGGCGAAGATCAGGCGCAGCCCCTCGCGTGAGGCATCCTGTGCCGCTGCCGCGAAGTATTCGCGCGCCGCTCCGACGGCGTGTTCGGGAAGGACCAGCAGGAACTGCCCGGGCGTCGCGGAACCGAGCAGGAGCGACGGCAACCCTTGCGAGTTCAAGAAGCCGAGCGGCCAATCCTCCGAGTAATGCACGACGCGCGACGCACGCTCGCGAAGGGAGCGTCCGCTCGAAAGAAATTCGTCGGTTTCGAGAATCAGTCCTTGGAAAAAGACTTGCACGCTCATCGGTTTACGGGGGAGACCGGCTCCCGCTAGAGTACCATTCGCCCTAGACGATCGCCAAAGGCCGGATCGGCGAACCCGTCGCCCCGATCATTTTGAGCGGTGCGGCGATGAACGCGAATTCATAAACCCGGTCCCGCGACAACTCTTCGAGCAGCAGGTTTTCGACGATGTAGACGCCCTTCTTGGGGATCAGGTACACGTGCGCGAACATCGTGGAACCGGTTTCGGGGTCGCGGTCGCCGTTGAGCGTGTCCCACGCCATATTGTCGGCGCCGACGGCGGCGACGCCCTGCTCGGCGGCCCAAATCGAGCCCGATTTGTGAACGCCCGCCGCGCGCAGATAAGTCGCTTCGTCGTTCCACATCGCGCCGAATCCGGTGCGGATCAAAAGGATATCGCCGGGGTTGAGCAGCGTGTTCTGCGATTGCGCGCAGGCGATCATCTCATCGGCGGTGATGGCGTAATGCTCGGGCAGCCGGTCCGCGCCGTGATGGCGGGCGATGTCGAGCAGAACGCCTCGCGCCACCAGCGGCGGCATCGTTTCCGCGCCCAGTTCCGAGAATCCGGTGGGCGACTCCGCGGTCTCGGTCTTGACCCCGCCGAACAGTTCCAGTTCGCAGGCTTGGTGGCACAGCGCATCGATGTGTGTGCCGGTATGGTCGGTCATCGTGACGATGCCCGACGCTCCCGACCGTTGACCGTGCCGCGCCGGATCGTAGGTGTCGCGATGGCGGCGGTGCAGGTAGTAACCGTACCCCGGCCGCTTGTGGCTTTCGTGCAGAGGCATCGCCGGGAAGCGCGGCTGTTCGAGATCGTAAATCCGGGCGGTGGAGAGCGACTCGATGAGGGAGTTCATGTTAGGTTTTAGCTAATGGGTACGCTCAAGCGTGGCTGCCGTTTTTCCAGTCCACCTTGCCGGTTGTGATGGCCATCCTTGGTGCGGCGTGGCTACATAATCGGAGGCTTGATACTTTGGAATCTTCGATCAACCGGCGGTTCGACGAAGTGGACCGGCGCATCGGAGCCGTCGAGCGTCGCCTGGAGCGGCTCAAAACTAAAGTCGACGATATCGACCGCCGCCTCACTCGCCTCGAAGAATGTTCCTCGCCGCTCACTCGCGCCTAGAAACCGCGGCTTGGGCGGTAGCCGGGACGCGCTCGCACCCGGAACTTCTTGCCCGGATCGGTAGTAATTTCGACGGCGATCTTCCGGAACCCTTCGTTCGGATTATTCACCGGGTAGTAGGTCACCGTATAGGAATTCCCCAAATCCTCGCGGATCGATTCGAACGCTTCGACTTGTTTCTGCCAGGTCTTGGCGAAATACGCCTTGCCGCCGGTCCGCCCGGAAATCCGCCGGAAGACGCCCGACGAAATCGGGTCTTTATTCACCTCGCTCGTCGAAATCACGTAGATCGGAATTCCTTCGTCTTCCGCTACGGCGCGCACGTCGTCGGGCGCCACCATCGATCCGTTGTCCGGGCCGTTCGAGAATACGATCACCACTTTGCGTCCGGGAACTTTCGCCGCGTCGCGCAACGTCAACAAGAGTGCGTTGTATAGAGCCGAATCGTCGCCCGCCACCGCTTTACGCAAACCGCTGATGGCGTCGGGGCGATCCTTGGTCAGTTCCGCCGCGCGGGTCAAATTGCGGCTGAACGTGTACACCGCCACCGAGTCGGCGCGATCGAGCCCGCGAATGAAGTCGGCGATCGCGTCGGAGGCGTAAACGAAACCCCGGTACATATAGTTCGACGTGTCGAACAACACGAACACATTCGTGCCGACGAAGGCGTCCGAACGGTTTTCACCCGGGGCGGCCCCCGGCTGCTCGGACACGATCAACGGTTTCGTCGATCCGTCGTCCATGATCTGCATCGGCGGCTTATTGCCTTCGGCGAACGTCGCGATGCGTTGCAGAATTCCGTCTTCGAGAATCCGGAAATCGTTGTGCTTGAGTCCGTTGATGTAGCGTCCCTTCGAATCCGTGATGGTGAAGCTCAACACCACCATGTCCACTTTCACCCGGAAGGTGGCCGACGTGCGCTCTTGCCCGAGCGCGATCGCGCCACCGCCGATGAGCGGAACCGAGAGACTTACAGCGGAGCGGCGAGTCATGGAAATGAAGTCCTCCCTAAGTTACAAAAACTAGTTCAAAGAAGCTTTCTGCGTATCCGGCTTCCGGGCGGCTGTCCGCACGCCGTCTCCCACCACACGCAACGACCGTAACAGCGCCGGCCAATCTTCGAGATGCGTGGCGAAAATCGCCTCCACGGTTTTCTGCGTCCAGATCGGAACCGTCACGTTCAACTGCGAAGGGGGCAGATCGATCTCGTCGGCGAGAGCCGCGTAGTACAACGTCGACGACTCCCAGCTCTCGGCCAGAATGCGGCTCGAATAACCCATCAGCGTGGGGAACGTCCGCAGTTCCATCAGCGCGGGCGAATACGAATTGGCGAGCGTCGGTTTCGGAGTGCCAAAGGCCCGCGACACCGCCGCGTCGCTATGCAACGCCGGATTTTCCGCGCGGAGCCGCTTGATCTCCGCCGCCTCCGGACCCGGAATCTCCAGATTCGCGGCCATCGCGCGGGAGCCAATCAAGTAAGCCTCCGACGGCAAGACTAAATCGATGGCGGCCCGGGCGTTGCCGTCGGCCATCAACTCCTCGATCCGGCGCGCGCGGGCGGGCGGCGCTTGCCGTTCCACTAGCTCGATCACGCGGGGACGCACGGAGGCGTCGAGCGACGCCTGCGCCACCGCCGACTCTCCCAGCCGCATCAGCAGCGCCGCGTAATGCATCTGCGACGGCGTCACTTTCCACCAGCGCGGCACCTTGGCGCTCAAGATCATCTGCGGAACCAGGTCGCCCCAAATCAGCGCTTGCTCGCGCGTCGGGATCAGGAAGTTTTGTTCCGCCTCCGCCAGCGCGTAGGGCAAATTGCTCAGCGAGCCCACTAACCGCCCGCCCGCGCTCGACGGCCAACCGGTACCGAACACTTCCGTCGACCGCCATGTCTGATTCGTGCCTTGCACGCCGATAAAATCGTGGCTGCGCACAAACAGCGGATTGGTGATCAAAATCTGCGCCCCCGGCGGCGCGTAGTGTATGTAGTTGAAGCCCACCAGCGTATCGCGCAGAAACTGCGTCAGCAAGCCGCGCGCTTCGCGCAGCTTCTCGGGATCGTTGGCCGACCGCTCGAAGATCGCGCGGAAGTTCACTTTGCGCTGGTTATCGATGTGCTTTTCAGTCCAGTAGCCGAATGCAAGCGCGTTCTTCTCCGCTCCCGAGAGCGCAATGCGCGCGGGCTGAATCTCCTGGATCCGCGCCGACAACCGGTTAACCAGCGTGATGTTGATCTTGCCGCCCTTCGACGTGGCCTCCAGATTGTCCGCGATGTCGTACAGCGTCTTGAGCGAGATCAGCCGCTGCGACTCGAAAATCCGCACCATGTCCTGCACCACTTGCGTGTGCGCGTCGGCGTCGGTGATCTGGTTCTCGCCCGACAGCAGGTCGAGCATCCGCTCCTGCGGGTCGGCGTTGGGCGGCGTACCCGTTGCTTTAAACAAGACGGCCAGAGCCGCGCGGCCCGCGTCGAACAGATCGCGCGTGTTGCGCGCTTTCGAATAAACGGACACAATCTCGGCGAGCGTGGAATCTTGCTCGGCGGCGGGAATTAGTCCTTGGCGGCAGAAGATCTGCCATAACCCGGCCGTCGCCTGGAAGATGCCGGCCTCGTCGGCGCGCAGCCCTTGATCGCGAATGGAGGAGATGGCCGCCGCGTCGTCGAGAAACGCGAGGATCGTTTTGTCGGAAAGCCCGGGCGCTTCGGAGAAGATCGAATACTGCGATCCATAGAGGCGGTATTCGCGCGCCAACCGGTCCACCGTCGCCGGTTCGAGCGGTTTCGTCCGGCGCGAATCGAGATCGCTCAACGCCATGAAAATCTTCAGCGGCTCGTTCTCCACCGCTTTGCGCGACAGCGCGAACAGCGCTTCGATGACGTCGTCCGGCTCTTTCCAGCCCACCGCGGATTTCGTCAGTTTGCCGTCGTACTTCCCATGCGGATGGTTGACGAACAGGTTCTTCCAAATCTCCACCGACCCGGGGATATGCGGCTGACCGTTCGGCTCCATGCGCAAGCGCGTGGTGAGCAGCATCATGTCGGTGTTGGCGCGGAACACCGGGCGCGCCGGGCCGGGCGACGTGATGCGTCCGCGGATCGCGGTGTAATACCGTTTCATCCGGCCGGGATCGGTGAGATACGCCTGCAACGGTCCATGAATCCGCGCCGTCGAGTCGAAGTAGCTCGCCAGCCATCCGTCGTCGCGCGAAATCAATTTCTCGAAGAACGCGGCGCCTGGCTCGGGCGGCGCTCCCACCATTTCCGTCAATCCCGCTACCGAACGCGGAGCGCCCGGAACGACGGCTTTCCCGCCACGAATCTGGAACATGCCGCCGAAGAAATCGAGCACGTGCGAAAACGCCTTCAGCCTCGCGACCGGGATAGCCTTCTTTAGCTCGTCCGCCGTCTCGGTATCGAGTTTCGACAGTCCCAAGTACAGGCGGCAGAGAGACGGATCGGAAAGGAAGAAGTCGACGAAGCTAACTTCCGGCGCTCCCTTGTCCTTCGCCGATAGCCAAAACTCGGGGCCATAGAGAACCGGAATCTGCGTGGGACGGAAGTCGTAGTTGAAAGGCCGGTTGGTTCGCAGGGCCGTTTCGAGTTCCGAAAGCGGGAACCCGGAATCGATCGTCAGGAACGCGCGCGCGGCGTTCACGGTTTCGAGCACCACTTCGCTGCCGCAGCCGCCGCGCATCCGGTAACCAAGGACTTTCAGCAGATCGGCGGTCTGCGTCGATTCGCATTGTTCGATGCGGATCGCGCCGTTCGCGGCCAGCTTTTCCAGCTCTCGCGCTTGCGAAAGGTAACGAACTACCAACTTCAGGTACTCGGTCTGTTCCAGCGCTTCGTTCGAAGAGGCGGCTTGATAGCCGTTAGTCACCACGTTCCGGGCCAAAGCGCCGAGCAAATCCTCGGGTGGCAGGTCCGGCGACAGCGCGGCCATACGATTGAAGCTGCGCAATGGACCGGGCAGGGCGACTGTCGGCCACGGAGTCTTCCGCGCCGCTGGGGCTTGAGTTCGTAGAGCGTCGAGAAGCTTTAGCCGTCCCGCGATCGCCGTCCGGCGTTGCGGAGACGCTTGCTTTAGCGCCGCTTCGTACGCCTCGCGCGCGCCGGGATCGCGCCGGCGGTCGAGAAATTCGGCGTATGCGAAAAGGTCGTCCGCATTTCCAGAGGCGGCGGCGTTCTTCAGTAGCGTTCGCGCCTCTGCGACGGATCCCTTCGCCTCCAGCGCCGCCACCTGCCGTAAATCGGCGGCGAACGACGCGAATCCAACGGCCAAAACAAGAACAGTCAGCCTCATTGTGCGGGCTCCCTTTCCTTTGCCAGTTACTATACATCGACCGGCCCGGGCGTATGCGGCGGTTTTGGCGGGCCGCGCTAGCCTTAGGTCTGAGATGATACGCAACCTGATCGCCCTTTGGATGACCGCCGCCGCCTTGAGCGCGCAAGAAGTGAAGATCGCCGTGGTTGGACTGGTACATTCGCATGTCTGGGGCCATCTCGGAACGATTCTGAAAGGCCAACACGCCTCGCTAGCCGGGATCGCGGAAACCGAACCGGAACTGATCGCCGAAGCCAAGCGCCGTGGCGCGCCGGAGAGCGCTTTTCACGCCGATTGGCGCAAGATGATCGACCAAACCAAGCCGCAAATCGTCTGGGCGTTCGTCGAGAACAATCGCCACCTCGAGATCGTCGAGTATTGCGCCCCGCGAAAAGTGCACGTGATTTTCGAGAAGCCCTTGGCGAGCGAGTGGCGCGACGCCCTCAAGATTCAGGAACTGGCGCGGCGGCACGGCATCCAGGTGATGACCAACTACCAGATGGCGTGGTGGGCGCCGAATTACGCGGCGAAGAAACTCGCCGATTCGGGCGAACTTGGCCGCGTGTGGCGCTTGCGCGGCGTGGTCGGCCACGGCGGTCCCGGCGGACCTACGGGGTTAAATAAATGGTTCTTCAATTGGCTCACTGATCCGGTCAAGAACGGCGCGGGATCGCTGATGGACTTCGGCTGCTACAACGCGCTCTGGAGCCTCTGGTATCTCGGCCGCCCGGAGACTGTCTACGCGCAGACCAACCAACTACGCCCGGAGACGTTCCCCAAAGTCGAGGACAACGCGACGATGATCCTGAAATATAGGAACGGCGTCGGTCTCTTCGAAGGCAGTTGGGATTTGCCCCGCAGCTTCCAGGACCTCGAAGTCTTCGGGCTCGGCGGCAGCGTCTACATGACTCGGGAAGCGATCAAGGTGCGTAAGGGACGCGCTCCCGAGGAATCGCCCTCAGTGGAGCCGCTTCCCGCGGAGCGCGCCGAACCGATCGCCTACATGGTGGATCGCGTGAAGTCCGGCAAACCGCTCGAAGGCCTAGTGGCGCTCGATATCAACGTCGAGGTGGTCGAGATCATCGAGGCGGCGAAGCGCAGCGTCGCGACGGGCGCGGCGGTGAAGCTGCCGCTCGCGAAGTAACTTTGCGGCGGCCCGCCTACCGCGCGAAATAGCCGGGTTTGGCCCGCGCCACCGCTCCTTCGCGATTCACCCGGACGGCGATCTTGCGGAACTGGCCGTCGCGCTGCGCGTTCGACGATACGTACCCGATCTCGTAAGTCGAGCGCAGTTCCTCGGCGATCGCCCGGAACGTCTCTTTCATTCCTTGCGCCATCGCGTCGTAATCGCGCCCGCCGGTGTGTTCGGCGAGCTGCTGGAGCGCGCGCCGTCCGTATTTGCCGCGCGCGTCGATGCGCTTTGGATTTTGATCGGCGTAGCGGATCGAGTAGATGGTGGTGTCGGCGCTCTGCGCGGCCTCGATCGCGTCCAGCAGCGTGTGCGCGCTCGAGTTCTCCTCGCCGTCCGAAAAGACGAGCATCGCGCGGCGCCCCGCTTCGGTACGGCGCAGGCGCTCCTCGACGCCGTAAAAAACGGCGTCGTACAGCGCGGTACCCAACTCGCGCTCTTCCTCCGGTGGACCGAGCACGGGCGCTCCGCGGAGCTTGCCGTCGTCGTAGAGTTCGAGGTTCGTCATGATTTGTTCGACCGAGGCGGTGAAGTCGCTCACCACCCGCAGGCGATTGCCGAACCCGAGGAGAAACGCCCGGTCGCGCGGTTCGAGCGCGCTTTCGAGAAAGCGTTCCAGATCGCGGCGGTGGCGCTTGAAGAACTTGCTTTGGCTGCCGCTGGCGTCGACGATAAGGGCCAGATTCAGGGGCAGATCCGTGCGCCGTGCGAACACTCGGATGGTCTGCGGAACGCCGTCTTCGAGGATTTGGAAATCGTCTTTTGTCAGATCGGCCAGCAGTTGCCCGGAGGAGGCGCGGACAGTGACGGAGACGGTCACCAAGCCCACATCGACGCGGAACTGCGGCGGCTCTTGCGCCAGCGCCATCGCCGCGGCCAGAAGAATCATTGAACGATACTACGCCGCGAACGGCGCAAAGTTCCCCGGGTTAGCGCTTGCGAATTGCCCAGTTTTCGACTTTCAGGCCCGTCACTCGCCGGAACTCGCTCTCGTTGCCGGTGACCAGTGTCGCCCCAAGAGTTAGCGCATGCGCGGCGATCAAGAGATCGAGAGGACCGATGATTTTGCCGCGTCGTTCGAGGTCGGCATGGATAGCGGCGTAGGCCGGTCCGACATCGTCGGTTAGAGGCATGACGGGCATGGCCATAGTGAGCCAGTGGATATCGCGCAACTCCCGTTCCCGGCGCGCGCCTTTCTCGGCGCCCACTAGCAGTTCGAAGTAGCATACGACCGAAAGACAGCAAGAGCCGATCGGCATTCCTTCGAAACGTTCCGTCAAGTCCGGACGCGTCTTCCGCAGCAGCCAGACGGCGATGCTAGTGTCTACGAGCCAAGTCATCAGCGACCTTTTCGCGATGCGGCTCGCGCCGCCGGTCGCGTTTCCAGTTCTTCATGAAGTCCGGGCTGCCGCCGATCTTTCGTAGAGCTTCCGCCATGGTCTTCGGCTTCTCCCGCAACACAACCTCCATACCGCGCCGCTCGATCTCCACTTCGCCTAACGGCAAATCGATCTCCTTAGGAATTCGAACCGCGCGCGAGTTGCCGCTCTTGAACACTCGGGTCGTCATGGCTTAAGTATATCCAGGTCGTATATACGGAAGCCGAGCAATGCCCGAATGGCGGGTGTAGCGTCGAACATGCCGCGCTTCAGATCGTGTCCCGCGTCATCGACGATCACGTGTGCCACCGGTGCGTCAATTAAGGGAATCGCTTGCCGCAACTCCTCGACGCTTCCGAAAGGGTCGCGCGTGCCTTGCACGAACACACACGGTGTCCGAAGCGCCGGGAAATGCGCGGTGCGAAGTTGTTCCGGTTTGCCCGGGGGGTGCAGCGGATAGGACAGCAAAAGCAGCCCGTCGACCACCGTCGAATCTTCCGCCGCGAGTATCGACGCTTGCCGCCCGCCGTACGACTGACCCCCGAGAAAAACTCGTCCCGAGACTCGCTTTCGCATTTCCGCGGCCGCCTGCCGCAAACCATCGCGATCCGCCGCGGCGCCGGAAGGATGCGGCCCACCGGTCGCGCGCTTCTGGCGGAACGGCAGATCGTAAAGCTGGACAAGGACGCCCGCCTGCTCAAACGCTCGCGCCACGGCGACCAAAAGCGAGGAGCGGGAGTCGCCTCCCGCTCCATGCGTCAAAACCAAACCATCTTTGATCACTCCGGCTTGCGCCACGCGTTACGGAGTCGTCGTGGTGGGACGCCGTTTCAGTGTGGGCCGCTCGTCCTGATCGGTCTTCGGCTTCTTCTCTTCGCCCGTCTCGTCGTCCACCGGAACCGTTCCGCCACCGGGGGCTCGCTTCAACCGCGGGCGATTCGGATCGGCCGCTGGGTCCACCTTGCGGCGGTTGTTCAGCGCCATGAGCCGTAACTTCACGTTGTCGAACTCGCTGGTAGTTAACACGTACTCCGGCTTCGCCTTCAGAACCTCTTCGATGTTCTTCTGCGCTTTCTCGATGCGCTCGCCGGTCGGCGGGTGCGAACCGAAGAGCTTCGACATCGTGCCGGGCTTGCGCTTCTCCTTCGATTGCAGCTTTTCGAAGAAGTCGACGAACGACGTCGGGTCGTAGCCGGCCTTGTATAGGTACTGGATCCCCAGGTCGTCGGCCTCGCGCTCGAACGCTTGCGAAAACTGCATAAAGCCGAGGGGGATCAGAATGCTCGCGCCTTGGCGAATGCCGTAGCCCGCCCAGCCGCCGAGGAAGATCAGGGGCAGGGTACCGTAGTTGACGAGTTGTCCGCGCGTCGCTTGCCGTGTCCCGTGCCGCGCGGCGATGTGCGCGATCTCGTGGGCCATCACGCCCGCCAGTTCGGCCTCGTTTTCGGCGGTCATGATCAATCCCGAATTGACGAAGAAGAAGCCGCCCGGCAGCGCGAACGCGTTCACTTCCTCGCTATCCACCACCTTGATCGTGAATGGAACCTTCGCGTCCGAATTGCGGACCAGATTTTGGCCCAGCCGGTTCACGTACTCGGCGATTACCGGGTCGTCGACGATCTTCGATTGCCGCTCGACATCCTGCGCCAAGCTCTTTCCCAGCGCGATTTCCTTCTCGATCGAGTAGAAGTTCACCGAGCCGTCGACATCGCGGTCGCCGATCGCGTCGGGGTCCTTCTTCTTATTCTTCGGCTTCTCGGGCTGCTTGGTTTTCGACGCCTTCGCGTCTTTCGCCGCGGTCGTCTCGGTTGTCTTCGTATCGCCCGCGAAAGCAAGCGAAAAACTCACGGCAAGCACCAGCGCAAATTTCGTCATACGGTCCGCCTCACCCACAAGTATAGACCCGTCAAATGCTTTCAACCCTAATAACGTATCCTCGTTCCGAGTGGTTGCGAAAAACGCGAGAGACCAATTTCCTTCGGCTGAGAATCTGATTTGGCTGCACCATGCCGGCGTGTCGCCCCTGTGCGGACCGGCGGCGAGAGCGATGAAAGACTTGGCCGACGACGTCGTAACTTGGGCCAGCGCCCACTACGCCGATTGGATGGATACCTATGAAAAGACGCGAGTTGCCGCCGCGAATTTGATCGGCGCCAGTCCCCGGGAAATCGCTCTGACCAAGAATACGTCGGAAGGGATCGCGACAGTGCAAATGGGGCTCGATTGGCTGCCCGGCGACCGCGTGGTCGCCTTTCGCGAAGAGTTCCCGGCCAATTACTACCCTTGGCAACTTTTGGAAAAGAAGGGCGTGACCGTCACGTGGCTGTCGATCGAGGATTCTCTCGACGAGGTCGACCGCGCCGCGACTGGCGCTCGTCTGCTCGCCGTCAGCTTCGTCAACTACCTGACCGGAAGGCGCGTCGATCTGGCCGGGTTCGGCGAAATTTGCCGCCGCCGCGGCTGCTTCTTTTTCGTCGACGCCATCCAAGGGTTGGGCGTTTTTCCGGTGGATGTCGAGGCCATGGGGATCGACGCGCTGTCCGCCGACGGCCACAAATGGCTGATGGGACCGGAAGGTTGCGCGATTCTCTATGTGCGCCGGTCGCGGCAGGACGAAGTCGCGCCCGCCGAGTTCGGCTGGACCAACGTGGCGGGTTACGAAGACTACGCTTCGCGGGACCTGACTCTCCGTCCCGACGCCGGGCGCTACGAGTGCGGAACTTTGAACACGATCGGGATTTACGGACTGCGGGCGGCGCTCGATTTCGTGAACGAGATTGGGGTGAGCGAGATCGGCCCCCGTGTGCTGAAGCTCGCGGCGCGCATAGCGGAGGGCGCGCAATCGAAGGGTTACGAGCTGATCCGCAAGGGCGCGCCGGAATCGGGAATCGTATCGTTTCGCCGCGCCGATCTCGACAGCCGGATGGTTGTGAGCGCGTTGAAGGACAGGGGGATGCACGCCGCTCCCCGGCAAGGCTGGGTGCGCGTGTCGCCGCACTTTTACCAGACGTTCGACGAAATGGACGCAGTGGTTGCGGCGCTGCCATAACACGTACGTACGTGGTTGGTATATTTCGAGTATGGCGCTCACGGCAACGAAGCTCCGGGCAAATGTTTATTCGATTCTCGATGAAGTGATTGCGACCGGCAAGCCGGTCGATGTGGAACGCAACGGCCACTTAGTGACTATCTCGCGCGTAGCCCCGGTGCGGAGCGGCAAAAAGATTCCCCGGCTTAACCGGCTCCAAAAGCGGGACTTTATTGTGGGCGATCCGGACGATTTGGTTCACATCGATTGGAGCCTGCTTTGGAACCCGCGGGACGAGTAGTCTATATCGACACTCACGTGGCCGCGTGGGTGATCGATGGTAATCGAGCTAAGCTGTCACGGCGCGCCCAAGCCCGTACAACCAGTGCCGAGTGCTCGTGTCGCCGATGGTCTTAATCGAGTTTCAGTATCTATTCGAATCGGGCAAGCTGAACAATTCGGCGCGTGCCGCCCGGACCTACCTTGAGGTTCAGTTAGACGTGCAGGTGTGCGATCTGCCTTTCGCCAAAGTGGCGATGGCGGCGGCGTCTCTCGCCTGGACGCGCGACCTTTTCGATCGCCTGATCGTTGGGCAGGCGGCGGCCGCCGAAGCCCGGCTGTTGACGGTAGACGAGCGCATCCTCGCCAACTACCCGCTCGCCGTCTGGTAGCCCTCGCCGTTCGGCGCTAACATTTATTTAGAAGCGCGTCCGGCTCCGCCCGCGTCTTCCGGTAGACCATGCGACTCGCCGCAGTTCTCCTCTTCGCCGCCACGCTTGCCGCGCAAGCTCGGCTGACCGTCGCCCAACTTCGGTCGTTCGTCGCGTCGTCGATCAAACTCGGCCACGACGACGCGAAAGTCGCGGCGTATCTCAAGAAAGTCCAATTGTCCGAGAAACTGGAGTTCCGGACGGTGGAGGACATCGAAAGCGAAGGCGCCGGACCGCGCACCGCCACCGTTCTTCGAGAACTCGCCAACGCGTCGGCGAATCTTCCCGCGCCCGCCCCGGCCGCGCCGCCAAAGCCCGTCGCCGGTTCCACCATTCCGCCGCCCTCGCGCGAAGAGCAGGATCGCGTCTTGAAATCCGTCACCGAATATTCGCTGAACTACGACAAGCGGTTGCCGGACTTTATCTGCGCTCAGGTCACGCGCCGCTTCTATGATCCGGCCGGACTCGAATTCTGGCGCGCCGCCGACACGATCACTGCCAAGCTGACGTACTTCCAAAACAAAGAAGAAAAGAAGGTGCTGTTCGTCAACAACACCTACCAGGACATCGATTACGACCGCCTCGGGGGTGCGACCTCAACCGGCGAATTCGGCAGTTTGTTGAAAGAAGTGTTCGTGCCCGAGTCCAACGCCACTTTCGCCTGGGAGCGGTGGGCGACGTTGCGCGGCCATCGCATGTACGTGTTCTCGTACCGCGTGCCCCGGCCGTTCTCGAAATGGAAGCTGATCTATGAGCGCTCTCTCGAAGACACACCCGGGTATCGAGGCTTGGTCTACGTCGATAAAGACACGCTACAGGTAATGCGCGTGACGCTCGACGCCGAGGACATCACGCCGTCGTTTCCGATTCAAGCGGCTTCGACCAAACTAGACTACGATTATTCGGAGATTAGCGAGCGCCAGTATTTGCTCCCGCTGCGAGCCGAAGTCCGAATGCGAAGCGGCAAGCAACTGATCAAGAACGAAGTGGAGTTCCGCATGTACCGTAAATTCGGTACCGATACTTCGATCACCTTCGACACACCAGACGCCTTACCCACGGACCTGATCGAAGAAAAACCCGCCGCGCCGGCGCCGGTCAAGCCGTCGAATCGATAGCTTGAAAAGCGAAGAGCGCCGGTTGCCCGACGCCCTTTCGGTTACTGGAACTACTCGATATCTTTGCTGCGCTTCTTGCGATTGCGCTTGCGCGCTAGCGCCGCCTTCGTCCGCTTCTTTTCGCCCGGCTTGAGGTAGAAGGAGTGCTTCTTGATCTCCTTGATGATGTCCTCTTGCTGAACTTTTCTCTTGAAGCGGCGGAGCGCGGATTCCAGGGTTTCACCGTCCTGGATAATCACTTCCGCCAATAGATTCACCCCCAACCTGCGAGCTGTTGCTCTATTTAGATGGTAGCGCAATCGCGCGGATATTCCGGAAGTCGAGGTTCGTCGTGGGGTCGTGTGCTTGGAGCGAAATCGGACCCGCGCCGAGCAGCGCTTCTTTTTGGCGAGGACCGCGCGTGCCCTCGGGATTCTTGTCGTTGAAGTCCGTCACCGGGTAACCGTTCACCCAGGTCGAGATTTGCCGCCCGTGCGCAAGTATCGTCTGCGTGTAGAACTCGTTGTCGCGGCCCACCACGCGCCGCGCGGGTTGTAAGAAATACAATCCGCCCGTACCGGTATCGACAGGGACCGTCGGATCGCCTTTGAACTCGTTGCGCACCTGAACCTCGTAGCCGGTCCAGTAGCCGTTCGGCACGCCGCGGAAGAAGATGCCCGAGTTGGGATGCTTGGCCGGGTCTTTCGAGTTCGCCCGCACGTCGATTTGCAGGATGAAGTTCTGGAAGGTCGCCTCCGTCTCCAGTTGCCCGGGGCCCTTTTCCACGTGCAGCATTTTCTTCGAGACGCTCCAGACCGGAGGTTCCTTGACGGCGGGCGAGCGCTCGACTTTCTTCCAGCCGGTCAGGTCGCGGCCGTTGAAAATCGGATTCAGACCGATCGGCTTGATATAGACGTTGCGGAATTCGATTTTCTTGCCATTGTTGTGTTGCAGGCCGATGTGTCCAAACAGCGTTTTGTCGTCGTCGCCGTAAAGCACGCGCTTGCCGTCGAGCTTGATCGTAAACGCCTTGCCGACGTGCGTGACTTCGTAGCGGTGCCATTGGTCCGGCGCGGGCTTCACCTTTTCGGCCTTACCGTGATTGAGCAGCGAGCCGGTGGGGTAATCTTTGTGGCCTTCGTAGATTTGCAGTTCGTAGCCGGTGACATGTGGCTGTCCGGTGGCGGCGGAGCGCAGGAAGATCCCCGAATTCCCGTCCGCCGCCTGCCGGTACTCGGCGCGCAGAATGTAGTCGCCAAACGGAGCGTTCGAGCGCAACCACCCGTACTCGCCCGCGTCGGAAATCAGGACACCGTTCTCGACGCGCCATTTGGCCGATCCTTCGGCCGTCCATCCCCAAGTGGTTTCGCCGTCGAACAGCATCAGCCAGCCTTCGGCGATCTCCTTCGGGGTGAGCTTGTTCTGCGCGACGAGCGGCGCGGCGAGCAGGAAGAGTAAGGTTCGCATGAGGACTTTACAGAGTTATCATCAAAGCGGTATGACCGTCCAGTTGGAGTGGCCGCCCGAAGCGGTGGAACGCGTCGCCGAAGAGGCTCGGCAGCGCGGGCTTTCGCTCGACGAGTACGTTCTGCGCTCGGTGTTGCCTGGCGCGACCACCCAGCCGGTGGACGAAGAGGAGTCGCGTCGGCGAAGGCTGGCGGCCGTCGAGGGGATCTTAGAGATTCGCAAGCGGACGCACCTCGGCGATGACGTTACCATTCGCCAACTGATCGAAGAAGGACGCCGCTACTGACTGGGTTCGTTCTGGATGCTTCAGTAACGCTCGGTTGGTGCTTCGAAAAGCAGGCGACTTCGCAGACACAGGCGGTGCTCTCGGCCTTAACCGAGGGAACGCCCGCGTTTGTTCCTCGACTTTGGAAACTCGAGGTCGCGAACGCATTGGTCGTCGGCGAGCGACGAGGCAAGATCTCCCGCCGCGACGCGAACGATTTTCTCGATTTCGCGGAATCGTTGCCTACCCTCGTCGATCCAGCCGAGATCGGCTATGGATTCCCCTCCGTGCTCCTCTACGCCCGCGAACTTCAACTCACCGTCTACGACGCCACGTACCTCGAACTCGCCGCCCGGCGGGCGTTGCCGCTAGCGACGAAAGACGAGCCGCTCGCGCAAGCCGCCGCCCGAATCGGCGTAGGGCTATTCGAGCCGTGACTCGATGTCGCGCACGTCGACGGGGCCACTCCCATAAGGCCGCCAACGGGCGCGAAACCGGTCGTTGATCGCGCCGGTAAAGTACACCGTGAGTGGCACGCCGCATGCCGCCGCCACGTGTTGACCCGCCGAGTCGTACCCGATGTAGCTCTTCGATCTCGCGATGGCGGCGGCGAACTCGGCGAACGAGCCGTCGGCGAACCGCACCAGCAAACCGTCGCAAGCTCGCGATACGCGCTCCGCTTCCTCGCCGCCAGCGCCTCGGTCGATCAAGACGCTCCCGCGCGCGACGGCCTCCTCGATGAGCCGCCGCTCGAACGACGCGTCGAGGCGTTTGGCCGCGTTGCCGCCGACTCCCAGGCTGATCGCCGTATCCGCGCCTTCCAGTGCCGAATTCGGCGCGATGAACGCCCGTGCATCGCGAACGCCGAACGTCTCCTGGCACCAACGCGCCGCAAGCACCGGCAGCGGATCGCCAGTTTCCTCGCCGTAGCTGCGCGACTCGAAGAAGAAGTAGTTGCGCTCCAGGCAAACCGGCACCAAGCCGAGTTGCGTGATGCGCGAATCGGGGTCGATCACCAGGGCCTCCGGGGGCAGCGGAATCGCCTGCGCGGCGCGAATCCGGTCGAGAATCGAACCGCGCCTCGGATAGTCGAACGCGAGACGCTCGATCCGCGAGTCGTTCTCGAACAACTCGAAATTCTTGCGCGAGCCGCAAAACCAGAGTCGCGCTTGCGGAAAGCGCCGCTTGACCGCATCGAGAATCACGCTCGTGACGGCGACGTCCGCGCCGAGCGTAATCCTCGACAACACCACCACGTCCACCGAGTCGACGATGCAAGGCCGCTGCTGCCGGACGCGCTGGAATCGCCAATAATCGCAGCCGGGCACGTCTTTCATTAGACGCGCGTATTCGTCGACGGCGGCGCGCGAGAAGGTATCGCTCAGCGGCTCGACGACGGCGCGGAAGAACTCGGTCGCCGATTCGGCGTCAGCGAGGGCGCGGGATATGTTTGCCGACAAGCAATTCCAGTTTGTCCCAAATGGCGGCGGGGATCATCTTGGGGTCGGTGATAAGGGCGTGCTTCAGCGCGCTGTGGGCCTTAAACTCCGCGCCCGCGGGAATCAGCGCTACCGCTTCGCGTACCACCTTCGCCGCGTTCTCGGCGTTCTGGTGCAGCACGCGAATGATGTCCGCCACCGATACGGCGTCGTGATCCGGGTGCCAGCAATCGTAGTCGGTCACCATGGCGACGGTCGCGTAGGCGATCTCCGCTTCCCGCGCCAGCTTCGCCTCCTGCAGGTTGGTCATGCCGATCACGTCCATGCCCCAGCTTCGGTAAAGGTTCGACTCGGCGAGCGTCGAAAACGCCGGGCCTTCCATGCACAAGTACGTGCCGCCGTTCTTCGCTGTCACGCCCGCTTTCTCGCAAGCTTCGAGGACGATCGCGCGCAATTCTTCGCTCACCGGGTGCGCCATGCTGACGTGCGCGACGATTCCGTCACCGAAGAATGTCGATACGCGCGCGAAAGTTCGATCGACGAACTGATCGGCGAGTACGAACTCGCCCGGCGCGTGTTCCTCTTTGAGCGAGCCGACGGCGCTGAGGCTCACAATAAACCGCGCGCCGAGCTTCTTCATCCCCCAGATGTTGGCGCGGAAATTCAGCTCGGTAGGCGAAATGCGATGCCCGCGTCCATGCCGCGCGAGAAACGCAACGCGCTTGCCCGCCAGCGTTCCAACGATAAAGGCGTCGCTTGGCGCTCCAAACGGGGTGTCGAGCGTTATCTCTTCGGCGGCTTCGAATCCGGGCATCGAATACAAGCCAGAGCCGCCAATAATTCCAATTTCTACGGTCGTCATTCCTGTATCAGTTCTAGCAGCACGCCTCCGGTGGACGAGGGGTGCACGAAGACGTAGATGTGTCCGCCCGCGCCGGGGCGAGGGTCGTTCAACAGTCGCGCACCGGCGGACTTCAATCGCGCTACCGCCGCGTCGAGATCGGGCACGCGCAGCGCGACGTGATGCAGACCTTCGCCGCGCTTCTCGATAAATCTTGCGATCACCGAATCGGGCGAGGCGGCTTCGAGCAACTCGATTCTCGATTCGCCCGTCGGCAGCATGGCGACGTGCACTTTCTCCGTTTCCACCGTCTCTCGCGCGGCAACAGCCAGCCCCAGTTGGTCGCGATAGAACGTCAGTGCCGCGTCGATCGAGCGGACGGCGATCCCCAGATGATCGATGGTGACATGACCGGCGAACTTGCGGCGCTCGCCCGGTAACGCATCGATGGCGTCGAGCAGTTCCGCGACACCCGAGCCGTCCGTCGCCACCGTCCGCACCACTGGCGTTTCGACACCCGCCAATCGCAACCCTTGTTCCAGAGCGCCCGCCCCGTCGCGATCGGTCTTATTGATCGCGAAGAGGTCGGCGACTTCCATGAGTCCGGCTTTCAGAGCTTGTACGTCGTCTCCCATACCGGGCGCCAGCACGACCACCGTAATCGATGCCAGCTTCGCGATCTCGATCTCGCCCTGGCCGACGCCGACGGTCTCGATTAGTACGTAATCGAAGCCCGCGCCATCGAACAGTTCCGCCATCGCCTTTGTGGTTTGAGCCAGCCCGCCCGCCGTTCCGCGCGAGGCCATCGACCGGATGAAGACTAGCGGGTCGGCATGGTGCTTATCCATACGGACCCGGTCGCCGAGCAGCGCTCCGCCTGAAATCGGGCTCGAAGGATCGACGGCGATCGCGGCTACCGATTTTCCGCGAGCGCGAATCTCGTCGATCAGCGCGCCGACGAGGGTCGATTTGCCCACGCCCGCCGCGCCGGTAATTCCGACGGTGCGCGCGTGGCCGGAGTCAATCGCCAGTCCATGGGGTAAGCCTCGTTCGACGCGCGTCGCGGCGCGGGCCAGTTCCAGACGGTCGAGCATGGTGTAGAGAACTAGTCCTTCAGAAGCTGCCGCGCGATCACCATCTTCTGGATTTCGCTGGTGCCTTCGCCGATCGTCATCAGCTTCACGTCCCGGTAAAACTTCTCGACCGGATAGTCCTTGATGAAGCCGTACCCGCCGTGAATTTGCACCGCCTCGTTGCAAACGCGAACCGCGATTTCGCTGGCGAAGAGCTTCGCCATCGCCGATTCGCGAGTGACGCGCTTCCCCTGATCCTTCAGCCAACCGGCCCGGTACGTCAGCAGCCGCGCCGCTTCGATCTCGGTGGCCATGTCGGCCAGCTTGTGCTGGATCGCCTGGAATTCGGAGATCGGCCGCCCGAATTGCTGGCGCGTTTTCGAATAAGCCAGCGCGGCGTCGAACGCCCCTTGCGCGATGCCCACACTGAGCGCGGCGATCGAAATTCGGCCCCCGTCGAGGATGCGCAGCGAATCGACGAAGCCCTCGCCTTGCTTGCCCAGCAGTTGCGACGCGGGCAGGCGGAGATTTTCGAACAGCACTTCGCCCGTCGCCGACGCCCGCATGCCGAGCTTGTTCTCTTTCTTCCCCAGCCGGAATCCCGGTGTGCCCGCTTCGATGATGAAGGCCGAAACTCCGTGTTGCGAAGCCGCGCGGTCCGTCACGGCCATGCCCACGCATACCTGCGCGTAATGCGCGTTGGTGGTGAACGTCTTGCCGCCGTTCAGCACCCAGAAATCGCCGTCGCGAACCGCTTGGCTGCGAGTGCCCCCGGCGTCGGACCCCGCTTCGGGTTCGGTGAGCGACCAACAGCCGATCCACTCGCCGGTTGTGAGTTTTGGCAGATAGTGGCGCTTCTGCTCCTCGTCGCCCGCCAGGAAAATGTGGTTCGAGCACAACGAATTATGGGCGGCGACGATCAGCGCCACCGACGGATCGACCCGCGCCAGTTCTTCGACAATGATGGCGTAATCGATGTAACCGAGGCCCGCTCCGCCATACTCTTCGGGAAAAATCGCGCCCAGATAGCCCAGCGCGCCGCACTTCTTGACGACTTCGAGCGGGAAGATGTTGCCTTCGTCCCATTCGAGAACGTGCGGCTTGATCTCGATTTCGGCGAACTGGCGAACGGATTTACGAAGGGCGGTCTGCTCGCTGGAGAGCGCGAAATCCATGAGTCTCTAGAACGAGCATGGCATATTCCGTCTAGGAGGACTTTGTGCGCTTCATTCGACTTTTGCTGGTTATGGTTCCAGCTGCGGGAACGATTTGCGGCCAAACTTCGCCCCTCGCCGGAACTTCCTGGCGATTAGTCCAATTTCAGGGCGGCGACGATACCAAACTGGTTCCCGCCGACAAGAACCGCTACACCCTGATGTTTAACGCCAACGGCCGGGTAGCGGTGCGCATCGACTGTAATCGCGGCAATGGCACGTGGAAGTCGATCGAGCCCGGCAAGCTCGAGTTCGGGCCGATGGCGCTGACCATGGCCGCCTGCCCGCCCGCCCCGCTGAATGACAACCTGGCGAAACAGTGGACCTATGTCCGGTCGTACGTCATGAAGAACGGCAACTTGTTCTTGTCTCTGATGGCCGATGGCGGGATTTACGAATTCGAACCGATGCCCCGGCCACCGAAAAAGACGACCAAAAAGCCCCCGGCGGCTAAGTAACTAAACCATCTCTTCCCGAACCGCATCCCACTTGACGGTCCTGCCCTGGCGGTAGCTCTCGACGGCCATCCGGCAGGCGATCGACGTTCGATAGCCCACCTCGAACGGGCAATTCACCTTCGCGCCCACGCGGATCGCATCCAGAAAATTCGCCATGTGCGCCTGTGGAGCCGTCTTCGCCGATCCCAACATCTCGATCCCTTGCGGACGGTTGACCTTCTCCGGCCGATAGCGAATCTGCTGCGTCTTCGAAATGGTGCCGTCCGTCCCAAGCACATCTTCGCCCGATCCCAGCGACGCGTTGCCGAACCCGGACACCCAGGAGAACAGCAGGTCCTCGTGCTCCATCGACACGGACATCGTGTCCGGCACTTCGCGGCCGTCTTTCCACAGGTACACGCCGCCCACCATCGTCACCGCTTTGGGAATCGCGAGATTCAGCGCGCGGTACCAGAACGCGATCTGGTGGCACATATTCTCGTAGATATTGCCGCCCGAGTAATCCCAGAAAAACCGCCAGTTCACAAAGCGATTGGGATCGAAATCGCGAGCCGGAGCGTCGCCCAAAAAGCTTTTCCAGATTACGGTTTCGGGCGAAACGTCGGGACCCACCGGACGCGCCCATTGCGGTTTGCCATGCGGCGTGTTGCGGTACATCACCGAATGAATCGCCGTAATCTTGCCCATTCGCGCCGGGTCGGCCAGCATGTTGAGCGCGTCGGTCATTAGACCGGACGAACACGATTGGTGCCCGATCTGCACCACGCGCTTCTCGCCCGCCTTCTGGAACGCCGCCCGCATCCGCTTGGCGTGATCGACGGTGAAGGCCATCGTCTTCTCTTGGTACACGTGCTTCCCCGCGTCGAGTGCGGCGGTGAAATGCTCGGCGTGCAGGTGCTGGGGCGTGGCGATCAGAACCGCGTCAACCGATTTATCTTCTAAAAGATACCGATAGTCGAGATACGTTCTCGCTTCCGGGGCGACCGCTTTCGCCGCCTCCAGCCGCCGCGAATGCACGTCCGCGAACCCGGCGAATTCCGTGTTGGGACACGCCAGCGCTTCCCGCACCAACTGCATGCCGCGGTCGCCAGGACCGATAATTCCCAGGCGGATTCGCTCGTTCGCGCCCAGCACGTGGCCCGGGGTTGCGATCGCCGTGGCCACTCCCGAAGCCACATGCCCCAAGAAATTCCGCCGGGATCCGCTGCCTGAATTTTTTAAATCCAAATGAACTCGGCGCGTCATCATGATGTTAAAGTTTAGTAAACAATTAGTCTAGCCCAGTCGACTTCAGAGGTTACCATGCATCGTTGGCATTGCCTGATCGCTCTTCTGGCGGTTTCCGCCTCTTCCGCTGTAGCCCAAATTCGTTCCGGCACCATCGTCGGACGCGTTACCGATCCTTCGGGTTCCGCCGTCGCCGGAATCGAAGTTACGGTACGCGAAGTGAATACGAACCAGACTTACGTCTTCAAGACGAACGACTCGGGCGACTATAACGCCCCTTACCTTCCGTTTGGAACGTTCGAAGTCACCGCGCGCCAATCGGGATTCAAGACGGTTACGCAGACGGGGATCGGCTTGGCCACCGGGCAAACGGTTCGTGTCGATCTCAAGCTCGAAGTTGGCGCGGTTGAGACGTCGGTTACGGTGGCCGGGCAGGCTCTGGAACTGCAAACCGAAAGCTCGCGTGTGGTGAACACGGTCACCGAAGACGTCATTAAGGCGATTCCCAACATCAACAACAACCCGCTCAACTACGCGGTGCTGACCCAAGGTGTGGTTGCGCGGCAATCGATGAACTCCAGTCAAACCGCCGCCAGCTTCGGCATAGGGACCGACGGACGGCGCGCCTTATCGAACTTTTCGGTCAACGGCGGCAACTCGTTCACCAACGACATTCAGCTCGACGGCGTGTCGATCCAGGCGTCGGCTTGGAACGAAGTGGCGATCCTGCCCAATACGGAAGGCATTCAGGAAGTCAAGACCAACATCAACAACATGAGCGCGGAGTACGGGCGCTCGCAGGGCACGGTGGTGTTCACCACGAAGTCCGGGACTAACGAATTTCACGGTTCCGGACAATTCCGCTTGCGCAACGAAGCGCTCAACGCCAACTCGTTCGGCAACAACGCGCAGGGCATTACTCGCGCGCCGTTCAAGGTGCAGAACTACTCGGCGACGTTGGGCGGCCCGGTCCTACTTCCAAAGATCTACAACGGCAAGGATCGGACCTTCTTTTTTGTGTCCTACGAAGGGCTGCGATTCAACAACGCCCTCGATTACCTGCGGACGGTTCCCACCGAACTGGAACGGAACGGAAATTTCTCGAACACCCGAGCGAATGTCGCCGGGCAATTTCTCCCGGTGCAGGTGTTCGACCCCTTCAACGTGGTGAGCGTGGGTACCAACCAGTGGCAACGCCAGCCGTTTCCCAACGCAATCATTCCAGCCAGCCGGATCAACCCCATTACGCGGCGCTTCACTAACGAGTTTCCGCTGCCCAACCGCGCGCCCCAAGATCCGGTTCTCAATACGAATAATTTCTACAACCGCGACATCCGGCGCTTCGAGCGGAATTCGACAAACGCGCGTTTCGACCACCGCTTGAAGTCGCACTCGATCTATTTCACCGGCGGCGCGAATCTGGCTTCCATCAACTCTCCCAACGGCTGGGGCGACCAGACCCGCGCCTATATCCAACAGGGTGGATTCATCGGAGCGGTCAACGGCGACCGCAACTATTACGCCTCGATCGGCGATACCTGGATCATCAATCCGACGCTCGTCGCCGATATCCGTGTCGGCCTAACGCGCGTCGCGGCGGACAACCGGGCCAGCACCTTCAGCGATCTCAACTACGCCGATTTCGGCATTCCATCGGATTGGCTTAGCACGGTGGGCCTCACGGGCGCATACCCCGAAATTACCGGGTTCGGCGGCGGCTGGTCGCAAATCGCGCCCTTGAACCAGACCGCGTATCTCGCCAAGATCGAGCGTCAAACCAATTGGAACATCGTCTACTCGGTAACCAAGACGGCGGGCAAGTGGACGCACAAGTGGGGCGGAGAATTCCGCAACTACCTTTCGAACTACTCGGACGCGCGCGGCAGTTTCAACATGCTCGCCGGTAACGGGTTCACCAGCGGCAATACGCTTGGGCCGACGGCGAACAACATCGGCAACGTAACCACCGAGCGCTCGGGCAGCGGACTGGCGAGCTATCTTCTCGGCGCGGGTTCGGTAGCGGCGGGCGAGAACGCGGTGCTGATGGCGCTTTCGGCGAAGTATCTGGCCTTCTACGGCCAGAGCGACTGGCGCGTGACCAACCGCCTTACCGTTAACCTGGGATTGCGTTACGACATCCAGCCCTCGCCGACGGAGCGCTACAACCGCGCGAGTTCGTTCAGCTATCGCGGCACCACGGCGGGAACTCCGGGCCGGTTGTGGTTCCCCGGCGTTAGCGGCGATCGCGGCCTCTACGAAACCCCGATGTTCGACTTCGGCCCGCGTGTGGGCGTCGCTTGGCGCGTCACCGACACGATGGTGATTCGCGCCGGCGCGGGCGTCAACTTCCTGCCAACGAATACCGGTTATTACGGCGGCCCTTATTACTACGGCAACCAGAATTTCTCGCCTGTGTTGAGCGCTCCCAATGCGTTGCAGTACGGCCCGACGCCGCAAGCCGCTCTATTGCGTCCGTTCAACCAGGTCAACACCGTGATCCCGCTGATCGGCGCCAACAACGACGCTCCGCAGTATTACGGTGCGGGCGGGAACGAGCCGCGCTTCGACCGCGAGGACTTCAACAACTCGAAGGTGATCCAGTGGAACTTCTTCGTCGAGAAGAAGCTCGCGAAGGATTATCAGTTCAGTGTCGGTTACTCCGGCAGCCGCGGTTACCGCCTGCTGATGGGCCGGTTTAACGTCAACACCGACCAGTTATTCCCCGACTCGCTATTGCAGAGCTGGCGGAATACCTATATTGCGACTAACGGAAACAATCCCGCAACGCAACTGGTTCCGAACCAGTTCAATCCGAACGGGACGATTCTCTACAACGGTAACTTGCGCAATCCCAACATTCCGCTGCGGGAGTCCTTGTTGCCGTACCCGCTCTTTACAGGCAATTTAGTGGGTACGTTCGTCGGCTTCTCCAGCTATAACTCGCTGATGGTGAGCCTGCAGAAAAGCTATTCGAGCGGCCTGTTGTTCAATGTTCACTACACCTGGTCGAAGTCGCTCGATATGTCGAACCCCGAATTGCAGAACAATAACTTCGCCGAGAACGGTGGGTTCAATGCGGGCAATATCGACCGCCGGAACTACCGCAACTCCTACGCCATCTCGACGAACGACATCCCGCATCGCCTGGTGACGACGCTGGTGTACCAGGTCCCCTTCGGCAAAGGACGCCGCTGGGACTTGGGCAAGTTCGGGAACGCTCTAGCCGGCGGCTGGCAATTCGGCAACGTGTTGTTCCTACAGTCCGGCCAGCCGCAACAAGGTTTCGGCGGTTGCAATTCGCTCAACGGCCTTTGCGACCGCGTCAGCGGCGTGGATGTCGAAGTTCCGGCGAATTTGCAGAAATGGTACGACTCGCCGAACATCGCCGATCGCACGGTGACGTTGCCCAGCGGCCGCCAGATTACCGTGGGCCGGTTTAACTATCTGAAGTACAATCCCGACGCATTCCGGGGCCGCGTCGTGACCCTGCCGAACGGAAACATCGTGCCCGATATTTACTGGTTCGGTACGTCCGCCTTGCGCGACGGCAATATTCGCGGCGTTCCGTACTTCAATCACAACCTGAGCGTTCAGAAAGATTTTGCGATCGTCGAACGCGTCCGGCTAACCCTCTCGGCGGAAGCGACGAACCTTTGGAATCGCGCGCAGTTTACCGGAACCATAAACGCCGGTTCGGGGAACGTATTCACAGCGGCCAACCCCTCGCGTGGCGTCGTTCCGGGCATGATCCAGAACGAGAGCTTCGGCACTTACGGCTTGGGGACGCTCGACCCGCGTCAAGTCGAGTTGCGGATCCGGTTGCGCTTCTAAACTGGGAGTGTGCTCCTCGTTCCGCTGCTGATCGCTCAAGCGCTGCCCGCGCCGTGGAAAGTGGTTGAACTCAAGGCGGAACTCGATCATGTCCAGGGGATCGACACCGACGGGCGGCGCTTGTGGGTGAGCGAGGTCAAACGCCGTGAAAAGCGGGGCTTGCTGCATGAGTTCGAACTCGAGAGCGGGCGGCACGTCCGCTCGCTCGATCTGACGCGCGGCGAACAATACCATCCCGGCGGTATCGCGCTCTTGGGAGACTCGATCTGGGCGCCAATGGCCGAGTACCGGCGTAACAGTTCGGCAACGGTCGTTCGCGTCGATCTCGCGGCGTGGCAAGTCGTCGAAGAGATTCCCGTCGCCGACCACATCGGTGCGGTGGCTGCGGACCGCGAGCGCTTGATCGGCGCCAACTGGGACGCGCGCCAAATCTACGATCTTCGCGCGGGAACCAAGCGGGACAATCCGCACCCCACGCGCTACCAGGACATGAAGCTCTTAGACGGTGTCCTTGTCGCCTCCGGCATCTCCGCTATCGATTGGCTCGATCCCGCGACGCTCGCGCTAAAGTTCCGCACCACCGTCGGACGCACGGACCGTGGCGTTCTCTACACGCAAGAAGGCATGGCCGTGCGAGGGCGCTCGCTATATCTGTTGCCCGAGGATGGCCCGAGCCGATTGTTCTTTTTCGACCTCGCGCAAGTAGGCTCCGCGCAAGTAAACTAGAGGATCGTGTTAACGCCCTCAACGCCCGCGGAACTCGCGGACGCTCTCGCTAGCGCAGCCGCAAGAGGACAGTCGATTTCCCTCGGCGGCAATTTCACGAAAACGATTCCCCGAGGGGACTGTGTCGTCTCCACTCGCGCTTTGAAACGGGTGTTGATCTTCGAACCGAAAGACCTCACGGTCTCGGTGGAAGCCGGGATGCCTTACGCCGAACTGACCCGTTTGCTAGACGAACACCGCATGATGGTGCCGCTCGATCCGCCGCTAGCCGATTCGGCGACGGTGGGCGGCGTGATCGCCGCAAATCGATCCGGACCCCGCCGGCGCTTGTACGGCACGGCGCGCGATCTCGTCATCGGCATGTCGTTCGCCATGCTCGACGGGAAGATTGCGAGCACCGGCGGGATGGTGGTGAAGAACGTCGCCGGGCTCGACATGGGCAAGCTCCTAATCGGCAGCCGCGGCACGCTGGCCGCCATTGCGAGCGTGAATTTCAAACTCATCCCCAAGCCGCCCGAGTCGCGCACGTTCCTGTTTCAAAGCGATTCGCTCGAAGCCGTACTCGCGAAACGGGATGCCGTGTTGCGCAGCCCCTTGCAACCGGCAGCGATCGATGTGTTGAGCCCGCCGGTGGCGCGCGCCTGCGGACTCGACGGCTGGTGCTTGCTGCTTGACGTAGGCGGCAGTCCCGCCGTACTCGCCCGGTATTCGCGCGAACTGCCGGAGTTCTCGATCGCCGATCCGAACGTGTGGAATTCGATTCGCGAGTTGGCACCGCGACATCTCGGCATGGAATGGGCGATCGAGCGCCGCCACTTACTAATGGAATTGGGCGACACGCTACGGAACTGGAACGGCCCCGCGCTCGCCCGCGCAGGCAGTGGCGTCACTTACTTGTTCGGAAAGGGGCCGGAGCCTTCCGTATGGCCCGATCCCGGCCCCGAGTTCGCCGTGATGCGGCGCATTAAAGATATGTTCGACCCGCAAGGACTGCTGAATCGAGGAGCGCTCTATGGCCGCCTCTGAGTACGCGCGCCCGGTATTGGCCGGCCGGCATGACGACGCTCCGGCGCAGAAGGATCTCGACAAGTGCGTCCATTGCGGGCTGTGCTTGAACTCGTGTCCGACATACCGCGAACTGGGGATCGAAATGGATTCGCCGCGCGGCCGCATTTACCAGATGGTGCAAGTGGCCACCGGCGCGGCGCCCGTCGATTCTCCGGAGTATCTCGAACACTTGGGCCTTTGCCTGGGGTGCCGGGGCTGCGAAACCGCTTGTCCCTCGGGCGTGCCCTATGGCCGCCTAATCGAAGCGGCGCGCACGGAGATTCAGGCTCGTGTGCCGAAGCCCGGTTGGCAACGGGCGGTCGAGTGGTTCGTCTTTACGAAGCTGCTTAGTTCGCCGTTCCTGCTGCAAACTCTTGGGTTCCCGCTGTGGATTTATCGAGTCTCCGGTCTGCAACGCCTAGTGCGTGCGTCCGGAATTCTGAAGCTCATGGGGCCGCTGGGCCGCGCCGAAGCCATCGCGCCGGACGCCGAAATGCCGACCTTCTACGGATCGGTCGGCAAAGTGTTTCCGGCGGAAGGCGAGCGGAGATACAAAGTCGCGTTTATGGCCGGGTGTATGGCCAACGTGTTTTTCGCCCGGTTGAACGAAGCCACCGTTCGCGTGCTACAGAAGAACGGTTGCGAAGTGCACATTCCCGCCGATCAGAATTGTTGTGGTGCGCTGCACGCCCACGCCGGATTTCGCGACGAAGCGCGCAAGCTGGCGCGCGTCAACATCGACGCGGTCTTGGGCGGAGGCTTCGACGCAATTCTCACCAATGCCGGCGGATGCGGCTCGACGCTCAAGGAATACGGCGAACTGCTGGAACACGATCCCGTGTATTCGGCGCGCGCGCACGAGTGGGTGCAATCGATGCGCGACGTGAACGAATTTCTAGCCTCTATCGAACTCAACCGGCGCATGGGCGAAGTCAAGATGAAGGTGACCTACCAGGACTCCTGCCACTTGGCGCACGGCCAGAAGGTCCGGTCCGCGCCGAGACAATTGCTAAAGGCCGTCCCGGGCTTGCAGTTAGTCGAAATGATGGCGAGCGACGTCTGCTGCGGGAGTGCGGGCATCTACAATGTCGTCCAAAACGAGATGTCGATGCAGATTCTCGAGTCGAAGATGAGGAACGTGAACGCCACCGGAGCGGAGGCTGTCGCCACCGCCAATCCCGGCTGTCTCCTCCAGATCCAGGCGGGCGCGCGGCGCTTCGGCCATGGGCAGCGCGCCTACCATGTGATGGAGATTCTCGATATGGCGTACCGCGCGGGCGGCTAATTCGCCGGAGGTTGGTACATGGCGAAGACCGCGCCTTGCGGATCGGTCATTACCGCGATGGTACCCACGTTCGGGATCGGAGTCGCAGGCATCATCGCCTTCGCTCCCAGCGAGATCGCCTTGGCGGCGCTCGCCATGCAGTCCTCCACGGCGATGTAGATTAGCCAGTGCGCCGGAGTGCCGGGAGGAGCTTCCATTTTTTCGGGGATTCCACCGATCGCATTTTCCTTGCCGCCGCCATTCGAGATGTGACGATAGCCGTCGGGTCCCGGCTCGTAGCTCCACCCGAGCCAGTCGGCGTAGAACTTCGCGCCTTTCTCCGGATCGGGAGTCTGCAACTCGGCCCAGCACAGAGTACCGGGGCCCGTCGCGGCGATGCCGTGGTGGGTCTTTTCCTGCCACAGACTGATGTGCGCGCCGGTGGGGTCGTGCAGGACGGCCATGCGCCCGAGATCGCTAACGTCGAAAGGCCCAACCTGAATGGCCGCGCCCAGTTCTTTCGCTTTGGCGACCGCCGCGTCTGCGTCGGCGACGTCGATATAGAGCATCCAGTGCGGAGGAACCCCCGGTTGCTGTTCGCCAAGTTCGTAGCCGCCGCCCACATTCTCGCTGCCCAATCGGAACTCGATGTAGTGGCCGCCCGGCTCCATCGGCTTATCCACCGCTTCCCAGCCGAACAGGGCGGAGTAGAACGCCTTCGCCGCGCTCCGGTCGCTTGTGCCCAGTTCGATCCAGTTGAACGATCCCGGTTTGTGACTCATGATTGTTTCTCCAGTGCCCCCACAGCCCCGATGAATTGTAGCGCGCCCGCCGGTTACTTCGCCAAGTGCAAGCCGGAGTGCTTCGCGAAGGGCGTGAATCCGCGGTCGCGGGTAAGCAGCGGGATGTCGTGATCGATGCACACCTGCGCGATGAGCGTGTCGGCGAGTCTCGGCCGGTGGCCAAGCCGGATGAGCGCCGCACGAGTTTCGCCCGCGCGTTCCCAGAAGCCGGGCATTAACCTCGCCTTCGGGGCGCGCAGGATTCGACCGCGATCTTCTAGAGCAAAGTCGGCCTGGCTCAACAACTCCGCCGTGACGGGTGGCGGCATGAGCGCTTGACCGAAACGCAAGGCGATCGACAGCAGGTGTATGTCATCACTCTCGTCCCCCGCGAAGTAGGCAATCCAAACGTTGGTATCGACCCCGATCATCGATCGTCCCGCAACCAGGGCAAAGGCCTGATCTTGATTTTGCCTCGCATCGCCAAAAGATCCTTGTACGCTAGCGAAACCGCCACTTTCTCCAGTCCTTCGGCGACGGTTGGAGTAATCCCTTCACCGCTGGCCTCCATGGCCCGGTCGAGAAGATCGGCGGGAACGATCACCGTGATCTTGCGCATTTTGGGTTTCTCGGGCTTGGTGGACGCGGCGATCGGCTTGCGAGTTTTCTTTTGCGTTGCGGCCGGCATGTCCACATGCTACCGTGACACATGCCATATCGCTATACGGCATTTTTGCTTCTCGCGATTCCCGCGTTCGCCCAGGACTGGACCGCCGTCGAATCCGACACCCTCGAACACTTCGTCAAACTCATCCGGTTCGACACGTCCAACCCTCCCGGGAATGAGACCGTCGCCGCCGAGTATCTGAAGAAAGTCCTCGATCAAGCGGGCATCGAAACCAAGATGCTGATCGCCGAGCCGGACCGCGCGAACTTGCTCGCACGCATTCGCGGATCGGGCGCGAAGAGGCCGATTCTCATCATGGGGCATACCGACGTGGTCGGCGTGCAGCGCGAGAAATGGACCTTCGAACCGTTCTCGGGCGACCGCAAGAACGGCTACGTATTCGGGCGCGGCACGCTCGACGACAAGGATAATGTCGTCGCTTGCCTCATGACGATGCTGCTCTTGAAGCGCGCGAACGTCAAGCTCGACCGGGACGTGATCTTCCTCGCCGAGTCGGGCGAAGAGGGCGGGGCATTGGCGGGCATGCAGCACGTCGTCGCCAAGCACTGGGACGAGATCGCGCCGGAATTTGTACTCGCCGAAGGCGGTGGGGGTACGCTGCGTAACGGCCAACCGTTCACCGTGACGTTCGCCGCCGCCGAGAAGGTTCCACGCCGCATCAAACTCGTGGCGAAAGGCGTCGCTGGACATGGCAGCGTTCCGCGCCCCGATAACGCGATCGCGCATCTGGCCACGGCGGTCGGCAAGGTCGCCGCCTGGAATCCGCCGATGAAGTTGAACGACATCACCCGCACTTATTTCGAGCGACTGGCCGGAATCTCCTCGCCCGAAGGGCGCGAGCGTTACAACGGCCTCTTCGACGAATCGAAGCGCGCGGCGGTCGAGGCATATCTCGCGAAAAACGAACTCCGTCACAACTCGATGCTCCGGACTTCGATCTCGCCCACCGTGATCAAGGGCGGATTCCGCGTCAACGTGATCCCTTCGGACGCCGAGGCCGATCTCGATGTACGCGCGCTACCGGACGAGGACATGCCGAAGTTTCTCGAAATGGTCAAGGGCGTGATCGGCGACGAGGCCATCGAGATCCGGCAACAAGCGGCGGGACGTCCGGCGCCCCCGGCGTCGCCGCTCGATTCCGAAATGTTCCGTGTTCTGGAGCGAACGGCAAAGAAACGCTATCCCGGCGCGGCGGTGCTGCCCACCATGCTCACCGGCGCGACGGATATGTCGCTCGCGCGCATGAAGGGTGTGCCGAGCTACGGCGTCGGTCCGCTGATCGACGAGAAAGACGCGGAATCGGGCGGCGGCGCACACGGCGACGACGAGAAGATCGCCGAGCGGTCGCTCCACAACTTCGTGCGGTTCCTGTATGAGGCGGTAGTGGAAGTTGCCGCCGCTAAGTCCTCGCGTTAGTCGGGCTTGCTGTAGTAGTAGCTGTGGTAATAGGTGTACTTCGAGTACAACTCGCCGCGCCGCGCGCCGTTGACGACGATTCCCAGTACGTTGTTCTCGCACAGTGAATTCACCGCGCGGGTTACCGAATCGATCGTCGTCCGCCCGATCCGCACCACCAGAATCGTGCCGTCGCACATGGTGCCCAACAGCGATGCGTCCGCCGCAAACAAGAGCGGCGGCGAGTCCAGGATCACCCAGTTGAACACTTTCGGCATTACCGACACGAGTTCTCTCACTCGGGCGAGATTGAGCAACTCGAGCGGATTGATCACGGCTTCGCCCGCGGGCATGACGTAGAGGTTCGTACCCGCGATTTTCTTGATGCAATCCTCGATCGGCGCTTTGCCCAGCAGAAAATCCGTAATGCCCGGCGAACGCGAAATCTGAAACAGTTGATGCACCACGGGCCGCCGGAAATCGAAGTCGGCCAGTAGCGTAAGATTGCCTTCCAAATGCGCCTCGGCCAACGCGAGATTCACCGCCGCCATCGACTTTCCTTCGGCGGGCGACGGGCTCGTCACCACCACCGAGTGAATCGGCTGCAAGCTTTGCAAATGATTCAACCTCGTGCGCAGCGTGCGGAACTCTTCCGTCGGCGCTTCGTGAGGACGCGATGCGTCGATCAGATGCGCGTCGGGTGAGGGCGTAAACGCCACTTCCTCGATTCGCCCGATCAATCCCTCGATATCGATCGTGCCGTTTTCGAGAATCGCGACCGTCGATGTGCGAATCGCCGGAGACGCGATCTTCGGCGGAGCGGGAGGCTCGAACAGCGGGGGAAGGGTTGACACCCGCGGCTCCGGTTCGACGGCGACGGCCGCCGTTTCCGGCTCGGGTTCCGCCACCGCTGCCGCCGTCGAAGGCGTAAACCGGGACACCGCTTCTTCTACGGTTTCCTCCGCTTCGGGCGAAGGCGCGGTTCTCGCCGCGTTTTGGGCGGCCATCTGTTCGGCTTTGCGCAGCGCGTCGTGTACTCGGCTCATGAGCGGATTCCTCTCGTGCGGGTCGGCATTAGGTGTTGTTGACGTAGTAGAAGAACACGGAGCCCGCCATAATCGCCGCGCCCGCTAAACAGGCCGTCGTCCAAGCCAGCACGCCCAGCCGCCGCCGCCGCCGGACGACTAAGTCGTGCTCCAGCAGCGGTACGCTGCCCAAAATCATCAATTGCGTGTAAGCCCGAACGTCCTTCAGATTCTTTAGCGTCGTATCCTTCAATTCCCGGGCCGCCGCCAGAAACAAACCTAAAGCCAACCCCGCTCCCGCCGCGCCGCCGATAATCAACGGCCGCTTGGGTTGCGTCGGAGACATCGGCAAACTGGCCGCGTCCAGCAGTTCGAGCGTTTCGCCCTGCTTGCGGTTCTCCAATTCCGTGGCCGCCTGCGATTGGCTCATCTTGGACTGCATTTCCTCGTACCGCGTTTGCGCGAGCGTCCGTTCCCGCAGCAACTCCTCGTACTGGCCCGTCCCCGTGGGAGTCGCTTCGAGGCGCGCCTGATACTGCCGCATACTGCGGTCGGCCGATTCGATTTCCTTCCGCGCGTTGTCGATCTCGAGGTTGCGCGCTTCAATCTGGCCGGTGATGGTGGCGATCTCCGTCTCCATCCCGCGCGCCTCCCGCGGTAATGCAACCGGCGCCGCGCCTTTCGTCTCGGACATGGACGCGCGCTCCGACTGCATTTTTTGCGTAGCCTCTTCGGCGATCATCCGGTCGCGGGTACGTTTGAGGACGCCGATGTTTTGCGTCAGCGTCCGGACGTCGGGATGCGTGTCCTTATAGCTTTGTTTCAAAGCTTCCAGACGCGTTTCCGCCGTCATGATGTCCCGCTCGATCAGCGCCAGCCGGTCGTTCTTCGCCGTTTCCATCTTTTGCGCCGACTCGGGAATCGAGGCGAGTTTCAACTGATCCCGCAACGAAGCCAATCTCGACTCGAGCAATAACTTGTCCTGGTTCGCGCGGCTGATCGTCGAGTTCAGATTCGCCAACCGGTTCTCGATCATGTTGATCGCCTGCAGATTGTTCATCCGCTCCTCGGGCATCCGGCCCTGGTTCTCTTGCCGGAACTTGGTGAGCTTCTGCTCGATGGCTTCCAGATCGCGCTTCCGCTGTTCGTACTGGTCGCGCAGAAAGTCCGTCGTCATAACCGACTGATTGGCGCGCGTGCGGATGTTCTCGTCGATAAACCGCGAGACCAGTTCCTGTACGACTTTTTGCGCTACCAGCCGGTTCTCGTACGCGTAGGAAATCGAAAAGGCCTGCAACTGCCGCTGTTGGCCTTGCCCCTGGCCAAGGAACTGAATCGAGATGTCTTTCCGCATCTGCTCCACTACATCCTGCATGGGCAGCCGCTTCCTGTCTCGCGGATAAAGCTGGTAGACGTTGATGATGTTCGTCAACGACTGCACGCTCGTAATCGACTGGTACATCGAGTTAATCCGCTGGCTGACCTCCTGATTCACGTTTGGCGAAACGAACCGCTCCGGCACCTGTGGCGGGATGACGCGGACCGTCGCCGTCGACACGTAGGTGTTCGGCCATAAGAACGCCGCCACGACGCCGATCACGATGCAGGCCAGCATCGGCCCCAGAATCCAGCCCCGGTGTCGCCGCAAGATGTCGATGTAGTCTTCGACATCCAGCGCCCGGCGCGGGACATTCATCGGATCTTGTACTGCGGGTTGCATCGGTTTCTCCTCCGTCGTGCTCTAGAACGGTCCAACGTTTCTCTTCGACTTCGACCCGCCGGTGTTCGAGAAAATCCATTTCCGCATCGTCGCGGACTAGGCTGGCGGATCGCTCCGTACTATTCCGTTACGCGCAAACCTGGACCACCGGACTGCCGCGCGGAACCGTTAAGGAACGATAATGTGATCGCCCGGCTTCAGCGTCACATTCTGGTCCATATTCTTCCCTTTGATGACTTCGCGGTAGTTAAACTTCAGCCGGTCCCCGCCGCGCATCACCACGATTTTCTTGCCGTTGGCGAACTCCCGCAAACCGCCCGCGTTGCTCAACGCCTCCAGCACAGTGACGGGGGTTACCAGCGAATACGCGCCGGGACGGCCCACTTCCCCGGTGATGAAGTAACGCTTGCTGTTCACCTGCCGGATTTCCACCATCACTTCCGGCTTGTTCATAAACTGAAGCAAAGCTGTCAAGATTCGTTCTTTAAGAATCTCCGGCGTAGCGCCCGCCGCCTCGATTTCGCCCGCCAAGGGCATGCTGATTTTGCCGTCGGGGCGTACGGCGTAGAGACCCGAAAGCTCGTTTTCCCGCCACACCCGGATTTGGACAATGTCTTCCGGGCCAATGACATAACTCTTCGGATCGACGGCGGCGGCCACCGGAGTATCGGCCTTCACCTCGCCCGGACGTTCGTCGGTGGCGGGCTTAGCTTGTTCGGCCGGTTTAGGCTCGGTTGGTTTCGCGGGATCCTGCCCGAAAATCGCCGTAACGGCCAGCATCCAGAGGGAAATGAGGAAAACGCGGGTCATTGGGATATCAAATTTCGGGATATCGGATTCGCGAACCGGCCGGCGAATTTCCAGGCGATGGCGCAGTCCTTCCTGTAAGGGAAGTATACTACACGTCATCCGGCCGACGATCCGCTTATCGGCGGTTTCTCCCCGGATTCATAGAGTTGGAGGCGGTTGTTCATGCGTTATTTTTTGGCGAAGTCCGAGCCCGAGGTCTATTCGATCGACGATCTGAAGCGGGAGGGACGAACGGCGTGGACCGGCGTCCGCAATCCCCAGGCCGTCCGCGCGATCCGCGATATGCAGCCGGGCGACCGTGTATTGATCTACCATTCGGGCGGTGTCTCGGCGGTGGTCGGCCTCGCCAAGGTGCTCACCCCCGCCCAGGACGACCCCAAGGACCCAAAATCGGCCTTCGTCGATCTGGAATACATTTGTCACCTCGACCCGCCCACCGGCTTGAAAGAGGTGAAAGCGTCGGGGTTGTTCGAGGATTTCGCGCTCGTCCGCCAGAGTCGGCTGTCCACGATGCCGGTCCCGGACAAGTTCATCAATTGGCTGCGGGAGCGTTACCCCAACGTGCGCTGGTATTGACTGGCGAACGTCTTATGGGTCCGCGCTTTGTCCAAAAGAAAAAGGATTTTATCCCTTACCTTTACATCTGCCCCCGGCTCGTCGATGCTTAAGAAGTCGATGACGGTCGTGGGCGGCCTGCTGTGTTGGTTAGCGGCGCGATGGGTCTAGCAACGCACCTCAATCCATTACGGCACCACGAAGATCGATCCGGTCTCGACCCAGCCGGAGTCGCGGCTGATGGCGTCGAGCGTCCGCTGGAACAGCTTTTTGTTGCCCG
>JANRJS010000005.1:0-63106 GCA_033763835.1 Bryobacteraceae bacterium | reverse complement strand
GCCGCGATCTCCCGCGCCTGCGACGGCGACAGCGCGACGATCGCGTCGGACCATCGGGCGAGCGCGCCCTCCATGCGGCGCATCGCGAGGCTCATCGCGGGAGAGAAATAGCCGGTCATCACGTGGCCGTGGAAGGTGTGGACGACGGCGGGGACGTGCGCGAGGCGAGCGGCGATGCGGCCCACCAGTCCGGCCTTCGCGGTATGGGTATGCACGATGTCGGGGCGAAACTCGCGGATGAGACGGGTGAGTGTACGGATGGCCCGCAGGTCCGCGAGCGGCGCGATATCCGGGGTGAGATCGTCGATGCGGCGGACCTCAATGCGACGGACGGGATCGCTATCGAAGAGGTACTCCATGTCGCCGTCCGCCGCGCCGGTGCGTCCCACGGCGAGCGTCGTTTCGTAGCCTTTCTCGCGAAGTGCGCGCGTCACGCCGACGACGTGCAACGGCGGACCGCCCGCGCCCATCCGGGTCAGTACTCGCAAGATACGGTTCATACTGAGTTCCGCGCGATCAAGCGGACTTCTTCGGGCAAGCGAATCGCGCGCAGTAGGGCGAGAGCCGTGCGGAAAGCGCGATCGCCCAGACCGAGGCGGGCGATCCATTCGCCGGCGAACCGCTCGTACCCGGTTGGCGCGCAGCCGGCGCTTTCGACGACGAAGCCCCGCGTCTCGACGAGATTCGCGAGCGTCTGCGGATTCCAGGAATAGAGGTGATGGTTCGGTTCGTCGCGCCGGAACTCGCGATAACGCCCTTCCTTCTCGTAGGGCACGAAGAGCAGCAGACGGCCGCCCGGTACGAGGGTGCGGCGAATCTCGTCGAGCGCCGCCCCGGGTTCGGGTGTGTGTTCGAGCGAATGATGCGAGAGCGCGACATCGAACGAGCCGCCGCCGAGGGCCGCCATATCGGAAGCGAACTCGATGCCGCGCCGCTCGACCTCCGCCCGCAAATGATCCGCCACATCGTAACCCACGCGAACGCCGCATTCGACCGCCGCGAGGTTCAATCCAGTGCCCACACCGTATTCGATCACGCGCGCGGTTGCAGGGATTAGCGGCTGTAACTTGCGCGCACGCTCGCGGGCCATCCGTTCGAAGGCCCGCTCCGAGACCGCGAGTTGGGTGGCGTGGTAGCCGCTCGCAGCTTCATAAAACGATCGCGCTTCAGGCATGCGCCACGGCCTCCAAGAAAGCGCGGCGGCGCGCCCGTTGCGGCGCGGCTTCGAATTCCCGCGCGCGGTCGATTCCGAGTTCGGATAACTCCGCGTATCGCGCGCGATTCTCGAAGGTCGCGCGGATGGCCGCCGCGATCGCTTCCGGATCGTCGGGGGGGACCAGTTGGGAATCGGATAGTAGTTCGGGAATCCCGCCGACGCGGGTGGCGACGGCGGGAACTCCGAGCGCCATCGCTTCGATTAACGCGCGCGGTTTCCCTTCGCTCCGGGAGGCGAGCGCAAAGAGATCGGCGGAGGCGAGGATGCGGCGCACGCTCTCGGCTCCGGGCAGTTCGCCCGCCCAGTGGACGGCGACGCCCAGCCGCCGGGCCAAGGAATCCAGTTCGCCGCGCAACCGCCCGCCGCCCACGATGGTAAGCGAATAGCCCTCGCCTAACCGGGCCATCGAGCGAATCAGGACATCGTGCCCTTTGACCGGGTGGTCGTAGCCACCGACGGCGACGATCGAGAAAGGACCGTGGGGGCGAAGATCGCGCGGCGCGCCAAATGCCGCCGCTTCCAGTTCGAGATCGAGAAGCGTCCAAGCATCGTTCGACGGATAGCGCTTGCGGAGCGCCTTCGAGACGAACGCCGAGTGCCGGGCCCTGGCGCATTGGGCGCGCAGCATGGCGGAGAAATAGCGCCGGTAGGCGGGCCGCAAAGCCGTGCGCACCGCGCCCGGAGCGTAAAGGTCCCAGGGATCGCCCAACACCTCGACCGAGAAGCGCGTCCGGGAATGAAGAGCGGCGACTAAATTCGCGAGGTGCGAGGGAGCGCGCAGTAAGAGCGCGTCGCCGCCGCGCACCGCCCCGGCGATCGCTCCCGCGACATGAGCCGCGGACCGAAGGAATTGCGCGGGCCCGGCATAGCAAGGCACCGCCGCGAACCGCACACCGGGACCGTCGGCGCGTAACGCCCTCCCGGTACATTCCGCGTCGGCCACCCGCGCCACCACCCGCACTTCTTCGAACACTTCAAGGTGCTGGGCGAAGAATCGATAGTCCGGGGGCATGCGCGTCCAAACCGACCCGTCCGGCGCGCGCAAGTAACGCTGGTCCACGACGATTACGAGCCGCAAGTGTCCTCCGGTTCGTAACGCGCCAGCATGCTCATGGCGATCGCGTAGAGCCACCAGATCAGGTTGACGGTGGTGTTCTTGAAGAGGAACAGGTCGAAGAGCAGGCCGAGCCCGGTGGCCGCCAATCCGCACGAGAACGCTTGCAAGACGCCGCGCCGCCAGCACCGCGCCACCAGCGACAGGAATCCGAAACTCATCGTCGCGAACGCCACCGCGCCGACGGCGCCCAACTCCATCGCCATTTCGAGAAACGTGGAATGCGAATGATAGAGGCTTGGCCCGAACGGGGTGCGGATGATGTTGTCGCCGGTCGCGAGGCGCTCTCCGTTGCGGCTGTCGGTGAGATACCAGTTCCAGATCGCGCCGTAGCCCGCGCCGCGCAAGGTGGTCGAGAGGGGTTGCTCCTCCACAGCGCGCGCCGCCGTGACGTGCGTAGCCCGGCGGCTGTCGTCTTCGAAGTTCTGCAACCGGTCCGTGTTGGCCTGCGAGAAGACCAAACCCGCGGCGGCGGCGGTGAACACCACGGTGAGCAGAACCGCCAGGAGACGCTTCCGCGCGCTCTTGATCAGAAAGCTGAGCAGGACGAGATAGATCGACAGCAGCACCAGCGCCGCCCGGGAGCCCAGCCCGAGCATGGTCACCAGCAGCGCCAGCACCATGCCGAGCCCGGCCGCGCGCCGCGACTTCACGTCGATGACGTGCTGGATCGCAAAGGCGAGCGCGGGCAAGAGCACCAGGTAGCCGGTGGAGGATCCGAACAGAGGCCCGCGCACGCGCTCGATTCCGAAGTCGAGCAACGTGTTCTGCCCGAGTTCGCTGCGTAAGCCCAGCGAAAGAATCGATTCCGCCGCGTAAACGACGCTCACCAGCGCGAGGAACGCCGACAGTCTCCACACAAAGTGATACAGATCCTCGCGGCTGTAGCCGCCCACGACACCCCAAGCGAGCAGCGGCGCGGCGGAGGCGTAGATCAGCGTCAAGCGCATGGCGCGCAAGTCGTCGGCGTCCAGTTCGACCCAGAACGTGGAGCCGAACGCGTAGGCCAGCGCGACGAGCATCGGAACCAGGAGAGCCGCCGACGCTCGAAATCCAAATCCGTGGCGGCGGTCGAGAATGGCGGGAATCGCATAGAACGCCGCGCTGAGAACTACGGCCCCCTCCGCGCTGCGCACCGGCAGATCGAACCATTCCCACCACGGGGAGAGGCTGCCGGGCAGAAGGGCGATGTAAAGGAGCGCCAACCAGAACGGAGTTTCCCAAAGCAGCAAAGACGGCGGCGGCGCCACGGCCAGATAGTCGCGCCGCGCCGCCGCGGCAACCGCGCTAGCGTCCGTCATAGACGGCCTCCAACAGTTCGCGGGAACGCTCAATGTGAAAAGGGGAAAGCAGCAACCGCCGCCAAGCGCCGGAATCGAAACCCCTCTCACAGGCCCGCAAGAGGGCTGCCGTCCAGTGGGCGGCGGGCGAGCCGAGACCGACGCGCTCCACGCGACCGCGCTCGACAATGGCCTCTTCCGGTACGCGGTCGGACACAACGCACGGCAATCCCGCCGCTTGGGCCTCGACCAGCGAAAGCCCCAGGCCCTCGCTTCGAGACGGAAGCGCAAAGCAATCGGCGGCGGCGAAGACGCTCGCCAGATCTTCGACGTGCCCCAGATGGATCGCTTGCGGATGGCGAAGCGAATTCCGCAACGGTCCGTCGCCCGCGAGCAGAATGCGAATTCGCGGATGGCGCGAAGCGATGTCGAGAAGCAGCCGCTGGTTCTTCTCGGGTACGAGGCGGCCGGCGTGGGCGACGGCGATGCAATCGTCACTGAGACCGAACCGCGCCCGGGCCGACCCGCGATCGGACGGATGCGCGTAGCGGCGTAAATCGCGGGCGGCGGGCGCAATGGTCACGCCGTCCGTTGTGCCGAACAAGTCGACGGCGGCGGCGCGGCTGACGGCTAATCGCAGCGTCGCTCCCGTCGCCAGAATCCGCCGCATGACGCCCCCGTAGACACGCCGCCACCACCAGCGCTCCGGCTGTTGGCAATGGCTGTGGGCGATGCGCAAAGGCGTTCCCACATGCCGCGCCGCGTCGAGGATAAATCCGCTAAACCGGTGAACGTGGCTGTGAACGGCGTCGAAGGGACCGAGCTTTTCGAGCGTCTCTCGGATCGAGGCGATCGACCCGTCCCAACGGTGCAGGACGCCGCCCGCTTGCCGCACCTCGCCGTCGTACCGCCCGTCGAGGGTCGTCAGAAATTCCAATCGGCAGCCGGGCACGCCGCCCGAACGCAGGAGATCGAGCAGCCAGAGTTCGACGCCCCCGGGCTCGAAGCGCCGAAGCACGTGGAGGATACGCCGGTTCACGCCGCCTCCCGAGGCCGCGCCGACGGGGAGGACTCTCCTTTACCCGCGCGCGCGAGGCTCGCATTCAAGAAAACGCCCGCCGCCGCTAGGTGCGCCGTCGCGCTAAGGACCATGACCCAAGCGGCGCCTTCGACGCCCCAGTTCGGAATCAACGACCGGCACAACACCGCGGTTAAAGAGGTGACCGGGATGAAAAGCAGCAACTGGCGCCGGAACTCGCCGAGCGCGGTCAACGCGTATCCACACAGTCCGGCGAGCGCCGTCATGCCCGCCGCGAACATCTGCAGGACGAGGATCCAGCTTTGGTCCGGCCCGGCGTTTCCGAACACCAGAGCCAACAGCGCGGTCCCGAAGACCGCACTGACCGCCGTAGAGCCAACCACGATCAGCAGCCCAACGGCGAACTGTTTTCCGAACATCGCGCGGAAGGCCGGCCAATCGCGCGTCATCGCCATCCGCGACAACGGCGCCGTGGCCGACTGGCCGACGGCGTTCAAGGCGAGATTCACCGCCTGGGCCATGGCGGCGATCGCGGCGAACTGCCCGAGTTCCTCGCGTCCCACGTGTTTTTCGATGGCGAAGCGCGGCAGGCTTTGATTGAGCGAGATGAGCATCATGACGACGCCCAACGGCAACGACGTTTCGAGCAGCGATCGGAGCGCGGGCCAGTTCGGCGGCCAGTCCGGCAACAGCCGTCCGGCGCCTTTCAATTTGAGTTTCGACGCCTGGGCGCAGTCGAACCACGACCACACGATCCCCGAACCGACCGCCGCCGCGAACAATCCCAGGGCGAGCGAATTCCAAAGCGCGCCGACCAGCAGCAGTAACCCCAGCGAAAGCGAGGCCTTTGTGATCGTCGATTGCGCGATCCAATCGAGCCGATCCGCGCGCTGAAACGCGCCGTAGTAGAGGTCGCTCATCGATTCGACGAGCTTCACGGCCAGTACGCCTAGCAGCACCGTCGCCGATAGCTGCGGATTCCAAGTCCCGAATTGCACGACGGCGACTGCGGCGGCGAGCGAGGTCCACAATCGCATCGAAAGGTAGTCCCAGAAGGCGAAGCGCCCGGCGGCGTCGCTGGCAAGAATCGCGCGCAATTGCAGATTCGCGAGCGTCACGATCGGATTGACGACGGCGAGCGCCAATGCGTACTCGCCGCCCGCGCGGAACCCAAGCCACCGCGCGACAATCACCACGATCGCCCATTGCGAAAGGCTCGCCGCGCCGTTGCCGGCCAGGGACCACACGGTGGAACTCCACCACGTCGGGCGAAAGGGCTTTCGCATACCGCTCCCGTTAACCGGCTCGCTGCGCGTAATACTTGCCGTAATAGCCGTAGTACGTGTAGCTGTCGCTCATGCCTTTATGAACCTGATTGAGGACGACGCCGACGACGTTGGCTCGCAGGCGGTTTAGCGTTCCGAGGACGCTGGCCACTTGCTTGCGGTTCGTCGATCCGGCGCGGGTCACGACGACGACGCCATCGACGGCCGTCGCCATCTGCAACGGCTCCGCGAATCCCAGTAGCGGCGGCGCGTCGAGAATCACCAGATCGTATTCGTCGAGCGCCTCTTCGAGCAACGCATGCAGCGCGCGTCCGACCAGATCGCCCGCGCGGCGCGACGGCGGACCGGCGGGCAACACCCGCAAGTTCGGTTGATCCTCGGGAGTCACCACGGCCTCGCGCCAGGGAATTTCTCCGAGCAAAACGTTGGTCAGCCCGAGGTCCGATTTCAGGTTGAGGCGCTTGTGGACGCTGGGGCGCCGCATATCGCCGTCGATGAGCAGGGTTTTGTGATTCTGCTCCGCGTGCGAGGCCGCGAGATGCGCCGCGATCGTCGACTTGCCTTCGCCCGGCGAAGCGCTCGTCACGAGAAGGGACCGCGCGCGCTGTCCGAAATCGGAAAGCAGGATCGAGTTGCGCAATGTGCGGATCGATTCGTCGTAACCGGAGGCGAGATGCTCGGGCGAATGGCGGAGCTCGGCGAGCGCGCCTTTGGGAGCCTCTTTCGCCGAACCCACCAGCCCCAGGCGTCCGCGCCAGTTCTTCACCACCGGCAGCGTGCCGATCACTTCCGTGCCTAGCGTACGCGCCACCTGTTCCGGGTCGCGAATCGTGTTGTCGAGCATGTCGGCGGCCACCGCCGCCGCGATCCCGATAAACAGCGACGCGATCAGCGCCGCGATGAGATTCAATTTCAGGTTCGGAGCCACGGGAAGCTCGCCGGGGCGCGCCAAATCGGCGATCCGGATCGAGGAGTTCTGGAAACTCGCGTTGATGCCCGCTTCCTTGATCTTGCGGACTAACTCTTCGTACAGCTTCTTGTCCGCCTCGGCTTCGCGCCGCAGCGATTGATACTCGAAGCTCCGGGCGTTCAACCGGTCGAATTCCGTCTTGCTTTCGGCGACCGCCTTGGCGAGCATTCCCTCGCGGCCCACGGCCTCCTGATACTCGGTCTCGACGCGCTTGGCGATCGTCGCGCGGGTCTTGGCGATCTGGCGGTCGAGTTCGGCCACCGTTTCCGCCGTCTTGCGGTACTCGGGATGATTCACGCCGAAGTGCGTTCGCACTTGCACGAACTTCTCCTGCCATTCGTTCGAATGTTCGATCAGCTTGCGCAGACTCTCGCCCTGCGAGGACACTTGCGCCGCTTCGAGCGATCCGTTACGAACGGAGTTGAGCGCCGCTTCGCGTTTCACGCGGTCCGCCTGCGCCACGGTGTATTCCTGATTGAGTTGCAGCAGCCGGGCCGAAACGATGTTCGTCTTCTCTTCGGAGGAGATGACGCTTAACTCACGCTCGAATTGCGCGAGCGCACCGGAGCTTCGTTCCATCTTCGCCCGCAGCTCTTCGAGTTGCCGTTCCATGAATTGCGACAGCGCGGCGCTCGACTTGTAGCGGATGTTAAAGGTGTGTTCGACGTAGGACTGCGCGATGCCGTTAGCCACGTTCGCCGCGAGTTTGGGGTCGGGCGAGCGGTAGCTAATCAATAAGAGATAGGTATTCGGCGGACGCGCGACCTTCAGCTTCTTCAACTGCACGGGCGTATCGGGGGACGGCGACCGGGCCGCGTCGCGCCCGCGTTCGTGAGCGAGCAGGTTGTACTTCACGGCCACAGGACGCAGCACCGAATCGGACTGCACCAGGCGGACCTGCGTCGCCAAGAACTGGTCCGCGTCGTTGACGTTCGACCGCATCGCCTCCTGGCCGATCACTCCTTGCGGCGTCTGCCGGTCGATGTCGACGGTGGCCGTCGATTCGTAGATCGGCGTCATGCGGGAAGTGACGATCAGCGTGCCGGCTAAGCTGAGCAGCACGAATCCGGCGATGTGCCAGCGAAAGCGCTTGAGCACCCAGAGGTAGTGCGAGATGGGAACGGCGGACGATTCCACCGCATGGTCGTTAGCCGGCGTGGACGCACGCGGTTCCAGGACCGTGAGGCCGCGCCCGGCCCGGTCGATTCTCTCGATCGCCATGGAATTCGTTTAATGAGCCGGTTCGTGCACGCGCACTTCGGTTTCCTGCCGCGACGCTCCCTCGACGCCTTCGAGCAGCCGGAGCAGTTGCTCCACGCGCGATTCGAGCATCGTGACGACGCCGTCCAGGCGCCCCAGAGGACCGGCGGCGACCACGCCGCTCTCCGCCTCCGCCATCGCGCGCAGGACGGCGCCGCGGGCGAAATCGGAAAGGCTTCGTGCGCCGCTCTTTTCGCAGGCGGCCTTCATGCCGTTGAATTCTTCTTCGCCCAGACGGAAGTTGACCAGGCGGTTGCGGGGTTTCAGAACGCTCATTGGATTACTCCTCGGTGAGAACGGCTCCGGCTTACGCGCCGGACGCTTCACTGATGTAATCGGCTTGGAGCGCCTCCTGCGTTAGCTCTTTTGCCGCTTCTGATCCGCTTTGTACCACTCGAGCGTGCGGCGCAACCCTTCGTCGAGCGAAAAACGCGGGGCGTGCCCGAGATCCGCCTTGGCGGATTCGGTATCGGCCTGCGAATCGCGAACGTCCCCCGCGCGGGGCGGACCGTAGTTCGCGCCTAAGGCGATTCCCTCAATCTTCTGAAGCGCGGCCCATACTTCGTTCAACGTATACCGGTTTCCGTTGCCCGCGTTGAACACTCGGCCCGAAACGCCGGGCGCGCGGGAAGCCTTCAAACAAAGGGCCGCGACATCTTCGACATAAGTGAAGTCGCGCGTCTGGCCGCCGTCGCCGAAAATAGTCGGCGACGTTCGCGCGATCAGGTGCTTCATGAACAACGAGAGCACGCCGGAGTAAGGACTCGATGGATCCTGGCGCGGGCCGTAGACGTTGAAGAAGCGCAGTGCGACGGTCTCCAGTCCGAAGCAGGATGCGAACACGCTCGCGTAGTACTCGCCCATCAGCTTCTGCGCGGCGTAGGGGGAAAGCGGCATGGGCCGCATGGTTTCTACCTTAGGCAGCACTTCGGTATCGCCGTAGGCCGACGAGGACGCGGCGTAGACGACCCTTCCGACCTTACCGGCGGCGCAGGCGCGAAGGACGCTCCAGGTGCCGTTGATATTGACGTCGTGCGACGGCTCCGGATCGGCGATCGATTTCGGTACCGACGGAATCGCGGCTAGGTGAAACACCGTAGCCGCGCCTTCGACGATCTTGGCGACGGCCGATTGATCGCGGATGTCGACTTCGTGGAGGGTCACGCCGCTCAGCCCTTCTAAATTGCGGCGATGCCCCGAATACAGATTGTCGATGACCTCGACATGCGTTGCGCCTTCGTCGAGTAGCGCTCGAACCACCGCGGACCCAATAAAGCCCGCGCCTCCGGTAACGATGTGTTTTTTCATTTGCTCCGTAAACTTATCGGCCGCCGAGGGCTTCGATTTCGCGGCGAAGATAATCGATCGACTCGCGCGCGATCGTTTCCGCGCCCGGTTCGAACTTGAACGCTTCGAGCGAAATCCAGCCCGGGTAATCGCGCTCGCGCAGGGCGCGCAAGACCGGCTTGAAATCGTAATCGCCCGTGCCGCAATGGCCGCCGTCCATTTCGTTCACGTGGACGTGGCGGATCAGGTCGAAATGCCGCGCGACGAGCCTCTCGTGCGGCTCGCGTTCGTCGACGGCGTTATGCGAATCGAACATGGTTTGTACGGCGGGGCTGTTGATCTGGCGGACGATGGACGCCGCTTCGTCGAGCGTGAGGATCACGTCGGTCTGCGCGATGGGCAACGCTTCGACCAGAATCGTTACGCCGCGCTCTTCGGCGTGCTTCGCCACGCCAGCCAGACCATCGACGTAATTCTTCGTCGCTTCCTCGCGAGTCGCCCCGCCGGTGGCGCCGCGCTGGTAGGGCGAACCGAAGACCATGACACCTTTTGGACCGAGATCCGCACAAAGGTCGATGAGATCGTCGATGTGACGCCAGCTTCTCGCGCGAAGCTCGGCGTCTGGCGTCGTGACGTGTAATCCCTTGGGCGCGACCATCAGCCAGTGCAGACCGACGAATTCGAGGCCCTCGTCGGCGATGATTTGGCGGTACTCGCGGCGCTGCTCCGCCGTAATCTGCGACGGGCTATCCGCCAGCGTGAAGTGTGCGATCTCGATTCCCTCGTAACCGCAACTCTTGATGAAGCGGCACGCTTTCGAAAAATCCCACTTGTCGAAAATCTCGTTACAAATCGCGTGGCGGAAGCGGAAAGGCACGACTACCAGTCTAAGATGTGGACGAGTTTCACCGAGGTTCCAACGGGTTCGGTGAGCGACTGAGGTAGCGCCGAGAAGGCGCGGCGCTCGATCAGGGCGTCGAGCCAAGCCGGGTCGAGCCGGGTCATGTTTGCGACCGCCGCTTCGGAAGATTCGCGGTCCGTGTTTACCGATCCAAGCACCGTCCGATTGCCAAGCACCATGTCGCGGAAGGGCATCTCGACGTTCGCGTCGCGCGCACCGAGTAGCAGCGCGACGCCGTTGAGCTTCAGCGAGTGAATCGCGGTGGCGGCGGCCTGGCCAACGCCCGCGGCTTCTACGGTCAAGTCGAACTTCCCCGTTCCGCCGTATGCGGCGCCGGCGGATCGCAACAGCTTCGCGCGCGGACTGTCCGAGTCTTCGAGAGAAACCACCGTCACGTCGAGGCCGCGTTGCAGCAGCGCGAACGCCGTCAGGCAGCCGATGGGACCCGCGCCGACGATCAGGGCCGTCCGAGGCGGCGAGAGGGCGACCTCGAGAGCGCGCCGCAGGGCCTTCTCGACGACGCTCATCGGTTCGACCAACACCGCGCGCTCGCCGAGCGACTCGGGGACGAAGATCAAGTCCGCGCGATCAAGATCGAGCCGCGGCCTGGCGAAGCCGTGCGCGCGAACGATGCCGCGGTCGGCGAACGTTCCGGTTTCGCAGAGATCGGGCCGAGAGCGTGCGCACATGCGGCAGGCGGGCGAGCAACGCGTCCGCACCAGCGGCACGGCCCATTCGCCCGAATCGAGTTGTCCGAGAGCTTCATGCCCGAGGATCAAGTGACGGTCGCCGGGGGGCGGCTCGCCGAAGTGGAAGGCGGCGAGTTCGCGATCCGTTCCGCAAACGCCGAGACAGGCGACGCGGAAGTTGCCGCGAGTCTCGACTTTGCGCCACGCGAGACGGCGAGATTCGAAATCGAGCGTAAGCGCGGAACTCATCCGCGTTTTCGCGCGACGGCCACCAACGACACCCCGGGCCATGGAAGCAGACCGTCGATCTCGCGCCACAACCAAACCGTCTTGTCGAAGATCTTCAGTGTGATCTTGTTGATATACCGCCGCTCCAAAACCTTGCCGAACAGCCACCAGGCCGGAGTGCCGGCGCGGTTGAAGCTCTGGACACTTTCGACATCGAATCCCGCGGTTGCGAGCAAGGAGCGAAGCTCGTCCGCCTCGAACCGGCGCCGGTGCCCGAGCGTCTCGTCGAGCGTCCCGCGCAACGATTTGCCGTTCGGCACCAACACGAGCAATCGCGCCCCCGGGACGGCGGCGGTGTGGAGGGCATCCAGCATGACGGCGGGGTTCTCCAGATACTCGAGAACATTCACGCACAGGAGCGTTTCAAACATCTCGCCCGCCGTTCGGATCTCCGCCGGAGATTCGGGATCGATGGCCCGCACTTCGACGTTTGGGGTTCGCAGGAATCGATTGCGCAGCGCGTGCAAGTAGAGCGGGTCGCGTTCGGCGGCGACGTAGAGCAGCCGCTTACCCATGAGCAGTCCCGACAGATTGCCGATACCCGCGCCGAGCTCCAGCACGCGGTCGCCCAGATGCGGGCGGAACCAATCGGCGATCCAGTTCAGATACTGCGGCGTTCCGCTCATGTTGTTGAGGAACGCGCGTCCGTATGGCTGCGAATACAGATCGTCGATCAGCCAGAACTTGACGATTACGCCGAGTGCGTTTACGCCGTCCTTCCAGCCGATTTTCTTGCCCTCTTCGTAAGTGCGGCCGTGGTAGCTGATCGGCACTTCGTAAATGCGCAACCGCCGCTTCGCCGCCTTCATGCTCAGCTCCGGCTCGATGCCGAAGCGGTTCGACCGGATAGGAATGCTCTTGAGCAGGTCTGTGCGGAACGCCTTGTAGCAAGTCTCCATGTCGGTGAGGTTGAGATTCGAGAAGACGTTCGAGAGACCGGTAAGGGCGGAGTTCATCATCGAGTGCCAGAACGGCAGCACGCGCCGCTGCTCGCCCGAAAGGTAACGCGAGCCGAATACGGCGTCGGCGTAACCGGCGAGAAGCGGGGCCATCAGCTTGGGGTACTCGTTGGGATCGTATTCGAGGTCGGCGTCTTGCACGAGGGAAAAATCGCCGGTGGCGTGCTGGATCGCGGTGCGGATTGCCGCGCCTTTGCCTTGGTTGACCTCGTGCCGCAGTAGCTTGATGCGCGCTTCGCCGGCGGCGAGGCGTTCGAGAATGTCCCAGGTGCCGTCCGTCGAACGATCGTCGACGATCACCAGTTCGCGGTCGAGATTCTCTGGCAGCGGCGCCGAGAGCACTTGCGAGAGCGACTTTTCGACCACCGTGCGCTCGTTGTAGACGGGGATCAGGATGGAGAGCTTCAAAAACTCTCAGTATAAAGGCCGCGACGCTCTAACGACTCGCGGCGAACCCACCGGTCAAATTTCGGCAACTCCCGGAAGGACCAAACTTCCGCCGGCCTCCCGGAACATCCGGCGCGCTTTGTTTTCGGCCGCGCCGGCCGCCGCTCGGATCCGGCGAAATTCCTCCCGTTCGCGCAGGGGAGAAAACCACGGGTCGTTGGCGAGCATCACGCCACAGCCATACCCGTTCGCAACAACGGCCCGGAGAAGTTCGATCCCACGTTCGACAAGCCCACAGCGGGACAAGTGACGCGCGCAGTACAGCATCGTTTCCGGATCGTTGGCGGCGGGCAAGCGGGCTGCGGTTGCAATGACCTTATCCCGGTCGCCTTCGATGGTTGCAAGCAAAGACTCAACCAGCGTTTCGAGGAGTGGCGCCAACGATTTTGTCGAGAGACGCTCGCGGGCCAATGTCGCCGCACGCCGTTCGTGGCCGAGCGCGGCCCACGCCGCTAGGTCGAGGTAACCCCGAATTTGTGTTGCACCGCTGTATGTGTCGATGACACCCGCGTAGTCGCAAAGATTGAAAAAGGTATGAGGAACGCTTGTTTGTAGCGTCCGGTCGAGTTCCAGTGCGCGTCTATAGGCGGCGACCGATTCGACGAGAAGGCCACAGAAGCGCAAAACATGAACCAGCGCGGAGAAGCTTCTAGCCTCGTACGGGCGCTCACGCGTATGTGCGATCAGTCGAACCATCGCCTCCGCCGCGCGACCTCGGTCGGCTTGAAGAAGCGAGTAGAACTCGTGCGCGGAAGTGAGGTCGCTTTGCAAGTGCAGAGCGCGGCGAAAGGCCGCCTCGGCCAGATCGAGACCGTCGGCTTCGTCGACCCCGTACTTGGCCAGAAATCGGCAGCATCTTCCCAGCCACGCCCATGCCCCCGCCGAGTCCGGCGCGTTCGCAACACAAAGCCAATAAAGATTTCTGGCCTTCATGAGCGCTTGAGGGCTTCGCAAGCGCAGTAACGCGTTGGCTTCGTCCAGAACAGCGCCGATCTCCGAAGGTTCGCCGGGCCTGCTGGCAATGTGCGGCGTGAACTCGTAACCGTGCTTGGGCCTTGTCAGCACGGCCTTTCTGCCTAGCACGCGACGGATGGACGCGATGGCGTTAGTCAGATTGGCGTCCTCCACTTGCACGTCAGGCCAAACTCTGCACCAAATCGCCTCTCGCGTCACAAGTTCGCCTGCGCGCTCCGCCAGCAGCAAAAGCAAGTCGAAAGTTCGCGGAGTAAGCGGGACGGGCTTTCCGTTCTTCGTCAACCGGCGTTGTTTGGGGAACAGCGCAAAGGAACCGAAACAATAAGCGCCCGTCGCGTCGATTGGATTTTTATTGGTTTTTACTTTCCCGCCGGTGCTTGTTCGTGGATGCCGCCTGTCCATAAGATGCCAATGAGGAAACCGCTTATGATACGTCCGTTGCTGCTCGCAGCTCTTTCAACCGTTTCGCCGTCGTTTGCCGCGCCGCTGGTTGGCGTCTCTGGAACGCTACCTTACACCTTCACCGCTTTCTGCGCAGATCCCATCGGCGAGAGCGTTATTTTCGGCATCACGACCTGCAATTCGATCGACATCGATTACACGGCCACCGGCGTGACGTCCCTATCCGCAAACACCGGACTGAATTTGCAGACCTTTCTAAATCCCGAGCTCCCCGGCCCCTTCCCCTTCACGGGCAGCTTCGTCCTGACCGATCTGGACAATCCGGCGGACACGATCTTCGGCACGCTTACCGGCGCGGGTAACGTTGCCGGCCCGCCCGGTCCGCCGATCGGTTTTCCGCCCTTCGCCATCGAGCTATCGATGACGGCGACCGGCGGTACGGGTGCGCTCGCGGGATCCACAGGTTCGTTGTACCTTGCGGGCACAGCGATCTTCACGGCGATCAACACAAGCGGCACATTCGCTTCCGGCGAAGGTACCACCGTCTTGAGTTCGGTCCCGGAACCGGCAAGCGGATCCTTAATGGTGGCGGTGGGGGCTTTGGCGTTGCTCTCCCGTCGCCTGCGGTCGCGCCGTTGACCCGCACGCGCGGCCCGGCGAAAGCCGCGAGATAGAATAGCGGGCGATATGCAAGAACGCCGTCAGTTCCTTACCGCGAGTTCCGCGATTCTCTCCGCGCGGGTCGCGCTCGGCTCGCAAGCGAATTCCGCCTTGACCGTCGGATTGGTCGGTTGCGGTAACCGGGGCATGTACGTGAGCGGGATTTTCGCGAAGAACGAGTTCGCGCGCGTCGCCGCTATCTGCGATATCTACGAGGACAAGATCGCCGCCGCGACCGCCAAGTACTCGGGCGCCAAGGTGTTCCGCAAAGCCGAGGAGATGATCGCCTCCGACGTAGATGCCGTGCTGATCGCGACGCCGATCGTCTATCACCCGGAGCATTTCGAGCTGGCGGTAAAGGCGAAGAAGCACATCTATCTCGAGAAGGCCGCGGCGGTCGACGCTAAGGGTTGCCTGCGCGTGAAGCGCGCGGCGCAGATGGCCGACAAGACCAAGCGCATTTCGATGGGGTTCCAGCAGCGCTATGGCAAGGACTACCGGGAGGCGCACCGCCGCATCAAGTCCGGCGAGTTCGGCGCGATCAAGATGATCCGCGCCGCGTGGCTGGGCGGGTCGCCACCGATTAAGGACGGCCATCCGGCGAGCGAAGAGAAAATTCGCAACTGGTACTTCTACCGCGACATGTCGGGCGACATCATCATCGAGCAGGACTGCCACAACATGGACGTCGTGAATTGGTTCGCGGGCACGGCGGTGAAGGCGACCGGTTACGGAACGCAGGCCGTCCGCAAGAAGGGCGATGTGTACGACAGCCTGTGCGCTTCGCTCCAGTTCGCCGACGGTATGGTGTTCAGCTACTCGGCGAATCAGTTCGTCGGCGGCCAGGCGCAGGCGTTCCAGGACGTCTCCGAAACGTTCATGTGCGAGCGCGGCACGGTACGGACTTCGCGCCAAGGCGTGACGTATTGGAAGGAGCGCGGCAAGGCTCCCGAGGAAGTCAAGACGACCTACGATATTACGCAGGACGCCGTCAATCAATTCATCGAAGGCGCGCGGAAAGGCGAAATCGAGAACGCGGCGCTCTGGGGCGCCGATTCGACGCTGATGGCGATCATGGCCCGAGAGGCGATCTACACGGGCCGCGAGACTACCTGGGACAAAATCGTCAAGGGCTAGTTGGAGGAAGGCGCGGGCATCGCTTCCTTCGCCTTCTTGATCTCATCGACGATGACCTTCGTGAAACCGTCCACGTAGGACTTACCCTTGGTGTTCAGGTTGTCGAGCGTCATCAGTTCCAGTTCGATATCCGGCTCCACGCCGATGTTTTCAAAGTACCGGTCTGTCGTTCCCGGACGGGTGCCGAGACTGATCGTGTTCGAGGATTGCAACTCGGTCATGAACGAGATCGCCCGGTCGCCGAATACCGCGCCACCGGCTCCGTTGGATCGCTTACCGACCAACAGTCCACGCTTGTTGTCCTTGAACGTTACGGCGAAGAAATCGGCGGCGGAAATGCTGAGTTCGTCGATCAGCAGGATCGCCGGCTTCGAAAACGCCGTCTCGGGCGACTCCTTTTCAAAAGCGTACTCGCAGGCGGGAAATGCCGGAGCCAGAAGTTCGCCCTTGCCGTAAGTCTCTTCGAGCATCGTCAATTGGCCTTGCAACGCCGCAACCTGATCGGCGGTGTAACCGAGCACGCCGGCGTAGGACAGCTCGCTTCGCCAGTACCCGATCAATTCGAGAGTGGGGCGAAAGCGATCCCCCGTGCTTTGCCATTTGCCTGGGATGACCGATTTCGCGAGTTCTTCGAACTGGCAACTGCCACCGGGGTTACGAGTGATGTCGAGCACCAAGCCGTCGGCGTTCTCCTGGAAGAAGGCGATCTCCGACCGGATCGAGCGCATCGTGGAACTGCCGAAGCTAAAGTTCTGCACGCGCAGAAACCCGATCTTGAAACCGTCCACCTCGTACAGGGCCGAATAGACGGGAGTGTTTAAGCGGACCGTCGCCGTTTCGGGAAGATCGAAGCCGGGCCGCACCGCGCCAATCGACGCCAGAAACTCGTCGCCGTAGCGGCGATGTCCGGGAAGAACGCGCTGCCGAATGCGGTCGAGCGGAGCATGAGCGCGCGGCGACTCGGGTTCCGCCGTGGACGACGTTTCGAAGCCGGGTAGAGGGCCGAATCCGCGAACGCCGACTCCCGTCTTAATCCAAGGAATGTCGAAAGTCTCCGTGGCGGTTTGCCCCGCGCGCCGAACCTCCACCTTCGCCCGGTCACCCAACTCGACGATGCGCGGCGAGTACTCCTGATACCGGCGCGCGATGGTCGCCGCCGCGAAGCGTTTCGTCGCCCGCTCGTTGCCCATCTGCAAGTATTTCGAGAACTCGATCAGCAACTCGGCGGCGCTTTTCCCGTCTACCGATACGATCTCGTCCCCCACGCCGAAGGGATACGCCGCCTCCGGTAATGAAGCGCGGCTAATCGAATCGACGACGACCTTTTCGTCGTACAAGTCGGTGGTGAATCCGAGACGGACGTAGAGCGTGGAGGGCACGGTCAGCGACGTATGCGTGTCCCGAAAACTGCCCGCAAACTCGAGCACGATCCCGAGGTATTCGAGGTCGTCCTTGGCCGCGCGAACGCGCGTCAGCCAAGGCGCCGTATTGAACAAGTTGAAGCCCAGCGATTGCGCCTTCCACGGCGCGGGCGCGTAGTTGCGGGCGTAATAGCCGACGATGGTTTGGAAGTCGAGCGCACGCTGGTCGGGCGTTAACTGAGCCAGCGCTGGAACGAATGAGAATGCAACAATGAAAACCGGAATCAGTCGCTTCACGTACCGATGGTAAACCCCTCTCCGCTGCTTGAGTCGCGAATTTTGTGTTTACCGCCTCCATATCGCGGCAAGGTGCGCGATGTGTACCCGGTGGGCGAAGACCGTTTGCTCCTCGTCGCTACGGACCGCATCTCGGCGTTCGATTTCGTGCTCGGTTCGGGGATCCCCGGCAAAGGCCGCATCCTGACGCAGCTTTCGCTGTTCTGGTTCGAGTTCCTGAAAGACCTGATTCCCAATCACGTCGTCACGGCCGAGGTGGACGACTATCCGAGCGAGCTGCACGAGTTTCGCGACCAACTCGAAGGCCGGTCGATGCTGGTGCATCGCGCGCGAATGGTGGAGATCGAATGCGTAGCCCGCGGCTATCTTTCGGGATCGGGATGGAAGGATTACCAACGCTCGGGCGCGGTGTGCGGCATTTCGCTGCCGCCGGGTCTTCAGGATTCGTCGAAGTTGCCCACGCCGATTTTCACTCCCGCCACGAAGGCGCACAGCGGCGCGCACGACGAGAACATATCGTTTGCGGACGCCGCCCGAGCGATCGGCGAGCCGCTGGCCGCGAGGCTTCGCGACCTTACGCTGGCCATCTACGCGAAGGCTTCCGATTACTCCGCCGGCCGCGGAGTGATTCTCGCCGACACGAAGTTCGAATTTGGATTCGTGGGCGAACGGCTTGTGCTTGCCGACGAAGTTCTGACTCCCGATTCTTCCCGGTTCTGGCCGGCGGAAGGGTACGCGCCCGGCGGCCCGCAACCGTCGTTCGACAAGCAGTTTGTGCGCGACTATCTCGAATCGATTCGCTGGAACAAGCAAGCGCCCGCGCCGCCGCTACCGGAAGACGTGGTGCGGCGGACGCTCGGCAAGTACCTCGAAGCCTACCGCCTGCTAACCGGCCGCGACCTGCCGTGAAAAATCTGAACTGGCTCGATTTTCTCTTTCTGGCGATCTTTCTCGCTTCGACCCTCATGGGCGCGGCGAAAGGATTGGCGCGGGTGGGTATTGGCCTTGCGGCTACGGTCTTGGGCGTGCTGTTCGCATCGCGCTGGTATGCCGACGCGGGATTTTTCCTGCGCGAGTACGTCGCCGCAAAATCCATCGCCAACGCGCTCGGCTTTCTGCTGGTTTTGGTCGTTTTCATTGTGGCGGGGGGCGTGCTGGCGCACCTGCTGGCGAAGTTGTTTAAGTGGGCGGGAGCCGGTTGGCTGGACCGGCTGGGCGGCGCGGTGTTCGGTGTGCTGCGCGCGTTGCTCGTCTCGATCGCGATCGTCATGGCGGCCATGTCGTTTCCGCGCGACACGTTACCGAAGGCGGTGATCCAGTCGCGGATCGCGCCATTCGTTCTCGAATCCTCGCGGCTGCTCGCGCTGCTCACTCCGCCGGAATTGAAGGAAGCCTTCGCGCGGAATTACGCCGAAGCGAAGCGCATTTGGGCCGAATTGTAATGGCGCGCGCCTTCGACCTTCTGATCTGGGACTTGGACGGTACGCTGATCGAGTCGCGCGACGATCTGGTGGACGCCGTCAACGCCACACGCCGCCACATGGGCTTCGATCCCCTGCCCGCCTATACCGTGGCGAGCTACGTCGGCAACGGAGCGCCGGTGCTAATCCGGCGCGCGCTGGGCGACGCCGTTCCCCAAGCCGATGTGGATCACGCGCTCGACCATTTCATCCGCCACTATTACATGCATTGTCTCGACAAGACGGCGCTCTATCCGGGCGTTCTTGAGGCGCTCGACCGGTTGGCCGACGCGGGAGTGAAGCTCGCGATTCTCACGAATAAACCGGTCATGATTTCGAAGCGCATCGTCGCCGGGCTGGGGTTGACCGAGCTTTTCTTTCGAATCTACGGCGGCAATAGCTTCGACGAGAAGAAGCCGAACCCGGTCGGCATCCTGCATTTGATGAGCGAAGCGAACGCGTCTCGCGAACGCACGCTGATGATCGGCGACTCGCGCGTCGATATCGAGACCGCGCGGAACGCCCGGTCGAAAAGCTGCGGGGTGCTGTGGGGTTTACAACCGGAGACGCTCGCCGATCCGCGGCCGGATTTCACGATCGCCGAGGCGCATGAACTGGTGTCGATCGTATTGACAAAACTGTAACAAAAGGCTTGACACGCGCAATTCAGTGTGACTAAATTCTCCTACACAGGAGGCCACATGGCGCGTATCTTGATGTTGTTGTTGGTTTTATCGGCTTGCGTTGGGCTGGCGCTCGCCGACACGCTTCCTTTGCATGGCTATACCGTGCATCTCGATCCCTACGTTACGCCTGGAGCGGTCGCGTTAGGGCCGCCGTTTGGCGAGCTTGTCGCACCGTTCTCGGTTGGCGTGCCGCATCTCGGCGGTGACGGACTGGCGGCGATGGACGGTTGGCACTGGCAGGACGAGTTCGACATTCTGGGTTTCGCCGGTCCTGCGGCGTTGTTTCATAACGGCGTACCTTTGGGAATCGTGCTGTTTGGTCCGGGCACGGATTTCATTATCGATTTCCATCAGCCGGATTCGGCGGGCGCGGTACCCGGTCTAGCGGTGCTGCCCTTCTTTGGCCTTTCGCCGACTTGTCTGGGCGGCGGCATGGAGATGGGTCCGGTGTGCAAACAGATGTGGAACCTGACGCCGTTCGTCGTCGCTCATGGCGTCGCCGTCGAGGAGCGCAAGGACGGCGATCCCATCGCCCCGCCGCCAATGATTCCGCCCCCGGTTTTCGAGGTGTTTGGGAAAGGCGCGAACGCGACCATGATCCGTTTCGGATCGACGGGTACCACTCCGGCGTTCTTCATTTCCGACGTGCCGGAGCCGGGCGTTTTCGGGCTGGTGGCGGCCGGTTTGGCCTTTGGGCTGCTCGCGCGGCGGCGGACAGTACACTAGAGCCATGAAGGCCGCCGAGAAACTCTACGACGAGGATTTCTACGTTTGGACGCAGACCAATGCGCGTCTGCTACGCGGTGGCAAGTTGGCGGAAGCCGATTTGAAGAACATCGCGCGGGAGATCGCGGATATGGGGAAAAACAATCGGCGTGAGATAGAAAGCCGGTTCGGCGTTCTGGTGGGGCATCTTCTGAAGTGGCAGTTCCAGCCCGCCGAACGGTCGTCGAGTTGGGAGGCTACGATCCGGATTCAGCGCATCGAACTCCACAGCGCGCTGAGGCAGATGCCGAGCCTGAAGAGGTTCCTGGCAACCAAGGTACCAGGATTGTATCCACTCGCCGTTGCGGTAGCCGTGCGTGACACGGGCAAACGGGCTAACGCGTTTCCCGCCGCCTGTCCCTACACCGTAGCCCAGATCCTCGATGAGAGCTTCTTCCCCGAGGGCGACTAGGCTACGTCCACCCAGCCGCGTTTTTCGTGACTCGCGAGAACCGCTTCGAGCACCTTCATTCCATGCAGCCCATCGGCGAACGTCGGATACTCGACCGGCGCGCTCCTGTCCGCGACGCGTGCGTAGAACCGTTTGAAAAGCTGCTTGTGCGCGTCGTCGTAGCCTTCGCTGTGGCCGCCGGGTAGATCCGCGTAGCTCGCCGAGCCGCCGAGCATCAAAGACCCGTCTTTGACGATGAACTGGTTGGGCGAATTGCGGTGGCCGATCCAAAGTTCGTCGGGGCGCTCCTGGCTCCAGCGAACGCCGGCTTTGGTCCCGTAAATCTCGAATAGAAACTGATTCTTATTCCCCGCCGCGACCTGGCTGACGGTGAAAGCTCCTCGCGCGCGATCGCCCAGGTGCAGCATCACGGTCCCGAAATCGTCGGTCGCGATCGGAATCTCCGTGTAATCCGACGGCGTTAGCGTCTTACCGGTGAACGTCTCCACCGAGCCCTTGGGCTTCTTACGGGTCTTGTGGAATGTCGTCAACTCGGCGCATACGCTCGTGATGTTCAATCCGGTGACATGCTGGATTTGGTCCATCCAGTGGCTGCCGATGTCGCCCATCGCGCGCAGGCGGCCGTTCGATTCCGCTTCGATGCGCCAGTTGTAATCGGTGTCGTAGAGCAGCCAGTCCTGCGAATAGGTGCCTTGCACGGCCAGCACGTCGCCCAGTTCGCCCGCGGCGATCATGGCGCGCACATGCTGCACCATCGGATAGCAACGCAAATTATGATTGGTGGCGTGCGCGACGCCCGAAGCCTCGGCCGCGTCCAGCATCAGCTGCGCCTCCGCGCTCGACATGCACAGCGGCTTTTCGCAGATCACGTTCTGGCCCGCCTTGGCGAACGCAATGGACATCGGCCCGTGCAGAACGTTCGGCGTCAGAACGTGAACCGCGTCGATTTCCTTATCGCCCACTAGCGTGGTCCAATCGCCGGTGAAGCGCGGAATGTGGTGCGCCGCCGCGAAGCTTCTCGCGTGTTCTTCCTCCGCCCCGGCGACGGCCGCCACCTCCACGTTTCCCAATCGCCTAACGGCTTCCGTATGCACCTTGCCCATGAAGCCGGTGCCGATCATCGCAGTCCGAATCTTTGCCATCAGGTGCTTAATTTATCATCGAAGGGAATGAAGGTACGCATCCGGTTCGCAACCGGAAAGCTGGTGCGCAAACGCGGTACGCGAAACCAAAGAGTGGCCCTGGCGTTTGCCGCGCTGCTGATTCCCGCGTCGCTGCTCGCTTGGGCGGTCGCCATTTGGCGGCTAGCCGCGGATCTTCGGTTCGCGGGCGATTTCGCGATCGAAAGCGGTCTGCTCTCGCACTGGCAGGTGTGGATGGGGATCGCGTTGTTTCTGCAATCGGGCGCGATTTTGCTGAATCGTTACGGGCGTCGCGCGACTACTTGAGCGTCGCATTCTTCAAGCGTGACGTCACTTGCGTCACGAGGATGTCGTCGAAACTCGAGACAGTGCCTGATGAGTCTAATCCGACGCCGTCTTCGACTCGGGCGCTTTCTTCTCGCCCTCGGAAATCCGAATCTTCACGCCCGTATCGAGCCGCGCCAGTTGCGAGGTAGCCACCACGTCGCCCGCTTCGAGGCCGTCGAGAATCTCGATTTCCTGCTCGAAGCGGTCGCCCACCTTAACTTCGCGAGCCTCGATCGTATTGTTGCTACCCACTACGTAAGATTTGTTCGAACCGAGCACATAGTTGACGGCCCGGGCCGGTACGAGAAGCGCCCGATCCACTTTCTCGGTCGGTACGCGCGCACGAGCGTAGCTGCCGGCCTTCAATTCGTTCGATCCGTTGGCGATCAATGCCTCCACCACGAAAGTACGCTTCGACTGATCGACCGTCGGCGAAATCCGCCAAATCTTGCCTTGAAACGACCGGCCGGCGAACGCTTCGACGGTAATCGTCGCGATCTGCCCCACCTTAATCCACGGGGCCATCCGCTCTGGCACCTCCAGACGCAGCCGGATCGGGTCCGTCTTCACGAGCGTTAGAAGCGGCGTATTTTCCTGTACGTACTTGCCGACGGTCACCTGCCGCTCTTTCACCTGAGCCGCGAACGGCGCCCGCACGTTGGTGTCGCGCAGCTTCTTTCGCTGTAGATCGACGATCGCGCGGAAGCGCTCCACCTCGGAAGTCAGGTTGCGGGTCTGGTTGATCGTCTGATCGAGGGCCGCCTGCGCCGCCTGGAAGCGCGCTTGCGCTTGATCGAGATCCTGGCGGCTGCCGATCCCTTGGTCCGCCAGATCGCGCGTGCGCTTAAACCGCTGCTCGGCGTCGAACAAGTCCGCTTGCGCGCGGCGAACGTCCGGAGTGGCGTTGATATCGGTTACGCGGTCGCGCTCGTTACGCAAACCCAGACGCTCCAGCGCGCTCTTCAACTGCGCTTCGTTCTGCTGCAAAATGTAGCGCTGCTCCTCGTCTCCGATGTGGACCAGCACCTGCCCCTCTTTCACCGAGTCGCCCAAATCCACGTTGACCTGATCGACGCGTCCTTCGATTTCGGCGCTAATAATCGCTTCGTCGAAGGGAAACAGCGTGCCCACGCTATCGACCGCGCGCTGGATGTCGCGCGAATGCACCTTGGCGACGGTCACGGCGATGGGCCCGGACTTCTCCTGCTTCACTTCGGACGGAGGCTGGCGATTGCAGGAAACGAAGGCGAAAAGGGCGAGAGAAGCCAAGACCGCGTTGCGCATGGATTCTCCGATTATGTCAGGTATCGGTGCGCTCGACTAACTTGTCCACGACCATGCTGTAGATCGCCATTTTGCCGTGGCGGTCGCTCTGAAAGTAGATGCGCTGGCTGGACGGGGCGAACGAGGGATGCACCTGCGCGGGGTCGGAGCAACGGTGCTCGCAAAGCGCCAACTCGCGGCGGCTGATCCGCAGCAGCAAGAGGACATAGGGTCCGGCCTTGCTGGAACTCGCTCCGACGAAAACGCTCCCGTCGGCGTTGCGGCCGAAGTCGCCGAACTGGCTGGTCTTCGCAATTAGGGCGTCGGTATTGCTGTCGGGAGTGTGCTCGCGCAATTCGAGCCCGGAAAGATAAAGAACCGTACGTCCGTCGGGCGACCATTGCGCGGTGCCCGTCACCGGGGCCGTCTTGAGCTTCCGGTTCTCTTGCTTGTCCAGCGAAGCGAGCCACAAGGCGTCCCCGCGGCGGTAAAGAACCGCGGCTCGTTTGGGGCGCAGCAAAACGCGATTGGCGTCCGGCGCTTCGGCGATCGGCTCGGAGCCGCTGCGCGCGATGTTCGCCACCATCAATCTGCCGCCGCTCAGAAACGCAGCCTGTAAACTGTCGTCGCTGACAGTGAGCGCGGACGGCGATTCCGCCTCGGCCACCGTTCGTTCCCGGAGGCTGGCGAGAGAAGTGGCCTTGAGGGCGGAGCCGTCGAAATAGAAAATCGATTTTTCGTCGGCGGCCAACGTCAAGGACGCCCGGTCGAGTTGGGCGGCCTCGGTGAGTACGCGGGATTCCCCGGTGCGCAGATCGAGCCGTAGGGCCTGCATCGTCCCCGTCCGGTCCGAAGCGCAGATCAGGAATCCGCCGCGCGACGACGAGGGGCGCATCCAAGGCGCGGGAAGAAAACTCGCCGAAGAGGGATCGGTAAGCCGCTGCACTTCGAGTTCGGTCGCGCCGTCGGCGAACCGGACCCGGTTGGCCGCCAATAACTGGCCCTTTCCGGCGGCGGAAATCCGCGTCACCGAAAGAGCGCCAAGCGCGGGAAGGGTCGTGAAAAGTTCGCGGCGGGAGACCGCCATACACCTATGGTACGTTGCCGCCCGGCGGCGGGTTTCTTTACTTACCGTGCGACTGCGCGTAGTGCGCTTTCAGCACATCCTCGCCGAAGTCGCTCGCCATATCCCGCCAGACGCTGTGAATGTGATTGGCGCCGTTCTGCGTGTTGTCGTACTCAACCAGAAAATCGGCCGCTTGGACGCGATAGTAGTGGGGACCGCCGCGCTCCTCGACGCCCGCCCATGCGAAGTGCAGGTTGGTCCCGGCCTTCTTAATCTTCGCCAGCCGGTCCGCTTCCATTTCCTCGGGCAGATTGGCGCAGTACTCCGCGAGCAAGGCCGCGAGCATCTCGCGCTGTTTGGCGGTCATTTTCGATGCGTGCAAGCCGGATGGCTGTCCTTCGAGAGCGGCGCTCCGCTTTACCGTCGTCAGGATATCCGGATAGGCCTTGGGATCGACCACCGCCGTCTTTTTCTGCTCAGGAGTAAGGGCCATCAATAGATCGCGCGCCAAATCCTCCTCGCGCGCCAGCACTCGCAAACCCTTACGCGGGCCTTGACGGACTTCGGCTGGATTAGTGCCGAAGAACGTCGGCGCGGCGGAAACCCGACCGTCGGCGATCGCGAAATGCAGGCTGATGTGATGCCCTTCGACGCGCAGGGCCCAGGGATTCTTGCCCTCGGGTGTACCGAAGATCGAGAAGTAGTACTTTTCGGGATTGCGCCGCTCGCCCGAATCGTTTTCGAGTTGCCGCAAGATGTCTTCGAGACTCATGATCGACGTCGCCTTGATATAACCCCGCTGGCTGAGCGCCGAGGCGAGTAGCGCCTGGGCCAAGTGGCGCTGGGGAGGCGTCATGTCGCGAATGGTCAGGCCTCGCCGGGGAGCCTTATAGTGCTGCTCGAAATTGTTATCGGGCACGAAGTGCCATTGCAGGCGCGCGTCGGATTTCAAGTCCATCGTGGCCTTTGCCGCCTGTTCGGGCGTTAGCGAGGCGAGGAACGTCTTCGCCGCCTCCGTCATCGTCACCGGTGAGGAGACTTTGGAGTGCGCCCCTACAAACACGAATGCCGCCGCAAGGGCGAGCGTGGTCCGGCCAAGTACCGTAAGCATCAAGCGGATTATATGCGAGACCGAAGTAGAGCGCACAGGCTGCGTGCCATCAGCGCGTAGTTGTGCGCGATCAAAGTAAAGCGCACAGGCTGCGTGCCACTAGCGCGCAGTCCGTTGTGCGCTTTTGAACTAGAACGGTAGATCCTGCCTCGGCACAGCGGCGGCCAGCGCGGAGCGCATCAGGTACTGATACGGATTCACGGGCATTCCATTCATCCGGACCTCGTAATGCAAGTGAGGGGACGTGGAACGCCCCGTCGATCCCGAATAGGCGATCGTGTCGCCCCGGCGAACCTGTTGGCCGGGCAACACCTCGAACCGCGAAAGGTGGGCGTAGTAGGTGACACAACCGCCCCCGTGGTCGATCATGACGATCTTGCCGTAGCCCGAAAAGACCTGCGCGTAGGTCACCACTCCGTCGGCGGCGGCACGAACCGGCGTACCCGAAGGCACCGAAATATCGACGCCCGTATGGATCGTTCCCTCGCCGGAAAATGGGTCGCTGCGCTTGCCGAAAAACGACATCAGCCTGCCGTTGACAGGCCAGAGGCTGGGGAGCGCGGCAGGGCCTAACCGGCGGCGGCGCTGGAGTTGCGAAAAGCTAGCGCTCCGCAGATAGTCGTATTCGGCGACGGATTGCTTTACGGTCGGGACCAGCGGCGCTTCGCTGGCGATGGACGCAGGACCTTCCATCTTCGGTTTCAAGCCGAAAATCGTCGAAACCTCGGAAGCGTACATCTGGAAGGTAGCTAGTTGCCGGTTCTTCTCTTCGGACTCTTTCCGAAGGCGTTCGTATCTCGAACGCAATACATTCACTTCCGTTCTTAATTCGTTGTAATTATTTGCTTTAAGAAGCAAGCGGCCGTAGCTGGCGACCATTCCTAAAACCGTGACGGCACCGACTAAAGCGAGGCCAAGAATTCCGTAGAGGATGGAATAAGGCACATGAATGCGCCGCAGCCGTCCGTGCAGCGAATGAGCCAAAACGACAATGAAGTAAGGCTGTTGCAAGTGGCGGCTCGCTCCTTACGGAGCTTTCATGGTACTACAGCCGCATTATGACTTGGTTGCGGTTTTGGGTGCGGGAGATTGCGCGGATTTCATGCGGGATTCGCCCGTCGCGCGGTCGCCGTCCGCCCAAAGCAGCAGCCCCAGGTTCCACTGGGCGGCCATCAGCTTCGGGTCCTGGCGGGCGGCGTCCTCAAACGCTTTCCGGGCACCGTCGCGATCGCCCGACGCGGTCAGCAGGATGCCGAGCCGGTTGCTGGCGATCGCGCCGGTCTGCCCTCGCTCCCGAAAGGCCTTTGCCGCTTGGCCGGAAAGTCCGCTCAGCGTTTGCGCGATCATGCCCGCCCGGGGGGTACCAATCAGGTCCGCGTTGCCCCGCACCAGGCCGCGCAATTGCGTGACGGCGGGTTCGCGTTGGCCAGGGCCTTCCACCATGAGTCCGGCGAGCAAAACTACACTGCGCGCGCTTTTCGGATTCATCTTGAGCGCTTCGGCTACCAGAGCGACGCTGTCGGTGGCGCGGCCCTGCTGCATCCGCACCCAGGCCAAGCCTTCGACCGCCGAGGGGTCTTTGGGATTGGCCTTGCGCATTTCCTCGAGCGCCGCCGCCGCCGCGTCCAGCTTCCCGCTTGCGGCTTCCGCGGCGGCGAGCATAAATCGAGGCGTGGCATCGGCCTTGTCTAACTCCGCGGCCGCCTGAAACGACCGGATGGCCTGCGGGAACAATCGGTCGCCCCAGAAAAAGCTTCCGATCGCCATTTGCGCCGCGGCTTCGGCGGCTTTGGTATTTCCACTCTTGGCGTCGGATTTCGCGATAATTCCCGCCAGCCGCCCGATCTCGCGTTCACTCATGCCCGCCAGTCCCGATTTCAGATCGAAGGGGCGAAGGGCGCGCATGACTTTCAAACCGCGTTCGGCGAATCCGCTCCCCGTGGCCGTACCGCCGAGCATCGTCGCCATCACGTGCGTAGCGGGAATCGTATTCTGCGCATCGTTCGCTTCGGGAAACGAACTGACCAGAGCCACGTTTGAGAATGGAACCGCGCTACCCGGACGGTCTCTTTCGCGGCGGATGGTGAACCCGATCACGGCATCGACGCCATCGGCCTTGACGTGCTCCTTCAACTGCATCCGCGCGCCGTCGAGCGTGGGAGCCGGATTCAGAGGCGTCCACGGCACCACTTCGGCTACCTGCCACCGCACGCGCAGATCGCGTTCAAACGGCGCGGAGGCTTGATGGACGCGGTCCCGGTACAACGTCTGCCAGTCGGCGCGGGCGCGCAAGCCGGGGTCCACGGCGACCCGCACTTTGTAGGTCTTGACGGAGAAACTCCGATAGGCGAACCACGCGCCACCGCCCAGAAGGGCGAGGACAGCGGGTACCCACCACCAGCGTTTCGCGGCGGCGAACGTCGAATTGGGCGGGCGGGTTTCGATACCCGTATCTTATCGGAAACGAACGCCCTTGCTTTACGAGCCGCGTTTCTTTACGTCGATTTGCAGGCGCTTGATCTTCTGATTGAGGGTCGAAAGCGGAATCCCCAGCAATTGCGCGGCCTCCGTCTGGCTGCCTCCGCAACGTTCGAGCGTGTCGGAAATCTTGCGGCGTTCGAAGTCGGCCACTAATTCGAACAGGGTGGCGTCGGGGGCGACATCCCCCCGCTCGTCGCGCCGGATCTTCAGTCCGCCCGCATGCAGCAAGTGCTCCGGCAGCACTTCCGCACCCACCACCGCGCCGCCCGCCAGCACGACCGCCCGTTCGACGACATTCTCGAGTTCGCGCACGTTCCCGGGCCAGGCGTGATCTATCAGAATCTGCATCGCCTCGGCGTCGAACCGGACGGCGCTCTTTCCGTTTTCGCGGCAGTAGAGGCCGAAAAAGTGCTCGACCAGCGGGGGAATGTCTTCCTTACGGTCGCGCAGCGGCGGCAGCGCGATATTGATGACATTGAGGCGGTAATAGAGATCCTCGCGAAACTTGCCCTCGTCGACCATCTTGCGCAAGTCGGCGTTGGTGGCGGCGAGGATGCGCACGTCCACTTTCATGACGTCGGCCGAGCCGAGCGGCATGAACTCCTTCTCCTGGATCACGCGCAGCAGCTTCGATTGCGTTTCGAGACTTACCGTGCCGATTTCATCGAAGAAGATCGTGCCGCGATTGGCCGTCTCGAAGTACCCTTTCCGAGCCGCGACCGCTCCGGTAAACGCTCCCCGGACATGCCCGAACAGCGTCGATTCGAGCAACTCCGGCGGCAGCGATCCCGAGTTCACGGCGACGAACGTTTGATCGGCGCGCGGCGAATTCGCGTGAATCGCTTTGGCGATGACTTCCTTACCCGTGCCGGTTTCGCCGGTGATGAGAATCGTCGAGCGGCTGGGCGCGACTTGCGACACCAGGTCGAGCACCTTCACCATGCGTTCGCTTTTGCCGACGATGTTCTCGAAGCGGTAGCGCTGTTTCAACGCGCGCTTGAGTTGAACGTTCTCCCGGGCCAGACGCGACGCCTGGATCATCCGGCGGATTTCGATCAGCAGCTTGTCGTTGTTCCAGGGCTTGGGGAAATAGTCGTTTGCGCCCGCTTTTAGCGCCTCGACGGCGACTTCGATGGAGCCGTAGGCGGTGAGGAGAAAGATCGGCGTGTCGGCGTCGCGCTGGCGGATTTCCTGGATCACTTCGAGGCCCGATTTGTCGGGCATCATCAGATCGAGCAGAACGAGATCGAAGTTCGATTCCTCCAGCCGTTTCAAACCTTCGTTGGCGCTTGCCGCGAGTTCGACGGAAAAGCCTTCGAGCGAAAGAAGAGCTTCGAGCGATTCCCGGATATCGTCTTCGTCGTCGACGACCAGGATACGGTCGGGAGTGGCGGCCGGCCGGTCCAAGGAGGCTTCAGGCATTCACGGTGGATCGCGTCAAATCGTCCGCGGCCGCGCGCGCCGCGGGGAACGACAAACGGAAGGTCGTCCCCGCCCCCGGGCGGCTGTCCACCTCAATCGTACCGCCATGCTCCTGGACGATGCCATAGGTGATGGAGAGTCCGAGGCCGGTACCCTTTTTCGCGCCTTTGGTGGTGAAGAACGGATCGAAAATTTTGGCGAGATGCCCGGGCGGGATCCCTTTGCCGGTATCGGTGACCTCGACGTGCGCGAATCCGCCCGCCTCCCAAACACGCAAGCCGAGGACGCCGCCCGGCGGCGAGTTCTCGCTCATCGCGTCCCGGGCGTTCAGGATCAGGTTCAGAAATACCTGTTGCAGGCGTCCCGCGTTGCCCCGGATCGTCGTGTCGCGCGCATCGTCGATCGAGATCCGGACGCGCGCTTTTTCGAGTTGATGCTCGACCAGCGAGACCACTTCGCGCATGACCTTGCCCAGCGAGACGGGCGCCAATTCCGTCGGCGACGTGCGCGAGAAATTGAGCAGCGAGTTTACGATCTCGCTGGCCCGGAACGTCTGTTTGGCGATCTTCTCGAGCAGCTGGGCTTTCTGTTGGTCGCCGTTCACTTGTTTGGCGAGCATTTGCGCGTAAGTCGAGATCACGGCCAGCGGCGTATTCACTTCGTGCGCGACGCCCGCCGCGAGCAGGCCGACGGAGCTAAGCTTGTCCGCCTGTACCAGGCGTCGTTCGAGTTCGGAGCGGTCCGTGATGTCGTCGAAAATAATCAGGCGGCCGATCCGCTCGGACTCGCGCGACACCAGCGGCGCGATGGCGACGTTAATGGTGAGATCGCGCGCGCCGTTCCAGGTCGAGAGCCGCACTTTATCGAGATGGTGGATGCCGTTCTCGCCGGGGGTTTCGCCCAGGCGGTCGTAAAGATCGGCGGGCAGCAGCGATGAAAGCGGACGGCCGACGGCGGACTCCCGCGCGATGCCGGTAAGGTCTTCCATTCGCGAATTCCAGCTTTCCACCCGGTCGGCCAAATCGGCGGCGAGGATGCCGACGTTGATCGACTCGACGATGTTTTCGCTGAACTCTTTCAGCCGCTCGTACTCGCTGGCCTTGCGCTCGAGCGACTGGTAGAGGCGCGCATTCTCGATGGCGATGCCGACGTAACCGGAGAGGGTTACCAGCAGTTCGACGTCGTCGGTCGAAAGAAAGTCGCCCTTGTCGGTGCGGCTCGCGCCGAGCCACGCGATGATGCGCCCGCGTACGCGGCAGGGCACGTAGTAGGTGTAGTCCAGTTCGGCGATTTCCCCGCCCGCGCGGCGCGGCGATTCGTAGAACAGGTACGGGCGGTCCGATTCCTCGGGCAGAAAGTTGGGGGTGGCGGGATCGCCCGCGAGGAAAAATCCGACGCGCTCCACCCCAAGCGTCTGCCGCAAACGTTGCGACACGGTGTCGAGCATGTGGTCGAGATCGGTTTCCGAACCCAGTTCCCGCGCGAACTCGATCAGCGTACGCCGGTAATCGTACTTATCCCGGTAGAAGATGTGCCGGTCGAGCACTTCCTGCAAATAATTGCGGATCGGCTGGAAGACGAACGTCGCGATCACGACCAGAATGACGACCGCGGTAGGCGACAGTTCGTCCACTTTGCCGAGCGAGAAAACCAGACCGTACATCACGCCTAGCACGGCGAGGGTCGCCAGCGTATAGACGTAGCCTTGCTGGAAAATCACGTCCACGTCCATCAGCCGGTAGCGGATGATCGCGTACGCCCAAGTGAGCGGGATAAAGCCCAAGCTCAGGATGGCGGCCTTCATCAGCGGCCCGGGCACCGCGCCGAACATGTACGGAACGACGTAAAGCGCGGTGAACGGCAGCGCCCCGAGAATCGCGCCGTTGCGCAGCCATTTGAGTTGCTGCCGGAAAATCAGATCCTCGGCTTGGCGATGCCGGACCGCCAGGACCACGCCCCCGAGCAAATACGACGCAGCCAGCAGAGGCAGCCAAAGCCGGTCCAGCAGCCAGCGGACTTCGACCAGCGGCAGGCCCGTCGAGATCGCGCCCGTGGCGACCCCGAAAATCGCCGCCAGGAGCGCGGTTGGGGCGGCATAGAGGATCGCGCGTCGCCAAAACGATCGCCATTCGGACCGATCGGGGAAAGCCAGACAAAAGTGCAAAAACAACGCGGGCGCAAACAGTCCGGCGGCGACATTCCCCCAATAGACGAACTTGTCGAACGTATTCAGTTTGCCCGTGTAGTGGAAGGTAGAAAGGATAAACGAGGCAAGGCACAGCAGGAAGAAGTGCGTAGCTTGTGGCGCGCTGGAACGGCGAAACCAAACGAACACGCCGATGGCGAGATATGCCACGCCCACCGCGTATTGGTAGTAGAGCGAAGAATCGGGGGTCCGCTCGCCGACGATGACCTTGGCGCGAATCTCGAATTCGCCGCGGCGCAACGCATACTCGGCGGGATGCCAAGCGCCGATCCCGACCAGAATCTTCGCGACATCGATGGCGCTTTGAACGTTCAGGTCCGCGATACGGAGTAGAACGTCTCCCTTGCGAATGCCCGCCCGGAACGCCGGACCTTCGGGTTCGACATGCAGCGCCTCCACTTGCCGCAGACCGCCGGGACGCGACTGCTCCACCCACACTGCGCCGTCCTCGGGCAGCTTGAATTTCGCCTGCTGGTCGAGGTTAATCAATGCGCAATAGACCGCCGCCGCCGTCAAAACGACGACCACCGCGCCCGCTAACTGCGCCCTCAACCCCCGCATGTTCGTGTAGATAGACTATCCCACCGGCACCGGAGCACGCCGATTGCCACTCCACCGTCTATCGGAAAAGCGCAAAAACCAACGCTTTTCGCCCATGGTTTCTTCAATTTTCCATAAACGGTTATGAAGACAGGAAGAACGGCTGTTAGCCTGAGGGGTTAGCGAATGCCCGAACAAAAGTTACGCGTGATCCCGCTGGGCGGCCTGGGCGAGTTTGGAATGAACTCGCTGGCGCTCGAGTACGGCGACGACATCCTCGTCGTCGATGCCGGTATGATGTTCCCCGAAGCGGAGCTGCTCGGGGTAGATATCGTCACCCCGGATTTCACTTATCTGAAAGAACGCCGCGAGAAGGTGCGTGGCTTGGTCTTGACTCACGGCCACGAAGACCACATCGGCGGCGTACCGTTCTTTCTCCACGAGATCGACGCTCCGGTGTACGGCACCGCATTCACGCTGGCGCTGGTAGAACGGCGGCTCGACGAGCACTCGATGACCGAGGACGCCGACTTGCACGAGGTGAAAGCGGGCGAAAAAGTCACGCTGGGCGCGTTCTCGATCGAGTTCATCAACGTGACGCATTCGATCGTGGCCGCGGTGGCGTTGGCGATCACGACACCGGTAGGCGTGGTGATCCACACCGGCGATTTCAAGGTAGACCCGACGCCAACCGACAACGAACTCTTCGACTTGCACACTCTAGCCGAGTACGGCAAGCGCGGCGTGTTGCTGCTGCTCTCCGATTCGACCAACGTCGAGCGCCCCGGCTACACGCAATCGGAGCGCGCCGTGCGCCCGAAGCTGGAAGATTTGTTCGTGCGCGCGGAGAAGCGCCTGATTATTTCCTGCTTCTCGAGTTCGATTCACCGCTTGCAGCAAATTCTCGACTTGGCGCTAAAGCACGGGCGCAAGGTGGCGTTTCTGGGCCGGTCGATGCTATCGGCTACCGAAATTGCGCACTCACTGGGTCATCTCGAGATTCCGAATGGCATTCTCCTGCGCCCGCAGGACATCCAGGATTCCGACCCGCGCAAGGTGTGTTGTGTGGTCTCCGGTACGCAAGGCGAACCCCAGTCGTCGCTCTCCCGAGTGGCGGTAGACAATCACAAGAGTCTGAGCGTCCGCAAAGGCGACACGGTGGTATTGTCTTCGCGCATCATTCCGGGGAACGAGAAGCCCATCTACCGGATGCTCGACCATTTCGCGCGCCGCGGCGCGGAAGTGATCTACGGGTCGAGCGATCCACCGATCCACGTGTCGGGGCATGCTTCCCGCGAGGAGTTGACCCTGATCCTGAATCTAGTGCGCCCGAAGTATTTCATTCCGGTACACGGCGAGTACCGGCAGCTAGCCAAGCACGCTGCGTTGGCCGAGCATTTGCACAATCATTCGTTAAAGGAAACGTTCGTGCTCGACGCGGGCGACGTGGTGGAGATCGACGAGCATGGCGCGCGCCGGGGCGAGCGGGTGCATGTGGGCCGGGTTTGCATCGACTCCGGCTCGCTCGACGATGTGGTTGAGGATATGGTGATTCGCGACCGTAAGCACTTGGCGGAGGACGGTTTTGTTCTGCCGATCGTCGCGATCAACAAGATGTCGGGCAAGGTGGAAGGCAACCCGGAAATCGTTTCGCGCGGCTTCGTTTCGCTCGAAGACGGCGCTCCGCTGATGGTGGAGGCGCGGGCGATCGTGGCGAAGACGCTTGAATCGGCGACGGCGGAACAACGATCCGATTGGGGCGTGATGCAGGACCGGATTCGGGCGGACTTGAAGAAGTTTTTGAGTAAGCAGACGGCTCGACGGCCGCTGATTTTGCCGGTGATTTTGGAGGTATGACGGTCGAACAGGCGCTCGCCGCGCTGAAGCGCAAGGGTTCGGCGAAGGGCCTCGCGAGCCTCGCGCGTTTTGGCATTACCGCTACGAACCCGCTGGGCGTCGCGATGACCGACATAAAGACGGTCGCCAGGGAGGCGAAACGCGATCACGCACTGGCGGCGGCGCTCTGGGAGACGAACGTCTACGAGGCGCGCTTGCTCGCGGCGTTTGTCGAAGTTCCCGCCGAAGTAACTTCTTCGCAGATGGATCGCTGGGCGCGCGAGTTCGACAACTGGGCGGTTTGCGATCACCACTGCTTTCATCTCTTCGACCGCACGGCGCACGCCTGGGACAAGGTTCCGAAGTGGGCGAAGAGCAAACACGAGTTCGTCAAGCGCGCGGCGTTCGCGCTAGTCGCGTCGCTCGCCCTGCATCGGAAGAAGGAACCGGACGACCGGTTCCTCGAGTTCCTGCCTTTGATCGAAGCCGCGGCGGACGATCCTCGCAATTTTGTGAAGAAGGGCGTGAGTTGGGGCTTGCGCGGAATCGGTCACCGGAATCCCGAGATGCGAAAGGCGGCGCTTGCCTTAGCAGCGCGACTCGCCGAATCGCCGGACCCGACTTCGCGATGGGTCGGCAAGGACGCCATCCGCGACTTAAGCCGCAAGGCTTGACCCACAACGGCGACTGTGTAATTATTCATAACTGTGAATAATCATGCAGCCGTGCCGCGCGTGGCGTCGGGCGATCTGCGCCACGACCTCGACCTGACGCGGGACGAACTGATCGCGCTGCTCGAACTCGCCGCGCGGGTGAAGGCTCGACCGCGCGATTGGGGCCGGGCGCTCGACGGCCGGTCGGCGACAATGCTTTTCGAGAAGCCTTCGCTGCGCACCCGCGTCACCTTCGAACTCGCCATGAACCAGATGGGCGGCGACGCGAGCTTTGTCGAGGGTCCCATCGGCGAGCGCGAGCCGGTGAAGGACATGGCCCGCAATCTCGACCGCTGGTGCGACGCGATTGTCGCCCGCACCTACTCGCAACGGACCGTGGACGAACTCGCGAATTGGTCGCGGGTACCGGTGATTAACGCGCTCTCGAAGGACTACCACCCTTGCCAGGCGCTCGCCGATGTTATGACGATTCGCGAATCGTTCGGCGAGGATTTGCGCGGCAAGAAGCTCGCCTTCGTCGGCGACGGTTTCAATGTGGCGCACTCGCTCATGCTGACCGCGACGCGGTTGGGCATGGAGGTCGCCATCGCCACCCCGCCGGGCTACGAACCGAGGCGCGAGGTGATCGTGCAGTCGCACGGCTGCGCGCAAGAGGGCGGCGGATCGTTAAAGATCACCAACGATCCCGCCGAAGCCGCGGCCAACGCGCACGCCGTCTACACCGACGTCTGGTTCTCCATGGGCGAGCAAACGGACGTTCCGCAGAGGCTCGCCGATTTTGCCCGATTTCAGGTCAACGAGGCACTGATGGCCAAGGCGCGGCCCGAGGCGATCTTCTTACATTGCCTGCCCGCCAAGCGCGGCGAAGAAACCACCGACGGAGTGATGGAATCCGCGCAGTCGCGTATCTTCGATCAGGCCGAGAATCGCCTGCACGCACAGAAAGCGCTGTTGCTGATGTTGATCGGCGCACGAGAATAAGGAAAAGAAAAATGGCATACAAACCGAAAAAAGTGGCGCTGGCTTACTCCGGCGGACTCGATACCTCGATCATCATTCCGTGGTTGAAGGAGAACTACGGCTGCGACGTAGTCGCCGTGTGCGGCGACATCGGCCAGGGCGGCGACGAACTGACCGGCCTAAAGGCGAAAGCGAAGAAGACGGGCGCCAGCGAATGCCACGTGGCCGACATGCGAGAGGAGTTTGTCGAAGATTACCTGTGGCCGATGGTTCGTTCGGGCGCAGTCTACGAGCATAAGTATTTGCTTGGCACTTCGATCGCGCGGCCGCTACTGGCGAAGAAGCAGGTGGAAGTGGCTCTCAAGGCCGGTTGCGACGCGCTCGCGCACGGCTGCACGGGCAAGGGCAACGATCAGGTGCGTTTCGAGCTCACGTACAAAGCGCTCGCTCCGCATTTGCCAGTGATCGCGCCGTGGCGCGAGTGGGACATCATTTCGCGCGAAGACGCGATCGACTACGCCGAGAAGCACAACGTACCGATTTCGGTTTCGACCAAGAAGATCTACTCGCGCGACCGGAATTTGTGGCACATCTCGCACGAAGGCGGCGAACTGGAAGATCCGGCTAACGCCCCGTCCGACGGCGTTTGGATGCTCACGAAGCATCCGTGGGAGGCTCCGGCGGCGGGTACGAAGGTGACGGTCGGGTTCGAGAAGGGCGTGCCGGTCTCCGTCGATGGCAAGAAGCTCGGCGGCGTGAAACTCGTCGAGAAACTGAACGCGATCGGCTCCGAACATGGCATCGGGCGCATCGATCTGGTCGAAAACCGGTTCGTCGGCATGAAGTCGCGCGGGTGCTATGAAACGCCAGGCGGTGCGATCATCGTCGCCGCGTTGCGTGAACTGGAAGCGCTGGTGCTCGACCGTTCGACCGCGCACTACAAGCAAAAGCTCGCGCTCGACTACGCGGACCTCGTCTATAACGGGTTGTGGTTTACGCCCTTGCGGGAGGCGCTCGACGCATGGTTTGCGAAAGTGGCGGAGCCGGTGACGGGCGAAGTCACGTTGCGCCTGCAGCGCGGCCTGATCGACCCGCTCTCGCGCAAGTCGCCGAACTCGCTCTACTCGATGAACATCGCGAGCTTCACTATGGGGGCGGATTACGACCAGAAAGACGCGCGTGGCTTTATCAACTTAATCGGACTACCGATCCAGGTGCGCGCATCGCTTAAGGGCAAGAAGAAGTGAAGCTCTGGGGCGGGCGGTTCGAATCCGGACCGAGCGAGACTTTCGAGAAGTTTTCGGAATCGCTCTCCTTCGACCGCCGTCTACTCGAAGCCGACGTTCGAGGCTCGCAGGCGTTTGCGCGGGCTCTTGAACGCGCGGGCATTCTCACCTCGGAGGAGCGCGACACTCTCGTCGATGCGTTTGAGGCGGTGCTAACCGAGTCGGTCCATAGTGCGGCGGACGGTGCGGCGGACGGTGCGGCGGAAGGCGCAACGGACGGTGCGACGGACGAGGACATCCACACCTTCGTCATCCGTAAGCTCGGCGAGCGGACACCGCTGGCCGCGAAGATTCACACGGGCCGCAGCCGTAACGAGCAGGTGTCGCTCGATACTCGGCTGTGGCTACGCGGTGAGATCGATACGATTCGCGAACTGCTGCTGGCGCTGCTGGAGTCGTTGATCGCACTCGCGCGACGGTATCCCGACGCGGTGATTTCCGGCTTTACGCACTTGCGCCGCGCGCAGGCGGTACTGTGGCCGCACTATTGCCTCGCGTATTTCGAGATGTTCGCGCGCGATCTGGAACGGCTCGACCAAACTCGGGCGCGAGTCGATGTCATGCCGCTCGGCTCGGGCGCGATGGCCGGTTCGGGATTTGCGCTCGATCGCGAGGCGATCGCCCGCGATCTCGGCTTCGCGGCGATCACTCGCAACTCGATGGATGTTTCCGCCGACCGCGATTTTGCGCTCGATTTCCTCCATTGCGCGAATCTTGCGATGCTGCACCTGTCGCGGTTGGCCGAAGATTGGATCGTCTACTCATCCGATGAGTTCGGCTGGCTAGAGTTGGGCGACGGCGTCACTTCGGGGTCGAGCCTGATGCCGCAGAAAAAGAACCCGGATTCGCTGGAGTTGATCCGGGGCAAATCGGGCCGCGTGTTCGGCGACTATACGTCGCTGCTCACCACGATGAAAGGCCTGCCGCTGACGTATAACCGCGACATGCAAGAGGACAAAGTTCCGCTATTCGACGCGGTGGATCAATTGGCCGGGTGCCTGCGTATGGCGCGGGTCGTGATCGACACGGCGAAACTCAACCCGCAAGCGCCGCGGCGCGCGGCCGAGGAAGGCTGGGTTGTGGCCACCGATCTGGCGGAAGAGTTGTCCCGGCGCGGCACGCCGTTTCACCAGGCGCACCAGTTGGTCGGCAGACTCGTCTTGCACTCGGTGAGCTACGGCCTGAAGCCCGCCGATTGGACCGCCGAGAAGCTCGCCGAGTTCGCTCCGGAGTTTTCGGGCGACTTCGTGCGGCTGCTCGATCCGCGCGTGGGAATCGCCACTCGCGAGATACCCGGCGGCACCGGTCCGGTGGCGGTGGCGAAGGCGCTGGACGAAGCGGACCGGCGTCTCGCGCAATGGCGTAGCGAATGACGAAAGCCCAGCGCCATAACCTCATCCTGCGCGTCGTCGAGCGGGAAGAGGTGTGGACCCAGCAGCAACTTGCCGATTTGCTCGCGGCGCGAGGCGTGGAGGCCACACAAGTCACCTTGTCGCGCGATATTCACGAATTGGGGTTGGTCAAGACCGCGCACGGCTATGCGGCGGCGGCCCCCGAACGGCGCGGACCCACGTTCGAATCGCTCGCTCCAGATTTATTGCTCGAAACGCGAGTCGCGCAGAATCTCATCGTCGTGAAGACACCGCCGGGACACGCCATGTCGCTCGCCCGGGCGATCGATCAATCGGGATTCGAGGACATTGTCGGCACGGTCGCCGGCGACGATACGATTCTCGTGGTTGCGCCCGATGCGCGTCGCGCCAAGTCGTTGGCCCAACGATTGGAGAGGCCGTAGATGCTCGATTGGCTCTGGTCAGACCCGCTTCCCGTGGGCGGCGAAGCGCCCGATTTCCAGGCTCTGGACGATCGGGGGCGTTTAGTCTCGCTGCGCGAGCATCGCGGCAAGTGGAGCGTCGTGCTGATTTTCTATCCAAAGGACGAGACGCGCCTCTGCACGAAACAGGTCTGCGATTTTCGCGATAGCTGGCAAGCGGCGGAGGCCAGAGACACCCGCGTCTACGGCGTCAATCCGGACCCCGCCGAGAGTCATCGCAAGTTCTCCGCGAAGCACGGCCTTCCATTCCCGCTGTTGGTGGACGAAGGACAGCGGATCGCGAAGCTCTACCACTGCAATGGACTCATCATTAAGCGCACCGTCTACGTGATCGGCAAGGACGGCCGCATCAAGTTCGGGCGGCGTGGCACCCCCACGCCCGCGGAAGCGCTCGCGGCGGCGGACTAGCGACTTCGGCTAGACTAAGCGGTCATGAAGAGACTGCTGTTCGCCCTTCTCTTAAGCCTCGCCGCGGTTCCGCTAACCGCTCAGAAGAAAGTCGACGCCATCGCCGTCAAGCAGAAGGTGGTGGATCTGAACACCGCGTCGGCCGCCGATCTTAAGGCGATTCCCGGAATCGGCGACGCTTATTCGGCGGCGATTATCAAGGGCCGGCCGTACAAGCGCAAGGACGAATTGGTGGACAGGAAGATCGTCCCGCAAGCGACTTACGACAAGATCAAGGACCTGATTATCGCGAAGCAGAAGTGAGCGCGCTTCTGGCCCGGCTCTATCCGATTCTCGACACGTCACGCGCATCGGTTTGGCAGGACACGGCGCGAGCGATGGTGGACGGCGGCGCGACACTGCTGCAGATTCGTCACAAAGGTTTGTGGGACCGGGAAACGCTCAAAGCCGCAGAGCAAGTGGCCGCGTTCGTCCCGCGCCTGATCGTTAACGATCGTGCGGATATCGCAAGGTTGCTCGGCGCAGGCGTTCACGTGGGCCAGACCGACTTGCCTCCGCGTGACGCTCGCGCGATCGTGAACGATTCGGCGTGGGTGGGCCACTCGACGCACAATCGCGAGCAGTTCGCCGCGGCGCAGTCCGAGCCAGTCGATTACGTTGCTTTCGGGCCAATCTTCTCGACCGTCTCAAAGGCGAATCCCGATCCGGTGGTAGGCCCCGAAGCTCTGATCGAACTGAAGCCGTGGTCGAAACATCCCGTTGTCGCTATCGGCGGGATTACGCGCCGCAATGCGCTTCAAGTTCTCGAGGCCGGTGCGGACTCGCTCGCCGTGATCGCCGATCTGTACCCCGATCCGCCAACTCCCGCGTCCATTCGCGCGCGTGTCGAAGAATGGATGCGCCTGCTCCAATGACCAAAAAGCTCGGGCTTCTCGACGCGACCACGCTGGTGATTGGCTCGATGATCGGCTCCGGCGTCTTCATCGTGTCCGCCGATATCGCGAGGCAAACCAACTCGCCCGGCCTGCTACTCGCCGTCTGGATCGCTACCGCCGTTATGACCATGACCGCCGCGTTGAGCTACGGCGAACTTGCCGCGATGATGCCCAAGGCCGGCGGTCAATATGTTTATTTGCGCGAGGCGTTCGGGCCGCTGGTCGCGTTTCTATACGGCTGGACCTTGTTTCTCGTGATCCAGACCGGCACCATCGCGGCGGTTGCCGTGGCGTTCGCGAAGTTTCTCGGCGTGTTCGTGCCGCTCGAGACCGTCGGCCAAAGAGCCGTCGCCATCGGCGTTATCGTCGTTCTAACCGTCATCAATTCGCGCGGCCTGCGCGAAGGAACATTGGTCCAGAATGTTCTGACTTTCGCGAAGACAGCCGCGCTGCTCGGGTTGATCGTCGCGGGCCTGCTGGCGGGGCGCACTCCCGAAGCGGAAACGAATTTCGGCGCGGCGTTTTGGCCCGATATCGATTGGTTGACCGCCGCAAAATTGGTGGGCGTGGCGATGGTCGGCTCGTTGTTCTCCTCCGACGCCTGGAACAACGTCACGTTCACGGCGGGTGAAACGAAGGACCCGCAACGCAACGTTCCCCTGTCGCTCGCGCTCGGCGTCGGAATCGTGTCGCTGCTCTACATTGGCGCGAACTGGGTGTATCTGAACCTGCTTCCGCTCTCCGTCATCCAAAATGCCCCGCAGGATCGAGTGGGGACGGCGGCGGCGAATGCCATTTTCGGCGGCGGCGCGGAATCGGCGATGGCCATCGCGATCATGATTTCGACCTTCGGCTGCGTCAACGGACTGACGCTCGCCGGAGCGCGCGTCTACTACGCGATGGCGCTCGACGGGCTGTTTTTCCGGGGCGCGGCGAAGATCGACGAGCGAACCGGGAGCCCCAACGTTTCGCTTTGGGCGCAATGCGCGTGGTCGTGCGCGCTGACTTTGACGGGCCGGTACGGCGATTTGCTCGACTATGTTATCTTTGCGGTTCTGCTGTTCTATGTTTTGACAATTTTGGGCGTTTTTGTTTTACGCGCCCGGCGCCCCGACGCGCCTCGCCCCTACCGCGCCGTGGGATACCCGCTGCTGCCCGCCCTCTATGTCGTGTTGGCGGCCGGAATCGAAATCTTGTTGCTCATCTACAAGCCCAGCTACACCTGGCCGGGCTTGGGCATTGTGCTGTTGGGCATTCCAGTCTATTTCGTTTGGAGGAAACATGAGCCTGTTCGCGCGTAAGCCGCTCAGCCGGATTCTCGCCGAGTCCGAAGGCGGCGAGCACTCGCTAAAGCGCACGCTCACCGCGGGCGGATTGATCGCGCTCGGTATTGGAGCGATTATCGGCGCGGGTATTTTCAGCCTTACCGGTAAAGCCGCCGCGGAGAACGCCGGTCCCGCGATCACCATCTCGTTCATCGCCGCCGCGTTTGGGTGCGTGTTCGCCGGGCTGTGCTACAGCGAATTCGCGACGATGGTTCCGATCGCGGGCAGCGCGTACACCTACGCGTACGCCACGATGGGCGAGTTGATCGCCTGGATTATCGGGTGGGACCTGGTGCTCGAATACGCCGTCGCGGCGTCTACCGTTTCGATCAGTTGGTCGGCGACGCTCGTCAGTATTTTGCACGACTTCGGAATCGACTTACCCAACGCCATTGTCGCTTCGCCGTTACAGGGGGGAACGGGGGGCCTCTTCAACTTGCCGGCGGTCTTTATTGTCGTCGCCCTCACGCTGCTACTCGTCGTCGGAATCCAGGAGTCGGCTCGCGTTAACAACGTGATCGTCGCGCTCAAAGTGACGGTGGTCGTGCTTTTCATCGTCCTCGGGTGGGCGTACATCGATCAGGCGAATTACACGCCGTACATCCCGCCCGCCGAGGACACAGGACGCTACGGTTGGTCCGGAATCTTGCGCGCGGCGGGAATCATCTTCTTCGCCTATATCGGATTCGACGCGGTTTCGACCGCCGCGCAGGAGGCGAAGAATCCGCAGCGCGATATGCCGATCGGCATTATCGGCTCGCTGGCGCTTTGCACGGTGCTCTACATCCTCTATGCGCACGTGCTGACCGGAGTGGTGAACTACAAGGACCTGCTCACCGCCGCACCGTTGGCCGTCGCCCTCGACCGCATTCCCTACCCGGTGATGGGCAAGCTAATGAAAATCGCTTCGCTCGCTGGGTTGACCTCCGTGATTCTCGTCATGCTGCTTGGGCAAAGCCGCATCTTCTTCACGATGTCGAAGGACGGGCTACTGCCCAAGTTCTTCGAAGAGTGCCATCCCAAGTTCCGCACGCCCTGGAAATCGAATCTGCTGCTGATGGTGTTTGTCTCGATCTTCGCGGCGTTTGCGCCCATCTCGATCGTCGGCGAGATGACCTCCATCGGTACGCTGCTCGCGTTCGTCATCGTCTGCGCGGGCATCCTTGTGATGCGTAAGACGGACCCGAACGCCAACCGCCCGTTTCGCACTCCGTTAGTGCCGTTCGTCCCGATCATGGGGATGCTGGTCAACTTCGCGCTGATGATGGGACTGCCGGGCGACACCTGGATCCGGCTTGTCGTGTGGCTGCTGATCGGCTTCCTGATTTACTTCGGTTATGGCCGGTCGCATTCGAAGCTTCAGGCGAGCTTGAACGGAAAGTCGTAAACGGCCGATCCCCGAACGTCGCAATGCGTCAGCCGTAGTTCTTTTGCCGATGCGCCGATTTTCAGAAAGCCGCCCTTGACGCGATGGAAGCGGTGCAAGCGCGGGTCTTCGCCCGGTGTGCCACCCGCGTGCTCGTCGGACGCCGGCCCGCAGCCAAACTCGTGGAGACCGCTTTCGGGATCGACGGAATGATACTGCCAATGTCGGTCGCCGCATAGCAGCGCGCCGCGCCCGCCAAGTAGCTTCGCAAGCGCCAGCCGCATTTCGCGGCCTTCGGTGGCGAAGGAAGAGTTGGAATAGTTGTCCTTCTTGTTCGCGCGATCCGGACCCACCCACGGCGTGGGCGAGATCACCAGCTTGAATCGCGCCCGGCTCATTTCAAGCGATCGGAGCAACCATGTCTTCTGTTGCCCGCCCAAAATGGTTTTCGCGGCGGAATCGGGCTGCGTGTTGGGCGACCGATAATCGCGCCCTTCAAGCAGCCACACTTCAAGATTTGCGCCCCAGCGAACCGAGCGATGAAGCGGATTGGGCGTAGGAGTCTGTTCGAAGAAAAGCTTCTGCCCTTGCTCAAATGTCAGGCCGCCCATCTTGGGCGTCGATTTGCCCGGCCAGGAATCGTCGTCGTACACGTCGTGATCGTCCTTTTGCCAGTAACCGGGTACGCTACGCAGGCACTCGACGATGGAAGGCAAGCCGTACATCCGTTGCCAATGGAAGCGCGCGAGCTCGACCGTCGCCGCAACCGGCGGTTCGTTGTCGTAGTACACGTTGTCGCCACAGGAGAACAGCGCGGATGGCGCCAATTGACGGATGGAATCGTAAATCTTGAAGCCGCGCACTGGGTCGTCGCGATGCTGAAACATCTGGCAAGACAGCATGGCGAAAGTCTGTGGTCCGGGGTCGTCCCAAGCGGGAGCGGTGCGGAAGCGTGCGTCGATCGCACTACCGCCTTCGGCTTCGATGCGCAAAGCGTAATCCGTGGACGGGCGTAACTGCGAAAGCGGCCAGTTTAGCGTGTTGTCGTTGTTCGCGCGCGTAGCTCGCCATTCCGATGGCTTGCGTCCGTTCACCGCCACGCGCAATCGCCTGTCCGAACGCAGCCACACCATCGCCGAATCGCGAGCTACTTCGCCGATCTTGATTCCAATTTCAGGAGTAGGTGCGGTCTGCGCGAGCGCCGCCGTCGAGAGCAAAAGACCGCGTCGTGTCATCATCACGTCAATTATGAAGACGTTTCTTTTCCTTTGCGCGTGGACCGCCTCGGCGCAAACCTACGATCTGGTGGTCTACGGCGGCACGGCGGGAGGAGTGATGACCGCCGTTGCGGCGGGTCGGCAAGGTCTCAAGGCCGTACTACTCGAGCCAGGGACCCACGTCGGCGGAATGGCGACCGGCGGATTGTCGCGCACGGATGTCGGCAAGCGCGAAGTGATCGGCGGACTGGCGCTCGAGTTCTACTATCGTGTCGGCATCAAGTACGACACGCAGCGCTACAACGTGCCCGTGGCTTGGTTCTACGAACCGAAGGTCGGGGAAACGGTTCTGAAGGAGATGCTCAAGGAGGCCGGGGTCACCGTACTTTACAAGCACCGCCTGCGCGAAAAGGGCGGTGTTGCGAAGGACGGCCTCGCCGTGAAGTCGGTAACGGCGGAGAACGGCGCGACCTTCGAGGGTAAGTATTTCGCCGACTGTACGTATGAGGGCGATCTGATGGCGCAAGCGAAAATCTCGTATGCGTTCGGGCGCGAGAGCGTCGACCACTACGGTGAGTCGCTAGCGGGCGTAGGAACGCGCACGAGGAATCATCAGTTCGAGGTCGATATTCCGGCGCGCGACGCGAGCGGCGCGCTGCTGCCCGAGGTCGACGGCGACAAGCCCGGCCCGAGCGGTAGCGCCGACAAGCGAATCCAGGCGTACAACTTCCGGATTATCGCCACCGACGATCCGAAGATTCGCGTGCCGTGGCCCAAGCCGCGCGGCTACGATCCAAAACGCTACGAGTTGCTCGCCCGCCTTCTGCCCGCGATGGAGAAACTGCGCGGGCGGCCACTGGTGTTCCACGACGTCGTGATCCTCGCGCGCATTCCGAACGGCAAGGCGGACCTGAACAATCGCGGCGCGTTCTCGACCGATTACATCGGGCGCAACTACGACTATCCCGATGGCGACTACGCCACGCGCGCGCGCATCTGGCAAGCGCATATCGACTACGACCAGGGCTTCTTCTATTTCCTCGCCAACGATCCACGCGTACCTAAGAGCCTGCAAGCCGAGGTTCGCGACTGGGGATTACCGCGCGACGAGTTCCTCGATACCGCGCATTGGCCGTTTCAGTTGTACGTGCGCGAGGCGCGGCGCATGGTGGGCGATTTCGTGCTGACGCAAAAGGATTTGCAGACCGAACTCACGAAACCCGACGTCGTCGGCATGGGTAGCTACAACAGCGACTCGCACAACCTGCACCGCTTTGTGAACGATCGAGGGTTCGCGGAGAATGAAGGCAACATGGAAGTACCGGTGAAGCCGTACCAAATCCCTTACCGCATCATGCTGCCGAAGCGGGCGGAGGCGTCGAATGTCCTGGTGCCGGTTCCCTTCTCCGCGAGTCACGTCACGTTTTCGAGCGCCCGAATGGAACCGCAATGGATGATCCTGGGTCACGCGGCGGGCGTGGCCGCGGCGCTCGCGATGAAAGGAGGGCGCACGGTGCAAGACGTGCCCGTGGATGAGTTGCAGAAGATCCTGAAAAGCCAGGGCGCGGTGTTCGAGTACGTGCCTTCTCCCTTTACGGACGCGCTAACGATCTTGCGCAACGCGCTTCGTCCGAAAGGCGTCGCGCGATTCAACTGGGAGTAGCGGGAACAAGGCCGCGGATCGCGGTGTCCATACGGGCGTGTTCGAACAAACGTTCGTCGAGACCAACGGGCGCACGCGAAGATCGCGCGCCGTCGTCGCCTCGTTTCTGCTGCAACTGGCGGCATTGGCCGTATTGGTGATCGTTCCGCTGTGGTTTACCGAGGCGATCGGCGTAACGAGAGGGATTCGGGTGATCGCCCCGCCGCCCGCCGCGCCGAAACCGCCCGCCGCGGGCGCGACACGGAGCGCCACCGTACCAACGAGACTCGCCGCTCCGAATCCGTTCGTCGCGCCGCCGCGAGTGCCGGAAGGTAAGCCAATTATGATCGCCGATGCCGAAATTCCGGCTCTCGGCGGTGGCGTTGCGGACGGCGTTCCCGGTCCTACCGGCGTCATCATCGGCGTGCCGTCGTTCGGGGCGTCGGCTTTCCCGATGGCTCCGCCGCCCGCTCCGCGCAAGGTCGAGACGCCGCCACGTCCTACGCGAGTTAACGTTGGCGGACAGGTGCAGGCCGCGAATCTCGTTCGCAAGGTGATGCCGAATTATCCGCCGCTCGCCAAACAGGCGCGAATTTCGGGGACGGTGCGCTTCACCGCGATCATCGCGCGCGACGGCACGATTCAGAATCTACAGTTCATCTCGGGGCACCCATTGCTGGTCGAAGCCGCGCGAGAGGCGGTGAAGCTTTGGGTCTACAAGCCCACGCTGCTCAACGGCGAACCGGTGGAAGTGGTCACGCAGATCGACGTGAACTTTACGCTGTCCGGCAACTGAGCCTTACTCTTCGGCGCGCACCCAGCCATAAGCGGCGTTCTCGCGCGAGCCGCCGTACTCGTGATAGGCGACCTTCAGCCGGTCCAGCGCATCGGCGGGCAGCGGATTTCGCTTTGCTTTGAGGTCGACATTGAAGACCTTAGCGCCGTTCAGTCCGAAGATCTTTTGCTTATCCGACTTCGACAGCTTCTTGTAGCCGAACTTCTCGCACAACTCGTCCGAAATCTGGAAGCGCTTAAACGCGTCGATCACCCACTGCGGCGAGCCCCACCACAGGCAGTCCGTGCCCCATAGCACGTGATCGACGCCGTAGTACTTCACATTCTTCGCGATGCCGTGCATGGCCATCACCGGATCGTGGATCGCGAGAAGGCCGAACATCGATCCGATTTCGCAATACAAATTGTCGATCTTCGGGTTACGCCGTTTGATATCCATCAGCACGTTGTGCCAGGCGAAATCGCCGGTGACTGGATCGTACTTCTTCGGGTCCTTGTACTCCGGTTCGTTGGGCGCGTGCTGCAACGCCGAGTGGTAACAGACGATGTTGATATCGGGATTGCGCAGCGCCATCTTCTCCAAGTCCTTCGGGTTCGCCAGATGACCCAGCGTCTTCGACTGCGCCGAAAATCCCTTGTGCACGGAAAAGTTCTTTAAGCCGCGCTTTTTCGACTCCTCGATAAACCACTGCGCGTTGTCGTCGTCGCACTGGAACCCGCCTCCCGAGCGGCCCGGATCGAAGTGGCAGTACCACTTCCAGGAGTTGATCTTGTACTTCTGGATTTCGCGCTCCATCTGTTCGAGACAACTCGCCTTGTCCATCGTGTTCGAGGACCGGTTCCAGTAGTGGTTCGGCGCGAGGTTGCCTTGGCAGAAGGCACGCGTCGATCCGGCGAGCGCATTAATCTCATCGCGGGCGCTGGCCATCAGCCAGCTAGGCAGTAGGCCCTTTGATCGGGCCTGCCCCTCCAGTTCCTTACCCGACGAATCGCGAAGATTCTCCATCGTGGGCACGCCCGAGATCACCAGCATGTCCGTCTCGGAATCGAAAAACATTTCCTTAACGAATGTTTTGTAGCTGTAGGCGTCCTTGTCTTCCTTGAGATTGAAGGACATGCCTTGGATCACCGGATTGTTGCGAAAACCCAGCGCGTAACCGTTGGTGAAATGCGCCTGCACGTCGAACACGAAATATTCGCCCTTGGGCCACTTCTCGGCGGTCGCGGCGGCTTCCATCGTCTCCGCCTCGTCCACGTCCCACACCTCGCCGTGAACTTCGTTGGCGGCCAGAAAGCATGTGGCCAGGCCCATGGAGGACCGCATGAAATCCCGGCGGTCCATTCCCAAACGCCGGGACTTTTCGGCGGCGAGTTCGCCGATCCGGTATTCCCACTTCTTCTGAGCCTCCGTTTGCGGGCGCGGCACGAACTCCTCGTTCGACACCACCTGCGTCGGCATCGGCGAATCGACGCCCTTCAACCGGTCGCGTTCGTTCTTGCGAATCCACATGGGTCACCTCCCAGGGTCCCGGTCATTATCGAACTTTTCGCAAACCGCCGCACGCCAGTACGATGATGCCGCTACACGCAGTTCCCGAGCTTGCCGATCAGAAAACGGCGCACGGCTTCGTCGCCGGTGAGCCCGGCGGCGCGGGAATAGGCCTGTGCGGCAAGCGGCGCGTTCACGGCGGCGAGCAAGTGCGCGCGCACGGCCCAGTAAGGTTGATAGTTGGACACCCGTTCTTCGGGTAACGAATCGAGTTCCGCGAGGGCGGCCGTCGGGCCGTCCAATTCCCCGATCGCTACGGCACGCCCGACGAAGGCGCCCAGTGTTGGAGCGTAGTCGATGAGTTTGTCGTAAAGGGTTCGAATGGCCGGCCAGTTCGTGGATCCCGTCGCGGCCCGGAGCGTATGCACGGACTGGATTGCGGCCTCGATCTGAAAGCGCCCGGGCGAATCCATCTTCGCCGCGCGCGAGAGACATTCTTCCGCTTCGAAAACCATGGCGCGCGACCACCGCGACACATCTTGCTCGGCGAGAGGAACGAAGGCTCCGTCCGGGCCTCGCCGCGCGGGTCTTCGCGCTTCGCAGTGCAGCATTAGCGCAAGCAGTCCGAGGGCCTCCGCGGAATCGGGAACGAGGCTCGACGCTACGCGCGCCAACCAGATCGCCTCGTCCGCCAAGCCATTCGATTCGGAGTCGTCCCAGCCCGCACCGTACGCGCCGTAGATCGCTTCCAGCACAGCTTCCAGGCGCTCGGCCCAATGCTCACGTCCGGGCAACTCGAAGGGGATGCCGGCGTCACGAATCTTTTGTTTCGCGCGCACCAGCCGTTGACTCATCGCCGTCGGCGACACGAGAAACGCACCGGCGATCCGTTGCGCGTCGAGCCCGAGGACCGTTTGGAGCATTAGCGGCGTGCGCGCCATCGGATCGATGGCCGGATGAGCACAGATGAAGAGCAACTTTAGACGCTCGTCGGGAAAGTTCCTGGAATCGGGGCGGTCGAGATAAACCGGCAGGCGTTCGCGGCGCGCGGCATCGATCAGCTTGCGCCGGGCCGCGGTGAGCAACCACGCTTCGGGGTTCAGAGGAACGCCCGCGCTCGGCCACGTTTCGAGCGCCAACCGGAACGCTTCGCTTAACGCATCTTCGGCGGCGGCGACGTCCCGCGTACGCGACGCGAGATACGCCACCAGCCGCCCATACGATGCGCGGGCCGCCCGATCGACGGCCGCATTCGGGTCCATCGTTATCGCGCCGGAGGAGGCGGCAAGATGGGCCGCACTTCGACGCTGCCTTGCGACGCCGCGGGCGAGCGCGCCGCCCATTCGAGCGCTTGGTCGAGGTTCTCGACATCGATCGTCACGAAGCCGCCGAGCTGCTCCTTCGTGTCGGCGTAAGGGCCGTCCTGCACCAACCGTTGCGAGCCTTTCAACCGCACGGTGGTCGCCATTTGCGGAGGCTGCAAGCCTTGCCCGCCCTTCATCACCCCGGCCTTGCCCATCGAATCGATGTAGGAAGTCCAGGCGGCCCAGTAGGCCGGCGCTTTGTCGCTATTGCGCTCCGCCATCGCTTCGGGCGTCTCGTAGAACATCATCGCGTAGGTCATTCGGTTTCTCCTATTGTGAAGCGCTTCTGCGCTCTCACTGGGATGACGAACGAGGTTGCGCGATTTCGACATTTTGTCCCGCCGGGCGCATTGATTCTTTACAATCCGACGATGTATCCCGATTTGTATACTGAATCGTGACCATCGAAAGCCCGACGATTCGCATTAGCCCTAAATCGAAGGTGATTCTGCGCGACTTGGCCAAGCGGGAAGGAAAGCCGATGCAAACCGTTTTGGACGATGCGATCGACCGGTATCGGCGCGAGAAACTCTTGGACGACGCGAACGCCGCATACGCGAAGCTACGGGCGAACCCCGGCGGTTGGGCCGACGAGTTGGCGGAACGCCAAGCCTGGGATACCACTTCGCGAGACGACGAATGACGCCCTTTCCGCCGTCGAGAGGAGATGTTTGGTCCGTCAATCTCGACCCCACCGTTGGCCGTGAGCAGGCGGGCACACGGCCCGGTCTAATCCTCTCGGTCGACCGGTTTAACCAGGGGCCGGCGGACCTTGTTGTTCTTTTGCCGATTACATCCCAGGACAAGCGGCAACCACTTCACGTACCTGTCGCTCCGCCGGAGGGTGGGCTGAAAATCCTGAGCTTCGTGAAGACGGACGACATTCGCTCCGTATCCAAGCAGCGTCTACGGAAGCGGCTGGGAACCGTTTCTCACGAAACGTTAGCCGCAGTCGAGGAGCGCCTCAGGATTCTCCTCGATCTATAGAGCCTGCCTTCGTGTGGCCACGAAGATTTCGGAATCGCCCCAATCTAGGCCGAGATCGACGGAGACGCACTCCGCATCGAATCCCACGTCCGACAGCAGAGACAACCAAGTCTCCCGCGAGAACACACCCTCGACATGGCGGTCGTGTTCCACACGGACGTTACCGTCCCGCTCGCGCAAGGTCAAGATGTAATCCGCGATATAGGTCTCGTCGCTTGGGTCTGGGTCCCAAACCCATTCGAGGTAGCGAGCCGCGCGCCCGTCCGCGTCGTTGCCCCCGCACTCGGTTTCGCACCGGAGCGTCTCACGCACGAAATCCGGGGCGATCACGGCTCCGCCACCGGGACGGCAATGCACGAACGCCGTCTCGATAGCGCGCCGCAGATCGTCGCGCGAAGTCATGTAGGCGATGGCGTCGTGGATGAAGACCCGGTCGAATTCGCGGCCAAGCCGCAGGCCGCGCATATCGCCTGGCACATGCTCGCAATCGGGGTTTAGCGCTCGGCTAACGGCAAGGATCGGTTCCGACACGTCGGTGAGGGTCATGCGAAACGACCGTTTGAGGAAAAACGCATTGTTCCCGCCGCCGCTGCCCAGTTCTAAGAGAGTCGCCGCCGGTTGGATGCCCGCTTGGAGCAGGTGGCGCTCGTATACCGCCGATTCTTCCTCATACTCATCGGGATGGGAAATCAGCGGCCACCAGTCCGCGAAGTCGGCGTACATCTTCATAACTACAGCGTCGCCGGACCGTCGAGACTGCGCCACAAATACCAGCACGCGACGCTCGTCCAAGGCTTCCACGGTTGAGCGATCCGCGCCATTTCGTCGGGCTTGGGCAATTCTTCCAATCCATACGCGCGCTTCATCGCGGAACGAATTCCCAGGTCCGCGGTCGGGAGAACGTCCGGCCGGGCGAGCGCGAACATCAGAAACATTTGCGCCGTCCAGACCCCAACGCCCTTCACTTGAGTCAGGTGCGCGATGACCTCTTCGTCGGGCAACTTGGCGAGCTGGGGAAACCGAACCTCGCGCGCCAGCGTCTTTTCCGCTAGGTCGCGAATGTAGGCGGTCTTTTGTCCCGAAAGTCCGCAAGCGCGCATATCTTCGACGCTCAGCTTCAGAACCGCCGCCGGTGTTAAGCGCTTGGAAGCCGCGATTAGGCGCGCCAGGATGGTCGCCGCCGCTTTGCCGCTGACCTGTTGGTAGACGATCGAACGAACCAGCGTTCCGAAATCGGGCGCGCGGTACTCGATCGAGTAAGGACCGATATGTTCGATAATTTGACGAAGGACCGGATCTCCGGCCTTCAAATGTCGCAGCGCTTGTTTCACAACAACAGACTAACCCGCCGCCTTTTCGCGGGCGGCACGGCGCTCTCGCCTATGTGGGCGCAAGACGTGATCAAGGTCGACGTCGAGCGGGTCAACGTCCTGTTCAGCGTTCGCGACAAGCAGAACACGTACATTTCCACGTTGACACAAGACGATTTCCAAGTCGTCGAGGATGGCAAGCCGCAAACGATCAAGACGTTCGCCCGAGAGACGGATTTGCCGTTGACCCTCGGTTTGCTGGTGGACGTTTCCGGCAGCCAACGCAACCTGATCGAGCAGGAGCGCGCGGCGGCATCGCAGTTCTTCCGCAAGGTGATCCGCCAAAAGGACCTCGTGTTCCTGATCGCGTTCGGACCCGAAGCGGAGCTTTTGCAAGACTCGACGAGTTCCATTCCAATGCTGGAACGCGGGCTGGCGGAGATGCGCGGCATGGGCGGCGGGGCGGCGACGGTGATCAATCCCGGCACAATTCCGAATTCGCGGCCGAAGGGCACGATCCTCTACGACTCCGTATATCTCGCCGCCGATGAAAAGTTGCGTAACGAAGCGGGACGCAAGGCGGTGATTTTGATCACCGACGGCGTCGATCAAGGCAGCCGCTACACCGTAGAAGAAGCTATTCGCATGGCTCTGCGCACCGATACGTTGATCTATTCGATCCACTACGCCGACCCCGGCGCCTATGGGTTCGGAGGGGGCGCTTACTCGGACGGCGCGCTGCGCAAGATGTCGGAGGAGACCGGCGGCCGTATGTTCCGTGTCGACCGCAAGAACACGCTCGACGAAATCTTCCAACAACTGCAAGACGAGATGCGCAGCCAGTACTCGCTCAGCTACACTTCGACGAACGAGAAACGCGACGGCGGGTTCCGGAAACTGGAAATCAAGACGAAGAACAAAGATTTGAAAGTGCAGGCGCGCAAGGGCTACTTTGCGCCAACGGGCTAATTGCGCGTCATCGAACCGGAGCTTCTCGACCACGCGCCGCCCGCCGAGGCCGCGCGCAATCTAGCCGAGTTGCGCTTCATCAACCGGTATCTGGGCGGACATCGAATTGCGATTGGCCGGTTACGGCAACTGTATTCGCCGGGCGAACGCTTCACGTTCGCCGATATCGGCGCGGCTTCGGGCGACGTCGTGGCGGCGGCGCGGGTGCGTTTTCCTCACATCCGGGCCGTGAACTTCGATCTGCAATTTAAGCACCTGGAATCGGGGGGCGTGTGCGCGGACGCGTTTCGATTGCCCGTCGCGGACCGGACGTTCGACGTCGCGCACTGCTCTTTGTTCTTGCATCACTTCGCCGACGACGAGGTCGTCGCACTGCTCGCCGAAATGCGGCGCATCGCCAAACGCGCGGTGATCGTCCAGGATCTCGAACGTAACTGGATCTCGGAACGGTTCATCCCGTGGACGCGCTGGCTCTTCGGCTGGAGCGACATCGTCGTGCATGACGCTCCGGTCTCCGTTCGCGCGGCGTTCCGTGCGAACGAACTCGCGGACCTAGCGCAAAGGGCGGGTTTGGGCGCGGTAAAAGTCCGGCGGCACTACCCCGCGTTCCGGCTCTCGTTTACTGCGATCATCGAGAAGTGAAATTCGCCATCGCCGGCGCGATTGCGCTGGCCGTTATCGCCGCTTACCCGCCCACTCGCTATGTCTCGCTGGCGCTTCTGGGGCGTGGCCAGGGATGCCCCGCCGCTAACGCCGCCCGTATTGAAAGCCATCACGAGACGGTGACTCGCTACAAAGATGAGATTCTCGCCGCCAGCAAACTCGTCGAGACCGATCCGGCGGGATTCAAACTGTACGATACGCCGATGGGACGCTACTGGATCCCGAAAGGCAGCGAGTTCGTCCTCCCTTTTAATCTGGCCGAAGAGAAGAGCGGCATTTACTTCGACGGCGCGCACGACATTCGCCCCGGCGACATTGTTCTCGATTGCGGCGCGAATGTCGGTGTCTTCACGCGCGGCGCGCTGGCCAAAGGCGCGGCGAAGGTGATCGCCATCGAGCCCGGACCCGAGAATGTCGAGTGCCTGCGGCGCAACTTTAAAGACGAAATTCTGGCGGGTCGCGTTGTCGTCTATCCCAAGGGCGTGTGGAACAAAGACGACGAACTGGAACTGAACGTCGACCCGGAAAATTCGGCGGCCGACAGTTTCGTGATCAAGCGAACCGGCTTACGCACGGTGAAGGTGCCACTGACCACGATCGATAAGCTCGCCGCCGAACTGAATCTGTCGAAAGTCGATTTCATCAAGATGGACATTGAAGGCGCGGAACCGAACGCGCTCGACGGCGCGGCGCAATTGCTGCGGAGAGACAAGCCGAGGCTTTCGATTTCGGCCTATCACGCCGCGGATCATCCGGCGACAATTCCCGCCAAGGTGCGGACGGCGCACGGCGATTACACTATGTCCTGCGGGCCTTGCAACGCCGCCGGATGGACCGTTCGCCCTGATATTCTCTATTTCAACTAGCCATGCGGTATCTGCTACTTTCTATCGCCACGATCGCCTGGGCCGATCATTGTTCTCTGCCGCCAGGTCCTGCCGCGCCTTCCCTGCCCGCAAAGCTGCTCGACGGCATGGGCACGGAATACATCGACTTCAAGATTTCGACCAAGTCGCCCGACGCGCAGAAGTTCTTTTCGCAAGGCGTCGCGCAGATGCACAGCTTCTGGACTAAGGAAGCCGAACGAAGCTTTCTGCAAGCCGCACAACTCGATCCCGACGCTCCGATGCCGTGGTGGGGCGTCGCGATGGTAGCGGGCGGACAGTATCAGCCGCGATTCCAAGTGGATGGCTGGGACGCGATGCACGGCAAGCAGCAGCGAACCAACAAGCGTGCGAAGGAGGCGGCGGAAAAGGCTCTGGAGTTGGCCAAGAACGGCACCGAGTTGGAGCGGCTATATATTGAAGCGGTAGCCGCACGCCGCATTCCCAATGGCAAGGATCCCGACGAGGAATACGTCCTCGCGTGGAAGCGATTGCTCGCGAAGTATCCAGACGAACTGGAGGCGAAGACGTTTCTCTCCCTCCACTTAATGCGAGGTTTCGAGCTTCCGTCCCACACGCCGAAGCTTACGTCGATGGAAGCGGTGGAACTGCTCCGCCCGCTGATCGCGAAGCATCCGAATCATCCGGGCATCCATCATTACGTGATCCACGGCTGGGAAGGTTCGTCGTTCGCGAAGGAGGCGTGGCATTCCTGCGAGCGATACCTGAAACTCGCGCCGATGATTCCGCACGCGCTCCACATGCCGGGGCACATTTATTCGCAGACCGGCAAGTGGGCCGAGGGCATTCACGCGTTCTCGCTGGCCAAGGATCGCGAGTGGGCTTACATGCAGGCCGACCCGAAATACGGCACGGGCCATCATGGGCACAACGTCAATTACCTTTCGACTTCGTACTCCTTCCACGGCGATTTCGACAGCGCCTTTCGCGAAGCGAAACACCTTTTGACCCTCAAGGAGACGGAGAGCGAACTGAAGTCCGCGGACCTCTTCACCAACGGCTACGCGCAAGGTTTCTTCGCGATGCTACGCGCCTTGGTGCAGCACGAAAAGTGGGATATGGTGCTCGACGGCACGACCCTTCCGGCGATCGCCCGTCCGCGTCAGGAAGCGTGGCTCGCCTGGGGACGCGGGCTTGCCTGGTGCGCGAAGGGTGACGTGAAGAAAGCGCGCACCGAGGCGAAGAATCTCACTACGGCGCTCGACCGGTTCAAAAGCCGCACGAAGTATCCCCTGCCGCCCGAACTGCTGGTGGCGAAAGACGAACTCGACGCGCAGATTCTCGTCGCCGCCGGAAAGATCGAACGCGGACTTCGCGCCCTCGAAAACGCCGCGAACGCGGAACGCCGGTTGCGCTATACCGAGCCTCCCTACTACATGCGCCCCGTGAACGAGGCGCTCGGCGCGCTCGCGGTGAAGCACGGCGACCTTCGCCTAGCGCGGAAGGCTTACGAGGGCGCGCTCGAACAATACCCGGCGGACGCCATCGCGCTCCGCGGATTGGCTCGCCTTGAAGCCGCGAGCGGTCAGTAATCCGATCACGATCCTCGGCGGAGGTCCCGCCGGAGCCGCTGCCGCGATTGCGTTGCGTTCGTCGGGCGCGGATGTCGCCGTCGTTGAAAAGTCTAAATTCCCGCGACACAAAGTCTGTGGCGAATTTCTCTCGCCGGAATCGCGACTCGCTTTCGAATCGTTCGGTATCGATACTTCCGTTACCCCGCCGATCCGCCGTGTGGCGCTACGATTCGCGCGCGCCGAGAAGCGCTTTGCGTTGCCGGAAGCGGCGTTCGGCTGGAGCCGCTACGCGATGGATGCCGCTTTGATCGACCGCGCGCGGTCGCTTGGTGCGGAAGTCGCAAGCGAATCGAGAATCGCTCCGGATATCGTCGCCACCGGCCGCCGGAGTTCGCCTCCACGAGGGCGCCGGCTGTTCGGATTCAAAGCTCACTTCACGGGACCGTCGAACGACTTCGTCGAGTTGTACTTCTTTCGCGGCGGCTACGTCGGCGTCAATCCTGTGGAAGGCGGCGTGACGAACGTGTGCGGGCTTCTTCCAGAGGACGAGTTGCTGCCGTCGCGCTTCGACCTCGATTCCATCGCCGCAACGTTCGCACCTTTGCGCGAGAGACTCGCTCCGCTGACGCGAATGTTCCCTTGGATGCATGTCGGCCCGCTGCAATTCGGCCCTCAGAAACAAACTGGCTCCGGCCTGCATGTAGGCGACGCACGGGAGTTCGTCGATCCGTTCACGGGGTCGGGGATGACTGCCGCGCTGTTGTCGGGGCAAGCGGCCGCCGCCTCGATTCTCCAGGACGAAGAGGCGTCCGGCTACGAGCGCCGAGTGCGCGCGATGCTCGGCAAGCCCTTCGCCTTCTCGGCGGTGTTTCGCGAGACGCTCCTTCGCGGTTGGGCGGAGCGGATGGTCGGCTTCGTCCCCGGCGCGCTACTGTATCGATTGACTCGACCGCGATGCTCCTCCCTCTCCTACTGACCCTAGCCGCCGATCCGTCCGCGACCGCCGAGTACCGGCGGCGTGTAGACATCGTTCGCAAAACTCCGGGATTCGTCGCGTTTTGGGATTTCGTCGAGCGCGAGGACGGCCGCGCGGGATCGGGACGATTCGCGGCTCATCGCGGCCGCGGCGTCGCGCAGGATCTTCGCCTCGACGCGAGCAACTTCGTCCGCGACTATTGGAACGAGGGCCGCGAGGCGACGTACGCCGACTTTCCATTGGCGGGCGAAGGACCGTTCGGACAGGCCGTGCACTTCCATCCCGAACCGGGACGCGACTTCCGCCCGATGTTAGCCGTCCCGCGGGAGCGAATTCGAGGGTCGCGGCTCGACGTTCACGGTCCCGGGAAATCGGTTTCCTTGATCGCTTGGTTGAAGCGCGAAGGCGGCGAGCATTTCATCGCCGGCATCTGGCACGAGGGGATCGACACGCGAGTTCGCGGCGAGAATACGGGGGCGAAACGGGAAGTTGCCGGGATGCGGCAGTACGCGCTATTCGCCGGACTGGCCGCCAACAACGGAGCTTCGGCGGCGCATGTCTCCGAGAACGGCGGCAGTTCCTTCGGCGACATCTACGCGCGCAACATCGCCGTGACGCCCGGTGTCATTCCGGCCGATGGGCGATGGTCCGTCGTCGGTATGGTCTTCCACAACGCCCGCGACACAGTAACGTCCTATCTCGACGGCAAGGCGGACGAGTATTGGATCGAAGACCCCGCGAAACATCCCTTTTTTCGGTGGCCCGCGAAGGCTTGGGCCGAAGGATCGTACCGGCCGCCGGAGGCCTTTGCGAGAGTCCGCGATGTCGATGGAAGACGGGAACTGGCCGCGCTACGCGTAAATCCGTTCTGGTTTCCGCACGATTTGTTCTCGCCGCCTCCGGACGCGGGCGGGCCGTTCTCCATCGGACGAACGCCGCATACCGGCCGCAACCCGCGCGTGGCAATGTGGATCGGCGGAGTGGCGGTTTTCGACCGTGCGCTTTCTCCGGCGGAGATGGCGAAATTGGCGAACGTCGCCCCAACGCTCCTGAAGTTCGAGGCGCTGAAGTAACTACGCCCCCATAAAATAGAGGCTCAGTCGCCGTAATCCCGCCTCTTCGATCACGCGCCGGTCGAGGAACTGGCGCTCCAGCATGGCGAGTTGTTCCGCCGTCATCTTCGACCGGTGCGGTTTCAGTTGACGGTCCAGTTCCCGGCGGGCTTCGAGGAGCCGTTCGTCGCTCATGGCGGCCCGCGCGATCGCCGTCATCTTCTCTTCTAGCGCGGTCAGGCGGCGTTCCAGGTCTTCGAGATCGCCGTAGTGAGTCTCCACGTCGAGGGCGAGCGCGGTTGCCGCTTCGGCGACAGCCGCGTACGCTTCGCCCGCACGCGAAAGGCTCTGCGCGTTTGAAACAAGATACTCGCGCAGCGTTTCGAGGGGAAACGGCGCGGCGGCTTCCCGCGCGCCAGGACTCCCCGCGCGCGCCAAATCTTTCGCGGCCTGCGCCACGGCTTGTGCGCAATAGGCGAGCGAGTTCACGGCCTGCCCCTTCTGCTTGCGCGCCCGCCATTTAGCGAACGCCTCGTCGATCCCGCGCAAGACGGCTTCGAGCGGGATCCCGGACTCCTTCCAACTCTCGATCAGCGCCCAATCGAGCGGCGAAAGCAAGAACAACCCGGTACCGCGCGCCGCGCGGAATCGTTCTTCCACTTCGGTGAAATAGTTGAAATAATTGCCCGGCCAGAAGGGGTCTAGTTGCGGTTCCAAGACCAGATCAACTCCAAGCCCTTCAATGTCAGGTCGCTGTCGAGCGCGGTAAATCGCTTCGATCCGACCAGCGACGCCTGGCCGCCGGTGGCGACGATTTTCGTGTCGTCGCCCAACTCCTGCACCAGCCGTTCGAGAATCGAATCCACCGCGCCGAGAACGCTGAAGTACAAGCCGCTCTGCAGACAGTCGATGGTGTTTCGGCCGATCAGCGATCGCGGACGCCGGAAATCCACCAGCGGCAAGCGCGCCGTTTTCTGGTAGAGACCGCCGGCCGCCATACCGATTCCCGGGCAAATGATTCCGCCGACGAAATTCCGGTCGCGCGAGACGACATCGAAGTTGATCGCCGTCCCGAAATCGACGACGACGCAAGGCACCCCGTGTAACTCGGCGGCGGCGGCGGCGTTGGCCAGACGGTCGGCTCCCGCCTCGCGCGGATGATCGATATCGATGCCCACACCCAGTTCGGCGTCCGCCGAGACGAACAGCGGATCGACCCCGAAGTAGCGGCGGCACATTTCCGCAAGGGGAGCGTCTACCGGCGGGACGACGCTCGCTATGATCATGCCGCGAACGCCATCGAGCCGCAAATCGGCCAGCGAGAACAACTGCCGAAGCTTGATCCCCCACTCGTCGGCGGTTTGGTCGCGGTCCGTGCGGAGCCGCCACGAGGTGAGCAACCGGCGGTCCTCGAACACTCCTATGGTGACGTTCGTATTTCCAGCGTCGAGTGCGAGCAACATAATTTATGCGGGCCGCACGCCGCCCGCGTAGACGGTGACGCGCTCGCCCGAGTCCCTTTGTAGCAGCAGAAAGCCTCGCTCGTCGAGTCCGGCGGTTACGCCCAGCCCGATTCCTTCGACTTCGACCCGGCGGCCGTGCGCGTAAGTCGACGCGTGCGTAAAGAGCCGGATAATGTCGGCGGGCGCGAGAGCGGCGTAGCGTTCTACGCAAGAGCGCAACCGTTCGAGCAAGCCGTCGCGCGATACGCCCGCGAGCCATGCGGCGTCCGGCCAACCGGGATCCTCGAGATTCACGCCGATGCCCGCAAGCACGGCGTCGCCATGCAATGCGGTGAGAATCCCGGCGAGCTTCCGGTCCCCGATCATTACGTCGTTCGGCCAACGCAGATCGCAAGGAACCTCGACGGCCTCCGCGACGGCGAGACCGAGCGCCAAAGTGACGATCGGCGCGGGATGGAGAAGCCGCAGCACGAACGTGCAATACAATCCGCCTTTCGGCGACAGCCACGTGCGCCCGTGCCGTCCTTGTCCGGCGGTTTGCTCGTCGGCGACGACGACGCTCAGGTGAGGAGCGCCCTCATCGGCGAGCCGGGCGGCTTCGAGCATCGTCGAGGCCGTGGTGGGCAGGCGTACGATCACGCGAGCGAAATCCGGAAATTCAAATCCACCGCCGGAGCCGAGTGCGTGATCGCGCCTACCGAAACGAAATCCGCGCCCGCCTCCGCGTAAGCGCGGACCGTGTCGAGCGTGACGCCGCCCGAAATTTCCACCGACGCCCGCCCGCCGATATGCGCAATCCAGCGGCGCGCCTGGTCCGGCGTCAGGTTATCGAGTAGCAGCCGCGTGGCGCCATGATCGAGCGCTTCGTTCAACTCGTCCCAAGTGCGGACTTCGATTTCGACGACCGGATGCTTGCCCAGCGCCGCTTGCAACGCGTTCGCCACTCCGCCCGCCGCAGTGATGTGGTTGTTCTTGATCAGCACGGCGTCGTAGAGACCCATGCGATGGTTGACAGCGCCGCCCGCTTTCGCCGCCATTTTTTCGAGAATCCTCAATCCCGGTGTAGTTTTGCGAGTGTCGAGAATACGGCACTTTGTTCCCGCTACGGCATCGGCGTAGCGTCTGGCGAGCGTCGCGACGCCCGACAGCCGTTGCAGCAGATTGAGCGCCGTGCGCTCGCGCGAAAGCAAATGCCGGGCGCTTCCAGCGACGCGCGCCACTGCGGCGCCATCGCTCAGACGATCGCCGTCGGCGCACAGAAGTTCGCACGACTCGTACATCTCGGGCAATAGAAACGATCCCGCCAGTACACAATCCTGCCGGGCGAAAAACGTACCGCCAGCACGCAAATCGGCGGGGACGGTTAACTCGCTCGTAAGGTCGCCCGTGCCGATATCCTCGGCGAGCACGCTATCGACGAAGGTTTTCCAGTTGGGCTTCATACTCGGCGAGTTTGACGCGGATGCTCGCGACGACATGCTCCGGCGCACGCGACATGAACTTCTCGTCGGCCAGTTGCCGCTTCGAATTGGCGATCACTTTATCGAGTTGCGCCGCTTCCTTCTCGATCCTCGCCCGCTGCTCTTCGGACACGACGATGCCGGTGAAAGACAGGGCCTCGCCCGGTTTTTCCACGTAGCTCAACTCGATGCCGGTGAGTTTGCGAACCGCGTCCGCATTCGCTTGCGCGGTACGAACGAAAGCGGGATCGCCTTCAAGCGTCAGGGTCTTCAAGCTGCGCTGACTCGCTTTCAGATCGCGCATCTTGGTAACGATTTCTTGGAGCCTCTCCATCTCGCGCTCCGCCTCGGCATCGTCTAGAGCGGCGTCGGGCTGCGGAAACTCGGCGACGCAGATCGAGCAGCCCTCGCCCGGATTCAGACGCTGCCATAACTCTTCGGTGATGAACGGCATCGCGGGGTGCAGTAGACGCAGCGCGCGCTCGAAGACGTTCAAGATATTCCGCCAATGATCGTCGAGCCCAGACGCTTCCGCGAAGCGCATCTTTTTCAACTCGATGTACCAGTCGCAGAAATCGCTCCAGAAGAAGTGCCAGATCGTCTGCGCCGCTTCGTGGTAGCGATATTGCTCGATTGCGATGTTCATCGACGCCGTCGCCGCGTTGAGGCGCGACCAAATCCAGCGGTCCTCGATCGAGGAGCGCGTCCCCGTATCCGGAATGCAAGGCTCGAAACCCGCGCGCTCCATGTTCATAAAGAGGAATCGCGAGGCGTTCCAAATCTTGTTGGCGAACCCGCGCATCGACGGCAGCTTGTCTTTCGTCCAGACGATGTCGGAGCCGGGAGCGGCGGACGTCAGTAGCGCCATTCGGACCGCGTCGGTGCCGTACTCCGCCGTGATGTCGAGCGGATCGACGGTATTGCCGCGCGTCTTCGACATTTTCTGCTTGTTCTCGTCGCGCACGATCCCGTGGATGTACACGTGGCGAAACGGTACGTCGCCCATGAACTCGATCCCGAGCATCGCCATGCGCGCGCACCATAAGAACAGAATTTCGTAACCCATGATCATGAGCGACGTCGGATAGAAAACTTCGAGGTCGCGAGTCTTTTCCGGGAACCCCAGCGTCGACATGGGCCACAGTCCGCTCGAGAACCAAGTGTCGAGCACGTCGGGATCCTGCTTCAGATTCGCGCCGCTACACTTCGGGCACACCGTCGGCGCGGAGCGAGCCACAACGATTTCGCCGCAATCGCCGCAATGCCACGCGGGAATCTGATGCCCCCACCACAACTGCCGCGACACACACCAATCGTGGATGTTGTCGAGCCAGGCGAGCAGCGTGCGCTCCCAATTCTCCGGCTGCACGTGAATGCGCTTCTCGCGCACCGCCGCCGCCGCCTTCTCAGCCAGCGGTTTCATCTTCACGAACCATTGCGTCGAGAGCATCGGCTCGATCACGGTGGAGCACCGGTCGCACTTGGAAATGCTCATCGGATGCGGCTCGGTCTTGACCAGAAAGCCTTGCGCTTCGAGATCGGCCAGCACGCGCTTGCGAGCCTCGTAGCGGTCGAGACCGGCGTACGCGCCCGCCTCGGCGGTCATCGTGGCGCGCTCGTCGATGACTTTCACGCGCGGGAGGCTATGCCTCTTTCCGGCTTCGAAATCATTAGGGTCGTGGGCCGGCGTCACCTTCACCACGCCGGTGCCGAACTTCGGGTCCGCGAAATCGTCGCACACGATGGGAATCTCGCGGTTCATCAGCGGGAGCGTGACGGTCTTGCCGTGCAGGTGCGTGTAGCGCTCGTCCTTCGGATTGATCGCCACCGCCGTATCGCCGAGCATAGTCTCGGGCCGCGTCGTCGCGACGGTCAGGAACTCACTGCTTGACGCGCTCGCGCTGCTCGCCGCTTGAGTTCCCGTCACCGGGTAGCGGATGTGCCACAGCGAGCCTTCCACGTCCTCGTGCTTCACTTCGAGATCGGACAGCGCCGTCTCGCAGCGCGGACACCAATTCACCAAGTACTCGCCGCGATAGACCAGCCCGCGCTCGTGCAGCCCGCAGAAGACCTCGCGGACAGCGCGCGAAAGTCCTTCGTCGAGGGTGAAGCGTGTGCGCGACCAATCGACGCTCGCGCCCACCTGCTTCATCTGGTGAAGAATCGCGCCGCCCGACTCGTCCTTCCATTGCCAGACGCGGCGCACGAACTCTTCGCGGCCTAGATC
>JANRJS010000039.1:0-76995 GCA_033763835.1 Bryobacteraceae bacterium | reverse complement strand
CGGGCATCGGCTTTCTCGCCGGTATCCGTCTTTACGCGACGGTCTTCGTTCTCGGTTTATTGATCCGTTTTCGAGTCATCGAATTGGGCGATCAGTTTCAGACGATGCTGCACTTAGGCTCGACACCCGTGCTGATCGCCGCCGGAGCGCTGACCGTCGTCGAGTTCGTCTCCGACAAGATCGCCTGGTTCGATTCGCTTTGGGATTCGATCCACACCTTCGTGCGACCGATCGGCGCGGCGGCCCTCGCCATTACTTCGCTGGGCGCGCTCGACCCCGGGGAACGCACGGCCATTGCGCTTCTCACCGGAACCGTCGCGCTCTCGAGCCACGCGGCGAAAGCCGCTACGCGCGTCGCGGTGAATCATTCGCCGGAACCTGTCTCGAACATCTTCGTTTCGGTGGCCGAGGACCTGTTCCTGCCGCTGGGGCTATGGCTGACGATGCACTATCCGCTGATTGTGTTGGGCATCGTGGCCGCGTTTTTGGTGGCCCTGATCTGGTCGATCCGCAAGGTGATGAAGTTCGTCCGGATGAGGCTGCAACGAGCATGACCCGGCGCGAACTTTTGGCCGCACCCGCGATCGCGATGGCGCAAGCTCCGCGCCGCCCCAACGTGATCGTTCTGATCTCCGACGATCAAGGCTACGGCGATCTCTCGATCCATGGCAATCCGCATCTCGAAACTCCGAACTTGGATTCCATCGCTCGCGGCGGCGTTCAGTTCACGCAGTTCCACTCGAACCCCGTATGCTCGCCTACCCGCGCGAGCTTGATGACGGGCCGTCATTATTACCGCACCGGAGTTACCGATACTTACATCGGCCGTTCGATGATGCGTCCCGATGAAGTAACGATGGCCGACGTTTTCCGGAAATCCGGTTACCGCACGGGGATTTTCGGAAAATGGCATTTAGGCGACCATTACCCGCTGCGTCCGTTCGATCGCGGATTCGACACGGCGGTGACTCATTTCGGCGGCGGCATCGGCCAGCCATCGGACCCGCCCGGCGGCGAGCGATACTACGACCCTCTGCTGCAGCGCAACGGGAAACCGGAGCGGTTTCGCGGCTATTGCACGGATATCTTTTTCGACGAAGCGTTGCGATTTATCGAGACGAACCGCACCCGGCCGTTCTTTACTTACATCGCGACAAACGCCCCGCACACTCCGCTCGAAATCGCGGAGGAATTCGTCGAGCCGTTCCGGAATAAGAATCTCGACGAAGTAACTTCGCGCATCTACGGAATGGTTCGCAACTTAGACGCGAATGTCGGCAAGTTACTCGCCCATCTTCAGAAGCTGAACCTGGAACGCGACACGATCCTGGTTTTTCTTACCGACAACGGTCCACAGCAGCGCCGCTTCAACGCGAGTATGCGCGGACTCAAAGGCTCGGTCTACGAAGGAGGCATCCGAGTGCCCTGCTTTGTCCGCTGGCCCGCGCGAATCACGCCAGGAACGTCGGACAATCGCCTCGCGGCCCACATCGACCTATTGCCGACCCTCGCCCGCGCCGCCGGAGTCGCCTTGCCGGACCGCCCGCTCGACGGACGCGACATTCTCGGGAACGAGAAATCGGACCGCACGATCTGCTTTCAATGGCACCGTGGCGACGCGCCGGAGAAATGGCGCAACGCTTGCGCCCGTAACCAACGCTGGAAGCTGGTCGAGAACAAGGAACTTTTCGATCTCGAGAAAGACCCCGCCGAGTCCACCGACGTCGCCGCCCAAAATCCGCAGATCCTCGAACAACTCCGGCGCGATTACGATGCCTGGTTCGCTTCCGTCACGGAAAAAGGATTCGACCCAGTCCGCATCCCCATCGGCACGCCACACGAAAACCCAGTGATGCTAAGTCAGCAAGACTGGCGCGGACCGCGCGCCGTCTGGGGACCCGAAGCGCTCGGTCATTGGGAAGTCGACGTTGCGCAAGCCGGACGGTATTCGGCAAGCTTTCTCGTGAACCCAGGACCGGCGTGCCAGCTCACCTTCCGTCTCAACGGCGTTGAACGAACCGTCCCCGTGCCCGCCGGTCTCGCCGAAGTTCGCCTTGCGAGCGTCGATCTCCCAAAAGGCCAAGGCCGCCTCGAAGCCGTCTTGCATTTGTCGGGAGGACCCGGCGAGAAGACCCGGGGCGTTCGATTCGCGAGTCTCGAAAAAATTTAGTACTTCCGGAAATCCGTTAACCCGTGTAAAGTTTTCCTAAGGCCCGCGTCAGGGGTGGCGCGGTGCCGGGAAAGGGAAACGGGTATGGAAGGGGAACGCTCCGCTCGGCGTTTCGTAATTTGGGGTGCGATTTGCGCGGGGGCCGCTGTAGCCGCTTATTGGCGCGCGCTCTCTCTACCGCTGATCTCGGACGACTACCTCGTCATCTGGCTCGCGCGCGGGTATGGCGAACCCGGCAGCTGGTCCAATCTTTGGGGCGACGCGCTTTACCGATGCCGCGCCACGTTCATGATCCTTACCCATTTCATGGACCGTTGGTTCGGCGTCGCCGATTTGCCTTACAACGTCGCGAGCCTTCTCCTCCATATCGCCAACTGCCTGCTGATTCTCGCGCTTGCCTGCTGGGACCGGATCGGCTGGCGTCTGGCGATTCCCGCCGCGATCTTTTTTGCTGTGCGCCAAGGCCATCAGGAGGCCGTCATTTGGTACTCCGCGATGCCCGATCAGTTAGTGCTGCTGTTCGGACTCGCCGCCGTTCACGCCCTGCTTCGCGACCGCCTGGCGTTGGTCTGGCTGTTCTACTTGTTGGCGTTGGCGTCGAAGGAATCGGCGGTGTCGCTCACTGGATTCTTCGCCTTAATCTGGTTTGCGCGCGGCACGCCTTGGAAGACTGTGGCCCTTCGCACCGCTCCGTTCGCCGCCGCCGCCCTGGTCTACTTCGCCGCCAGTTACCTCGACCGCTCCACGCACCTGCACTACAACGACGGGACGTTCTCGCTCTCGGCGCCCTTCGTTTGGATTGCCGCCCGCAGCATATCGCGCGCGCTTTGGGTGGCGGGTTGGGTAGCGCTCGCCGCCTTGGCTTGGAGGCGCAGCCGCGAACTTTGGATCACCGCCGCGTTTGGGCTGGTCTGGATGGCGATCGCGCTCTTGCCTTACAGCTTTCTCACGTACATGCCGTTCGTCCCAAGCCGACATACTTACATCGCGGGCGTGGGCGTCTCGGTCATCGCCGCCGCCGGATTCGTCGCCTTACGGGAACGCACCCGCCCATCAATTGCCGCCGCCGCCGCCGCCGCGATTCTGCTCGGTAACGCCGCTTATCTTTGGACGCGCAAACACGAACAGTTTGTCGAACGCGCGCGCCCTACCGAAGTCGTCGTCGATGCCGTGCGGGATCGCCGCGGCACGGTCGAAGTGGAGTGCTTCCCCTACCCCACCCACGTCGCCGACATGGCGATCGAACTCCATTACGGCGAGAAGCGCGACGTGCGGTACACGTGCGGCGAAAAGCGGGAATTCCGCGTGCGGACGAACTAAATCCCTGTGCTACTCTCGCATTGACATGGCGGGGACCCGCGAGAAATCGCAACTGATGTCGGCCTCGGAAATCGACCGTACGCTCGTCCGTCTGGCCCACGAAATACTTGAGAAGACCGAAGACTTGAACACGCTCGCGTTCGTCGGCATCCGCCGGCGGGGCGTTCCGCTCGCGCAACGTCTCGCGAAAAAAATCGGCGCGATCGAGGATCGCGAAGTGCCCGTCGGAGAGCTCGACATCAACCTCTATCGCGACGACCTCTCCACCGTCGGCGCCAAGCCCCAGCACAACGAGACGGCCATCCCGTTCAGCGTAGAAGGCAAGGACATCATCCTTACCGACGACGTGCTGTACACCGGGCGTACCGTTCGCGCCGCGCTCGACGCGCTCTTCGACGAGGGCCGCCCCGCGCGCGTTCAACTGCTTTGCCTGATCGATCGCGGCCATCGCGAGTTGCCGATCGAAGCGCGCTACATCGGCCGCGTCGTCCAGACCACGGCGCGCGAGATTATCGAGGTGAAGTTCCAGGAAATCGACCACCTCGAGAAAGTTCTCTTGGTGGAGAAAATCGATTAACGCCGTGCCCGGAAGCCTGCTGGGAATCCAGGAACTGCCTCGCGAGGAAATCCGGACGATCCTCGACCGGGCCAAGTATTTCCAGCCCTTCCAGCGCGACCGCCAGCGCAGCGACGCGCTGTCCGGGCGCATGATCGTCAATCTGTTCTTCGAGGCCTCCACGCGAACGCGGGTCAGCTTCGAGATCGCCGCGCGCAAGCTCGGCGCGGACGCGATTTCGATTTCCGCCTCCGGCTCCAGCGTCTCGAAAGGCGAGTCTCTCGTCGATACCCTGGCCACGCTTGCCGCCATGCGCCCCGACGCGATCGTGATGCGCCACGCAGCTTCCGGAGCGCCGCACTTTCTTGCGCGCCACCTCGACACGCCGATCGTCAACGCGGGCGACGGCCTGCACGAGCATCCCACCCAGGCGTTGCTCGATGCGCGTACGATTCTCGATCACCGGGAGACGCTCGAAGGCTTACGCGTCGCCATCATCGGCGACTTGGCGCATTCGCGCGTGGCGCGCTCGAACATCCATCTGCTTTCGAAGTTCGGAGCGTCGATCGTTCTTTGCGGACCTGCCACGCTGCTGCCTCGAGAGATGGCGCAACTGGCGCCCGGCGTCGAAATCACTCACGACATTCGGGAAGCCGTCGCGGGCGCAGACGTCGTGATGATGCTGCGCGTCCAGCTCGAGCGGCAACACGAAGCGCCCATCCCGGCCGGCGAATACTTCGGCTCCTACGGACTACGCCTGGAACATCTGCCGCTCGCAAAGGACAACGTGCTGGTGATGCATCCCGGCCCCATCAATCGCGGGCGCGAAATCGATTCTGAAGTCGCGGACTCCTCCCAGTCCGTGATCCTGAATCAGGTCGAAAACGGTATCGCGGTGCGGATGGCCGTGCTCGAAAGGGTTTTGGGAGAGGAAGCGCACAGGCCGGACGCCACTAGCGTTCGGTCCGTTGTGCGCGGGTAAAGAAGGCCATGGCCAAGTTACTGATCCGTGGGGGCCGCATCGTCGATCCCGCCTCCGGCTTCGATAAAACTGCCGATTTGCTGATCGCCAACGGCATCGTCCGCCGCATTGCCGAGCGGATCAGCGCGCCGGAAGCCGAAACCATCGACGCCCACGGACTGGTCGTCGCGCCCGGCTTCATCGACATGCACGTCCATCTGCGCGAACCGGGATTCGTCCACGCCGAGACGATCGAGACCGGTGCCCGCGCGGCGGCGGCGGGCGGATTCACGTCCGTCGCCTGCATGCCCAATACGAATCCGGTGAACGATTCCGCGCATGTGACGCGATATATCGTCGAGCGCGCGCAGCGCGACGCCGCCGTCAACGTCTTCCCCATCGGTGCGATCACCAAGGGGAGCCTGGGCGAAGAACTCGCCGCGATCGGCGGCATGAAACGCGCGGGGATTGTCGCGATTTCGGACGACGGCAAGCCGGTGATGAACGCCCGCGTGATGCGCCGCGCCATGGAAACCGCGCGCGCACACGGGCTGGTGGTGATCGACCATTGCGAGGATCTCCATCTCTCGGCGGGCGGCGACATGCACGAGGGCTTGCGCTCGATCGAACTGGGTCTCGGCGGTATCCCCGGCTGCTCGGAAGACGTGATGGTGGCGCGCGACATTATCCTCGCCGAGGTCACGGGCGCGCGCTACCATGTCGCGCATCTCTCGACCAAGCGTTCGATCGAACTCGTCGCCGAAGGCAAGCGGCGCGGCCTTCCCGTCACATGCGAGGTTTCGCCGCACCATTTCACGCTCTCCGATTCGGAGATCGCCGCCTACGATTCGAACTACAAAATGAAGCCGCCGATCCGGTGCCAACACGACGTCGCGGCATGCATCGCGGGAATCGCCGATGGCACTGTGGACGCGCTCGCCACCGATCACGCACCGCACGCGGGCAGCGAGAAGATGCAAGAGTTCGAGCGCTGCCCCTTCGGGATCCTCGGGCTCGAAACCGCCATTGGACTTACTTTCGAACGCTTGGTCCATCCCGGTGTAATTCCGTTGACGCGGATGATCGAGCTTTACACCACCGGCCCCGCGCGCATCCTGGGAATCCATCGCGGCACTTTACAGCCGGGCTCTGCGGGCGACGTCACCATCCTCGACCCGCAACGCCGCTGGAAGTACGAAAATTCAAAGTCCGCCTCGAAGAGCCGTAATTCTCCGTTCGACGGACGGGAGTTCGTGGGCGGCGCGACGCACACCGTCGTCGCCGGCGAAGTGGTCTGGACCGCGCGGACCTAGGCGCCTCCAGCGCTAGGCTAAGGAAGGTCGCACAGGCGACAAAACTTATGGCCGGGCCAATCATCATCGACTACGACGACATCTCTAGACCGGGACGACGCGGGGCGGGAGGTGGGATCCCCTGGGGATTGCCGCTGATCTTCGGCCTGCTGGTCGCGCTGCTGCTCTCGGCGCGAACCATCGCGGGCTTCGCCATCGAGTACGCGTGGTGGGCCGAAATGGAGCAAACCGAAACCTGGTTCGCGATGCTCCGCTACAGTATTCTTCCCACTGCCGCCGCGTGGCTCTTTCTCGCGATCGTTTGGTGGGCGGCTTACGCCGCCGGAGCGGGCCGGCGCGGTGTGCGGGCCGCGGGCTTGATGGTCGCGGCGTTCGCGTTGCTCGCCGCGCTTATGCTCGCCGATTCCTGGACCGTCGTGCGCTATTTCGGGGCGCTCGCCGATCCGTCGCCGCAACCGTGGACCGATCCCGTGTTCGGCAACGGGCTGCCGTTCTATTTCTTCGAGCTTCCGTTCTACGGCATGCTGCTGCGCCTGGCGCTCGCCGCCAGCTTCGGCGCGATCTTTGTCTACTGGATCGGAAGCCGCATCCACACGCTCGACCGGCTGCGCGATCTTGGTCCCGGCGGCACGATCGACTTCGCGGAACTCGGTCTAAACACCCTGCTGGAATCGACCTTGGCGAAAGTCGCGGCCTCTGTATTTCTGGTGACGCTCGCCGCGCGCTTTTACCTGGACCGCTACGACTACCTCTTCGCCGACCATGGATTTCTCGTCGGCGTCGATTACGTCAATGAGACGATCAACATTCCGGCCAACTGGGCCGCCGTCGCCGCTTGCGTCGTGGCCGCGGGACTGCTCTTCGCGGGCCGTATCAAATGGGCGGGGTTGCTGGTCGTTGCCGCCAACGTGATCCCCGGTCTAATCGCCGGAGCCGTCAACTGGGCGTTCGTGCGCCCCAACGAAATTTCAATCCAGCGCCCGTACATCGAGCGGCACATCGCCGCGACGCGGTCCGCCTACGGGCTCGCGGGCCGTACCCGCGAGATCGAGTTTCCGACTCAACCGGAAGGGCGTCTCGACCCGGTGAAGCAGAAGCCCCTCCTCGACAACGTTCGCCTTTGGGATTGGCGCGCGTTCCACGACACGATTACTCAAATCCAAGGATTGCGCCCTTATTACGTCTTCCCGGATTCCGATGTGGACCGCTACCGCCTGCCCGACGCCAACGGCGCGATGCGCCTGCAACAAGTGTTGCTATCGCCGCGCGAACTGGACGTTACGCGGCTCGGCGACGCACGCTCCGGCGGCTGGATCAATCCGCGGTTTATCTACACGCACGGCTACGGTGTCGTCGTCGCCGAGGCGAACCGCATCACCGCCGACGGATCGCCCTATCTCTATATTCAAAACGCGCCGCCCGAGATCCGCAATCCCGCGTTGAAACTCACGCGTCCCGAAATCTACTATGGCGAGGTCGTGCACGAACCCGTGTTCGTCCGCACCGGGCAATCGGAATTCAACTACCCTTCCGGTTCCGGCAACACGCAAACCCGATACGAAGGGCGCGGCGGATTTCCGGTTTCGAGCTTCGGCATCCGCCTGGCGGCCGCCGTCTCCGAAGGCGACTGGAACATCCTGTTAACCGGCTATCTGGCGCCCGAAAGCCGTATGATGATCCGGCGCAAGGTGCGCGAGCGTCTGTCCGCCCTTGCCGATTTCGTCGATTGGGACGCCGATCCTTACCTGGTCTTGACCCGCGAAGGCCGCATGGTTTGGATGGTGGATGGATACACTTCGTCCGCTCGCCATCCCTACTCCCGGCGGGTGCGCACGGATCAACTCGGCTCCATCAACTACATCCGCAACTCGGTGAAGGCTACCGTCGACGCCTACGACGGCACCGTGCGTCTCTACGTCTTCGACGATGCGGACCCCGTGATCCGCGCGTATTCCCGCCTGTTCCCCAGGCTCTTCCTGCCCGCCTCCGCCATGCCCGCCGAACTGCGCGAGCACGCCCGTTATCCCGAAACGATTTTTCGAGTGCAGGCGGAAATCTATCGAACGTTCCACATGCTCGATCCGGAAGCGTTCTACAACAAGGAAGATTTGTGGGACCTCGCGAAGACCACCGCGTCGCAGGAAGGCGAAGCCGCGCCTTCCACGCCCACGTATGTAGTAGCCACACTGGCCGATTCGAAGGAACCCGAGTTCCTGCTAATGATCCCTTTCACACCGCGCAATAAGGACAACCTTATTGGGTTGATGGTGGCCCGTTGCGACGGCGAGCGTCTGGGAGAGATCGTCATGCTGCAACTCTCGAAGCAGGAGTTGATCTTCGGACCGATGCAGATCAATGCGCGCATCAATCAGGATCAGAACATCGCCAAGGACTTGACGCTTTGGAATCAGCAGGGCTCGAAAGTAATTCGCGGGCAGATGCTGGTGCTGCCCATCGACGATACCTTCCTCTACGTCACGCCCATCTACCTGCAAGCGGCGCAAGCGCCGATGCCGCAACTCCGGAAGGTGGCGCTGGCGGTTGGTTCCCGGATCGCCTACGCCGACACGTATCAGGAGGCTCTAGCGCAGATCGCCTCCGGTTCGCCTCCGCCGCGCGAGCCCGAATCTCCGGGCCCTCCGATTGCATCCCAACCAACAGGAGCCGTTTCCGACAAGCGCCTCGACGATCTGCGCGCTCGTATGCGCCGTTATCGCGAATTGATGGCGCAGGGCAAGTTCGCCGAAGCGGGCCGCGAGTTGGAGGCGATCGAAAGCGTTCTCAAGTGAGACTCGATTTACCCGTCAGCGGAATGACGTGTGCGGGCTGCGTACGAACGGTGACCGAAGCCGTGAAAGCTGTCCCCGGCGTCGCGGAAGCCAGCGTGAACTTTGCCACGCGCCGCGCCACCGTCGAGTTCGATCCTAGGGTCGCGAGCCGCGAATCGATTTCCGCGGCGATCGTCTCCGCCGGTTACGGAGTCGCCGAGCATCGCGACGAGACCGCCGATCTACGCCGCCGCTTCCGGATCGCCGCATTCTTGACCGCGCCGCTAGTGGCTTTGGCGATGATCCCCGCCACAATGCACCTCCCATGGTCGCGCTGGGCGCAGTTTGCGCTCGCGACACCGGTCGTCGTGTGGGCCGGAGCGCCGTTCTTTCGTGCCGCTTGGAAGGGCCTGCTGCGGCGCGCTTCCGACATGAATACGCTGATCGCGCTCGGTACCGGTTCGGCGTTCGCCTACTCCGCCATTACCGTGCTTTCGGGCTCTCATCGGGACATTTACTTCGAATCCGCCGCCGTGATCGTCACCTTCATCCTCGGCGGCAGGATGCTAGAGGCGCGAGCCCGCGCGCGCGCTTCAGAGGCAATAAACAAACTCGCCGAGCTCGCCCCGCGCACGGCGGAAGTGATTCGCAACGGGTTTCCGTTCGCCGTCGCTATTGAAGACCTAAAGCCGGGCGACACGGTCGCGGTCCGGCCCGGCGGCCGAGTGCCGGTGGATGGCGTGATCGTCCAAGGCCGAGCTTCGCTCGACGAATCGTCGCTCACCGGCGAGCCTCTACCCGTCGAAAAATCGCCGGGCGATTCCGTTTACGCAGGCACGGTGAATGGCGCGTCGGCGTTCCGGTTCGAGGCGAAAAGCGTAGGCCGGGACACAATGCTGTCCCAGATTGTCGCCATGGTGGAGCGCGCGCAAGGCAGCCGCGCGCCTATCGCCCGATTGGCCGACGAAGTGTCCGCGTGGTTCGTTCCGGCGGTGATTCTGGTAGCTTTCGCGACGCTCGCCGTCTGGTGGTTCGCCTCGGGACTCGAAGCCGGACTGCTGCACTTCGTTGCCGTGCTCATCGTCGCCTGCCCCTGCGCTTTGGGACTTGCGACGCCCGCCGCCATTCTCGTCGCCAGCGGACGCGCCGCGCAATTGGGCATCCTGTTCAAGGGCGGAGAGGCACTCGAAGCCGCAGCCCGCGTCTCGAAAATCGTCTTCGATAAGACCGGCACGCTCACTCGCGGCAAGCCCGAAGTGAGCGCGATTGAAGGCGCACCCGAAACCCTATCGCTGGCCGCCGCGGTCGAACGCTGGAGCGAGCATCCAATCGCGAAGGCCATTGCCGCCCGCGCGGGAGCCGCTCCCGAGTCGACGGCGTTCGAAGCCTTGCCCGGCGTCGGCGCTCGCGCCACGGTTGAGGGTTCGTCCGTCGAGGTGGTCACCGACCCCTCGCGTCCCGGCGCTTCTTGGCTGCTTGTTCGCCGGGATGGCATGGACTTGGGCCGCATCGCCGTCGCCGACCGCTTGCGCGACGAAGCCCTCGAGACGCTCGACGAAATTCGCTCGCTCGATATCGAGCCTTGGCTAATCTCGGGCGACCGCAAGTCCGTCGCCGAGGCCGCGGCCCGCGAAGTGGGGATCGCCAACGTACTCGCGCCCGTGCTGCCGCATCAGAAAGCCGAGCGCGTCTCGAAACTTAAGAAAGACGGAGCGAAAGTGGCGATGGTCGGCGACGGTATTAACGACGCGCCCGCGCTGGCCACCGCCGATGTGGGAATCGCGATCGGTACCGGAACGGAGATCGCGATGGAGGCCGCGCACGTGACTCTAATCTCGACCCGCGGGGAGATCGACTTGCGCCGCGTGCCTCGTGCGCTGCGTCTGGCGCGAAAAACGCTCCAAACAATTCGGCAGAATTTGTTTTGGGCGTTCGCTTACAACGTGGTGGGAATTCCGCTGGCGGCGGGCGCTTTGAAACCGGTCGCCGGGCTCGAACTCTCGCCTATGTTCGCCGCCGCCGCGATGGCGCTGTCGAGCGTTAGCGTGCTCGCCAACTCGCTTCGCCTGCGTCGCGCTTAATCCGGCGATTAGTTCGACGACGGAGTTCCCGTTCCCGGAATGCGCCGGAATCCCGGAGTTTCGCTCTTGCGCTCGACCGCCGGAGGAGCGCTTGTCGAGGGGCGTCGCGTTTGGGCCGCTCCGGAAAAATCCACTTCGCGTTCTTCGAACGTCAGTACGCGGTCCAACACCATTTCCACAGTCGTACCCTTCTGCAGCATCGCGTCGGGCCCACGCGTGGCCAAAATCCCGATCATCGCCGCCGTGGCGCCCGCCGCCGCTCCGATCCCAAGGCCCGCGCCCGTGCTGCCGCGCGCCGCGCCCGCAATGCCGCCAAGTACCGCGCCAGCCGTCGCCGTTTCGGCAAGCACTTTCGCGTCGCCGGACTTGTTCCCTTCGCCTTCGATCTTTCCCTCGCCCCGGTCGAGTTTCCCGGGACTGGTGCTATCGAGTTGGGTAATCCGCGCCCGGAAATCGCGCATCGTTCCGTTGGGCAGAATCAGGGAATCGAAGCGCACGAACAACTCCGCGCGGCCCTTCACCCGCCCCGCCCGCTTCACGCTGGTTACCGTACCTGCCACCGACGATCCGACGGGCACGATCACCCGCCCGTTCGCGACGATCGGGAAAACGGTTTCGAGATACACCCGATCTCCCTCCACGGAGTTCTTCGTCGATACGGAATTGAGCAAGCTCAGCGGAATCCGGGTGCCAGCGTCGAGCCGGAGATCCGAAGTCGCGGCGGGGGCCGGTGCGGGGGCGGCCTCTTGAGCCAGAATCAGCGCGAGCGCGATAACCATAGTGACCTCTCTTTAACTCTAAACGCGGAACGGCCGGGGCGAGTTGCGCCCGCTACAATTAAAGTACCCACGAGGGCCCGTAGCTCAGCTGGATAGAGCATCAGCCTTCTAAGCTGAGGGTCGCTGGTTCGAGTCCAGCCGGGCCTACCATTCTCCCGAGCGATCGATGACCGGTCTCAAGCGTTTTCTCTCCCGCCGTCAGCCCGCCCTGGATCGAATTCTCTTCGTCGAATCGGGCGCGCGGGAAACGGCGGAACGTTGGCTCGCCTGGCTGGCGAAAGAGCGGCCGCAAGCGAAAGTCGATCTCCTCACCTGTTACGAAGGCCAGCCGGCGCATTTCGACCGGATCGGGTGCGCCGTATTCTCGACTCACGATTACCCGACGCCCGAATCGCGGGAACGCCTGATCGAAGAATTCCGCGACAACCGCTACGACGCCGTCGCCATTCTCGCCACCGCCGAGCCGATCATGACGAAGTGGAAGTGGTGGGTAGTCTGGAAAGTTCACGCGAAAGCCGTTCTGGTTAACGAGAACGCCGATTGGTTCTGGCTCGACCGCGCGCATTGGAGCGTCATCCGGCAGTTCGCCGCCTATCGCGCCGGACTCTCGGGCACCGGCGCAATTTTGCAACCGCTTCGGCTGCTCGCTTTTCCATTCACGCTAAGCTATCTGTTGCTGTTCGCGATGTTCGTCCATGCGCGGCGGCGTCTCCTGTCGTGAAAGCGCACCAATGAAAGCGATTGTCGTCACCGAACCCGGCGGCCCCGAAAAACTCGCGCTCGCCGATCTCGATAAGCCCCAGCCGAAACCCGGCGAAGTCCTCGTGAAGCTCGCCGCGGCGGGCGTTAACTTTATCGATGTCTACTTCCGCATGGGACTCTATCCCGCCCCGGAGCGTCCCATGCGCCTCGGCATGGAAGGCGCGGGTTGGGTCGATTCCGTGGGCGATGGCGTCCAAGGATTCGCGCCCGGAGACCCAGTCGCCTTCGCAATGACCCGTGGAGCCTACGCCGAGTACTCAATCGTTGCCGCCGATAAGCTGCTACCTATACCCGCCGAAATCCCCGTGCACGAAGCGGCCCGTATTCCGCTGCAAGGGATGACCGCGCATTACTTGACGCGGTCGAGCTACGCGCTCAAACCCGGCGACACGTGCCTGGTCCATGCGGCGGCAGGGGGCACCGGCCAACTCATCGTTCAGATGGCGAAGATCGCCGGCGCTCGCGTGATCGCCACCGCGGGTAGCGAAGAGAAAGCCGCCATCGCCCGGGATTGCGGAGCCGACGAGACGATCGTCTATCGCAACGCCGACATCGCGGCGGAAGTGAAACGCATTACCAATGGCCGTGGTGTCGATGCGGTGTACGACGGCGTCGGCGCGCAGACCTTCGAAGCGAGCCTCAATTCGCTGCGCCCACGCGGCACGATGGTGCTGTTCGGCCAATCCTCGGGACCCGTGCCTGCGTTCGACCCGCAGATTCTGAATCAAAAAGGTTCGCTGTTCCTCACCCGGCCTTCGCTAGGGCACTACGTCGCCACTCGGGAGGAGCTCGAATGGCGGGCGAAAGAGGTGTTCGCTTGGCGCGCCGCGGGGAAACTGAAGTTCGCTCTCGGCGGGGAATGGCCGCTCGCTCAAGCCGCCGACGCTCATCGCGCGCTGGAATCGCGCTCCACAACCGGCAAGCTGATCCTCACCATCGCTTGATGCCTCTCGATCTCGCCGCGCTTGGCGTAGACGCGCTGGTCGTCTCCGCGCTTCCTAACGTTCGCTATCTCACCGGATTCACCGGCTCGAACGGGGTCGCGCTGGTCGAGCCACACCGCACGACGCTGTTCACGGACCCGCGTTACACCGACCAGGCCGCCCAAGAGGCGAACTGTCCGGCGCAAACCGTTAAGCGCGGCGCGTTGATCCTCGCCGTCCGCAAGGTTCTCGATCGGGCGCGGGTCCGCCGCATCGGATTCGAGCGGAATCGAGCCACCTTCGCCGAACACGCCGCGCTTTCCGAAAAACTTCCCCGCCGCTCGACCCTGGTTGCCCTCGATTTCGCCGTCGAGAATCTGCGGATGGTAAAGACGCCGGACGAGATCGCGAAAATTCGGGCCTCCGTCGAAATCAACTCCCGCGCGTTCGAGCGGGCGCTGGGCCGATTCCAACCGTCGATGACCGAGCTCGACCTCGCCGCCGAAATCGATTACCAAATGCGGCTTGCGGGCGCGGAAGGCCCGGCGTTCGACACCATCGTCGCTTCGGGCGAGCGTTCCGCGCTTCCCCACGCGCATCCCACGCGCGCGAAGATTGGGACGAATCGGCTATTATTAATCGATGCGGGCGCGATGGTCGAAGGCTACGCTTCCGACATGACCCGCACGGTGGCCGTCGGCCGGATCCCGGAACCGCTCAAACGAATGTACGCGGCGGTCCGGGAGGCGCAATTGGCGGCGATCGACGCAGTACGCCCGGGCGTCTCGTCGCGTTCGGTGGACAGGCGGGCGAGACAAACGCTCAAAGCGTACGGGATGGACCGCGAATTCGTCCACTCCACGGGCCATGGATTGGGATTGGAGATACACGAACCGCCCCGGCTTGGCAGGGGCGAAAACGTCAAGCTCGTAGCGGGCATGGCGATCACGATCGAACCGGGCGTCTATCGCCGGGAAGTAGGCGGAGTTCGCATTGAGGATACCGTCGCGGTTACCGCGTCCGGGTGCGAAACTTTGACCCCGACCACGAAGGATTTGCTTTCCATTTAACATGACCAACGACGAAATCAAGCAACTCATCGAATTGGCCAAGGACACCGGCGTTTCCGAACTCGAAGTCCAACGCGGAGAAAATCGGGTAAGGGTGCGCCTAGGCGCTACGGAAACCGTCGTGGCCGCGCCGGTACAGGCCGTTGCCGCGCCAGCCGCCGCTCCAGCGCCGGTACCCGCCGTTCACGTGGCTCCCGCGCCTAGCTATACCGACCCGCTCAGCGATCCGTCGGTGACGCTCGTCAAATCGCCGATCGTCGGAACGTTTTACGAAGCCGCCTCGCCTGGCGCCGCGCCCTTTGTCAAGGTCGGCGATAGCGTCAGCGTTGGCAAGGTGCTCTGCATCATCGAGTCGATGAAACTGATGAACGAGATCGAATCGGAAGTAGCGGGTACGATCGTCGCGCGCCTGGTCGAGAACGGCCATCCGGTCGAGTATGGCGAGGCTCTCTACGCCGTGCGGCCCTCGTAGCCGCGAGTCGTAATCGCATGTTCCAAAAAATTCTGATCGCCAATCGCGGCGAGATCGCTCTCCGCGTCATCTGCGCCTGCAAGGAGTTGGGCATCCGCACCGTGGCCGTCTACTCCGAGGCGGATCGCAATAGTCTGCACGTACGGTTCGCCGACGAAGCGGTTTGCATCGGTCCCGCGAAAAGCGCCCGCAGCTATCTCGATATCCCGTCCGTGATGAGCGCGGCGGAAATCACCAACGTCAACGCGATTCACCCGGGCTACGGCTTCTTGAGCGAGAATGCCGACTTCGCCGAGGTGTGCCGCGCTTCGAAAATCAAGTTCATCGGCCCGCAACCGGAAGTGACGCGGTTGATGGGTCTGAAACAGAAAGCGCGCGCGGCCATGAAGGCGGCGGGGGTGCCGATTCTGCCGGGTTCCGCCGACGTGCTGCACTCGGCGGAGGAAGCTCTGGAAGTCGCCGAATCGATCGGGTACCCCGTGATCTTAAAGGCGGCGGCAGGCGGCGGCGGACGCGGCATGCGCGTCGTCCACGCGAGCGAAGAACTGCCAGGACTGCTCGCGCAGGCGCAAGCCGAAGCGGGCGCGGCCTTCGCCGTTCCCGATATCTACGTCGAGAAGTACATCCCGAACCCGCGCCATATCGAGTTTCAAGTGATCGCCGACGAACACGGCGACGTCGAAGTGCTCTTCGAGCGCGAGTGTTCCATCCAGCGCCGCCATCAAAAGCTGATCGAGGAAGCGCCCTCACCGGTTCTCGCGCCCGAGTTGCGCAAGATTATGTGCGAGCGACTGGCCGCCGCGATGAAATCGATCGGCTACACCAACGCCGGTACGGTGGAGTTCCTGATGGACGCGCAAGGCATGTTGCACTTCATCGAAGTGAACGCGCGCATCCAGGTGGAACACCCGGTGACGGAAGCCATTACCGGCGTCGATCTCGTGAAAGCGCAAATCCGGATTGCATCGGGAGAGCGCTTGGCCGACATTCTCACGGAGCGTCCGATCCAACTGCGGGGCCACTCGATCGAGTGCCGCATTAACGCCGAGCACCCGGAAACGTTTGCGCCTTCGCCCGGCCGCATCACCGGCTTGAATCTGCCCGGCGGCATTGGCGTTCGGGTCGATACGGGCGTGTATACCGACGGAGTGATTCCGCCCTACTACGATTCGCTGGTCGCCAAACTCATCGTGCACGCACCCACGCGCGGCGAGGCCATCGACCGCATGCAGCGCGCACTCGAGATGTTCGTCGTCGAGGGGATCTACACTTCGATCCCTTTGCACCAGAAAATTCTCGCGCAGCCGGAGTTCCTCACGGCCGATTTCGACACGAACTACATCGCGCGGATGTTGCCGCAAAAGGCGGCGGCGAAGAAATAGCCTTCGAGCTTTACGCCCAATCGGCCCGGTCGCGCCGGGGAGCGAGCGCCGCGAACTTGCCGGCTTTGTCCGGGTCCATCGACGGATTGACGTATTCGAATCCGAGCGCGCGAGTCAGACGAGGGAATGCATCCACATTCCGAAGTAAGCCCAAGAAGGCATCCGCGCCGGGGCCGAAAGACGTGGTGAGCGTGTAATCGGCGGTATGCGTGGTACCGACCCAACCCACCCCATTGTGATTCCCCACCACCTGCCCCAGAATGCCCGGGAGGTTGTCCAACTGCCGGTTGGCGCTCAGCAATCGCCCGCGTCCCACCGCCAGTTGCACGATCTTCGCCTCTTCGTCGTTAATCTCGAATCCCATCGAATCTAGAAACACCTGTTTCACGAATCCGCTTCGCGGCGCGGCGCTGGCTTTGGTTTCGATGGTTAGACCTTTGTAGTCCGTGGCGCTACCCAATTCCTTCGATAACTGGGTGAACGAGTACTTGGCTTTCGCCACCGTCCGGAACGCCGTGTTCGACAACTCGTACTCCTTGCCGACCCCGAATAATCCGGGGTTCGAGTTCCCGTGATCGCTCGTAATGACCACCAAGGTATCGGGCCGCTTCGCGCAATACTCGATCACGGTTTGAATGGCGTCGTCGAAAGCGAGCTGATCCCAAAGCATCGCCGCCGCGTCGTTGGCGTGGGCGGCGTGATCGATCCGCGCCCCCTCAATCTGCAACAGAAATCCGTTGGGAGCGTCGTCCAACGAATCGAGCGCCGCCCGAGTCATTTCGGCGAGCGTAGGGACGTTAGCCTGGAGTTTCTTGTCCGCTCGCCAGTCGAGCGTGTAAGGAACGTGGCTGTCGTCGTACAACCCGAGTAACTTGCGCGACGGGGCGGACTTCAGATCTCCCTTCGCAAAGCTCACCTGATAGCCGGAGTTCCGGAAATCGCCCGCCAAATCGCGTTTGTCTTTTCTCTTCCCCGCTTCGAAAAATCTGCGGCCGCCGCCGAGCACGACATCCACGACATCGAGATACTGCGTGGCGATAAAGTCCTCGTCGTCGCGGCGGGGACTAACGGCGACAAACCCGGCGGGCGTGGCATGGGTTACAGTGGCGGTGGTCACCAAACCGAGCTTTCGCTTCGCCCGGTCGCGGGCCAGCACTCCGATCGGCGTCATCTTGGTGCCGTCCGGCAGAACGTTCACCGCCGCGTTGAAAATTCGCGAACCGGACCCCCAGGAAGAAGAAGCGGCCGAAGAGTCCGTCACCATCGAATTCAGCGACGCCATGTCGAAAAATCCCCGCGTGACGTCCGGCCGGCGCAAGAGACCGGACCACACCGTGCCCTTGCCGCGCACGATTTTCGAGAACGCGTCCGCCATCGGGAGGACGCCTGCGCTCATCCCGTCGGAGACCATAAAAATCACGCTGCGCGGTTCGCGAGTCTGGGCCTGCAAGAACGCGGGGGCGGCGGCCGAGGCGGCGCTCCAGCGGAAAATCTGACGGCGGTTCAATTGTGGCATGGGATTTTCGACTGTCAGTATCCCACGCCCGCGCGCTCTATGCGGCGAGTTTTCGCCCGGAAAGACGCCATTCGAGCCGCCCGGCCAAGCCGTAGAGATGGTCGAAACTTTCGACGATGTACAGGCGATTCTGCAGGCGGTCGATTTCGAACGATTGGGTTAACACTTCATCGAGATCGAACGGCCGCCGTTCCACCGCATCGGAGGTCATCGCGTGTTCCAACTCGGCGGCGGAACTCAGCAAGCCGCTGCCATATGCCTTTAGTTCTCCACCCTCCCGCATCAGGCCGAATTCCACCGTGAACCAGAAGAAGCGCGCGATTTCGTCGAGCTTGTCGGGATGCCGGTAAGCGCATTCTCCAATTCGCACTAACGCATTCGCAAAGGACGGGTTAGCGTGCATGGGCACATGCCCGCAAACGTCGTGGAAAAGATCGGGTTCGGGAAGATAATCCAACTGCTCGGCGCTCCTGAGCCTTGGCACGGTCGGGAACTCCCGGCGGCGCAGGTGCGCAAAAAAATCGGGAGCGGCCAAGTAGCCCGAAACCGGTACCGCTCGAAATCCCGTGCGAGGTGCCAGAAAACAGTTGATTTCGCTTAACGAAGGAACATGCCGGGCACGCAGGTCCAGCAACCGCAATCCGCTCAAATAGCTGGAGTTGGCGTATTTCGACCAGAGCGGTTGAAGGCGTTCGAACAGGGTTCGCCAAACGGCGGACTTGCTCATGCCTTTATGTTAGCACCACTTTTATGTGGTGTCTACGTGTTCCACTTCTTCTAGCATGGCCAATGCGGCGCCGGCAGCTCGCATACTCGCCGTTTTCTTCGAGCTTCCCTCACCCGTAGCCGAGTGGTCTCGCCCAATCCGCACTTCGACCGTAAATCGTTTGCTGTGGTCGGGGCCGGACTCCTCAATGACGCGGTATCGGGGCAAGGGAAGCTTTAGCGCCATAGTAAGTTCTTGCAAAGCGCTCTTGGCGTTGCCCGAACCCGGATCGTCGGACGGTTCCAGCGCCGCGTTCTCCACTAAATGGTTCAGCACGAAAGTCCTCGTAGCGTCGACGCCCGCATCCAGGAACACGGCGGCGATCAACGCTTCGAGAGCGTCGGCCAGAACGGTTTTCTTTTCGCGGCCTCCGGCGCGATCCTCACCGCGTCCGAGAAACAGGTACGCGCCAAGATCGAGCTTCCGCGCGATCCGGTAGAGATAAGCCGCGCTCACGACGCGGGACTTGATGATCGTCAGTTGACCTTCGGGCAAGTCCGGAAACCGGCGCACCAGCTCTTCGCTGACCAGGAACCCGAGCACGGCGTCGCCCAGAAACTCGAATTGCTCGTTATTGCCTTGAGCGCCGCGCCGTCCGTTAGCTTCCGAAGCGGTGGAACTGTGCGTCAAAGCCCGCTCCAAAAGCGTGCGGTCGCGAAACGTATGGCCGATCGCCAGTTCCAGCGCGCGGAGCTTATCGTCCATGGATGCGACAGGCGATTGGCGGGTACGGGAAGTTACTTCTTCTGTGCCTTCGCGGTTACCGCTCGGACCTTCTGCTGACCGGCCGCCTGCTTGATGGCGGGCTGCGCGTCCGCCATGGCCGAAATCTGATCGCAAACCGCGATCGCCTCGTCATGCTTTCCGGCGTCGTTGAGTGCGCTCGCCAGACGCACCATCGTCGCCGGGTCTTTTTGCGGTTGCGCTTCAATCGCCAGTTTCAACTCGGCGATCGCGACGTCGGTTTTCTTTCGTACCATCGCGGCCAGGCCAAGAGCTTCGTGACCTTGCGCCTCGAAATCCTTCTTGATGGCGTTCCACTGCTCGTCGGGAATTTGCGGGTTCAACTTCGGCGCGTTAGGCACCATTTTCAAAGCGTCGTTGGCGTACTTCTCGGCTTTGGTTAGCTTCTCTTCTTTGTCGAAGTCGAACTCGCGCGTACGGGCCGCGAGGGTCTGCGCCATGATCAACATCGCGCCGTAGTTCTGCGGGTCGGCTTCGAGCGTGCGCTCTCCGTAAATGATGATTTTCTCCGCATCGTTCTTCTGCTGTGCGGAGGCGGTCGCGTAGAACAGCGCCAGGCCCTTGAACTCCGTGTCGGCGAACTTCGCGATTAACGCGTCGGCGGCGGCGATCCGGCTGTCGGGATCCTGCGCGGTGAGCACGGCGTTGAGCGCGTCGACTTCCTTCTGGGATTTCGGCTTGGGCTGTTTGGGATTCGCCGTCTGTCCGAACGCCAGCGCCGCGCAAGCCGCGGCCAAAACGAGAAATTTCATGGTTGGCTCCTATTCAATTCGTCGAGCGCTTTTCGCGCCGCTTCGCGCGCCGCCGGAGTGGCCTCCGCCACTCGCAGCGCGTCGTCCAAATGCCGCCGGGCGTCCGCCGTATCTCCGGCCAAGCCGAACAAGCGTCCCAAATACACGTGACTCCAAGCTCGAACCGGAGGTTCCGGCTCGAGTTCCAACACCTTTTCGAACAACTTCACCGCCAGTTCGGGATCTTTCTGAAGCGCCGCGATTCTTGCCAAACCATAATACGCCTTCGACTGCAGCGGCTTCTCTCCCGTTTCTTCAAGCGACTTTAAGAATGCGGCCCGGGCTTCCGGCAGCTTTCGCGCCGTATACAAAAGTTCGGCGTCTTCGAGCGTCTTGCGAACGCCGGTCAACTCCAACGGCTTTTCGACGACGACGGCCCTTACCGTTTTGACAGCCGGCGAGGTGAGAAACTCGACGCCCTGCAACCGGCGGTCTTCTTTCTTAAGGTCGATCGCCGCAATCATCTCGGGGTAGTAAAGGCGCATCGACTGCTCTTGTTTTTCGTACGCGGCGAGCGCCTCCGCGAAGTACGGCGTCAGGATGAACCCTTCGCCCAGCGCTTGCCGGACCATCGCTTCGCGCTTAGTAACGGACGCCAGCCGCGCCTCGATCGCCCGGGAAAGAGATTTCGTGGTGAGCAATAAAAAGTCCGTCTTATACTGCTCGGGGAGAAGCGGCGCGGATTGCGCGAGGTCGATCAACGGCCGTTTCGCTTCTACTTTTTCCGCGTTCCGCGTCGCCAGCGGATCCACGTGAAAAGCGATGTAGGCGGCGCGAATCTCCGGCACGTGCAACTCGGGCGATGGCGTAAGAACGACGAACGAATCCGCAGCGTAGCTGCGCACATGCACCTGATTCGGAGCGCCCATCAATTCGACGTAAACGCGAAACTTGCGGTTTCCTCCGCCCGCTGTGGGCACGCGAAGATACCCGGAAACCTCCTGCAAGGCGAGCGTCACGGGTTCGAAGAACGGTTGCAGGGCTTTCTCGTACTCCGGCTCCGCGAGCTGCCATAGTTGATCGAGGCGCGCCTGCTGATGGAACCGGGTCATCAGCGCGCCTAGCCCTTCGAGCGCGGCGGCGTCGGGCGGGATCTCGTCCTCGCGGAACCGCCAGCGGTATTGGTCGCTCCCATCCACCGACAGGGCGAACGAAACGTACTGGCTGGCGTCAAGCGCCGGGTCGCCTTTGCGGTGCGCGGCGAAGAAGCGCTTCAGTTCGGCGACCGTCGAGAAGTTGCGCGATTCGATTTCGGCGCGAATTCGCTTCCGAAGCGGATGATTGTTCGGCGAATCGATTTCGGCGTCGTATCCGGCGGCGTTGATCGCCACCATGACGTTGAAGAGGGCGCGGTTGGCGTCGAGTTGCGCTTCTTGCGCGAAAAGAGGAACGGCCAGCGCCAGCGCGGCCCGCAACGTCATCGTTCCCAGTTTAGCTGGCCTTTGCTAGCCTAAATTCACTTCCTCATGTGGATTGTCCGGCTCGCGCTTAACCGGCCCTATAGTTTCGTCGTCATGGCGATTCTGATTGTCGTGTTGGGCGGGCTGGCGATCGTGTCCATGCCCACGGACATCTTCCCCGAGATCGACATTCCCGTCGCTAGCGTCATTTGGGCTTACAACGGCATGTCGCCCGAAGACATGGCGAAGAGGGTCGTCACCAGTTGCGAACGGGCGATGACCACGACGGTCAACGACATCGAGCGGATCGAGAGCGAGTCCGTGCCGGGTTACGGGATCATTCGCGTCTACTTCCATCCCAACGTGCAAATCGATCTGGCCATAGCGCAGATCGGCGCGATCGCGAGTTCGATTACCCGCATACTGCCGCCGGGCATCACGCCGCCCTTTGTGCTCAAGTACAACGCGGCGACGGTGCCGATTCTGCAACTCGCGCTTGGCTCGAATACGCTCTCCGAGCAGCAGATTTACGACAACGCGCAAAACTTCATCCGCACCGGGCTCGCCACCGTGCAAGGCGCGTCTCTACCGCTACCCTACGGCGGACGCTCGCGCACCATCATGGTCGATCTGGACCCTCGCGCGATGTACGCGCGCCGATTGTCGGCGGTCGATATCTCGAACGCCGTCGCCTCCCAAAATCTGATTATTCCCGCGGGTACGATCAAAGCCGGAGCCACCGAGTACAACGTCAAACTCAACGCAAGCCCCGAAGCGGTGGCGGAGTTGAACGACATCCCCATTCGCTCGGTGAACGGCGCGATGGTCTATCTGCGCGATGTCGCGAACGTTCGGGACGGCTACGCCGTGCAACAGAACGTCGTGCGGCAGGACGGCGTGCGAGGCGCGTTACTTACCGTGCTAAAGAACGGCGGCGAATCGACCCTCGAAATCATCGACCGCGTCCAACAACGATTGAACGCAATCCAGGCGACGCTGCCGCCCGATCTAAAGATCAAACGGCTCTTCGATCAGTCGCTCTTCGTGCGCGCGGCGATCGATAACGTCGTGCATGAAGGCGTGATCGCCGCTTGCCTCACCGGACTGATGATTCTGATGTTCCTCGGCAGTTGGCGGTCTACGGTGATCGTGTGCATCTCGATCCCGCTGTCGATTCTCACGTCGCTCACCATTCTCTATTTGATGGGGCAGACGATCAACGTGATGACGTTGGGAGGACTGGCGCTCGCCGTCGGCATTCTCGTCGACGACGCGACGGTCGAAATCGAGAACATCCACCGGAATCTGCACGAAGGCAAACCGCTGTGGCGGGCGATTCTCGACGGCGCGCAGCAGATCGCCGTACCGACGTTCGTTTCGACGCTTTCCATCTGCATCGTGTTCGTGCCCGTCGTGTTCCTCACCGGTTCCGCCAAGTATCTGTTCACTCCGCTGGCGCTGGCCGTGGTGTTTGCGATGCTCGCCTCCTACCTGCTGTCGCGTACTTTGGTGCCGACGATGGCGAACTATCTGCTCGGCAAGGAACTTGCGCTCTATCAAGAAGACGAGTACGGACCCACAACCAGCCGCAATCCGATGTGGCGGTTGCACAAGGCGTTCAATCGCGGCTTCTACCGCCTGCGTTGCGCCTATCAGCGAATGCTGAACTGGTGCCTGCATCACCCCGCCTTCACCATCGCGAGTTTCGCCTTGCTTGTGGTGGGAACGGCGTTCTTACTGCCGGTCGTGGGGCGCGATTTCTTCCCGCAAGTGGACGCCGGACAATTCCGCCTGCACGTACGCGCGCCAGCCGGAACGCGGATCGAGGAGACGGAGCGTTACTTCGGCCTCGTCGAAAACGTCATTCGGGAAGTGGTGCCGAAAGAGGAGCTCGACACGATCATCGACAATATCGGTCTACCGACCGTGGGAGTGAATCTCGCCTATTCGGACGCAGGCATTATCGGACGGTCGGACGGCGAGATTTTGGTTTCGCTGAATCGCGAACATCACGGGCCGACGCAGGATTACGTCCGCCGCGTTCGCTCGCGTCTGCACGACGAGTTTCCGGAACTGACGGTTTATTTCCAGGCCGCCGACATGACCAGCCAGATTCTGAATTTCGGTCTGCCCGCGCCGATCGACATTCAGATCGCCTCCCGCAACGAGAAGGCGGCGTACGAGATCGCGAAGACCATCGCCAAGCGCCTGGATGCCGTGCCTGGAGCCGCGGACGTGCATATTCATCAGGTGGTGGACGTGCCGGAATTGCGCGTCAATGTGGACCGCGCGCGCGCCGATCAAATGGGCCTCTCCGAACGCGACGTGGCGAGTTCTCTCTTGGTCTCGCTCAGTTCCTCGACGCAATCGCAACCGAACTACTGGCTCGACCCGCGCAACGGCGTTAGTTACCAGGTCAATACGCAAACGCCCACTTTGCGCATGGACAGTTTCGACGATTTAGGATCGACCCCGGTTACGGCGAACGCCGGGGCGAACACCCAGTTGTTGCGCAACCTCGCGTCGATGGAACGGAGTACTTCGTTGGCCGTCGTGAATCATTACAACGTGCAGCCGGTGTTCGATGTCTACGCGAATGTCGACGGACGCGATCTCGGCTCGGTAGCCGAAGAGGCGAACCGCATCCTCGCCGACGTTCGCGCCAAGGCTCCGAAGAACGTCACGATCGAAATGCGCGGCCAGGTAGCGACCATGGATTCGTCGTTCCGCCGCCTCGGTCTAGGGTTGGTGTTTTCGATTCTGCTGGTCTATCTGCTAATGGTGGTGAACTTCCAAAGCTGGCTCGATCCCTTCATCATCCTGATGGCGCTACCCGCGGCGCTGGCCGGGATCGTGTGGATGCTGTTTGTTACGCAGACCACGTTCAACGTGCCGTCGCTCATGGGCGCGATCATGTCGATCGGAGTGGCGACGGCGAACTCGATCTTACTTGTCACCTTCGCCAACGACCGTCGGCAGGCGGGCAGCGATCAGCGGCAAGCGGCGCTCGAAGCGGGCGTCACGCGCTTACGCCCGGTGATCATGACCGCGCTGGCGATGATGATCGGCATGCTGCCGATGTCGCTCGGCGTCGGCGAAGGCGGCGAACAAAACGCGCCGCTGGGGCGCGCCGTGATCGGCGGACTTCTCTTCGCCACCGTCGCGACTTTGTTTCTCGTCCCCGTCGTTTATCGCCTGCTGCGACGCCAACCGCCGCGCTGGCACGACACCGTTCCCGAGCACGTTGCGTTGGAGCCGCAGCCATGAGCGAGACTGCCCCTAGCCTCGAAAGCCGTCCGCCCGCGGAACCTAGGCCGCCATTCTTCTCCGGCAAGCTGCTACTCGCCGTGCTCGGCATGGCCGCGCTTTTCGGATCGTTGCTGGCCGCCGGACTTTGGCCGCGCCGCGAGAAAGCCGCCGCCATCACGAAAGAAGCTCGCGAGGAGGCCGCCGAAACGCCCATGGTCACGGTCGCGAAGGCGGCGATCGCTCCGCCGATCCGCGAAGTTCTCTTGCCCGGCACGGTGTCGGCGTTGCTCGACACTCCGGTATACGCGCGCGCGGAAGGCTACCTGCGAGCGGTGAAGGCCGACATCGGCGATGTCGTGAAGAAGGGCCAGGTGCTGGTCGAACTCGACACTCCGGAGCTCGATCAGCAACTGCGCGCGGCGAAAGCGCGGCTCGATCAACTGCGCGCTTCGCTCGCCCAATCGAAAGCGGCGCAGTTGAAGTCGGCCGCCGACGTGAAGCTGGCCACGGTAACACGGGACCGCGTGGCCAAGTTGGTCGAACAGGGAGTCTTCTCGAAACAACAGGGCGACGATTCCGCCGCGCAACTTGAGGTTCGGGAGGCCGAACTCATCGCCGCGCGGGCCACCATTCAGGCCGCCGAACAAACGGTGCACGCGCAAGAAGCGGAAGTACAGCGCATCGAAGAATTGAGCGCATTCAAACTGGTACGCGCGCCGTTCGACGGAATCATTACCGTGCGCAATTGCGCCACCGGCAATCTCGTCACGCCCAGCGCGGCGAACGGCGGCCGCGAACTGTACCGCATGGCGAACTACGATGTGCTGCGCGTGTTCGTCGCCGTGCCGCAGGCAAATTTACTCGATGTTGCCACCGGCCAAGCGGCGGAGGTGGTGGCGAACGAAATCGGGTCGCGAAAGTTTACCGGCAAAGTGGTCCGTTCGGCGAGCGCGCTCGACGAGACGACGCGCACGGAACGTACGGAAGTGCGTGTCGAGAATCGCGATCACGCGCTGCTGCCCGGAATGTACGTACAGGTGCGATTCTTAAGCCCGAAGCCGCGGACCATGGTCGTCATCCCCGGCGATACGCTCCTGACGCCGGCCTCCGGTCCGCAAGTCGCCGTAGTCGGCGAAGGCGATAAAGTGCGGTTCCAAAAAGTAGAGGTCGGCCGCGATCTGGGCACGCAAGTGGAAGTGATGAGCGGCCTCGCAGGCGGCGAATCTCTGATCGTCAATCCGTCCGACGCCGTGCGCCCCGGCATTCGCGTTCGCCCCGTCCCCCGCAAGTAACACGGTTACACTAGCGGGGGTGACCACGTTTCTCCTGCTGTTTTTCGGGGGCGCGCTCGCGCTCTTCCTGTTTGTTGTTCTCCTGATGGGCTTGGTTGTCATCCGGGAGAACCAAGTGGGTGTCGTCGTTAAGCGCCTTTCCTGGAAAGGCAAAAAGCTTCCCGAAGGCCGGATTGTCGCTCTCGAAGGCGAGCCCGGCTATCAAGCCCGCACTCTGGGACCGGGATTTCATCTCGGATTCTTCCCCCTCATGTACAAGGTGGAAAAGCATCCGCTGACCGTCATCCAGCCGGGCTTTGTGGGATTGGTGATCGCCAACGACGGCAATCCGCCTCCGATCGATCGGGTGCTCTGTGAAGCCGTCGAGTGCGACAACTTTCAGAACGCCGAACTGTTCCTGCGCGGCGGCGGGCAAAAAGGACGTCAAAGCACGGTGCTAACCGCCGGGTTTTATCGGATCAATCCGGTGTTGTTCAAGGTGCTGCCGAACATCCCGATGACGCAGATCGGCTCCGACAAAATCGGCATCGTCACCGCCCTGGACGGCGCGCCGATGCCGGTCGGACAGATGGCGGCGAAAGTCGTTGACGGTCACACTACCTTCCAAAACCCCGACGCCTTCATCCGCAATGGCGGCTGCCGCGGCTTGCAAGAGCAGATTATGCTCGCCGGAGCCTACAACATCAATCCTTGGTTCGCCGAGATCGAGGAAGCCGACCTGGTCTCCGTCCCGATCGGTTATGTGGGAGTGGTGGTGAGCTTCGTCGGCGAGGATCTAAAGGACATTTCGGGCGATCAGTTCACTCACGGCAATATCGTGCCGAAAGGCGGCAAGGGTGTTTGGAATGAGCCTCTCTATCCCGGCAAGCATCCAGTGAATACACGAATTATGAAAGTCGAGTTAGTGCCCACCACGAACATCGTTCTCAATTGGGCTTCCACTCGGTCCGAAGCGCACAAGCTCGACGAGAAGCTATCGACGATCGCCGTGAGATCGAAAGACGGATTCGCCTTCAATCTCGACGTTTCGCAAATTATCAATATCGGCGCTACGAAAGCTCCGTGGGTGATTTCGCGCGTCGGCAGCGTGAAAAATCTGGTTAACGAAGTGCTTGAGCCCATCGTCGGCAACTACTTCCGGAACAGCGCGCAGAACTACACGGTTCTCGATTTTCTTACCAACCGCAGCGAACGCCAAAGGGAGGCGCGCGGTCACATCACCAACGCCATTCGCGAATACGACGTGCAAGCCGTCGATACGCTCATCGGCGACATAGCGCCCCCGCCGGAACTCATGCTGACACTCACCACGCGCCGCATCGCCGAAGAACAGCAGAAAACTTACCAGACCGAAGAGCAGACGCAGCGGACGCGGCAAGAGTTAGAGCGGCAGAAGTCGCTGGCCGACAAACAAAAGGAAATCGTCAATTCCGAACAGGACGTGCGGATCGCCGAAATGCGCGCCAAAGCCTCCGTGGAACAGGCGCAAGGCGATTCGCAAGTGCTGTCGCGCCGCGCAGAGGGCGAAGCCATCGCCAAAAAGCGGGTCGGCGAAGCGGAAGGCGAGGTACTTGCGATCAAGGGCCGCAACGAAGCCGAGGCGATCCGGGCCATTGGCCAAGCGAAAGCGGACGCCTACAAATTGGGCGTCGAGGCGATGGGCGGCAATTACTCGCTGTTGCAGATTTTTACAATTCTCGCCGAGAAAGGCATTCGCCTGACGCCCGATGTCACAGTCTCCGGCGGTGGTTCCTCGGGGGCCGGTTCCTCGGAAGCGATTCTGGCCATGTTGCTGCGCGAAGCGATGAAAAAATAGCGCCCGGGCGGTGATACGATGACCGCCATGAAACTCGCTTCGCTTCTCGGGTTGTCGCTGGTTTGTATCGCCCAGTCGCCGCAGGCGACGGTGAGCGGAATTGTCACCGATACACAAGGTGCGTTGATCGTCGATGCGCAGGTTTTCGCCACCAACGCCGCGACACAGGTTAAGTTCGAGGCGCGTACCAACGAATCGGGCTTTTACTCGCTCCGAGGTTTGCCGATCGGCTCTTACTCGCTCACCGTCGAGCATCCCGGCTTTCGTAAGTACGCGCGCTCGGGACTGGTGCTCACTACGGGCCAAGCTCTTGAGCTTGCGATTCAACTCGAAGTCGGCGCGGTGACCGAAACGGTCAACGTGAATGCCGCGGCTTCTACATTAGAGACGCGGACCTCGGACGTGAGCCAACTCGTCGAATCGAAGACGATCGAGGACATGCCGCTCGGCGACCGCCGGTCGATGAACTTAGTAAACATCACTGGAGGCGCGGTATTCGTGAACTACGACAGCGGCGCGAAGCCCAATTTTTCGCTCGCAGGTGGGCGTACGCAATCGCAAAACTTTTTCGTCGACGGCGGCACCGGCCAGAACATGCGGTTGGGAATCGGCCAGATGGATTTCGATCCGCCGGTGGAGGTCGTCCAAGAGGTCAAGATCCTCTCGAACAACTACTCGGCGGAGTACGGCGGCTCGGCGGGCGGCGTGGTGATCGCGACCACAAAGTCCGGCGGCAACACACTCAAGGGCACGCTGTTCGAGTATCTGCGCAACGAGAAGCTCGACGCCGGGAATTTCTTCGCGCCTTGGGTGAACGGCGAAAAGCAGCGCGCGCCGCTGCGCTACAACGTGTTCGGCGGCACCGTCGGCGGGCCGGTGGTTATCCCAAAGCTCTACAACGGCAAGGACAAGACGTTTTTCTTTTTCGCCTACGAGGGCTCACGGCGCGGCGAGGGCCAGATTCGAACCATGACCCTCCCCACCGCCCAGCAGATCGCGGGGGACTTCTCGCAAACTTTTGCGGCGAATGGAACGGTAGTGCCTGTGTACGATCCCAACTCTACGCGCGTTGAGGGCACGCGCACCGTCCGCGATCAGTTTCCCGGCAATCGCATCCCCGCGAGCCGGATTGACCCGGTAGCGGCGACTATCGTCAAGTTCTACCCCGCGCCGAATCGCGCTCCCGACAACATCACGGGTGCGAATAACTTTCGCGCGAATTACGTGAGCCGTCTCACACGCGATAACTACACTGCGAAGGTCGATCACAACCTGGGATCGAAGGACAAACTCCAGGCGCGCTATATCTACAACTCGGACAACGTTTTCAACACCAGCGTGTTTCCGGAGCCCCAAGCCGACACGCTCGAGGACCCCCTCCGCCACCAGCACTACACGTTCGTGTCCTGGACTCGTATCGTCAGTCCCAACATCGTTAACGATCTTCGCTTTACTTATTCGAACCGAATTAACTGGAATCGTTCGAAAGGCATCGGCGGCAATTGGCCGTCGAAGTTGGGCATCAAAGGCGTTCCGGAGAACGCGTTTCCGGGCATTACGGCGACGGGCTATCAACAGATCGGATCGACAAACCAGGAGCGGCAGCAATTCCCGATCCAGCAGTACCAGTTGATCGACAACTTCTCCTGGGTGAGGGGCCGCCACTCGATGAAGTTCGGGTTTGAGTTGCGCCCTTCGTACAACTTCGAGATCAATCGCCCAACGCTCTCCGGGGCGTTCACCTTCGGACCCTTGGCCACCGGACAACCCGGAGTCGCGGCCAGCGGCAACGGAATGGCGACGTTACTGCTGGGATTCCCCACGGCGTTCGCCGCGCGCGAGACGCAGATTCTCGACCGCTACAGCTACTACATGTCGGGCTTCGCGCAAGACGACTGGCAGGTGTCGAGGGATCTGACGTTGAACTTCGGCGTGCGCTGGGAGGTGGACACACCCATCACCGACAGAAACAACCGCATGAATGGCTTCGACACGTTGCAAACGAATCCCGTGTCGGGGACGCCGGGCGTCATCAAGTTCATGGGGGTGAACGGTTGGCGGACCAATCCCTACAACGCCGATTGGAACAACTTTGGACCGCGCTTCGGCTTCGCGTGGAAGCCGTTCGGGTCGCAATCGACGGTGATGCGCGGCGGCTACGGAATCTTCTTCGCGCATCCGTTCGACGCGGGCGCACCGGCTTCGGCGTCGCTCGGTTTCGAGAACTCGCTTACATTGAATTCGCCGGACAACGGCATCACCGCGCCGTTCTTTCTTCGCGACGGCGTGCCCGGCTTTACGCTTACGCCACCGACCCTCAACGACAGTTTCGGTTCCGTACGCGTCGGACAGAATCCGAACACGAACGTGACGTTTTACGAGGACAATCGGGGAACCGGTTACGCGCAGCAATTCAATTTCGGAATTCAGCGCGAGTTACCCGGTGCGGTGATCGTCGAAGCGACCTACCTGGGCAATCTAAGCCGCAAATTACCGTCGTCGAATCTATCGTTGAATCAAATACGCCCCGAAGTATTGGGGCCAAACAATCAGAGCCAACGCGACCGCCCCTTCCCGCAGTTCACCGGTGTGAGTGTGCTGTTGCCACCTTTGGGTGTGTCGAGTTATCACGCGCTTGTGGCACGCTTTGAAAAGCGCTTCTCGGCGGGCTTCAACATTCTTGCCACCTACACATGGTCGAAGTTCTTGAACAACACGAACGAAGGCGGCGGCGTGCTCGGAGCCGAGGGCGGACCGTACTCGGACTTCTACAACCGCCGCAACGATTGGGGACCTTCGGAAAACGACGTCCGGCACCGCCTCACTTGGTCGAGCGTGTATGAATTGCCGTTCGGCAAAGGCAAGCGCTTCCTGAGCGATAGCTGGTCGCGCCACATCGTGGGCGACTGGGGCGTCGGAACCGTGGTGCTGCTGCAATCGGGCGCTCCGTTCACGGTGACCACGCAAGTCGATACCCGCAACGCCTTCGCCGCCGGAGCCTTGCGTGCCGATGTACTCCGCGATCCCAACCTGTCGGGCGACGAGCGCTCTTTGACACGCTGGTTCGACACGTCGGCGCTTGCGCAACCGGCGGCTTACCGTTCCGGAAACCAAGGCGTGAACATTCTCCGGTCCGACAACATCGTTAACTTCGATGTGTCGCTGCTTAAGAACATTCCGATCGGCGAGACTCGCAAGTTCCAGCTTCGCGGCGAGTTTTTCAATATCGCCAATCACGCCGATTTCGGAAATCCCGGCCGCGTTCTCGGAGCGCCTGGCTTCGGAGTCGTGGCGACCGCGCGGGCGCCGCGCCGCGTGCAAGTGGGCGCTCGATTGGTCTGGTAGCGAAGCTCTGCTAGCATGAGCCGCATGAAGCGGCCCCTCTTACTTTTGCTGCCGTGCGCGCTCTTCGCCCAGCAGCCGCAGGACGATGACTTCGCGGCGTCCGTACGCAAATGGACAACGAAGCCGGAATTCTTAAGTCCTCTCGTCGACCATCTGCCTAAGGCCGCTGGCATTCCCACTCCAAAAGAGGTGATCGGGCATCACGTCGGCGAGCCGAAGAAGCTGACTTACTACTCGGACATCGTTCGCTATTTTCGAGCGCTCGAAAAATCGTCGAAGCGGGTTAAGTTGCTCTCGGCGGGCAAAACGGACGAGGGCCGCGACTTACTGGTGGCGATGATCGCCGACGAAGCGACGCTCGCCGATCTCAATACCTATAAAGCGTACCTGGCTCAGTTAGCCGACCCGCGCAAACTCACCGATCCGGCCGCCGTTCTGAGCAAGGCGAAACCGGTCTATCAGATCACCGCCGGATTGCATTCCGGCGAAACGGGGCCGCCTGAGATGGTTATGGAGCTCGCTTATCGCCTTATCGCTGAGCAAGGCGCGATGTACGACGCGATCCGCAATAACTTGATCGTTGCGATCGTCCCGGCGCTCGAGCCCGACGGCCAGGAGCGATACACGGATTGGTACTACCGGCACAAGCTCAGCGAGGAGTCCGAGGAGGATCGAGTCATCGGACCGCCGTACTGGGGCAAGTATGTATTTCACGACAACAACCGCGATATGCACTATTCGCAGGTCGTGATGAGGAACTGGCTGAAGTTCTATCTCGATTGGCACGCACCGATCGTCCACGACTTGCACGAGAGCGTTCCATTTCTCTATACGTTCTCCGGACAAGCGCCGCAAAATCCCAACCTCGATCCGATTCTATATGCCGAGTTACCGTGGTTCGCCAACTACGAGATGACAAAGTTGATCGGCTACGGCATGCCCGGCGTGTGGACGCACGCTTTCGTCGATATGTGGAGTGTCGGTTATCTCGGCTTCATGGCGTCGAATCACAACGGCATGTTGCGCATGTATGAAACGTTCGGTAACGGCGGCGCGAACACGATGAAGCGCAACGTCGTGCCGCCGGGCGCGACCGGCGCGGGGCAAACCAGCCGCGAGTGGTACCGCCCCATGCCGCCCTACAAAGAAGTGGAATGGTCGATCCGCAACAACACGAATTACATGCAGACCGGCGTGCTCGCGGCACTCGAACTCGCGGCGAACAACTCGCGGACGATCGTCGAGAACTTCTACCGCAAATCGAAGAACGCCATTGAGGACGGCAAGAAGTCCGCGCCCTATGGATGGACCATCGCCGCCGGGCAACGCGATCCTACTCGCGTAGCGCTGCTCGTGAACACCCTTCGGCTGCAAGGAATCGAGATCGGGCGAACGAAAGAAGGCGCGTTTCTGATCCGCCGCGATCAACCTTACGGGCGATTAGCGAAGAGCCTGCTCGAAAAGCAAAACTATCCCGACCCGAATCTCCGCACCTACGACGACACCGGCTGGACGATGGGAATTCAGTTCCAAGTAGACGTGAAAGAAGTCGCCGATAAGGCGGCGCTGGACGTGCCAGTAGAGCCGGTGGACCGGTTCGAGCCACGCGGCGTCGTAACGGGAGACGGCAAGCACTTAGCCGTCGTTCACAACGGCGCGCATTCTCTGATTACGTTCCGCGCCCGGCTTAAAGGCGAAAAGGTCGAGGCGCTCGAAAAGGCGTCCGGCGATTTACCGGCGGGGACAATGTTGCTGAGTAACTCGGACCGGGCACGCAAGCTAGTAGAGGAACTTGGTCTGAAAGCGAAAGCTCTACCCGAACTTCCAAATGTTGCGCGCCACGAAGTAGAAATGCCGCGGATCGCGCTCTACTCGACTTGGGGCTCGACCCAGGAGGTCGGCTGGGTGCGCCACGCGTTCGACACGTTCGAAGTGCCCTACGAGTTGATCTTCAAAGAGCGCGTGAAGAAGGGCAATCTCAGGGGCGCTTACGACGTGATCCTCATGCCGAACCAACGCGGGGGATCGGGCAAGGGCATCGTCTTCGACATCGATTGCAAGGGCCGCCCGTTGGCGTACAACAAGACCGCGCAGTTCAAGCATCTTGGCGCATACGGCGAAAGCGAAGATATCTGCGGCGGCATGGGACTGGCCGGCGTTGTCGAGTTCGAGAAGTTTCTGAACGAAGGCGGACGGCTTATCACGCTTGGCGGCGCGAGTGCGTTCCCCGCCGAGTTCGGATTGACTCGCAAAGTGGACGCGGGCCGGCCGTCGAACGCCTTCTACGCTCCGGGGCCGATTCTTGAAGCGCAGATCGAGAAGGCCGACCATCCGGTGCTCTACGGCTACGTGGGTAAGTCGATTCCGGTGCGTTACTCGAACGGCCCGCTGCTGTACGCGGCGTACGAGGACCGCAAGAAGTGGTCGTTGCTTTCTTATCCGTCCACCGATAAGGGCGTGCTGAGCGGGCACATCCGAGGCGTCGCCGAGTTGCGGGACCGTCCGGCGATTCTCGACGTGCCGGTGGGTAAAGGGAGCGTGTTGATGTTCGCCACCAATCCTTGTTACCGCTGGCAGACGCACAGCGAGTTCGCCATGCTGTTCAACGCACTGCTGCACTTTAATGACATGCGCTGACGCGCGGGAACGACGCGCGCCGACGCTCGGGAACGGACGCTAGCGGCCCGATATAGACTATCCGGCATGGCCGTCGTCCCGTTAACGCCGATCCGCTGTTTGCACCGCGCTCTCGACTTGTTCCCCAGAAAGACCGGGATCGTCTGCGGCGCGCGAACCTATACCTACGCCGCGTTCGCCGAGCGTGCCCAGACTCTCGCTTCCGCTCTGCGCCAGTGGGGATTGAAGCCGCAAGACCGAGTGGCCTATCTGAGCTTCAATACGCACGAACTGCTCGAAGGCTACTACGGAGTGCCGATGGCAGGCGGTATTGTGATGCCGCTCAACGTTCGATTGTCGCCCGGCGAGTTGACGGCGATCCTGAATCATTCCGGCGCACGCATACTCTTCTACGAGGCGGATTTCGCCGCGCTGGTAGAGCATCTACGCGCCAACTGCCCCGCGATCGAGAAGTACGTCCTCCTCGGCGACTCGGACGAGTACAAGGCGTTCGTCTCGCCGGGCGTACCCGAGCGTACCGACATCATGAAGATCGACGAGAATTCGATCGCGGAATTGTTCTACACGTCCGGCTCTACCGGCACGCCGAAGGGCGTCGCTCTCTCGCACCGCACTCTGTATCTCCACGCGATCGATTGCGCGTTCATGTTTCCGTCGCCCGAAACCGCCGTCGATCTGCATACGATTCCCCTGTTCCACGCCAATGGCTGGGGCCGCCCGCAAACTTCGACGCTGATCGGCATCAAACAGGTGATGGTGAGGCGTTTCGACCCGGCGTTCGTTTGCTCGCTCATTCAAGAGCATCGCGCGACGCACATGAGCTTAGTGCCGACCATGCTGAACGCGCTGATCAATTTTCCGGACCTGGCGAAGTACGATGTTTCGTCGCTCGAACGCGTCATGATCGGCGGGGCTGCGTCTTCGCCCGAACTGATCCAGCGCGCGGAGAAGGCGCTCGGCACCAGCGTATTCGCGGGTTACGGACTTACCGAAACCGCTCCGGTCTTGACGAGCGCTTTGCCCAAACCGGGCACGACGTACAAAGACGAGAAAGAGCGCTATCGCCGCCAGGCGATGGCCGGTTGGCCCGCGGTAGGCGTCGAGATGCGCGTGGTCGATAACGAAGATCGCGACGTTCCGAAAGACGGGCAGTCGATCGGGGAGATCGTAGTGCGCGGCGATCACGTGATGAACGGCTACTTTAAGGAGCCGGAAGCGACGGCGGCGGTGATGCGCGACGACTGGTTCCACACCGGCGATATGGCCGTTTGGGACGAGGAAGGTTACTTCCACATCGTCGACCGCAAGAAAGAGATCATCATTTCGGGCGGCGAGAACATTTCGTCCATCGAGGTCGAGAAAGCGATCTTCTCGCACCCCGACGTGTTCGAGTGCGCCGTGGTTGCCGCACCCGATCCTAAGTGGGGCGAAGTTCCCGCGGCGATTATCGTGCGCAAGCCCGGCGGTACCGTGACCGCGGAACAAATGCTCGACTATCTCGGAGGCATCCTCGGACGCTACAAACTGCCGCGCATTGTCGAGTTCTCGGAAGAACAGCTGCCCAAGACAGGTACTGGCAAGATTCGCAAACTGGTCCTTAAAGAGCGCTTCTGGGCCGGGAAAGAGAAGCGCGTCCAAGGTTGACGTATCGCATCACGGTGGATTGCGCGGTCCGCGACTCGGAGATCGAGTTGGCCCGATGGTACGCGCAAGGAGCGATCGCGGTCGAGGAAATCGACCGTCCCGGCGGCTTGCGTTTGCTGATCTATTTCGACCGTCCCCGTGAAGGCGCGGAACCGGTGGACGAGTCCATCGATTGGCAAGCGGTGTCGGACGAGCCCTGGGTGCCGGTCGAGATTGGCGAACGGTTCCTGCTGGTCCCACCGGACTACGCGGGCGACATTCCCGCCGGACGCATTCGTCTAAATTACCAACGCGGACAGGCCTGGGGGACAGGCAGTCACGCGACAACCCAACTATGTTTGGAAGCGTTAGAACTTGCGCTGCAACCGGGCGACGCGTTCCTCGATGTTGGCGTTGGCGCGGGGCTGCTGTCGATGGCCACGCGGGCTCTCGGTGCGTCGCGAGTTGTGGGTTGCGACATCGACGCCGCTTCCGCCTCTATCGCCGCTCAACATACCCGGGAACCGATGTTCGCCGGATCGGCGCGCAGCGTGCGGAACGCCGGTTTCGACGTCGTGGCGGCGAACGTCAACTCGACCGTCCTGGAGAATCTGCGCGACGAGTGGCCGCGCATTCTGCGTCCCGGCGGGCGGTTGATTGGGAGCGGATTTAGGCTGGGCGAAGAACCTGCGCTAACGCTCGGCGAAACCGGCCGTTTGGAACGCGACCGTTGGCTCGCGATCGTGTACCGCTAGTACGCGGGACGAACCGGCACGAACTCGAACTTCACCGGATCGAGCCCGCGCGCCGTGAGAGCTTGCGCGCAGTCGGCGGGAGTGTCTCCGGACGCTTCGATTATGCGCAACGGGATCGTCTGCGGTGTGTAGAGTTCCAGCGCGATCCATTGGCCCGCATAGGCGTGACGCTCTTCGATCGTCAGGTCGTCGGGCGACCGGCCCACCAACTCCCGCTTCACTTCAACCGGTCCAATTCGGCGATTACCGCATCGATTCCCCTACGGCGGTACATTTCCGTCAAGCGCTGTTCTTCGGGCGAACAGTAGCGGACGGCGCGTTCGGGAATCCAGATCGCTCCACCTTCGTACTGGACCGACGAAACGAATCCGGTCAACGCCGCCGCCTCGTCCGCGAATCGCATCGTGGAGCGATCTTCGACGGTCGCCTTTGCGCCCGCCGCCAGCGTTACCGGCGACGAGAGCGCGCCGCCGGCATGCTCGCGGCCCGACTTGTCGCGCATGATCCACCGCACCTCGACATGCGTCACCGGTTTCGCCGAACGGTTGCGCAACTCGATTCGCGGCAAACCGATTTCATTACCCGAGGTTTGCGCTTCGCCGCCTAAGATCTCTACCGGCGCGCCGCCGGAGTTCAACGCCGCGATCTGCATCACCGATGGAGAAACCAGCGGCCTTCCGCGCATCACCTGGACTCCGCCTCGCGGTTCCGCCTCCTGGCGGGCGAGACTCGCTACCAGTTCCCGGCGCAGCGATTCACGGCCCTCCCGCAACGCCTGCGCGAATAACGCCCGATCCCGCCGCGCTTCCAGTTCCCAGGCCGTCATCGTGCGGCGTGAATTCAGCTTGTTCGGACCGTAAAACGCGAGCGTATCGAATAAGACTCCGTCGAGCGTCACCCGCACAGGCACGTTCATGCCCGCGCGCGGCCGAAGCAATCGAAGATCGATCGGGATCGAAAACACTTCGCCCGGCGCGGCGTTCAGGCTTGGCACGGAAACGGAGGCTTTGCCTCCCGCCGTTAGTTCGTCGGCGGCCACAAGCAGAGTGACGCCGCGAACGCGGGAGTTCGACGTATTCCGGAAATCGACGGACGCTTTCACATCCACCACCAGCGCCCCGCCCAAAGACGAAACACGCGATCCCGCCGCGCCCATCGAGACGAGGAACAGCGGACTGTCGGGCGGCATATCGACGCGAATCTCCGCCTTCGCCGCCACGGCCAGCATTCCGAAAATGAGAGCCGCTTTCGTCAATCGAGCACCACGTGCGTAATGGTCATTTGGCCGGAGTAATCCACTGCGCGAGCCTCCGCGCCCTGCGCGCTCACCGAGTAGCTCACGCGATTGGCGCGCGGGTTGAGCATGGCGAAGCCGCGTCCGTCGCGCTTCCATTCAAGACCCGCAGGCGTCGCTTCGACCACGGCATCCGCCGCGGCCACCGAGGCAAACGGCGGAGCCACCAGTTTCGGCGCGCTCAGATACCAGCCGGTCAGAACTACCGCTACGACTGAGGCGAAGGCGACTGCCGGACGCCAGCCGATCGACGGAGAGTCTTCGACGCGCGGCGCGACACAACCCGCCGCTTCGACACCGACCAGAATATTGGCGCGCATTTCCCGCGAGAGCGATTCCCAGTCGAGACCGGCGGGCAGTTCGCTACCCAAGCTTTTCGTCACCTCGCGGACGGCTCGAAACTTGGCGACACCCGCCGCGCACTCGGCGCAACGGGAAGCGTGCCACCGGGAAAGCCAGCCGGCTTCTCCGCCCGCCAGCGACGCCATTTGCCTTTCGTCCAGGTGTTTCATGATTGATGCCGCTCCAGGAAGCGGCGAAATTTGGTACGCGCGTTGGCGATGTGCGAGCGCACCGTGGCTTTCGAACAATTCAGCCTCGCCGCCACTTCTTCGGCGGGCAAATCCTCGACGTCGCGCAGCAGCAGAGCCATGCGCTCGCGTTCGGTCAGCGTCGCGAGCCCGCGGTCCAGAAACGTCTTCTTCTCCGCGCGCAACACACGCTCTTCGGCGCTCACGTAGCCTTCGTCGACGATCGGCTCCGCCACGTCGTCGATCGGCGACATCGCGGCCCGCCCGTGGCGGCGAAGAAAATCGATGGCGGTGTTGGTGGCGATCCGGCTCAGCCAGTGGGCCGATTTTTCAAGCTCCTTCAGCTGATTTTTCCGTTGCAGCGCCTTGATGAAGGTTTCCTGCGTCAGATCCTGCGCGTCGGGCACGCTGCCCACCAGCCGGTAAATCAACAGAAAAATACGGCGAAGGTTTTCTTGGACGAACCGGTCCTGTTGTTCCCGCAGCCGGATCTCGTCGATCGTCAGCACCGGAGCCGAATCGGCGTTCGCCACTAGCTTCACTGTAACCTCAGACGCTGCGGCCCGTCGAAGCGTGCAAGGTTATCCTGAAGATGGCGATGAAACCGGTAAGCGTGACGGGCGCGTACCAGACGGCGTTTGGAACCTTTGCGGACAAAGGGATACGCGGATTGACGGTGGAAGCGATCCACGGCGCCTTGGCCGATGCGAAGGTGGAACCGGGGGAAGTGGAAGCCTTCTACTTAGGAAATTTCGCCGGACCCTCCTTCGTCGGCCAAAACCACTTGGCCCCGTACATCGCCGCCGCCGCTGGATTCGCCGGAATCCCCGCCACGCGTTTCGAAGCCGCTTGCGCGTCGAGCGGGTCGGCGTTTTTTCACGCGGTACAAGCCGTTGCGGCGGGCGTCTATCAAACTGTGGTGGTCGCGGGCGTGGAAGTGATGACGACGCAGACCACTCCGGTGGTCGCCGAAATTCTGGCCGCGGCGGGCGACGCGCAAACCGAAGGCGCGGCGGGCGTGACTTTCCCGGCGGTTTTCGCGATGATCGCGCGCCGGCATATGCACCAGTTCGGCACCACTCGCGAGCAGATGGCGGCGGTGGCCGTTAAGAATCACGCCAACGGAACGAAGAACCCGAAAGCGCATATGAAGAAGGCAATCACGATCGAACAGGCGCTCGCGGGTAAGCCGGTGGCTGACCCGCTGACCGTCTACGATTGCTCGCTCGTCTCGGACGGCGCGGCGGCGGTGGTAATTACCTCGAATCCCGGCGCGGTGCGGGTGCGCGGCATCGCTCAAGCTTCCGATCACGTGGCCTTGCAAGACAAAGCGGACATCACGACGTTTCGGGCGAATCGACTCGCGGCGGCGAAGGCATACTCGATGGCCGGAGTTTCCGCCCGCGATATCTTGATCGCCGAACTGCACGATTGCTTCACCATCGCCGAGATCGTCGCCATGGAGGACCTCGGCTTCTGCGAGCGCGGCCAAGGCGGACCGTATGCCATCTCCGGCGCGACGTGCGCCAACGGCGAGCGTCCGGTGAACCTAAGCGGCGGCTTGAAATCGAAGGGCCATCCCGTGGGCGCAACCGGAGTGGCGCAGATTGTAGCGCTCAAACATTTTCTCGAGTCGCGCAACGCCCCACTGGGGCTCGCACAGAATTTAGGCGGTAGCGGAGCGACCAGCGTCGTGACGATCTTGGAGCGGGTTCATTGACGGGAGTCGTCTACACTTCCACGGTCGTCGCCGCCGCCGAGCCTTACCAAGTCGCCATCGTCGATCTCGATAACGGCGGGCGCGCCACCGTGCGGCTCGAAGGTCCGCTGGCCCGAATCGGACAGCGTGTCGAATTCATCGAAGAAAGGAACGGAGTTCCTTACTATCGTTTCGCTTAAGGCCGCTTTGCACGAAGCGTCCTGCAAGAATCGCCTTTGCCTATGAAACTGGCCGAACGCATCGCCCGCCTCGACAGCGAAACCGCCTTCGAAGTACTCGTCAAGGCGAGAGCTCTCGAAGCGCACGGCAAAAGTGTCGTCCATCTTGAGATCGGCCAGCCCGACTTTCGGACGCCGCGGCATATCGTCGAGGCCGGACAGCGGGCGCTCGACGAGGGTTATACACGTTATGGCCCAACGCCCGGCGATCCCGAGTTGCGCGCCGCGATCGCCAACCACATGCGTGAGACCCGCAATATCGATGTGGACGCCGCGAACGTTTGCGTCGTGCCCGGCGGCAAGCCCGTGATGTTCTACGCGATCCTCGCTCTGGTCGATCCGGGCGACGAAGTGATTTATCCCAACCCCGGCTTTCCGATCTACGAATCGATGATCAAGTTCGCCGAGGGCGTGCCCGTCCCGATTCCGCTCGTCGAAGACCGGCAGTTTTCTTTCGATCTCGACGTGTTTCGCGCGAAGCTGACAAACCGCACGAAACTCGTGATTTTGAACTCGCCGCAAAACCCGACGGGCGGCGTGATACCCGAAAGCGATCTGCGCGAGATCGCCTCGCTCCTACGAGGGCGAAACACGCTAGTGCTTTCGGATGAAATTTACTCGCGCATGTACTACGGCGCGCCGCCGGTGTCGATCGCCTCGCTCGACGGCATGCTGGACCGCACGGTCATACTCGACGGCTTCTCGAAGATCTACGCGATGACCGGTTGGCGTTTGGGCTACGCGGTCGCTCCACAACCGGTCATCGCGGCGATGGACCGCCTAATGGTGAATTCGAATTCCTGCACCGCCAGTTTCACGCAACGGGCGGGGCTGGCGGCGCTGACAGGCCCCCAAGACGAACCGCTGGCCATGGTCGCCGAGTTTCGCCGCCGCCGCGATACGTTCGTGGCCGCGCTCAATACGCTGCCCGGGTTTCGCTGTCCTACGCCCGAGGGCGCGTTTTACGCGTTCCCGAACATTACCGGCACGGGCTATTCGTCGCGCGAACTCGCCGATCGCCTGCTCAACGAAGCGGGCGTGGCTTGCCTCTCCGGCACGTCGTTCGGAGCGTATGGAGAAGGCTACCTTCGGTTCAGCTATGCCGCCTCGCTGGAATTGCTTAACGAAGCGGTGGACCGCATGCGGAGGTTCTTGGCATGAAGCTCGCAGTCGTTTTTCTCGCCGCCGCCGCTTCCATCCGGACGATTTCGGCGCAGAACCTTTCGAAAGGTTTCGATCACTTCTACAACTTGGAATACGAGCAAGCCATCGCCGAGTTCGAACGCGAATTGCGCGAGAAACCCAACGAGGCCGAGCGCTACAACCACTTGGCGCAAACGCTGCTCTACCGCGAAATGTTCAAGGCGGGCGCGCTCGAAAGCGAACTCGTCACCGGCGCCAACGCCTTCACGAAGCGCGACAAAGTGGGGGTGGCGCCGGCCATCGAAAAGCGCTTCTTCGAGTTGATCGATCGCGGCGCGGCGCTCGCCCAGGCGGCTATCGACGCGAATCCCAAGGACGCGCGCAACACCTACGCGCTAAGCGTCGCCCACGGTCTTCGCGGGAACTGGAATTTTCTGATCCGTAAGGCCTACTTCGATTCGTTGCGCGATCTCACGTCGTCGCGAAAACTGGCGAACCGGGTTCTCGAAATCGACCCGGCGTTCATCGACGCCAAGATGGTAACCGGGGTTCACGATTACGTGGTCGGCTCCCTGCCCGCTTATGTCCGAATGCTCGGCTTCCTGGCCGGCTTTTCGGGCGACAAGGACGGCGGCATCGGCGCGCTGCAGTTGGTCGCGCAGCTCGGCGAGGCGAATCGCGTCGACGCCCGTGTCCTCTTGGGCGTAATCTACCGCCGCGAGAAACGTCCCCGCGAGGCGATTCCGCTTCTTGAAGACCTGACCCGGCGCTTCCCGCGCAACTATCTGTTCCGGCTCGAAACCGCCCAAATGTGGGCCGATCTGGGCGATAAAGAGAAGGCGCTCGCCGCCGTCGATAAAGTCGAGGAGTTGCGAAAGTCGGGCGTCACCGGCTACGGCTCGCTGTCCGCCGGCAAAGTGGCTTACATCCGGGGCAACATTCTGTTCTGGTACAACGACCTCGACCGCGCTATCGATCAGCTTTCCAAGGCCGCGCAGGCCCCATCGCTCGACTTGCACACGGGCACGATGGCCTGGTTGCGCCTGGGTCAAACCTACGACCTGAAAAACCAGCGGCCCAACGCGCTCGTCGCCTACCGCCAGGTGCAAACGCTCGCGCCCGATTCCGATCTTGCCAAGGAGTCGCGCCGCTATCTTTCTTCGCCCTATCGCCGCGAGAAGAGCTAGTAAAATTTGGGCGATGGACCGGAGGCGATTTCTGGTTGCGGGCGCTTCGGCGCTTGGGGCTTGCGCCCGGCAAACCGCGCCGCCCGGCGTCAACGTCCGCATTGCCGTTGGCGGCTCCGCCCAGATTGTCTATCTGCCCACGACACTCGCCGAGCGCCTCGGCCACTTTCGAGACGAGGGGTTGAACGTCACGTTGCAGGATTTCCCCGGCGGGTCGAAAGCGCTGCAGGCGTTGCTCGGCGGCACCGCCGACGTGGTGAGCGGATTCTACGATCACACCATCCAGATGGCGGCGAAGCCCGGCGCGGAAGCGCGCAAGCTCACCGCGTTTGTGAACATGCTGCGCTTTCCCGGCCTCTCGCTGGTAGTGTCGCCCAAAGCCGCGAAGAAGATCGAGCGCATCGACGACCTGGCGGGTACCCGTGCCGGGGTCACCGCTCCGGGTTCGTCCACGCATTTCTTTCTGAACTACCTGCTGGCTAAGCGCAGCGTGCCACTAGAGACGGTCGGCGTTACGGGAATCGGCCATGCGGCGGCGGCGCTGGCGGCGGTCGAGAACGGACAAGTGGATGTCGCGGTGATGACCGATCCCGCGCTGGCCGAGTTGCAGGCGCGCCGGCCCAAGCTCCTGATTTTGGCCGACACTCGCACGCCCGAGGGCGTTCGCGACGCGTTCGGCACGGCGGAGTATCCGGCCAGCGTTCTCTACGCCTCCACCGACTGGCTGCGCGCCAACACGGACACCGCGAAACGTCTGGCGCGCGCGATGCGGCGCACATTGACATGGATGATCGGCCACACCGCCGACGACATCGCCAACCGAATGCCCGCGGAGCATCAGGGTTCCGACCCGCTCCTCTACCGGCAAGCGCTCCTTGCCTCGATGCCGATCTTCAACCCGAGCGGCGCGATCACGATGGAGGGCGCGGAGGCGGTGAAGCGAGTGTTAAGCTACTCCGTGCCGGAAGTGCGGGACGCGGCGATCGATTTGAAGTCGACGTTCACCAACGAATTCGTGGAGGCGGAATGACGGCCATGCAGAAGTGGGGCAGTTGGATTCTTTCCGGGTTGCCGGGCGCGGCGCTGTTGGCCAGCGCCGGAGCGAAGTTCGTAAAGCCCGCCGGTTTCGAGCAAGGCTTCGCCAACTTTGGATGGCCGATCGGTCTCGCGACTCCGATCGGCATCGTCGAACTGCTGTGCACGGTTCTGTACTTCATCCCCAAAACTTCCGTACTGGGCGCAATTCTTTTGACCGGCTATCTTGGCGGGGCGATCGCCACGCATGTCCGGATCGGCGACGCCTTTATCGGCCCCTTGGCGTTTGGCGTAATGCTCTGGGGCGGACTCTACTTGCGCGACCCGCGCATTCGCGCACTGATCCCGCTCAAGTCCTAATCGATTAGGTCTTCTGAAACATCCCCAACCGGTTGATCCCGTCGAACGCCGCCACTTTGTAGCATTCGGCCAGCGTCGGGTAGTTGAACACGGTGTTGACGAAGTAATTGATGTCGCCGCCGAAGCTCAGTACCGCTTGGCCGATGTGGATGAGTTCGCTCGCGCCTTCGCCGATGATGTGGACTCCCAGAAGCATTCGCGACTCCGCGTGAAAAATCAGCTTGAGCAACCCCGTAATGTCGCCGATGATCTGCCCGCGGGCGATTTCTTTGTATCGGGCTTTTCCAATCTCGTAAGGAACCCCTTCGAGCGTTAGCTCCTCTTCGTTCTTGCCGACCATCGAGATTTCGGGAATCGAATAAATCCCATACGGAAACAGATCGGGAAACGTTTGCGCCTTGATTCCAAAGGCGTGACAGGCGGCGATTCGGCCTTGCTCCATTGATGTCGAGGCTAGGCTGGGGAAGCCGATCACGTCGCCGACCGCGTAAAGATTCGGCACGGCGGTCTGGTAGTTTTCGTTCACTTTCAAGCGGCCGCGATCGTCGGGCGCGAGTCCGGCCGCCTCCAAATTGAGATGACTCGTGTTGCCCGTGCGTCCGATCGAGTAGAGCGCCTTCTCCGCGACGATCTGTTTCCCGGAAGCGAGAACGATCCGCACTCGCTCGCCGTTCTCGTCCTCGAAGACTTCCAGTTTGGAAACTTCTTCTCCCAGCCGCAACGTCACGCGATTTTCGCGCAACTGGTAGGCCAACGAATCGGAAATTTCCTCGTCGACGAATGGCAGCAGGCGCGGCCTTTTGTCGACCAGCGTGACGCGCACGCCGAGCGCGGCGAACATACTCGCGTACTCGGAGCCGATGACCCCCGCGCCGATCACCGCCAGCGTGCGCGGCAGCTTATCGAGCCAAAGCACGTCGTCGCTGGTGAAGATGCGCCGCCCGTCGAACGGAATGTGCGGATCGCGAGTCGTTTCCGTTCCCGTCGCGATTACTACATTGCGTGCGCGAACCAGTCGCAGGCCGCGCCCGTCGAGCGCCTGGAGATTAATCGTGTGCGGGTCGCTGAACGACGCCGTCGCCGGAATCACTTCGACGCCATTGCGCTGCAACTGATCGCGCATCACATCGATCTCGTGCCGGATCACTTGATCGCAACGCGTCAATAAATCGGCGATCGTAATGCCCTGTTTGTTCGAATGCGATTGCCCATAGAACGTCTTGTCGCGATAGCCCGAAAGGTCGAGCACCGCTTCCCGAAACGTTTTCGACGGAATGGTTCCGAGGTTGACGCTCACGCCGCCGACCACGCTTTTGCGTTCGACGATGCCGACTTTCTTGTTGAGCTTCGCCGCTTGAATTGCCGCCCGCTGGCCGGCTGGGCCGGAGCCGATTACCAGCAGATCGTAGTCGAATTCGGACATTTCCCTTCATCTTACCGTCGCGGGTGTATGCTTCCTTATCATGGAGAGACGTTTATTTATGGCAGCCACTCTCGTTCCGGCCGTCGTGAAAGGCGCGGGACGCACCTGGAGCGAAATCGAGCGTCTCATTGCGCGCAACGATCTAAAGGGTAAAGTCTCGAAAGACGACTTACCCACTCCGGCGCTGGTGCTCGATCTCGACATCTTCGAGCGCAACGTAGACCGCATGGCGAAGCACGCCAAGGCGTCCGGACGCGCTCTGCGGCCCCATGCCAAGACCCACAAATGCGGCGAGATCGCCCGGCGCTTGATGGCCGCCGGAGCCGTTGGCGCATGCGCCGCGAAGATCAGCGAGGCCGAGGGATTAGCATCGGACGGTGTGTCGGGACTGCTCGTCACCGGATCCCTCGCCGGCCGGCATCGAATCGAGCGCGGTCTGCGTCTCGCCGCCAAACGCCCCGAGACCATTTTTGTCGTCGATAACGCGCAAAACGCGCAAGAGCTGAATGACGCGGCCGCGGCGTCGAAACAAAAAATCAACGTCGCCATCGATCTTTTGGTCGGCAAGCGCACCGGCATTACGCCTGGCGCTCCGGCGTTGGGTTTGGCGAAAGCGATCTTCGAGATGAAGAATCTGAAGCTCGCCGGTTTGCAGGCGTACTCCGGCAACGCGTCGCACGTGAAGGGCTTCGCCGAGCGCACCCGCGTCTCTCGCGAGTTTATGGGGATGGCCGTCGAAACGCGGCACATGATGGAGAAGGCCGGTATTCCTTGCCCTTGGCTTTCGGGCGGTTCCACCGGTACTTACAACATCGATAGCCAGATCGACGGCGTCACCGAACTCCAGCCCGGCAGCTACGTGTTCATGGATCAGGGCTACGCGTCGATCGGCGGCTCCGACGGCAACGAGCGCTACACCGACTTCGGGCATTCGCTGACCGTCGTTGCGAGCGTCTACTCGAAGCCCGCCGACGACATCGCCATCGTCGACGCCGGCTTGAAGAGTTTCGCCACCGATTCGGGCGGGGTTCCGCAATCGGTATCGCATCCGCAATTCGCTTACGCGTGGGCGGGCGACGAGCACGGGCGGATCGACATGAAGGGCGCTTCCGCACTCAACCTGGGAGACCGCGTCGAGTTCACCGTGCCGCACTGCGACCCCAACGTCAATCTCTACGACCGGATTTGGTGCCACCGCGGCGGCAGCGTCGAAGCGGTCTGGAAGATCACCGCGCGCGGAATGTCGCAATAGGTGACACCGGACAGATACCGGTGGACTGCGATAGCGCTGGTCTTCTTTGCGACCTTCATCAACTTCATCGACCGGCTGACGGTTTCCGTTCTCGCGCCCGTCATCCAAAAGAACTTCGGGTTGTCGAATCTCGATTACGCGGCAATCAGCACTTGGTTCCTGGTCGCCTACACCGCGAGCCACGGCCTTTCCGGCCGTTTGTACGACCGGATCGGCACGAAGCGCGGATTCAGCCTGTCGGTGATCGTGTGGTCGCTCGCCGCAATGGCGCATGCGTTCGCGGGCAGCGCCCGCGCGTTGAGCGTCTGCCGATTCGTTCTCGGGCTGGGCGAAGCGGGCAACTGGCCCGGCGCGGCGAAAGTGATCGCGGCGTGGTTCCCGGCTCGCGAGCGCGCCTTTGCGATGGGCATCTTCAACAGCGGCGTCGCTATCGGCAACATCGTCGCGCTACCGCTGATCGTCTGGCTGCAGACAAAGTTCGGTTGGCAGGCGACGTTTCTGTTTACGGGATCGCTGGGCTTCGTATGGCTCGCTGCGTGGCTGGTTCTCTATCGGGAGCGCGCCGCGCCGCAACCAGCGGCCGCGCAGGAACGCGCCACTGGCCTGTTTCGCGACCGCCGCATCTGGGGCATTATCTTCGCGCGTCTGTTTACCGATCCGGCTTGGTGGCTGTATCTCACCTGGATGCCGCTCTATCTTTCGACCGCGCGCGGATTGACGCTCAAAGAGATTGGCGCGTTCGCCTGGCTGCCCTACGTCGCGGCCGACGCGGGGAGCCTCGGCGGCGGAGCGCTGGCCGGTTGGCTGATCGCGCGCGGCTGGACGGTGGCGAACGCACGGCGCGGCGTGATTCTGTTGGGCGCGGCGTGCATGGCCTGCAGCGGGTTTATCGCAAGCGCTCCCACGGCGGGCGCGGCGCTAGCCTGGATCGCGGTGGTGATGTTCGGATTCCAAGCCTGGGTCAACAACGTGCAGACCTTGCCCAGCGATCTCTATCCTCAGTCCCGCGTGGGCGCCATCGCCGGATTGGGCGGCACGGCGGCGGGTATCGGCTCGATTATCTCAACGCTCTCCATCGGCTGGGTAGTGGACCGCTTCTCCTACACCCCGGTGTTGGTCGCGGCGGCGGTGATCCCGCTGATCGGCACTTCGCTGCTACTTGCGCTTACCTTTTCTTCGCCGCGCGAAGATTGAGCATTTCGACAAGCAGCGAGAACGCCATCGCAAAGTAGATGTAGCCTTTCGGCACGTGGAAGCCGAACCCGTCGGCGACCAGCGTCATACCCACCAAAAGCAAAAACGCCAGCGCCAGCATCTTCACCGTCGGGTGCGCCTGTACGAAGTTCGCCACCGGTGCCGCCGCCCACATCATGATTCCCACCGAGATCACGACGGCCGCCACCATCACTTCGATGTGCTCCGCCATACCCACCGCCGTAATCACCGAATCGAGCGAGAACACGACGTCGAGCACCATGATCTGCAGGATCACTTCGCCGAACTTCGACGCCGTCGAGGCGCGCTCGCGGTCGCTATCGCCCTCCATCATTTCGTGGATCTCGTGCGTCGCTTTGTAGAGCAGAAACAATCCACCCACCAGCAGGATCAAGTCGCGGCCGGAAATCGCGCGCCCAAAGACCTCGAACAGCGGCTTGGTCAGGCGCATAATTGCGCCGAGCGAAAACAACAGCAGCAGCCGTGTAATCATCGCCGCCGCCAAACCCACCGTTCGCGCGCGCTTGCGCTGCGCCACCGGTAAGCGGTCCGCCAGGATGGAAATGAAAATGATGTTGTCGATGCCGAGAACGATCTCGAGCGCCGTCAGGGTCGCGAGCGCGATCCAAGCCGAAGGAGAAGTTATCCAGTCCACGTAGGGATTATTGTGACAGGCGAGGCTACGCCGCCACGCGGAACAGCCGCCATTCGCCGTGCGGCGTCGAGATCTTGGCCCCAGCCATCGGCGCGAACGCAAGTCCCGAACCCGCCACCAAATCGCGTACCGTATTCGAGACCACCACGGTTCCGGGAGGCGCCGCTTCCAAGACGCGTTCCGCGATTTCGACGGCAACTCCGCTAATGGCTCCGCTGCCTAACCGGTCGCATTCGCCCGTATGCAGCCCCGCGCGAATCTCGACGCCCGCGCGGCGTCCGCGCGCCAGGATCGCCGACGCGCAGCGGATGGCCCGCGCCGGACCGTCGAATACGGCATGAGGCGGCGTTTCATGACCGCGATGTGCCGCGATCTCCCGTCCGACTTCCGCGGCCATCGACGGCGGCGCGTCAACGATCAGCACCGTCGCCAAAACTCGCTCCACTTCTTGGCTCGACCGGACGCGCGCCAGAAAATCCTCCACCTCGGCCAGGATGTCTTCCTGTCGCCCGCAAAACGGCAGATGATCGTCGCCGGGCAACTCCGCGAACTTCGCGCCGGGAATAAGCGACGCGATGTAACGGCCCTCGTCGATCTTGAACACTTGATCGCCGGTGCGATGGATTACCAGGGCGGGCACGCGCACGCTCGGCAACACGTGCCGGACATCGATCTCGGCGTTCATTTGCGTTAGCGCGATCGCCGCGCCGGGACTCGCGCCCATGCGCAAGTAAACCGACCACCATTCCCGGAAAGCCGGATCCCCGGCCATCGACGGCGCGCGTTCCTCGATTCCCACCGGACCGCCCCATTCGTCGCGAATCTTCCGCAGAAACACTTCGCGCTCCGCCGCCGTTGGTCCCCAGGGATAGTTTTCGTCGCGCAACCGCCGCGCGTAGCTGCCCACCATAACCAGCGCTTGGCACTGCTCGGGATAGGTGGCCGCAAAAAGCGCCGACATCGGTCCGCCTTCCGACACCCCGAACACCGCCGCGCGATTCGATCCCGCCGCCGAGAGCACCGCCCGTACGTCGTCCATCCGTTGTTCGAGCGTCGGCAGCGCCGTCAAAGGCACTCGATCGGAAAGACCGGTGCCGCGCTTGTCGAACAGGATCAGCCGCGAAAATGAAGCCAGCCGCCGCAGAAACCGGGCGAAGTTCGGCTCCCGCCAAAAGTACTCGAGATGCGAAACCCAGCCCATGACGAATACCAGATCGATGGGACCGTCGCCCAGCACTTGATAGGCGATGTTGACGTCGCCGGATCGCGCATAGCGGGTTTCGGGATCGGCGGGGGCCGACACGGCGGGCGCTTGAGAAGGGGTTTCGCCGTTCGATTCCACCGCCGCCACCCAACGGTAGCCGAATCGCGGGACGGTCTCGATAAACTCCCCCGCCGCCGTTTGCCCCAACAAACGCCGCAACACGGAAATGTTCTGGACGAGGTTGCTCTCCTCGACGAACGCGTCCGCCCAGACGCGCTTCATCAGTTCGTCCTTACTCAGTACATGCCCCTGATTCTCGACTAGCAAGGTCAACAATTCGAGGGCCTTCGGCGTAATCGCCACGGGGCGTCCGTTGCGGATCAACTGGCGTTCCACCGGATTTAAGCGGAACGGTCCGAAAGAGTAGACGATGGATCGCTTCGCGGCCCGCTGCTGTCCGGTGGAGCGGCGTTCTTCGATGGCGTCCTCGATGGCCGCTTTCACTTCTTCCATGCGCTGCCAGCGCCGGGCGGGCTCTTTGCGCAAACACCGCAGCACAATTCCTTCGACGCTCGGCGGAATGCCCGCAACTAGCTCGCTGAGAGCGCGGGGCTCGTCGTTTAGAACCCTCGCAAGCGTGCGCGCCCGCGATCCGCCTTCGAACGCGCGTTGGCCCGTGAACAGTTCGTACATCACCGATCCGAAACTGAAGATGTCGGACCGCGGGTCTACCGGCTTTCCTTCGGCTTGCTCCGGCGACATGTAGGGGACGGAGCCGACGATCGTTCCTTCGTGCGTGGGGCTAAAGGACGCAGTGGGTTCGTCCGATAGTGCACTTTCCCCGGCTCCGGCTCGTTTCGCCAAACCGAAATCGAGCACCTTCACCAGCCCATCGGCCGTTAGGATAAGATTGCTCGGCTTCACGTCGCGATGGACGATCCCCGCGGCATGCGCGGAGGCCAGCGCCGAGGCCACCTGCGCCGCGATTCGCAGAGCGGTGTCGATGGGTTGCGGCCCGTGAACGGCGGCTCCCGCTACATACTCCATCACCAAATAGTTTTCGCCGATGTCGTACAGTGCGCAAATGTTCGGGTGCGCCAAGGCGGCGATGGCCCGTGCCTCACGCTCGAATCGCTTTGCCGCGGAACCGTGCAGTCGCTTGAGCGCAACCCATCGGCCCAGGCGCGTATCGCGAGCTTTATAGACTACGCCCATGCCGCCTTCCCCAATTTTTTCAACGACTTCGTAAGGGCCGACCCGTTCGCCGATCATCGCCTTTCCCTATTCTAAATTCCACCCCATGGTTCTTTTAGGGAAACTTTATGTAAAACGCAGGCGCACCTAAGGTCTTTCGACCGGTCCGGATCGCATACTGCCTTCATGAAGTTCACCCAAATCGCTACAATCCTTGTGGCTGGCCTCGTGGCCGGCTTGTCCCCCGCCTTTGGCGCAACCGTCTTCTCGGCTTCAGGAGCCGATCAAGCGTCGATTACTCCGGAACTCGACCTTTTCCGTGCTTCGCTCGGCGCCCTGAACGCCAATAATCCGGAAGTCTTCGTCGGCGGGCGTCGCGAAATTAACTGGAACGGCGTTCCCGCCGCTTCCTCCGATCCTTTCCCCGGCGACTTCTTCAATGGCAACACGCCCGGCCGCGCGCGCGGCAACGTCAACACGACGCCAGGCGACAAATTCATCACCCCGATTCCCGGAGCCGCCGACGAGTTCGCATCCTTTAGTGGACGCGCGTTTCTGCCCGTCGGAAGCTTCCAAACCGACGTGTTCTTCTTCTCGCCCGCCGATCAGAAGACGCCGTCCAAGACCAACGGTTTTGGCGTGATCTTCCTCGACGTGGACGACGCACTCACCGCTTCTATGGAGTTCTTCACGATCACCGGCGCATCGCTCGGCAAGTACGACGTTGCGCCCTTCGCCGGCGAGAAGACTTTCTCGTTTCTCGGCGTGAAGTTCGACAATCCGGACATCTTCCGCGTCCGTATCGTCAGTGGAACCACGGCGTCTCCCGCCGCGATGGACGATTTTATCTACGGAGAGCCGGTCCCGACCCCCGAGCCGTCCACTTACGCCATGCTCGGTACAGGACTGATCGGCGCTTGGTTGTGGAGGAAGAAGCGGGCCTAGACACGAATCGGGATCCGCACACAACCTAAGCTGTGGGTAGAAGGGCGAGGCTTCGGCTTCGCCCTTTCGGCATTTTTCCGGTATCCAAATTTCGTTTAGTATTCTTGGATGGTGCGTCACGACCTGAAAGCCGACCTTTCGGCCGGCTTAGTGGTTTTTTTGGTGGCGTTACCGCTCTGTTTGGGCATCGCTCTCGCTTCGGGAGCTCCTCTATTCGCGGGAGTGATCGCCGGCATCGTCGGCGGTACCGTGGTCGCGATTCTGTCGGGATCGGAAGTCTCGGTCAGCGGACCGGCGGCCGGCTTGGCAGTCATCGTCGCCACCGCGATCCAGAATCTCGGGAAGTTCGAGATCTTCTTGACCGCCGTCGTTTGCTCCGGTGTGCTGCAAGTGGCGCTGGGATTGGCGAGGCTCGGATCGCTTTCTAATTACGTGCCCAACGCCGTCATTAAGGGCATGCTGGCGGCGATCGGCATCGTCATCGTTCTTAAGCAGATTCCTCATGCACTGGGCCGCGACAAAGACTATGAGGGAGACTTGAGTTTCCTCGAGGCGGCGGGCGAGAACACCTTAACCGACATCGTGCACGCCGTCCTCAGCATGAACGGACCGGCGGTGGCGATCTCGGCCATTAGTCTCGCCGTTCTGCTGTTGTGGGAGCGTCCGGAGATCAAGCGAATGGCTTGGTTGCGCGCCGTGCCCGGACCGTTGATCGTGGTGGCGCTCGGCATCGGGCTAAACGAACTTTTCCGGGTTGCGTTCGGATCCTTCTATCTTTCGGATCCGGAACACTTAGTGCGGCTGCCCGTTTCGGCGAACCTGCGGGAGTTTTTCGGTCAGTTCCGTTGGCCCGATTTTGCGGCGCTTTCCGACCGGCGGGTGTACACCACGGCGGCCACGCTAGCCGTGGTCGCCAGTCTGGAATCGTTGCTGTCGCTCGAAGCGGCCGATAAGCTCGACCCGCAAAAGCGCATCTCTTCGCCGAACCGGGAATTGGTGGCGCAAGGCTTGGGGAATTTCATTTCCGGTCTCATTGGCGGACTGCCTGTCACGTCCGTAGTGGTGCGTACTTCCGCCAACATCTACGCGGGCGCCCGTACCCGATGGTCGTCCTTTACGCACGGCATTCTGCTGCTTGTGGCCGTCTTGGCGATACCCGGCGTTTTGAACCGCACCCCCCTGGCCGCGCTTGCGGCGATTCTCATCGTCATCGGCTACCGGCTGGCCCGTATCGATCTGTTCAGGAACATGTACGCGGCGGGCTGGGGTCAGTTTCTGCCCTTTATCGTCACCGTTGTGGCGATCGTTCTGTCCGACCTGCTCATCGGCGTTGCGATCGGACTGGTAGTGGGTTTGTTTTTCGTCATCCGCGCCAATCATCACCAGCCGCTCACGCTGGTCAATCAAGACAGCTATTATTTACTGCGCTTGAACAAAGATGCGACTTTTATCCACAAAGCCGCAATCAAGGACATGCTAAGGAGTATTCCTAACAATTCTCACTTGACCATCGACGGTACAAAAGCTCTCTATATCGATCACGATATCGCCGAGGTCGTCGAGGAGTTCCGGCATTCGGCCGAATTCAAGAACATTACGATCGAAACCAAAAACTTCGAAAACCGGCGCGGCGTCTCCACGTATCGCCCGGCGATGGCGGCGCACTAACTATGGACGCTTACCGGAAACTATTGCTCGGCAACGAAGCGTGGGTGAAAGACAAAATGTCGATCAGCCCCACCTACTTCGAGGAGATGGCGCACGACCAGACGCCGGAGTTTCTCTGGATCGGCTGCTCGGATTCTCGCGTTCCCGCCGAGGAGGTCACCGGCACCGGACCCGGCGAGTTGTTTGTGCACCGCAATATCGCCAACCTCGTCATCCACACCGACTTCAATTTTCTGAGCGTGCTGCAGTATGCCGTGGAAGCGCTCCAGGTGAAGCACATCATCGTATGCGGGCACTACGGCTGCGGCGGCGTGAAGAACGCGATGAGCCACAAGAATCTGGGCTTACTGAACAAGTGGTTGCGGCATATCAAGGACGTTTACCGCATCCACGAACGTGAGTTGACCGCGCTGCGCGATCCCGACCAGAAGTTCCGGCGTCTTGTCGAACTCAACGTGATCGAGCAGGTGCAGAACGTCGCGCAAACCTCTATCGTACAGGCGGCGTGGAAGGCGCACAACCGGCCTACCGTTCATGGCTGGGTGTACGATCTCAAGACCGGCAAGCTCGCCGATCTGGCCATGATGGCCCCCGGCGCGCACATCGACGATATCTACCTGTTCGATTAGGCGAGCCTTAGCCTGGTGTGCTTGGCGATGAGCCGGAAATCGACATCCTTGGTGAGTGGCGGTAGGTTGTTGCTAATCGCCAGCGCAGCGATAAGGCAATCGATCGTGGAGTGGACACTTACGCCTCTCGCACGGCACTTGCGATAGAAACGCGCGGCTTCGATGTAGTCGGGACGAGCCTATGGACGTCGGCATTACTTGACCGGTACCGGATTCGGCTTCAGGAAAATCGACACGAAGTTAGGAGTCGGAGTGACCACCGGGCGCAAGACGTACTTTGCGGACGGGTCGAGTTTCGCTAAACGCGATTGAAGATTTCTCGCCAGAGACAGTTCCGCGGGATCCTCGTAGCGAAGCTCGTCCCCTTCCGGCAAGGCGACATCCAAAAAGAACTTGTAAGCCCGAGGGTATAGCTGCACGATCGGGGCGAAGCTCGACAGATCTTTCTTGAGCCTCTCGGCGCGGATCGCCGACGCGGCGTCTTCCTTGAGGTAGTAGATGCCGATCTTTGCCCCAACCAGATTTCGCACCGCCGCCTTAAGTCCGGGGTCGCCGCGCTCTTCCACCAGCGCATCGATTTTCCCAAGTTTGGACTCCGTCTCGGCTAGCTTCTTTTCCCGTCCGGCGATCTCTTCGTTGAGCTTCGCCAAAGCGAGTTGCTTTTCCGCCACTTGCCGGCTTGTCTCGTCGTAACGCTCGATCAGCGGTACCAGCGCGAATATGATCGCGCCGAGCACGACCGCCGAAAGAGCGATGAGCGGAATCTGAATGCGCAGCAACAGGCGGGCGGTCTTCTCGCGGTCCATTACTTGACGACCTTCCATACGATGACGGTCAAGAATCCCATGAATCCCAACAGCCCGCCGCCGACCGCCCATCCGTTGGTGCTACCCAATTTCTCGGGGTCCAGCTTTCCAAGCAGCACTCCGGCCACCGTACCGCCCACCAGGATAAGGACGCACAAAGCCGCCGTAGTTGCGACAATCAAAGCGATGTAGTTCTCGGGCTTCCACACCCCGTTCATGGTCCGTGCCCTCAGCCCTTCTTCGTGACTTCCGCCTCCGCGCGCGCGATCATCGACCGCATCCACCCAACCGTATACGCCACGGCGACTCTCGGGCCGCCCGCCATCGACGGAAAATGATCGCCGATAATCGCCCCGTCGAAGCCCACTTCCTGCAGCGCTTTCATCGCCCGGTACATGTCGTAGTAGCCGTTGTCGACGAACGTCTCGACGAAATGTGGCAGCGGCGCGGACATGTTGCGGAAGTGCACTTTCCAAATCTTGCCCTGAGAGCCGAAGTGCTTGATCGCCGTGACGACATCGGCGCCCATCAATTCCCCGCCCTCGAGCCACGTGCCGATGCAAAAGCACAAGCCGACGTTCGGCGAGTTCGCGATTTCGAGGGCGCGTTTGTGGCCTTCGAAGTTTCCGAAGATACAGCGCGGCACTCCGGCGAGCATCGGCACGGGCGGATCGTCGGGATGGATTCCGATGTACACGCCCGCTTCCTCCGCCACCGGAGCCACTTGCTTAATGAAGTACGTGTAGTTATCCCAGATTTCCTTTTCGCTGAAAACGCGCCCGTGCGAGAGCGGCCCGGTAAACTCTTTGCCCGCCCAACGTCCCACGCCGCCCTTGGCCAAGTTAAACCCGCGCGCGGGAGCGCCCCCGCGTGTCGTCTCGCGATCCGTATGCCAGATGCCATTGCCCATGTGGGCGTAGGTGACGTAGCGAATTCCCGCCTTGCCGCAGTTGCGCAGGTACGTCTTATAGGCCTCGATGCGGGCGTCGCGGCCGGGGAGGTTCAGGACAATCTCTTCCTGGTTGCGATTGCCGTCGTGCCCGATGTTCCACACGCGCAGACCAGCGGATTCGACGCGATTCTTGATCTCGGTCAGGCGCTCCACTGAGTGGTCGTCGCGACCGACGGTGACCGCCAGATAGTTCACGCCCAACTGTTGTGCGAACTGTAAATCCTCGTCGGTGAACTTGCCGCCCACCTGCAGAGTCATCTTGATTCCCGGACTCCAAGGGCGAGAGTGCGCCGCCGCGGCGGGCGCGGCCAACGCTCCGGCCGCCAGCGCCGCTTTTCCGAAATCCCGGCGTTCCATTTCGATCACTCCATTTCTCCGCGGCTCAAGTAGCGCGTCCGCAGAATCCCGACATGATGAAGTTCGTGCCCCGCGATTATATACGCGAGCGCGCGCACGGTGATCGGGTTGTCGCTCGCGATTCCGGAACGCATCCACGCCTCGGGATCGAACGAATGAACCAGCGCCAACGTCGCGCGCCGCACTACTTCGAACTCGTCTTTCAACGATCCCCAGGTGCGGCGGTCGAATCCGGCATGGACGATGTAGGGATCCTGATCGAAACTCGCCAGCGGTGTCTTATCGCCCCGGGCGATCCGCAGCGCTCGATAGGAAAAAATTCGTTCGGCGTCGATAACGTGGCCCAGCACTTCCTTGACGCTCCACTTACCGGGCGCGTAGCGGTACAGCGCCTGCGTCGCCGAAACCGTGTGCAGTAGATTCATCGTGTCGTCCAGTTGCGCGAGCAGCGCCGTGACGACGTTCGGAAGCTTCACCTTCGAGACGTAGGTTTCGTAGTACGGCGCATACTCGGAAGCGTCCGGTTTGGAGACCGTGTAGCTCATCTCGTTCCTTCCATGGCCCAAGTATATTCGTGAGTGATGATCCTCGCCTCCGCATTCGTTCTCGCCGCCTCTTTGTTCTCGCCGGCGCTCGCCGAAGACCTCAAAGTGAAGCGCGCGCTGGCCTCCATCGACGAGCGGCGGGAACCGCTGATCGCCGAGTGGATTCGCGTCACCGAGATTCCTTCGCCGTCCGGCCAAGAAAGGCAACGCGCCGCCTACATCCGCGCCGAGCTCGCCAAACTAAGCGTGACCGACATCAAGACGGACGCCCTCGGTAACGTGAGCGCTCTACGGAAAGGCATTGAATCCGGGCCGCCGATCGTCCTCGCCGCGCACATGGATACGGTGTTTTCGATGGACACGCCGATCAAGGTTACCCGCGAAAATGGAGTCCTCAAAGCGCCGGGCATCGGCGACGACTCGGTGAATGTCGTGGCGCTGCTCGAAACGGCGCGCGCGCTCGACCGTGCGGGCATTGCGCTGAAGCGCGATGTGATGTTTCTCTTCACGGTCCAGGAAGAGACGCGATTGAATGGCATGATGCATTGGATGAAGCATAGCGGCGTGACACCGGCGTCGATCGTCGCGCTGGACAGCCGCTTTGGGGGGCTATCGTATGGCGCCTTTCGAATCTCGCGCTTGCAGTTCTTCTACACCTCGCCTGGCGGGCATACGCTAGTCAGCCGAGGCAAGCCGAACCCCGCGAAGGCCGTGGCGAAGGCGATTCTCGATCTCTACGCCATCCCGCTGCCCGATCCCGCATCTGGCACCGGGCAGTCGCGCCTGCCCGTCATGAATGTCGGGAAGATCGGCGGCGGCACAGTGCCCAACGCGATCCCCGAAGAGGCTTGGTTCACCGTCGATCTGCGCTCGCTCGATTCGCCGACGCAGGATCGCTTGCTGACGCAAGTTGTGGCCACGGCGGAAGCGGCCGCCAAGCACGAGGGCGTCGGCTTTCGCATGACAAAGCCCGATGGCGAGGATGTCGATTACTCGCGCGCGCGGCCTTCGGCGGAGCGTCTCGCCGACCCGCTCGTCTCAACGGCCAAGGATGTTCTCGAGTTCGTCAAGGCCAATGGCGGACTGCCCGTCGAACCCGTGGACGGTGGAGCCACCGACGCGAACGTCGGCGTCGGCTACGGCATACCGTCAATCGCGATTGGCGCGGGACGCTCGCGCAATGGGCACACGGTGAACGAGCAGTCGGACGAATCGGCGATGGTGCCCGGCACGCGGATGATCGTGCTGCTGACCTGCGCGTTGGCCGGTATCGCCGAGAGATGACGGCGCTCGCTTTCGATGGCGTTTCGAAGACGTTCGACAACGGCTACCAGGCGCTTGCGCCAATCTCCTTCGATGTGGCCGAGCGGCGGTTCGTGTCCTTGGTCGGCCCGAGCGGGTGCGGCAAATCGACGTTGCTGAATCTCGCCGCCGGATTGCTGGTTCCCAGTTCGGGCTCGATCCGCGCATTCGGCGAGGCGCTATCTGGGATCAATCGCCGCGCCGCCTATCTCTTCCAGCAGGACACGCTGCTGCCTTGGAAGACGGTGCGGGAGAACGCGGTACTGGGCCTCGAGTTTCGCGGACTCGATTTCGCCCGCGCCGACACATGGATTGCGCGAGTCGGGCTCTCGAAGTTCGCCGGCGCCTATCCGCACGAGTTGTCGGGCGGAATGCGAAAGCGCGCGTCGCTTGCCCAAGCGCTCGCCGTCGAGCCCGAATTGTTGCTGATGGACGAGCCGTTCGGCGCGCTCGACATACACACGCGGCAACGCATGGAGCAGGAGTTACTCACCATGCTCGACGTGTCGCCAACCACCGTCGTCTTCATTACTCACGATCTCGAAGAGGCGATCGCTCTCTCGGACGAAGTGCTGGTGCTGTCCGCCGGTCCCGCCAGCCGCATCGTGGGACGCTACCCGATCGATCTTCCGCGCCCACGCGCGTTACTCGACTTGAAGACCGAACCGAGGTTCCCGGAGATTTACCGCGCCATCTGGCACGACCTGCGCGAAGAAGTGCTGAGGTCGCATGACGCGCGCTAGCGTCGTCGCCGGACGTGTCGGCGTCGCCACGCTGTTCCTGGGCGTGTGGGAGCTTGGCGCGCGCCTTGGGGCGCTCGATCCGTTCTTCTTCTCGCGGCCTTCCAGCGTTGCCGCGCGCGTCGTGGAGATGCTCGTGAGCGGCAAGGTCTGGCCGCATCTCGCCACTACCACCCTCGAAGCCGCGCTTGCGTTTCTGCTTGGCTCGCTGCTCGGAGTGGCGTGCGGATTCGCGCTCGCGCGGTCGCGCTGGATGGCCGATGTGCTCGGGCCGTACATCCAAGTGGCGAACTCGCTGCCGCGCGTAGTGCTCGCCCCGGTGTTCCTGCTCTGGTTCGGCTTGGGGATCGCCTCGAAAGTCGCGCTCGGGGTGACGGTGGTCTTCTTCGTCGTCTTCTTCAACACGATGAAGGGAGTCCGCGAAGTACCTCAAGCACTAATCGACAACGCCCGCATGCTGGGCGCGACGGAGCGCCAACTCGCTCGCCATGTGCTGCTGCCTTCGGCGTTGACCTGGATCTTTTCGAGCCTCGAAATCAGTGTCGGCCTCGCGATCATCGCCGCCGTCGTCGGCGAATATCTCGGCGCGGTGCGCGGCATCGGCTACTTGATCGCGCAAGCCGAGGGTGTGTTCGACACTACCGGAGTATTCGCCGGAATGGCGTTTCTCGCGGCGTTCGTACTGATCGTGTCCACGCTGGTTTCGCGGCTCGAACGGCGGCTGCTTAAGTGGCGGCCAGCCACTGGACCTAGTCTGGACTCGCGAGGCTAAGCCACAAACACGCACACGCTGCGGGCATGTACGCGATAGCTATCCTGCGAGCTCAGCGGCCACTCCTCGCCCGGATCGGCAATGTCGAACGGCGAGTCGAACGCCGTGTTGACCAGCCGCCGCCAGCTCCCGCGGATGCGGGGCAACTCGAAGTCGAGATCGCCCCAAAAAGCGTTCGCGACGAGGAACAACTCACGTCCGTAGCCCGAAAGCTGCAGCGCCACGCTGCGCGACTCCGGTCCCCAATCGGGCCGGTTGCGTTTGACGCCGTGCCAAGCGATTCCCAGCGACTCCCCGTTCGCTTGCCACGCATAGCGAGTTCGGCACAACAGCGGATTGCCTTTGCGAAAGGCGATCAGCCGCTCGAAAAACCGCACCAGTCCCTCGTTTTCCTGGGCCAGATTCCAATCGATCCAGCTTGTTTCGTTGTCCTGGCAATAGGCGTTGTTGTTGCCGTGCTGCGTCCGGCCCATTTCGTCGCCGGCGAGGATCATCGGAACGCCGTGCGACAGCAGATTCAACGCCGCGAAATTCTTGGTCTGCCGCAAGCGCAACGCGTTGATCGCTTCGTCCTCGACGGCGCCCTCGGCTCCGCAATTCCAACTGAAGTTTTCGTTCGACCCGTCCGCGTTGTTCTCCGCGTTCGCCTCGTTGTGCTTGCGGTCGTAGGACACCAGATCGCGCAGCGTAAACCCGTCGTGGCACGTAACGAAGTTGATCGAGTGGTACGGCTCCCGCGCGCTTGTCAGATACAGATCGGGACTGCCCAGTAGCCGCGTCGCGATCGTCGACGTCATGCCGCCTTCGCCGCGCACAAATCGCCGGACATCGTCGCGATACTTGCCGTTCCATTCCGCCCAGCGGCCCCAAGCGGGGAAAGTCCCTACTTGATACAACCCCGCCGCGTCCCACGCCTCGGCGATCAGCTTCGTGCTCGCGAGCACCGGCGAGCCGGCCAACTCCTCGAGCAGCGGCGGATTGGCCAGCACGCTGCCGTCCTGCCCGCGGCCGAGGATCGACGCGAGATCGAACCGGAATCCGTCGACATGCATCTGCGTCACCCAATACTCGATCGCGTCGACGATCATCCGCCGCACCACCGGGTGATTGCAGTTCAGAGTATTGCCGCAGCCGGAGTAGTTTTTGTAATGCCCGGTCGCCGGGTCCAAAATGTAGTACGTGGCGTTGTCGATGCCGCGAAACCCGCGCACCGGGCCGCGCTCGTCGCCTTCGCTGGTGTGATTGAACACGACATCGAGAATCACTTCGATCCCGGCTTGGTGAAGGCGCTTCACCATCTCCTTGAACTCGCGCACCTGGCCGCCGTCGTGCGGGTTCGACGAGTATGAGGCGTTCGGCGCGAAGAACGCGATCGGCTGATAGCCCCACAGATTCAGCAGCCGCTCGCCCGTCAGCGGATTGACGAGGTTGGTGTCCGCCTCCTCGAACTCGTTCACCGGAAGCAATTCCACCGCGGTGACGCCGAGGCGTTTCAAGTGCGGGATCTTCTCGATCACTCCGGCAAACGTTCCGGGGTTGGCGACGGCCGACGATGAGTGCCGCGTAAATCCGCGTACGTGCATTTCGTAGATCACCGAATCGGCCAAGGGAACGTTCAGCGGCTGGTCGTATTCCCAGTCGAAATCCGTATCGGGGACGACGCACCGCAAGGGCCGGTATTCGCGCTGCTGCGGAGCGCCCCAATCTTCGCCGCCCACGATAGCGAGCGCGTAAGGATCCAGCAGCAGGTACGAAGGATCGTAGCGGTGCAGGTGAGGGCTCGAATTCGGCTGGCGGTCGAACCGCCACGCATAGCGGACGCCGGAATCGACGCCACGCACCAGAATATGCCATACGTGCCCGGTGCGATTGACCACCGGGTCGAGGCCGATCTCCACTTGTTCCTCGCCCTCGCCCAGCACCAGCCACGCTTCGGTGGCGTGACGCGAGTAAATGGCGAAGTTGATTCCGCGGCGCGCGAGACTCGCCCCCATCGGGCGCGGCGCTCCGCGGCTAATCTGCGGCTGTAGCATAAATGGGCATAATGACACGACGCGAAATGATCGCCGCCTCGTCTTCCGCCTTAGCCGCGCAAGCCCCGGCAAAGAAGCCCAACGTGATTCTGATCATGACCGACGATCAGGGCTGGGGCGACATGTCGTGCCACGGCAATCCGCATCTTAAGACGCCCACGCTCGACCGCCTGGCGGCTGCAGGCAGCGAGTTCACGCGCTTTACCGTTTCACCCGTTTGCGCGCCCACGCGGTCCAGCTTGCTGACCGGCCGTTACAACTTGCGTTGCGGCGTCCACGGTGTGACTGGCGGGCGCGAGACGATGCGGGGCGAGGAAATCACGCTCGCAAGCGTGCTCAAGAAGGCGGGCTATCGCACCGGCCTGATCGGCAAATGGCACCTGGGCGAAAACTACCCGTACGTGCCGCACGCCATGGGGTTCGACAAGTTCGTCGGCTTCCGCACCGGCCATTGGAACCGCTACTGGGACTCGCCGAGCGAGGAGAACGGCAAGCCCAAGCGCCTTTCCGGCTACGTCACCGACGCTCTAACGGACGAGGCGCTGCGGTTCATCGCAGACGGCCCGGCGTCGCAACCCTATTTCCTCTATCTCGCCTACAACGCGCCGCACGGACCGTATCAGGTGGACAAAACCGCGTTCGAAAAGTTCCGCGCGATTCCCGGACTTTCGCCCGAGACGGCGGCGGTCTATGCGATGGTCGAGAATCTGGACTCGAACATCGCGCGCGTTCTGGCTCGCGCTCCGGAACAAGAAACGATCGTTCTGTTTTTGACCGACAACGGCCCGCAGACGGACCGCTATAACGGCGTTCTGCGCGCGCGCAAAGGCAGCGTGTACGAAGGCGGCACTCGGACGCCGCTATTCCTGCGGTGGACGGGCCGCGTTCCGGCGGGCCGCAAGATCGACCGAATCGCCGCGCACATCGACGTCCTGCCAACCGTCGTCGATTTGTGCGGACTGCCGCCGGTAACGCACGAGATCGACGGCAAGAGCCTGGCCCCGCTACTTCGAGAGAAACCCGCCGCCGATTGGCCGGATCGCGAAATCTTCACCCACCAAACCCAGCCGCAAAGCGCCGGTTCGATGTTTCCCGGCGCGGTCCGCACGCAGCGCTGGAAGCTGGTGAACGGCAAGGAACTCTATAACCTCGAAACCGATCCCGGCGAGAAGATCGATGTGGCGGCGGAGAATCGCGAGATCGCCGCGCGTTTGAAAGACAGCTACGAAGGCTGGTTCCACCGCGTGGTGTCGCCGCGTAGCTTCCAAAAGCCCCCGATTCCCGTCGGCTATCTCGAAGAGAATCCCGCGCGCATTATGGCTCCGCAAGCGGCGCTCGAAAACGGCGCGCACTTCGCGAATAAGAACGGCTACGCGCACGATTGGATCGCGGGCTTGGGTACGGCGTCGTGGCAGATCGACGTGCGCTTCCCCGGCGATTACGAAGTGACCGTGCTGACGGTTGGCGAAGGAACGCTGGACGTGGCCGGTGTATCGAAGCCGGTGTCGAACCCGGCGACGCCTATCCCGCTGCCCGACCTCGTCCGCCGTAACGAAGCGTCCGAGATGCCATGGCAAACCGTCTCGTTCGGAAAGCGGCGTTTCGACAAGGGCGTACAAACGATGCGAGTGTCGGGCACCGGTTCGGCGGCGGTGAAGGAAGTACAGCTAACACGGATCGCTTAGCGCCGCTTACAATCCAAACCATCTATCCGACCAAACCATCTATCCGAACCAATGTTTTTCGAAGACTTTTCCCCCGGCCAATCCTGGACCACGCGCGGGCGCACCATAACCGAAGCCGACGTCGTGCAGTTCGCCGGATTGACGGGCGATTACACCGGCTTGCACATGGACGCCGTCGAAGCGGCGGAATCCCCGTTCGGCCAACGGATCGCCCACGGAGCGCTGATCTTTAGCGTTTCCAACGGCTTAAAGACGCAATTGAACCTCATCAAGGACACCGTAATCGCCTTCTACGGCGTAGACCGGTTGCGCTTCACCAAACCGGTCTTCTTTGGCGATACAATCAAAGTTAGTTGGATTGTGACCGAATTGACACCTAAATCGCCGGGCCGTGGCGTAATTTCCTTCTCCACCGAAGTAAAAAATCAGCGCGGCGAGACCGTTTTGATTTACACTGACAAAGTTCTGGTGAAGGCCCGGGAGTAACCCCGGAATTTGGAGGAACCGCCCATGTTCGATCTCCTAGTCACCTTGGCGTTGTTCGTCGCGTTTATTTACGCGATGATGCTGGCGACAAACCCGAAAGGCGCGTGGTTTTGTCCGATTTGTAGTTTTCTTTCGCGCGCGTTTCGATCCTCGAAATCGCAACCCGAGCGGCGCGCCCAAGGCTGATTGCGGGCATAAACCCAAATCCCCGGCCGCCCGCCGTCAGTTGTTCTACGCTCGCGGCTAACGGTGCAAGCGCGGCAGTATCCTCCGGTTCCCCAAGTTCGGCCAGGATCCGAATCGCGGCCAGTTGCGCCGGAATTTCGGACGAACCGATCAACGCCCTACCCCGCTTCAATGTCCGTCGATCGTGAAAACGGATCGTTTGTTCGAGCGCCATCAGACCCACCGGATCGCTCCCCGCGCCCAATCGCAGGAGCGATTCCAGCGTGGCCGGAGTGGAGAGCAACGCGAATCCTTGCATCGCCGCAACGTTCACCGCCATGTTCGCGTCGCGCGCCGCTTTCTCGAATACCGGCAGGTAACGATCGTCCGTCAACCGCGCGAGCGAATCGACGGCCACGGCTCGTACGTCCGGACTTTCGTGATTCGCCATCGCGAGCAACGCCTCGCCAGCGCGAATCTCGATCAGATTGCGCGCCGCGCAGGAGCGGATCACCTCGTCGGTCAACCCGTCGCGCATCGCCGCCACGACCTCCGGCTCCCGGTTTCCGCGCAACTCGTAGCAAGCGTCGTTGCGTTGCGCGACCGTGAGCTTCGTGTCCGTCAATCGCGCCAAGTCAGCGGCAGCCAGAAAGAGCAACGCGATCATCCCCGCACCTCCGCCAGCTTTTCGCGAGCCACGGCCGCTTGCTTCGCGTCGAACGCCGGATTCAACTCCAACGCTTTTTCAAGATGCTTCGCCGCGTTCGCCTTATCGCCGCGCGCCGCCGCGATCATCCCCGCGTGGTAGTGAAATTGCGCTTCGGGAGTGCCCATAGAAAGGGCCTTCTCGATCGCCTTTTGCGCCTCGTCATATTGCTTATTCTTGAAAAGCGCCCACGCGAGCGCGTCCCACGTAAAGATGTCTTGCCGCAGCGCGATTTCCGCCTTCGCGAGTTCTAGCGCGCGGTCCACGCGATGGTTCTTATCCGCGTAAATGAGCGCGATCGTCCGGTTGCAGCTTTCCTTCGCCGCTTGCCCCATCTTGTCGAGCACGTCGAGGGTCGCCAATTGCTTGGCCGCTTCCGCTTGGTTGCCTTCTCGCAGGTACAGATCGTGTAACGCGCCCGCATAGTCCGGCATCGGCACGATCGACTGGGCTTTCTTGTACGCTTCGATCGCTCCTTTTATGTCGCCCGACGCCGCCAGCGCCCTGCCGATTCCGCCGTACGCCGAATGGTAGTTCGGTTGATATTTCGCCGCGGCCGCGAACGCTTTCGCCGCCTCTCCGGTCTCGTTGCCGCGCAGATACAAGTTGCCCAATTCCACCCAGCACCAGGCCATGTGTTCGCCGGACCGGCTGCCGGCCGAAATCGCCATCTTCATCAACTCGATCGCGCCCTTCCGGTCGCCCGCCACATAGCGGTACCACGCCGCGCGGTTGTAGCTCGATAGATCGGGCCGCAGAGTCACCATCTTCTGGTAGGCCTCCGCCGCCTCGTTATACTCGCCCAGTTCCATCAGAGCGTCGCCCAGCGTGCCCCAATTCCAGGGATCTTCGGGGGCGATCCGCACGAGCTTTTTTGAGCCTTCCACAACTTTTCGGAAGTTATGATTCTCGAGTTCAACCTCGTTGCGAAGCCGTAGCGCCTCGTAATTCGATCCCTCGACGGCCAACACACCGTCGAGCACCTTCGACGCTCGCGCCAGATACGAGGGGTCGGTGGTTTCGCGCATCTTCTGCACATAGGTCGCCGCCAGCAGATTCTGGTAGTGCAGGTTGTCGGGCTTGGCGCCGGTGAGCGTCGAGTAGACCTTGATGCGGTCGTCGGTCTTCAACCGCATGATGTTGTCGAGCAGCGCGCGCTCTTTCATCGCCGCGGCCAGCCGCTCCGGGTCCTGCGCGAACGCCGCTCCCGCCGTCATCGCCAATAAAATCGCTTGTCGCATGAATGTCCTCTCCTGGATTCGTCGAGCCTCGTCGGAAAAATGGGGCGGCGGCGCACAACGCGCGTCCGTGAAGGTCCGCCGCCCCGCGACAAGGAGCGTTACTGATTCGTGTTTATCCCGCGTCCGTTCGTACCTTCGGACTGCGAGTGGCGGAACCCGGCATGCGGAGCCGCATGGAACGGGAACCGGTCGAGATAGGGCACGTCGTTCGAGTTCACTCCGTCGCCGAGCGGGACGCTGCCGTTCAGGCCGACCAGCACTCCCGCGATGGCGCGGAACCCGATATCCACCACGTCGTCGCCGATCCGGCGACCGCCGAACGGCCAGCCCGCGTTATCGTTGCCCAGCGGTCCTAAACGGCTTTGGCTCGCGGCCGCCGTCGGAGCGATGGTCAGGTCGATCCGCGTGATATCCGGAACGAACACGCCGAGCAGATCGTTGCGCGGAGCGGGCGGAACCGTCAGGTTGTACACACCGCGCAGAATGCCGGTGGCGAAGAATGGATCGCCGATGAACTGCGCGAACTGCCGGTCGTCGGCGGGGTGGCTGCGGTTCCAGCGGTCCTTCATCGGCAGCGGGATGAGCGCTTCGACGGTCAGCGGATTGCCCACGCGGCCCACCTGAGCGTACTCGCCGATGTGGATCGGGTCGGACGGGCTGGGCCGAATGGTCACCAGTTGCCGTGCCGTCACCGCCCACGCGCCGATTCTCGCGTTCGGCGCTTGCGGATTGGTCGGCACGGTACCGTCCGCCGTCAGCATCGTGATCGGAGCCTCAACGGCAATCAGGCTGATGTTATAGCCCGCGAAGCCGTCGATCGCCGCCGGAGCCGCCGGACCTTGCCCCTGATCCGCCGCACCGGCCAGCACCGGAGCGGGAGCGCGGAAGTTCAAGGTATCGAACGTCGCGCCCGAATCGAAGTAGAACGCGTCGTCGCGAGGACCGGCGAAGATCCGCATGCCATTCGCGAGTTCGAAAATCGCCGCCCGGCCGAGCGTCTCTTCGTAGTTCGGCGTCGATTTCGGACCCATATTCGGCGGCGCGACGGTCAAAAGCCGACCGTTGCGGTCCCGGTCGTAGAACGTCGCCGTACCCGTGCGGAGGTTCCGGACCACCACCGTATATCGCTGTACCAGAAAGACTTCCGGTCCATCGATAGCGGACAACTTGCCGAAGTAAGCGACAAACGTCGGATTTTCGCGCAATTCGGTGCGAAAAACGACGTCGATTTGCAGGTCGGGATTGCCGTCCAGGCCTCGCGAGTTGTTGATATTGAACCGGTAAAGGACGCTATCCGAGAACTTGTAGTAGCTCGGGCCCTGGTCCGGGTTCTGGAAACCTTGCACCGACATCGACATCACGACGCGGTCGGAGCGGCCCTGCTCCCAACTGCGGAAGATGTAGAAATCGTTGAGGTTCGCTGTCTGGTCTTCCAGCATCAGCGGGCCATTCCGGTGGCTGGCGGCGAACATCCCCGTCAAGCTCACCGCGATGGCGCTTAGGCGTTTGAGTGTGCGTAGCATTTTTCCCCCTCCTTACAGTGAGGAAATACTATTTCTTCTCTACGAGGTAGCGGCTGGTTCGGATTGCCGCTCCGTGATACAGTGCAACGTGCGAGAGCACATTCTCCTATGGCTTCTCCCGCCCGGCCCGAGTTCGCCTATGCCGAACGAGTCCGCGCGGAGTTGCGGCGGATTCTCGCCAGTCCTCAATTCGCGAAAGCCGGACAAGCCTCCGGTTTTCTTACGTTTGTCGTCAACGCCGAGTTGGAGGGCCGTGGCCCGGATCTGAAGGAAGTCGCCATCGGGATCGACTTCTACGGCGTCTCCGACTTCGATCCCAAGGCCGACACTCGGGTTCGCGTGCGCGCCAACGACGTACGCAACCGGCTGGCGGAGTTCTACCAGGCCAACCCCGCCCCGGGACTTCGGATCGAGTTACCCACGGGAGGCTACCGCCCGGCGTTCTCCGAGGTAACCGCTCCGGTTATCGTTCCATCGGTTCAACCGGAGACGCGGGCCGAACCTACGCCCTTCCCCTGGCGCTGGATCGGACTCGCCGCTTCGTTCGCGCTCGTCGCCGTCGCCGCTTACTTCCTCTATACCGCGCTCCGGCCCCAAGAACGGCGCGTTGCCATCCTCGCTCCGCGAGTGTTGGGCGAGGACGCTTCTTTGAAAGCGCTCGGCGAAGGGATCGCCGCCGCTACCTCTGGAAGGCTGGGCGAGATCGAGCGTTTTCAGCGCAATCTCTGGTTTCTGCCCGCACCCGACGTTTCGCAGCTCAAAGTCGGCACGGTCGCTGAAGCGCGATCGCGCTTGAGCGCAAACTACGTCGTCGCCGGAACGCTCGAACGCGTAGGCGACCGCCTGCGCCTCACGCTGCATCTGTATAACGCCCGGGAGCGCCAGGAAGCGAGCCGCGTGCTCGATTTCACCGCCGCGGATTCATTTTCCGTGCAGGACCGCGCGGTAAATGAAATCGCGGAGATGCTCGACTTGCTGATCACGCCGGAGGTGCGCAAAGTGATCGCCGATTCGGGTCCCAAGGGCGAAGCGGGGATTTTCTATTTACAAGGCCTCGGATATCTCGAGCGCGACGATGTTGGCCTGGAATCCGCCATCGAACTATTCGAACGGGCGGCCAAACTGGAACCGGAAAACGCTCAAATTCTCGCGGCGCTCGCCGACGCCCGTTTGCGGCGTTATCGCTTCGAACGCGATTCCCGCGATTTGGCCGCCGGCCGGGAAGCCGCCACGAGAGCGTTGGCCCTCGACGCTTCGCTCCCCGATGTTTGGGTGGTTAGCGCGGCCCTCCACCGGGCGGACAGCCGTAAAGACGCGGCGCTCGCCGATTTGCGGCGCGCGCTGTCTCTCAATCCCTCTCATGCCAACGCGCTGAGCGAGTTGGCGAACCTGCAAGTGGCGATGAATCGCCTGCCGGAGGCGGAGGAAAGCTACCGCCGCGCGATCGCCGCAAAGCCCGGCTATTGGCGCTTCCATCGCGACGCGGGAGGCTACTACTTGAATCATGGTCGCCTGGAGTTAGCTCGAAGCCATCTGAGCAAGGCTCTTGAACTCGCCCCCGATAACACGCTCGTTCTGACCAATTTGTCCGTGCTCGAGCTTCGACAAGAGCGTGTGAAGCCCGCCATCGCGCTACTCCAAAGAGCCGTTGCGATTCGGCCCTCTGCGGCGGCTTACAACACCCTAGGGGACTTGGCGATGAACGACGGCAACTGGCGCCTCGCGATCGAAGCACTTTCGAAAGCCGTTCAGCTTTCGCCGGCCGCTCCTCTGCCCCGGCTGAACTTGGCCCAAGCTTACCGGCTATCCGGCGATGTCGGCAACGCACGCGAGAACTACATGCAGGCACTCCAATCCGCCGACCGTAGGATCGAGACGAGTCCGGACTATGTTCCGATTCGGGCGCTTCGTGCAGTCGCCTTGGCGGGTCTGGGACGCAAAGACGAAGCAATAGAGCAAGCCGTTGCAGCGACTAACGCCCTTCCGGGTAACATACTCGTTGCGCAAGCGGCATTGAAGGTATTCGAACTAACCCGAGAGAGAGACCGGTCTCTGGAACTCATCCGAAAGATGAAAAACCCGGGTGCGTTGGCCGCCGATCTCCGCTCCGACCCAGATTTGAAGGGCTTGCTTTCCGATCCGGCGTATCGCAGACTAACCCTAACCCAATGAACCCTCCAGAACCCAAAATCGAAATTCACGCCTTTGGCGTGCCGTCTCTTCGGGTCGAATTCACCGTCGCCCCCGGCGCGGAACTTCAGACTTTTGCCAATGGCACCGCCCACACCGTGCAACTATCCGGAACGCTGGCCGCTGGATCGCCAACATTCTGGGAACCGGGTGCCGACCAGTGGTCTCCGGTGGCCACCGTCGATCCTGCCGCCGAGTCCGGCACTGTGGAGATCGTCGCTACGGTCGGCGGAACCACCATCGAGTACCGGTTGACCGTCGGTTCGGGCGGTCTCTTTGGTCCGATACCGATCATCCATTGCGTCGATCCCGAGTTGTGCGGCCGCGGGTAGGCGACCGCACCCCCGGGATCGAGAGGGGCGGTTAACGCCCCTTCGCTTCGAGCACCACCGGAGCGCTGGTGCGCTTGGCGGCGATCAACTCCCGCTCGCGGTCGCTCGGCTGGAATTGCACTCCGCCGTAGACCGGCCCGAACCACGCCTGGAACGGGAACGCCGACGAGCCGTAGTTCTGGAAAACCACCTTGGGGCTCAGTGCCCTTCCGGGGTCCAGCAACACGTTGGCCAGCAGCATAACTCGAGCGCTCGACTCGACATGCGTCACCTTCACCACGCGCGAATGGGGATCGTATTCCAACTCGTACTCCCCCGCCGGGCACGTACGCGAACCTACTTCGAACGCGAACGGCGCCTTGAACGTCACCTTCGGCGTAAGCTGCGCCTTCGCCGCCGCGCCGAAAACCGCAACGATAATCACCGTCCAGCAAACCAACCGGTGAAACGCTTGAAACATCGTGAACATGTGTTTGGTCTCCTTTTTTCTACCGGGCTTTCATGCCCGGCGAGACCAGACTGCGGCCATTTCAGCCGCCGCGGGAGTCACGTCACGGTGACGTAACCGTTGAAAAGAAAGCCGATGTGTCGTGCTGGCGCTCGACGGTGGCAGCGCCGCTTTCTGTTGCGTCGCCTGGTACGTCGCACCAATGCGATCCATTTTTTTGTTTTTTGACTAGCCTTACAATCCGGGCATGAAAACACCGCATTTTGGTCCCGTTCTCGCAGTTTTCGTTTTGCTTTTTGTAACTTTCATCGCACCTTCCTTGGCAATCGCCGGCAGGTGCTGTCCGGAATGCTCGGAAATCCAAAACGAGTGCGTCCGGTTTGTTCGTTACTCTTGCCTAGGCCAGTGTCCGGGCGGTTGCGGCGGTTACTTTGGCGAAATCTAAAGGAACGATTGCCTTATGGAAGGTTTGTTTATCGGTTGTCCCGATGGGGAATGCTGCCATTGTGCATAAGGAAATGAAAATGAAACCCTTACTTTCAATAGCTTTCTTCGCCCAGCTCCTGCATGCCGGGACGGAAGCGTTCACGGCAACCAAGAGAATCTCCGAGTACGAAGTCATGGAAGACGGCTCGGAGCGGCTGAGAGCGGTGATTGAAGGCGACTACCTTCGATCGTCCGATGGCTCGGAAATAACTTACTTCAAGTATTCCTACGGGAGCGGAATGAGTTCGGCGACTCTGGTAGACGCGAAAACTAAGAAAGTGTATGCCCTAATTCCCGGGCGCAAGCTAGCCGAAGTTAAGCAAATTCTTACACGCATTCCTCGCTCAACCGTTTACCCTGGAGTAGGCGAACTCAGGGGAACTATGGAAGTCAACGGCGTAATGTGCCAAGCTTATGAGACACAGCGTTCCACCGGCTCCGCCAAGTGGTGCGACTTGCCGCAACAGGACATCCGGTTACGCTCGGAATATTTCATTAGGATCGCTAACTCCGGTTCGCGAATTCGTATTGTCGAGGAAGTCAAAGACCTCCGCCTAGGCGTTCAACCCCCCGCCGAAAAAATCGCGATCCCGGCGGACTACCGTGTAGAGGATCTTCCAGCCGCCCGATCGAGATAACCGAACTCGGTCATCACGCCGCCGGGTTGCCACCCACCACGCCAATCCCGCATAGTGGTGGTGGCGCAGTTCGCGCAACCAATGGAACCCGGCGGCAAATGGACGGCATCCTCTATCTCACCGAGCTGGTTGGGCTTCCGGTCTTCGACCTCCGGGACCGACGTCTCGGCGTGGTCAAAGACGCCGCCATCGTCCCGCTGATCGACCCCAACCGCGTCGACCGTTACCTGCTCGGCGGCGCGGGTTACGCCTGGCTCAATGTCCGCCACGACCAAATCCGCGATATCTCGCTCGACGGCATTCGGCTCTCCGACGAGCGCCTGACACCCTACCACGCCCAAGCCGACGAGTTCGTACTGCGGGTCGTCCGCGACCTGCTCGACCAGCAGATCATCGACGCCGAAGGCCGCAAAGTCGTCCGGGTCACCGATGTTACGTTCCGAACCGCCCGCCAAGGCGCGCACGAAATTTTGAACGTCGAGGACATCGACATCGGTCTGCGCAGCATTTTCCGCCGCTTGGTTCAGGGAGTGTTGCCGCGCCGCTGGGTACGCCGCCTGCAGCGGCCCATCCCGCCGCACTCGATCGACTGGGCCAACTGCTCCATCGTCGAATCGGACCCGATGCGCCGCCTGCGCCTCAACCTCTCGAACAAGCTGCTCGAACAAATGCACCCGGCGGACCTCGCCGACATCGTCGAGGATCTCGGCCCGGACGACCGCGAGGCGATCTTCACCGACCTTTCGAGCGAGGTCGCCGCCGAAACCCTTTCCGAAGTCGAACCCGAAATCCAGGCGGCCATTCTCGAATCGCTCGATACGGAAAAAGCGGCCGAGATCGTCGAGGAGATGTCGCCCGCCGAAGCCGCCGACGTTCTCGACGAACTGGAGAGCGAGACGGCGGTCGAGATTTTGGAAGAAATGGAAGACGAGCCCGCCGCCGAGGTGGAAGAACTACTCGAACTGCGCGAGGACTCCGCGGGCCGCCTGATGAACACCGAGTATGTCGCGCTTCCCGCGTCCGCCACGGTGGGCGAGGCGCTCGAAGCGGCTCTCGGCAACGAAGACTTGATCGAGTCTTTGAACACGATCTTTCTGACCTCGGACGACGGACGATTGGTTTCCACGGTTCCGCTGGCCCGGCTATTGCGTCAAGACTCCGCCACACCGCTCGCGCAACTGGCGAACGAAAAACTCATCCACGCCCGGATCGCCGACCGCCGCAAGCGGGTCGCCGAGATGTTCGACAAGTACAACCTGCTCTGCCTGCCCGTGGTGGACGGCGAGGAGCGTTTAGCCGGAGTGATTACCGCCGACGACGTGATTTCGCTCTTGAGGAACGAATAAGGACGAGGAGCGAATGAGCCTTCTACCATGACGGTGGTCAAGAAACTCCGATACCAGATCGCGGTATTTCTCTCCGTCATCGGCCCCGGCTTTATCACCGCCGTCGTCGATAACGACGCGGGCGGTATCTACACCTATTCGCAAGCGGGCGCGCGCTACGGCTACTTGCCTCTATGGACCCTCGCGCCCATTACGGTGCTGCTGATTGTCGCGCAGGAGATGTGCTCCCGGATGGGCGCGGTGACCGGCAAGGGGCTCTCGGATTTGATCCGCGAGGAGTTCGGGCTGCGCACGACGTTCGCGATGATGCTCGCACTGTTCGGCGCGAATCTGACGAACGTGATGGCGAACTTCGCGGGCATCGCCAGTTCGCTCGAGCTATTCCATGTCAGCCGCTATGTCTCCGTGCCGCTGGGCGCGTTGGCCGTCTGGCTGCTGGTCGTCAAAGGCACTTACGAACGCATCGAAAAGGTGTTTCTGTTCGCCACCGTCGTTTACGTTTGCTACATCGTGTCGGGCATCCTCGTCAAGCCGGACTGGCGGGAGGCGGCGATTTACAGCGTCCGCCCCGTTTTGATGTTCGACCCCGGCTACATCGGGATGCTGATCGGCATGGTGGGCACGTCGGTCGCGCCTTGGATGCAGTTCTACCTGCAGGCGGCGGTGGTCGAAAAAGGAATTAGCGCGAGCGCCTACAAGGAATCGCGCATCGAGGTAATCGTGGGCTGCGTCGTAATGAGCGTGATTGCGTTCTTCATTATCGTGGCCTGTGCCGGGGCGATCGGCTCCGTCGCGCCGCGCGACATTAAGGACGCCGCCGACGCCGCCGAGGGCTTGAAACCGTTCGGGCCTTACGCGTTCTTGTTGTTCGCCGCCGGTTTATTTAACGCGTCGCTATTCGCGGCTTGCATTCTGCCGCTGTCCACTTCTTACACGATCTGCGAGGGGCTGGGATTCGAATCGGGCGTGAACCGGACCTTCCGCGAAGCGCCGATCTTTTACGGATTATTCACCTTTTTGATTGTCGTCGGCGCGGGTGTCATCCTGATCCCCGGTTTTCCGCTGGTGAAGATGATTCTCGCCAGTCAGGTACTGAATGGCATGCTGCTGCCGTTCGTCCTGATCTTCATGATTCTTTTGGTGAACAAGCGCCGCTTAATGAAAGAGTGGACCAATTCCGCGGGTTACAATTTGGTGGCGTGGATCGCCGTCGCGGTGATGATCGGCCTAACGCTCGCCCTGGTGGCGATTACCGTCCAGGACTTACGGAAGGCATGAGTATAATCGGGAAGCCGATGATCGAAGCGTACGGGCTCACCGACCGCGGTTGTGTCCGCACCAATAACGAAGACTGGTATCTCGTCGATCCGGAATTAGGGCTGTACATCGTCGCCGACGGGATGGGCGGAGCGCAGGCGGGCGAGCACGCTTCTCACATGGCGGTCGATTTCGTGCGGGACCGAATCCGGCTTTCCCCGCGCCGCGACGAGGAAACGCTGGTAGAGGCGATCCAGCAAGCGAACTCGGCCGTGATGCAGGCCGCATCGTCGAACTCGCGTCTGGAAGGCATGGGCACGACTTTAGTCGTCGCCATGGAGGTCAACGGGGGACCGCCCGGCGCCCGCCGCATCGCGATTGCGAGCGTGGGGGACAGCCGCGCCTATCTCTGCGATGCGAAAGGCGTTCACGAGGTCACCGAGGATCAGACCTGGGTGAATGAGATCGGCCGCCGATTGGGCATGGACGATTCGGTGCTGAAGACTCATCCGATGCGCCACGTATTGACTATGGCCGTGGGCGTAAGCCAACCCCTGCGCGTGAACCGCTATACGCGCGATCTCTCTCCCGGCTCGCAACTGCTCCTTTCGAGCGATGGCCTGCACGGCGTGGTATCGCCCAATATCCTGTCGGAAGCGCTGATGAACCCCGCCCGAACGCTCCAAGGAAAGTGCCAGTTTCTGATCGATGCCGCCCGGAATGCGGGCGGCCCGGACAATATCACCACCGTGCTGCTACTGGCGGCGTAGAATCCGGGCCGTTTGCTATGCGCCGTTTGCTACAATTGAAAACGGTTAGGGCGGCTAGCTCAGTTGGGAGAGCGCCACGTTCGCAACGTGGAGGTCGCCGGTTCGATCCCGGCGCCGTCCACCATCCGCTTCAACTTCCGCCGGTTTACTTAATCGCCTTCCTCACCGCCGCCGCGAAATCTCGCGCCACCGACTTCTTCGAATCCTCGTCGTAGGGCATCTTAAATTCCGTGTGGGCCACGATCTTGTTGGTCCGCAGGTCCAACAGCTCGAGCGTGTAGATGTCCGTGCGCCCGGTCTGTTTGTGATACAGAATCTCGGCGTAGGTCTTCGGGCTCCGCTGCTTGAGTTGCGTCTTCAGATCGGGGAATCGCACCTCCTCCACAAAATCGAAAGGCAGCTCTTGCCTCTTCAGCGCGTCTTCGACGTACGTTTCGAGCCCGTTCATTTTGTCGACATAGACAGTCTGCCGGTCGGCGGCGAACAGGGTGGCGCCGGCGAGCAGAACGGTGAGTAGTTTCATACTTCCAGTTTACTTGAAGTTAAACATTCTTAACGCCGAGATCGGTTAGAATTTCGCCATGCTCAAACGCCGCGCGTTCCTTGCCGCGACCGCCGCGGCCCCGCTTGTGCAGGCCGCCGCCAAAACGACCGTCTCGATCGACGGCGACCGATTCTTGATCGGCGGCAAACCTACCTATGCCGGGCGGTCTTTTGACGGCGCGAAGATCGAAGGGCTGCTGATGAACTCGCGCATGGTGCAAGGGATTTTCGACGATCTGAATCCCGAAACGCGCGTCCGCTGGGCGTATCCCGATACGAAGAAGTGGGACCCGGAACGCAACGTCCGCGAGTTTCTCACAGCCATGCCCGAGTGGCGCAAACACGGGCTGTTGAGCTTCACGATCAATTTGCAAGGCGGCAGTCCCGAGGGTTATTCGAAAGGCCAGCCTTGGGAGACGGGAGCCATCGCGCCCGACGGTTCTTTGCGCCCGGATTTCATGAAGCGTTTGGCGCGGATTCTCGACCGCGCGAACGAACTCGGCATGGTCCCCATCGTCGGCTATTTCTATTTCGGGCAGGATCAACGCGTGCGCGACGAAGCGGCGGTGAAACGAGCGGTAGTGAACGCGACGAACTGGCTGCTCGACCGCGGCGACCGGCACGTGCTGGTGGAGATCGATAACGAAACGAACGTCAAGGCCTACGACCACGAGATTCTAAAGCCGGAGCGAGTCCACGAGCTGATCGAACTTGCAAAGGCGCAAACGAAGACTGGGCGGCGGATGCTGGTTTCGACGAGCTACGGCGGCGGCGCGATCCCGACGCCAAACGTCGTCAAAGCCTCCGACTTTCTGCTTCTGCACGGTAACGGCGTCAAGGATCCGGCGCGGATTACCGAGATGGTGAAACAGACGCGCGCCGTTGACGGCTATCGCCCGATGCCGATCCTGTTCAACGAAGACGATCACTTCGACTTCGACAAACCGGCGAACAACATGATGTCGGCCATCCGCGAGTACGCATCCTGGGGCTATTTCGATCCCGGGGCGAGCGACTACTCGGACGGTTATCAATGCCCGCCGGTGAATTGGGGGCTGAATACGCCTCGCAAGAAGGCGTTTTTCGATCTCGTGAAAAGGGTCACGGGAAGTTAGACGCGCGGGTAGGGCGCTTTGGGCGGTAGCGGGATGTCGACTTCGGTGTAGGTTCCAGGCAAGGCCGCGCCGACCGCATCGACTATCGCGGGGATGTGCCGCCTTACGAGCGGCCATGGCGATCGGCCTAGAACCACAAGGGCGATTTTCCTTCCGCTGAAATTCTGCTGGTAGCGAAAGTTCTTATCCGCCGTCAACAACACGTCATAACCCGCGTGCTCGGCTACGGTCAGTAAGTGACCGTTCTCGAGCCTTCCCCACCCGCATTGTTCTGCTGTGGCGACGTTGTGGCCCACGAGGTAAGGGACGAGACCATAAGGCGCGTTCTTGTCAAACAGTATGCGCATCGGCCATTCCGGCGCGCGTTGGAGGTGGAGGCCGACAGCCCGCTGGC
>JANRJS010000038.1:0-188732 GCA_033763835.1 Bryobacteraceae bacterium | reverse complement strand
GCGCCGTCGGGCGCGACCAGTAAAGGTAGATGCGCGACACTCGGCACGGCTGCGCCTAACGCTTCGAAGATCAGAACATGCTTAAACGTGTTCGAGAGATGATCTTGCCCACGCACGACGTCGGTAATCCGCAAGTCCGCGTCGTCGGCGCAGGAAGCCAGATGATACGTGGGCATGCCGTTCGAACGGAGCAACGCGAAATCCTCGATATCGTCCGCGTCCTTCTCCTGCGCCCCGTAGACGCGATCGGCGAACCGCACCTTCGCGCCTTGGCCGCGCGGAACTCGAAATCTCAGCACGAACGGCTCGCCCGCATCGGCGCGCTTCTGGCTCTCTTCGGGCGAAAGCTCGCGGGCTCCGGGATTGAACAACCACGGTCCGCCGGCCGCCGGGGCGCTGTCGTCCTCGGAATGGTGCGCGGGCGTGAAATCGCGGTAGGCGAGTCCTCGCTCGAAAATCTTCCAGGCCGCCGCGCGATGCAAATCCAGCCGATCGGACTGTTTGTAGAACTCGTCCCACGCGAGCCCTAACCAATGCAGTCCGTCGAAAATCGACTGCACGGAAGCGTCGGTATTACGCTCGACATCGGTGTCGTCGAGGCGCAAGATCATCGTGCCGCCGGTTTTGCGGGCGTACAGCCAGTTGAAGATAAACGTTCTCGCCGACCCGATGTGCAAGTAGCCGGTGGGCGAGGGAGCGAAGCGGACTCGAACCATGTTGGGAACACTCAGGATATCAGCCGGGCGTAAAGATCCTTCAGTTGCGGGACACCCAACTGCTCCGCCCGCAAACCCGCTTCGGGCATCGCGCCAATCGCCGGGTAGGCGGCCAGCAAATTGTTTCGTAACGTCTTGCGCTTTTGCCGGAACGCAGAAGAGGCGAATCGCAGAAACTCGGGATCGCGCTTGGCGAAGGGGGTCAAGCGAACTACCGCCGACTCCACCTTCGGCGGCGGCGAAAACGCCGAGGCGGGTACACGAAATAGCTTCTCGACCGTCGCCTGAGATTGTGTGACCACGCTCAAGTAGCCGTAGTCGCGATTGCCGGGTGCGGCGGCCAAGCGGTCCGCAACTTCCTCCTGCACCAGGAACACGGCGCGCGAAAAACCCGACGCAAGCGTTTTCTCGACAATCGGCGACGTGATGTAGTACGGCAGATTGCCGACGACCGCCGCCCGGTCCCACGGGCCGGGATCTACATCGAGAACGTTCGCCTCAACGACCTCGATCTTTGGAAAGCGTTCCCTTAGACCGGCCGCCAGCGCGCTATCGAGTTCGATCGCGATCAACTTGTCGCAGCGCTCGATCAGGTGTGCGGTTAGCGCTCCCCGGCCAGGTCCGATTTCGATAACCGGCGGCTCACGATCTGGACAAGCCGCTTCCGCGATGCGGCGTAGCGCTGTTTCATTCCTTAGAAAATGCTGTCCTAGCCGTCGGCCCACTCACATCGTCCAGGGGCTAGCCCCGCACATCGATATGACCGCGCCGGAAACTCACGCGGATGCGTCCGCTCACCGGCTGCCCAAACGCCGTCGCGGGCTTGAACTCGCTGAACAGCATCAGGTTCACCATCGCGCGGCGCATCGACGGGTCTTTCGCGCCGCCGCCGCCGACGATCCGGTAATCGAGTACGCGGCCTTCGTTGCCGACCAACAGATCGACGATTAAATCGTCGTCGGAGAACTCGATGGGAACCATGCTCTTGAACGCCGCCTCGGTGTAGAGCACCGTGGGTACGTCGGCGTCGATCATGCGCCCGCGCAACGGATACGTCGACACGAACATACTGAAGAACATGGCCGCGGTAGTCACTCCGCCCGCGAAAGGCAAGGCCAAAGGCTTCAGCAGGTTGTTGAACCAAAGATTGGCGTCTTCCACCGCGTGCCGCACCGCCGACGCCCAATTAATCCGGCGCAGCCGCCGCATCCTCTCTTGAGAGGCAGTAACCCGCAGAGCGACCGTCAGCCGTTCCGGCACCCGCCGCGGCCTTAGATTTCGTAAAGCGCCGCGAAGCGCCCGCATTTCGAGAGACTCGCCGTCACCGTTCGTCATGCCCGCTCTCCTTCCGCGATCCATCTCGAAGCCGCTTCCGTCTGATTGAGCGCCCGCCGCAGCGCTTCGCGCCCGCGCAGGATTCTCGACTTCACCGTCCCCAGATTGGTCTCCAGCACTTCGGCGATCTCGTCGTAACTCAGCTCGTCGATATCGCGCAGGATCACCGCCGCGCGGAATACCGGGTTGATCTTCGCCAACGCTTTCTCCAGGCACTCCTGCGTCTCGCGGTCGCAAACCAAATCGTAGGCGGACCGCGAATGATCCACCGCAAACTCGATCGCGCCGGGCGTTTCGCCGGCGCAATCTAATCCGATCTCGCGCTTCCGGTGGCGGGAGAAGAACCGCCGATGGTTGTGCGCTTCGTTTACCGCGATCCGGTAAATCCAGGTCTTCAAGCTCGATTGCCGCCGGAAGGTCCCAACCTTGCGGAACACTTTCAGAAACACTTCCTGCAGTACGTCCGGCGCGTCGTCCGGATCGTCCAGCAGCCGCGCGATCAGGTTGTACACCGGGTGCTGAAACCGCTGAATCAGCGTCTCATAGGCGTCTTCCTCGCCCGCGCGCAACGCCGCAACTAAGCGGTCGTCGGCCGTCTCATACATCGCCGCATCCCCGAGCGCGGCGCTTATCGGAATTCCGGGCACATAATCGGCCACTGGATCACCTGTCCCGATTCTAGCGTTACACCTGCGTACTAAGACACCGCTCCGGGCCTCCAGGTTCCCGGCCCCCGCTCCCGGATACACTGATCGTTTCGCCCATGCGTACCTTTTCCATTTTTCTGATCGGTGTCACGCTCGCCGCGCAATCGCGGCCGGGCGCCAAGCGAGTCGAGTGGCCCGCCTTCGGCGGCGGCTCCGAGAACACGCACTATTCGCCGCTGAAGCAGATCAACGTGAAGAACGTCGGTCGGCTCAAGGTCGCCTGGACGTTCGAATCGGGCGACGAGTATCCGGGTTCCAATATCCAGTGCAACCCGATCATGGTCGACGGCGTTCTTTATCTGACCACGGCGCGCCTGCAGGTGGTCGCGCTCGACCCCGCGACGGGCAAGAGGTTCTGGACTTTCGACGGGATGAAGGGCGAACGTCCCGGTCACCGCAATCGCGGACTCACCTACTGGACCGACGGCAAACAATCGCGCATTCTTTTCGGCTTGCAACACGAACTTCTCTCGCTCGACGCGAAGACCGGCGAACTCGATACCGCCTTCGGCGAGCGAGGCCGCGTCGATATGCGAAAGGCGTTCGACCGTCCCGCCGAACTCACCACCATTAGCGCGCCGACGCCCGGTGCGATCTACGGCGATCTAATCATCCTCGGCAGTTCCGTTCCCGAAACGCTTCCTTCGACGCCGGGCGACATTCGCGCCTACAACGTGCGGACCGGCAAACTCGTGTGGACGTTTCATACCGTGCCTCGGCCCGGCGAATTCGGTTATGAGACTTGGCCTAAAGACGCCTGGAAACACTCGGGCGGCGCGAACGCGTGGGCGGGGCTGACGGTCGATACCAAGCGCGGTCTGGTCTATGTCCCTACGGGTTCCGCCGCCTTCGATTTCTACGGCGCGGACCGCCACGGCGACAACCTCTTCGCCAACACGATTCTGTGTCTCGACGCCAAGACCGGCGAGCGCAAGTGGCATTTCCAGACGATCCGGCACGACGTGTGGGATCTCGACTTCCCGGCCGCGCCGCTGCTGGTTACGGTTCGGCACAAAGGAAAAGCGGTGGATGCCATCGCGCAAGCGGGCAAGGACGGTTATCTCTATGTGCTGAATCGCGAGACCGGCGAAAGTCTCTTCCCGATCGAGGAGCGCGCGATTCCCGCGTCGTCCGTCGATGGCGAGTTACTCGCGAAGTCGCAACCGATTCCGCTGAAACCCGCGCCGTTCGTCCGTCAGGAGTTCACGGAAGCGACGGTTACGAATCGTACCCCCGAGGCCCGCAAAGCCGTGCTCGATCAACTGAAGAATCTCGACTACGGCCCGCGCTTTACGCCGCCGAGTTTGAAAGGGACGGTGATCTTCCCCGGCTTCGGCGGCGGCGCCGAATGGGGCGGCGGCGCGTACGACCCCGAAACGCATCTCTACTACGTCAACGCCAATGAAATGGCTTGGATCTTGCGATTAGTGCCTCCGGCCGCGAGCCGCGGTCAAGATCGGACTCGGGGAATCTACCGTAGCCGTTGCGCGGGTTGCCATCGAGCGGACATGAAGGGCGCGCCGCCCGAATATCCCGCGGTCGATAATTTGGCGGACCGGATGAACGCCGAACAACTGGCGGCGATCATTCGCAACGGCAGCGGCCGCATGCCGGGATTTGCGGCGCTGGGCGATCCCGCGATCAAAGCGTTGACGAACTATCTGCTGAAAAAAGAGGACACCGAGGTTCGCGTCGCCGCCGGACCGAAACCTCCGGTTCAACTGAAGTACGGCAGCGACGGCTACAATCAGTTCTTCGATCACGAGGGGTATCCGGCCAATTCTCCGCCCTGGGGAACCTTGTCGGCGATTAACCTCGATACCGGCGACTACGCCTGGAAGATTCCTTTCGGCGAACATCCCGAGTTGGCCGCGAAAGGCATCACGGATACCGGGAGTTGGAATCACGGCGGAGGCGTGGTCACCGCCGGCGGGCTGTTCTTTATCGGCGCGAGTCACCTTGATCGTAAGTTCCGCGCCTACGACAAACTCACCGGCAAGTTACTGTGGGAAACCCTGCTGCCGAGTTCCGGCGTCGCCACTCCGGCGACTTACATGGTGAACGGCAAACAGTACGTAGTGATCGCGGCGGGCGGCGGACGCGGTACTCCTTCCAAGGGGACTTATGTCGCCTTCGCCCTGCCCTAATGCTAGAAGCTCTTTACAGGCATTTGCACTAGATCCTCCACGGCGAGCGTCTCCTTCACCACGAACCCTTCGCCGTACTTCACACCGATCAGGTTGCCGTAATAGCGAGCGATGGCCGCCAAGCGATCGACGATTTCCTCGCGCCGGGGAAACAATTCCGAGCCTTCCGCCGCGCCGCCATACTGCGACTCGTAGCTCAGCAGCGCCGCCATCCGCCGGTCGAACTGACGTGTGATATCGACGACAAAGCTGGGCGCAACTGTCGCGTATTGCGACGCATAAACGATCTTGCGCGGACGGTGGGCGGCCAGGGAGTCGTCGAGCTTCGCAAGCCCCGCCAGAAAGCACGCCTCGTAGCAAAGCGGCGAAGCGTTGTAATGATCCGGGTGCCGCCCTTCCCAGTACGGCGCGATTACCACGCGCGGACGCAAGCGGCGAATCTCCCCGGCGAGCGTCATTCGCGCCGGCAGAGAGTTTTCGATCCGCGCGTCCGGCAGCGCTAAATTGCCGCGCCAGGAGAGCAGCAGATGTTTAGCCGCAGCGTCCGCTTCCTCCAGCCGGATTTCGGGAGTTCCCCGCGTCCCCATCTCGCCCGCCGTCAAATCGAGAGCGCCGGTGCGATAGCCCTTCTCCGCCATGGCGATTAAAGTTCCGCCACAAGTCTGTTCGATATCGTCGGGGTGCGCGGCGATCGCCAGAATGTCCACAGCCGGCAGTTCTTCCGAGTAAATCGTCGGGAGCCGCATCACCAGGCTAAGTCCCGGCGGCGCGAGTATCTCTCCGCCGGTTTCATCAACAAGATCAAAAGCATACCCGCCAAAAATCCTCCGATGTGCGCGAAGTAGGCGACGCCGCCTTTACCCAAGTGAGCTTCCGCGACCGAACCCGCGCCGCTGAACAATTGCAGCAGGAGCCAATAGCCCAGAATCGCCACGGCTGGAATATCGAGGACGAAAATCAAGCCCAGGAAAAACAGGGTTTTCACGCGCGCGTGAGGAAATTTCACCAGGTAAGCGCCCATCACTCCCGCGATCGCGCCGCTGGCGCCGATATTGGGTACGAACGCCGACTTCCCCGACGAAACCGCCGCCTGCGCTAACGCGGCGATGACACCGCAAAGGACGTAGAAGACGATAAACTTTCCGCGCCCCAGAATGTCCTCGATGTTGTCGCCGAATATCCAAAGGAACCATACGTTCAAGATCAAGTGCATCCAACCGCCATGCAAAAACATGGAGGTTAGGATGTCGATCCAACTGAACCGCCCCGGGATAAATCCGTGCCTCTCGATGAAATGATTCGCGGAATACGGATCCATCGACACCTGAAATAGAAACACGGCGATATTGATCGCGATTAACGCCAAAGTCAGGATCGGCGTCGAGGAACTGCGGGTGGAATCGCGAATCGGGATCATACCCGATACCTTTCGTAATCCCGGTGCGAACGGCGTTCGGCTCTTGCCGCCAACTCCCAGGCCTCGGCTGCGGTCGCTAGGCGTCCCCGGGCTCCCAAAGCCGTGCAGTTTAGCGCCGCGAGCGCATTCGAGAAGTCGAGCGTCCGACCGATCTCCCAGCCTTCGAGCACCCCATAACAAAACGCACCATGAAACACATCGCCCGCCCCGGTGGTGTCCACGCAATTCACGACGAACGCGGGCGAGTAATGAAACTTGCCATCGACCAGCGCCAGGGCGCCCTGCGCGCCGAGCGTCATCGCCGCCACCCGCATCCCAAATTCTTCCTGGATGGTCGTGAGCGCCTGGAACGGATCGGACTCGTTCGTCCAACGCGCCGGAAATTCGCTCGATGTCACCAGGTAATCCACGTTGGGCAGCACTCGCTCAAACCCATGGTAGATCGTGTCCACGTCTACGGTCACCGGAATCCCCAATCCTCGGGCGATCTCCGCGGCCCGGGCCACCGCCGCCGTGTCGTGACCGTCGATATGCAGAAGCCGCGTGCGTGCGATCAATGCCGGGTCGATCTCTTCGGGCGACAATCGCAGACACTCCGCGCGCTGCCAGAGCACCGTGCGCTCGCCAGTCGCTTCGTCGATCAGGATGTAGGCCGTCTGGTTGGGGCAGCCCCGCCGCACCTGTACGCCCGAGATATCGATGCCCGATCCGGCGAGACTCTCCATCTGGACCCGCCCCCGCAGGTCGTCGCCCACCGTTCCCACGTAGGCCGCGCGCAGGCCGAGTTTCGCGCACGCGGCCACGGCGCTGGCTACTTGCCCGCCGGGACTGAGAATCTCCTCGCGAAACGGCTCTTTGCCCGAATAGGCGGGAAATTTTGGGAGAAGGATGAGGGTATCGGTAGCGTTCAGGCCAATGCCAAGAACGTCGAAATCAGGCACTGAAAAAAAGCTTACTTCTTCTTCGGCGCTTCGTACACGTAGATGGCGTGCGCGCGTTTGGTAGCGTCCGACTTATCCACAAAAACCGGCTTCCATCCGCGAATCTCGAAGTCGTGCGAAACGACACGCGCCCCCGGCTTCAGCGACGCCTCGAGCTTGGGGCGAAGGATATCGTTCGAATCGCGCATCAGGTACACCGTCACCACGTCGGCTTGGCTAAAGTCCACGTCAAGCATGTTGCCGTGAATCACGGAGCATTTGCCATCCAATCCCTCTTGCTTGATTCGCTCCTGACTCAGTCTCACCAGCCGTTCCGAAAGTTCGACCCCAACCGCCTTGGCTTGGTACTTCTGGGCGGCCGTAATTAATACACGCCCATCGCCAGAGCCGAGATCGTACAGCACCTCGCCCGGCTTAAGGTTCGCCAATTCCAACATCCGCTCCACCACCGCGATCGGCGAAGTGACAAACGGAGCCAGATAAGTAGGAGTTTTTTGAGACTGCGCGGAAAGCGCCAACGTCCCGAGAACAAGCATCGACCCGAGCCGGTTTACCGGTGACATCTTATTGAGCCCCTTGAAGTTGAGCTTGACGCGTGTGGCGGGTCTTGGCCACGCGCTCAATCATTTCAGTCACAGCGTACCATAGGTCCCGCGGACGGCTGATCGTGTACTCGACGCCCTTGAAGTGCTTCACGGCGTGGCTGATCGAATCGCGCCACGGCACCTGTTGCGGGAACAAGTTGTAATTCATGTAGAACAACGGATAATTCACGTCGCCGACTTCTTTGAGCGCTTCCTGCGATACGTTCTCGTCGAGCATCGCTTTCGGGCCCGCGAAAATCAAGGCGTCTGGCTTCCCCTCGCATTTCAACTCGGCACGCAGAAGTTCCGCTAAAAACTCCGTTTCGCCGTTCTTTTTCGCGAGCTTGCCTAGATCGACGGTACCCAGCTTCAAGTTCGCAAGCGCCTTGCCGATCGCCGGAAAGTCGATCTTGTTCGCGTCTTCCTGCCGGAAAAGCACCTTTTGTTCCTGCATATTGAAAGCTACCAGCGTGAATTTTCCGATCCGGGGATCGCGGGAAATCGTTCGCAGTATCGAAACCAACGCTCCCACGTCCACCGGCTGAAGCGCAGCGGAGCGAGCCCGCTGCGGCGCGAAATTCACTAGCATCTTGACGCTTAAGGCCTCCTCCGGGTTGCGTTCGACAGGAGGCTCTTCGCGGAACTGTTCGAATTCGGCGGCGCTCACCGTGTTCGGAGGAATTGACACCGCCACCTGCTTGTCCTTCGCGGGCAGCGAAGCCTCCACGTCCCAATAAGAGGAGCACACCCGCTCCGCCCGGTCCCGGACCAACCAATCGACGTGGTACTTGCCCTCGCCCAGTTCGAAGCTGCCTTGCAGAAAAGCCTCGCCGCGGGCGTCTTCCTCAATCGTTGGAACCCGCACGCGTTGGATGAAGTACAACGGATCGTCGGGCTTCGCTTCCGGAATCACACGGAACAGGATGGTCAGCAGGTTCTCTTGGCCCGAAAGTTCGCGCAAGGGAACCATCACGTCGAACCCCGCGTGGAACTTCAGATCGAACCCGAGCACCGGTTTTTCGTGCGTTACCGTGCAGGGCAAATCTTTGCGGGGCTCACCGGCTTCAAGCACCGCGCGATCGTTCGAGAAAAGCCGCACCGCGCCTCCGGTGCCCGATCCGCCCATCAGACTCTGCGCGTCCGCCGTTCCGGCGCACACGGCGATCGCCGCTAGCGCCCACCGGCATCCGTCCCCAACCGTTCGCTCCGCGCCCTTCATCTTCGCGTCCGTTCTAGTGCATTTATGCTATCCGACCATGCTCCAGATGCAACGGGGTCTGGTTCTAGAACTGTCTTTCGACAGTCCCGAAGAAAACTTTACAAGGCCATGAGGCTCAAGATTACCCGCCTTTGTGCCCTTTCCGCAACTGATTTGTGCGGCGGGAACGAAAGTCGTTTCATCCCGGCCGTTCTGTTAGACTCAGGCTTTCGATTTCATGAAACTCGTCACCTTCACCCACGCCCGCTCCGGCCCGCAGGTTGGAATTCTCGATGGCGATTCAATCGCCCCGCTCCCCAGTTTTCCCAGCATGATCGATGCCATTTCCGCGGGACTTCCCGCGATCGCCGCGTCGCGCCAAGGGGTCCCGGTACCGCTCGGCGAATCCCGGCTGCTCGCACCGATCCCCCGCCCCCCGAAAATCGTCTGCATCGGATTGAACTACCGGGACCACGCCATCGAATCGGGCATGGCGATTCCGACGATCCCGGTGGTGTTTGCTAAATTCTCGAACTCCGTAGTCGGTCCGGGCGACGATGTGATCCTGCCCAAGAATTCCGAGAAGCCGGATTACGAGGCGGAATTCGCGTTCATCGTCGGCAAACCCGGCCGGAACATTTCCAAAGACAAGGCGATGGAACACGTCTTCGGCTACACCATCGTTAACGACGTTTCGGCGCGCGATTTTCAGCTCGCCACCAGCCAGTGGATTATGGGCAAGACCTGCGACACGTTCTGCCCGATGGGACCGTACATCGCCACCGCGGATGAGATCAAAGACCCGCACAATCTTCGGATCGGCCTACGGATCGACGGCGAAACCGTGCAGGACTCGTCCACCAAGGAACTGATTTTCGGAATTCCGGAATTAGTCGAGCACTTGTCGAGTTCTTTCACGCTCGAACCCGGCGATGTAGTCTCCACCGGCACGCCCCCGGGCGTCGGCCTCGGCCGCAAGCCCCCGCGTTGGCTAAAGCCCGGCGAAACGATGACGGTGTTTATTGACGGTCTGGGCGAGTTGACCAATCGCTGCGTCGCCCAGGATTAACGGCGGCGTAACACTTCCGCCAATCGCTCTGCGGGTTCGCGCGCGCCGTGGTAACAGGCGAGCACTACTACGTCGCTCTCGATCAGCCCAACAAGTAGAAGATAGGGGAGTCGTTTCAGGAGGCAGCGGCGCAAGTCGCCGGAAACTCTTGGGAAGGACAACGGTCTCGCTTCAATTCGATCCACAGCTCCTTCAACGGCGTGAAGAAACTGGATGCCTAATCCAGCAACTCGGTTTCGTACCAAACGGCGGCATTCTCGATCTCGGAAAGTGCCTCCGGGCGAATCCAAACTTTCACACCAATCCAAGACGTTTCTTCGCTTCAGCCCAGGATATGGAACTGGCGGGATTTGCCCGGTGAGCTTCGAGTCGTACTTCCGACTCGTGAATCCGCTCCTCGGTCATTGGGAAACCAAACCTCGACTAGTTCGAGCCTCTCGTCGGCACTCAGTTTGAGAACTTCATCGCGAAGCCGGGCGGTGACCATACCTTTAGCCTAACTCCCCATCTCGAACCGGTAGCCGACACCGCGCACGGTGAGTAGATGCCGGGGACGCGCGGGGTCGGGCTCGATCAGCCGCCGTAAGCGCACGACGAAGTTGTCGATCGCACGAGTGTCGGTATCCTCGTGCACACCCCAAACCTCTTCGAGCAGAGCCTTGCGCGACACCGTTCGGCCCGCGCGATCCATCAGATAGCGCAGCAACTCCGCCTCCAGGCGAGTCAGCGGAGTACGCCTGTCCGCATCCCGCACTTCGAGATTGTCGAAATCGACCGTCTTGCCGTCAAACGCCATCAGATTTTTCGGCGCGGGCGTCATCCAATCGCGGCGCCGCAGCAGCCCGCGCACGCGCGCCAGCAGAATCGATAAGTCGAACGGCTTCGGCAGATAATCGTCCGCGCCCGCCTCGAAGCCTTTAAGGACATCCTCGGCACGCCCGCGCGCGGTGAGCATCAGCACGGGCACGAAATTCGCCGCCGCGCGAAGTTGCGACACCACTTCAAACCCGTCGACGCCCGGCAGCATGATGTCGAGGAGAATCAGATCGAACGCCGATTCGCCCACGCGCTTCAAACCCTCTTCGCCGGAATCCGCCAGCTCGACTTCGTGTCCCTCGGCCTCGAGGTTGAACTTCAGACCGTCGGCTAAGTGCCGCTCGTCTTCGATCACCAGTACGCGCGCCAACTTAAGAAGACTCCGCCGCCGGTAATTCGAGCGTGAACGTGCTGCCGTGACCCGCACCCGCGCTTTCCGCGTACACCCGGCCCCCGTGCCGCCGCGCGATCGAGTTGACGATAAAAAGTCCCAGCCCCGTTCCTTTCACGCGTTGGCTGATCGCTCCGGGAATCCGGTAGAAGCGTTTAAAGACGTTCTTAAGTTCGGGCTCGGGGATACCGACTCCTTCGTCGCTTACCCGCACCGCGATCTTCGCGCCCGCCTCCGCCGCCACCACGGCGGCCCGCACTCGCACGTTGCCCGCCGAATACTTCACCGCGTTATCCAGCAGGTTCGACACCGCCGCTTTCAACTCTTCCGCGTCGCCCTCGACCACCGCGTTCGAAGCCGCCGTCAAGCCGATCGCCTCCTCCGGTAAGTGATGCCGCGTGCGGGCGATCCCGATGCATTCGGCCACCAACTCGCCCAGATCGACGCGGGCCTTGTGCGCCAATCGCTTCGCCGACCCCGTGCGCCCGGCCTGCAACACCTGCTCGATGGTCCCCAAAAGCCGGTTCGAATCGGCCAGCATGATCGCGTAGAACTCCTTGCGCTTCGCCGGATCGAGTTCGCGCGATTGCAGCGTTTCGAGATACAAGCGTATGGACGCGACGGGGGTCTTCAACTCGTGCGTCACGGCGTTGATGAACGCGTCGTGCTGTTCGTTGCGCCGGATTTCGCGGATCAGGAAGATCGTGTTCAACGCCACGCCCGCGATCAGGATGGCGAACAGCAGGATCCCCATCACCAGCATCAGCCCGGTGCGCCAGTTGATGACGATCCAGCCGATGTTCAGTCCGATCGCAAGGGCGATCATCGCGATCCCGAGGATCGTGACGAAGATCAGCGATCGGCGGCGTCCGCTAGGTCCCACTATCGACTAGGCTAGCGCTACTGCGCGATCTGCCGGCCCGTGTGGCGTCCCAACATTTTCCAGCCGCCTTCGTTCACCCAGGTCTGCATCATGTGCAGGTGGATCGCCCCCGGAGTTCCAGGATTATTCGTGGCCTTCGCGCTGACGATCGCCGTCTTGCCGTGCACGGTCACCGTCCAGCCGGGTTCGAAGACGAAATTCGGCGGAGTCTTGACGATCGCCGCAATGGCCTCGGCCTTGGTCTCGGGCTTGCCGTTCGAATGGACGTAGAGCAGACCGTCGTGCAAAAGCGTCTTGAGCGTCGCCGCATCGCCCGCCTTGGCCGCGGCGTTGAATTTCTCGACCGAAGCCCGAACGATCGCTGCGTCGTCGGCAAAGGCGGCGGTGGCCGCGAGGAGGAAAGTGGCGAGGAGTTTCACGCGCCGGATTGTATCACTGCGGGACGCCCCACGCATACGTCATGGGATCGTCATATCAGACCGCCATACTGAGACCGATGGCCGCCGAGGACCGGTCTTCTCAGCTTGTCGATTCCTGGCGGGAGCGGCACGCCCGCACGGGCTGGTGGCATAGCTTCGAGTTTCCCGATGGCACCCGTATCGATGGCGCGTGCGACCTTGCGGGCCTGCGCGATCGCATTGGACAATTCCCGATCCCGGATGACTTGCGCGGTAAGCGGGCGCTCGACATCGGTACCTGGGACGGGTGGTTCGCCTTCGAGCTCGAACGCCGCGGCGCGCAAGTGGTCGCCGTCGACACGTGGGACAACCCTAACTTTCGCGAAGCGCACACGCGGCTCGGCTCGCGCGTCGAATACCTCCAAGCGGACGTTTACGAACTCTCTCCGGACGTTCATGGCCGCTTCGACATCGTTCTGTTCATGGGCGTGCTGTATCACTTGAAGCATCCGCTACTGGCGCTCGAACGGGTCTGCGCGCTCTCCACCGATTTCGTCGCCGTCGATTCCTACATCCTGCGGCCCGAGCTGGTCGATGGGACCCGATGGGCGGACCGCCCGATGATGGAGTTCTACGAGACTACGGAATTCGGCGGCCAAATCGACAATTGGTGTGCGCCAAACCTCGCCGGTCTGATGGCGCTTTGCCGCACGGCGGGTTTCGCGCGGGTCGAACTGCGCTCCGTCATCGAGTTCAGCGCTTGTGTCGCCTGCCATCGCCGCTGGGAGCCGCCTTCGCACGATACGGCGGCGCCGCGCCTCGCCGGCGTAACTCACGATGTGAACTTCGGGATTAACTTCCGCTCGTTGCGGGATGAGATGGCGACGATCTTTTTCGACCACCCGGAAGAGACACTCTCGATCGACGACGTAAAGCCGTCCGTAGGCGGGTTGGGTGTGCGTCCGGTGTATGTCGCTAAAACGGAGAACGGCTGGCAGGCGAATTTCAAAGTGCCACCGGGACTCGCGCCGGGTTGGCACGAAGTCGAGGTTCGCGTGAATGGAGGACCGCCGGGCGGAGGACATCGCATTGCGGTCGATCTCCCTGCGGTTCCCGGCGACGATTTCGCGATTACAGGTGTCGCGGACGGAACGAAATGGACACCGAACCGGTTCGACCCTTCGCAAGGAGAAGTCGTCTCTGTCTGGGTCGCCGGATTACCGGAAAACGCCGACCGCAACAATCTGCACATTTCGGCGGCAGGGCACCGGCTCGAAATCCTGCATCTCGACCCTTATTCGGATTTGCCACGTCAGGTGAATGTTCGGGTTCGTAAGAATATCCCGCCGGGACCGGTGACGCTGATTGCTGAGCTTGCGGGGCGGAAAGTTAAGGCGGCGTTTGAAACGGCTTAGGCCGCCTTTTCGAGCGCCAGCCGTTCGTCGATCGCCGCCACCTTGACGTTCTTCACCAGCCCCAGCTTCTTGAGCGCCCAGATCGAAATCCAGGTCACGTCGAGTTCGTACCAGGCCAAGCCGTGACGCGCCGAATTTTGGTGCGCGTGGTGATTGTTGTGCCAGCCCTCGCCGAATGTCGCGAGCGCGACCCACCAGTTGTTCCGCGAATCGTCGCGCGTTTGGAATCGCCGCGAGCCCCACAGGTGCGTCGCCGAATTCACCGCCCAAGTCGCATGCCAGCCGAGCGTCACGCGCACGAACACCAGCCAGAAGGCCAGCGCCATGCCGTCGAGCGGTCCCCAAAACGCCCAACCGATGCCCCAGGCGAGTAATCCCGACACCGTCAGCGGTACCCAATGCCAGTCGTTCAGCCAGACGTAGAAGCGCTTGCGGGCGAGATCGGGCGCGTACTTCGCCGTCACCTGCGTGTTGTTATGCATTGCGTCGCCCACCGTCATCCAGATAATGTGCGCCCACCACTTGCCGTCGCGCGGCGTGTGCGGATCGCCCTCTTTGTCGGAAAACTGATGGTGCAGCCGGTGCATACCCACCCACGAAATCGGGCCGCCCTGCAGCGTCATCGCGCCGCAGACGGCGAACAGATATTCCATCCACTTGGGCGCTTGATAGGACCGGTGCGTATGCAAACGGTGGTACCCCATGCCGATTCCCCAGCCGATACAGATCCAGTAGAGGATCGCGGTGGGAACGACGAACTTCCATTCGAGGAAGAACGCCACGGTAATCAGTGCCAAAATATGGAAGGCCGTAAACGCAATAATGGTCGTCCAATTTAGCTTATTCGTGTCTTTTTGAAGGGGGATGGGGGTAGCTAGCTCGGCCATGAATCTCTCATCAGCCAAGCTAGCAAGTGGTTGAGCGTCCAAGTGTAAGAGTTGTGTAATTTCGCTAGGACGCTCCTAACTCGATGACAACAGGGGACATTCGCTACCACCGCGCCTTCCGTTCGACGGCCCTTCCGGATGAGCACGACGTATTGGTGTATCTTCCGCCGGGCTACTGGGACTCGCCCAATCATCGCTATCCGGTCCTGTATCTGCAGGACGGCCAAAACGTGTTCGACGGGGAAACGGCGTTCATCCACGGGCAGGAGTGGGGCGTGGACGATTCCGCCGAGGCGATGATCCGGCAAGGCGAACTGAAACCGCTCATCGTCGTCGCCATACACAACGCGGGCGTCAATCGGATTGACGAGTACACCCCGACACGCGACGCCCGTACGCGCCGGGGGGGCAAAGCGTACCTTTACGGACGCATGCTGGTGAACGACCTGAAGCCCTTTATCGACAACGAGTACCGGACGCTACGGGACCGCCGGCATACCGGCCTGGGCGGATCGTCGCTAGGGGCGTTGGTGACGCTCTATCTGGGGTTAAAGCACCCGACGGTCTTCGGCAAGCTGGCCGTCATGTCGCCGTCGGTTTGGTGGGACAATCGGGCGATTCTGAAGATGGTGGACGGGTTCGACGGTCACGACCGTCCCTCGATTTGGCTCGACGTGGGGACCGAAGAAGGCGCCGCCCCACGCCGCACCATCCGCGATGCCCGTTCCTTGCGGGACCGCCTGGTGGCGCTCGGCTGGAGCCTGGGCCACGATCTCGAGTACTTCGAGGCGATCGGCGCGGACCATTCCGAACGAAGCTGGGCTCGCCGGGTTCCCGCCATGCTGAAGTTCCTATTCGGCGGCAGAAAAAGCGGGTAGCGCTACGATTTGGCCTCGACCAGTCCCTTCAGCCGCGCCAGATCCTCGTCCTGCTTCTTTGTCGCCTCGCGCGTGATGATCGGTTCCAATAGCTTGGCGAACCAATGCTCGTACTCGTACTCGCCGGACATCTCGAGGCGGGTTCGTCCTCCCAAATCGGTAAGCCGGTACTCGTTCCATCCGTGGAAACTTCCGTCCACCTTCAGTTTGGCGAACAGACGGCCCGGCTCTTCCCGCATATCGTAAGCGACGATTTCCATACGGGCGTTGCCATTGTTGCGATCCTCGACCACCCAAATCTCGCGGTCTCCTTCGCGCCGAACCTCTACCAGCCAGCCAACCCAAGCCTTCAATTTCTCGGGCTCGGTCAACCAAGTACGGACAACCTCCGGCGGCTTCGCGATCTCGATCGCCGACTGCAGCTTCTTATCGCCGCGCGCGCCCATGGCCAGCAGCACCAGCACCGCTCCGCCGATCAAAGACAGAAATCCCACCGCACCGCGTACTAGCCACTTCATCGGTTGTTCTCCTCTTTTTTCAGAACGACAAGAGATAACAGGCACGACAGTACGATGCCCGTCGCCAGGTAGACCCAGGGAATGTCCGGTCCGGTCTTGAGCGGCACCTGCGAACGCACGAAGCGAGCCAGCGCCTCCATAGCCACGAGCGGAATCCAAGCGGCGGCTGCGGCCATCGCGGCACGTCCCATGCGGGGACGAATCAAGTGCGGAATCGACCGCGCGATCTCCAGTGCGCCCGCGCCCGCCTCCTCGAAGTCGCCCACCAGCGCTTCGGCGAGATGCGTGGGCGCGAGGAATTCGACCACGCGGAGAGTCAGTTGCCTCATGGCAGCGCCAGTCCTTCCTTCATTCGTGCCAGGGCCGTCTGGCTCGCTTCGAGCGCCTTTTGGCCAAGGGCGGTGGGCCGGAAATAGCGCTTCGCCCGCCCGCCGCGCTCCGCCGTCGCCTCACCGGTGCGCGACGACACCAGTCCCTTCGACTCCATGCGGTCGAGCGTGGTGTAGATGGCTCCCAGCGAGATACGCCGCCCGGCGCGATCCGCAATCTCGTCCGCCACCGCTACGCCGTACGCCGCGTCGCCCAGCCGCAGCACGGCGAGAAGCACGATCTGCTCAAGTTCGCCGAGGGCGGGCAAGTTCATTTCCTCTACATAGTAGAAATAGCCGCGCGTCCAGTCAAGAGAAAAATTAGAACATGAGTTTCAGCGCGAGTTGCATAATCCGTGCGGGCGCGGTGCCCGAGATTTGGCCCGCTACCGGATTGCCGATCGCCGAATTCGGATTCCCGAAATTCGCGCGGTTGAACGCGTTGAACATCTCCCAGCGGAAGCTCGCGCGCCATCGCTCCGTGAATTGGAAGTTACGGTGCACGCCCAAATCGACGTTGAAATTGCCGGGCGCGACCAGAACCCCGCGGCCGGAGTTTCCGAAATTGAACTGCGCCGGCGCGGCGAATGCGCCGAGGTCGAACCAGCGGTCGATCGTTCGTTCGGAGGCGGGCAGATTGCCGTCGCGTAAGCGATTGGGACGGTCGCCGCCGCCGCCCGCCGAGTTCGAAACCGCCGCCGCCAGCGTCGCCGTAAAGTGCTCGCCCGTGGACATCGACCAGATGCCGTTCACGTTCCACGGACCGACGACGTGCGACAACCAGCCTTTGTTCATGAACCGCCGCCCCGCGCCGAACGGCAACTCGTAGACGTGATTGAGGACGGCGACATGGCGCCGGTCCTCCGGCTGCGATCCCCATTCGCAGGCGTAGCAGCGGGCGTCCTGCGGAGGACCGTTGCCGCCGCCGTTGATATTGCCGCCATTGGCCAGAAAGTGTGACCACGTGTAGGCGAGCGATACGGTCAACCCCGCCGTGTAGCGTTGCTCGACCCGCGTCTGCAGCGCATGATACTTGGCGCCCGCGTAGTTCGTGCGGTACGTGAGATTGGTCACGTTCGGATTGCGCGAGAAGAACGGTCGCCGCGGTCCTTGCGCGCCCGGTCCCGGTGCGGACTGGTTAATATTGACGTTCGAAATCAGCCCAATGGTCCGGGTACCGACGTAGGTGACGTCGAGCAGCAGGTTCTTCACAAGCTCGCGCTGCACGCCAAGCGACCACTGCATCACTTTCGTCGACTTCAGCCCGTAGTCCCAAACGTTGGGATTGCCGGAGCTGAGTTGCGCGATGTTGTTCGGATCGGGCGCGACGGGAATCGGCAGACCCTCGGACAAACGGCGCGGTGGCGCGGCGTTCTGGTCTGTGGCAAACACTTGCGAGAAGAAGAACGGCAGGTTCTTGTAGAGTTGTCCGCCGCCTTGCCCCGCCTCGACGAACGACATGCCGAAGCCCGACCGCAGCACGGTCTTGCGATCCTCCGTGAGCATGTAGGTCAGACCCAGGCGCGGCGCGAAGTTGTTGGTGTCGATGTTGCGCAAGCGGCGGCTCGCGCCATTCCGGCCCGCGATTTCGAGCAGCGCCGTATCGAGATTGAAGTTCGACCAGCGGTCGTAAACCTCGTACGGCGGCGCGAGAATCTCGTAGCGCACGCCATAGTTGAGAGTCAGCCGGTTCGACGCGCGCCACGTGTCTTCGGCGAACGTCGCGAAGTTCCAATTGCGCATGCCGAACGTGCCCACCAGTACGTTGCGCGTGGCGTCGCTATGCGCGCCGAGCGCGAAATCGGCCAGCGCAGTCGCCGCTCCAGTCGAACCAATCTGGCGGGTAAATTGACCGTTGAAGCTAAACTGCCCGCGCGTGGGGAACGCCGAAAACCCGTTAAACCGGTGCCGGATAAACGACCCGCCGAACTTGAACGTATGCGCGCCGCGGGTCATGGTCAGCACGTCTTCGAACTGGAATGAAATGGTCTGGCTATTTTCCGGGAACGTCGAGTTGTCGCCGATCACCTGATAGCCGGTGATGGTCATCGCGGGCAGCCCGCCGGACTTGTCGTTGATGTTGATTCCCGGTATGCCGAGCCGCGTCGCGGTGTCGAATTCATTGCCCAGAGGATTGATGAATTGGTTCCAGCGGATCGCGCCGATACGCACTTCGTTCACCGTGCTCGACCCGATCACTTTCGTGTAGTTGGTGGTGATCGACCAGTTCTTGAGCGGTACGGTGGTGGCCGTCTGGTTGCCGTCGGCGGAAAGATATTCGCCGATCGGCAGGTTCGATCCGGCCGGCGCGGGCAGCAAGCCGACGTTGCGTTGGTCGGTGGTGTCGTAGCTGTATTTGAAGAACACGCGGTCGCTTTGCCCGAGGTTCTGGTCGATCCGCACGTCGAACTGATTCGTCTTTTGCGAGTTTGTCGGGTTGAATACGAAGTTGCGCGTCGCGCTCGAAGTGGTTGGCGTGGGCAGCAGCGCGGCGGCGTTCACCGCCGCCGGATCGAGCCGTGTGGCCGGAATCCGATTGCCCGCGAACGGCATGCGCTGGCCGTTGACCACGGTATTGGGATCGAAGATATTCGCACCGAAGGCGCTGAAATCGCCGGTGCGGACCATCGCTTGTTGCGCCGCTGTAGGGATGGTCGAAACGATGCTCGCCGGTTGGCGCACCTGGATGCCTTGGTAGTCGGCGAAGAAGAACGTGCGGTCCTTGCGGATGGGTCCGCCGAAGGTCGCGCCGAATTCGTTGCGCCGGAACGCGGGCCGCGCCACGCCCGCGCGGTTGTTGAAAAACGTGTTCGCGTCGAGCACGTTATTCCGGAAGAACTCGTAGGCGCTGCCGTGGAACGAATTCGTGCCGGACTTCGTTTGCACCACCGTCACCGCGCCCGCCGCCGCGCCGTATTCCGCCGAGTAGTTCGACGTCATCATGCGCATCTCCTGAATCGAATCGATGGTGGGCACCATGATCAGCGTGGAGAGCCACAAATTCCGGTTGGCCATGCCGTCGATCAGATACGTGTTGTTCTGCGCGCTCGATCCGTTGACGCTGATGTTGACGTCGCCGCGCATCGCGTACGGCGAGTTGGTGAGATTGCCGCTCGACCCGGTGTAAGCGCCGGGGCTGAGCCGCAAAAGTTGCGTGAAGGTGCGCCCGTTGAGCGGCATCTCGACAATGCGCCGGTTATCGACCAGCGAACTGACAGTAGCGGTCTGCGCCTGTAGCAGCGGAGCTTCCTCGGTCACCTCCACGGACTCCTGGACGTTGCCGATGGTGAGTTGCAGATCGACGGTCAAGGTGTCGGCGGCGGTGAGTTGCACACCGCTCCGCACCAACTTGCGGAAACCGGGCTGCGCCACTTGGATCGAGTAACTGCCGGTGGGTACGGACGAGGCGACGTATTGTCCCGATTCGTTCGTGACGACCGTGCGAACGAAGCCGTTGGCCTCGTTCGTTAGCCGGACTTCGGCGGCGCCGATCACCGCGCCCGCCTGATCGCTCACCGTGCCGACGATGGTTCCGCTTTGCGATTGCGCATAGAGCGCCGAGGCGGCCAAAAGCGCAAAGATTGAACGTTTCATCCCAATGCCCATTGGCCGGGAGTCTATCACGCGGGGCGAACTAGGCCGCTTTCTTCGCGTACTCGCGCACGATGTAATCGCAGGTTCGAACCGTAAGCGCCATCATCGTCAGGGTCGGATTCTGGCAGCCGATCGACACCCAGGCCGCGCCGTCGGTGCAGAACAGATTTTCGACGTCCCAGCTCTGGCACCACTTGTTGAGGACGCTCGATTTCGCGTCCGCTCCCATGCGCGCCGTGCCGACTTCGTGAATACAGAACCCCGGTACGGACCAGCGGCCGTCGGCGGCGGTGCGAACATCTTTCGCGCCTGCCGCTTCGAGCATTTCGCCCGCCTGCGCCACACCGTCGCGCCACATCTTCTTTTCGTTATCGCCCCACTCCATCGAGACTTTGAGCACGGGGATGCCCCAGGCGTCGGTTCGCGATTTGTCGATCTCAACCCGGTTTTCCTTGCGCGCCAGACACTCGCCCCACAAGCCGATCGAGATTCCGTAGACGCCCTCGCGTACGGCTTCCTTGTAATCCGCGCCAAAGCCCTTCGCGCCGAAATTGAAGCCCGGTTGCGATCCGCCTTGATATCCGTAGCCGCGAATGAACCCGTTGGTCATCTTCTCCGTCACGTTGCGGAACCGGGGGATGTAGATGCCGTTCGGGCGGCGCGGCGGTCCGGCCCAAGGCTTCGCTTCCACCATTGGCATCGTTCCGCTGGCCCCACCCTGGTAGATGTGATCCATCAGATAGCGTCCCAGCGCGTCCGACGAATTCGCGATGTTCGAGTTCAGCATTAGCCGCGTCGATTCGAGTGTCGAGGCGCATAGAATGACGACCTTCGCCTTTACGTCGCGCGGTGCGCGCGTAGTCCGGTCGAAGTATTCGACGCCCGCCGCTTTGCCGTCCTTCATCGCGATTTTCGCGGCGACCGCGTCGGTGATTAAGGTCAGCCTGCCGGTGGCTAGCGCGTCCTTGATGGTCGTGAACGGACTCGAAAAGTAGGAATAGGTGATGCAGCCGCGTTCGCACGGTCCGCAATAGTGGCACGCCTTTCGGCCGTTGTGATCGCGAGTCAGGATCGCGGCCCGGCCGATGGTCACGGTGCGCCCGTACTTCGCCTTCACCTTGTCGCGCAGAATTTCCTCGCCGCAAGTCATCTCCATCGGCGGCATGAAGATCGAATCTGGCAGTTGCGGCAAGTTCTCGGCGCGACCGCTGATGCCGACGTACTTCTCGACCTCTTCGTAGTACGGCACCATTTCGGCGTAGCTCACCGGCCAATCGACGTCGTAACCGTCATGCGAAGCGGCCTTGAAATCGAGATCGGACATGCGATAGCTTTGCCGCCCCCAACTCAGGCTTCGGCCCCCGAGCGCGCGCTGCCGGATCCACCAGAACGGCTTCTCTTGCGTGTAGGGATTCTCGATGTCGCTGACGAACCACTTGGAGTTATGCTCCGTGCAGGCGTAGCACTTCGACTGGATTTCGCGATCCTTCGCCAGCTTGGGCGACATGCCGAGATACGGCAACTGCCACGGCTGCGTGTGCTCGCTAAAATCCTTCTCGGTGGTCTTCGCGCCCGCTTCGAGCAACGCCACGCGCATTCCCGCTTCGGTTAGCTTTTTGGCGGCCCACCCGCCGGTAGCGCCGGAACCTACCACCACCGCGTCGAACGGCTCTTGCTGAATCGCGACCTGGAGCATAGCTGCCCGTTATGCTAGCGCGAACGGATGGCGACCGGTCCAGCTATCTGGCATATTTCCGCACCGAGTTGGAATGACGTGTGCCCCGATATAATTGGCCCACGATGACGACCCGCCGCCGCTTGCTCGCCTGGGCCGCCGCTTCGCCGCTCGCCGCCGCCGACATTCCGGATTCGCTCGACGGTCCGGTGAACGTCCACGAATTCGAGGAGCTCGCGAAGAAGAAGCTCCACAAGCTGGCTTACGATTTCATCGCCGGCGGCGTCGAGGACGAGAAGACGTTGCGGGCCAACCGGGAGGCGTTCGAGCGAGCGTTTCTCGTGCCGCGCGTGATGACCGACGTCTCGCAAGTGGATACGTCGCTCACACTGTTTGGACAAGCGCTCCATTCGCCGATCCTGATCGCGCCCACCGGCGGCAAGAATCTCGTCATCAAGGACGCCGACGAGCTTGTCGCCAAGGCGGCGGTCGCGACCAAAACGATCTTCATCTCGGGAGGCGGTGCGGAGCGGCTGCTCGAAAACGGCGAGCCGCTCACCTGGTGGACCAACGGCACGGGATTCCGCAACAAACCGACGGCCCAAAGCTTCGTCAAGCGGATCGAGGATCGCGGCTGCAAGGGCGTCACGATCACGGTGGATAACCAGTACCAATCGAATCGCGACCGCAATAATCGCAACCGGTTCGATTACGGCTACATGCAGACGGGAGTGCCCGGGCCGAACGATCCGCCCCGCCCGCCGCGCAATCCCGCCAAGCCCGCTATGTGGCAACCGCACGTGCCGGGCATGACCTGGGAGCAGATCGAGTGGGTGAAGAGCGCGTCGAAGATGCCCGTGATACTGAAAGGCATCGTTGCGCCCGAAGATGCGGCTTTGGCGGTGCAGAACGGCGCGGACGGCATCGTCGTGTCGAATCACGGCGGGCGGCAGCTCGACGGCGTGATCGCGACTCTGGACGCGCTACCCGAAGTCGCCCAAGCGGTGAACGGACGCGTACCGGTGCTGATGGATGGTGGAATCCGGCGAGGCTCCGATATCGTGAAAGCGCTGGCGCTGGGCGCGAAAGCGGTGCTGGTGGGACGCGCGCCGCTGTGGGGATTGGGAGCGCTCGGTCAGCCGGGCGTCGAACGCGTGCTTGAAATGCTTGCCGCCGAATTCAAGTTGTCGCTCGCGCTAGCGGGTTGCAAGAATCTGGGCGAGCTGAACCCGCGGCTGGTGCGGCGTCTTTACAAGCCGGTTTAGCGAGGCGAATTTCCGATGACCCCGATGGCCAAGGCTGGCGCGTACATGGGATTGGTATTCGTGATCCCCGCCGCTATGTGGGCGCTGTGGTGGTTGGGCGATTGGGCGGACCAAAAGTACGGCACCAACTATTGGGCGACGACGGGCATGATGGTGGGTTTTGCAGCAGGCTTGTACGAAGTGTTGCGCCAAGCGAAGCGGATCGAGAAGAAGTAATGAGGAGAGCGCACAGGCTGGGCGCCACTAGCGTCCAGTCCGCTGTGCGCGGTCTAAACAAGTGCTCAAGAGGGTAGCCATCGCGCAGGTAGGGCTGGTTTTGCTGGGTGTGGCCGCGTTCTTTTTCGTGGACGGGCGAGCGCGCTTGATCGGATTTGCGACGGGCGCGCTAATAGCCTCCGCCAGTCTCTGGGTGCTCACCCGGCTGACCGCCGCGATCACCGGCCAAAAACCGAATCCGCTTTCGTTTCTATTGATTGCGACGCGCCTGCTGATCGCCGGGTGGCTGCTTTATGCTATCCTACAGAAGTACGAGGTAGATCGCGCCGCTCTCGCTTTAGGGGTCGCGACGCCGGTCCTGGCGATTCTCGCGATCGCTCTCTACGACGCCTTTCATGCTAGCCGCGCACGCACATCCTCATCATGAATCCTGGTTCACGGGGCTATTGAACCAGACGCTGGCCAGTCCGGCGAACGCACTTTTGAACGCGGTGGGCAAACCCGCGCACGATCCGGCGCACCCTTGGGCCGATTGGATGGCCACGCAAATTTTCGTGGCCCTGGTCATAATGGCCCTCGCCACCGTGGTCCGCGCGGGACTGTCGATGGACAAACCCGGCGGCCTACAGCACACTTTCGAAGGGCTTTACGGTTTCGTCAAGCAGCAAGCCATCGACGTCATCGGCCACCACGACGGCAAAAAGCATGTCGTCTACACGGGCACCGTATTTCTGTTCATCGTGATGATGAACTTGATCGGGATCGTACCGGCGTTCGAATCGCCGACGATGTTCCCGATGGTGCCGCTGGGCTGCGCGATCGCGACGTTTCTCTACTACAACATCTGGGGATTTTCGACGAACGGCCTCGGTTACCTGAAGCATTTCGCCGGACCGATCTGGTGGCTTTCCTGGTTCATGTTTCCGCTCGAGATCATTAGCCATCTGATCCGGCCGATGTCGCTCACCATTCGTCTCTACGCCAACATGCTCGCGGGCGAGCAGGTGACGTTGGGATTCCTGGCTCTGGTTCCTCTATTGGTCCCGGTTGTTTTCATGGGATTGCACACTTTTGTGAGTTTATTGCAGGCATTTATTTTCATGGTTCTCACCATGGCCTATGTGGGTGAGGCGGTCGCCCACGAAGAAGCGCACTAATTTTCAAGTGAGCCCCGGGCGTCCCAACGTACCGAAGGAACCACCTCTGACAATCCAGTGAAACTCGACTTAAAGGAGTCACCGAAATGAAGTTGAAGTCCGTAATGTTGCTCGCGATGCTTTTGCTGATCGCGGCTCCGATGTTCGCGCAGGAAGCGGCGGGCGCGCAGCCCTCCGGTACCGGCCTGCTGGTTCCCGCGTTCGCGATGGCAATCGCCTCCGGTCTCTGCGCCCTGGGCCAGGGCAAGGCGATCGCGGCGGCGGCGGAAGGCGTAGCGCGCAACCCTGGCGCGGCAGGCGCGATCCGTATTCTGCTGCTGCTAGGTCTCGCGTTCATCGAGTCTCTGGCGTTGTTCACGTTCGTCAAGGTTGGCTAACCAGTTCATGCTCTCGAAGGGGGTGTGGGTCCCGCTCACGACCCCCTTTGATTTCTCCGGTGGGATTTACCGCGCCAAGGTCGCCCACAACGTTTCTCGCCTTTCCCTCACGAAAGTCACTGGATTTCTGATCGGATCGTCGACTGGCGAAGGCACCCTGCTCTCTCCAGCCGAGTTAATCGATCTCTTCGACTTGGTCCAGGCCGATCGCCCCAAAGTCGCCGTGGTTGGTCTCCCCGCAGTCAAAGTGGCTGTTGAATTAGCCGTCGAGTTAGTCGCTCGCGGCGCGCAGGCGATTCAAACAGAGTCTCCTTGGCCTGCCGGTTCCGAGGAAGACAAGCTCTATCGCGGCTGTATTGCCGACAGGGTGCCGGTAGTTGCAATTGACGCTCCGCCGCTCGCGAACGCGCTGCCTTACGCCTATCTCACGATCTTCGACGCCGAGCGCACTCGGGAACTCGATGCCGCCGCAGACTGGCGCGCTCGGTTGGCTCCGGTAGAAGCGGCGGTCGCGAAGTATGGCATCGCCGGGTTGAAGTATGCGATGGAATTGACCGGCTACTACGGCGGTCCGCCGCGCCTGCCTCGCGTTCCTCTGCGCCGCCCTGCACAAGTTGAGATCGAAGAAGCGCTCGCCGGTCTGCGAAGCTAACGCGGCGTCACGCCCAACCCCGGACCGGTGAGCGAGCCAGTCCGCATCGAACCGTCCTTCACGCTAAAGACTCCCGGGAACTTCGCAACCCACGGTTGGTTCGCCGCCGGAACGTACTGGCGAGCGTTAGCCTCGATCCCCGCCACTCCTGGAACGTGCGCGGCGAGCGATACCGAATGCACCAGCGACGCGCCGGGGCAAGTAAGGTCCTGCACGCAGAGGAACATCTTGTACTTTTGCGCGGCGGCGGCCATTAGCACCGCCTGCGTCTGTCCTTTGCAAGCTTTGAGCGCGACGCCCGTATACCCCATCTCCCGCGAAAGCAGCAGCGATTCTAGATCGACCAGCGACTCGTCAATGACCACCGGGCGCAGCTTCGCCGCTTCGTGCATGACGTTCGCGCGGTCGGCTTGTAAGTCGCGGCGCGTGGGCTGCTCGACGTATTGCACCTTGTCGAATAACTTCGGTGCGCGCGCTTTGACCTGCTTGAGAAACTCGAGAAAGTAACTTACGTTCGGGCAATTCTCATTGAAGTCAAGACAATAAATCTTGTCGCCCGCCACACGGTCGATGCGGACGACGCGTTCGACATCCGCCGCCATGTTGCCACCGTTTAACTTAATCTTGAGATGAGTCAGCCCGTTGTACCGAATCCATTCGCCGAGCGTCTCGGGCAAGCCGTCGTTCAGCCGCGCCTTCACATCGCCCGGCTCGATCGCATCCGCCGCGCCCACCGAGTGAAACATGGCGAGTTTCGGCCTTGGCTTCGCGAGTAAGTACCGGTCCAACCGCTCGCCTTTGAAATCGGAACCTAAGTAAGCGCCCAAGTCGCGGCGCAAACAATCGGGTCCATAGCATTGCCAAACGCTACGACCCAGTAGCTTGCCGTAGGCGTCGTGCACCGCCGCGTCGAACGGACTGGCGGTCACGAGCGCCGCGAGCTTGGGCATTGTCGAAGTCGCTTTCAAGTATTCGGGTTCAAGCGATACTCCAAGATCGATCGGATGGCCGTACTCCGCGTAACCCGCAAGGATCTTCTCGACCTTTCCGGCGAGCGCCTTCATCTCGCCCAGCGTTTGGTCGTAAGGCTTACCCGGATACGCCCAGATATTGCCCATCGACATCGATCCAAAGCCCGTTTGCCGCCGCCCATCGCGGGTCTTGACCGTCACTTCGACGTTGAGCAGCGTGACACGATCCACCGTTTTGCCGCCGAATTGGTATGGCGCGCGATACAGAAAGTCTTCGTACCAACTCCGCACTGCGTCGATGGCGATTTCCGTATGCGGCGAGGCGGCGGCAATGAACGGAGAAGCCGAAGCGACCGTCAGTAATTTCCGGCGCGTCATGCAGTCACTTTACCCCGGTCGTTCAGACGAATCAGAACGAACAATCCCGCGAACAGCGCGGCGGCAAACGCGAGTAAGTGCCATGTGTGCGCCTTCAACCATCCCCCCGCGTCGGGACCAAGCTGTTGCCCCAACCACGCCAGCGCGAGGTATCTCGGAATTCTCGCGGCGGCGACGACCGCGAGAAACTTAGCTCTCGATACACCGAACACCGCCGTGCAAAACACGGGAATCTTCATCGGCATCGGAATCACTAAAAGCGCCGGAACGAAGACGGTCACTAAGCCGTATCGCCGGAACCAGTTCTTCAGCCGCAAGCCATTGCCGGAGCGCGTATGTCGATCGAGATACGCTTCGCCGCCTTTGCGCGCTAGCGAAAACAGAATCCAGTTGCCGATCAGCGAACCGCCGATCGCCGCGAGCGCGGCCCACCACGCCACATCCGGCCGCAGCACCGAGACGAGTAGCAACGTCGCATCCACGCCGCCCGGCAGCGGGATACCCGAAGAGTCCAGCGCCGCCAAAAGCAGCACGCCCAGCGGTCCCCAACCGACCAACGTGGCGACCAGCCCTTTCAAGCGAGGGCATCCTTCAACCAAGCTTCGTCGACAACTGGCACGCCTAAGGCGCGGGCTTTTTCTAACTTCGAACCTGCGTCTTCGCCCGCGACCACGAAACTCGTCTTCTTACTCACCGATCCCGCCACCTTACCGCCCGCGCTTTCGATCAGTTCCTTCGCCTCTTCGCGAGTTAAATTCGGCAATGTTCCCGTGAGTACAAAGGTTTTTCCGAGCAACTTGCCGCCGGGAGTTACCCGCTCCGCTTCGGGAAATTCGAGACGGTCAAGTAAATGCCCGTTGCGTTCGACGAACGCGCGAATTGAAGCGGCTACTCGCGGGCCGATCTCCTCGGCTGTCTTAAGCGCGTCTTCGTCCGCTTCTCGAATCGCTTTCATCGATCCGAACGTTCGCGCAAGGATTTGCGCCGTCCGCTCGCCGACCATCGGAATGCCGAGCCCCGTAATCCAGCGCCACAAAGGCCGCGAGCGCGCCGCTTGAATCGCTTCGTACACGTTGGCGGCGGATTTTTCGGCCATCCGCTCCAAATTCGCCAACTGCGCCGCGGTGAGATCGAAGATGTCGGCGACGCTTTTCACCAATCCGCGCTCCACGAGTTGCTCCACTAGCGCTTCGCCCATGCCGTCGATATCCATCGCGACGCGCGACGCGAAAAAGCGAATCGAACCCTTTAGCCGCGCGGGGCAATCCAGGTTCTCGCAGCGGGTAGCGACTTCGCCTTCCGCGCGCCGCACCGCCGATCCACACACGGGACACACCGCGGGTAGTTTCCATTCGCGCGACCCTGGCTCGACGACGCGTACGACTTTCGGAATCACGTCGCCCGATCGCTCGATCTCGACGTTCGCTCCGATCGTCAAGCCCAAGCGCGCAATCTCGTCTTCGTTGTGCAGCGTCGCGCGCGACACCGTCACTCCGCCGACGGCCACGGGCGAGAGCGCAGCTACGGGAGTCAACACGCCGGTCCGCCCCACTTGCACCAGAATGTCTTCGAGTGTGGTTACCGCGCGCCGCGCCGGATACTTAAACGCGACGGCCCATCGGGGAGCCTTCGCCGTCCAACCTAATCGCCTCTGTTGCGCGACCGAATCGACTTTCGCCACCACGCCGTCGATTTCGTACGGTAAGTTGTCGCGTTTCGCGTCCCATTCGGCGATGAATTCCAGTAACTCGGCGACTCCCGCGCACTTACGCCGCGCCGGATTCACCTTAAAGCCCCGGGTTGCTAACTCATCCAAAGATTCCCAGTGGCTGAGCAACTCGAAATCGCCGTCCTTAAGTAGAAAATAGGCGTAGAAATCGAGTTGCCGGGACGCCGTGATCGCCGGATCGAGCACGCGCAGCGAGCCCGCCGCCGAGTTCCGCGGATTCGCGTAACGGGGCAACCCCGCCTCCTCCCGGTCCACGTTCAACTTCGCGAACGCCGCGTTCGGCATCACCACTTCGCCGCGAACTTCGAAATCGTCCTTCCCCGCGAGCAGCGGGAGCGACCGGATCGTCCGCGCGTTTTCCGTCACGTCCTCGCCGACTTCTCCGTCGCCGCGCGTCACCGCCCGCTCCAAGCGCCCGCCGCGATAGTGCGCCGCCATCGACAGCCCGTCGAGCTTCAACTCCGCCACGTACTCGTAAGGCTCGCCGCCGAGTAACTCCCGAACGCGCCGGTCGAAATCGCGGAGTTCGCCTTCGTTCAGCGCGTTGTCGAGCGACAGCATCGACGTCGAATGCTTCACCTTGACGAAGCCTTCGCGCGGCGCGCCGCCCACGCGTTGTGTCGGAGAATCGGGCGTGCGCAATTCCGGGTATTCGCGCTCGATCGCCTGTAACTCGCGCATTAGCGCGTCGTACTCGGCGTCGGCGATTTCCGGCCGGTCGAGGACGTAGTACAGACGCTCGTGCCGCCGGAGTTCTTCACGCAAGGCCGACGCGCGGGCGGGAGGGCTCGAAGAGCGCACAGGCTGAACGCTACGAGCGTCCAGTCCGTTGTGCGCGGTGAGGTCGGAATCGGCGGAGCGCACAGGCTGGACGCCACCAGCGTCCCGTCCGTTTTGCGCGGGTGGATCGGAATCCAGCACGGTATAAAGGGTGATTGTATCGGACGGCCCTGATCTACAATCCCTACGCGGGACGCCTGCGGCGCGATCCTTGGTTGCTCGAAGCGGTTGTGAACCGGTTGGGGAAGGACGTCCGCGCGATGCCGACCACCGGCCCGGGCATGGCCGCCGATCTGGCCAAAGAGGCGATCGAACATCGCGCGGAACGCATTGTCGCCTTTGGCGGCGACGGCACGATTCACGAAGTCGCCAATGGCATGATCGGCAGCCGAACGCCGTTGGGGATTCTCCCCGGGGGAACCGCAAACGTCTTGAGCGTCGAACTTGGGCTCGGTACCCGGGTGCGCCGGTCGGCAACCCGCCTTTTGGAGTTGAAACCCCGCCGGATCGCCGTTGCGCAATATGCCGCCGCGAATCAGACGCCCAAGTATTTCCTTCTGATGGCGGGCGTGGGATTGGACGCGCAAATTGTGCACACGCTGAATCCCACGATTAAGCGGCACCTCGGCAAAGCGGCTTACTGGATCGGCGGATTTTCGAGCGTCCTCCGCCGCCTGCCCGAGTTTGAGGTAAGGATCGGCGGCGAAACATACCGCGCTTCTTTCGCGCTCGCTTCGCGAGTTCGCAACTACGGCGGCGATCTTGAAATCGCGCCCACGGTCCGGTTGCACGAGCCGGAGTTTGAAGTCGTGCTTTTCGAAGGCGCTTGGGCGTTCCAATACCTCCGCTACTTCACGGGTGTCCTGCTCAAGCGATTGGACCGGATGCCCGGCGTCACTCTACGCCGCGCGACCTCGGTGGAGTTCCCGGGCGCGGGGCCGGCGCAGATCGACGGAGAGGCGGCCGGGCACACTCCGGCGCGGATCGAAATCGTCCCCGATGCGCTGTCGCTCCTGATGCCCGACACTTATCGCTGATGGATCTTCCCGCCGCGCTCGACCCGTTCCCCGTCCCCGACCCATGGATCGGCGTCATCGCGTTCTTGTGTGTCGCCGCGCCGCTTCTCTCGCGATTGGTCGGCTCCGAGATCGGTGCGCCTCGGCGGAGTTCCAGCGCGCCTTGGGTCGTGGGCCTGGGATTGATCGCGATTTGGTGTGGAGTGCGCTACGTTTGCCACACACGCGCGATCGCGACGCTCGAAGCGCGCGTCTATGAAGGCCGCGCCCCGAAGCGCGTCGCCGCAATTCCCGATGCGTGGAACCCGCTGGCCTTCCGCGGATTGGTCGAGACGCCCGCGTTGATTCAGGAAGTACCGGTCGAATTGTGGTCGCAATTCGATCCCGAAGCGGGCGAAACGTACTACCCACCCGAAGAACGAGCCGCGATCGAGAAGTTCGAACAGACGGCGGAATTCGCCCGAGCGCGCGGCATGCGGTGGCCGGTGACGCAAGTAATCCCGGTGGAGAACGCCTGGGAAGTGACGCGCCGCGATTTGCGCTCGGGCCGCGAAGTGCGCGCGGTTGTCCCGCGGTAAGGCTACCGCAAATAGTCGAACAGGCTCGTGCGCGGCGTGTAGGACTTCGACTGCAACGCCGCTTCTTGGGAAAACTGCGCCTGCTCCAGTTCGACGATCGCCGCGGTGTAGTCGGCGTCGGCGATCGAGCTGATTTCCGTTTCCAGCCGAACTCGCGCCTGGCTCGCGAAATCGATCGCGCCGGCCACGCGGTTTTGCACGCCGCCGTAATAGGCGAGCATGTCGTTCATGTGCGTGCCAACGGTCGTCAAATCCATCAACGCCGTCGTAATCCCCGCTTCGTCGTTGGCGAGCAGAGCCGCGTGAAAGGCCACGGCGGTATCGATGGCGTTGGCTCCCGCGGTCGCGCTCGAAAAAATCGTGTCGCCGGCGAGGCCGATCGGGAACGTATCGCCCGCGGGGTGCAGCGCGCGGCGTGTGGCTGCGGAACCCGCGTAAGCGCTTACGGTAAGCGGCGGACCGTCGTCGAAGGTGTAAGGCTGCGTGCCGTCCGCGTCGCCCGCAAACAGGTAGCGCCCGCCGACAAAGCTATTCGCCTGCACGGTCAATTGCTGGATTAGATTCGCCGCTTCGGTGGCGGCTTGCGCCCTGGATTCCGCGGTCTGAGTTCCATTTACCGTCTGCGCGGCCAGCGTACGCAGCCGCTCGATCGCCTGCACGGAGTTAGCCAGCGATTGCTCGGCGGCGTCGGTCTCGGACTTGATGCGGCCAAGGTTCGACTCGATGCCTTTCACCCGTTCGAGTTCCGCGCGCGCGGTGAGCAGGTTCGAGACTTCGTCCGGCGCGTCGGAAGGTTTCGCGATCCGCAGTCCGCTCGATATCTGCGTTTGCGCCTTCGCCATGCGCTGCGAAATCGATTCGAGGGCGATGAGAAACCGCCGGTCGCTTACGGGGAGCGTCGAGTTCATGCCGTTACCGTCCCAAGTTGATCAACGTCTCGGTGAGTTCGCTCGCGATCTGGAATAACTGGGCGGCCGCCTGATACGACCGCTGGTACTGCACCATCAATGCGGCTTCCTCGTCGAGCGATACGCCGGAAATTTCCTCGCGATAACTTTGCGCCTGCGTCACCAGCGATTGCGCGGTGGCTTCGCCAAGCGCCGCCGATTCGAGATCCCGCCCGATCGTCGAGGCCAGATCGGCGTAGGCGCTCGACAGCGTGCGGCCGTTCACGATGTTGGCGGTGGCGAGATTGGCAAGCGCGATCGCATTGCCGTTGCCGCCCGGCGCTCCCGCTTCGGCGGCGGCCAGTTGCCCGGTCGTGAATCCCGGCGTCACTGTCAGCGTTTGCGCCGCCGAACCCGGCGTGTAGCTAAACAAGTTCACCGTTGGGGTCAATCCATTGGCGTCCAGGCCCAAACTCAATTGACCGTTTATGGCGTCCGCCGTCGATTGCGCAAGCGCATTTAATTGCGCGCGATAACCCGGCAGCGTCGTGTTGCGCAAACCGGTCAAAGCGCCGATTTGACCGGAATTCAGATACTGCGTGATCGCGTCCCCACCCGCCGACAGCACCTGGGCCGAACCGCCCGAGGTGTCGGCTTGCACCGCGTACGCGTTCACGCCGATGACGAACAGCGACTGACCGCCCAGAAATACGCTGATCGTGCCGTCGTCGGCTTCCACCGCCGTGTAGTTCACGTACTGGGATAACTCTTCGAGTGTCTGGTGCAGAGCGGCGTCGGTACCGGTGTCGACTTGGCCCGAAAAGCTGGCGCGGCGCGACGCGTTCAGATCCGCGATCCGTGCGCCGAGTTGGTTTACGCGCGCCACGGCGCTATGCAACTGGCGGTCGGCGTCCACCTCCGCGGCGGCGAAGCCTTGCGCAGTCCGGTTGAATTCCGCCGCGAGTTCTCCGGCGCGGTCTAAGACCGTCTGCCGCGCCGAGCCGTCGTTCGGGGAAACGGAGAGTTGCGAGAAGGACTGAAACAGCCGGTCGAGCGCGCCCGGAATCCCCTCCCCGGCGGCGACGGTCGCAAGCGATTCCACGGCCGTCAAATCCTGCCTGCGTTGGGTCTGGAATCCGAGTTTGTCGCTCTGTCGCCAAACGTTGGCCTCGGCGCGAAAGTCGCGCGTCGAGATCGAAGGCCCCCACTCGACGCCGCCCAGGATACCCCGGTCCGGCTCGAATCTCTTGGCGACGAACGACGCCCGTTGTTTGGCGAATCCGGGCGTAGAAGCGTTCGAGACGTTGTTTTGGGATGTGGTGAGCGCTCGCTCGTAAGTCCGGAGCGTTTCGGCCGCGTTGTTTAGGGCGGAAAAGAGGCTGCCCATAGAAACTAGCCCCGCACGTCCAGATGCATACCCGATACGGGAGTAGCGCTCTCCAGCCCCACCAGTGCGGCCCCTTGAGCGAGCACCGGACCTAAAGCCCGCAGTTCGTCGCGAAGGAGGGGAAGCCCTTCGGGAGTTGGGCGCTCCAATAGCTCTCCGGCCAGAAGCTCCAACTCGCGAACCGCCCGTTCCACCCCGCTGAGCGGTTTACGCTCTAGGAGGCGGCGGATCTGAGAGGCGGATTCTGCGAGTGTGTTCAAGAAGTTATCCGAGCAAGGCGTCGTCGACGATGGCCGCGGCTACTTTCGCCGAGTCCACTTGGTAGTTACCGCCCAGGTACAGCTCGCGCAGTTCGGCGATGCGCTGCTCGCGGACCGTCGAATCGCTCTGTAAGCCATTCAAAAGATTGCCCAGATCGGAAATCTGGACTCCGTCCCCCGCGCCATCCCCTTCGCGCCGTTCGGGACGGGCGGCCGCCTTGCCGGGGAGCGTTTCCGCCGCACCCGTGTAAGGCGTCGAAATCCGGTTGAGATTGGAATCGTTAATCTGCATAAATGAGGGACCTCGCCCTCAGCTAGCCGTATCGTCCCACAGTGAGAAGAAGTTTAAGCCTGAGGCGAAGTTTAGGAAAATTTGAGGATCGCGACCCCGTCGATCGCCGTATAGTTGAACGAGGGGATTTATGCGCGCCATCGCCATTTCAGTCTTTACCATCGGTATTTTGGGAGCCAGACTTCAGGCCGCAGGTACGGAAAAGGTCACATTTCATAAGGATGTCGCGCCGGTTCTCCAGCGCAACTGCCAAAGCTGCCACCGTCCGGGCGAAGCCGCGCCCATGTCGCTGCTCACCTACAAAGAAGCGCGCCCCTGGGCGAAGGCGATCAAACAAGCGGTAGCCGCGAAAAGAATGCCGCCGTGGTTCGCCGAAGCCGGTTTCGGGAAGAAGTTTCATAACGATCCGACCATGACTTCCGCCGAGATCGCGGCTCTCGCCGCCTGGGCCGACCAAGGCGCGCCGGAGGGCGACGTAAAGGATGCGCCCCCACCGTTGACTTTCTCCGAAGGGTGGCGGATTGGCAAGCCGGACCAGATTTTCGAGATGCCCCAAGCCTTCCACGTACCGGCGTCGGGCGAGATCGTTTATCAGTATGTCGTTCTTCCTACTGAATTTACGGAAGACAAGTGGGTAACGGCGGCGGAAGCTCGTCCCGGAAATCGCGCCGTCAACCACCACATCATCGCGTTCGTGCGGGAGCCGGGATCGAAGTGGCTCGCCGGGGCCGAGCCGGGAAAGATTTTCACCCCGGATCAACTTCCCAAGCAGCCCGGGCAGCGGCAAGCGCCGCAAGGACTATTCGGAGCCGAATTTCTGATCGGCTATGCGCCGGGCGCGATGGCGGAAGTGATGCTGCCCGGCCAGGCGAAACTGATCCCCGCCGGGTCCGATCTAATTCTGCAGCTTCACTACACCGCGAATGGAACGCCCGGCGAAGACAAATCGAAAATCGGATTGGTATTCGCCAAAGAGCCGCCCAAAGAGCGAGTCATGACGCTCGCCGCGTTCAATCCTCGTTTCGCCATACCTCCGGGCGCGGACAACCACCAGGTGGACGCGTCGATGACCCTTCATGGCGAAGCGAAACTACTCTCGCTGATTCCTCACATGCACAATCGCGGCAAGGCGTTCGAGATGCGCCTCGCGCAGCCGGACGGCACGAAATCGGACCTTTTGCGGATGCGCTGGGACTTTAACTGGCAGCTAAGCTACATTCTTCCGGAGCCGATCGCCTTGACCCGCGGATCGAAGATCGAGGCCACGGCGTGGTTCGACAACTCGGCGAATAACCGCTATAACCCGGATCCCAAGAAAGAAGTCCGGTGGGGCGACCAAAGCTGGGAAGAAATGATGATCGGGTTCTTTTCCGTCTCCTTCGACGCGAAGAAAGATCCGATGGAGTTGATGCGCCCGCCGAAAAAGCCCGAAACCACGAGCGGCGCCATCGAGTAAATTGAAGTTAGAGGTATAACTCATGCCGTTCGCCGTTTTCGCTTTTCTGGCGGCGGCGCCGACGTTCTACAAGGATGTCGCGCCCGTTTTGCAGCGGAATTGCCAAAGTTGTCATCGGCCCGGCGAGGCGGCTCCGATGGCGCTTCTCACCTACGAGCAAACCCGCCCGTGGGCGAAAGCGATTAAGCAGGCCGTCGCAGCGAAACGGATGCCCCCTTGGCTAGCCGAAGCTGGAATCGGCAAATTCCATAACGACCGCACGATGACGGCGGCGGATATCGCCACGTTAACCGCTTGGGCGGACTCGGGCGCTCCCGCCGGCGATCCGAAGGACGCTCCTCCGGCGAAAGCTTTCGTGGAAGGTTGGGCGATCGGTAAGCCCGATCTGGAAATCGAGATGCCCGCCGCGGTTGAAGTCCCCGCCACCGGGACTATCGAGTACACCTACGTAATCATCCCCACCGGCTTTACCGAAGATAAGTGGGTCGCGGCGGCGGAAGCGCGCCCGGGGAATCGGGCCGTGACGCACCACATCATCGCGTTTCTGCGGCCGCCGGGATCGAAATGGTTCGCCGGTCGCGAGAAGGGCGTGCCCTTCATCCCCAAGAAAGGCGAGAACCAGGGCGAAGCCGCTTCCGAACTTCTGATCGGCTACGCGCCCGGCATCCAGCCGAGTTCGTTTACTCGAGACCAAGCGAAGCTGGTGCGCGCGGGAACGGACATCGTCCTGCAGCTTCACTACACGTCGAACGGAAAGGCGGCCACCGACCGGTCGCGCATCGGACTGATTTTTTCGAAAGAGCCGCCCGCCGAGCGCGTGATGACGCTCGCGGCGCTCACTTCGAAGTTCGTCATCCCGCCGCAGGCCGACAATCACCGGGTCGATTCGCAAATCACTCTAAACGCCGACACGCAATTGGTCTCGATGATGCCGCACATGCACCTGCGCGGAAAGGCGTTCGAGTACCGGGCCGTCTACCCCTCGGGCGAGTCGGAAACGCTGCTGCGCGTGCCGAAATACGACTTCAATTGGCAGCTCTACTACGTGCTGGCCGAGCCGAAATTGTTACCCAAAGGCACGAGAATCGAATGCACCGCGCACTTCGACAACTCGGCCAACAACCCGTATAATCCCGACCCCAAGGCCGAAGTGCGTTGGGGAGACCAAAGCTGGGAAGAGATGATGATCGGCTGGTTCGACGTCGCGTTTCCAAAGACGCTCGACCCGGTGAAGATCTTGCGAGCGGAGAAAAAGAGCGAATGACCGGACTTCTGTTTCTCGCGGCGCTGGCCGCCGATACCCCGACGTTCTACAAAGACGTCGAACCCATCATGATGAACCGCTGCCAGGGCTGCCACCGGGAGGGCGAGATCGGCCCCATGGCATTCATGAGCTACAAAGACGTGCGGCCTTGGGCGAAGGCGATCAAGCAGTCCGTCGCGTCGAAGAAGATGCCGCCGTGGTTCGCCGATTCCGCTCACGGCAAGTTTTCGAACGACCGGTCGATGTCGAAGACCGAGATCGAGACGATCACCGCGTGGGTGGACGCGGGCGCGCCCGAAGGCGACGCGAAGGACCGCCGCGCACCGCGCACGTTCACCGAAGGCTGGAACATCCCCACGCCCGATCTGGTGGTGGGCATGGAGAAGGCGTTTCCCGTTCCCGCCGATTCAAAGATCGACTACCAGTACATCGTTATCCCCACCGGGCTTAAGGAAGACAAGTGGGTGAATATGGTGGAAGCGCGGCCCAGCGACCGCAGCGTCGTCCACCATATCGTCGTCTTCATTCGCGATCCGAAATCGAAGTGGCTGCGCGACGTCGCCCCCTACACGCCGCATGTCCCCGAAGGCAATACGCGCGCGAATGTCGGCGGGTTCGGCAATGAAATTCTGCACATCTATACGCCCGGCAATCTGCCCGATATCTGGAAGCCGAACCAAGCGAAACTGCTGCCCGCCGGCGCGGACCTGGTGTTCCAGATGCACTACACTTCGACCAAGAAATCGACGGAAGACAAGACCAAGATCGGCTTGGTCTTCTCGAAGGAGCCGCCCACCGAGCGCATTCTCACGCAGGCGGCGGGCAACGAAGGGTTCGCGATCCCGCCCGGCGCCGACAACTACGAGGTGAAGGGCGCGTCGCGCGTCCCGAACGACGCCACGCTCCTGAGCTTCTTCCCGCATATGCATCTGCGCGGCAAGGCGTTCGAGATGAATCTGGTCGACGGCGACAAAACCGAGAAGCTGCTGAAGGTCAACAAGTACGATTTCAACTGGCAGTTGACCTACAAGATCGAGCAGCCGATCGTCCTCAAACCCGGCATGAAGCTCGAAGCCATCGGCTACTTCGACAACTCGCCGAACAACCCCTATAATCCCGATCCCAAGGCGACGGTCAAATGGGGCGAGCAAAGCTGGGAAGAGATGATGTACGGCTTTTTCGACGTTGCCATCGACGCGCGCCACACTCCGGCGACCTGGATGAAGCGGATGCCGTTGCCCGAAAAAGCCGCGGGCGCGGGCCAGTAGTCCGATGCGGGCGGCGCTGATCGCGGCGATCGCTACGATTCCGGCCGCCGCCCACATCACGATCACGACCAAGCTCACTTGGTCTAAAGAAATCTCCCGAATCGTCTACGCCCGGTGCCTCTCCTGCCACAACGCGGGGGCACCGGTCGATCTCTCCAGGTACGAACTCGCGCGGCCCTGGGCTAAAGCGATACAGGAAGAAGTTCTGCGCCGCCGCATGCCGCCTTGGGGCGCGGTGAAAGGCTTTGGCGAGTTCGCTCCCGACCACGGACTTTCGCAGGAAGAAATCACTTTGATCGCCGAATGGGTAGAGGGCGGCGCACCCGAAGGCGATCCAAATCTGCTGCCCGAAAAGCCACGCCAATTCGACGCTCCGCCCGCGCCGCGCGGCGTTCCCCGAACCGCCCCGCTAAAGCTTTCCGCCGCACACACTTTAACCGCGTTACGTGCCGCCGCAGCCACCCGGGTCACCGCCGAACTTCCCGACGGCACCGTGGAACCGCTACTCTGGGTCATCGCTCCGCCAAAAAAGCCGCGAGTCTACGTTCTAAGGCAGCCGATCCGGCTGCCCGCCGGATCGCGCATTAAAGCGACGACGCCCGTGATGGTGTATCTGCGATGATCTCCCGCCGCGATCTTCTGCTCTCGGCGCTTGCGGCGGACACCGGCACCACGCTCGTCCACGAGCACGTAATGGTCGATTTCATTGGCGCGGACAAGATCGCGCCCGGACGCTACGACCGCGACGAGGTGTTCTCCGCCGCGAAACCTAAGCTCGACGCGATCTACAAGCTCGGCTGCCGCCGCATGCTTGAGTGCACACCGAACTTCATTGGCCGCGATCCTCTCCTGCTGCGCCGACTCTCGGACGCCACCGGCATCGACTTATGGACCAACACCGGCCTGTACGCCGCCGGAAACTACAAATATCTGCCCGATTTCGCGCGCACGGAAACCGCCGAGCAACTGGCCAAACGCTGGATTCTCGAACACGCTCGTGGAATCGACGGGGTTAAGCCGAAGTTCATTAAGATCGGCGTGAATCGCGGCCCACTTGGCGAACTGGACCGGAAAGTGGTGCGGGCGGCGGCACTATGTTCTAAAGAGACCGGACTCACCATCGCCGCCCACACCGGCGACGGCGCGGCGGCGCTCGAAGAACTGGAAATCATCGCCTCCATCGTTCCCGCCAGGCGCTTCGTCTGGGTGCACGCGCAAAACGAACTGGACCGCGAAACCCACGCAAAAGTGGGTCGAGCCGGAGCGTGGGTGGAGTTTGACGGCATCAACGTAAAGTCGGCGAACTGGCACGAGCAGTGCGTTCGGGCGATGGCCACCCGCAATCTCCTCGGCCAGACCCTAATTTCGCAGGACTCCGGCTGGTGGCACGTGGGTGAACCGAACGGCGGAAATTATCGCGGTTATGATTTCATTTACACCGAATTTCTGCCGCGTTTGAATGCCGTCTGGCACCCGCGTTTGATGGTGGAAAACGCACGTTCGGCATTTGGGGATTGAAGCCGGATAATCTCTTTTTCCACAAGGGTTTAGAAGTTCCAGTACCCTTTTGGATTGTACTAGCCCCGTCTAAGTGTTAAGCTCTGAGGCGGAGCGGAATCGCTCGGTTTTTCAAGGAGGAAGTGTGAAACTTTTCGTAGGTATTGTTTGCGCGGGTTTGGCCTTCGCGCAGGGTCCCCGGGAGCGGACCGAATTATTCGGCTCGTCGGGTGGAAACATTGGCGACCGGTCCCGGATTTTCTGCTGCAGCGGCACGCTCGGCGGACTACTCCAAGGCGCGAACGGGAACCAGTACATCCTGTCGAACAATCACGTGGCGGGCCGCTCCGGCCAAGCGCTGCCGGGCGAAATCATCAGCCAACCGGGCTTGATCGATAACGGCTGCGCGGCGGGCGAAACGGTGGCCAACTTTACGTTCGCGGGCAACCTTTCGACCAGCAACGTCGACGCCGCGGCGGCGCAACTGGTTCCCGGAACGATGTCGGCCACGGGCGAACAGCACGTGATCGGCACCACTTCGAGCGTAATAGCTCCTCCGGCGATCGATCAGGCCGTTCAGAAGCATGGCCGCACGACGTTCTACACCACGGGCACCGTGACGTCCATCAACACCACCGTCCGGGTCGGCTACCCCAACCGTTGCGCCGCGCTGTCGCGCAGCACCACCTATACGTTTACCAACCAAATCGTGATCGGCCAAGAGGCGTTTAGCGCCGGCGGCGATTCGGGATCGATGATTTTCACCAACGACGCGGCGAAGAACCCGGTAGGCTTGCTGTTTGCCGGTTCGAGCACCTCGACGATCGCCAACCCGGCGGCTGAAGTTCTGTCGGTACTTTCGGCGGGCGTCGGAACGGCGCTGACCTACGTCGGCGATCCTGTCGCGCCGCTGCGTGCGGTGGCGGGACCTTCGGCTTCGGAAATCGCCCGCGCCAATCGCGTGCGCCAACTTCGCGACCGCGAGTTGATGCGCGACGAGGGCGTTTTGGGTGTCGGCGTCGGCCGGGCGGACGACCGTCCGACGGAAGCCGTGCTCGTGATCTACACGGACCGCAACCGCACCGTGAACCTGCCGGACCGCATCGACGGCGTGCGCGTGAAGCGCGTCGTGAGCGAGGTGTTCGAGTCTTTCGGCGCAAGCTGCTGCGACAGCTGCAAGAAGTAAGTCCACCCAGTTTCCGCGAGTAGTACCCTCTCCGGTTCCCGCAGGCGGCCCGGTAGCCACCCGCGAGAACCGGAGTGTTTTTTACAATAGGAAGTTCACAACCCCACGGGAGAAGTGTCGATGAGCGGCGAAACTCAGAATTCCACCAGTCACTTACGGACGCTAGAAGCCGAAAGCATCCACATCATGCGCGAGGTGGTAGCGGAGTTCGCCAAACCCGTCATGTTGTATTCGATCGGCAAGGACTCGTCGGTCATGGTCCGGCTTGCCCAGAAGGCCTTTTACCCCGGTAAGCTGCCGTTTCCGCTACTGCACATCGACACAACCTACAAGTTCGGCGAGATGATCGAATTCCGCGACCGCTTCGTCCGGGAGATCGGCGCGGAATTGATCGTCTCCACGAACCGCAAAGCGATCGACGAGGGCGCCAATCCCTTCCGGTTGGGCACTTCGAAATGTTGCGCGCTGCTGAAGACGCAGGCGCTACTCGACGGACTGCGCGAGGGCGGGTTCGACGCGGCTTTCGGAGGCGCGCGCCGCGACGAGGAAAAATCGCGCGCGAAAGAGCGCATCTATTCCTTCCGCGATTCCCACGGCCAGTGGGACCCCAAGAATCAACGCCCCGAGTTGTGGAATCTCTACAACGCGCGTATCGATAAAGGCGAAACCATCCGCGTTTTCCCTCTTTCGAATTGGACCGAGATGGACGTGTGGCGCTACATCGAGCTGGAAAACATCCCGATCGTGCCGCTCTACTACGCCAAGGAGCGCGAGTTCGCCGAGCGCGACGGGCAACTGATTCCGCTCGAACACAACATGCAGTTGCGGCCCGGCGAATCGACGGTTAGAGTGATGAGCCGCATGCGCTCGCTGGGCTGCACCTATTGCACCGGTGCGATCCGCTCCGAGGCCGACACCATGCCCAAGATCATCGAGGAGATGGTGGCGTTCCGTCGCTCGGAACGCGAGAACCGCATTATCGATCACGACCAGGAAGGCTCGATGGAAATCAAAAAGCGCGAGGGATATTTCTAGATGCCGTCGGCTCATTTGTTACGGTTCTTCACAGCGGGAAGTGTCGACGACGGCAAATCGACGCTCATCGGGCGGCTGCTTTACGAGGCCAAAGGCGTTTACGAGGATCAGATGACGGCGGTCCGCAAATCGGGACTGAACCGCTCGTCGGGCGACTTCGATTTCTCGCTGCTCACCGACGGTCTGCGTGCGGAACGCGAGCAAGGCATCACCATCGATGTGGCCTACCGCTACTTCGCCACCGCCCGGCGCAAGTTCATCATCGCCGACACGCCCGGCCACGAGCAGTACACGCGCAACATGGCCACCGGAGCGTCCACGGCCGAACTGGCGATCATCCTGATCGACGCCCGCAAAGGCGTGCTGCCCCAATCGCGCCGCCACGCGTTTATCTCTTCGCTGCTCGGCATCCGGCACGCCGTGGTCGCCGTCAACAAGATGGATCTGGTCGATTTCCGCGAGGAGATTTTCCGGTCGATCGAGGCGGAGTTTGCGGCGTTCGCCCGCGAAACCAATCTCCGCGACATCGTCTACTACCCGATCAGCGCGCTCGACGGCGATAACATCGTCGAAAAGAGCCCCCGCACGCCCTGGTTTACGGGCGCGCCGCTGCTCGAATATCTCGAGACGGTCGAGATCGCAGGCCAGGATTCGGGCCAGTTGCGTTTTCCGGTGCAGTACGTCGTCCGCCCAACGCTCGATTTCCGGGGCTATGCGGGGCAGGTGGCGTCCGGCGCGATCAAACCCGGCGACGCCGTAATGGCGCTGCCTTCGGGACGCATCGCGAAAGTCGCCGCTTTGCCGAGTTTCGACGGCGATCTGGCGGAGGCGCGGCCGTCGCAATCGGTGACCGTCGTTCTCGACCAGGAGATCGATTTAAGCCGCGGCGACATGCTCGTCGATCCTCGCCGAAGGCCCAGCGTCGCGCGCCGTCTGCGGGCCATGCTGGTCTGGATGCACCCCAACGCAGGGGAGACCGGCAAGATGTACTTGCTGAAGCACACCACCCAACTGGTGCAGGCCGAAATCCGGTCGATCGATTACCGGGTCAACGTCGACACGATGGGGCACACGCCCGCCGAGCGTCTGGAGTTGAACGAGATCGCTTCGGTGACCGTCGAAACCAAGCGGCCCTTGTTCTGCGATCCGTACCTCGAAAACCGCACCACCGGCGCGTTCATTTTGATCGATCCCATCTCGAACGCCACCGTCGCGGCGGGAATGATCGGCGAAACGCTGCCCGAAGGCGGGGGCTTGGCGGCGCTGGCCGAAGTCGCGGCCAACGGCGTTCCCGAAGCCGCCGTTCGCGTCACCCCGGGCGAGCGTCTGTCGCGCATCGGCCACTTCCCCGCCACGATTTGGTTAAGCGGGCGTCCGGAACTCGCCTACCGCATCGAGCGCGCGCTCTTCGATCTCGGCTGCCAAGTCGCGGTGCTGCCCGAATCGGAGAATGCCGGCCACTTCCAAGCGGAAGCGCGCACGCTAAAGCGCGCGGGCATGATCGCCATTTGCTCGCTCGACAAAGAGAACGAGGCGGAACGCAAGGCCGTCATGGACACGGTGGGCGGCAGCTTCATCGAACTCGATCATGCTGGTCTTTCGGCCAACGACGATCTCGCCGCCGTGCGCGTGGTGGAGTTGCTCGAAGCGCATGGAGTTCTACGGCGCGGCTAGTTCTTGGGCCGGCTGCGGGGCGGATTGCGGCCGTCCCGCCCCCAGCCATCGATTCAGAAACGTCGGCCGAACCAGCACGTGGTAAATCGCGAGCGAGATGGCCAAGGCCGCGGTCGAAATCAGCGCGTACTTGAAGGGCCACGGCGCGGGACGATCGTAAAGCGCCGTCTGCAGGAACACCACGATCGGCAGATGCACCAGATACACGGTGTAGGACGAGGCCACCAAGTAGCGGACTCCCCGGCTAAGTCGCTTAACACGCGCCCGGAACAACGCCGTCAGCGCGAAAATCCAGCGCCAGCCTAGAAACGCGTAGCTCAGCGAGAACAAGCCGCGACGCCAACCGTGCAATAGTTCCGCGGTTTGTTCCTGCGCGCCCAAACGCGAGTGCGCCACGTAAAGCAGCGTCGTGAAGAACGCGACGACGACCAGCCGCGCCGGCCGGTGCGCCGTCAGCCGGTCGAAGGCTTCGGAATCGCCCGCTAGCACCCACCCCACCGCGAAATAGCAGCCGTAGGCGAACAGCGTCGGCCAATGCGGAGGAATCAGCGCCCGCTCGTCTGGAAACAACCCGTTCCATCCCGGCGCAAAGAACAGAACCGCAGCCACCGGCAGCGCGATTAAGAGCGGGCCGCCGGGGCGTGCCACCCGCCGCGCCAGCCAACTCCCGATCGCCTTCGCCCCGGGCGCTCGAACCGCCGCGATCGCGATCAAGCTTAGCAGCGCCAGATCCCACAGGAACCACAGGTGGCCTAATGTGAACCGCTCCCCCAACATGCCGCGCACGTAAATGCCGATCACCAGCTTGCCGACCGGTAGCGCGGCAAACTGCTCCGGCAGACGCTCCGGCGCCGCGCGCTTCATCGCCCAAATCCAAGCGGCGAGCAGGAATGGAAAAATCGCGATCCAACCCACAAGGAGCGGTACCGCCACACGCCGCAGTCGCGCGGCGAGATACGCGCGCTCGCCTTTCGCGAAGTAGGTGCGTGCGCCGAACCATCCCGCCAGAAAGAAGAACAGCGGCATGCGGAACAAGTGCACCCAGAAAACGAACGCGTCAAGCGCGCGGCTCGAATGAACATCCGCGATCGCCCAATCGTGCACGCCGGGCGTGAAACTCAACGCCGCGTGCAGCAAGACGCCCAGCAAAAGCGCGGCCGCGCGCAGGGCGTCCAAATAGGCGATCCGATCGAGTAGACTTGTTTCGCTATGCGGATTCATCGCTCATCGATTCTTGTCGCTCATCGCTCGGTAATTCTCATCGGCCTCGCGGCCGCTTTCTCTTCCGCCGCCGCGGCGCAATGCACCCAGAGTATCTGCCAGGACGGCGTACAAGCTTCCGGAGCGAAGTATCGCATCTGCATGCCCGAGGCGTCCTGCTATCGCGGCCAGCTCGCCGTTTACGCGCACGGCTACCAGAACCCGCAGGAACCGGTGGGCATTCCCGAGGATCAGGTGACGCTGCCCGACGGTACCTCGCTGCCCGGTTTGATCAACCAGCTTGGCTTCGGCTTCGTCATGTCGAGCTACTCGAAGACCGGGCTCGCCGTGAAAGAAGGAATCGCCGACACGGCGGACGCCGTACAGGTGTTCAAGACGCAGATTGGCAATCCCACGCGCGTTTACGTGGTGGGTGTCTCCGAAGGCGGCCTGATTACGGCGAAGTCGGTGGAAGGCAACCCGGCGCTTTATAACGGCGGCGTGGCCGCTTGTGGACCGGTGGGCGACTTCCCATTCCAAATCAACTAGTTCGGCGATTGGCGGCCGCTGTTCGATTACTTTTTCCCCGGAGTGATTCCCGGCGACGCCGTTCTCATCCCGCAAGAGGTGATCGATAACTTCGATACGGTCTACAAGCCGGCGGTGGAAGCGCTGGTGATCGCCAATCCGGCGATCGCGCAGCAGATTCTGGCGGCGGGCAATGCGCCCGGAACGACGCCCGCGGAAATCCTGAATACACACCTGACGCTGGCGCGTTACAACGTGCTCGCCACCAACGACGGGGTCGCCGTCCTGAACGGCCAGCCCTATACGAATTCGGGTAAGTTTTACACGGGAACCGGTGCGCCCATCGCCTTGAACCTGGGCGTCCAGCGCTTCACCGCCGATCCCGCCGCAGTCGCCGAAATGCAGGCGAATTATCAAACTACCGGCGTCTTGACGCGTCCGCTGGTGACGCTGCACACGACCCAAGACGAACAGGTACCGTACCGTCACGAGCAACTCTACCGGCAGAAAATTACGGCGTCCGGTTCCGGCGCGCTGCACGTTAACATCCCGGCCAACCGCTATGGGCACTGCAATTTCACCACGGGCGAGGCGCTCGCCAGCTTTCTGATCCTGGTGCTGAAAGCCTCCGGCCAGGATTTGTCGAGCGACGCCGAACGCCTGCTGCGCACCGAGCGCGACCGCATCGAGTTCCGCCGGATTTTCGCGGAGAACCGGGACTGGGCGCTCGCCGGGCGGCGCTGAGCGATCGTCAACGACTGCGGTACCTTTAGTCCGCGCCCGCGAACACCGCTAGATCTTCGACACGCGGCAAATCCTCGGCGGCCGGCCGCAGGTGGCCGCGCGAGATGAGATAGTCGATCACGCGGACGGCGTTCTGCTCCTTGGTCCCCGCCGTGGTTTCCAATCGCAGTTCGGGCGAAAGCGGCGCTTCATAGGGATCGTCGACCCCCGTAAACCCGCGCAGTTCGCCGGATCGCGCCTTGGCGTAATAGCCCTTGACGTCGCGGCGCTCGCACTCCTGCTGCGGAGTGTCGATGAAGATCTCGATAAAGTTGCCGTCGCCCACCAGTTCCCGCACCCGGGCGCGCGTGGCCCGGTAGGGGCTAACCGCGGCGCAAATCACCACGCCGTGATGGCGCACGATTTCCGACGCGACGTAGCCGATTCGCAGAATGTTCGTATCGCGATCCTCGCGCGTGAAACCGAGCCCGCGAGACAGGTGTGTACGCACCACGTCGCCGTCGAGCAAGGTCACACGGCGGCCCCGCTCTTGCAGCATGACGGAGACGATTTCGGCGATCGTGCTCTTCCCCGCCGAAGGCAGCCCCGTAAACCAGAGGCAGAACCCTTGATCGACCGACGCGGGATAAGCGCGCCGCAATACGTCGGCCACCTCGGGCCGTGCGAACCAGGACGGCGGACGCTCGCCGCGGCTCAGATAGCGCAACCGCATTTCCGGACCGGAAAGCGGAAAAATCTTCCTCGCTCCGTTTGCCCGGTGCTTCTCGACGTAGCGTTGCTCCTCCGGTAGAAATACCATCTCGGCGGACGGTACCAGCTCAACCCCGATCTCGCCGGTAAACTTAGCGGCGGGCGGCGGTTCGAGCGCCGGCGGCGCATGATGGCCGTTGCCGTTGCCATTCTTCGACGCTTTCGGGATTTCGACGGGAACGATCATATGCGAAGCGCCGAAATTACGGCGCACGATCGCGTGCCACACGGTTTCCCGCAAGCTCGCCGGACGCCACGCGAGCGGCACGAGATTCAAAAGCGCGCGCCGCGCATCGAGATAGCCGTCGGCGACGGCGCGATAAGTTCGGATGCGCGCGAAATGATCGACGTCGCAAGAGGTATTCAATCCCACGACGGGATCGAGCAATACGGAAGCGTCCAGACGTCCCGCCACGGACGCGATCAGTTCTTCGTGGCCCCGGTGCAAGGGGTGATTGGTTTCAAACGCCACCACGCGCGAGCGGCCGAGAGCCCGCAACCGGTCGCGGGTTTCGGCCGGCGTCCGCCGGATCGCCGTAAAGTCCAATAACCGTTGCGGTTCGACGCCATGAGGCTTTCCGGCCAGGGCGAACCTTCCCCAGCTTTTCATTTCCGCCACTAACGGATGCGTGTCCGACGCCGTTCCGCAGACCGCTTCCGCTTCGGCATCGAGATCGACTTCGTAAATCTCGTCGATTTCCATCCACGCGAGCAAATTGTTCTTGGGACTGCGGAGGGCGATTCGCTTGCCCTCGGCCAAACCGTCGAGCTTCGCGACATTGAGCGTCAGCGGGATCGGGAACAGCGTGCCGCCCGCCAGACGCATGGAGCGGAGAACGCTCGCGTAGTCGCGAGATCCGAGAAATGCATCGAGCGGAGAAAAGGCGCCGTTCAACAGTAAATCGAGATCGCACACCTGCCTCTGAGTCAATTGAACGGACGGATATTCGCTCGCCATCCGCACCAGTTCCGGAACGTCTTCGGGACGCGCCACCGCTTCGGCCAACCTGCCGCCGTAGGGTGCGATCAAAGTGCAATCGGTTTCGTTCATTGGCTTGGTCCCCATCAGAAAAGCTTGATACCGGTCGCGAACAAAAGCATGCTTAGGCCGATCTTGAGTCCGCGCGCGGGGACGCGGGACGCCAGAAAACTGCCTAGAAGCACGCCGGGCAGCGAACCCAACAGCAGGTGAGGAATTAAGGACCAATCCACATTCCCCGCCTGCGAATGCAAGGCCGCCGTGGCGGTTACGAGAAGAGCCGCATGAAACACGTCCGTACCTACCACTTCCGCCGGACGTAAAGGATTCAGCATGAGTAAGAAGGGAACCATCAACGATCCACTGCCGACCGAGGTCAACCCGACGGCCAGTCCGACAAACGCACCCCAAGCGATCGTCGCCGCCCGCTCGTTACGGCGCAGCCAATCCGGACAACCCTGCGGCAGTATGTCGAAAGCCCGCGCCAACACGGCGGCGGCCACTAAGACCAAAACAACACCTAAAACGTGACGCAGACCCTCGTCGACGTTTCGCCCCGAAGCGGTGAGTTGACGAATTATCAGCACACCCGCCACACCGCCGGGTATGCTGCCAATGGCTAAGCGAAGCGCCAACCCAACATCGACCGTGCCCTGTTTCCAGTGCATCGCCGCCCCAACGATCTTGGTTACGGAACCGTAAACCAGATCGGTACCTACAGCAAGTACAGGACGTACACCCACGACCAAAATGAGAAAGGGAGTGATGAGAGCCGCTCCGCCCATACTGGTGAGACCCACCAGTACACCCGCGAGAAAGCTCATAAGAACGAGACTGTAACCGTCGGCCATTGATCGCGTCCCCCCAGGGTTCTTTTGGAACCGAAACCGGCTCGCGGCTGTGTAGGCACACACCCGGCGATCCGTAATATCAAAAAAAGATTTCGAAACGGTAGCGGGCCTGCGACTCGGCCTGCCGTACCGATCCCGTCGAATCCCATCGTGCTGTGTGGGATTTCGAAACTTGCGTCTGGTCCTGCGACTAGCCGAAGTTGACGATCCAGTTAAACTTAGCCACTTGGGTGGCGGCCCGGACTTGGTAGAGAATAGCCGACTTCGGGCGGTCGGTCAAGCGCTAAGCGTACCCTTAAAGGGGTGGGCTAGTACCGTCTGGTACGTAATACATTGAGACAGCGTGGACTTCCACGCCGAACGCCTGCAAGATAGAAATCACGGCGGAGTATCGAAAGGAATTTTGATTGGCGCCGGACACCCGAAGTCGGTTACACTAATCGCTCATGTCATCGCAGAGGAAGCCGGGCAATAATTTCGTTTTGGTTATCTTCGATAGCTGCCGCTTCGATGCGCTACTTTCGGCGAAGACCCCTGTTATCAGACGATTAGGAGAGATCGAGAAGCGCTGGTCTTACGCCTCCTGGACCGCCCCATCCCATTACAACTTGCTAATGGGCCTTCTTCCTCACGCAAGTCCGCAGAATGTATACGCTTCCGAGTATTACAAGAAAGATTTCCTGAAATTCGCCGACCGTTTAGGACAAGAAAAACTCGAATTCAAGTCGCTCATTCCGAAAATGAATCTTCCTTCATACTTGAAGGATTCTTTAGGGTACAAGACCCACGCGATGGTGTCGTTGCCGGTGCTAAATCCGAAGACGCTGATCAATCACGGCTTCGATTCGTACAAACTCATGCCGAAGCACAACGACATGATGGCGATGGTGAACGAGATGAAATTTTCCGAAGAACAGCCCTCGTTCTACTTGCTCAATGTCGGCGAAACTCACTATCCGTACGCGTTGCCGGACGAGCCTCCGAACCTGTGGCCGCGCATTAGCGGGGTGCACGGCGTTTTCAAGCGGCTGGACGAGGACGTTACGGCGGGCGACTCGGGCGAGGGTGAGGGCAAGTTTTTCGACGAGAAGAAGCTGGCCGAGTTGCAGCACCGCCAAATCGAGGCCGTCGAGTATCTGGACCGCGTGGTCGAGGCGCTGTTCGACAAGGTCCCCGAAGATACCTGGATCACGATCACGGCGGATCACGGCGAACTATTCGGAGAAGGCGGCTATTTCGGCCACGGGCCGATCATGCACGAGAAGGTTTTCGAAGTTCCGTTTATCGAAGGGAAACTGCGCTAAGGCCCGGTCGAGCCGATAAACGCATTTCTGGGCGGTTGTCAGCCGGGGCCCCCGGTCAGGGCCTCCAAACGCCTACGCTACCGTGAGTTTGTGGCCCGGAACGGGCGCGGTCGTTGGAGGAGAAAATCGATGAAGAATCCGGATCCCCGTCCCGGGGCCGCTTTTGAAATCCTGGCGCTCAGCCCGCCCGGCTATCCCAATGCCGCGCTGGCGGGCGCCGCGCATGCCGCCGGATTTTTGGGCGGCGCGTCGTTCGAGTATCTCGCCGCCGCCGCTTGCTTAATGGATCTCGACCGGCTCGCCGCTTCCGGAGCTCCGTACTCTATTGCCGTATCCGAATTCGACGAGGCTTGGGAAAAGGCGCTCGCCGGACGTCCGCAACCGCACACGATTGTCGTCGCGGGCGGGCTATTCGCCATTCCCTCGATCGAGCGGGCGCGGCGCACCGGAGCGCGCGTTTTCGCCACCGCCGTCACCGCCGAAGAAGCTGTAGCCGCCGAGAAAGCCGGAGCGGCGGGTATCGTCGTCAAAGGCAACGAAGCGGGCGGCCGGGTAGGCGAAGAGACCACGTTCATCCTGCTACAGCGGATTCTGCCGCTGGTCGGCGTTCCCGTATTCGCCCATGGCGGCATCGGCGTTCACACGGGCGCGGCTTGTCTCGCGGCCGGAGCGTCGGGCGCGATTCTCGACTGGCAGCTTGCGCTGCTCGACGAATCGAACCTGCCGGAAGCGGTCAAGAGCAAGATTGCGCGAATGGACGGCAGCGAGACGGCCGTTCTGGGACAAGATTCGCCCGCGCGATACCGGGGCTATTCGCGTCCCGGCGAAACGGCGTTTTTCGACCTGCGCAAGTTCGAAGAGACCGAGGGTCTACATGCCGGTTCGGCGCCCGAGACGATCGCCGCTTGGCGAAACCTGGTTCGCGAACGCGCCGCCGCGAAGGAACTGATTCTCGCCGGGCAGGACGCCTGCTTCGCGCCGTATTTCGCCGCCCGGTTCCGAAGCGTAGGCGCGGCTTGCCGTACCGTCGCCAAGGAAGCCAATCGCCAGTTGCGCGCCGCCGCCCGTCACAACGTACTGCGCGAAGGCGGACCGCTGGCCGAATCGCACGGGCTGCGTTACCCGATCCTGCAAGGTCCCATGACGCGCGTGAGCGACCGCGCCGATTTCGCGCTGGCCGTGGCCGAGGGCGGCGGACTGCCGTTTCTTGCGCTGGCGCTGATGCGCGGCGGTCCCGTAGGCAAGCTGCTGGCCGAAACGCACGAGAAACTCGGACGGCGCCCGTGGGGCGTGGGTATTCTCGGGTTCGTCCCGAAGGAACTGCGAGACGAGCAACTCGCCGAAGTCCGCAAGATCAAGCCGCCGTTCGCCGTCATCGCGGGCGGGCGTCCGGACATGGCGAAGGAATTCGAGCGCGACGGCACCGCCACCTACCTGCACGTGCCTTCGCCCGAATTGCTGCGCAATTTTCTCGACCAGGGCGCGCGCCGGATCATCTTCGAGGGCCGCGAGTGCGGCGGGCACGTCGGCCCGCGGTCGAGCTTCGTGCTCTGGGACCAGATGGTCCGCGTGATTCTCGATCACCTGCGCGGACCGAACGCCTCAAAGCCTGGCGATTACAGCTTCGCCTTCGCGGGCGGCATTCACGACGCGCGCTCGGCGGCCATGGCGGCGGCGATCGTCGCTCCGTTGAGTGAGCGCGGCGTACCGGCGGGAGTCCTGCTCGGCACGGCTTACCTATTCACCGAAGAGGCCGTTTCGGGCGGAGCGATCACCGGCCAGTTTCAGCGCGAGGCGATCGCCTGCGAACAAACCATCCTTGTCGAATCCGGTGTCGGCCACGCCACGCGCTGCGCCGCGACGCCGTTCGGCGATCTGTTCAACAACGAAAAACGCCGCCTGATGCGCGAGGGCGCGCCGAAAGAAGAAATCCGCGAGAAGCTGGAAGGCCTGAATTTGGGCCGCTTGCGCATCGCCTCGAAAGGCGTCGACCGCCGCAACACGCCCGACGGCCGAGCCGAATACGTAACCATCGACGAAGAGACACAGCGCCGCGAAGGCATGTACATGATCGGCCAAGTGGCCGCGCTGCGCAGCGAAGTCGTAACGGTCGCCCAACTGCACGCCGAAGTGGCGCGCGCGGGCGAACTGCTGGCCGAACGGGCCGCGCGATTCCGTTCGGAAACCCGCTCGGGCGACATCGCCATCGTCGGATTCTCGGGCGTCTTCCCGCAGGCCGACGATTACTCGCAGTACTGGCAGAACATTCTTCACCGCCGCAACGCGATCGGGCTTGTGCCCAAAGGCCGCTGGGATATCGACGTCTACTTCGACGCCGACCGCCGCGCCCGGGACAAGGTCTACTCGAAGTGGGGCGGCTTCATCGGCGATTTCGTGTTCGAGCCGCTGAAGTTCGGCATGCCGCCCATGTCGCTGCCGTCGATCGAGCCGATGCAACTGGTGACGCTCGAGATGGTGCGCCGCGCGCTGGCCGATTCGGGCTACGACGCGCGCGTCTATGACAAGCAACAGACGGCTTGCATCGTCGGCACCGGCGGCGGCGTCGCGGAGTTGGGGCAGGCGTATGGATTCCGCAGCATGCTGCCGCATTTCATCGACCGAGCGGGCGGCACGCTGGCCGATTCCGCCGCGCTTATCGAAAAGGTCGGCGGCGAGTTGCCCGAGTGGACCGAGGACTCCTTCGCCGGCTTGCTCCTCAACGTCGTGTCCGGTCGAGTCGCCAATCGTTTCGATTTCGGCGGTACCAACTACATCGTCGACGCCGCCTGCGCCACCGCGCTCGCCGGATTACGCAACGGCGTCGCGGAACTCGAAAGCGGGTCGAGCGAAGTGGTGGTCGCCGCCGCCGTCGACTTAATGCAGACCGCGTTCGGCTATCTCTGCTTCTCGAAAACGCACGCGCTATCGCCCACCGGCGTGCCGCGCACCTTCGACGCCAACGCCGACGGCATCGTGATTAGCGAAGGTCTCGCCGTCGCGATTTTGAAGCGCTTGGAAGACGCGGAAGCCGACGGCGACACGATCTACGCGGTCATTAAAGCCGTGGGCGCGTCGAGCGACGGCAAGGACAAAGGGCTTACCGCGCCGCGCCCCATCGGGCAAATGCGCGCGCTTGAACGAGCGTACAAGAAAGCCGGATTCGATCCCGCTACGGTGGGTCTGATCGAAGCGCACGGCACCGGAACCGTGGTCGGCGATCGAACGGAAGCCGAGTCGCTGACTACTTACTTCGGGCAAACCGGCGCGGCCCGGCAGACCATCGCACTGGGATCGGTGAAGAGCATGATCGGCCACACCAAGTGCACGGCCGGTTTCGCGGGATTGATCAAAGCGGCGCTCGCGCTGCGCACGAAGACGTTGCCGCCGACGCTGAACGTCACCGAGCCGAATCCGAAGGTGAAGTTCGAGGAGAGTCCGCTTTACATCAACACCGAGACGCGGCCCTGGCTATCGCGGCTCGATGGCGCTCCCCGGCGCGCGGGCGTGAGCGCGTTTGGCTTCGGCGGGACGAACTTCCACACCGTGCTCGAAGAGTATGTCGCGCCGGACGGCATTCTCGACGAACCCACGCCGCTGACCGAATGGCCGGTCGAGTTGTTCCTATTTCGCGCCGCCGATAGCGCGGCATTGACCGGTGCGATCGATGGGGTTGCGAGAGAACTCGCCGCCGGATCGCAACCGGCGCTCGCCGAACTCGCCGCCGCCGTTTATTGGCAACACGGACGTAATGCGGGACCGATGTGTCTCGCGATCGTCGCCGCATCGCTCGGCGAATTCGCCGACAAACTCGCCGCCGCCAAAACCGTTGTCGCGGCGGGTGTCGCGCATCGCGATCCGAAGGGCGTTTATTTCGCGCCCGCGCCTATGGCAAATGCGAAGGTCGCGTTTCTGTTCCCCGGCCAAGGTTCGCAAACGCCGGGCATGCTCGCCGATCTGGCCGTCGCATTCCCCGCCGCGCGCCGCGCGTTCGAAGAAGCGGACCGGGCCCTCGACCTGCAGCTCGGCAAGCCGCTTAGCCAGTACATTTTCCCGCCGCCGGTCTTCCGCGACGAAGTGCAGAAGGCGAACGAAACGGCTCTAAAGGCGACCAACGTCGCGCAACCCGCGTTGGGCGCGGCGGACATGGCGATGTTCCGCGTGCTGTCGCAATTGGGCGTCGCTCCCGATATGGCCGCCGGACACAGCTACGGCGAATTCGCGGCGCTGTGCGCGGCGGGCGCGATGACCGTTGCGGAATTGATCCGCTTGAGCGAATTGCGCGGGCGCGTCATTATCGAGAGCGCGAAGGGCGAACTGGGCACGATGGCCGCCGTAGACGCGGACGAAACGAAAACCGCCGCGCAAATCGAAGGTATCGCCGGGGTGTGGATCGCGAATCTGAATTCCCCGCGCCAGACCGTGATCTCGGGCACCGAAGCCGGAGTAACCTCCGCGCTCGACAAACTCAAGGCCGCGGGAATCGCGGGCAAGCGCATCCCCGTCGCCTGCGCCTTCCATTCGGAACTGGTCGCCGGAGCGAAGGAACCGCTGGCCCAAGGACTCGCCGAAACGAATCTCGCCGCGCCGCGCTTCCCCGTCTACTCGAACACGCACGTCGCGCCGCACCCGGCGGACCCCAGTGCCATCCGCGCCACGCTCGTCGAGCATCTAGTGAAGCCCGTCCGGTTCGCCAACGAGATCGACGCCATGTACGAAGCGGGCGCGCGCATCTTCGTCGAGTGCGGCCCGGGCCGTGTGCTTACGGGACTCGCCTCGCGAACGCTGGGCGACCGCGAGCATCTAGCGGTTCAATTCGAAGCTTCCGGCAAACACGGCCTGATTCCGTTCGCGCATGCGGTCGCGCAATTGGCCGCCGCGGGCGTACCGTTCCACGGCTGGCAATTGTTCGAGGGCCGGACGGCGAAGAATCTACCGCTCGCGAAGTTGCTGGCCGAGTCGAAGCCCACCGCTCCGCCGCCCGCCTCTTGGGTGGTGCACAACGGCAAGGCGTATCCCGCCTCCGAGTATCTGAAACTCACCGGTCCGTACGAGAATCCGGGCCGGGTGAACCCCGAATTCAAACTTTTGCGTGGGGAAGAGAATGGGTCCGCATCCGCGCCCGCTTCCGCTCCCGCCGGTCCCGTAACGGCCCCGGTTGCCGTCGCGGCTCCGGCCCCCCCCGCACCATCCGTTTCCGTTCGTAGCGAGGTGAAAATGCGCAACGATTCCACACCCCCGCGCGTGCCCGCCGTGGCCGCGCACTCCCCGGTCGAGGAAGCGCCCGCGCTCGAGGGCACTGTCCTCGAGCAGGCGATCCAGGGCCACCACCGATTGATGAGCCGGTTCCTCGACACGCACCGCGCCGTGATGATGGGCTTGCTGCAACCGGGTTCCGTACCGGCGGCTTCTTTGCAGGCTCCGGCGGCCGCTCCGCGCTTGGCCGCACCAATGCCCGCGCCCCGCGCCGTAGCCCCCGTGCAGGCGCCCGCTCCGGTCCCGGTCGCCGCTGCGCCCGCGCCGCTGGCACCCACTCCCGTTCCGGCACCCGTTGCGCCGGCGCCGGTAATCGCGACCCCGCCACCGGTAGCCGCTCCGGTCGCCGTCGCCGTAGCGGCGGCTGCGGCACCAACGCCCGCCGCCGGACGACCCTCGAAAGAAGAAATAACCTCCAAGCTCGTTGCGCTCGTTAGCGCGCGAACGGGCTATCCACCCGAAATGCTCGGTCTCGATCTCGACCTCGAAGGCGATCTCGGCGTCGATTCCATCAAGCGCGTCGAAATTTTCGGTTCGCTCCAGAACGAATCGATTCTGCCCGCCTCCGCCGTCGAGGGCGAAATCGAAACACTCTCGAAGCTCAAAACGCTGCGCGCGATTATCGATTGGGTAGACGCCAAGGCCGCCGAACTGGCCGGTGGCGCTGCGCCCGCCGCAACCGCAAGCGTAAACGGAACCGCGCCGCCCAAACCCGAACCTCCGGGCGCGACGCGCATGCTGGTCGAAGTGGGCGGAACCGCCGCCGCGGAGGATTCCCCCTCCCCTTTTCCGCAGGCCGTACTCATCTCGGATGATGGGTACGGCGTCGCACGGACCTTTGCGGAAACACTCTCCTCGCGCGGCATCCGCAACTGGGTGATCGCGCGTCCGGAACAACTCGAGGAGGCCCGGGCGGCGCTCGGGCCCATCTCGCATCTGGTACATCTGGCGGCGCTCGCGCCCGCGGGCGAACCCACGGATTTTCTGCCGCGCGTCGCGCACGAGGTGAAGTGGCCGTATCTCTTGACCCGCGCGCTGGCCTCCGACATTCGCAAGGCGAACGGCGGCGTGCTGGCCGCCACGCGGCTCGGCGGCGCGTTCGGATTTTTGGAACCGTCGCGCGCGTTCTCTCCCGCCTCGGGCGGCGTTGTGGGCTTCGTCAAAGCCGTCTCGCGGGAGTGGACCGAATGCGCGGTCCGCGCCGTCGATTTCGAAACGCAAGCCACGGCGGACTTCATCGCCGAAAAGCTATTCGCCGAACTTTGCTCGCGCGACGGAATTCTCGAAGCCGGTTACCGGGCGGGCGAGCGCGTTACGCTGCGCTCCGTCCCCGCGCCGCTGACTCCGGGCGAAGAAGCGATCCGGCTCGACCGCGATTCGGTCGTCCTCGTCACCGGCGGCGCGCGCGGCATCACCGCCGAGATTGCGCTCGAGCTCGCGGGCGCGTGGGGATCAAAGTTCATCCTCCTCGGCCGTTCGCCTTTGCCACCCGATCGCGAAGCCGCCGATATCGCCGGGCTCGACGACAAAGCGCTGAAGGGCGCGATCATGGACCGCATGACCACCATCGGGCAGCGGCCCACGCCCGCGCTGGTGGACGGCGAAATCAAGAAGATCAAGCGCGACCGCGAAATTCGCGCGAACATCGCCGCGCTTCGGGCGGCGAGCGCGTTGGTCGAATATCATCCCGTCGACGTTTGCGACGCCGACGCTTTCTCCGCGCTCATCGGGAAGATTTACTCGGCGCACGGACGCATCGACGGCGTGCTGCACGGCGCGGGCGTGATCGAAGACAAACTGATCGAGGACAAGACCCCCGAATCGTTCGACCGCGTGCTGGCCCCGAAGCTCGTTGGTGCGCAGGTGCTCGCCCGCACGCTGCGGGCCGAGAGTCTCCAGTTCATCGCGTTCTTCTCCTCGGTTTCCGGACGCTACGGCAACCGCGGGCAGTGCGACTACGCGGCGGCGAACGAAGTGCTGAACAAGCTCGCCGCGCGTTTGAACGACCGCTGGCCGGGCCGCGTCGTCTCCTTCGATTGGGGACCGTGGCGCACCGAAGGCGGCATGGTGTCCGCGCAACTCGCCGAGCGGTTTGCCAAAGCGGGCGTCGAAATGATTCCCGTCCCCGCCGGACGCCGCGCGTTCATCGACGAGCTCCGCTACGGCGCGAAGAAAGACTACGAAGTGGTCTTCGGCGGACCGCTGAACATCTCTCCGAAGCCTTCGCCGAAAACGTCCACCACGACCACCGCCACCATGGCCGTGCCCTCGGTTCTTAAGCCCGCCACCGCCACCGAGACGCCCGACGGCGTCGAGTTTCTGCTCGACACGTCCACCGCCGTGCACCGCTACTTGAACGACCACCAAATCGACGGCCGAGGCGTGCTGCCGATGGCCATGGCGCTCGAATTCTTCGCTCAGGCGGCGAGCGCGCGTTTCGGCCCCATCGCCGCCATTCGCGATCACAGCGTTTTGAAAGGCGTGCAGTATCCGGCGGGCGGCGGCGCGATTCCGTTGCGCCTGTCCGTCAAGCGCGCGGGCCCTAGCGCCGAATGCGAATTGCGTTCCGCCGACGGGAAAACACTGCACTACCGGGCGACGGCGGACTTTCAAGGCGCCGCTCCGTCTCTCCCCAAACTCGAACTGCGCAATCCGCGCCCCGCTCCGCTAGCGGCGCGCGAGGCGTACGATACTTGGCTCTTCCACGGACCGCTGTTTGAAGGAATCGCGACTATCGACTCGATCGGCGAGAACGGCATCGTAGGCGCGCTGAAATCGTCGAACCCCGCGCAACTGTTCTCCGACCATCGTACGGGCGAGTGGATCGCGGACCCCGTTGTCGTCGATAGCGCACTCCAGTTACTGATTGTTTGGAGCCGCGCGTATCTCGATCAAATGGTGCTGCCCTCGCGGCTCGGCGCCTTCCATCGCATCGCAAAACTTAGCGCGCCCGGACCGATCCGCTGCGAAATTCACGTCGAGCATAAGCCCGGCGTGCCCACGCTGCGCAACCAACTCGTATTCTTCGACGCCGCCGGGCAACCGCTGGCCTACATGCAAGACATGGAGATCACGGCGAGCCGCGCATTGAATCGCCTGGAAAAAGCGAGCTTCGCGATGGAGCGCGCCTAAAGTCATGAACGCGGCAACCACCTACGGCGGACATTCTTTGCGCGGCGATATCGCGATCGTCGGCGTCGCATGCACCTATCCCGGTGCGCGCGACGCGGAACGGTTCTGGCGGAATATCGCCGACAAAGTTTCCGCCATTACGGAGGTCGACCCGCGCCGGTGGGACCCGGAGATTTTCTACGATCCGAATCCCGACGCCGACAATCGCCTCTATTCGAAGCTCGGCGGATTTGTCGGCACGTCGTTTTCGTTTAACCCCGCCAAACTCGGCATTCCGCCCAGTTCGATCGAGGGAGCGGAACCCGATCACTTCTTCGTCCTCCGCTCGGTGTACGAAGCGCTGGACGACGCCGGTTACTTAACGCGCCCCTTCAATCGCGAGCGCACAAGCTTTGTGCTGGGGCGCGGCGCTTATATGGGTCCGGGAGCGTCGTGGCTCACGATGCGCACGGTGATGTCCGGTTACGCCGAACGGCTCATCCGCCGTCTGCGTCCGGATCTCTCGGGCGACGAACTGGCGCGCCTGCAAAAGCAAGTCGAGACCGAGATTCCCATTCTCACCGCCGAAAACGCAGGCGGACTCATTCCCAACATCGTCACCGGGCGCGTGGCCAACCGGCTCAACTTTATGGGCCGCAATTACACGATCGACGCCGCGTGCGCCTCTTCCCTGCTTGCCGTCGAAGAGTCCGTGCAGAGCCTGCTTTTGGGCCGCGACGATATGGCGATCGCGGGCGGCGTGCACCTGTCGATGTACGTGCCGTTTCTCGCCGTCTTCGACGCCATGCGCGCCATCTCGCTCGGCGGCGCGATCCGGCCGTTCGACGAAAACGCCGACGGCACGATGTCGAGCGAAGGCGTTGGCATTCTGATCCTAAAGCGGCTGGCCGACGCCGAGCGCGACGGCGACCGCATCTACGCCGTCGTCAAAGGCACCGGTTCGGCGAGCGACGGCAAGGCCAAGGGCATTCTTTCGCCGCGCGTCGAAGGCGAGGAACTCGCCGTGCGCCGCGGACTCGAAATGGCGGGTGTCGCCCCCGAAACCGTCGGCCTGATCGAAGGGCACGGTACCGGCACCGCAGTGGGCGACGGGATGGAGATCGAAACGCTGACGCGGGTGTTCGGGTCCGCGCCCGGCGGACGGAAAACCACCGCGCTCGGCAGCGTCAAATCGAACATCGGGCACGCGATGCCGGCGGCGGGAGCGGCGGGGCTCATTAAGACCGCGCTGGCGCTTTACCATCGCGTGCTGCCCGCGACGATCAACGTGGAGAAACCGCGCGAGGCTTTGAGCACTCCGGCCAGCCGGGTCTATCTGAACTCCGAAACGCGGCCCTGGATTCATGGAGGCGAAACGCCGCGCCGTGCGGGCGTTAACGCCTTCGGCTTCGGAGGCATCAACGCGCACGTCGTGCTCGAAGAGTACCGGGGTCGGGACGAGCATTCGCAACCCACCTTGCTTCGCGATTGGGAGCAGGAGGTTTTTGTTTTCGAAGGCGCCGCTCGCGAAGATTTGCTCGCCCGGCTGGCCGCCATTCGCGCGTATGCGATCGCCGTGGAGGGCGTCGCTCCCCGCGATCTCGCCTACACGCTCAACACTTCGCTCGGATCCGCCGGCGAGGCGCAGCGCGTGGCCATCGTGGCCTCCACCTTCGAGGATCTCGCCCAGAAAATCGACCGAGTCGCGAAGCGCCTCGAAGATCCCAATTGCTCGCAAATCCGCGAACGGCAGGGCCTCTACTTCTTCCCAAGCTCTGAAATCAAGGGCGGCAAGACGGCGTTCCTGTTCCCCGGCGAAGGCTCGCAGTATCTCAACATGCTGGCCGATCTGGCGATCCACTTCCCGGTGGTCCGCCAATCGTTCGACTTGGCCGACCGCGCCGCCGCGCGCGAAGTGCCCCCTAGCGCGATCCTCTTCCCTCCGCCCGCCTTTAGCGAAGACGAAGAAGCCGCCGCCGAAGCGCAGTTGTATTCGATCGAGCGCGCCACCGAAACCGTGCTCACCGCCGACGGCGCGATCTACCGGCTGCTCGAACATCTGAAGCTGAAGCCCGATGTTCTCGCCGGGCACAGCGCGGGCGAGTGGATCGCCATGGCCGTTTCCGGGATGGTCGGCGTCGATCGATTTATCGGCAGCATGAACCGCTTGGCCGCGATGTACGACCGGGTTAGCCGCGATATGGAAGTGCCCCGCAAGGCGATGCTCGCCGTGGGCGCGGGCGCGGATAAGGCGCGGGAACTCGCCGGACAACTGGGGATTCAAATCCGGATCGCGAACGACAATTGCCCGCACCAAGTGGTGATCGTCGTGGAACCGGAAGAAGCGCCGCGCCTGGCCGATCACATGCTAAAGGGCGGAGTGTTCGTCGAAAAGCTGCCGTACGACCGTGGCTATCATACGCCCGCGTTCGATTACCTCTCCGCGCCGTTGCGCGAATTCTTCGGTTCGCTCAATCTCGCCGCGCCATCGGTACCCGTGCTCTCCTGCACCACCGCCGAGTACTTCCCCGCCGAGACGCCCGCGATTCTCGATGTGGTAGCGGAAACATTCGCGCGCCCGCTGATTTTCCAGCAGACGATCGAGCGCATGTACGCGGACGGCGTGCGCGTGTTCGTCGAAGCTGGGCCGCGCGGCAACCTCACCGCGTTCGTCGACGACATTCTGCGGGGCCGCCCGCATCTGGCGATCCCGGTCGATCAGTACCGCCGCCCGGGATTGCTTTCGTTACAGCACGCCGTGGCGATGCTCGCCGCCTCGCACCGCGCAATGGATTTAGCGCCGCTCTACGAACGCCGGGGCGCGCGCAAACTGACGCTCGACGCCAAAGCCGATTCGGTTCTTCCCGAAGAGAAGCGCCCGGGAGCGATGCAAATTCCGGTGTACCACCGGCTGCTCGGTATCCCCGAACCGTCCGAGATTCCGGCACCCAACCCGGCGCCTCCGTTGGTTGCGCCGTCGATCCCGCCGCCCGCGCCCGCGCCTTCCGCGCCGGAGCCCGTTGGGGTCTCCGTCTCTTCCGCGCCTCTTTTCCGCGAACCGGTACGCGAAGCGGTCGTTCACGAAGCCGAGTTTGTCGATCCGCTTCCTGTGCCGGCCTACGCTTACTCCACTCCGTCGGCCGCGCCCTATGCCGTCGCCCCCTCCGCCGTCGCCGAGCACTTCTCGCTAATGGAAGAGTTCCTCGACACTCAAGCGAGCGTGATGTCGGCTCTCGCCGGAGCGCCGCAACCGGTTCCCGGCCACCTTGCCGATTTCGCCTACGCCGATTTCGACGAACCGGATTACGATTGGGAGGCCGAACTCGCGCCTCCCGCCGAAGCCCTCGAACCGGAGCCGTTTACCGCCGCCCCCGCGCCGGGCTTCCCCATGCTCTCGACGGCCCGGGTACTCGAAGAAACGCCCGGGCAGAGCGTCAAGCTGCTTCTCACACTCGATCTCGCCGAGCACAAATATCTGATCGACCACGTGCTCTACCACCGCAAGTCCGAGTGCGGGCACGATCTCAACCGCCTCGCCAACATGCCGATGACCGGCACGGTGGAGTTGTTCTGCGAAGCGGCCACACGGCATTTTGGCGGTGTCGTCACCGCCGTCCACAACGCGCGGACGCCCCGGCCAGTGTACGCCGAGGAGAATATGCCGCCCAACGTGGTGACGCTCGAATTGCGCCGCCTCGACGCCTCCCGCATCGATTGCGCCATCCGCGCCACGCAGGCCAACCACACGGCGATCGGTCCGGGCGATTTGCTCGCCAGCGGCATCGTCGAATTGGGCAACGCCTTACCCGCCGCGCCCGAACCGATGACGCTCGATTTGCCCGGCGCGCGTCCCGGACGCACCGGCCCCGAACTCTACGCGCACCACACGATGTTTCACGGGCCGCGCTTCCAGAACATCGTCGACGTACCGCAAATGTCGCTCGAAGGGATGATCGGGCGTTTGCAGGTCCTCCCAAATACGGATTGCTTCGCCTCCACCTCGGCACCCGCTTATCTGATCGACCCGCACGTCTTCGACGCCGCCGGGCAACTGGTCGGCTACTGGCCCATCGATCTTGTCGGCCCCATCACCTTGCTGCCCATCCGCATCGGCGAGGCGCACCGCTACGCGGAATCGCCCGCGCCGGGCACCGTGGTTGAGGTTCGCATCAAGATTCTCGAACTCACGCACTGGCATCTTCTGGTCGATTACGATGTCGTGCTGCCCGGCAACCGGCTCTGGCTTCGCGTCAAAGGTTGGGAGGACTGGCGGTTCCACTGGACCCCCGCCATGTACGACTTCTACCGCTTCCCCTGGGAGTACGCGAGCGGGCGCACGTTATCCATCCCCGGCCTCGCGAACGCCGGCGCGGTCTGCCAGGTGCTCGACCCCATCGCCGAACTGCTGAAGCCCGGCGTCTCCGAAATGGTCTGGATGCGCGGAACCCTATCGCCGCGCGAGGTGGCGGAACTCGAAGCGCTGCCCTCGGAGCAAGCGCGCACCGCGTATCTGCTCGAATCCGGCATGGCGAAGGACGCCGTCCGCGTGTGGATGAAATCGCGCACCGGGCGCTGGTACTGTCCGCCCGACGTCGAAATCTTTCCCCGGCGCGGCGCGCTGGAAGTCGCGGGACCCTGGGGCGCGGACCCGGCCATTTACGCGGCCGCCGCGGCGGCTCCGGGCGGTTATACGGCGGGAGTCGCCTCGCCCGTCCCCGCCGCCGTCGCGGTGGAACGGTATCTCGCGAAAGCCGCGCCCTCGCCCGAAATCTTTCTGCCGGAAGAACGCGAGTGGATCGAGCGTTTGCCCGATCCCGCCGAGTGGACCGTCCGCGCGATCGCCGCCAAGCGCGCCGTCGCCAAGTGGATGCGCCCCGAACAGACGGACGCCGCCTATTGGCCGTCGATGGCGATTTTACGGATCGCCGCGGACCGCGGCGAACTGACGCTCGCCGATCCCGGAATGGCCGTCAATGCCGAGGACACCGTAACCGTCCATACCCACCGCGACGGCGATTGGATCGTCGCCGTGGCGATGAAATGAGGAAATGCCGAACAACATGGAATATTTGACCCGCGACCAAGTGAGAGCGCAAGTGATCGATCTGCTGAAGAGCGCGCGCGAGGACTTCGATTCGTCGATCCAAATCACCGACCAAACGGGGCTGTTTCACGACTTGGGCTTCGAGTCGATCGACGCCATCGGCCTCAGTTCCACGCTGGAAGGCACATTCGACCAAACGCTGCCTTTCCCCGAGTTCATGAACCGGGCCAAGCGCGAACAATGGAAAGACATCACCCTCGGGAATCTGCTCGATTTTCTGATGGCGAACCTGAACCGGTCCGCCGAACGAGTGGCCGCATGAGCCAGTGCCTGATTTTCGGCCTCGACGGCGCGACGTTCACCATCCTCGATGGGCTGATGGAAACGGGCGTCATGCCCAACTTGAAACGCTTCGCCGAAGAGGGCGCGCACGGCAAATTGATGTCCGTGAAGCCGCCGCTGACGCCCCCGGCCTGGACCACGCTGGTCACCGGACGCACTCCCGGCCACCACGGCGTTTGCGGATTTTTCCAGTACAACTCGCCCGAATCGAGTTCTATCCAGATCGTTGGCTCGCGGCAAGTACGCGCGGAGACGATGTGGGCGATGGTCAACCGGCAGGGGAAACGCTCCGGCTGCCTCAACTTCGTCGCGCATAATCCCGCCCCGAAGATCGACGGCTGGGCGCTACCCGGCTGGGTATCGTGGCGCTGGATGAAGTCGCTGAGCCACCCGGCGGGCGTCGTCGAGAAGCTGGCCGCCGAAATTCCGGGATTCGACGTCAAAATCCTCGCCATGGATTACGAGGAGGAGCGCAAGGCGATCGTCGGTTCGGGCATCGACGATCACGAAGCCTGGATCCAACTCCACATTTCGCGCGAAAAGCAATGGTTCGAAACGCTGAAGCGGCTGCAATCCACGCAGCCGGTCGATCTGGCCGGCATCGTTTTCGACGGCGTCGATAAGCTGCAACACCTGCTGTGGGGCTATCTCGACCCGCGCATCGCCCCGTCGAATCCCTCGCCCGAATACCAACGCACCCGCGCCGCCGCGCTCGAATACTTCCGTACCATCGACCTACTGCTCGGCGAGGCGATGGAGTTGTTCCGCGATTGGACGATTCTCATCTGCTCCGACCACGGATTTACCAATAGCTGGGAAATCCTGTTTATCAACATGTGGCTGGAACAGGCGGGCTATCTTACTTGGGCGGCGGGAACCGAAAAGACCGAAAACCCCGCCGAAATGGAACCCAGTCTCTATCATCTCAATGCCTTCGACATGGACAAGACCACGGCCTACGCGCTCACCACGTCGAGCAACGGCATTTACATCAACGTCAAGGGCAAGAAGGGCGATTTCGGCATCGATCCGGCGGATTACGGGCGCTTCCGGGACGAATTGGCCGCCCGCATCGCCAATGAAATTCGCGATCCCGCCACCGGCGAGTCGATCGTCACCGGGATCGCCACGCGCGAGGAAGCGTTCCACGGTCCGGCCATGGATTTGGCCCCGGATCTGACGCTCCAACTACGCGATTTCGGGTTTGTCTCCGTGCGCCGTTCGAATGGGATTCTCGCGAACCGGGAAAATCCGTTCGGGACGCATCACCCCGAGGGCATCCTGTTCGCCCGGGGGCCGGGAATCCGCGCCGGGGCGAAGATCGAACCCACCCGTCTGCTCGACATCGCCCCCACCACGCTATTCGCCATGGGGCTCGACATTCCGGCCGACCTGGAAGGCCGGGTGATCGAAGAACTATACGAACCCGCTTATTTGTCCGAACACGCCGCAAAACGCGGCGCGACCACGGCGGCGGTTCAGGCGGATACCACCGCCGAAGTGCCGGACGAAGACGCCGACATCCTGGCCAAGATGCAAGCGTTGGGGTATTTGGAGTAACATGCCGAAGCTTCAAGCCAATGGCATCGAATTTCATTACGTCCAGCGTGGCGAAGGCCCCGATATCGTTCTGATTCATGGGGTTACGTCGTCGCTCGCGATGTGGTACAACGGCGTGCTTCCGGCGCTGACTCCGAGCTATCGCGTTACCGCCTTCGATCTTCGCGGCCATGGACTTACCACGCTCACCGAGCACGGATACTCCTCGGCGGACATGGCCAAAGACCTGATTGCCGTCCTCGACGGGCTTGGCATCGACAAAACCGTCGTTGTTGGGCACAGCTTCGGCGGAGTGATCGGGCTGCACGGAGCGCTCGAGCGTCCGGATCGCATCCGGGGCGTCGCCATGCTCGACAGCGGACTCGCCTGTCTCCGGTATTTGCGGATTATCGAGGATTGGTCCGGTTGGGAGAAACGCCCCGAAGTATTGAAAGAGCGTGGATTTACGCTCGAACGCTTCCTCGAACTCGACAGTAAGCAGGATGTCACCGACATTCTCCTGCATGGGGCCGCCGCGCCGCGCATGGGCGGCTTCCGCAAAGGGCAGGACGGCCTAACACCCAGGGTAAAGCGGCTGCTGACCGAGACCAAGATCGGATTCGAATTCCGGGATGTCGCCGGGCTGACCGAAGACCGCTTGAAAGAGATCCAAACGCCCGTTCTCGCGATCTACGGCGAGACCTCTCCCTATCAAAAAATGGCTTTACGGCTCAACGAGTTAATTCCGAACTGCCGGCATCAAGTCATTCACGGCGCCGGGCATTTTTACGCCGTCCTGCGCCCGGAAATCATGATGGGATTCCTGACGGAGTTCGCCCAGAACCCGCAGGCTTTCGTCGAGGCGGAGACCCTAGCTCCAGACCAAGCTTAAGTACTAGAACCGAAGGGCGAAAACCGGAGGCATTTCGGTATTTGTCCCAAGTTTCATAACTGGTAGAGTTATCTAGAGCCGACTGTCCCATGAGGAGGAGAATCCCGGGGGCTCAAAACTAGGAAACACTATGAAACTAAACTCCCTCGCTCGGCGGGCCTGGTATTTTGCCGGCCTTTCCGCCATCACGCTCGCTACCGCATTGGCGCAGGATCCGATTCCACCGCCTCGCACGCCGGGCAACTTGGTCACCTCGCAAAACACGACCAACGGCGTTGTCCGGGCTAAAGCCTCGGCCGACGAGTGTTATCTGAGCCTCGGAAACAATGTTCCTTACGACTTGATCAACCAGGCGAACCCCGCCGCGCCCTGTTCGCCGGGCAAGAAGCCGAAGATCAACCAGTCCTACGTCTGGGGCATCGTACCCGACGGCAATTTCATCTTTTTCGGCACGACCTCGAACGGCCAGTGCATCACGCAGGGTGGCGTGGTTCCCGATCCGACGACCTTAACGGCCTACGAAACGTCGTCCTGGGCTTGCGAGTTCGGCGATAGCCCGTATTCGCCGTCGCCGCTCCCCGCGCAGATCGGCGATTTTCGTCCCGCGCGTTTCTACATTTACGACCGGGTATCGAAGAAGATTCGCGATATCACCCCGAAACTCGCCGTTAGCCCCACGAATCCGCTCGGGCTCGATCCGCTGTGGCTGCAGCTTCGCGGCGCACGCGCCTCGATGATCTACTCGAACTCGGGCCGCAAGCTAGTGATCGTGGCCGGACCGGCGCTCGCCGCCGACGGGCGCGTTAACTGGTTCGCGTTCGATATCACGGCTCTGACCGCCACCACCGACATCTCGCTCCCGGCGCTGCCCGCCGGCGTGCGCTGGATTTCCAAGTTCCAGCAGACCGGCATAGACAACATCCGCCGGTGGCAAAATGTCGGCGGCATCCAGTACGCGGGCGTCGGTAAGTCGCTCGACGCGGGCGGCGGCATCATCCGCTTCGCCGGTAACTTTGCCACCGTCCCGGCTCCCACGCCCACCGTCCCGATCCCCGTCTGCCCCGCTTGTTTCGCCAATCAGCTCGTGGCGAATTTCGACGGCGAGGGTGCGTATCTTTCGGTGCAGGGGAATCGGCTGTATGCCACCACTTGGCCTAAACCCGGCGAGGCGGGCCTCTTCATGAGTCCGGTCATCCCGCCGACGGGCCTGACTACCGCCGATGCCAATCTCTGGACAAAAGTATGGAAGGTATCCGATTACGAGCCGGAAACGTCGATCGTCCCCTCTTACGCGGGCGGTGCGACGTACTCCTACGGCGGTTGGATCTATTGGGGCACGATGAACGTGCCGCTGGCGTCGCTGGGAACGTTTATCCAGACCTATGGACCCCCGGTGGATCAAGCCGCCGGGCAAGAACTCCTCACCAAGGGCTGGCGTGCGGCGCTGGTGTTCCGGGGTAAGGACTTCGACACCGCGACACCGACCGTCGAATTGCTCTACGGCGATCAATTGGTGTGGAAATACACCGGCCCCACCGGTCCCTGGGTACAGGTCCCGAACGTCAAGGGCTATCTTCCCAAGTTCGGGAAATCGGGATTCGGCAATCCCTACACCAACTACATCTGGAGCATGACCGAATGGAACGGCAAGCTCTATGTCGGCACCATGGACTGGAGTTTCATGGCCGCCGGTATCGGGCAGGTAATCGGGTCCCCGTTGCCGACCCCTGGTGTGAACTTTGGCGCCGATCTCTGGGTGTTCAACAACGCGCTCACCAAGGCCGTTCTCGAAACCGACCAAGGCTTTGGCAATGCGGCGAACTACGGAATCCGGAACCTCGTTCCGATTTCGAGCACCCAAATGTTCGTAGCCATGGCCAACGCGATGAACCTGCTGCCCGCCGGCGGCTGGGAGTTGATCGAGGTCACGCCGCGTTCGACGGGCGTTGGACGCTAAACCAAAACCCGAGGGTCCGGTTCCGGTAACGATCCGGTGGTTGGACCCTCAATTACTCTCCGAAGGCCGGTTTCTCGAAACCGGCCTTTCCCTTTTGGACGATGCCGAAACCGCGCGTTATCAACGCCTGCTGCCGCCCGAAGCGAAAATTCTCTTCGCCGCCGCGCACATCCTGCTACGCCTGACCCTATCCGAGCGTTACCCCCTCCCGCCCCGCGATTGGCGTTTCGAGACGAACGACCATGGGAAACCGCGCGTCGCCCACGGCTTGCTCCCCGATCCGCCGCATTTCAATCTTGCCCACACCCCTGGACTGGCGATTCTCGGCCTAGCGCCCGTTCCACTCGGAGTTGACGCCGAGTACACGCGCCGCGAAGTGCGGTCGATGGAAAGCCTAGCCCGGGCTTTTTTCTCGCCCGTCGAAGCCGAAGAGCTAGCCGCACTCGCCGAACCCACTCGAACCAGGCGATTCTTCGAGATCTGGACCCTGAAAGAGGCGTACCTCAAGGCGGGTGGCGTCGGAATGGCCGAAGGGTTAAGTCACTTTCATTTCCGAATGGAAGGGGAATCGGCGACAATCGTGTTTGATCGGGATGAGCGCCCAAGAGAAACTCCCGAGTGGTGGTTTCGCTCGCTGCGCCTAGTCCGCGATTGGCAGATCGCGTTAGCCATACCGGCCGGGGGGTTGCCGGTTATGCTCTCCGATTCGGACGCCACTCCGTTCGTGCGCCAGCGTCTTTTGGAACTCCGAGTGCATGGAGGAGGGTCATGAAAAGCATTCCCTTCATTAGGATCGCCGTGGCCGGCGGTTTGTTGCTAGCTGGGTTGTTGGCTCTGGTTACCAGCGGCCAGTCCCAAACCATACGTGAAAGGATGCGCCAGCGCCGGGAGGCGCGCAAGGGCGATACTTCCACGCCGCAAACGGCGGATGCGCGGCCCGCCGCCACTTGTTCGAGCGGCCCGAACGTGGGATTCCGGATCGTAAGTTTCGGATCGGGCAAACGTGCCGCGGTTTGGTACCCCTCGCTGGCCGCCGAGAAATCCGTTGCTTACGCGAATGGACTGTCCTCCGGAGTGGCCGAAAACGCGCCCGCCGCCAACTGCGGTTCCTACCCGTTGGTCGTTTTTTCTCATGGGTTTGGAGGGTGCGGAACCCAGTCGGTATTTGTTACCGAGGCGCTCGCCCGGCACGGCTATATCGTCGCCGCTCCCGATCACAAAGACGCCGGTTGCAAGGTGGACGAGCCGAAGGGACGGTTTAAACTGCAACGCGCGGAAACGCCGTTCCGTCAACCGGAGAAGTGGTCCGACAAGAACTATGCGGACCGGCGGGACGACATTCGCGCCCTGATCGATCAATTGCCCCGCATGAGCGAGTTTTCGGGCCGCATCGATACATCGAAGATCGCGGGCATGGGTCACTCGCTAGGCGGCTACACGATGATGGGAATGGCCGGCGGCTGGAACTCGTGGAAGGATTCGCGCCTGAAGGCGTTGGTGCTATTTTCGCCATATGCCGCGCCGTATCTCGAACAAAATAAACTACCCCAGATCAACGTTCCCGTTATGTACCAGGGAGGCGAGCGCGACTTCGGAATCACGCCCGGCTTGAGAAAGGCCGGGGGGGTCTACGATAAGTCGAACGCACCTAAGTACTTCCTGGAATTGAAGCAGCAAGGCCATCTCGACTGGACCGTCAAGGCCTGCCAAGGCGATGGAACGGTCGAGAACTGCCTGAACGAGGCGAAGGCCAGGACGGTAACCGATACCGCCATCGCCTTCCTGGACCGCTACGTTAAGGGTTCGGGCGCCGCCTCCCGGCCCACGGCTTCCACATCCGGCGACTTACGCGCCGCGGCCGACGCTTCTGTAGTCGCCGATTTCCGGGCGCAAGCCAATTAACGGGAGACCCATGCGTACACTATTCACACTTTCCTTTTTGCTTCCCGCTGCTTCTTTCGCGCAAAGCGCCTGCCCCGCTCAGCACCCTGTCGGCTACCGGCTGGTACAGTCGGGCGCGCTCAAAATGGCCGTATGGTACCCGTCGACGGGCGTCGAGGCCCCTTTCAATTATCCGGCGCGCAATCCGATCACCGGATCGGTGATTCAAAACGGTCCCGTCTCGACATGTGCGCGGTTCCCGCTGGTCGTCTTCTCGCATGGATACGGCGGCTGCGGTACCCAATCGGTCTTCTTTACGGAGCACGCGGCGCGGCAAGGCTACGTCGTGGTCTCAATGGACCATAAAGACGCCAATTGTTCGATCGACGGCAGTAACAACGGAAGCGGCACGGTGACGCTGGAACCGTTCCGCAATCCGGAAACCTGGACGGATCAGACCTTTATCGACCGGCGCGACGACATGCGCACGGCGCTCGACTTCATCCTGAATAGCGGCGATTTCCGGGCGGCCATCGATCCGGCGCGGATCGGCGGCGCGGGGCATTCGCTGGGCGGTTACACGGTGTTCGGGCTGCTTGGCGGCTGGCCCTCATGGAAAGACGAGCGGGTCAAGGCGGGTCTGCTGTTCTCGCCCTACCTCGAGCCATACCGCATCCAGAACGCGATTCCGCGGGTTACGGCTCCGGCGATGTACCAGGGCGGGACGCTCGACATTGGAATCACGCCCGGTCTTGAAGCCTCGGGCGGCGTTTACGACCGCGGCAATACGCCGAAGTTTCTTCCCGTACTTTCGCGCGCGGGACACTTGGCTTGGACCAACTCGTCCTGTTCCAACGTCGTGAGTTGCAACGCGAGCGACGAAACCGTTCGCGCGATCAACGGCTACGCGCTCGCGTTTCTCGACCTCTACTTAAAGGGAAAAGAAGACGTCACCGCGCTCTGGACGCGACTGGGCGGTGTCAACTCCTACCGGCGGAACATTCCCTTCGGTTCCGTTTCTTCCGCGAGCTTTGAAGCGACCGCGCTGCCCCCGGACGCCATCGGCTCCGGCTTCACGGTAGGCGCCGGACTTGCCGCCTCGACCATCGCCGCGCCCGAAGGCAATTCGCAACCCGAGACGCTGGGCGGCTTGAGTGTAGTCATCACGGATTCCACCGGAAACTCGCGGCGCGCGCCGATTTATTTCGTGTCTCCCCGACAGATCAACTACATCATGCCGCGCGGAACGGCGAACGGTACCGTGCAAGTGGCGGTGCGGGATTCGAACGATACTATCGCCTCCGGCACCGCCACCGTCGAAGCGGTGTGGCCGACGTTCTTCTCGGCGGCGCGGGACGGCAAAGGCGCTCCGGCGGCCGAAATTCTGACCGTGAGGGCGGACGGTAGCCGGACCTCCGCGCTCGCCTACGACGCGTCCTTACAACCCGTCGCGATCGACGTGCGTTCGGGCGAGGTCTACCTGATCCTCTACGGCACGGGATTCCGGGCGGCGCGAGCGTCGGAGGCTACGGCGCGCATCGGCTCCACCGCCGTTCCGGTGCTGGCCCTGGCGGCGAGTCCGCAATACGCTGGGCTCGATCAAGTGGCGCTGGGACCGCTCCCCGCGTCGCTTGCCGGAGCGGGCATGCAGGAGCTGCGCGTTACCGTGGGCGCGCGCACATCAAACGCGGTGACCGTGCGTCTGCAATAATCGTCGGTTGACGATCGAAACGTACCTCGAGCGCCTGAATGGGCGCGATCTGGATGGGTGTCTCTCGATGTTCGCGGACGGGGCCACGGTCTCGTTTCGGGACAAACGCGCCGAAGGGCGCGACGCGATCCGGCAATGGCATGAGGAGCGATTCTCGAACCATATCGAGGTGCGGCTGGACGGGGCGGTTGAGACCGCGGGCGAATCGATTTCCGCGCCGGTGCGGCTCAAATCCGATCGTCTGGAAGGGCGGCGGTTGGCGGAACTGCCGGCGACGATCACGATCCAGACCAAAGACGGGCTGATCGCCACGATGAAAATCGAAGCGCGTATCGGCGCGGCGCTAAAAGGCCTGTTCGGATTCGGGTCGTGATCGACCTGCACTCGCACACCGATCAGTCCGACGGAACGGATAGTCCGGCGGAACTGGTGGCGCTGGCCCGGGGCCGGAATCTGGAAGCGCTCGCGATCACCGATCACGACACCCTGGCCGGGTACGATCTGGCGGCTCCGGTTGCGCGGGAGTGCGGGCTCGATCTGGTGTGCGGCGTCGAGGTGAGTACCAGGCTCGACGCGCCTCCTCCCGAGGGCGCACCGGTCAAACGCCGCTCGTCGATCCATCTATTGGCGTACTTCCCCGTGGCCGCCCCGCCACCCCAGTTTCGCGATTGGCTGCTGCAGTGGCAGAAAGCGCGGCGTGAGCGAAACCTGCGATTGATCGCCAGGCTCAACGCCCTAGGCGTTGCGATAGAACTTGCGGAAGTGGAGGCGCTGGGGCGCTATATGACAGGCCGTCCGCATTTCGCGCAGATTCTGGTGCGTAAAGGACACGCCCGTACGATTCAAGACGCCTTCGACCGCTATCTGGCGGACGGCGCGCAGGCGTCGGTGGAGCGCGACGAGCCGGGATTATTCGAAGCGATTAGAGCGGTCCGGGAGATGGGAGGCATTCCGAGCCTCGCGCACCCGATGCGGTTGCCGGAGGCGGCCACTCCGGCGGCACTGGAAGGGTTGGTGCAGAAAGCCTGTGGGCATGGATTGGGCGGAATCGAGGTGTACTACTCGGACCACACGCCGGGGCAAACGGAACTACTGGCGGGGTTGGCGGACAAGTTGGGGTTGGTGGCGACGGGCGGGTCCGATTATCATGGCGACAATAAGCCGGGAATTCGGCTTGGAAACGGACGCGGCCCGCTGAAGATCGAGAAGCGCGTTCTCGACCGTCTGCGGGCCGTAGCGAACTAACCGAACTACACGCGGCGGCGACGCGCAATCGCCAGGGCGGCGATTCCGGCGGCCATCATCGCGTAGGTCTGCGGTTCCGGAACAACACCACCGGGAACGGCGGAAACTCGCACGTTATCGATCGCCGGACCCCAGTCACCTGAGGTGGTCAAAGAGCGGAAGGCCAGCGTTGTCGACGCCGCCGTGGCGACAAACTTGAATTCCTTCGTCACCCAGCCCATGGCGGCGAGGCTCTTGCCGCTGACATCGAAAGTGTAGATCGCGTCCACGCCGGCCGCCGATACTTCCACTTCCTTGATCACCGGACCACCGACAGGGTTGCCAGCCAGATCGAAAAGAACCGAATACTGCGTGCCGATCATGGTGTCGAAAGTTTGCCGGATGCCGCCCGTACCGGGCGTACCGTCGAGGTCGATGCCTTTAAGGCCGTCGGAGTTTTGCCAAAGCGTTCCCACAAGATCGATCGTGTTCGGTCCGGTCACTTCCCAACCGGTGATCGACGTATCCCCGGAGGCGAGGGTAATGAAAAACCCGCCCGGATCGGGGCCGATTTCAAAGCTTCCATTCGTAAAAGGTCCGGCGAAAACACCGCTCACCGAAACCGCGAGTAGAGTAATTGCTTTTTTCATTTGTTTCTCCAATCGATTCAAAGACTACGGCGGCGGCGATGAATCGCAACCAAGGCCGCGAGACCGGCGGCCATCATGGCGTAGGTCTGTGGTTCCGGCAACAGACGGGCGTAGACGACGACGTTCATGTCGGCGCCTTTGTCCCAAAGTCCGGCCACACCGACATCGCGGCGGAATCCGGGCTGATCGGGCGTCGCGAAGTCGTGGATCCAGATGCCGTTGTAGGCGAGCAATTGGGGAACGCCGCTAAGCGCGCGATTCGAGACGTGGTTAAACCAGAAGCCGTAGAGCGACGTAGGATCGGGATTGGCCCCTACGCCCCACGGCGCAAAGTCCAGCGCCTTACCGCCCGGCACGTTCCAAAACAGGTTGGTGAAGCGATGCTCCCAAATCGGGTAGAAGACGCCGGGGGTACCGACACCTTCGTAGTCCTCGCCGTTCTTGTACTTCACTTGGCGGTGTTCGATGTTCGGATTGCTGTTCTTGACGAGGTTCCCCGAATCGAAGCTATCGTCCGGGTTGCCGGTGCTGAGCACTTCCATCGTCTCGCCCCGTACGCGTCCGTAAAGGGTCACTTCCGAAAACTCCTGGCCGAGGGCCTCGCCCAAAACCGAAGCCACAGACCACACGCGAATCTCGGTGATCTGCCAGGTGAGCGCCGAGCCCGGTAGACCGAACACGTCGCCGTTGTATCGGGCCGTGGGATCCGATTCCGAAAAGGAGTTGTTGCTGCGGTCCGGTCCGGCGGCTTCGTTCAAATTCTCGGTAGGAAGAGGCCGAATCAGAAACGGAATGATGGGCGCGGCCAACGAGGCCACCGAAAAGAGCGCCCCGAGGACCAAAGAACGGGCGGCGTAGGTCACAGAATCCTCCACAGACGAATAGTTTGTACTACAGCGGTCCGAGCGCTTTCTTCGGCGCTTCGGCTAGGACCGGCCCGCGATATGGCGGTCTTAGGCAAATCCTAGGCTAAGAATAAAGATTATGCTGTAGCCGAGCAATCCACAAGCACTAGCGCGAGTTACGCGGTACTAGAACTCTCGTAAGCCCGGCAAAACGGTAGCGGATAAGGAGAAATTTAGGCGAAAGCAGCTCGGACTTTTGCCAAAAATGCGTCTACTACCAGCTTTGGGTCGCCCGCGCCGAGCGCTTCAATGGGAGTAAAGCCGCGGAAACCGACCTTGTCGATGACTTTCCGCAGCCGCGGCAGGTCGATTTCGGTCTTCTTCGTGCCGTACCAGACATGTTCCTTGATCTGCCAATTGCTCGCGTAGGGGAGGAGTTTCTCGATTTCTTCGTAGGGATCGCCCTGGCGTAGGCTGCCCACATCGAGAATCACCTGGAACCATTCCGAATCGACGGCGCGGACGACGCGGATGGTCTCGTCGGCGGTCTTCAGGAAGTCGTCGTGGTGCTGGAGACCGACGATCACACCGTGACGCTTGCCGTACTCGGCGCATTCGCGGAACGCCGGGATCATCCACTTCAGCGATTCGTCGAAGGTATGCCCAGTGGCGACCTGCTTGCCCGCGAACACTCGAACCATAGACCCGCCCAGCTTTTGGGCGACATCTATCCAGTTCTTGACCATCTGGACGTCGCGGCGAACGTTGGCCTCGTCGGCGACCGCGAAATCGTTTCGGACGCCGGTTCCCGCGATCGTCACGCCGTTGGTGTAGGCGCGGCGCTTGAGATTGTAGAGAAACTCGTCGGGAGGTACGGCGGGGTAGCCGGGGAAGTAGTAACCGGTGAGATCGACGCCGTCGATGCGCCGCTCCGCGCAATAGTTCAGCACGTCGTCGAGCGTCATCTTGCCCGCCATCAACGGGGCGTTGAACGAATAGGCGTTGAGGCCGATGCGCAGGCGCGTGCCGGGGACGCGCGAGACGAGACCGTCTCTCGCAAAAGCCGCGCCCGCTCCCAGCGCCGATCCGAATGCCGATCCGAGAAGAGTTCGCCGAGTCATTTAGCTCAAAACCTCCGTCACCACGCGAGCCGGATTCACACCCACCAGCGATTCGTCGCGTCCCTCGTAGAGATAGGTGTTCTTTTTGTAGTCCAGACCCACCAAGTGTTGGATCGTCGCGTGGATATCGCTGTGGGTGAGGCGGTAGTCCTTGATGGCGGCGTAGCCGAGCTCGTCGGTATCGCCGTAGTCGGCGCTAGTTTTGACGCCCGCGCCCGCCATCCACATACTGAATCCGTAGGGGTTGTGATCGCGCCCCGGCTGCGCGTTGGCGGCCTCGATGGTAGGCAGCCGGCCGAATTCGCCCGACCACACGACCAGCGTATCTTCGAGCATCCCGCGCGATTTGAGATCGGTCAGCAAACCGGACATGCCGCGGTCGATGCTGGCGCACAGGCCGGGCAGCGAGCCGCGAATGTTGTTGTGCGTATCCCAGCCCGCGCCGCCGCCGGTACCGCTAATCAAAGTGACGAACCGTACACCGCTTTCGGCGAGCCGCCGCGCGAGCAGGCAGTTGCGCCCGAACGGACCGGCGATCTTATCGTCGAGCCCGTAGAGCTTCTTCGTCGCTTCCGATTCCTTCGAAATGTCGGCGACTTCCATCGCCGCCAATTGCATGCGCGCGGCGAGCTCGTAATTGGCGATCCGCGATTCCAGGTCCTGATCGAGCGGATACTCGCGCTTTTGGCGCCGGTTGAGCGCGCGCACGACGTTCACCAGTTGCGACTGCTCGTCGGCGGTCATGTCCGCCGGACGGCTAATGTCGTACATCGGCGCTTCCGGATTCGAAGTCATCTTTGTGCCCGAGAAAATCGGCGGCAGCCAAGCGGACGAGTACGCGCGGGTCTGGATGGTCGCGCCTCCGGTTTCGAGCGCGACAAACGCGGGCAGATTCCGGTTCTCAGTGCCCAACCCGTAGGCGATCCAGGAACCGAGGCTCGGGAAGCCGGTGAAGCCGCGCCCCGTGGCGAACGTGAACTGTGCCGTCGAGTGGTCGATGCGATCCGTGGTCATGGAGCGGACGAAGGCCACATCGTCCACGACATTCGCGAAATGGGGCAGGAGTTCGGAAACGGGTCGTCCGCTCTGTCCGGCACGCGTGAATTTCCAGGGACTCGCGAGTACCTGCTGCGAGCCGTTCAGCGCGCGGCCCTTGATTTCAAAGGGCGCGGGCTTGCCGTCGTACTTCAAGAGCGCGGGCTTGGGATCGAACATGTCGATCGTGCTCGGCCCGCCGCTGATGTAAATGAAGATGACGCGCTTCGCTTTCGGAGTATGATGCGGCTTCTTCGGCAGCAGATTGTAGAAAGCCGGAGCGCCGTGCTCCGCCGCCTGGGCGCTTTCGCCGAGGAGGGCGCTCAGCGCGATCGCGCCCAGCCCTCCCGCCGTCTCTTTGAGCGCTTCGCGCCTTGTCCTGATCTTCGCCATAGACCGCTCCTCAAAAACTGTACAGAAAATCGTTCGCCGCCAGCATCCCTTGCAGAAATAAACGTAATCCCGCGCGTGGATCGGCGGCTTTCGCGATCGTCTCCCGCGCCAGCGCCTTTTCGTCTTCGTAAGCGGGGCGCGCGTACGCCGCGAGAAACGCCTCGTCGAGCGCGGCTTCTAGGTTGCCTTGGTGACGCTCCATCAACTGGCCCGCGAACGCCGCGGACGACCGCCGCACAAACGCGCTATTCAACAACGCGAGCGATTGGGTGGGCAGCGCCGAACGGAATCGTTGCGCCTGCGAATCGGAAGTCATATCGGGACAGTCGAACGCACGCAAGAAACCGTGCGGCCGCGTGCGCGCATACGAGAGGTACATGCTGCGACGGTTGGGATTGCCGGTTTTTTCGTCCTCGACGCGCTGGCCGTCGGCGGCTTTCGCGAGCGGTTGCTGCGGGCCGAACATTTCCGGACTCAGCAACCCCGCGACCGCGAGCATCGAGTCGCGCACCACTTCCGCTTCGAGGCGCAACGGCGCTTTGCGCCATAGGAGCTTGTTCGATGGATCGGCGGCCATCTTCACCGGATCTTCGGCGGACGATTGCCGGAAAGCCGCGGAGAGCGTCATCTCGCGGATCAGCCACTTCATGTCCCAACCGCGTTCGACGAATTCGACCGCGAGCCAATCGAGCAACTCGGGGTGCGTGGGCTTCGCGCCTTGCGTGCCGAAATCCTCCACCGAGGCGACGATCCCTTCGCCGAACGTGTATTGCCACACGCGATTGACGAACACGCGCGCGGTGAGCGGATGATCGCCCGAAGTAAGCCACTTCGCGAAGGTCAGGCGGCGGCCGGTGTGATTCCACTCGGGGTGCTTGGCCGGATCCGGAAAGGCGAACGGCTTGGCCGGGTCGTCGAGCACGGCGGGAATGCCCGGGTCCACCGGCGCGCCCGGCGCGAGGTAGTTGCCGCGCATCAGAATGTAAGCGGGCGAGGGCGTTTTCGACACGTCCCAAACGCCCATGATGTAGTTCGGATCGACCGTGGACTTACGGCGGCGGCGCAAGTTCCGGACCTCTTCCTTCATCGCCACCAGTTCCGGGAAGCGCGTTTCGAGCTCGCCGTCCGTGAATCCGTACGTGGGCGCTTGCGGATCTACATCGAGATCGGGGCTGCCCGCGAGTTCGTTACGGATAACCAGACGCTCCGCGTCGCCCATCGGCTTCCCGGCGTGCAGTTCGCGGCGGTACCGGTCGTAAATCGCGGCGAGCAATTGCGACTGGCGGCGGTACTCCGCCGAATCCTTGCTCGTGACCTCCTTGATCCACGTCTCGCGCTGCGCGGCGGGCATGTCGAGGATCATGCGCGACGGCCACGGCCCATAAGCGAGATTCGAGACCAGCCAATTCTCGGGATCGAAAACCGCCTGGTAGATCGCGGTGAGTTTAAAATAATCGCGCTGCAGAATCGGGTCGAACTTATGGTCGTGGCAGCGCGCACATTGCACAGTAAGGCCGAGTACCGCCTTCAGACTCGTCTCGACGGCCTTCTGTTGCGCGTCGAAATATTTGTCCACTTGATAGATGGTCTGGTTGTCGGTGATGTCGGCGGTCATGCGCAGAAAGCCGGTGGCGATGAGCGCCTCCCGCTGGTCGTCGCGCGGTTGCAGCTTGGCGTCGTAGTTCACCAATTGATCGCCAGCCAGTTGCTCGGTTAGGAACCGGTCATACGGCTTGTTCGCGTTGAACGCGCGGATGACGTAATCGCGGTACTTCCAGGCCACGAGCCGTTCGACATCGCTCGCGTCGCCGATCGAATCCGAGTAGCCCGCCACGTCGAGCCAATGGCGGCCCCAATGCTCGCCAAACTTCGGCGAGGCGAGCAGGCGGTCGACGAGATTCTCGAAAGCTTTCGGCGAAGAATCGGCGAGGAACGCCGCAGTTTCAGCGGGGGTTGGCGGCAACCCGGTTAGGTGCAGGTAGGCGCGGCGCACGAGTTTTCGGCGATCCGCTTCGGGCGAGAGAGTCCAGCCGCGCTCGGCGAGTTTCGCTTCTAGGAAGCTATCGATAGGCCCGCGGGTGCGGGGGGACGCTTTCGGAACAACGGCCTTCACGGGCTTGCGAAACGCCCACCAGTTGCGCGCTTCGGGCGTAATCTTCGCCGCCTCGCGTTCGAGATGCGCGGCTTCCATCGACGGGAACCGGCCGTGCTCGATGTAGGCGCGGATGAGCTGCTTTTCGGCGTCCGGCATCTTCGCGCCCATGGGCATTTGCCCGCTCTCGATCATCCGATAGAGAAGGCTGCGCTCGGGCTTGCCGGGCGTTATCGCCGGACCGCTCGCGCCACCGTTCATGAGTCCGGTGAACGAACTCAGGTCGAGCTTCGCCATCTTCTGTTCCGCGCCGTGGCACTTCGTGCAGTTGCGCTCGAACACGGGAAGAATTTCGCTGCTGAAGAGCGGCGCGCGCTGGGCGTAGAGCGGTAGCACAAGCGCGAGAAGCGGACCAAGACGTCTCATAGCGCGGCTACTAATCTTTCAAAACTTTAACCCCGGCGCAAGGGGGGCGACGGTACGCCAAGCAGACGCATACCGATCCCTGGTCGGCGGGTCACGCAATGCAAATACAATCAAGCTGGTCGTCGATCCCAGGAACAAACCTTATCCGGCGCTTGCGAGGAGAGTGAGAAGAATGCAAAAGAAACCAATTGTCATACCGAAGTTCGTTAACGAGTCCCAGGAGGCGGAATGGTGGGCTAGCCGCGAAGGCCGTGAGTTCGTAAAGCGGAAGGCGGCCGGGGTAGAAAAGCAAGGAGCCACCCCAAAGGGATCGCGCTTCGTTGGCCGATTGAACAAGGTCGCCAGCGTCCAAATTGCATTGCGGTTGCCCGAACCCGATGTCGCCAAGGCCCGGGAACTTGCTACGCGAAAGGGTATCGGATATCAGACCCTCCTCAAAATGCTGGTCCACGAGGGACTTCGCCGCGAAGCCCGCCGGGCGTAAGGGGCTAGGCGTCACGAACATGCAATCGTTCAGCCAACGCAAGGGCCTGAAACCTATCAATGAGATTGTCCAAGTCGCTAGCATGAGCGAGGAGTTGAGGAACGGTCTTTGGAACGTTCTCGATATAGAGATCTGGTCGAGCCAAAATTTTATGCGGACAGAGTTTGGTCCTGGCGATATTGTGCACTTTAGTCGTGATCTGTGGTTTCACTATTTCAAGCAGCCTACCGATCAGCGACCCAAAGAGCCTAGGCAAGTTCTCAGCCAGATTCGTAGTTACTTTTTCAGCTGCAGGTGGAACGAAGTCTACGACTTTCTTGAGTTCATCGTGCGGTCGGAGAATCGATCGGAGCTTGCTGAAGCGCTCAACCTTATTCTCGAAAGAGAAGTATCTGGATACCGCTTTGTATCCGGTTTAATTGTCGACATTACGTCGGAACAAGAGGTAGCCATGCTAGAGGCCGCTCTCGCCGACACACGGTTCTCTGGGGTCAACGCCCATCTAAAGCGTGCATTGGAACTATTCGCCGATCGCAATGCCCCCGACTATCGGAATTCGATCAAGGAGTCGGTGTCGGCGGTCGAAAGCATGGCTAGAATTGTGGCGAAGAATGAGAAGGCCATGCTACCCGACGCGTTGAAGGCGATCGAGAAACAAGGTCATTTGCATCCCGCTCTTCGCGAGGGCTTCATCAAGCTCTACGGCTACACAAGTGACGAGGATGGAATTCGGCACGCCATGCTCGAACTGCCGGTCCTAGATGCAAATGACGCCCGGTTCTTCATACTCTCCTGCACATCGTTCGTCAACTATCTGAAGGGCCGCCTGGCAGCGGAACCGCCCTCGATATGATCGACACACCATGCGCATTTGGCTCGCCCTACCGCTCGCCCTCCCGGCTATCGCCCAGCAATGGATGCACCACGGCGGCGACGCGGGGGCGATGAAGTATTCCGCGCTGAAGCAGATCGACCGGTCGAACGTCGAAAAACTGAAAATCGCCTGGACGTACCAGACCGGCGACGTCAGCGACGGGCGGGGCGATTCGCCGATCCGCAGCGCGTTCGAGACTACGCCGCTGATGGTGGGCGGGACGCTCTACTTCACCACGCCCTTCGCGCGGCTGATCGCGCTCGACGCGGCGACGGGCAAGGAAAAGTGGACGTTCGATCCGAAGCTCGACCGAGCGCGTCCGCAAGGACTCTGGATCAATCGCGGCGCGGCGTACTGGAGCGATGGCCGGCAAGCGCGGCTCTTCTACGGGACGCTCGACGGGCGTTTGTTCGCGGTGGATGCGAAGTCGGGCAAGGCCATCGACAACTTCGGCACCGGCGGATCCGTCGATCTGGGCAAAGGCTACGGCGACCAGTGGCCCGGCAAGACCATCGGGCTCACGTCCCCGCCCGCGATCTACAAGAACGTCGTCATCTGCGGGTCGATCGTTCCGGACGGCGATCCGCAAGGCCCTTCGGGCGACGTGCGCGGCCTGGACGCGATCACCGGGAAAGAGCTTTGGCGATTCCACACCGTGCCGCGCGAAGGCGAACACGGCTACGACACTTGGGCGGCCGGATCGGCGAAGGATCGCGGCGGGGCGAACGTCTGGTCGATGCTGAGCGTCGATAGCGAACGCGGCCTGGTGTTTCTGCCGCTCACCTCGCCCGCGCACGATTACTACGGCGGCGACCGGCATGGCGCGAATCTGTTCGGCGATTCGGTGGTGGCGCTCGACGCCTTGACGGGGAAGCGGAAGTGGCACTTCCAGACCGTCCATCACAACATTTGGGATTACGATCTGCCGTCGGCCCCAGTGCTGGTTTCGGCACGCCACCAGGGCCGCACGATTCCGGCGGTCGCGCAGATTACCAAGACCGGATTCGTGTTTCTGCTCGACCGCGAATCCGGCAAGCCGCTCTTTCCGGTAGAGGAGCGCGCCGTCCCGCCCAGCGAAGTTCCCGGCGAGAAGGCGTGGCCGACGCAGCCGTACCCCGTCAAACCGCCGCCGTTCGCACGGCAATCGATGAAAGTGGAAGAACTCGCAAATATCGAGCCGGCACACACGAAAGCCTGCGCGGAGATCGTGAAGGACGCCGTCATCGCGCCGCTCTACACGCCGATCGGGTTGAAGACGACCATCCTATTTCCAGGTACGAACGGCGGGGCGAACTGGGGCGGCGGATCGTTCGACCCGGAAACGCGCACGCTCTATGTGAACTCGATGGATGTGGGAATGACGTTCCGGTTGACAAAGCGCCCCGAAGGTTCGGCGATCCCGTATCGCACGCAGGGCGCGCGGACGCCGAACTCGCGATTCTGGGACTCGCGGCAGTGGCCTTGCCAACAACCGCCGTGGGGACACTTGACTGCGATCGATCTCGATAAGGGCGAATTCAAATGGCGGGTGACGCTGGGCGTGATCGACGAGTTGCTGGCCAAAGGCTTGCCGCCCACCGGCACGTCGAACCTCGGTGGATCGGTGGTGACAGCGGGCGGTTTGCTCTTCATCGGCGCGACCAACGACAGCCGCTTCCGCGCGTTCGACAAAGAGACGGGCAAAGAGTTGTGGGTGACGAAGCTGCCCGCGAGCGCACACGCCAACCCGATGACGTACTCGGTAAACGGCAAGCAATACGTCGCTATTGCGGCGGGTGGCGGCAATAAGTACAACTCGACGTTCTCGGATACGCTGGTGGTGTTCGCCTTGCCCGAGAACTCGGCGCCCTAGAATTTCACGTTAGGCGCTTCGCGCTTCGCCGGATCGACCTTGAAATAGGCGTCGTTGCGCGCAAAGCCGAAGATGCCCGCCACCACGTTGGCCGGGAAAAGCTCGATGGACGTGTTGTACTTCTGCACGATCTCGTTATACTTCCGCCGTTCGACCGCGATTCGATTTTCGGTGCCGGCGAGTTCGTCCTGCAAGCGCAGGAAGTTTTCGTTCGACTTCAACTGCGGGTAATTCTCGACAACCACCAGCAACCGCGCGAGCGCGCTATCGAGCTGCGAATTCGCCGCGATCTTCTCGGCGGGGTTGCGCGCGCCGGCCAATTGCGCGCGGGCGTTGGCGATGTTGGTAAACACTTCCTTCTCTTGCGCGGCGAAGCCCTTTACCGTCTCCACCAGATTGGGGATCAAATCCGCGCGCCGCTGCAAGGCGACGTCCACCTGGCTCCACGCCCCATTGATCGCCTCGCGCTGCGGGACCAGATCGTTCCGCACACCCATTAGCCAGCCGCCGATTCCCACAGCGGCCAGAACTACGACTCCGAGCACAACCAGAACCGCTTTCATCTTTCGTCTCCTTATCCTTACCCGATAGCTTCGTTCTTTACCAGTTAGCTTCGCCCTAACCGGTCCACCTGCGCGATCGCCGTTTCAATCGACGCCATGTAGCGGCCGAGCATTTCCACCGCGCGCAAATCGCGCGCCTTGATTTTCCCCTCGCGTAGATCGAGCAGTTGGACGAACGGCGAGGCGTCCAACGCGAACTTCGCGCGCGCCGCTTCCACCGACTCGCGTTTCGTCGCCGGACGAGGTTCGCCCGCGAGCGCTAGCACGTGCCGTAAAACCACGCAGAAAGTCGAAACCGAATCCGACATAAGGCGCAGCAGCATGGCGTCGTCGTGCATCATGCCCGCCGCCTTTTGGCGCAGACGCAACAGCTTCGCGCGCAACTCGTGCTCCACCTGCGCGCGGTAATAGCGGTCGTCGATGTGGACGCCGCTCATCAGGTCGCGCCCGTGCAGCAGCTTCGAATGCTCCTGGATGTCATGAAACTCCATCGGGAAACAATCCGCCGAACGCGCGGCCTCTTCGACGCTCATCAGCAGCGGCGCCGGATTGTCCTTGGAGCGCCACCACTCGAAAATCGGCTCGCTCAATTCCAGTTCGCGCGGCGTCACGCGGGTCAAAATGCACAGCACGTTGAGGTCGCTGAAGCGGTCCTGCAGATCGCCCACCGCCGCCGATCCGTACAAGACCACGGATTCGAGCGACGCTCCGTGCGCTTTTTGAAGGCGCTCCACCAATTCGTCGAGAAGTTTCTTCACGTCCATCGCCGTTACCAGTCTCCGCTCGCGCCGCCGCCGCCCGAATCGCCGCCGCCGAACCCGCCGAACCCGCCTCCCGAATCATAGCCGCCGAAGCCGCCGGAACTGCGCCCGCCGCGCCCGCCATTCAGGATCGACCCGAGGATCATCCCGGTCAACACATCGGACCCGCGCATGCCCGGAACCCCGCGGGATCGCATGCCGCGCCGCGAGCCGCCGATGACGGAAAAGAGGATGATCGCCATTGCGAGTCCGAGAAACGGCCACGGGCTGCCCTCACTATGTTTGCGAGTGCGCTTGACGGGCGGGGCATCGGCGAGCGACACGCCTTTGTCTTTCGCGATGCGCTCGCTAATGGTGACGATGGCCGTGCCGAGCGCGGTTGCGTAATCCCGCTGTCGCAGCGCGGGCCGCATTTCGCGCAGCACACTCCCCGCGAATCCATCGGGAAGTACGCCTTCGAGACCGTAGCCCACTTCGAGGCGGCTCCGGCGGTCGCGCACGGCGAGCAGGAACAGCGCCCCCTCGTCCTTGCCTTTTTTTCCGATCCCCCACTGGCGGTAAAGCAGGTTGGCGACATCCTCTACCGGCTCACCATCGAGCGTGTCGATAGTGACGACGGCGATCTGCGCACCTGTGGCTTTCTCGACGCGCTCGCAATAGGCGTTCATCCGCGCGAGACTCGCCGCGTCGAGGACCTTCGCAAAATCGTTGACGTAGCCGGTGGGCTTGAGCGCGGACCAATCCGCCGCGCCGAGCGAAGCCGCAACGCACAACGCCGTAAGCAAGGCGCGCATGGTGGGTTTAGCAGATCAGATTTTCGCGCGTAAGCTCGGGGCCCTCGGGCGAGCCGAGCACGGTGAGTGCGATCTCTTCGCCGCGGAACGAAGCGGCGGCGATCGCCTGTACTTCGTCCACCGTCACTTGTTCGATCGACTCGATCAATTCGTCGAGCGAGAAGTAGCGGCTGAAATAAATCTCCTGTCGCGCCAAGTTCGCCATGCGGCTGGACGTCGATTCGAGACTCAGCATCAGCGAGCCTTTCAAATGATCTTTCGCGCGGCGCAACTCTTCGGCGGGCACCGGTTCGTTCTTCAAGCGGCGGAATTCCTCGAGGACGCTCGCGACGAGCTTCGACGCATTCTCCTTCGACGTGCCCGCGTAGACGGCGAGACAGCCCGTGTCGCGGAAGAGATTCAGTTCGCTGAACACCGCGTAGGCCAGACCTTGACGCTCCCGGATGTTCTGAAACAGGCGCGAACTCATGCCGCCACCGAGAACGGTGTTTAGCACGTATGACGCGTAGCGGCGGTCGTCGGCCACCGGGCAAGATGGCGCGCCAATGCAGAGATGCACCTGTTGCAGCCGCTTGCGCTTGTAGGTGATTGCAGCGTTGGGCGCGGGATTGCCGCCCGGACCGACGGGTTTCCCCACCGCCAAACCGCCGAAGCGCGACTCCGCCAGCCGGAACAAATCTTGGTGGTCCAAATGCCCGGCCGCGGTGATAAAGACGTTGGCCGGCTGGTAGACGCGCCGGTGATAATCGACCAGCATCGATCTATCGAACGAACGAATGGTGCGTGGGGTTCCAATAATCGGTTTACCCAGCGGATGGCCCTTCCAGAAGCGGCTGATGAAGGTCTCGTGCACCACGTATTCCGGGTTGTCGGACTCCATCTTGAGTTCTTCGAGAATGACGCCCTTTTCTTTCTCGATATCTTCTTCTCGAAACACTGGGTTGAGTACCAGGTCGGCGAGCACGTCGAAGGCGACGGGCAGATGCTCGTCGAGGACCTTCGTGTTGTAGCTGACCAGTTCTTTGGCGGTGAAGGCGTCGAGGTGGCCGCCAATCGAATCCACCTCGCGGGCGATCTGTTCCGCCGTACGCGACGTAGTGCCCTTGAACAGCATGTGTTCGAGGAAGTGCGAAATGCCGTTCTCGGCGCGCTGTTCGCTGCGGGAGCCGGAACTAATCCAGATACCTACCGAAACGCTGCGCACATGCGGCATGTGTTCGGTGACGACACGGATGCCGTTGGGCAACAGCGCGGTTTCGATTTGGCGACTCTCCATCGCGGACGAGGGCATGGGGACGCTTTCAGTGTATCGCCCGCCGCGAGATCAGGCCGTATCTCTCGTTAGAAGTTCTTCGACACTCGAGAGACTTAACGAAAGCCGGTAATGCCGTTCTGCGATTTCCCAAGATCGCGAAGGTGCGCCGGGTGCCCTCTTCGAGTCTCACCCCGCGCTCCCAAAGGAATCTCTGTAATTCGGGCCCCATTCATCCCCATCAACGAAGTAGCTTACGGCCGTGGGGGAGCGGGCGCCAGCGCTTGGGCGATCGACAGTTCGTAAAGCGCATACGCGCGATAGTAATCCGCCAGCGCAGTCACTTCGCGCACCTGTGCGTCTACGGTCGCGATCTCGCGCAAGTTGAGCGTGAACAGGTTGGTGTCGCCTAACTGGTACCGTTCGCGTTCGGCGTTTTCCACCTCTTTTGTAGTCCGAACCTCGTCACCCAGTACCGCCACGCGCTCATAGGCGGCGCGCACGGCGGAGACGGCGTCGCGAACTTCGGCGGCGATCTGGTCGCGTTGAAAGCGGGTCCGCTGTTCGATTTGCGCCAGTCTGGCGTCCGCGGCGTCCTCTCGGCCTCGCGCCGTGCGCCGCTGCAAAGGAAGCTCGAAATTCAGCGTCGCGCGCAACTCGTCCGGACCGCGCGACGTCCGCTTTTCGCCCAACTGGCGCGCGTAACTGAATAGGAAGTCGAGCCCCGGGTATTGCTGGTTGATCGCCAACCGCCGGTCGATGTCGATCTGGTCCCGTTGCGCGAGCAGGCGGGACACTTCGGGCCGCCGGTCGAGCGCGAGCGCGATATCGTCGCGCAACCTCTTGTCGTCGATTTGCGCGGGCGCGGGGAACGACGGCGGTAAGCGGTCTTCGCCCACCAACACCGGATCGCCCGAGGGGTCGCGATAGAAGAGCGACAACTCGATAGCCGCCTGCTCCAGCGACCGGCGCGCCGACACGAGCGCCGAGCGCCGTTGCAAAATCACGCGCGCGTTGTCGGTGACATCGATGGCGGGCGACGCTCCGGCCTGCACCGAGTCGCGCAGGTAGTTCTCGCGTTCGACGGCAATGTCCAAAATCGCCTGCGCCACCTTGAAAACCAATCCCGCGGCGGTCCAATCCCAGTAACGGCGCGTGGCGGCTTGCGCGATGACGATGCGCTGCTGGTCGATCGAAAGGTCGGCCAAACGGCGTCCAATGCGCGCTTTGGCCAGATCGGCGCGGCGGGAATCGATGGCCCGGTCGCGGGCGAGAGGAACGCGCACGCCGGCGCGATACTCGCCCGCCGTGTTTGTGACCTCTTTGCCGTCGTATTCGGCGAACGTACCGCGAGCCACGCGGTAGCCCGAAAAGTAGCTGATGCCGCCGGGCGCCAGCGCCTGCTCCACCGAAACGCCGAACTGGCGGTCGTTGTAAAGCGGGCCGAGTTCGTCCACCTGTCCCGCGGCCTTGACGACCAAATCGAACCGGCCGAGCGAGGAGAGCACGTCCGCTTCGGCCAACGGCCTTTCAGCTAGGGCGGCGAGCAACGGCGGATAGTTGCGGTTGACCGATTGCAGTACTTCCTGCAGCGTCAGCGGGTCCGCCGCGAGAGCGAGCAGCGCGATGGCGGTCATTTTTTCTTGCTACCCGCCGCCTCCGTCGGCGGAGTGACCGTCGGCGGGAAGCCATTGAATTGCCGCCAAAGTTCGAAGCCAAGCGACACCTGATTCAGCAGCACCCAGCCGTTCGCGCGCGCCCCTTGCCGCAAATAGCGGCCATCGGGCCAAGGTTCGTCTTTCGGATCCGGCTGAACCAAAATCCGGAACTTGCCTTGGCCGTTGTCGGTGGAATCGACCAGCGTCACCCGTCCGCCAAACGTGCCGACGGCTACCGAAGGCCACCCGGAGAATTGGATCGCCGGCCAGCCTTCGAACTGCAGCCGTACGGCGTCGCCCGCATGGATCAGCGGGATGTCGTTGCCATCCATAAGCAATTCGACGACCAACGACGCCGACTCCGGTACAAACAACGCCACCGGATCGCCCGACTTCAAGAACTCGCCGCCCGGTTGCGCCAATAGGCGCAGGATCACGCCGTCGCGCGGGGCCACCACCTGCTGCCGGGTTTGGCGCGAAACGCGCACCTCGGTCCGTTGTAATTCGGCGTTGGCGTTGGCGATGTCGGCTCGCGCCGTGGCGAGACTCGCGCGGGCGTCGTCCAAGCGGCTGCGGAAGTCGCTCTCAATGCGGAGCAATTCCGAGTCGCGCGCCAGTTTCTCGTTTAGTGCGCTACCCAGCCCGGCTTTCGCGCGATCTACTTCGGCTTGCGCACGCGCGAAATCCTGCTGCGCCAGTTCGACGCTGCGGACGGCAACCAGACCCTTTTGAAGCAGCGCCCTCTGACGGTCGATATTCTGTTGTGCGGCGGTGAGCGAAGCCTCGGCGGCCTTAATCACCTGTTCGGCGGCCTTGACGTTTTCGACCGCCGCCGATAGCCGGTTCTGTCCCACCTGCAGTTCGTTGCGGCGGAACATGTCGATCTGCTCCACCCTTGATTCGAGAGAGGTGGCCCGGCTCTTGGCCTGCTCGAGCCTCAACACTACGGCGTCGCGCTCCTCATAAAGGCGGCGCAAGATCTCGGGATCGTTGTCGGCGATCTCGGCGATGAGTTCTCCGGCCTTGACGCGCGAGCCTTCGATCACGGTCCACTTGACGATGCGTCCCTCGACGGGCGCGCCAATGGTTTGCTGCCGCTCCACCGGCGTCAAAGCGATCACGCGGCCCGTTCCCGCTACGTTTTGCACCCACGGCGCGAAGACCAGCACCAGCGCCGAGACAATGAGAAACGCCATCAGGATCGCGGAAAGAATCCGGGCCGGTTTGGTCGATCCCGCCAAACGGATGCCGGGCAATAGAGATTCTTCGGCTAGGACGGTCATGCCACTACCTCCTCGACGGCGGCGCCTTTCTTTAAGCTCAACACCCGGGAGCAGCGCGAGGCGAGGTCGGGATGCCGTGTCGCGACGACCAACGTCCAAGGCGCGCGGCGGTCGAATAAAGTGGCGAGCAGGCGTTCGCGCTCCGGCGTATCTTCAATTGCGTCCACCGCTTCGTCCACGACGAGCAAACGCGGCTTCTGCGCCACCGCGCGCGCGAACATCAAACGCCGCGCCTGCCCCTGCGAAAGAGGCAAGCCTCCGGTTGACAGCGGCGACTCGATCCCGCCGGGCAAATCGCGAATTTGATCCAGAAGTCCCACCCGTTCGAGAGCCTCGCGCGCTTCGGCGACCGTGATCGCCTCGTTCCCCAAGCGTATGTTTTCGAGCACAGTGCCTTGGAAAATCTCCACATGCCGCACGAGCGCTACTTGCTTCCGCAATTCGGAAATCGCTACTTCCCGGTAGTCGAGTCCGTCGATCTCGATGGTGCCGCCGGTAGGATTGCGGAAGCGGTACAGAAGATCGATTAGCGTACTTTTTCCTTCGCCGATTCCCGAGTAAAGAACGACCTGCGAGCCGGCCGGAATCTCCGCGTCCAGCCCGTCGATCACGTTCCGTTTTCCATCGTAAGAGAACGTTAGCTTACGCAGACGCAGGGACGCCGGGCCCTCATCGGGCAGACGGACGCCTTTGTCCGATTCAAGCGGCAAATCGGTAAGATAACCGAGCTTGTCGACCGCCGCCAGCAGGTCGTAGAACGTTTCCAGTTGCTTGCCGAATTTCGCGAAACCGCCTACCACCACGGCGACGATCAGTTCCGCCGCCACCAGTTGGCCGAGCGTTAACTGCCGTTGGATTACCAGCCAGCCACCGCCCGCCAGCAGCACCGCGCTGGCCAACGCTTCCAGCGCCAGCGAGCTCGAAATCTGGCGGAATAGGATCCGGAAGTGCTTCCGGCGCTCAAGCAGGTAGTCCTCCACTAACGCGTTCGCGCGCCGCATGGCCAATTGAACGCCGGCGGGCGACTTGAACGCCGCCGGATGACGCGCCAGTTCTTCGAGCCACGCCGCCATCGCGAACTTCGCCTTCGATTCCTCAATGGCGGTCCCGACCGCTCCCCGGCCCAACGGAAAAATAATTACAAGGATCAGCGAGAAGATGACCACGCCGAACGCCAGCAGCAGAGGGTGGTAGACGGCAAGCAGGACCAAACCGGTGATCGTTTGGATCAGGATGGCCAAGCCGTCGATGAGCAGGATCGAACCGCCTTTTTGCACCGTGACGACTTCGAAGAACCGGTTCACTAGTTCGGGGCCGTGCCCATCGTCGAAAGCCTCGATCCGAACGCGCAGGAGCCGCTGCACGGCATCCGAGCTGATCCGCACGAAGATCCGGCGCTGGATGATTTCGACGACCCAGGTGCGGATTGCTCGCAGCAGCGAAGAGAAACCCAGCGCCAGCAATACGATGCTCGCCAAAACGACCAACGGTTGCAGCAATGTGCCAAAGGCGATGGTGTTCACCATCGATTGGGTAGCGATCGGCACGACTAACGTCAGCAGGCCGATCGCGAGCGAATAAGCAAGAAGGACCCAAAGGTCGCGGCGCTCGGTCTCGAGCCAGGTTCCCAGACGTTGGATCGGGGATGCGTGATTAGCCATGGAGATTAACTTGCCTACATGTTAGCATATGCCGACATGAAAAGGTTTGCCTTTTTGTATCTGTTTATGGAATAGTGAAAGTAGCTCATGCCCGTTCGTGTGGTAGCCACCCGTGAAATGGCGGCGTTGCTGGGCGCCATCGCGCATCCGCATCGTATCCGCATTATCGAAGAGTTGCGCAACGGAGAAATGGACGTAAACACTTTGCAAGGGTTGCTCGAAGTCAGCCATTCCCGAGTGTCGCAACATTTATCGGTGTTGCGTTGGCACCATGTCGTCGTTGAGCGGCGCGAAGGACGGCACGTCTTCTACCGGCTGGTGAATCCGCGGTTAGCGGCGTGGCTGGTGGACGGGCTGTCGTTTGTGGCGGAGCAGGCGGGCGCGCGCGAAGACGTGCGGGACGCGGTGGAAAAAACTCGCGAGATCTGGCAATCGTAAGTGGGTGAATCTTGGCGGCGATGCCTAGGCCCCGGCGAGGGACTACTCCTCCATCGCCCGATATACTTCGCCTTTCGCCAATCCGAACTCACGCGCGGTGGCCTTAATCGCTTCCATCTTCGACCGGCCTTCCGCGACTCGGCGAGCCACGGTGGCGCGTAACACGCCCGCGCTGGGGGCCTCGGCCGAACGCTCCGCTCTCCCGATCAGAATCACAAACTCGCCCTGCACCGAAGGCCGCGCGGCAAGCGTCGCCCGAATCGCCTCCGCCGTCCCTCGCAGAAACTCCTCGTGCAGTTTGGTCAACTCGCGCGCAATGACTACCGGGCGTCCGGGTAGAACCGCGGCAAGATCGGCTAACGCATCCAGCATTCGGTGCGGAGCCTCGAAGTACACCAGCGTCCGCGTCTCCTCTGCGCGAGATTCGAGTTCCGCGCGGCGCGCGCCGGCTTTCGGAGGAAGAAATCCGAGAAACGCGAACTCGTCGGTCGGCAAGCCCGAAGCGGCCAACGCCGCGAGCACCGCCGAAGCGCCCGGTACCGGAACTACGGGAACTCCAGCGGCGATCGCTTCCCGCACGACACGATAGCCCGGATCGGAAATCAGCGGCGTGCCCGCGTCGCTCGCCAGTGCGACGGTTAGCCCCTCCGCCATGCGCCGCGCGAGCTCCGGCGCGCGATCCCGCTCATTGTGTTCGTGAAGCGGTTCGAGCGGTTTCGCGATCGAATAGCGGTCGAGCAGCTTGCGAGTTTGGCGCGTATCTTCGCAGGCGATCAGGTCCACTTCGCCCAAAATCCGGACGGCGCGGTAGCTGATATCCTCTAGGTTCCCAATGGGCGTCGCGACCACGTAAAGCGTTCCCGGCAATCCCCCAAAGGATAATGCAGCCCCCCACCCACTTCCATTGGCAGCCGCCCGGAGCCGCCGTCGCGGTACGGCTTTCCTTCGACGTGGTCGACCGTCTGTTGCAGGAGGTGATGCGAGGGTTCGGCGCCGTGCCGAAGCGCGGCGCCGAGGTGGGCGGAGTGCTGCTGGGCTCGATCGAGGGATCGACGATAGTAATCGACGGCTTCGAAACCGTCGCATGCAATCATCGCTTCGGTCCTTCGTGGCAGTTTGGCGACGACGAAGCGGATCGCATCCCGGCGGCGCTTACGAGAGAACGCGAACTGCGGGCGGTGGGCATCTTTCGCAGCCACACCGACGGGGAGTTCACTCCCCGCACCGAAGATCGGGCCATGATCGCGGCGGGCTTCCCCGGCTCGCCGGCCGCACTCCTGCTGATCCAACCGTTTGCGACGAAGCTGAGCCAAGCGGGATTTTTCTTATGGCGCGACGGCAAGCTCGACGAACGGACGCCGCTTGAGTTTCCCTTCGCCCGCAAACCGCTAGGCGGAGGCAAGCGGCGATCGGCCGCCGAAGAGTCTTCCGACGAACCGCGCGCCACTACGCCTCTCGAAACACCGACCGCCGCCTCGCCCGCCGCGGATCGTTCGCAATGGGCTGCGGCGATCGCCCTCGCGATCGCGCTCGGTTGGGGCGCGGGATTCTTTACCGCGCGCCGCATCGAGCCACCGCCCGCCACCGGACATTTCGCCTTGAATCTCGCCGCCACTCCGCGCGAGAACGAGATCGCCGTCGAATGGGACCCGCGCGCGCCCGCCATCCGAACGGCGATTCGCGGTTCGCTCCGCGTACGCCAATCTGGACAGTTGCTAAAAACCGTGCCGCTCGATCTCGATCAATTGCGGTCGGGCAAAGCGATCTACCTTTCGGCGGCGGGGCCGGTGGATTTCGAACTCGAAGTGGAGCAGATCGCCGGAACCGCGTTGCGCGCTTCCGCGGGATTTACGCCGCCCGCCGTTCCGCGGGAGCCATGACGGCCTCGCCTCGCTCGACGTCGAGCGTCGCGCCGTAATCGGGATCGATGCGTTCGTCCGCCACCAATCCGGCGAGCGGTTGTAGCAGTAGCCGATTCAAGGTGCGCTTCAACTCGCGAGCGCCGAATTCGACGCTTGTCCCCCGTTCGAGCAGCAAGCGCCGCGCCCTTGCGGTCACCGTAACGCGAAACGCCCGCGCTCCTAACCGCCTTTCGATATGCCGTTCGATAGCCGCGAGTTCGAGGTCCAGCACCTTCTCGAACGACTGCCGGTCGAGCGGCTGATACGTTACCGTCCCGTCGATGCGGTTCAGAAACTCGGGGGAAAACTTGCGCCGCACCGCGCGGAGGGCGATCGCTTCAAGCCGGGGCCGCAACGCTCCCGGCGAGGCGCTCTCCGCCATCATCCCCTCGAATCCGAACCCCGGGCGCAGCGCCTTGGTCATGTTCGACGCGCCCAAATTCGACGTCAGAAAGATCAGCGTGCGTTCGAAGTTCACCGTGGTGTTGTCGCCCAATCGAAGCTGCGCTTTGTCGAGTACGCCAAGCAGCAGGCGCGCCATTGAAGCGGCGGCCTTCTCGATTTCGTCGAACAGAACGATCGACAGTCCGCTGCGGCCGCTCGCGACCGAGGCGATTTTCTGCTGCGTCAGCATCGGCGGAGTTTCGCGATGCCCCAGATAGCCGGGCGGCGCGCCGATCAGTTTCGCCACCTCGTGTTCCATCTGGAACTCGCCGCAATCGATCCTGAGCAGGCTTTTCTCGCTGCCGTGCAGCGCCTCGGCGAGCGCCTCCACCGTGCGGGTCTTGCCGGTACCGGTGGGGCCAAGCAGCAGGAACACGCCCGCCGGGCGGCCTTCCATCGAGAGCCCGGCGTCGAAGAGACGGACGAATGGACGAATGGTGCGGATAGCCGAGGGCTGCCCCACCAGCTTCGACTCCCAGATTTCCTCCCAGGCGGCAGGCGGCCGGTAGGCCGTCTCCTCTCCGCCCCGGCGGATTCTGGACGGCAAGTTCGTGGTTCGCAATCGGCTCCTCCGGCCCGAATATACGAACCGTCGCCAAGCGAGAGTGGGCCGGGGAAGCGCGGCGGGCGGCATCCTTCGCCGTCAACGGCAGTACTTTGAGTGGATTAACGGCGGATTTCCGGGCGTCGAAAGATTTCCGTCAACCTGTGACTTACCCGGACCGGGGTTATTTATGGCGGTACGTGATTCGGCCTTTGGTGAGATCGTAGGGGGACATTTCGAGGGTCACGCGATCGCCCGCCAGCACCCGGATCCGGTTGCGGCGAAGCTTGCCGGCCAAGTGCGCGAGCACCGTGCGCTCCTGGTCGAGTTGGACGCTGAAAAGACCGCTCGGGAATTTTTCCACGACGGTCCCCGTCACTTCAATCGAATCTTCTTTGCTCATCTTCCTCCCGGAATTGGTGATTACGTTACTTCGTACCTAGAGTAGCGCGGGCGGCGTCTTGAAGATTCGGGGCGTATGCGCCGGCGGTTGCGTTACACTCGGGGCGGCACGTGAGCGATTTTGAGTCCGCGATGAAGGGCAAAGCGGTCCTGGTGACCGGGGCGGGGCGGGGTATCGGCAAACGCCTCGCGATCGGTTTCGCCGCCGCGGGCGCTAGCGTGGCGATGGTGGCGCGCAGCCGCGCCGAACTCGATTTGGCGCAGCTAGAAATCGAGCATTCCGGCGGAACCTCGGCACGATTCGCCGGCGACGTCCGGGATCGCGAATTTCTGGCCGAAGCCGCCAACCGGGCGAGCGTGCAATTCCATCGGCCCATCGATGTCCTGATTTGCGCGGCGGGCGTGCAGGGTCCCATCGGCGGCATGCTCGAAGCCGACCCTCAAGCGTGGTGGGAGGCGGTGGAGATTAACTTGGGGGGCGTCGTCAACGCGTGCCGCGCGGTGCTTTGCGGCATGCAGAACGCGCAGTCGGGCAAGATTATCGCGTTAACCGGCGGCGGCGTAGCGAGTGCGCGGCCGTACTTCACGGCCTACGCGGCGGCTAAGGCGGCGGTGGCCCGGTACATCGAGAGCCTCGCGCTCGAATTAACCGGCCGCAATATCCAAGCGAATTGCATGTCCCCCGGCGGCACCTATACGGCCATGACCGACGAGATTCTCCGGGCTGGGGAACGCGCCGGCCAAATGGATCTCGACCGCGCGCGTCAGGTTCGCCTGACGGGCGGCGTGCCCCCGGAACGCCAGTTAGCGCTCGCCATGTTTCTCGCTTCGCCGCGCTCCAATCACATCAGCGGGCGGCTCCTGCACGTCAACGACGATTGGGAACGCATCGCGCAATCGAATCTCACCGCCGACGCCTACACCTTACGGCGTTTCCAGAAATAGGGCGCGCGTTCGGAGATAAGGCGATATGATGGCCGCGATGAAACTCGCGCGCCCGATCGCCGCCGCCATTCTTGTGTTCGCCGTTACCGCGAACGCGCAGCCGAAGAAAAAGAAGCTGCTCTGTATCGGCGCGGTGAAAGGCTTTCAACACGACGCCACGACGCACGGCTTGGCGACACTCTGGAAGCTCGGGCAGGAGTCCGGCTTGTGGGACACCTATATCCGCACCGACACCCAGTTATTGACCAAGAAGAAGCTTACCGGCAACGCGAAGAATCTCGACTATTTCGACGCCGTCGTGTTTTACACCACCGGCGAACTCGACATGGACGACGAACAGAAAGCCGACTTCATGAAGTTCATCAAGGAGGACGGCAAAGGCTTCGTCGGCGTCCATTCCGCCATCGACACCTTTTACAAATGGCCCGAATTCGGCGAGATGGTGGGCGGCTACTTCGACCTGCACCCCTGGAACCAATTCCAGGCGCCGATCGTGATCGAGGACCCCGAGTTTCCGGCGATGCGGCACTTCCCTAAGGCGTTCGTCGTGATGGACGAAATTTATCAGGTCAAGAATTACTCGCGCGACAAAGTGCGGGTGTTGGCCCGGCTCGACGAGACGAAAATCGATCTGTCCAACAAGAACGTTCGCCGCACGGATAAGGATTTCGCGGTGGCCTGGTCGAAAATGTACGGCAATGGGCGAGTCTTCTACTCCACCTTCGGACATCGCGAAGACGCCTGGGATCGCCCCGATGTCCAGAAGATGTACCTCGAAGCGATCAAATGGGCGATGAAGTTGACGGATGGAGAGACGGCGCCTCGCCCGCGTCCTTGATCCCCGCGCTGGCGCATGCCGGGCGCTTACGTGGCCCGCAAAACTAGGACCGCGTTCAACCCCCCGAACGCGAAGCTATTGGACAACGCATACTCGACACTCGCGGCGCGAGCTTCGTTGGCGACTATATCGCCTGGGCAGTCCGGGGATTGCGTCGTGAAATTAGCGGTGGGCGGCAGCGTTCCGTGCCGCAACGCCAGCAGGGCCGCGACGGCCTCGATCGCGCCCGCCGCTCCAAGCGTGTGCCCGTGCATCGACTTGGTCGAAGAGATGGCGGGACCGCGCGCCCCAAAGAGGCGTTCGATCGCCTGGCACTCGACCGGATCGTTCGCTTGCGTACCGGTGCCATGCGCGTTGATATAGCCGACCGCTTCCGGGGCGAGCGAAGCGTCTACCAGCGCGGCGCGCATCGCCCGTTCCGCGCCGTCGCCCGAAGGTTGGGTAATGTGGTGCGCGTCGGACGACATCCCGAAGCCCACGATCTCGCCGAAAATGTCCGCGCCCCGCGCCCGAGCCTCTTCAAGCGGTTCCAGCACCAGCATGGCCGCGCCTTCGCCCAGAATCATGCCGGGACGACCAGCACAAAACGGCCGGCAGGTGTCGGGCGAGACCACGCGCATCGCTTCCCACGCCCGCAGAATGCCAAGCGAGAACGTGGCATCCGCGCCGCCGCAAACCGCGGCATCGGCGAGTCCGGCCCGGATCATCCAAAACGCCTGTCCGATCGCGTGATTCGACGAAGAGCACGCGCTGGCGACGGTATAGGCCGGACCGGCCAGCCCCCACTTCATCGAGATCAGACTCGCCGGCGCGTTCTCCATGATCTTGGGGATCGTCACCGGGTTAAAGCGCGTGCGACGTTCGGCGTAGAGTTCGCGATAGCTTGCGTCTTCGAAATGATTGCCGCCCAAACACGATCCGGTGATTACGGCGGTACGCTCGCGCGGCAGCGACAGCCCTTCTAGCGCTTCCTCGGCCGCGCATCCCGCCATCAGCGCGAACCGGTCGTAAAGCGAGCGCTCGCGGTCGTCGCCCCAGGCGAAATCGGGAATCTCCGCGCCGTTCTGGAACTTCAGCCCCGGGATGTCGATTTGCCGGATGGGCGCGATGCCGGAGCGTCCTTCGCGCAGCGATTCCCAAAACGCGGCCGCGCCGGTACCAATGGCACTCACAACCCCGATACCGGTTACGGCGACTCGCCTACCTAAATCGGGGCTCATCCTTGTTTCGCGTCGATCAACTTGCCGACGCCCTCCACCACGTCGGCGATCCCGCGGATTTTCTTCGCCTCGTCGTCCGGAATCGAGATGTCGAACTCCTGCTCGAGCGCGAAGAGAATCTGGATGCCGTCGAGCGAGTCGATCCCGAGCGATTCGAATGAGGAATCGGCGGCGAACGCTTCGATCGGTTTGTGCGTGGTCTTCGCGACGATCGCGATTACGCGGGCGGTTAGGTCTTCGGGCATCGGAGATCGGTTACGGTAACGAATCGGAAGCCCCGGGCCAACAGTTCCGGGACGATTCGCCGAACGGCTTCAATCGTCTCACGAATATCGGGTTGCGGGTTAACGTCGCGCCCGTCGTGGAGGCAGATCACGCCACCGGGCCGAATCCGCGAGAGCACGCGGCCCGCGATTTCGGATGCGCGCAGTTTCCAGTCGTTACCAATTACCGTCCATCCTTCGTGCGTGAGATGGTGTTCCCGCAGGGCCGCCCCCATCCCAAGACCGGGAACGCCATATGGAGCCCGGAACCGGCGCGGCGTTACACCGCAAGCCTTGCCGATCGTCTCCTGCGCCCGGGCGATCTCGTCGCGGGTGCGGCCCGGCGAGCAACGCCATAACCACGGATGAGTTTCCGTATGATTGCCAATCTCGTGACCGCGCTTCGCCGTCTCGGCGGCGATTGCCGGCCTCGCCCGCACGTACATACCGCATTGGAAAAAGGTCGCCCCAACGCGGTACGAGTCGAGCAGGTCGAGCAATTCGACGGTGGCTGGGTGAGGGCCATCGTCGAACGTCAACGCCACCTTCGTCTCAGCGGAGCCGTTCGCTCCTAGTGATCCTTCGCGCCCGCCCATTGGATGCTGTGGTCGCTCGAAACCGCCCATTCGCCTGGCGGCGAAATCAACTGAAACTTCGACCAGGGGCCGGGAATCCACGGATACTTTTCGATGACCCGTTCGTTCACCTTCATGCCCAGGCCCGGCGCGCGCGGGACGATCAATTCCCCGCGCTCGATCGGGAGCGGCTCGGCCAGGATTTCGTTCGCTAAATCGAACTCGTACATGACGGGCACGCCGGGTTTGCGGTAGATCGGGTATTCGAGCCACTCGACCACCGAATCCGGCCAGCACACGCCGATGTGCGCGGCGGCCAACACTTCGAGATCCGTACCCCAACTATGGAAGGCGAACGTCAATCCGCGCTTGGCGATCTCGGCGAACAAACGGCGTCCGGTGGAATATCCGCCCTGGCAAATCAAATCGGCCTGAACGTAATCGACGCAATCGTTCTCGATGAGATCGAAAAAAAGCTCGTCGGAAGGCTCGTGCTCGCCGGAGGCGATGGGGACGCTCGACGAAGCTTTCAGGCGGGTGTAGGCTTCGTGATCGTCGGGCGGTAGCGGTTCTTCGAGCCAAACGATGTCGTAGGCGGCGAGGTCGCGCGCCATGCGCTTGCAAACTTCCGGGCCGTAACTGCGGTCGCCCATGCGCCACCAGGTATGCGCGTCCACCATCAGCCCAAAATCGGGTCCCGTAGCCGCTCGCATCAGTTCGACGGTCCGTAGATCTTCTTCGGGGCCGAGACCGGGTCGCATCTTGTACGACGAGTAACCGAGCGATTTCACCGCCGCCGCTTCCTTCGCGTAATCCTCCGGCGGCATGTACATTCCCGCCGATCCGTAGAGCTTGATTCGTTCCCGGACGCGCCCGCCCAACAATTCCGAGATGGGTACCTGACGTTCTTGTCCTACCAAGTCGTAAAGCGCGATCTCGACCATCGAGTACACTTTTCGAGCTTCGGGATCGTCTCGGTACGCCTGAAAGAATTTCACCCGCAAGGCGTCGGGATCGGCCAACGCGTGGCCTTCGAGAAACGGCGCGATCTTCTCGACGATGTTCCGGTGCGCCTTTTCGCTGCCTTGCCCCGGGGCCCAGCCGACTTTGCCGCCGGTGGTCCGCACCCGGATCAGCATCGCGTCCCGCTTCAAGATCGTGCGAGTGCCCCCGTAGTAGGTAAGCGTCACCGGTTCCGGCAGGGCGAACGAGAGGAGGAAGGAATCGACCTTCGCGACTTGCATAAACGATTTAGTGTAACGGCAAAAGAATTTCCGGTTGAGACAAAAAGAGCCGGGCGTTGGTCAGACGCCCGGCTTAGGAGCACCCATAGGCCACTCGGAGGTTATGGCCTACGGTTGTGGAGGAGCTTGTAAAAAATTGTTAAGCCAAGAGCCCTCCGTGGCCCAGGCATGCGATTTCCCAACCGGATACGCGATAGCGCGCTAGCAGCGGCGGCAGAATCAGATCGACAACGTTTGTTTTGGCGGATCGGAAGCAACCGGGTGCCGACACGATGGGAATATCGTCGGAATATCCTAAAAGCAACAGGTTACCCGGCTCAACCGGAGCGAGAAAACGCTCGATATGGCAGCCCAACCGGGAAAAGGCCCGCCCCACAACATCATCCGGCCCCGCCGGGGCCGTGGTGGATGCCACGAGTATAACAGTTGGTTTACCGCGAAGCAAATGTTGTAAGCCTCGAGTCACCGAATTTTCGTCTTCCTGTACCGCCAGCGCACAGGCGGCGGAAATCCCAAAGCGCTCCAAGCGCTGACGCATGACGCTTTCGAACAATTGCCGGGCACGGTCTGCATTCAAAGGATCGGAGTATAGCACCGCGACGGAGGGTTTGCGAATGGGGCGGGCCTGCAAAAGAGGGCCACGCTCCCGGATCATCGAAACCAAAGTTTCTATTTGGTCTTGCGGCACGGCGAACGGCGCGCTCTTTACCGTGGCCACGCGTCCGCCCGCCGGAACGAAACTAAAGTTCTGAGGGGTGGCGATCGCCATACTCGCCGTACAGTTGATTTGTTTGAGGAGTTCGTCGTCCACTAGCACGCTGGAGTTCTCGGTGGCGATCAAATTCGCCCGCCCGCCCGCCGCCAAGCGCAGTTCCAGGCTCCCACAGCCGAGCGCGCCTCCCACCTGGCTGACGGCCTCGTCCTCGCCGACTTCGCCGTCCTCGAGTTCCGTGACCCACACTTCGTTCATGCCCTCGACTTCCAGCAACCGCACGTCTTCCTCTCGGAGTACATGCCCTTTGGCAAGCAACTTCTTCCCGCCCGGCCGGAATATCGTGCAGCACAGAATGCGGCCCATCGACAGCTTCACATCGACGGTTTGCGCCCTCATTTTCTCTCCCGCGACCAAATTTTTCGGCCCTTCCAGCGCCTCTTCTATTTGAAAAGCGCCGGAAAAGAAAACCGATTATACCTTCAATAAGAGTGTTTTTTTGCGCGGTTCTCTCAGTTGGCGCGCGGCTTTTTTGAGGGCATCTCCAGGAGCGTAGTAAGGCCGCGATTTACTCAGTTTTTTGGGGGAATAGGGGCAATTGCGATCGCCGTTGGTAGTACCGGCAAAGGAGACGTTCTAGGCAACGGCACGTACCCACTATCCCCACTCGCGCGGGTAATGGAGGCGATTTCCGGAGAATCGGCGATCCATTTCCGGACCGCGATCTCATCGCAAGCCTTGAATTTGGGGCATCGCAGGCAATCCTTCCAAGCTTTGAGGGGCAACTCGGCCCGGTCGAGTTCGCGATAGCCGAGCTTCGCGAAAAAACCCGTCACATACGTGAACGCGAACAGCGACCGTAGGCCAAACTCGCGAGCTTCGGCTTCGAGCGCCTCGACGATCGCCCGTCCAACGCCTCGGCGCTCGCGGCGGGCGTCGACGGCCAGGGATCGAACCTCGCCGGAATCCGCAGTGTAAATGTGTAACGCGCCACAGCCGGCAAACCGGTCTCCGTCGAGGGCGACCGTGAAATCGCGAATCCCCTCGGCCAACTCGAACTCCGTGCGCGGCAGCATCACACCCCGCCGGGCATAGCCTTCGATCAGTTCCGCCAACGCTGGAACGTCGGCGAGGCGGGCTTTGCGAATCAGCAACCCGTTAAGCATGGATGGCCGTTCCCACTGGCAACCCGGAAAGCGCCGCGGCGGCAGCCCGATCTCGCGCGCCGGGCGCGATCGTCACTCGCGTAACGCCTTTTGCGATCGCATCGCCGGCGGCGGTCAACTTCGCCTGCATGCCGCCGGTAGCGACTTGCGCCTCAATGAGCCGCGCGCAATCGGAGGTGGAAAGGCGGGCAGCGATGGACCCCGATGCGTCGCGCACTCCATCGACATCCGTCAGGAAGATCAAGGCTTCGGCGCGGAACGCCGCCGCGCAAGCGACGGCCATCTGGTCGGCATTCACGTTGTAGACCTCGCCCGTGCGCCCTCCCGCCACGCAGGCGACAACTGGGAGAAACCCGCCCTGGGTCAGGTGGTCGAGCACGGTGGCGTCGGCGTCGGCGATTCGGCCCACGGCTCCCAAACGCGGATCCATTTGCTCGGCGGTGGCCAGACGCGCGTCGATACCCGATAACCCGACGGCGCGCGCGCCCGCCGCTACCAACGCCGCCACCAGTTCGTGATTCACGGAACCGGCGAAAACCTTCAAGAGCGCGTCCACCACCTCGGGAGTCGTGACGCGCAACCCATCGACAAACCGGCTTTCGACGCCGCGCTCGGCGAGAAATCGCGTCATCTGTTTCCCGCCGCCGTGGACCACAACGATCTGGTGAGCGTCGGCTAGATCGGTAAGCTCGCGCGCTAAACGCGTCCTCGACCCGGCGTCGTCGAGCAAAGTTCCGCCCAGTTTGATCAGCGCGCGCACTAGAACGGACCGTCCGTTTCCTCGCAGCCCAGCATTAAGTTCAAGTTCTGCAACGCCTGCCCCGCCGCGCCCTTCACGAGGTTGTCGATGACGCTCACCACCACGGCGCGGCCCGTCGCGGCATCGAGCTTGACGCCAAGATCGCAGTAGTTGGCTCGCTGGGCGCTACGAATAGCGGGAACTTGGCCGGGATCGAAGACACGCACAAACGGCTCGCCCGCGTAACGCTTCTCGTAAATTTCGACAAGCGCGGCGGCGGAGTCCACCTCCTTAGCCCGAAAGTAAATCGTTTCGAGAATGCCCCGGTCGATCGGCAACAGATGCGCCGTAAAGCTGAATTCGCTTTCGGCGAGGTGCGAGTTCATCAACACTTCGGGCACGTGGCGGTGATTGAGGATCGAGTAGGCCGTGAAATTTTCCGTCACCTCGCAAAAGGCGGTCGTGAGCGAAGCCTTCCGGCCTGCGCCGCTGACGCCGGATTTCGCGTCGCACACGATGCCCGCGGCGCGATCGACAACGCCCGCTTCGACCAACGGCGCGATAGCGAGGTTGGCGGCGGTGGGGTAACAGCCGGGGTTCGCCACCAGACGCGCGCCGCGGATTTTCTCGCGATAGAACTCCGGCAGCCCGTAGACCGCTTCGGCGAGAAGTTCGGGCGCGGTGTGTTCCTCCGGATACCAGCGGCGGAACGCTTCCACCGTTCCTAGGCGGAACGCTCCGCTCAAATCGACGACTTTGATTCCGGCGGCCAGGAAGGTTTTGGCGAGTTCCATAGAAACGTCGGGCGGCGTAGCGAGTGCGACCGCTTCGACGCCTTCGTTCTTTGCGGCCTCGGCGGTACAAGGAATTCGCAACGGCCCCGCCGCTCCCCGCGGACCGGGCGTTTGCGCGGAGTCGGCGCGATGTTCGAGCAGCACGGGTTCGAGCGTCGAATGAAACCCGAGCAGGTGGACCAGTTCCGCTCCGCTATAACCCCGAAAACCCACGACCCCAACACGGCGGCTCATGTTTATTTATTCACTCTCCGTGAATAATTATACTATTGACGGCGAAGCGGCGCGGAGTGGCGAAACTACGCCCGCTGCTCGTCCACCGAACGGTCGGCGAGTTCGCCGAGCAACGGCAGCCGGACCAACATGCCTCGCGAGGTCTGGTAGAGCATGTAAACCCAGAGCGCGAACGCCGCCGCCTTGATCGGTCCCGCCAAAGCCCGGCCGCGCGGCACGACGTTATCGGCGACCGCATCGAGCACCAACCAAGCCACCGCCAGATAGAGCCCCTGGAACGCATGGAACCGGACTTCGCGCATCGTCCGGAACCGCTCCGCCGCCAGCACGAACAACGCCGCGATCCAGCCGATCCAAGGGACGTAGCAAAGCGTCGCGGCGTTGCGCGGAGATACGTTTTCGAATGGACCTACCGAAGGACGCGGTGGCGGTGGCGGTACCGATCCGGTTACCGGTTGCGCCGCGCCGCAGTTCTGGCAGAAGCGGGCGGTGGCGGCGACTTGCGATCCGCAACTGGGGCAGTAGGGCACGTTCACCCGATCATACGACGCGCTTTGGCCCGAAGTTCCCTGTGATAGCATCCGCCGCATGCGGGTATTGGTTTTGCTGGCCGCCGCGGCGACGTTGCACGCGGCGAAGACCGTCGAAATTTACTTCATCGACGTAGAGGGAGGACAATCGACGCTGATCGTATCGCCTTCGGGCGAGTCTTTATTGGTGGACGCGGGCTGGCCCGGTTTCAATGGGCGGGACGGCGACCGCATTCTCCAAACGTCGAAGAAGGCGGGCGTTAAGAGGATCGATTACTTTCTCGCGACGCACTATCACACCGATCACATCGGCGGTATCGAGCAGCTCGCCGACCGCATGAAGATCGGCACAATCGTTACCCACGGGCCCAACACCGAAACCGGCAAGAACGCCGACGCGATGAACAAGGCCTACGAGTACGCGCTGAAGACTTCGGGCGCGAAAACGCTGGTCGTGAAGCCGGGCGACAAGATCCCCTTGAAGGGCGTCGATGTGCACGTGGTGGCCGCGCGCGGGGATCAGATCGCGGCGGCGCTGCCCGGCGCGGGCAAACCGAATCCGCACTGCGCGGGCGTGGCCGAAAAGAACAACGACCCGACGGAGAACGCGCGCTCCATCGGCTTCGTCCTGACGCACGGCAAATTCCGGTTTATCGATCTCGCCGACCTGACGCACAACAAGGAGTTGAAGCTCGCCTGCCCGAATAACCTGCTCGGCGAAGTGGATCTCTATCTCACCAATCACCACGGGCTCGATACGTCGAACGCGATGCCGCTGGTGCATGGGCTGAAGCCGCGGGTGGCGGTGATGAACAACGGCGCGCGAAAAGGCGGATCGCCGGCGGCGATCGCGACGGTGAGATCGTCGCCCGGACTCGAAGACTTGTGGATGGTGCATTACTCCATCGCGGCGGGCAAAGAAGGCAACGTTCCCGATTCGTACATCGCCAATCTCGACGAAAACGACGAAGGGTTCGGCATTAAAGTGGAAGCCGAACCGTCGGGAGCGATGGTAGTGACGAACCAGCGCAACAAATTCACGAAAACGTACGCCGCGAAACGATAACCGGCCCGTCCGGACTCCCGCGCCATAGACTAAAGTTTGCTCCTCACGTCCTCGGCGTTCTTTATCTTCCTCGCCGCCCTCTTCCTTCTTTACTGGCCTACGGCGCGATACCGGCGATTGGCGGCCGCCGTCCTGTTCGCCGCCAGTTGCTTTTTCCTCGCCAAGTGGGATGTGCGCTATTTGGCGATCCTGCCCGCAGCCGCGCTGATCGACTACGGGATCGGCTTGGCGCTGGGGCGGCGGCGCTCCGTTTGGCTGGTGCTGCTTTCGGTCGCGATGAACGTTGCGCTCATCGCCACTTCGTTGCCCATCAGTTTGTCGTTTTACGCGTTCCAAGCCATGTCGTACACGATCGACGTGTACCGGAACGACGCGAAACCTATCCGCGGCGTACTCGCCTATCTCACTTCGGCGACGTTCTTCCCAACCCTGCTTGCGGGACCGATCACGCGGCCCGCGTCGCTGGCACCGCAACTCGAGAAGTTCAAGCCGCTCGCGCCGGAAGACGGCGGCCGCGCGCTATTCCTGATGGGTCTCGGTATGGCGAAGAAGCTATTGATCGCCGACTATCTGGGCGAGAATCTCGTGAATCGCGTCTTCGACGCACCGAAGCTCTACAGCGGCTTCGAGGCGCTGGTTGCGGTGTATGCGTACGCATTCCAGCTTTACTACGATTTTTCGGGCTATTCCGATGTGGCAATTGGCGCGGCGCTACTGTTGGGATTGAAGCTACCGCCGAACTTCAACGCACCGTATTCGGCTTCCAATCTCGCCGACTTCTGGCGGCGCTGGCATATGACGCTTTCAAACTGGCTTCGCGATTACGTCTATTTCTCTTTTCCCGGTTTACGTTCGACGGCGTACATGCAGTACGTGGCGCTGATCGCGACGATGCTCATCGGAGGCGTGTGGCACGGCGCGACGTGGAATTTCGCGATCTGGGGCGCCCTTCACGGCGTGGGATTGGCGGTGGTGCGAGCATGGCCGTGGGAGGCGAAATCGAGTGGAGCGAAGATCGCGGCGTCGCTCGCCACCTTTAATTTCGTCTGTTTCGGCTGGATTTTTTTCCGCGCCTCGACGGTCGAGAACGCGTTAGCGGTGATCGGGCGGATCGGCTCGTTGACGTTCTCGGCGGCGAACGTTACGCCGCCCATCGCAGTGGTGCTGGCCGTCGGCGCGCTCGCGCACTTCGTTCCGAAACTATGGTTCGAAACCGCGCGGGACCGCTTCGCCGCCACTCCGTTCTACGTGCAGGCGGCGGCGCTTATGCTGCTGGTGATCGGCCTGCAATACATCGCTTCGACGGGCGCGGCTCCATTCATCTATACGAGGTTTTAGCTTGCCGACGAAGACGCTGCTGACTCTCGCCTGCTTCGCGTTGTTTCTAAAGATCCCGGACTGGCTGCCCGCGTTCCGCGACTACAAGGTACTCGATTGGTCGGGCATTCCGGCCGTGTTCGACTTCGTCCCGAAGAATTCTATGGCGCAGGAACAAGCGATCCTGCGGCCCGAAGCGGAGCGCGTTGCGGCGCTCTCGGCGGGCTCGATTCTCGGTCCGCTGGACCGCTTCTACGACGCGCTGGCCGAACTCGAGACCAAGCCCGAAAGGGGGGGCGGGCGCGTGGTGCGCGTGCTGCACTACGGCGATTCGCCCACCACCGCCGACATGATCACCGCCGACGTGCGGGCGCTGCTGCAGAAGCGATTCGGATCGGCGGGGCACGGCTATCATCTGATCGCGAAACCGTGGGCATGGTACGAGCATCGCGGCGTGAGCGTGTCCGCCGACGGCTGGCGGATTACCCCGGCCACGCAAGGCTCCGAACGCGACGGCCAGTACGGCTTGGGAGGCGTGAGTTTCCGGGGAGGCGCGGGCGCGTGGGCAAGGTTCCGGCTGTCGGAACCGCACCGGATCGCGGAAGTGGATCAACCCGAGGGTGGATCGCTTCAAGCCACACGAGCGAGCGAAGCGGCGTGGGAAGTCCGCACGAGCGGCGAGACGCGGGTCTTCGGAGTGTCGTTCCTCACGGGCGAACCGGGGATCGTGTACCACTCGCTCGGATTAAATGGCGCGTCGATTACGGTCATGTCGAAGTCTTTTAACTACGACCGTTGGTCGGCTGTCATGCGGCGCGCCCAACCCGATCTGGTGGTGATCAATTACGGCACCAACGAGAGCGTGTACGCGCAGTTCGTCGATACGGCGTTCGAGAAAGAGTTGCGCGAAGCCGTGCGGCGGGTACGCGCGGCGGTTCCCGAGGCGTCGATTCTACTGATGAGCCCGATGGATCGCGGGCAGCGGAACTCGGATGGCGAGATCGTCACCGTCCCCGCATTGCACCGATTGGTGACCATCGAGCAGCGCGTGGCCGCGGACTTGGGCGTCGGCTTTTTCTCGACCTTCGACGCGATGGGCGGTCCGGGGACGATGGGCCGCTGGTACCAGGCGGAGCCTCGGCTTGTCGGCGCGGACTTCATCCATCCTTCGCCCGGCGGCGCGAAAATCGTGGGCCACTTGCTGTATAAAGCGATCATGGGAGGCTATCAGCGGTATAAGACCAAGCGGCTGACCGAGAAATTTGCGCCAAAATGAAATTGGTGCGATCCGCCCTGTTGGTGATCGTGGCGGCGGCGTTGTCGTTCGCCGCGCCCGTCAAAAAAAAGAAAGCTCCGGCGCGCAAGCCCACCGCCGCGCAACTGGCGGCGCAGGCAAAGGCTCGAGCGGCGCAAGCGCAGGCGCGCGCCCGCGCGGTGGAAACCGTCCATCGCATCGAAGAGAGCGAACCTGCGCAAATCGAGAACGCCGCCGCGCTGATTCCATTCTTCGAGCGTCTCTATCGCGCCGAACGCGAGGACGGCGAGCCGGTCCGCATCGTACATTACGGCGATTCCCATACGGCGTCGGATGAATGGACCGGCCGTTTGCGCTCGCTCTTCCAATCGCGGTTTGGAGACGGCGGCATGGGCTTTTCGCTGGCGGGCTACCCGTTCCGCGGACACCGGCGTTACGGATTGCGTGGATCGATGACACGCGGCTGGACCGTGCACGGATTGCTCGATAAATCGGGCGACTCGATTTACGGTCTGGGGAATGCGGCGATCTCGACGGCGCAACGGGGCGAGATCGTGTCGCTCGACCTGACCGGCGGAGGCGGGGTCCAACGGGTCGAGTTGTTCTTCTATCGCCAGCCGGGCGGCGGTTGGGTGCAGGTGTTGGAAGAAGGTCGGCCGATTGAGGCGTTCTCGACGGACGGTCCCGCGGGACCGGGGTATTTCGCGTTCGAGACAACCGCTCCGCATCTCGAAGTCGAGACCCTCGACGACAGTCCGGTTCGCTTGTTTGGATGGGCGCTCGATAATCCGCGCGGCGTGACCTACGAATCGCTGGGCGTGAACGGCGCTCAGATTTCGCTGCTCGATTTCGGGCACGAGGGTTTGTGGTCCGAGCAGTTGGCGCGGCGCGATCCGGCGTTGGTGGTGCTGGCGTATGGCACTAATGAAGCGTCGAATCCGAACTGGACCGAATCGACCTACTACGAGGCCCTAGCCGCACGGATCGCCCGAATCCGCGCCGCCGCGCCCGCCGCGAGCATTCTGCTGGCCGGACCTCCGGACCGCCAGTATCGCGTTCGCGGAAAGGGTTGGCGCACGTTTCCCCGGATGAACGAAATCGTTTCCGCCCAACGGCGCGCCGCCCGCGATTTCCGGTGCGCGTTTTGGGATTTGCGCGAGCGAATGGGCGGCGAAGGCGCGATCGCGCGATGGGTGCTGGCCGGCTACGCCCAACGTGACTACGTGCATTTCACGGCGCCTGGCTATCGATTGATCGGCGAAGTGGCCTATCGCGATATCCTGACCGAGTACGACCGCTTCCGCCGGGTCCGCGAGCGTGTCTTCGAAAGCTCTTCCCATGGATCGACAGGCGACCATCGTTAAACTGATCGAACAAATTTCGAAAAAGCGGCTATCCGTCGAGCCGGGCGACAGCCTCTTCGATAGCGGCCTGCTCGATTCTTTCGCGCTGCCCGATCTGGTGGCCGCCATCGAGAAGGAGTTCTCGATCCGCATCCCCGATTCCGACCTCAATCCGCGCAAGTTCGATTCGATCGAGCGCATTGAGGCCTACCTGGATAGCCGCGGCTGATGGCGTTCTTGCGCGAGTTCGGCTCCTGGCTGCCGTCACGCATCGTGACCAATTCCGAGATCGGAGAGCGGGTGGAAGCGGGCGACGATTGGATTCGCAACGTGTCCGGCATCGAGGAGCGCCGCTTCGCCGCCCCCCACGAAACGGTCGCCGTGATGGCCGCGCGAGCGGGCGAGGATTGCCTGTCCCGCAGCGGAGTAACGGCCGCCGAAGTCGGCATGGTGATCGTATCCAGCGGTTCGGCGGAGCGGCAGTTTCCCGGCCCGGCCAGCGCCGCCGCGCGCGAACTGGGCTGCGTCAACGCAGTCGCCATCGATTTGCCGATGGCTTCGGCGGGCGCGCTCTTCGGACTGTCGCTGGCCAGCCGACTTGCGGAACGCTTCGGGCACATTCTCGTCGTCGGCGCGGAGAAAATGTCTTCGATCGCCGAGCGCGAACCGATGGAGCGAGGTGTGGCGATCCTGTTCGGCGATGGTGCGGGCGCATGTCTGGTTTCGGCGGATGGCGGGCGGGCGCGAGTGGTCGAATCTTGCTTGGCGAGCGACGGAGCTTACGCGGACGATCTGAAGCTCGACTTCGAAAAACCGCTGCAGATGAACGGCCGCAGCGTCATCATGCAAGCGTCGCGAAAGATTCCGGCGGCGATCCAATCGGTGCTGGACCGCGCGGGCGTGCTCGCCGAAGCGGTACAGGTGTACCTGATGCATCAGGCGAACCAAAATCTAATCGACCGCGTGGCGCAGGCGATCGGAGTCGGTCCGGAGCGCTTCTATTCGAACATCCGGCGCTATGGCAACACGTCATCGGCGTCGATGCTGATCGCCGCGGCGGAATGGTCGCGCGAGTACGGCTTCCGGACGGGCGAACCGGTGGTGTTCGCTGCGTTCGGGGCGGGCTTCCACTGGGGCGCGCTACTGGCCGAGGGCGTGTAGCGAGCGCTACCTAGCTTTTTCGGTGACGACGAGCCATGAACGCCAATAAGACAGTACCGGCAAATCCGATCTGAGCCGCCGTCGACGGTTCGGGAACCAAGAGGGAAAATCTCTGATCCAGGATCGCCAGTTGCACTTGATCGAGAGTGGTTCCATTAATGATGGTGGTAACGGACAATCCGGCTTGCGGCGCGAATACGATCCAATCCGGATTGGTCAAAACGTTAACGCCCCCGCTATCGGAAATAACCGACTCGACCAGCGCCGTTCCCAACGCCGCCATCGACAGTGTTGTCACTTCGTCGCGGACGTTCAACTGGCCTTCGACTTTCCCGGGATTGCCGGCGTTGGTGAAGTCGATCATTTCGAGTTGGTGATCCTTGATCGGGCTCCGGCCAAGGATGTCGTTTACCTCGAAGGCGAACTGGAGCGTCATAAACTGTAGACCGCCACTGGCGATGAGTAGTTCGTCGCCGAACTCGTACCGTAATCCGGGGCCGGGATCGGCGCCTCCGTCTTCGAGGCCGCCGACCATAATTTGCGTAGGGTCGGGGGCAGGTCCGGGAATCCGATCCGCATCGATCAACGACCAGTTATCGAAAAGTAGCGCTCCGACTTGGATCGATCCTCCGGCGAATAGTTCGTCGAGAGTGCATGCGGTTGCGTTAACGCAGCCGGAAGTAATGACGGCAGCTTGAGCGTCGAAAGCGGCGAAACACGAAAAAAGAAGAGGCGCGATCGCGGGCGAATAACAAGCTCGCATGGGTTCTCCTTGAAAATCCAATTGGCGCGAGCGGGCACCCCAACGCCGAAACACTACCATAGGCGAAGAAAGATTTCATGCCTACCCTCATCGAAAGACCCGCGCGGATTCCAGTGCCCGGCGACAAACTCATCGACGAGTACGTCGGCGGCGTCAACACCGGCGACCGCTCGATATCGATCGCTCACATGCGGTCGCCCGCCGGGTGGAGCGAACCCGGACAGAGGCCCGAGTTCACCGAGTACACGCTGGTCCTCCGCGGTGTTATGCGCGTCGAGCACTCGGACGGCGCCACCGACGTTCGCGCGGGGCAGGCCATCGTCACGCATCCCGGCGAGTGGGTTCGCTACTCGACTCCCGAGGATTGCGAATACGTGGCCATCTGCGTCCCGGCGTTTAGTCCCGATACTGTACACCGCGACGCCGGTTGAGCTATAGTCTTAGATTCATGGTTGCGAACGCCCGGCGGCATCGGCATCATCACCAACACGCGATGGGTGCGCCGCGGGCTCGCTTCTAGAAACTTCCCGATAAGTTTGAGGAAAGGAAGCCCGCCGGGGAACTGGCGGGCTTTTCGTTTATCGATGCAACTGGACTTCACGAAACTCGATGGCCTCGTCGCCGCCGTCATCCAGGACGACCAGACGGACCGTGTGCTCATGGTCGGCTTCATGAATGAAGAGGCGTGGCGAAAGACGGTGGAAACGCGCGTGGTGACGTTCTACTCGCGTTCCCGCAACAAGCTCTGGGTGAAGGGCGAATCGTCGGGCCACAAGCTGCTGGTGCGCGAGATCCGTACCGATTGCGATATGGACGCGGTGACGATTCGCGTAGAGGCGCTAGGTCCGGGCGTCTGTCACGAGGGGTACGAGAGTTGCTTCTTCCGGTCGCTGGGACCGTCGCGCGAATGGGAGCCGGTGGACCAACGCGCCTACGATCCGAAAATCGTCTACGGAGGCGCGAAGTGAAGCTGAAACTCGGCATACCGAAAGGCAGTCTGGAAACGGCTACCGTCGATCTATTCCGGCGCGCCGGATTCAACATCACCACTTCCACCCGGTCGTACTTTCCGGCCATCGACGACGAAGAAATCGACTGCATGCTGATCCGCGCGCAGGAGATGGCCCGCTATGTCGAGGACGGCGTGCTCGACGCAGGACTCACCGGCTACGACTGGATCATGGAAAGCGGCGCGCAAGTGACGACGGTGTCCGATCTCGTCTACTCGAAGCAGAGCTTTAAGAAAGTGCGCTGGGTGTTGGCGGTACCGGAGTCGTCGCCCGTGCAATCGGTGAAAGATCTCGAGGGTAAGATCGTCGCGACGGAACTCGTCGGCTTCACCGAGCGCTACCTGAAACAACACGGCGTGACGGCGAAGGTGGAGTTCTCGTGGGGCGCGACGGAAGTGAAGCCCCCCGATTTGGCCGACGCCATCGTCGAAGTGACCGAAACGGGATCGAGCTTGCGGGCGAACAAACTGCGCATCGTCGAAACGCTGATGGAGTCGAACACGCAGTTCATCGCGAACGTCAAAGCGTGGGACGACGCTTGGAAGCGGCGAAAAATCGAGGACGTTAAGATGCTTCTCGAAGGCGCGATCGCGGCGTTGGGCAAAGTGGGATTGATGATGAACGTGCAGCGCTTCGACTTGAATCGCGTGCTGGCGGTGTTGCCGTCGCTTAAGAACCCGACGGTGTAGCCGCTCGCCGACGGCGATTGGGTGGCGCTCAATACGATTCTCGACGAGGCCACCGTGCGACGGATCATCCCGCGGTTGAAGGAAGCGGGCGCGCAGGGCATCGTCGAATATCCCCTGAACAAGATCGTGATGTAGCCATGCCACCACCTGTCATTCGAATTCTCGGCGCGGAGAAAGCCGGGACCTTGCTGAAGCGGCGCGCCGCGCGCATGGACGAAGCGGAGAAGACGGTCCGGCCGATTCTCGACGATGTTCGACAACGCGGCGACAAAGCGGTACTCGAGTACGCGAAGAAGTTCGACGGGTTCGACGGCAAGTCATTGCGAGTCGTGCCTTCGATGGAAGGCGTCACGAAGGATTTTCGCGACGCGGTGCGCGTAGCTGCAAAAAACATTCGCGCCTTCGCCAAGCTGCAACTTCCCCGCCCGCTGTTAAAGACGCTCGCGCCGGGATTGAAGGCCGGGCAGATCGTGCGACCCATTCCCGCGATGGCATCGTACATTCCGGCGGGGCGGTATCCGTTGCCTTCGACGCTGCTGATGACCGTAATCCCCGCACAGGTCGCGAAAGTGCCGACCATCTGCGTCACTACGCCGAAACCCGTACCCGAAATTCTGGCGGCGGCGGTCATGCTCGGCGTCGAGAACGTGTTTGCGATTGGCGGCGCGCATGCGATCGCGGCGTTCGCTTACGGAACCCGCACGATTCCCCGCGTCGATCGCATCGTCGGTCCGGGAAACATTTATGTTGCCGCGGCCAAGAAGCTGCTGGCGGGCGAAGTGGGCATCGACTTTGTCGCAGGTCCGACGGAGATCTTGATTATCGCGGCGGAAGGCAATCCCAAGTGGATCGCCGCCGACATGCTCGCGCAAGCCGAGCACGACACCGACGCTTCGGCTATTTTGCTGACCACTTCGAAGGCACTCGCCGCGGCCGTCGAGGCCGAACTCGATTGGCAACTGGAATACCTGCCTACAGCTCCCACCGCTCGCGAAGCGCTTCGAAAGAACAGCGCAATCCTAATCGTCGAGTCGCTCGATGAAGCGGTGGAGTTATCGAATCGTTTCGCGCCGGAGCACCTATCGCTGCACCATCCGGAGTTACTTCCGGGCATCGTCAACGCGGGCGGCATTTTCCTCGGACCGTTCAGTCCGGAAGCGGCGGGCGACTACGCGGCCGGGCCGAGCCACGTGTTGCCCACAGGAGGCGCGGCCCGGTTGCGCGGCGGACTGTCGAGCGCCGATTTCGTCAAGACAATCGCCACGCAGTCGCTGACGGCGAGCGCACTCGACCGGCTGACATTCTCCATCGCGACGCTTGCGCGGGCCGAAGGCCTCGAGGCGCATGCGCGCTCGGTCGAAGTGAGGCGCGATGACGACGATTAAGCCGCGCGCGGCCGTCCAGCGCATGGCCCCTTACAAGCCGCCCGCCGAAGGACGCGCGGGCAAGCTGCGGCTCGACTTTAACGAGAACACTGTCGGGGCGTCGCCGCGCGTGGTCGAGGCGATTTCTCGTGCGCTGAACGTCGAGAGCTTGACGCTTTATCCCGAGTACTCCGAAGCTCGCCCGAAGCTCGCGCGCTATTTCGGGGTCGAGGAAGCGGAGATGGTGTTGACGAACGGCACCGACGAAGCGATCCAGGTGTTCGTTAACACGTTCGTCGAAGCGGGGGACGTGGTCTACGTGCCGGAACCTTCCTATGCGATGTACCGGTTCTACAGCGAGGTGATGGGCGCGCGAGTGACGAACGAGTTGAGCGCCGCAAAGCGTGCGGCGATGATCGCCAATCCCAACAACCCTACCGGCGCGTGGTTCGAGATCGACGAGGTCGTCGCCATGCTCGAACGTTTTCCGCAAACTTTGTTTTTGCTCGACGAAGCGTACTTCGAGTTTTCGGGACTCACCGTGCTGGACAAGATTCGCGACTACGCAAACCTTTTCGTCAGCCGGACGTTTTCGAAAGTCCACGGCATGGCGGCGTTGCGCATGGGCTGCCTGTTTTCGAGTCGCGAGAATGTCGCGTGGATGCGCAAGGCGCAGTCGCCTTACAGTGTGAATGCGCTCGCCGTGATCGCGGCGGGAGCGGCGGTCGATGATGCCGAATACGCACGGGCGTTTGCGGCGGAGGTGGTGGAAGCGCGCGCGCGCATCGAGCGTGGGATCGAGGAGTTGGGCATCGCCTTCCGGCCTTCACGCGCGAACTTCGTGTTGTTCGACGCGGGCGCTCGCGCGATCGAGGTTCGCGACAAGCTGCGCGACGCTGGTGTGCTGGTGCGCGACCGCAGCTACGAAATCCCAGGCGGCGTTCGGGTGACGGCGGGAACGCTCGCGCAAGCGGAGCGTTTTCTGGAGGAGTTGCGGCGCATATGGCGACCCCAGTAGTGATCGTGTTCGACATGGACGGCGTGCTGGTGGACGTTAAGGCGTCCTACCGCGATTGCATCATTGCGACGGTGGAACATTTCACCGGCCAACGCACCACACACGAGGAAATCCAGGCTTATAAGAATCGCGGCGGCTTCAATAACGATTGGTTGTTGTCGCAGACGATGTGCGCCGACCGGGGCGTAAAGGTCGAGTACGCCGAAGTCGTCCGCGTGTTTAACGACCTTTTCTTCGGCACGTACATGCAGCGGGAGAAATGGCTGCCCCAAGACGGTCTGCTCGACCGGCTTGCAGCATATGGTCCGCTGTACATTTTCACGGGCCGCTTGAACGAAGAAGCGCAGATCACGCTACGCCGGTTTGACGCAGTCCGCTACTTCGCGGGCGTTTACGGCGACGACGACGTGGCGAAATCCAAGCCCGATCCGGACGGACTGCTGCGCATTCGCGCGAAACATCCGGGAGTGGAGATGATTTATCTCGGCGATACGGTGGACGACCGTCGCGCCGCCGAAGCGGCGGGCGGAGTGCGGTTCATCGGGATCGGTCTGCATTCCGGCGCTGCGGAGGCAATCGAGGACATCAATGAGCTCCAGATCGCCTAAGCGCATCGCGTCGGTGGAACGCGTCACCAAAGAAACGCAAATCCGCGGGTCGCTTGCGATCGACGGCAAAGGCCGCTACGACATTTCAACCGGAATCCGATTTTTCGATCACATGCTGGAGTTGTTTGCGAAACACGGGGCGTTCGATCTGTCGATCCAAGCGAAAGGCGACCTCGACGTCGATCAGCACCACACAGTGGAGGACGTGGGCATTGCGCTCGGGCAGTTATTCGCCAAAGCGCTCGGCGACCGCAAAGGGATCAATCGCGCCGGATACTTCGTGCTACCGATGGACGAAACGCTGGCTGTCGTCGCCGTGGATCTGGGCGGGCGTCCGGCGCTCGTCTACGACGACAAGGTGCGCACACGGCTGGTCGGCGACTATGTCACGGAGCTTTCCCCCGACTTTTTCGACGGCTTCACCGTACATGCGGGCGCGAACCTGCACGCGAAGGTTCTCTACGGCCGGTCGAACCATCACAAGATCGAAGCGGTCTTCAAGTGTTTCGCGCGGGCGATGCGCTACGCCTGCGCCACCGACGCACGATTGAAAGATCAACTGCCGTCGACGAAAGGTCTGCTCGAAAAGACGTCATGATCTCGATCCTCGATTACGGCGCGGGCAACTTGCGGAGCGTGCAGAACACGCTGGCGGAGGTCGGCGCGGCCTACAAATTGGTGGACAACGCTTCGGGAGTTCGCACAGCGGAGCGTCTCATTCTGCCGGGCGTGGGCCACTTCGGGCAAATGATGCGAGCGCTCGACGCGATGCGGGTGCGTGAAGTTTTGGTCGAGAAGATTCGCGGGGGAACGCCGTTCTTGGGCATTTGCCTGGGCTTGCAAGCCCTCTTTGCCGACAGCGAGGAAGCGCCCGGCGAGCGCGGACTCGGCGTCTTCGAAGGGACGATTCGCCGCTTCGCGCCCGGTCTCCGCGTGCCGCACATGGGCTGGAACACGCTCACGGTTCCGCGCGAATCACGTTTGGTTCGCGATGGCGACTTCATGTATTTCGCCAATAGCTACTACGCGCCGGTGACGCCCGAAACCAGCGCCGTTTGCGAGTACGGCGTACCGTTCGCGGCGGTCATCGAAAGCGGCACGATCCACGCCGTACAGTTTCACCCCGAGAAATCGGGTCCGTCCGGTTTGCGCGTGGTGAGGAGTTTCGCCGAGACATGTTGACCAAGCGCATCATTCCCTGCCTCGACGTCACGCAGGGCCGTGTCGTGAAGGGCGTGAACTTCGTCAACCTGCGCGACGCCGGGGACCCGGTGGAACTCGCCGACCGCTATAACCTTCAGGGCGCGGACGAAGTGGTGTTTCTCGACATCACCGCTTCGAGCGACGAACGCAACACGATGGTGGATGTTGTGTTCCGGACCGCGCGGCGCGTGTTTATTCCATTGACGGTCGGCGGCGGAATTCGGGGCGTTGTGGACGCGCGCAAGGTTCTCGTCGCGGGCGCGGACAAGGTGAGCGTCAACACGGCGGCGGTGAAGCGTCCCGAGTTGATCTCCGAGTTGTCGAGCGAGTTCGGCGCTCAAGCCGTCGTACTGGCGATCGACGCGCGGAAGCGGGCGTCGTCGAACGGAACCGGCGGCTGGAATGTCTACGTCAAAGGCGGCCGGGAGGACACGGGCATCGATGCCGTTGAGTGGGCCGCGCGCGGCGAACGTTTGGGAGCGGGCGAAATCCTGCTGACGTCTATGGACACCGACGGCGTGCAACAAGGTTTCGATTGCGATCTCACTCGCGCCGTGTCGCGCGCGACGAAAATTCCCGTCATCGCTTCCGGCGGCGGCGGTAAGCCCGAGGATTTCGAGCGCGTGCTGACCGAGGGTGAGGCGGACGCCGCGCTAGCCGCGTCGATCTTTCACTTCGGGACGTACACGGTGGCGGATTTGAAGGAGCATCTGGCGACAAAGGGAATCGCCGTTAGACGATGATTATTCCCTGCATCGACCTGATGGGCGGCGAGGTCGTCCAACTCGTCCAAGGCCGCGAGCGAGCGCTCACCGGCGGCACGCCGCAGGAAATGCTCGACCGATTTGCAGGCTTCGGGGCGATCCAAGTTATCGATCTCGACGCGGCCATCGGCTCCGGCTCGAACGACGCGCTCGTCGAGTTTCTCGCCGCCCGCGCGCGCTGCCGCATCGGCGGCGGAGTTCGCACTCCCGAACGGTTCTATAAACTGCTCGACCAAGGCGCGGATCGTGTGATCGTCGGAACGGCGGCGTTCGCCGGCAACGGCGTGAACGCGGCCTTCCTTTCGCAACTCGACCCCGCGAGGACCGTCGTCGCGCTCGATTCGAAACACGGCCGTATCGTCGTCAAAGGCTGGCGCGAGTCGCTCGATCTGCGCGCGACGCAGGTCGTCGCTCAACTCGAGCCCTACTGCTCCGGGTTTCTTTGCACCTACGTAGACAAAGAGGGCATGCTGCAGGGTACCGACCTCAATTGGTTCGCGGAACTTCGCGCCGCCACGCGTCATGAGATTACGGCGGCGGGCGGCATCACGACGCTCGACGACATTCGAGCGCTGGCCGAACTCGGCATTCATGCCGCGCTCGGAATGGCCATCTACACCGGGCGGCTCGACCTCGACGAACTGCAGGGGCTGAATTTGCCCTGATAAACTGACGCCCAATGCATCGCCGCCGTTTTCTCGAGTGGTTGGCCGCCAGCCCGTTACTCGCCCAGGATTCCGATCCGATTTCGAAGCCCGAAGAAGCGATCAACGTACTCGAGTTCGAGGCCGCCGCGAAGAAGGCGCTGCCGCCCGCGCACTTCGGCTACATGGCCACCGGAGTCGACGCCGACGCGACTCTTCGGGCGAACCGCGAAGGTTTCTCGAAGGTTCAACTGCGGCCCCGGCGTCTGGTGGACGTGCGCACGCTAGACACGACGGCCACGCTGTTCGGATCGAAACTCGACCATCCGATCGTCCTCGCGCCGGTCGGGAATCAAGGCGCGTTTCAACCCCAGGGCGAACTGTTGGCGGCGCGCGCGGCGGGCGCCAAGAAGACGCAGGTCATTCTTTCGACGATGACCAACTCGCGCATCGAAGACGTGGCGAAGGCCGCGGACCGGCCGATCTGGTACCAGCTTTACGCTACGAATCGCTGGGAGGTGACGCAACACTTGTTACAACGCGCCGAGAACGCGGGATGCCCCGTCGTGGCGCTCACCGTCGATACCAACTCGGGCCGCCGTACCGACACGCTCGAACTCTCGAAGCGCTTCGACAAGCGTCCTTGCGCCAGTTGCCACCCCGAGGGCCAGTTCTTGCGGCGCAAGGCGATGTTCGAGGGGATCGACCACAAGGGGCTCTCGACCGGCAACCCCGGTATGGATTGGAAGTTCGTCGAGAAGCTGCGCGGCGCAACGAAGATGAAGGTGCTGGTGAAGGGACTCGAAGTGGGCGAAGACGCGCGGCTCGCTTGCGAATCGGGCGCGGACGGCATCATCGTGTCGAACCACGGCGCGCGCGCAACCGAAACCGGACGCGGCACCATCGAGTGTCTGCCCGAAGTCGTGGACGCCGTGCGCGGCCGCGTGCCCGTGCTGATCGACGGCGGTTTCCGGCGCGGCACCGACATTTTCAAAGCGCTGGCCCTCGGCGCGAGCGCGGTGTGCGTCGGCCGCCCCTATATTTGGGGTTTGGCCGCGTTTGGACAGCCGGGGGTCGAGCGCGTGATCGATATCCTCCGCGCCGAGTTCGAGCTTGTGATGCGGCAATGCGGCACGCGCAACCTCGCGGCGATTACGCGCGAGTACGTGAAACTGTAGCGCAAGCGTAATCACATCGAAACGCCGGGTTGCGATTGTCGGAACATGATCCGTCTCGCCCTTGGCACGCTCCTGTTTCTCGCGCCGCTCGCCGCGCAGCGCACCACCGCGAATCTTTATGGCACTGTGCTCGACCCATCGCGGGGAGCCGTGGCGGGCGCGTCGATCCAAGCCGTCAACGAGGCGACAAACGCCGTGCAATCGGCCGAATCGGATTCGAACGGCGAGTTCACGCTCTCGTTCCTGCCGCCCGGCGTTTACCGTTTGGAAGCGAAGGCGAACGGCTTCAAAACCTTCTCGCAGACGGGCCTGATCCTGCGCGCTGGCGAACAGTTGCGGCTGCCGGTGGCGCTCGAAATCGGAACGCTCGCCGATCAAGTGACGGTGACCGCCGAAGGTGTGGCGATCGAGAACGCGTCGCCAACGCAGAACGACCGGATTTCGCGCCTTCAACTCGCCGAGCTTCCGCAATCGCGCCGCGACTTCACCTCGCTACTGCAACTGCAGAACGGCATTCGCGCCTTCGGGCAAGGGATGTTCTCTTTCAACGGACTCGCGACGGCGGGCAACACAGTCACCGTCGACGGCGTCGATGGCGCGGGCGACATCGAATCGAACTCCACTTCGATGTTTAACGCGTTCAACATCATCAACGTGATGAGCCAAGAGGCCATCGCGGAAGTGAACGTCGCGAAAGGCGCGTACAACGCGGAAACGGGCCGCACCTTCAGCGCGAACATCAACGTCATCACACGCGGCGGCACCAACTAGTTTCACGGATCGCTCTTCGAGAACTGGCAGAACGACATCTTGAACGCTCGCTACTTTTTCCTGACGCCCACGCAATCGAAGCCGCCGGTGCGTTTCAACCAATTCGGCGGATCGATCGGCGGCCCGATCGTCAAGAACAAACTATTCTTCTTCGGCGTTTACGAAGGCTACCGGCAATCCAACTTCGCGAATCTGGCGGGCAATGCCCCGACGCCGGAGCTGAAGGCTCAGGCGATCGCCGCGCAACCTTCGTACCGCCAGTTCTTCGATCTGTATCCCAACCCGACCGAACCTTATGCAGCGGGCGCGCCGGTGGGCACGTATCGCGGAGCGGCGTCGAACACCGCCACGGATAATCACGCCGTCGTACGCGTCGATTACCGCATCAGCGATACGTATCAACTCGCCATGCGCTACAAGCGCGGTCGTCCCGCGCAGTCGTTCCCCAGCTTGCTTCCGTCCAATCCGCGCGACTTCATCGGCGAGAACGAATCGGGCAACGCGACTCTGACACGCTTGGCTTCGTCGTGGACCAGTGAGACGCGCTTCGGCTACAACTATGCGTTCGCTAATCGCGCCGAGGGACTGCACGCCAATGGCGAAATTCCGGTGATCGCGCTGCAGGGTCAATGGAGCGCGGGATCGGAAACGCTGATCAATCACGGCTACTCCTGGAGCGTCGAGGAAATCGTCCTGAAGCCGGTGGGCAAGCACACGCTGAAGTTCGGCGGAATTTTCTTCGACCGGCATCCGCGCCGTTTCGACGAAGAAGTACCGATCTTCACTTACGGGAACGTCGCCGATCTGCTCGCCAACCGACCCAACAATATTCGCGTCACGTTCGGGCAGCCGGATTACAAGGGCCGGGCTTGGGAAATGGGTTTCTTCGTGCAGGACGATTTCCGGGTGCGCCCCAACCTGACGCTCAATGTCGGCCTGCGCTACGAGTACTTCTCGCCGTACCGCAGTTCCACCGGCCACTTCTACAACCCCGACGGTCCCGACGGCGCGGTCGCCAATCCAGTGCGATTCCGCCCGCAGGGCAAGGAGTACAACCCGGACCGGAACAACTTCGCGCCACGCTTAGGCTTCGCGTGGTCGGTGGACAAGGAGAATCGCAACGTAATCCGCGGCGGCTTCGGAATGGCCTACGCGCCATTCAGTCTGCGAACCTTTTCGACGTCTCATTACGTCAATCCCGACCTGCCGTTCCGCTTCACCTTCGGACCCGTCGATGTCGCGCAGTTCAACTTAAGGTTCCCCTTCACCAACGACCAATTCGCGCAATTCCTCGTTGGGCGCAACGTGCCGCGCGGCTACGTAACCACGTTCCCCGACATCGAGAATCCGTACAACGCGCAATGGTCGCTCGACTATCAGCGGCAGTTAACCGGCGCGGTGACGTTCCAGACTGGCTACGTCGGCAACAAGGGTTTAAAACTGACGATGACGCACTCGCGGAACCTTCCCGATTTCGTCACCGGGATTCGTCCATTCCCGAACGCGCTGTCACACACGTATCGCGACGACGCCGATTTCAGCTACTACCACGGGTGGCAGACTTCGCTTCGCAGCCGCTTCAAGAACGGATTAAGCGTGAACGCTCACTACACATGGGCCAAAGTGATGGCGCTGGCGAACGGGGATTTCTGGCTAGGCAACGACACGCAGGTGCAGGACGAAACCAACTGGCGTCTCGATCTCGGTACCACGCCCGCCGACATCACGCACCGGTTCGTTTCGGACGCGGTTTATGAATTGCCGTTCGACCGCTGGACCGGCGCGCAAGGTTTCGCTAAAGCGCTTATCGGCGGTTGGCAAGTTTCGGGCATCCTGATCGCGAACACCGGACTTCCGGTGAACGTGGTGCAATCGAGCAATCGCCCGGCGAGCCGTCCCGATTACAATGGCGCGAATCCGTATCTCGAAACCGGCGACCGCTTCCGCACGCTAAATCTCGCCGCTTTTCCACTGGTGCAAGCTCCTTCGGCGAGCGGCGCGACGATCCGCCCAGGAACGCTGGGCAAGAACGCGCTGCGCGCCCCGGGACAGTGGAATGTCGATCTTTCGCTTGCGAAGAACTTCACATTCCGTGAGAAGTTCCGCCTTCAGTTCCGCGCCGAGGCGTTCAATGCGTTCAACCACACGAATCTCGGTGCGCCGATCGCCGACGTGCGCAACGCAAATTTCGGTCGCATTCTGACGGTGGCCGACGCTCGGCGGATTCAGTTAAACGCACGGTTTACTTTTTAGGATCTTTGCGCGCCGGGGCGGCCGTGCTCCAACATGAAGCTCGCCTTCGTCTCGACGGGCGCACCCGTTCGCGTGACGTAGGGAAGCGTCAGGAAGTCCGTTCGCCAAGCCTTTGCCGAAACGTCGCATCGCAGATACCCGCGCCGTGACGAGTGAAACTTCAAGTGGGGGTTCGACCGGACCGCCGCGCCGTACTCGCCGCTGATGTCCGCGCCATCGCTGTTCGACGCGATCGACGTTCCCGCGAATTCGCTCGCCACGGGTTTGCCCCGATGCCCGATATCGAACATCCAGTGGTTGTGGTTGTCGCCGCTGAGCACCACCGCCGAAAAGTTTGTGTCCCGCTCTCGCAACGCGGCGAACTCGGCGACGATGCGATCCCGCGCCACAGGATAACCGTCCCACTTGTCCATTGAGTACAGTTCGCCCTCGCCGGGCTGTTGGTCGAACAACGAAAAGATCACCTGTTGGGCGAGCGCGTTCCACTTCGCTCGCGAACGCCCTAATCCGTCGAATAACCACCGCTCCTGCACGGGACCGAGCATAGTGCGGTCGGCGCGCCGCCGCTCCGCGCAATCGGGTTTGATCTTGTCGCCACATGGCTGATCGGCGCGGTATTGCCGCGTGTCGAGCACATGCAAATCGAGTGTCGCGCCGAACGGCAACCGGCGGTAGAGATCGAGGTGCGGACCGCTGGGCCGCGCGTTCGCGCGCAAAGGCATGTTCTCGTAGAACGCTTGATAGGCGGCGGCGCGTCGTTCGGCGAACGTCTCGATAGGCGAATCCCAGTCCGGTACAAATCCCGCGTAGTTGTCGGCGGTCTCATGGTCGTCCCAAGTGACGATCCAGGGGAACAACTCATGCACGCGGCGCAAATGCGGATCGGATTTGTAGAGCGCGTATCGAGCGCGATAGCCGTCGAGCGTCGTCGCTTCCGCAAGATCGTGCGGGCGTGGGCGGTCTTTCGGCGAAGCCGTCTCGTAAATGTAGTCGCCCGTGTGAACCACAAAATCGAGCGGATCGTTCGCCATGTGCTCGTAGGCGGTGAAGTAGCCGTCCTGCCACTTCTGACACGACGCGACGGAAAAACGCACGCGGTCGAGACTGCCCGGAGCGGGTGCGGTTCGCGTGCGTCCGACGGCGCTCGCCTCGCCATTCGCGTAGAAGCGATACCAATACCATCGCCCCGGCGCGAGCCCGCGCAACTCGACGTGCACTGAGTTCCCCCAGCGCGCCTCGGCAAGTGTCGTACCGCGACGGACGACATTCCGCATGCGCTCATCCGTTGCGACTTCCCAGCGCACGGGGCGCTCGCTCCCGAGGCGCGTCCAAAGCACGAAGCCGTCCGGCCAAGGATCGCCGGAAGCGATGCCGAAGGGAAACGCGCCGGTAGCGGCGAAAGCGCTGGCCGCGCCTCCCAGAACGAACGCGCGGCGAGTGGTCACTTCGCTATTTTCGCAAGCGATACACTGCCGGTATGGTCACGAAAGCCTCGCCCGCGGAGAACGCTCTGCTCTATGAGGCCGATTTTGTTCGTTGGTCCAGGCGCACGGCGGAACTCATCTTAGCTAGACGATGGGAAGAGATCGATCCGGAAATTCTCGCCGACGAAGTGGGAAGCTTGGCCTCCTCCGACGAGCGCCGGTTGCGCCAGTTGATTGGCGTAATCTTGAAAAATCTCCTCAAGTGGTACTACCAGCCAGAGTATCGGTGCGGCAAGTGGAGCTCCTTCATTCTCGAGCAAAGATTCGAAATGGAGCAAATCCTGGAGGCTTCGCCCAGCCTTCTTTCCAAACTGCCGAAGTATGCCGAATCGGAATTCGAGATGGCGCGCGAGTGGGCGCTTATCGAGACGGGTGTCTTTCAGATTCCGGAGACCCTACCCTACTCGGCTGAACAGATCGTCAACCCGGAGTTCCTTCCCGAATAACATGACCCGCCGCACACTGATCGCCTCCGCCCTTGGGGCCGCCCTTCGCGCCGCGCCCGTCACTCGCAACCGCTTAAGCGTGCTCTCCGATGAGATCGGCACGCTTGACGAGGCGATCGCCTTCGCCAAGCAATACAAGTTGAAGTGGCTCGAAGTGCGCGCCTACCGGCCGTTTCAGCCCGCGCAAATCGCCGACATGAAAAAGAAGCTCGATGACGCGGGAATCGGCGTGTCGTTCTACAACTCGGCGCTACTCAAGTTCACTATGCCCGGTACGGTGGCCGTCGCCAAAGAGGACTTCTACGAGAAGCTCTACGCGCTCGAAGGACTCACGCCCGAGAAGCTCTATGCGGAGCGCGAGGAAACTTTGAAACGGACGATCGACGCGGCGCTCGCGCTCAACGTCCGCAAGATTCGCGGCTTCACGTTTTGGCGGACCGCCGAACCGGCGAAGATGCTTCCCCGCCTCGTCGAGGCGTACCAGGGGATGGTCGCCGTCGCGAAGAAATCCGGCGTGACCATCTGCGTGGAGAACGAGTTCTCCACCAACACGGGGACGAGCGCGGAGACGGCGGCGCTAGTCGAAAAGGTCCCCGGACTGATGATCAACTGGGACCCGCAGAACTCGGTGAACCTGGGCGAAACGGACGTGTATCCGCGGGGTTACGCGCAGATCCCCAAGTGGCGGATCGCCAACGTGCAGATCAAGGCGGAAGGTCTGCTGGGGCCCGGCTGGGGCGGCGACGCGGCGCCCAAGCCGGTCGATTGGCCGGGCATTTTTCAAGCCCTTGAAAGCGCTGGGTACAAAGGCGTCTACGGTCTTGAAACGCACACGCTAAAGCCCGCCGCGATCAACGTTCCGGCGTCGCACCGGTCCATGCAAAAGATGCTCGAACTTGCGGGCGAGATGTGAACGGCGCGCTGCGGTTCGAGTGTCAACGCGGCTGCACCCGGTGTTGCGAAGTTTCGGGGTTCGTCTACTTCACCGAAGCCGATCTCCGCAACGCCGCCGACTATCTGGGCATGACGGCGAAGGCGTTCGAACGCAAGTACGTCTATCGCACGCGCCACTTATTGCGCATGCGAAAGCCCGGCGGCAAGCGGCAATGCCATTTCTTGAACGAGGACGGTTGCGGGATCCACCCGGCGAAGCCCACGCAATGCCGTCTCTTCCCTTTCTGGCCGGATTTAGTCGAATCGCGCGAGGAGTGGCGTGAGACGGCCCGCTACTGTCCTGGGATCGGGAAAGGCGAATTGATTCAAATCGGCGCAGCGCTCGAAACGGCGAGCGAGATGAAAACCGCCTACCCATCGCAGTGTTGAAACGGCCCGGCTTCGCCCGCTAAAGACTCGCGCCCGGCACGCCGATAAGTGCCCATGAGCCGGAGTCGGCTCGCGAATCGCCATGCTCGACCCTCTCGCCGGAAAACTTCTGCATTACATGGACTTGCTGAGCGCACGGCAGAAGTTAGTGGCGTCGAACATCGCCAACGTCGACACCCCGGGCTACAAAACGCGCGATCTCGATTTCCAATTCGAGTACCTTTCGGCGATCGAAGGGATGGGGCCAAACGTCATCGAGGCGTCCGACCTCGTGACGAAGAACGACGGTAACAACGTCAGCATGGACCGCGAGACCCGGTTGTTGGCCGAAACGGCGCTGCGCTTCAACGTCGCCCAAACATTGCTGAAGGGTCAAGTGAAGGCGGTCCGCGCGGCGATCAAGGAGGGGCGCGGCGCATGAGCCTGTTTCATCTGATGTCCGTCTCCGCCTCCGGAATGGGCGCGCAACGCAAGCGCGCGGAACTTCTGGTGGAGAATCTCGCGAACGCCGAAACCACGCGCACGGCGGAAGGCGGCCCGTACCGGCGTAAGGACGTGATATTCGAAAGCCGAGAGCAGGCGTCGCCGTTCTCGGCGGTGTTTCAAACCGCCGTCGACGGACAGGTGCAGGGCGTTTCGGTGACCGACATTCTCACCGACACGCGCGAACCGGAACGCCGCTACGTCCCCGGGCATCCGGACGCCGACGAAAACGGCTATGTCTCTTTCCCGCGCCTGAATCCAGCCGAAGAAATGGTGGATCTGATGAGCGCCACGCGCGGCTATCAGGCGAACGTGGCGGCCATGCAAGCCGTGAAAGACATGATCCTGCGGTCGATCGACCTGATGAAGTGATGAGCCCTATTTCGCCCATCCGCCACGTTACGAATACGATCGCCGCTCCCGCGCTAGGCGGCCGCTCCGCCGCGGGCGGAGGCGATTTCGGAGCGGCGCTGGCCAACTCCATCCAGGCGGTCCAGAACACCGGTACCTCCGCCGCGCAATCGGCGGAGCGGTTCTTGAGCGGCGAAGGCGAGGAGTTGCACCAAGTGGCGCTCGCTATGCAGAAGGCGGAGCTCGCGTTCGATCTCTTTCTCGAAGTGCGGAACAAAGTGGTTTCGGCTTACCAGGAAGTCATGCGAATGCAGCTATAGCGTATGGGATCCCCGCGGAAGCTCTACGACGCGCTCTCGGTGCGTCAACGATTCGTCATCGGTGCGGCGGCGATCCTCGTCGTGGCGGCGATCTACGGCGCCGTCTACTGGAGTCACGAGAGTAGCTTCGTCGAACTGTTCAAGGACGTTCCGCCAGAGGAGGCTGGCCAGATCACGGCCCGTCTCAAAGAGCGCGGAGTCGAACACCGGCTGGGAAAAAACGGAACGCAGATTCTGGTTCCGGCGGCCCAGCGCGACGAAATGCGCATCGAACTCGCGGGCGAAGGGTTGCCCAAAACCGGACGGATCGGCTTTGAACTCTTCGACAAAGTCAATCTCGGCACGACGGACTTCGCGGAACAAGTCAACTACCATCGCGCGGTCGAAGGAGAGTTGGCGCGCAGCGTAATGGCGTTGAAGGAAGTGGAATCGGCGCGGGTCCACATTACCTTCCCCAAAGACTCGATCTTCGCCGAAGCTCGCCGCCCGGCCAAGGCGAGCGTCATGATCAAGCTCAAGAACGGGGACAAACTCGCTCCGGCGAGCGTCCAGGCGATCATGCATCTCGCCGCCAGCGCCGTCGAGGGGTTGCAACCCGAGATGGTGAGCGTGATCGATATGCAAGGACGCGCCCTGTTGAATCGGCCGAAGAAGCCGTCGCCCACGGACGGCGCCGAACCCGACGACGCGCAGATCGAGTTCCGGCAGAAACTGGAGCGAGACATCCTCGCCAAAGTCAACGCGTCGCTCGAGCCGCTGGTAGGCCCGGACCGTTACCGCAGCAGTGCGTCCGTAGAAGTCGATTTTTCGAGCGGCGAACAGAGCGAGGAAACGTTCGATCCCACCCGATCCGTGATGGCGGCGCAACAGCGCACCGAAGATGTCAGCGGCGGTGCCGCCGCGGCGGGCGTTCCGGGAACGGCGTCCAGCCTTCCGAGGCCCACCTCGCGCCCCGGCGAAAGCGGGCGCAACGTCGCGCGGCGCACGGAGAACATCACCTACCAATCCACGCGAACGGTGCGGCATATGAAACTGCCACAGGGCTCCATCCGCCGCATCTCGTTGTCCGTGCTGGTCGATCAAACTTTGCGTTGGGAAGGCGTTGGGCCTAAGGCTAGACGCATTCTCGAACCGCCGCCACCCGAGCGGCTGAAGAAGATTCAGGACATCGTTTCCGCCGCCGTCGGCTTGCAAATGCAACGCGGCGATCAACTGATCGTCGAATCGCTGCCGTTTGAAGCGACGCTCAACGTTCCACCGCCGGAGGCTCCCGCAGCGCCGCCGTCCGCCGCTCCGGTTGATGGCGGTATTGCTTGGCCCGCTTGGCTACCGGCTCCGCTCCGCGACCTGAGAATCCTGGGCGCGATCGCGGCGGGTGTCGCCGCCGTGATCGCGATCGGCTTGTTCTTGCTGATGCGCAAGCGAAAGGGGAAAGGGAAGACGACCGCGGCGGCGGCCCCCGGGCAAATCGCCGGAGGAGGAGCCAAAGGGGCTTCCGCGGCAGTGCCCGCCGTCGAAGCGGGCGCGGCGCCCAAGTCGATTGAGGAGCAACTCGCCGAACGCCGCCGGCAGATCGAAGCCGACGCTATCGCCGCCCTCAAGCTACCCGAGCCCGTGACGAAGAAGGGCGAAGTGTTTTTGCGGGCGATCGCCGAAGAGGCGAAGAAAGATCCGGCGGGGATCGCGCACATCTTGCGCAGTTGGCTCGAGGAGGACGGCTTCGCCCGGTAAGGCGCCGCCCGACGCCCGCTTATGATCGCCAATACCGAACAACAGCGCGACGCGATGCTCGGGGCCCGCAAGGCCGCGATTTTGCTCATCACACTCGGCCAAGAGATCGCGGCCGACGTCCTAAAGAACCTCGACGAGGAGGAGATCCACCGCATCGGCCAGGAGTTGGCGCGCGCGTCGTCGATTAGCGCGGAGCAAGCCGAAGGCGTCCTCGACGAGTTTTACAACATGCAACTCGCGCGCGACTACGTCCTTAAGGGCGGTGTCGACTATGCGCGCAAAGTGTTGATGCAGGCTTTCGGCCCCGATCAAGGCAAGCGCATCATCGACCGCATGTTAAAGCAGTTGGGCGGCGAGAATCTAAGCTTCGACACCCTGCAGAAAGCCGATCCGCAACAGCTCGCCAAATTCATTCATAACGAGCATCCGCAAACCATTGCGCTGATCCTTTCGCACCTCAACCCTCAACAAGCCGCCGGGCTTTTGTTCTGGTTGCCGCCCGCGCTTCGGCAGGACGTTTCGCTTCGTATGGCGAATCTCGACCAGATTTCGCCCGAGGTCATCGGTAAGATCGCCAACATCATCGGCATGCGGCTCAAAGAGATCGGCGAAGTGAACCGCGAATCGACGGGCGGAGTCAAAGCCGTCGCCGAAATGTTCAACCGCCTCGATTCGACGACGACGAAAGACCTGCTCGATTCGCTCGAAAGCGAGGACTCGAAGCTGGTAGAGCAAATCCGCCACCTGATGTTCGTCTTCGAAGATCTGCTGCTGCTCGATCCCAACGGCATCAAAGAGGTATTGAGCCGAGTGGATCGGAAAGTGTTAACCATCGCGCTCAAGGGCACGTCGGAAAAGCTGAAGGAGCACTTCCTGCAAGCGATGTCTCAACGAGGCGCCGATATGTTGAAAGAGGACATGGACGCGATGGGTCCGGTAAAGATCAAAGAAGTCGAAGGATCGCAGCAGCAAATCATCTCGATCGTCCGGCAACTCGAAAACGAGGGCGTCTTGAGCCTAAAGGGCGCGGTGGGCGAACAGTATGTCGTCTAAAATTCTCCGCGAACCCGCTTCCGTACAGCCGCTCGATTGGCAGCGGTTAGGGTTTACGCCGCCGGCCGCCGCGAGACCGGCGGAGGCCGCGCCGTCGGCGGAACTAGCGGAGCGCATCGCATGGATGGAGCGGGAGGCCGATGCTCGGGCGGAGGCCGCTCGCCGTCAGGGACACGCCGAGGGTCTCGCCGAAGCGGAGCGGGTCGCACAGACCCGCGTGCAGCCGATGCTCGAACGGCTGGCCCGCACGGTCGAGGATTTGGCCATGACCAAGCGGCACTTGCGCACGGACGCCGAAAAGGAAATGGTGCGGCTGTCCGTCGAGATCGCGCGCCGGATCTTACATCGGGAGTTGACCGTCGATCCCGAAGCGCTTTTGGGACTGGTCCGTTCCGCGCTCGAACGGATGGATTCGCGCGAACTATACAAGGTCCGCGTGCATCCCACGGACCGTGCCCGGGTCGAGGCGGAGATGCGCCGCCTGGGGTTGCCGGAATCGATCGCCGTCGAAGGCGACTTGGGACTCGAAGCCGGATCGGCGATCTTCGAAACCCATCGCGGGACGCTCGACGCTTCCATCGCGACGCAATTAAACGAAGTGGAGCGCGGGCTTGCCGACCGCGCGGGGAGACGGCGATGACCGCGACCGCCTGGAGCGCCGAACCGTATCTGAAAGCCCTCGACCGGATTCCGGCGATGCGGTGGTCCGGGACGGTTACCGATCAAGTTGGACTGCTAATCGAAAGCCGAGGCCCGGCCGCGGCCATCGGCGACTTTTGCGAACTGCTCATCCCGAATGGCCGCTCCGTCCGGACGCAAGTGGTGGGCTTCCGCGAGGGCCGCGTTTTGTCGATGCCTCTCGAACACACGGGCGGCCTGCCACTCGGCGCGACGATCGTTGCGCGTCCCGAGGCCGCGCGGGTGTCCGTAGGCTCCGGCCTGCTGGGGCGGGTGCTCGACGGCTTCGGGCAACCGATGGACGGCAAGCCGCCGATCGAAGAATCCGCCGCCTACGATCTCTACGCGGTTCCGCCCGGACCGATGGAGCGCGAGCACATTCGCGAGCAATTGGTCACCGGCATTCGCGCCATCGACGGTCTGCTGCCGACCGGCAAGGGGCAACGGATCGGGCTGTTCGGTGGATCGGGCGTCGGCAAAAGTACACTGGTCGGCGCGATGGCCCGCAACAGCGAGTCGGACGTTACGGTGATCGCGCTAATCGGCGAACGCAACCGGGAAGTGCGCGATTTCATGGATCACGAACTGGGTCCCGAAGGCTTGAAAAAGTCCGTGGTGGTGTGCGCGACCTCCGATCAACCGGCGCCGCTGCGTCTGCGCGCTTGCTTCGTGGCGCTCGCCATCGCCGATTATTTTCGCGACTGCGGCAAGAACGTCCTGCTGGTGGTCGATTCCGTCACGCGCCTCGCGATGGCGCAGCGCGAGATCGGGCTTGCGGCGGGCGAGCCTCCATCGCAGAAGGGATACACTCCCAGCGTGTTCAGTTTGCTACCTAAGATTTGCGAACGCGCCGGTTGCTTCCCGAAAGGCTCGATTACGGGTTTCTTTACCGTACTGGTCGACGGCGACGATTTCAACGAGCCCATTTGCGACGCGGTGCGCTCGATTTTGGACGGCCACATCATGCTGTCGCGCGATTTGGGGCAGGCCGGGCACTATCCGGCCATCGACATTCTGCAATCGGTGTCGCGTCTGGCGGGCAAGTTGCACTCCGCTTCCGAGAAGCGCGCTTCGCAAGCGCTACGGGAGGCGCTCGCCGAGTACCGGAGGTCCTCCGATCTGGTGAATCTCGGGGCTTACGTTTCGGGCGCGAATCCCAAACTCGACTTGGCGATCCGTCTGCGCGGCGAAATCGATTCTTTCCTGCGCCAGGATTCGCTCGAACGTTCGGCGCTACCCGAAACTAACGAACGTATGCGCCGCCTGTCGGCGCAATTGGTGGGTGCATGAAGCGATTCTTTTTCCCTCTCGAACGCGTGCTCGCCTTCCGGCGCACGGAACTCGATTCGGCGCAACGCGCGCTCGATCTCACCGCCGCCCGCCGCGCGGAACTCTTGCGCGAGTTGGCCGACAATGGGCGCAAGCGAGACGCCTCCTACGCCGCCAACGGCAGCGTCGTCGAATTGCGCGCCCGCGAGGATTTCGACCGCTTCCTCGCCAAGGTCCGCCTACGCCTTCGCGAGCAGGTAACGGCGGTCGAAAAGGAACTCGACCGGAGGCGCACCCAACTAATCGAAGCCAAACGCAAGTGCGAACTGCTCGAAAAGCTGCGTAGCCGCCGGTGGTCCGAATGGACGGCGGAGATGGAGCGCGAACTCGAAGAACTCGCCGCCGACGCTTTTCGCGCCCGGTTGGCCGCCGGGAACCGTTCGCAATCCGGCCGCCGCATGGTAGGTTGAGGGCATGGCCAGCCCCACCGCGACGGCGAATCCCGCATCCGCCAACGCCGAGCTATATCACGCCGACGGCGCGGCCTGGGCCGAGGAGACCGCGCAACTTCTCCGCGAGCGCCGCTTCGACGAAATCGACTTCGACGCCCTCGTCGAAGAAGTGGAAGGTTTGAGCCAAAGCAATCACGACCAAGCCGACAACCGGGCGGGCGTTCTGATCGCCCATATCTTGAAATGGCGGTATCAGCCGGAACGCCGCTCCCGAAGCTGGATCGACACCATCGCGGAACAGCAATTCCGCATCAAGAAGCTCTTCAAGCGCTACCCGAGTGTCCGGCGCGGCGCTCGCCTGCGATGGGAAGAAACGTGGGCCGACGGGCGCGAACTCGCTCTAGACCAGACCGGCCTTCCGAAGAAAGCGATCCCCGCCGAGCCCGACATGACGCTCGACGAGTGCCTCGACGCTAAATTCCGGCTCGACGATTAGCTGCGATTCAGAAACGCCAGATACTCCGCTGGATCTTTCGTGATTCCAGGGAACGTCGCCACCACCCGTTCGTCGGCATCGAGAATCGCGTACAGCGGAATCGCTACGGTCTGGAACTTCGTCTCTTGCATCTTCTGGTTCGCCTCGCTTACGGCGTCCGCTCCGTCGGTGTAAATCTCGACCAGCACGAACTTCGAAAGCGCTTCCCGAATCTCGGGCCGTGGGAACATATTGGCCTTCATCCAATGGCAGTTGGTGCAAGCGTAACCGGTGAAATTGACGAACACCAACTTGCCTTCCGCCTTCGCCTTGGCGAGCGCGCCTGGCAAATCGTTCTTCATCCACGCGAGCTTTTCGCCGGATGGCGACGCGACGCTCGACTCCGCCGCTAGCGGAACGTAGGCGTCCAATTCGCCGAGCTTCCCGCCAAACATCCCCGGCAGCAGACTAAAGGCGAAGATCGCGAACGCCGCGCCAGTGAGCAATCGCCCCACCCCCACGGGTTCGTCTCGCTTGATGCCCTCCATCGGCAACAAGCCCAACAAATACAAGCCCGGCAGCGTAAACAGCACGAACCAGGCGGCGATAAACCGCTCCCGCGTTAGAAATCCCCACTGCAACACCTGATCGACGTTCGCCAGGTACTTCAGCGCCGCCGCGAGGATCACGAACCCGAATACGATCTTGATCCGCATCATCCACGCGCCGGAGCGAGGCAGCTTCTGGAGCACCGAAGGAAAGAGCGCCAGAAAGAAGAACGGCAATGCCAGCCCGCTGGCAAACGACATCATCCCGAGCGTCGGTTGCAACTTGTTTTCGGACACCGACGCCGCCAACAGGGTCCCGACAAACGGCCCCACGCACGCAAACGAGGTGAGCGAGAACGTCAAGCCCATCAGCAGCGTCCCGATCGTACCGCCCGAGTTGGAGGCGGCGTTCAACTTCGTCAGCAATCCCGACGGCAATTGGATCTCGTACGCACCGAACAAGCTGAACGCCAGCGCGACGAAGATCGCCGCGATGAACGAGTTCACCCACGGATTGGAGGCGATTTGCACCACGCCGAACGGCCCCAGGAGGGCCGTCAACGAGAAACCCAGCAATGTAAACAAAAACACGATTCCCAAGCAGAAAATCAAAGCTTGCGCGATCTGCTGTCCCCGGCTGCGTCCCTCCGATTGGCCGAGAAAAAACGACATCGTGATCGGGATCATCGGGAACACGCAAGGCGTGAAGATCGCCGCGAGCCCGAACCCGAACGCGATGGCGAGAAACTGCCCCAAGCCTTGTTCCGCGGGTTTTGCGGGAGGCGGAGCGGTCGAACTCGAAGCGGGGGATGCGGCGGGCGCCGCGATCTTCGAATGGCCGCTCGGAATGGCGAGCGCCGCACTTGCCTTAGTTACTTCCACCGTCTTCCGGCGCGGCGGCAGGCATTGCTTGTCGTCGCAGGCCTGATAGCGCACGTTCACTGCGGTGGGCATCGGCCCCGCGCCCTTAAGGTAAAAGCTAACCTCGCCCTCGAAGGTCTCCGTCTGAACGCCGAAATTCGGGTCGAGCTTCTTCGTCGGGGCGGGTTGGTAGGACTCCACCTCGACGCCTTCCACTTTCGCCGTTGTCGCGATCGGCGGGCGCGGCGTGGTCAAGGAGTAAAGGTGCCAGCCCGGGTCCATCTTGACGCGAACCTCGACGAGAAATCCGTCCTGGCCCGCGGCGGACCACTGAATCGGATCGAGTTTCTGCGAATAGAGAGCGGGAAGCGCAGCGAGGGTCAGCGCAAAGAGGCGCATCCCTCTATCGTAGCCGTCAGTCGGCGCCGTGCGCGGAGACCGCGGCCGGAGCGTGCCACTGCGCGAGTTCTTCTTCGAGACGCCGGTTGATGCCGCCCCCCGCATACTCCGCCGCCACGCGGATGGCGTTCTTGATCGCGTTAGCGTTCGAGCGTCCGTGACAGATGATCGTCACGCCCTTGACGCCCATGAGCGGAGCGCCGCCATACTCCGAGTAATCCATGCGGCGCTTGAAATCCGAAAACCCATTGCGAGCCAGCACCGCGCCGATCTGCCGCGTGATGGTCGCTTCAAGCGACTCGCGCAGCATTTGCTTGATCACGTCTACGATGCCTTCGGAAACCTTCAGTGCCACGTTGCCGATAAAGCCGTCGCACACCAGTACGTCGGCGTGGCCGGTGTACACGTCCCGGCCTTCGACATTGCCGATGAAGTCGATGGGGAGACTTTTGAGCAGCGGAGTGGCTTGGCGCGTCAACTCGTTGCCTTTGTGCTCCTCTTCGCCGATCGAAAGCAACCCGACCCGCGGCCGCCGGATCCCGAAAATCACGCGCGAGTAGACCTCTCCCATCAGCGCGAACTGCGCGAGCATCGCCGGGGAGGAATCGACGTTCGCGCCTACGTCGACCATCACGGCGGGAGTGCCCTTCAAGGTTGGAAACGCGGTGGCGAGCGCCGGGCGGTCCACCCCCGGCACCATACCCTGCACCGTCTTCGAGACGGCCATCACCGCGCCGGTGTTACCCGCCGACACGACGCCGTGCGCCGCGCCTTCCCGCACCAAACGGCACGCCACGCGGATGGAGCTGTCGCGCTTCTGCCGCATGGCTTTCGCGGCGGAGTCTTCCATCGTGACAACTTCGCTCGCGTGGCGAATTTCGATCGGCAGTCCGGCGTAATCGTGCTGGCGCAATTCGCGCTTCAGCACGTCTTCTTTGCCAACCAGAATTACCCGCAAACCCAGTTGACGGACGGCACGCAACGCTCCCTCGACTTCCGCCTTGGGCGCGTGGTCGCCACCCATGGCGTCGAGCGCGATCGTGAGCATGTCCGGTTTCAGTGGCGTGGGCGGTATTTCCGGGAACTAGGCGGCCTGCGCCTGCACTTCCACTACTTCACGGCCTTTGTAATGGCCGCAATAGGGGCAAGCGCGGTGCGGGATTTTCGGCTCCTGGCAGTTCGCGCACTCGGAAATGTTATAGGCGCGCAGAAAGTCGTGCGCGCGCCGCGTGGACGTGCGCCGCTTCGAGTGTCTCCGTTTCGGATTCGGCATGGTATTCCTTCAAAAAATCTATCGTGCGGCAAAATCCCTAAGCGCCGCCCAACGTTCATCGGCGATTTCGGTTACACAGGAACAGGATTGCCGGTTCCGGTCCGCGCCGCAAACAGGACACAAGCCCCGGCAATCGGTCCGGCACAATCGCTGCATCGGCAGCGCCAGCAAAACCTGCTCCCGCAGAATTTCCGTCAAATCAAGCCCGTCGCCCTCGTAGAAGCCGATTTCGACTTCGCCTTCCTTCAGGGCCACTTCTCCGGCTTCGGGCGTTGAACCCGCGGGCCGGTAAAACAGATCGAATTTTCGGTCTACTTGCAGCGGAGCCGCTTCCAGGCACCGCTCACAGGGGCCGGACATGTCAACGCGGATCCATCCCCGGACGCGCACTTCCTCGACGGACCCGAGCCAATCCGCACGCCCTTCGACGCGCAAATCCCCGGTTTGCGAGAGACCTTCGTCGAGAAAATCGATCTCGCCCGGCGAATACGAGAGATCGAATACAAGCGGCCGGACCTCCATGTCCCTGATATTCAAGAACATCTTCACCTCCCGGCCACACCCGGACGCAAAGCCGCCCGGGGTTGTCACGCCAACTTCATAGTGTACCGCAACAGGCTTCTACTTTGGCTACACCGCCGTTTGCGGTACTTCGCAGACCGCACCGTACTGCTCCCTCTGGATCATGGCGTGCAAGTTGCGCAGATTCTCGATCATCTCGAGCTCTCCGCCGTACACACTTTCTTTGAGCGCCGCCACACAAGTCGCGTCGAGCGCGTGCGGAACGTCTTTGCCGAGAATCCCGAACACGGTGTCGGGCGGCAAAGCGTCCCGGTACGGCCGCTTGGCGGCCAACGCGTCGTAGATGTCGGCAACCACCAAAAGCCGCGACGGCAACGGCATCTGTTGCGCCATCAATCCGCGCCAATAACCCGTGCCGTCGAGCTTCTCGTGATGCGACGCGGCTACTTCCGCCAATTCTTCGAAGCCCGGAATGCGGTTCAGAATCTCCTGGGTGTAGTAGGGGTGCCGCTTAATAACCAGCCACTCGGCGGCGTCGAGCTTGCCCGGCTTTTCGAGAATCGAGTTCGGCACGCTCAGCTTGCCCGCGTCGTGCAGGAGCGCCGCGCGGCGGACCATCGTCTGCGTCGCGGCGGGCAGTTCCAATCGTTGTGCGATCGCCATCGCCGCCGACGTAACGCCCAGCGAATGCCGGAACGTGTACGGCGATTTCGCGTCGACGACGCTCGCGAAAGCCGCGCAGATCGAATCGATGCGCTCGTCGGTGAGGGGGCGCGAGTCCGCGGTGGGTTCGAATTCTTCGAGCATCGGCCGCAAGCGCGACTCCTCCGCCAAACCGTGGAACAGCTTCCCTTCCTTGCCGAGCCGCGCCGCCATCTTCGCGAGCTTCGGGTCGAACCAGCGCTTCGACCGCTCGAGCGCCACGCGTACCGCCGCGCCCGCCTCGCGCTCCCGCCAATACACCTCGAGCGTCTGGCTCAAGTTGAGAATGCGCGCAAGCAGCGGAATCTCCTCGCCCACCAGTCCATCGGGATAGCCGCCTCCGTTCCAGTGCTCGTCGAGTGAACGGATTGCATCGGCGGTCGCCTCGGAGAAGCCCATTTCGAGGGCGATCGAAGCTCCGCGTTCGCAGCGGATTTGTACCAGTTCCTTGGTCTGCGGCTTCTGATGAATCGCGGTCTCGGCGATCTTCTTGAGCTTTGCGAGGAGTGGCGCGCCCGGCGCAATATGCGTCCAAGCGTACTTGATGTTCTCCCAACCCTTCTTCGTCCAGTCCGTCGTCCTCACGGCCGCCTTCGCCGAAATCTCGTCGCCGGCCACGATCTGGCACATTCGCGTGGCATTCGACGAGCAACCGGCGTCCTTGAGGAGCAGCGCGAAGTACAGGTCGCGCTTGACCACTTCGTTCAAGCCGAGCGCCTCGGCGATCCGCATCCCGATCAGGCACGTACGCACCGCATGGCCCGCCGGCTGGCCTTCGACAAGATCGAGCGCGTAAGACAGAGCGGAGACAAGCTCGGAGAGCCGGATCGGCTTTGGATCTAAAGCATCCATAAATTCACTTATCGAAACATTTGCGCCGATATGCGCGACATGTTTCGTGGAATCGGTGGTTTCTTGTTCGTGTGCGCGGCGCTTCAAGCGCAGGGTCTCTATGGCAATGGGTGGAGCGCCCGCTCCGCCGCGACGGGCGGGACGTTTGTGGAGGGTGACGCCACGATGGCGCTCGCCGTGAATCCGGCCGGCTTGGCGCGCATGTCCGCCCGATCGCTCGATTTACACGTGAATCTGCTGGGGGCGCAAGGTTCGTTCCAGAATGCCGTGGACTCGAACGGGACGCTTCGCAACGGCTTCGGCGTACTGCCGTTCGCCGCCGTCGCCGTGCCTCTCGGTAAGTCGCGTTGGACGGTGGGCGCCGCGGTACTGCCGGAAACGATGATGTCGGGCACTTGGCGCTATGTGGACGCTCCCGGAACGGCGGGCGCGAGTTGGGGTTTGCGCGATCACAAGTCGGCGATCCTCGCGGCGCGCGGTGCCTTCGGCTTCGGCGTCGATTTGGGACGCGGCTGGGCGCTGGGCGGCACGGCGAACGTGGTCTACAACCAAAACACGCTGCGCACACCGTACATTTTTCAGATCCATCCGGCGCTACGCGGCTTGAAAACGGCGCTCGATCTGAGCACGACGGGCTACGGTTGGAGCGGCACGATCGGCGTTCTGGCGCGCCCGCACAAGTCGCTCGACTTCGGCCTGGCTTACAAGACACGCACGACGATTACGACGCACGGTGTCGCGCATGGCACGCTCGACCGTCAGTTCGAAGCGGCGGGACTCGCGGCCCGTCCCGACTATCGCTACGACGCGCAGGTCGACAACACGCTGCCGCAATCGATCGTTGCTAGCTTCAACTGGCGGGCGAACTCGCGCTTGAAGCTGCTTGCGCAAATGGATTGGATCAACTGGAGCCGGGCGTTCCGCAGTCTGCCCGTCACGCTCACCAATGGAAACAATGCCGACATCAACGGACTGCTGGACACGAATCGGATCGTAGACGGTGTGCCGCTCGATTGGCGAGATCAATATGTGTGGCGCTTTGGTATGGAGACTCCGGTAACCGACGCGCTCGCATTTCGCGCGGGCACATTCTTCACGCAGAATCCCGTGCCGGGATCGACGCTGACGCCGCTGACCGGGGCGATCGTGAAGAGCGCAATCTCGACCGGGCTCGGCTACAAGCGCGGACCTTGGAGCTGGGACGCGGCCTACGCGTTCAACCCTCCCACGACGGCGCGCGTCGGGCAAAGCTCGCTCGCGGCGGGCGAGTACTCGAACTCGCAAGTTCGGGTGACAATGCACTCGCTGATCCTGTCGGGCTCGCTTCGGTTTTAAGAGTGGGAATCCGATTGTTTGAGGGCACTGGCGAGAGTTAGGAACGAATAGGGGTTTTGAAGAGGTTTTGGGGCGGGACCGGATTCCCTTTTGCTAAACGCGCACAACGGCCTACGGCCTGTGCGCTAGCCGTGCCGTCAAACTATCCGGCCTCCGCCCCGCTTCCGTTTACACGTCCCGCTACGCCTCTGATTCCATGGCGGAAATTTCTTCGATGGCGTAGTGAAGGGCGCGCGGCACATGGAAAAACCCCTTGTAATGGTTGCCTTTTGCCTGATGCGTCACACGCCCCTCGCGGGACGCGTAGCCGAACCATTCGCCGCACTCTTCGTCGACGAACACGCGCCATGAGTACTCGTCGATTCGGTCGAGCCACGTGAGCCACCGGGGATCGCGCGTGCGCCGCCATGCGTGAGCCAGCGCCAACATCGCTTCCGTGTGCGGCCACCACAACTTCATGTCGGCTTCGAGTTCGAGGAGCGGCAACCCGCGTGTGTCGCGGAAGTAGAGGAGTCCGCCCATCTCCTCGTCCCAACCGTGCGTCAGCGCATTGCCTATCGAACTCGTAACGAGCGCATGACGGCTTGTGTCGCCAAGCTTTTCAAGCGCGCGATACAAAAACCACGCCACTTCCATCGAGTGGCCGGGGCACCACAAACGGCCCGGCGGTAAGTCTTCGGGAATGCCGCGATTCTCGACGAACACGCCCAGTTCGGGGTGCAGATGCTCGAAGGCGAGATCCACTTGCGCGGCGAGAAGCTCCGGCGCGATATCGAGTTCGAGCAGCATCGAAATCGTCACCATCGCGTCGGCGAGTTGGGTGTGCGCAATGGCGGGACGATCAAGCAGCGTTGGATTGGCGATCCACTTCCGGATTTGCCAGAACAATGCGGTCGCCTCTTCTCGGTAGCCAAGCGCGTTCAGCGCCAAGCACACGAACACTGCGGCGTAGGGCTTACGTTGAAAGATCGCCTTGCGCCCGTCGCGTTCGAGCGCGAACCAATACCTACCTTGTTCGTCGGCTGCGTGGCGGCGGACAAACTCGCCGATGAGCTTCGATTCCTCCGGGTAGCCGAGCTTCGCGAACATCCACGCCGCGCGGCCCATCAACCAGACGTACTTGCGCGAATCGTACACTCGCCCCTCGCGTGTGAGGCACGTGAAGTAGCCGCCGTACTCGCGGTCGAGGGAATGCTCGCGCCAAAAGGCGATGGACTGGTCGAGCGCGCGGCGGTAGCGGGTTAGTCGCTCCATGTTTCGACGCGGAGACCCGGCACACGGCGAAATTCGCGTTGATTGCTTGTCACGAGAATCAAATCCAATGATCGAGCGTGTCCCGCAATCATGGTGTCGAGCGGCCCGATACCCTCTCCTCGCAGTTCCAACTCAGCTCGAATTTGAGCGTAGTGTAAGACGGCCCGGGAGTCGAAAACCAAATCGGGAATGCCTTGTCGAAGAAGTTGAACCTTCGCCGATTCGCCTGCGGGGTCTTTCGACTTGATCGGTCCGACTAACAACTCGCCGAGAGTGACCACGGACATTCCGCAGGCAAGTAAGGGCAACCGATCCAACCTCCGGCGAATAGCGGTGCTCCGCCTGCGCATGAGGTCAATGCAGACGTTAGTGTCGAGAAGATAGATCAATCCTCGAACCAATACTTGCGAACTTCGACGACGCCCTGATCGGGGCGTCCTTCCTTCATGAAGTCTTCGCTCGGCTCGAAACCGACCTCGCGCAATACATCGCCGATCGTCTTGCCGCCTCTCCGAATTACAACCTCGTCGCCGCGAGTCTCGATCAGAACTTCGCCCACGCCAAGGTCGATCTGCTCGGGCAGCCGGATGGCGCGGAATCCGCCGCCGTCGAAAACATCGGTCTTGACCGGGACCATATCTTCAGTTTAGGCCAGCATCTTCTTCACCACCTCGCCGTGCACGTCGGTGAGGCGGAAGTCGCGGCCCTGGAACTTGTAGGTCAGGCGCTTATGGTCGACGCCCAGGCAATGGAGCAGCGTCGCCTGAATGTCGTGAACGTGGATGGGGTCGGCGGCGATGTTGTAGCTGAAGTCGTCCGTCTCGCCGATGGTGGTTCCGCGCTTCACGCCGCCGCCCGCGAACCACATGGCGAAGTTGCGCGGGTGATGATCGCGCCCGTAATCCGATTCGGTGAGCCGCCCCTGGCAATAGACCGTGCGCCCGAACTCGCCGCCCCAGACGACGAGCGTGTCGTCGAGCAATCCGCGCCGCTTTAGGTCCGTCACCAGCGCCGCCGACGGTTGATCCACCGCTTCGCACTGCAACCGTAGATCGCGGGGAAGATTATTGTGCTGATCCCAACCGCGCTTGTAGAGTTGCACGAAACGCACGCCGCGCTCGACTAGCCGCCGCGCGAGCAGACAATGCGACGCGTACGTACCGGGCTTTCGGACGTCCGGCCCGTACATCGCGAACGTCTCGTCCGTTTCCTTCGAGAGGTCCATCAACTCGGGAACGGACGTCTGCATGCGATACGCCATCTCATACTGCGCGATGCGCGTCTCGATCTCGGGATCGTGGAACTCGTCGGCCTGGGCTTTGTTCAAAGCTCCCAAATTGTCGAGCATTCGCCGCCGCGTCTCGCGATCGATGCCCGGCGCGTCCGAGAGATACAGCACCGGGTCGCCCGCCGAGCGGAACTTGATGCCCTGATAGTTCGACGGCAGAAATCCGCTCGACCACAGCCGCGAGAACAAAGGCTGATCGATATTCAATCCGCTCGATTGACTCACCAGCACGACGAACGCGGGCAGGTTCGCGTTCTCGCTGCCCAGGCCGTAGCTCACCCAACTGCCGAAGCTCGGCCGACCCGGCTGTTGCGATCCGGTCTGGATGAACGTGATCGCCGGATCGTGATTAATGGCGTCGGTATGGACGCTCTTGACGATCGTGATGTCGTCGACGATCTTCGCGGTGTGCGGCAGAAGTTCGGATACCCATGCGCCCGATCGGCCGTGCTGGGCGAACTTGAAAATCGTCGGCGCGACAGGGAGCGTCGATTGCCCGGAAGTCATGCCGGTGATCCTCTGCCCCATGCGCACGCTCGCCGGAAGATCGATACCGCGATGTTTCACGAGGTCCGGTTTCCAATCGAACAAATCCTGCTGCGCCGGGCCGCCCGATTGATGCAAGAAGATTACGCGCTTGGCCTTGGGTGCGAAGTGAGTAGCGGCGCTCCCCAGCGATTGGAGCGCCACCATTCCGAGGAAGTTTCGACGCGTCAGGTTCATTGCCGATCGCCTGAGGCTCATTGCTTGGTCACCGTCTCGTCGAGATTGAGAATCGTACTCGCCACCGTGGTCCAAGCGGCGAGTGCGGCGCGGTCGATCTTGGCGGGTACGGGCGCTTCGCCCACGCTCAACAACTCGTCCGCGCCCGCTTTCCAATTGCGATAGACGGAGAGCTGTTTCACAAACTGCGCGCGCAGCAATTGCGATTCGCGCGGCGTCGGATTGCGGGCGAGCGTACGCCGGTACATCGCCTGAAGCGGATCGGGCGTCGCCATCGCATTCGCCGCAAGGACGCGCGCCGCTTCGACGTACGTTGGATCGTTCAACAACACGAGCGCCTGCAGCGGAGTGTTGGTCAGCGCGCGCCGCGCGATGCACTTCTCGCGATCCGGTGCGTCGAACGTCGCGAGTCCGGGGGGCGGCGCGGTGCGCTTCCAGAACGTGTACATCGACCGGCGGTAGAGCTTGTCGCCATGGTCCTGTTGGTAGCGCTGCGCGGAAAACGTGTCGCCGTAGGCGATGTCTTCCCAGACGCCGGACGGCTGATACGGAGCGACGCTCGGACCGCCGATCTTCGCGTTGAGTAATCCCGCGGCGGCAAGCGCGTTGTCGCGGACGAACTCGGCGGGCAAGCGGAAACGCGGACCGCGCACCAGCAGCCGGTTGTCGGGATCGCGCTCGACCAGCGCTGGCGTGGCCTTTGAAGACCGTTGGTACGCGTCGGACATCGCCATCAACTTCACGATGCGCTTGACATCCCAACCCGATTCCATAAACTCGACCGCCAGCCAATCGAGCAGTTCGGGATGCACGGGCACTTCGCCCTGGCTACCGAAATCCTCCACGGTCTTAACCAGTCCCGTACCGAACAGCATGTGCCAAAACCGGTTTACCGCCACGCGGGCGGTCAACGGATGCTCGCGCGACACCAGCCACTGCGCGAGTCCTAATCGATTGGGCGGCGCGTCCTTGGGGAGCGGCGGCAAGAAGCCGGGAGTTTGCGCACTCACGGCCTCGGTGCCGTTGCGGTAGTCGCCGCGAGCGAGAATCTTCGTCTCGCGCGGAATCGCCATCTCGCCCATCACCATCGCGGACGGAATTTCGTAGAGCAGGTCCTCGCGCTCGCGGTAGAGCGCGGCAAGTTCGGCATGCACTTGGCGAACGGATTCGGGTCCCGCGTGCGCCGAGAAGTACTCGAACAGCGTCTGGCGCTGATCTTTGGAGCGCTTCGATTCCGGTACGGCGAGCGCTAATCGCGCCGGTTCGTGGCGGGCCAAGACCCGAATCTCGTCTAGCGTGAGGGAGCGGGCGAATTGCCGCGGGTCTTCGCGCGACCCGCGAGTATGCACGGCGGGAATCACGACGCCGCTTATGGGTTGCGTCTCGGCGCGCTCGCCATCGATGTAGAGCGCGCCGCCGCTCACGGCGACGTTCATCCACTCCCCGGTAACGAACTGTTTGCGCGTGCGCTCTACCCGGCCGTCTCGTGCTACGTAAAGGTACGAACCCCGTCGATTGCGCCCAATGGCTTCGCCGCCGTCGATCCAGACGCGAACCGGTTCCTCGAAAATCGTGGTGGGTACGGTGTCGAGCCGGGCGCCGATCTTCACGCGAATCGACGCGGCGAGCTTGCCCTCCGGCGAACTTTCCGGCGCGGCGGGGAACTTCGCTTGCGCTTCCCAATCGCGCTGCAAGGCCGGTATGTTGGCTCGGTCCTGCCAATCTTCGAGCTCCGCGATACGCGTAGCGACGGCGTCGAGCCGCGCCTTTTGAGCCGGTTCGGGCAGCCGCAACAACGGTTCGGCGTTCCCCTTCTGCCCGTCGAGACCCTTCTCCCGAACGGTGTTGAAGAAGGCGAAAAACCGGTAGAAATCGCGCTGGCGAATGGGGTCGTACTTGTGATCGTGACAACGCGCGCAACCCATGGTGAGGCCCATCCAGACGTTCGACGTAGCCTCGACGCGATCCACGACATACTCCACCAGATACTCCTCGGGAATCGCGCCGCCTTCGTAATTGATCATGTGGTTGCGATTGAAACCCGTGGCGAGAATCTGTTCCGGAGTAGGGTTGGGCAGCAAATCTCCGGCGAGCTGCCAGACCGTGAACTTGTCGTACGGCAGATTCTTGTTGAACGCGCCGATCACCCAATCGCGCCACGCCCACATGTCGCGATGAGAATCGATGTGATAGCCGTGCGTGTCGGCGTAACGCGCGAGGTCGAGCCAGTGGAGCGCCATTCGCTCGCCATAATGCGGTGAAGCGAGTAGACGGTCGATGGCTTTCTCGTAGGCGCGGGGCGAAGAATCGGCGAGATAGGCGGAGAGTTCGGCGGGCGTGGGCGGAAGGCCGGTCAGGTCGAGGCTCGCGCGGCGCAACAAAGTCGCCCGATCGGCGCGCGGGGCGGGGACTAGTTTTTCGCGGTCGAGTCTGGCGCGAATGAATTTGTCGATCGGCGTCGCGCCGGGAACGTTCGGCGGCACGGCGCGTTGCGGCGGATCGAAGCTCCAGTGTGAGCGCCACTCGCCGCCACTCGCGATCCAGTTCTTGAGGGTCGCGATTTGGGCCGGAGTCAATTCGGGAGAGCCCGGCGGCGGCATGCGCAACGCTTTCTTATCGTGCGCGACGCGCGGTTCGATTTTCGCCAGCGCCTGCGCGATTCCTTCTTTTGTGTCCAGACGGACGTTCGCCATGCGGCGGTTGTCGTCCGGGCCGTGGCAGGCGAAGCAGCGGTCGGAGAGGATCGGACGGACGTCTTTCACGAAGTCCGGCGCGGCGGCGAGGAGAACGAAAATCGCCAGCATTGCATGTCATTATGTCATCCATGACAGTGTGGGTATGCCGCCAATGACGGTGCGAGCCATTACCGCTTTGTTGCGCTCGACGGACGTGGCTGGCGCGATCGATTTCTACACCAAGCTCCTCGGTTTCGAGGTTCGAGGAATGCAGCGGCGCGAGGATGGAACGCCGTTTTGGTGTTATTTGCAGGCTCCCGGCTGCGATGCGGCGATCATGTTCGCGGTGGGCGAAGCCGGAACTACGCCGTCGATGACCGGATCGCTCTACATTTACTCGAACGACATTCGCGCCGCATGGGACCACCTGAAAGACAAGGCGAAAGTCGACTATTCGCCGGTGCGCATGTTCTACGACATGGTGGAATTTGGGATTCATGACCCGCACGGTTATTTACTGCGATTCGGGCAGGACGTTTCGGAGGTGAAGAATGTCGAGAGCATTCCTGTGTTTACTGAGTAGCGCGATCCTGACCGCACAGCGTCTGCCTCCGATGCCGGCGGGCGAACTTCTGTGGCCGGGCGACGCTCCCGGAGCGGCGGGTAGCGAAGACGCGGATAAACCTTCGATTACCGCCTATCCGGCGAAGAATCCCAATGGGCAGGCCGTCGTCGTGTTTCCCGGCGGCGGCTACGGCGCGCTCGCCACCGATCACGAAGGCCACCCGGTGGCGCTCTGGCTGAACTCGCAAGGCGTGACGGCGTTTGTCGTGAAGTATCGATTGGGGCCGCGCTATCGCCACCCCGCCCCTTTGCAGGACGCACAACAGGCACTGCGGTACGCGCGGCGTAAGTCGGCGGAGTTGAAGTTCGACCCGGCGCGCGTGGGCGTCATGGGCTTCTCGGCGGGCGGGCACTTGGCGGCTACGGTGGCGACGCATTTCGGTCCCGGCACCCGGCCGGATTTCGCGATTCTGGGCTATCCGGTGATCACGTTCACCAACGAGACGTATGTACACAAAGGATCGCGGCGCAATTTAATCGGCGATCCACCTCCGGCGGACTTGGCCGAAGACTTGTCGAACGAACTGCGAGTGACCAAAGACACACCGCCCATCTTTCTCTTCCACACCAACGAAGACGCCGGTGTACCGCCCGAAAATAGCGTCCTGTTTTACATGGCGTGCCGCAAAGCGGGAGTCCCGGTGGAGATGCACATCTACGAAAAAGGCCCGCACGGGGTGAGTTTGGCGCAGACTGACATCGCTCTTTCGAGTTGGCCCGCGCGGCTTGCCGATTGGCTGCGGCGTCGGTAGTGCCAGTACGGTACTAGCCGGATCGGATCAACGTATTGTCGATGCGGCGGCTCCACACTGGGGCCGTTATGATCAAGAAACTTCTCCCCCTGATCCTCGCGGGACTCGCGGCGCAAGCCGCCCCGATCCTGCTGAACTCGCAAGCCGGCCTGACGACATCCACGGCAGCTCTTACGGTGGCGATTACTCCGCACCCGCTCTGGCAGCCCAACGGACCCGTCAATCCCGGCGATCCCTCCGACACGTCGGCCATATGGATTTCCTATAAACAAAGCGGCTTCAACGAGGCTGAATTTCAGCCGTTTTTGGGCACCACTCCGGTAATCTCCGTGTTCCACAGTTTCGTTTCCGGAGCGGGCAACTTGCTGTTGAACGTTTGGGCGGACGACACCGCCGACGTGTATCTCGATGGCAATCTTCTGATCCCCGCCGTGTTTACCCAAGCGACTTGCTCCGGCCAGCCGATCGGTTGCCTGCCGGCGGATGTGGGCGTCGTCAACACGCCGATCGCGGCGGGTGCACACACGCTGGAGTTCAAGATGTATCAGGTCGGCACGGGAACGAATACGAGCAGCAATCCGTTCGGCTTACTGTACACGGGCACGGCCCCCTCGGCGGTTCCCGAACCGGGCGCTATGGCGCTGGCTGGAGCGGGATTGATTGCGCTCGGCGTGTGGCGGCGGAAGCGCTAGAGCGTCGCCGCTAGAACGTTAATTTCAGGGCCCCCTGCCAGGAGCGCGGGGGGTCCTGGCTGGTGATCGTTCCGAACGCGCCGGAAGTGACGGCCGTGTTCGGGTTCGCGAGATTGGGGCGATTCATCGCGTTGAACGTCTCGGCGCGGAATTGCAGACGCCACCGTTCGGTGATCGCGAAATTCTTAATTAGGCCGAAGTCGATACGGTCCTGATTCGGCCCGCGAATACCCGAGAATCGAATCGGAAAGCGCCGCAAATTGTTCGCGAGTTGTAAAGCCGCGTTGCGCTCGAAGCCGGCGTTCAGGTTGAACCATTGATCGACGCCGCGCCGGTCCTCGGGCAGCACCACATTGGCGAGATCGCCATTGAAGATCGCGTTCCCGAAACCGAGCGCCTGTCCGGACTGGTGTTGCCAAGCGCCGTTCAACTGCCAGCCGCCCGCGATTCCATTCAGCACCGGATGCCAATTCGTCCCCCAACGGCGGCCCTTGCCAAACGGAAGTTCCCAGATTCCGCTCGCCGTAACGCGGTGCGTGCGGTCGAGATCGGAGATCACTTCGTAAGGGCGCGGGTCCTGGTCGTTCAGCATCTCGGTGGCCTGCATGTTCTTCGACCACGTATAGGAAAGCTGCGTGGTGAAGCCTCGGCTCAGCCGTTTCTCGACGCGCGCTTGCAGCGAGTGGTACCAGCTATAACCCGCCGGATCGTAAATATTGACGTTGCCGAATTGCGGATACGGCCGCAGCAGGCTGGCCCGATTCGTGTTCGCGCCGAAGATCGGATTGGTGCCACGCAATGGATTCGGGAAGTTGGCGCCCAGGTAGTTGATGGTCGCCTGATCGCGCGTCGGGCTGGTTGAAAGGTACTGCGCGGGCAGAAAATTCATGTTGCGCAGAATGTTCAAACGCGTTCCGCGATTGCCGACGTACGTCATCTCGAGCAGGAACTGCGCGGGCAACTGCCGCTGGAACCCGAAACTCCAGCGTTGCGCATTGGCGTTGCTGCGCCGGTTGGGAAACGCGTTGACGGCTTGGCCGATGTTGGTGAGCAATCCGCCCGCCGCACCCGCCGGTTGCGAGAGTCCGCTGGGGAATGGATTCGCCGTGGTGGCGATGTAGGTCAACCCGTTGTCGAGCGAAGCCTGGATCGGCGTCGAGAGGCTGAATCCCGCCGGTTCCGTGTTCGTGTAGAGCGTACCGAGCGGTGAGAAGTAGATGCCGTAGCCCGCCCGCAGAACCGTCTTCGAATCGAATTGGTAGGCGAGGCCGATCCGCGGCATGAAGTTCTTCTTCGCCGTCTCCCAGTAGCCGCGCGGATTGCCGCCCGCGTTGACGAACGTCAGTCCACCGCGCACGGCGAACTGGTTGACCGGCAATTCGGGGATCGGCGATTGAGCATACTGCGCGCGCGCTTGCGCCTCGATCGGGTTCGACGTCGTGGCGTCGAAATTGCGCGCCGCGCGGTCGTAGCGCTCCGTAGTGGGCGACTCCACTTCATAGCGCATGCCGAGATTCAGGGTGAGTTTCGGCGACACCTTGTAATCGTCCTGGACATAGAACGCATAGATCGAATTGCGCTCCGCATACGACGCGTTGACGGCCATCGAACCGCCGGGAATGCCGAGCAGAAAACTCGCGATTTCGCCGCCCACTTGCGGAGGCGCGGCGGTATCGAGCGGACCCCGCGTAAACGTGCTGTTGAAGTTGTAGTCGGGCGCGGTCGAGGTGGGGAAGCGGTTACGATTTTCGCGCAGATTGCGGAAATCGTGCCCAAAACGCAGGTTGTGCTTGCCCTTGTTCCAGGTGAGTGTGAGATTGAAATTGTGGATCAACGAAGCCGTGGTGCCGTCGCCCGACTCCCAATTCGAAACCGTCGAAAACGGCGCGACATTGAGACGCGGGAACGTCGCCGTGGACTTGTCGACCGAGTTCACTAGAGCGGGCGAGAGCCCCAGGCTCGATAGATCGAATCCTCGCGAGACGCGGCGCTCCGGAAACTCCTGCTGTGTGAGACCGTAGCGGAAATTCAGAAGCAACGTGGGCCTCAGCACAAGAACGTCGTCGAAGGCGATGCCGCGGTTGACGCGATTCAAAATGATGCCGGTAATGTTGTCCGGACCGAAGAACCGGTTCTTGTCCTCTTGCCAATAATCGCGGTGCATGCGCAGGAACACGCGGTGGTTTTGCGAAAAAGCGTGGTCGATACGGCCGATGTTGGTCCAGTACGTTTCCAGCGCCTTGCCCGCGAGGAAAAAGTTATTGCGGAAATCGGCTGTGCCGGGCTGGTTCGGCAGCGGCCACGCTTGCAGCATTTTCTGCGCTACGGGGTCTAGCCGCGACGTGGGAATGATGTTGCCCGCGAACGGGGTCCGCTGGAACCGTCCACCCGCCGCGGCGGTCGTCGTCAGGGGATCGTAAACCTGATTGTTCGCGCTCAAGCGCAAAAGCGGCGAAAGGTCGCCACGCCGCATCTCGGCGGTGGGCACCGTGGAGACCTGGCTACCGACGTTCGGATCGCCGAACAAATTCGCTTCGAATGCGTAGAACCAGAAAGTCCGGTTCTTGCCCGAATACAGCTTGGGCAGCGAAATCGGCCCGCCCGCCGATCCGCCGAACCGGTTGTCCTGATAGAGCGGCAGTTTCTGGCCCGCGCGATTCTGGAAAATCGTCGGCGCGTCGAGCTTCGAGTGCCGCAACCAGTAATGGAACTCGCCGTGGAGATCGTTAGTGCCGCCCTTTGTCGTGACATTCACTGTCGAACCGAGACTAAAACCCGTGCTCGCGTCGAAGGAACTGGTTTGGACTTTAAACTCGGCGATCGAGGTTTGCGGCGGCGAAAACGCAACGCGCGGGGCGGTGCCGTCCGAGTACACGTTCACCACGCCGTCGATCGTAAAGTCGTTCTGATTGTTGCCGCCGCCGTTCGTCGAAAATTGGCTCGGCGCGGCGTTGAAAGGGGCTTTCCGCAAACGCAGGTTCGTGCCGTTCACCGTACCGGGAGCCATGTGCACCAGGTCCATCGCGTTACCCGCGAAGAGCGGCAACTCCTCGATCCGGCGTTGGTCGATCACCTGCCCAAGCGACACGTCGGCGCTGTTCAGCAGCGGCGTTTCCGCCGTCACTTCGACAGACTCGCTGACCTGTCCCACCTTCATTTCGATATCGAGCGTCACCGTCTCCGTCGTGCGGACTTCCACGTTCTGGCGAATATGCTTAGCGAACCCGGCGGCCTCCACTTCCACCGTGTAGCGGCCCGGATTCAGGTAAGGAGCACGGTAGTCCCCGCCATCCGTCGAGGTGACGTTCACGACGATGCCCGTTCCGGCATTCGTCACCTTCACAGCCGCGTTCGGAACCGGGCTGGCGGAGGCGTCCGTCACGCGGCCGATGATGTTGCCGCGCGGGTCCTGGGCGAACGAAAACGTGGGGGCGAGCGCCATAAAGGCGGCGAATAACGCACTTCTCATAAGTGCCCCGAGCATATCGCATACACTGGCAATTGGGAATCCCAGTTGGATGCTCGATTTAGTCCTCGCATGCGTCCTACTGGCGCAATCGCCCGCCCCCGCCCGCGATCCGGAACCGAAGGCGGAGACTGCGCCCGAAGCGCCCGCCGCGCCGGATAACGCCCGGACGCAACTGAATCTGCTTGGCCAGACCGATACAAAATCGGGCGAGAGCCGCCGCAACGAAAACGTTCAATTCAATCTGATCGACAACAACGCGCTCAAAGAATTGAATACGCGATTAGGCGTGACGGCGACCTTCGTGACCGAGTTCGAACTCGACCGCAGTTACTTCGGAACCGAGTACGGCACACCGCCGAAATCGAAGCTCTTTGCGCCGTTCGCCGCCCGGCCCGCTTGGCACGGGCAACTGAACTACGGCCACCTGAACAGCGTGTTTTCCGCCCGCTCGTTCTTTCAAGTGGGAAGCGTTCTGCCCGCGCGCGAGAACGACTACGGCGTCAACCTGGGCGGACCGGCGTGGCGGGGAGGCGGGCTGAATCTCGAGGCAAGCCAGCGCTTAATTCGGGGCATGGTGAACGGCAACGTCCTAATCCCGCTGCCGTCGGAACGCACTCCGCTGGCCACCGATCCCGATAAACGCGCCTACGTGCAGCGCATCTTGAACGCCTACCCCAACGTCCCGCCCAATCGCCCCGACATCGACCCGCGCATGCTGAATACCAATTCGCCGCAATCGATCGATGCCAATCGATTCGCCCCAAGGATCGACCAGCGGCTCGGCTCGCGCGATCAGTTGACCGCACGCTACGCCTGGGTGTCGCAAAAGGTGACGGCGTTCCAGTTGATCCAGGGGCAGAATCCCGATACGACGACGCGGTCCCATTCGTCGAGCCTGAATTGGACGCGCACTTGGAATCCAACGACGATCCTGAACGCCGCCGCCGGATTCGAGCGTACGCGGATCTTGATCGTGCCCGAGAAGAACAACATCGGGCCGCAGTTATTCGTTTCGACGGCGCTGACCCAGATCAATCCGCAGAACGCCGTCCCCATCGATCGCGTGCAGAACGATTATCGAGGCTCCGCGCAGTTGCTGCTGGTCCGCGGGCGGCACTATGTTTCGATGGGCGGAGATTTACTCCACCGGCGATTGAACGGCTTCGAGGGCGATTCGCAGCTAGGCGCGTTCAGCTTCAACGCGAATTACGGTAACGACCCGATTACGAATTTGCGGCTCGGTTTACCGACAACCTTGTTTATCTCCGTCGCGACCATCGACCTGCGGCGGTCGTTCCGCAATTGGGAAGGCGGCGGATTCGTTCAGGACCGCTGGACCGTGAGTTCAAATTTCACCGTGAACTACGGTGTGTCGTATCGCGTGGCCAGCCGTCCGGTGGAGATCTTCGGACGCGACGTGTTGCCTTATCGCGTCGACAAGAATAACTTCGGCCCCACGCTCGGATTCGCATACCGGCGCGCGAAGCACCTATGGCGCGCCGCCTACGCGCTCGCTTATGGCGAGGTGTTTCCGGTTACGTACCAGCAGACGCGCTTCAATTTCCCAAACAACATCAAAATCGTTCGCCAGGACCCCGACTTGATTAACCCGCTGCCCGAAGGTCCGGGACAGGTTAGCCGCGTCGTGAAGTACGACTTTTCGCCCGACTTGGCGACGCCCTACTCGCACCAGTACAACTTCGTTTGGCAGATCGAACCGCGCGCCGGTTGGATTTGGCAGACCGGCTATATCGGCAGCCGCGCCCTGAAGTTGTTTCAGCGTTGGCCGCTAAATCGCGCCCGGACCATTCCTGGAGTACCGCTCACGACGGCGACCGTCGACCAGCGCCGCCCCGACGCGCGGTACAGCGATATTCGATTCATCGCCAACGGCTCTCGCGCCTACTACGACGCTCTGCGAACGTCGTTCGCGATTTCGCGCTGGCGCGGACTCGGATTCGAGGCGGCGTACTGGTGGAGCAAGTCGATGGACGTCGGCAGTAGCTACACCAACACCGCTTACGATTCGGACGCGTTCCAGAACACGAACCAAAGCGACCAGTTATCTCATCGCGATCTTCGGGCGCTTTCCGATTTCGACCAGCCGCATTCGTTTCTGGCGCGCGGCAGTTGGGCGCTGCCTTTCAAGCCCAACCGCTACTGGGGCGCGTGGACGCTAGCGGCCGTGGGACTCGCGAAGACGGGAACGCCGTTTGGCGTCCGAACGGGTTCCGACGCGCCGGGATTCGGCAATGTCGACGGCATTAGCGGGGACCGTCCGAACATCCTCGACCCCACGATTCTCGGACGAACGATCGGACACCCGGACGTTGCCCGGCAATTGCTGCCACGTTCGGCGTTCAGCTTCGTCGTGCCCGGCGAATTGCGCGGCAACATCGGGCGCAATACGTTCCGCCGCGGCGGCATCGCCAATCTGAACGCCAGCCTTAGCGGCAACTGGACCCTCGTCCGCGAACTCCGCATGCTATTGCGCGTCGAATCGATCGGGCTGACGAACACCCCGCAATTCGCAACGCCGGGCAATTCGCTCACCGACCCCAACTTCGGGGTCATCACGAACACGCTGAACGACGGGCGGACATTCCGCGCGCTACTGCAACTGACCTTCTAGCCGACACCGACAATCCCGGGTGCGTTTCGGAGGGCCTCGTCGAATGTGGCGATGCGTCCCTGTGCGCGCGTTCGGGCCACGTGGGCGATCGCGCAATCGACCAGGCTGAGCTTGCCGGAAGGCTGAGAGAGGAAATCCGTCCTCGCGAACGGGAAAACGCTGGAGCACTGCTGAAAGTCGTAGTCTTCGGAATTCGCCAAGACTTCACATGCTCTGCGCGAGACCTCGAAGTTGGACCGATTCAATAAGGTACTGGTAACCTCAATGACCACGTATTCGAGCAAGATTCTGCTCCCGAACTCATCGTCGTGCAGACGCCGCACCAACGACACTGCTCTGTCGTAAAGAGCGTCGCGCGTGTTGAAAAACGCTACCAGGACGCTTGAATCGACAACGATCACTCGGGTTCACCGTAGAGAACTTTATCGATTTCCATACTCAGGTTCTCCGTGCCGGGACCGAGATCGATGGGAGTCCAGAGCTCCATCAGCGTTTTTTTCTTACGCCCATTCCCATTCGAGTTGTAGCTCCGGATCGCCTCGCTGACCGCTTCCCCAATCGTCTTCCCGTCGCGGACGGCGCGGGCCTTCAATTCGCGAAAGGCTTCCGGATCGAGATTGCGAATCGTCGTCGTCATACGCACCATTGTACACTTCGGTGCAATGTACACAATGGTGCATCAATCTTCGTGGCGGCGCTTCGCCCGGCTCTGTTACCCTATTTAGTTTCGCTCCACATGCCTACCAACACCCCCATCACTGTCGCGCATGGCGACGGCATCGGCCCCGAAATTATGGCCGCTACGCTCCACATCTTGAAGGAAGCGGGCGCCGCCATCGACATCGAAGAAATCGAGATCGGCGAAAAAGTCTATTTGCGAGGGATTTCGGCGGGCGTTGAGCCGGGCGCTTTCGAATCGCTGCAGCGCACCAAGGTCTTTCTGAAGGCTCCGATCACCACCCCTCAGGGCGGCGGATTCAAGAGTCTGAACGTCACCACGCGCAAGATGTTCGGCCTCTACGCGAATATTCGCCCGTGCGTGTCGTATCACCCGTTTGTCGACACGAAGCACCCGGTGATGGACGTGGTGATCGTGCGTGAAAACGAAGAAGACACCTACGGCGGAATCGAGCACAAGCAATCGGACGAAGTGCATCAGTGCCTGAAGCTGATCACACGATCGGGCTGCGAGCGCATCGTGCGTTACGCCTTTGAGTACGCGCGCGCCAACAGCCGTAAGAAGGTCACCTGCTTCACGAAAGACAACATTATGAAGCTCACCGACGGCCTGTTCCACAAGGTCTTCGACGAGATCGCGCCCGAGTATCCCGAGATCGCGAACGAGCATTGGATCGTCGATATCGGCGCGGCGAAGCTAGCCGACACTCCGGAAGCGTTCGACGTGGTGGTGATGCCGAACCTTTATGGCGACATCCTTTCCGACGTGGCGGCGCAGATCGCCGGATCGGTTGGTTTGGCAGGCAGTTCGAATATCGGCCTGAAATACGCGATGTTCGAGGCGATTCACGGCTCCGCTCCGCGGCGCGCGGGTCAGAATCTGGCGAACCCCTCGGGATTGCTGTTGGGTGGCGTGATGATGATGAACCACATCGGGCAGCCGGACGTCGCCTCTCGCGTCCACAACGCTTGGCTCAAGACGATCGAGGACGGCGTCCACACCTACGACATCTTTAAGGAAGGCGTCTCGACACAAAAAGTCGGCACGAAGGAGTTCGCGCAGGCCGTGGTAGCGCGCATGGGCCAACGCCCCGAGAGGTTGAAGGCCGTCGACTACAAACCGTTCAAGCAGCCGGAATTCAAGGCTACGGTGCGCACGCCTTCGAAGAAGGAGCGTGTGGGCATGGACATATTCGTCGTCTGGACGGATTCGCCCGATGCGCTCGCCACAAAGCTCAAAGCCAGCGAAGGCGACGGACTTTCGCTGACTATGATTTCGAACCGCGGCACCAAGGTATGGCCCGATGGATTCCCGGAAACCATTTGCACGGACGTGTTCCGGTGCCGCTTCCAGAACGCGAACAGCGCAGTTTCGGAGGCGAACGTCGTTGCGCAACTCGGGCGTATCGGCCAGCATGGGTTCGACATCGTGAAGTTCGAGAGCCTGTACAACTTCGACGGACAGGCCGGATACTCGCTCGGCCAGGGGCAGTAGTCGCGTGGCCCGCGTGGCGATCGTGATGGGCTCCCAATCGGACTGGGCCACCATGCGCTACGCGGCGGAAACTCTGGCGGCGCTCGGCGTCGAGCATGAAGCGCGCATCGTCTCCGCGCACCGCACCCCGGAACGCATGCGCGATTTCGCGCGGCAGGCGCGGGCCGAAGGCTTCGCCGTGATCGTCGCGGGCGCAGGCGGAGCGGCCCATCTACCTGGAATGATCGCCGCACAGACCAGCCTTCCCGTACTCGGCGTGCCTATCGAAAGCCGCGCGCTCAAAGGAATCGATTCGCTGCTCTCGATCGTCCAGATGCCGGGCGGCGTGCCTGTGGGAACGCTCGCCATCGGAGAGGCGGGGGCGAAGAACGCGGCGCTTCTCGCGGCGGCGATCCTCGCGAATTCCGATCCGGATTTACTCGCCCGGCTCGAAGGCTGGCGCGCGGCGCAGACGGCGGCGGTAGCGGAAGTCCCCGAGTGAACCGTTCCCCGATTCTAGGAATCTTAGGCAACGGACAACTCGGCCGCATGACGGCGCTGGCGGCGCGGCGTCTCGGATTGCGCGTCGCAGTTGAGCCCTTCGATCGCTCTTCGCCTGCCGGGCAAGTGGCTGACGACCTACGAGTCGCCGAGTGCGACGTCCTCACATTCGAGTTCGAAAACGTTTCGGCGTTTCCCACCCGTGCGGCGGTCCGCCCATCGTTCGAAGTTCTCCACACCACCCAAAATCGCCTTCGCGAGAAGACTTGGCTGCGCGAGCATGGGTTCGCCACCGCGCCCTTTACGGCGATCCTAAGGCGTGAGGACCTCGACTGCGGTCCCTACCCCGGCGTTCTCAAAACCGCAGGCTTCGGCTACGACGGCAAGGGCCAGCGGCGGGTCGCCGACCTTGAGGAAGCGCGTCGAGCATGGACCGGCGAGCCGAGCGTGCTCGAAGGCTGGGTGCCCTTCACTCGCGAGGTGAGCGTCGTCGCCGCGCGCGGCTTGACGGGCGAATTCGCGCACTTCGGCGTTATCGAAAATACGCACCGTAACCATATCCTCGACATTTCCAAAGCGCCCGTCGCCGATGCGGATAACGCCATCGCCATCGCGCAACGCATCCTCGAAGCGCTCGGCGTCGTGGGCGTGCTCTGCGTCGAGTTTTTTCAGTTAGCCAATGGCACGCTGCTCGTGAACGAACTCGCGCCGCGCCCGCACAACTCGGGTCACCTCACCATCGAAGCGTGCGCCACCTCGCAGTTCGAACAGCAAGTGCGAGCCGTCATGGGTTGGCCGCTGGGGTCGACCGAATATCTACGCCCGACCGCAATGGCCAACCTGCTGGGCGACGTATGGGACAACGGCGAACCGAACTGGGCCGCCGCCCTTGCCGACCCGCGCGTCAAGCTGCACTTATATGGCAAGGACTCGCCGCGCCCCGGTCGCAAAATGGGCCACTTAACGGCGCTCGCGGCAACGCCAGACGAGGCGGCGGAAATCGTCGTCGCGGCGCGCAAGCGGCTAAATCCGCTCTAGTGCCTCCGCCGTTAGCGCACCTGCGACATCGCCCGTATTGCGAGTTCCGATAGGCTCGAACAACATGACGTGGACTTCGCGCTCCGCCACGGGACGATGTTCCACGCCTCGGGGCACGATGAGAAACTCGCCTTCGCGCAACTCGATTATGCGATCGCGCAACTCCATCCGAAATTCGCCCCGTACCACCAGGAACATCTCGTCTTCGTTGTCGTGGCTGTGCCAGACGAACTCGCCCCGGAATTTGACCAGCTTGACTTGCTGGCCGTTCAACTCCCCCACGATCTTCGGTTGCCAATGCGCGTCGAAGAGGCCGAACTTCGCGGCGAGATTCACCTTGTCCATACTGCGATAATAGGGGCGATCCGATGATTACCGCTTATTTCGACGCCTACTCGGGCATCGCCGGCGATATGACCGTCGGCGCGCTGCTCGACGCGGGCGCGGATCGCGAGACGCTGCTCGACGGCCTGCGTTCGCTCGAAACCGGCGCTTCGTTTCGCGTCGAACGCACCAAGCGCAAGGGCATTGCCGGCACTAAATTTCACGTCGATATTCCGGAGGGCGACAAGAAACACCGCCACTTGCACCACATCGTCGAGATGATCGAGAAGTCGCCCATTCCATCGAATGCGAAGGCCATCGCCACGAAGATTTTCACGGTCCTGGGCGAAGCGGAGGCGCAGGTGCACGGCATTGAAATTCGCAAAGTGCACTTCCACGAAGTCGGCGCGATCGATTCCATCTGCGACATCGTCGGCGCGGCGATTGGGTTCGATCTACTCGGCATCGAGCGCATCGCATGCTCGCCGATCAATGTTGGCGGCGGCACCGTAACGGCGGATCACGGCGTGATGCCCGTGCCCACTCCGGCGACGGCGCTGATGCTTAAGGACAAGCCGGTGTATTCGAGCGGTCCGCAGGTTGAGTTGACCACGCCCACCGGCGCGGCGATCGCGGCGGCGATGGCGACCGCCTTTGGACCGATGCCTGCCATGAGCCTTCACGCCACCGGCTTCGGCGCGGGCGATAAAGATTTCCCCCAACAGGCGAATCTGCTGCGGGTTCTGATCGGCGAAGCTTCGCGCGCTACGGAGGCCACGGCCGTCTCGGTGATAGAGGCGAACATCGACGACGCCTCGCCGCAGATTTTGGGCTACACGCTGGAACGACTGATGCGCGAAGGGGCGCTCGACGCTTCGATCGAGCCCATCTACATGAAGAAGAACCGGCCCGGCTCGCTGCTGCGCGTGGTGGCCAAACCCGAGGATCGCGAGCGGCTGGCGGCGGTCGTGTTCGCCGAGACGCCGACGCTCGGGTTGCGAATCGTCGCCGCCGAGCGCCGCGTGCTGGAGCGCGAAATCCGCACCGTCGAGACGCAGTGGGGACCGGTGCGCGTCAAGATCGCCCAAGGCCACGCCGCCCCCGAGTACGACGACTGCCGCCAAATCGCCGAAGAGAAAGGCATACCGCTGCGCGACGTGATCGCCGCCGCCCTACTGCATGCCCGATAAGTACTATCTGACGACCCCGATCTACTACGTCAACGCCGCCCCGCACATCGGGCACACTTACACGACCATCGCCGCGGATGTCATCAAGCGCTGGAAGCAGTCGCAAGGCGTCGAAGTGATTTTGACTACCGGCACCGACGAGCACGGGCAGAAAATCGCTCGAGCGGCGGCGGCTCAGTCGAAGGACCCGAAAGAGTTCACCGATATTGTGGCTAACGAGTTTCGTCGTACCTGGGACGAGTTCGGATTGGCTTACGATCGCTTTCAGCGGACCACCGATCCGAAGCACGCCACTAATGTTCAAGAGTTATTCCTACGCTGTAAGGAGCGGGGGCACGTTTATCAGGGTACTTACTCGGGCTGCTACTGCTTCTTCGACGAGCTTTATGTCAACGACGCGAAAGCGGGCGACCCTTGCCCCGATTGCGGGCGTCCGCTCGAGTTTATTACCGAAGAAAATTATTACTTCAAGTTATCCGCGTTTCGCGATTGGTTAGTCGAGTTTCACGAAGCGAATCCCGATTTCTGTCAACCGGAAATCCGGCGCAACGAAGTGATGGCTTTCCTGAAACAGGACGGCGGGCTGAAGGACCTATCGATCTCCCGCTCCACCGTGAAATGGGGAATTCCTGTGCCGGACGCGCCTGGGCAAGTGTTTTACGTCTGGTTCGACGCGCTGATGGCCTACTATTCGGCGGTTGCGGGCGAAGACCGATGGCCGGCCGACCTGCATTTGATCGGCAAGGAGATTCTCCGCTTCCACGCCATTTATTGGCCTGCGTTCCTGAAAGCCGCCGATTGGCCGCTGCCGAAGAAAGTCTTCGCGCACGGATGGCTGCTATTCGAGAACGACAAGATGTCGAAGTCGAAGGGGAATATCGTGCGAGCGACACCGATCCAGAAAGTGCTCGGCGCGGACGCGTTACGGTATTTCCTGCTACGCGAAGTCCCTTTCGGGTCCGACGGTAACTTTTCCTTCGACGCGCTGGTCACTCGCTACAACGCGGACTTAGCCAACGGCCTGGGCAACTTAGCCGCGCGAACGCTCAAGTTAGCCCGGCAGTACGGCGTCGAGCCCGGCGATTTCGAGCATGAAGCCGCCCGTCGCGCCCGCGAACACTACGAGGCTTTCGAGTTTCACAAAGCGCTGGCCGCGATCTGGGAAATCGTCACCCACCTCGACCAGTACTTAGTCACTCAAGCGCCGTGGAAACAAGGCGAAGAAGACGCAAGAGTCACTCTCGGTTACGCAATGGGCGGATTGAAGTTAATCTGCGACTTAGCCGAGCCGGTAATTCCCGAGTCCGTCGCGAAGATTCGCGAGCAAATGTCGGGCGGCGAGTTATCTCCCGTATACCCGCGCGCCGACGCGAAAGAAGCGATCCCGAAAATGCAAGAACTCGAACAAGAAGAACTGGCGCGCCAAAAGGAACTGCTATCCCCGAAGACGGGAGAGCCGGAAGCGCCGAAAGCGCCCGAACCCGCCCACATTTCGATCGACGATTTCCTGAAGGTCGATTTGCGCGTGGGCCAAGTGCTGACCGCGCAGCGCATCCCCAAGGCGGATAAACTGCTGCACCTCACCATCGATATCGGCGAGCCGCAACCGCGCACCATCCTCGCCGGTATTGCGCAATACTACGAGCCGGAAAAATTGATCGGACGCAAAGTGGCGATTGTCGCCAACCTCGCGCCCCGCAAAATGCGCGGCTTCGAATCCCAGGGGATGATCGTCGCCGCGTCGCTTGAAGGCGGCTCGCCTGCGTTAGTGAGCTTCCTCGAAGACGTTCCCGTCGGCGCTCGCCTCAAGTAGGAACCCGGCGGTGATCGACAGCCACTTTCACCCCGACGACGAAGCGTTCGACTCCGATCGCGAAGAAATGTTCGCGCGCGCGAAGGACGCGGGTATCACGCGAATGCTGGCCATCGATCCGCCGCTCGATCTGGTCCACCGCTACGATTGTCTGCTCGCGAGCGTGGGCGTCCATCCGCACCGCGCCGGGCAAGCCGATGCGGAAACGATTCCCCGTCTGCGCGACCTCGCCCGGCATCCAAAAGTTGTGGCGATTGGAGAAATCGGACTCGACTATCACTACGACTTCGCTCCGCGCGACGTGCAGCGTCGAGTTTTTATCGAGCATCTGGAACTCGCCGCCGAATTGAACCTGCCCGTGGTTATCCACACTCGCGAGGCTTGGGACGATACGTTCGCGATTCTCGCGGAGCACTGGAAAGGCCCCGGCATCATGCACTGCTTTTCCGGGGGACCCGCGGAAGCCGAGCGGTCCGTCGCGATGAATTTCCACCTGGCTTTCGGCGGTGTGATCACATTCCCTAAAGCGGCAAACGTGCAAGAAGCGGCGAAACTCGCCCCCGCAGATCGAATCTTGCTCGAAACCGACGCCCCTTATCTTGCACCCGTGCCGAAGCGCGGAAAACGCAACGAACCGGCGCTCATGGCGCACACCGCCCGGAAGCTTGCCGAGTTACGCGGGACGAGCGTCCAGGAAATCGATCGCATTACGACGGACAATTTCAACCAGCTGTTCGGTTTACACTAAAGGTTCCCATTCATGGCGTTCGGCAAACTCGGAGCGGCCCTCACCGCGCGCGAAATTCAAGGCCTCGTAGCGGCGGATCTCGAACAAGTCGAAGCCTTTATCGCCGACGAATGTGTCGGCTCCGTCGAACAGATTTCCGAGATCGCCCGCTATCTGCACTCGGCGGGCGGCAAACGTATCCGGCCCACCCTGCTGCTGCTTTCGACGCGCCTGTTCACCGAACCGAACCGCGACGCCATCCAACTCGCGGCCGTCGTCGAAATGATCCACGCCGCGACCCTCGTCCACGATGATGTGATCGATGTGGCCACGACTCGTCGAGGGCGGCCTTCGGCGAACGTGATCTGGGGCAATCACGCCAGCGTTCTGGCGGGCGACTGGATGTATATGCAGGCGTTCCAGGTGGCGTTGCGCATGCGGAATTTCCATGTGCTCGACGTACTGATTGGGCTAACGCAACTGATGGTCGAGGGCGAGTTGATCCAGTTGCAGCGAATCGGCCGGATCGACGTCTCCGAAACCGACTACATGGAGTTGATCGACCGCAAGACGGCGGCGCTCTTCTCCGCCTGCGCGCGGCTGGGCGCGGTGGCGGGGGGCGCCGACGAGGCGGTCGAGAGCCGGTTGAGCGAATTCGCTTGGAACCTCGGCATGGCCTTCCAACTGGTGGACGATCTGCTCGATTTCACCGCGCGGGAAAAGGTGCTCGGCAAACCGGTGGGGAACGATCTGCAAGAGGGCAAAGTCACGCTGCCTTTGATTTACGCCCTTGAAGACGCCACGCCGCAGGAGCGCCAGGATGTCGAGACCGTGCTGCGCGACGGCAATTACTCGCGCGTTCCGCTCTCGCGCATTCAAGAGTTCATTCGCGAACGCCGTGGCTTGGCCCGCGCCCGCGAACGCGCGAACTTCTTTACCGAGCGCGCCCGCACGCTCATCGCCACATTCCCGGAATCGCGGTATCAGGAAGCGCTGGCGGCGGTGACGGATCTGGTCACCGAGCGCGAGAGTTAGCCGCCGCCAGTTCCGCCTCCGCGCGGCGAGTCGACGAATACGCATCCCCGAGTTCGGCCCGGTAAATCGCCACCGATTCCGTCAGTAGCGCCTGCGCTTCGGCGAACCGCCCTAACTTCCGCTCCATTTGCCCCAGTAGCCACAACGCCTCCGCGGCGTTCCGAGCCCGCTTCCGCTCGCGATAGATACGTAACGCCTCCGTCATGAGCTCGCGCGCCAAGGCGAAGCGCGATTGCGCGGCGGCCACCCGGCCCTCGATCAATGTGGCGTTGGCGATGAGCGCCGCGTCGACCTTCGCTTCGCGCCGCTTTTCGGCAACCTCGCGGGCCAACGCCCCGGCCTCGGCCAGTTCGCCCAAATCGTGCAGCGCGGACGCCAGATACTGCTTCTTCAGCAGCGTCTCCGCGTGATTGGGCCGGAGCGACTTTCGATCGATCGCGATCGCCCGGCGCAGTTCCTCCGCCGCTTCGCGGCTCCGCCCCAACGAGAATAACGCCTGGGCGTGGACGCTCCAGGCGTTAGCCGTATCCGGGTGGTCCTCGCCGAACACCTTACGCCGAATGGCCAGGGACCGCCTCGTTAGGACCTCCCGCTCCGTGTTATTTCCCAAAGTGCCTACCACGAACGACAGGTTGTTCAGCGCCGTCGAAGTGGAGGGGTGAAACTCGCCGAGCGTCCTCAGCCGGACATCGAGATTCCGCCGCATCAACGGCTCCGCCCGATTCCAATCGCCGCGGTCGAACAACAGAATGGCGAGATTGTTCCGCGTCTCGGTCGCCGAGTCGTGATCCCCGCCCAACCTCCGTTCGTGAATCCCCAGCGCCTCGGTCAGCAACCGCTCTCCTTCGTCGAATTTCCGGCGGTTGAACAGCGTCAAACCCAGGCCATTTAGGGTATCCGCCCGTTCGATCGAATCCCCGGGAGCCAGCCGGTCGACGATCGCGAGCGCCTGCCTGGCGCACGCCTCCGCCTCGTCGTACTTCGACGCGCTACGGTGAACGGCGCCGAGTTCCAGCAGGATCGACGCATACGCCAAGTCTTCCGTCCGGCCCGCCGCGCGGTAGTCGGCGGCCGATTTCTCGAGCAGCCCCACGGCGCGATCGAATTGCCCCAATTGCCGGTAGGCGCGCCCGATAATCCCAGTCAACCGCATCCGCACTTCCGGCTGCGCCTTCAGTTCGGTTTCGATCCGCGCCGCGCCACGGTCGAGCAAGTCGCGCGCCGTCGCCCCGCCCGGCGTGTTGTAGGGATTGGCGCCGGCGAAGACGCTCGACAGGAACTCCGTCGTGGAATTGGCCAATGCGGCTTCCCGCTGCGCCCGCCGCGCGAACACGCCTACCGCCACGGAACCCCCGACCAGCGTCGTGACGATCAGCGCGGCGGCGGCGGATCGACCGTCGAGACTTGGCGCACCAACTCGCTCATCGAAGCGGTGCAGAAATCGAAGGGGCGGCGATCCGCGAGCAATTCGTAGAGAACCGCACCCAGGGAATATACGTCGCTGGCCGTCGTGATCGCGCCTCCGCAAACTTGCTCGGGACTCGCGTACTCGGCTGTGAACATCCGCTCGCCCGGCAGGGTCAACGCCGCTTGGCCCGGTTCGCCACCAAGCAGCTTCGCGATTCCGAAGTCGAGGAGTTTCGTTTGGCCGCCGGCGACCAGAATATTGGCGGGTTTGATGTCGCGATGGACGATTAGAGACCGGTGCGCCGCCGCCACCGCGTCGCAAACCTGGGCGAACAAGTCGAGCCGTTCCTCCACCCCGGCCTTTCGCCCGCGTACATAGCGGTCCAGCGGCTCGCCCGGAACGTATTCCATCGCCACGAAGGGCAGCCCTTCCGCCGTGCTGCCGCCGTCGAGCACCTGGGCGATATGCGGATGCGTCAGCGCCGCCAGCATTTGCCGCTCCGCTCGAAACCGCTCGATCAACGCGGGTGTCGCTAAATGGGCGTGGATGATCTTCAGGGCGGCCTGTTGGCGGAAGTCGGCGATTCGTTCGGCCCGCCATACCTGGCCCATCCCGCCGCGGCCGATCGGCTCGATCAGCCGCCAGTCCCCGATTTCGGCCCCGGCCGCGATCGACTCCGGAGCGGGAAACCAATGGGTGACGGCCGGCAGCGCGGCGGCGGCATCGGTGAGAACTCGCGGCGCCCGCTCCTCCGCGGCCAGCATTTCTTCCACCGCTTGGCGAAGGCCGGGATCCTCGCCGCAACGCTCCGCCAGATAGACGTCGCGCTCGGCCCCGTCGAGAGCGCAGGCCTCCTCGAAGAGCGCTTCGATTTGCCGCCAGCGCTCGGGTGTCATCGCGCGGGTTGGGTCAGAGGCGGGCGTAGAGCCACGCTTTCGCGGCGCGCACCTCGCGGGCGGCGGTCGATTCGGAAACCCCGGCGGCTTCGGCGGCTTCCGCCACCGTCATTCCGCCAAAATAAATCGTCTCGATCAACTCGGCTTTACGGGGGTCGAACGCGGCCATCTCGGTGAGCGCCGCATCGAGGGCCAGTAAATCCTCGTCCGGCTCGCGGCCCACTTGGACGGCCTCGTCGAGCGAAAGCTTCACCGCCCCGCCGCCCCGCTTACCCCGCCGCCCGGTTCGCGCGTGATCGATCAGAAGACGCCGCATCACCCGCGACGCCAACGCGAGGAAATGGACGCGGTCGGCGATCTCGAAATCCTTGCCCGCGATTTTGAGATAGGCTTCGTGAACCAAAGCCGTCGCCGGGAGCGTGTGTCCCGGCGATTCTCGGCTCAGATGTTTTCGAGCCAGCGCGCGAAGCTGGCCGTAGAGTAGGGGGATCAATCGCTCGGCGGCGCTAGGGTCGCCATCGCGCCAAGCGTGCAGAAGCGCCGTGACGGGCACGGCGCTTTCCGCGGACTTCATGATGCGCTAGTGTAGCGCAAGGCTGGGCTATTTGGAGCATGTTGCGGTCGTACGCACAGAGACGTCCCGCGAGGGGCTGGTTGCATGGTACATGCACCTCCATTTACTCAATGGATAAGTGAGGTCCGGACCAGCGGAACTCAATTTCAGGAAGTAATGATCGCTCAGCGCCACGACACCGCACCCGCCGGTGAGAAGGTTGGGGTGGGACGAAGGACATTCCGCATAGCGGACGGACCCGTCGCCACCCTGGATCACGGACGGGTTTACGATGTGCATGGTCTGACCGGTGAGCGAGGCAACGCCCGCAGGGCCCTGTGGACCAGCCGGACCCGTCGCACCAGGTGCCCCCGGCACCCCTGTAGGACCCTGCGGCCCCTGTGGCCCAGGAAAAACGAAGTCGAGGTGCAGTTCGGCGGGCTGCCCCTGGACTCCCTCTTTGCTCCCGAATCTAATCGTCCGGCCCACAGTTTCCAGGTAGAAGCCATTGTTCGCGCGCGGCGTGACACCCGGACTGGGCAACCATTCCTTCACCATCGAGGTCACGTCGATGGCCGCGAAAGATCCAGCCTCGCCCACCGCGCCGAAAACGGGAAGGTCGATCGGGGGCAACCCCGACGCCGTCGGGGCGGTGAGCATGGTGACCGTGCTTTCGGACCAGGTTTGATTCGCGAACTTCAGCGAAATCGTCCCCGGCGCGGTGTTCGAGACCACATAGAACCGCAGCACGGCCCTCGACAAATGCTCGCGAGTGGCGCCCGCCGGGATCATGTTGACGTTGAACCTCACCAGCGCCTGGGACTTGTCGCTCACCTCAAGGGTTCCATCGCCGCCGAAATTGCCCGAAGGCGACGACGCCTTGACGGTCGCATCGGCCTCGAGAGTCGCATCCACCGCAAAGGCCGAGCCGCCAATGGCGAGAACGGCCAGGAAAGAACGAAGAGTGTGTTTCATACTGCCTCCTGACTGGGAAGCGACGGAACTGGGCGCCGACTGTCAGGCTATCCTGCAAGGCAAATGATCCGCGCCATCGCTTTCCTGCTCCCTCTCGCCCTTCTCGCCCAGACCGCAGAACCGCTGGAACGGGAACTCGCGAGACTCGCGAAGATCCCGAACGGCGCGGTCGGGTTTGCGGTGACGCATCTCGAATCCGGGCGCACGGCGCAGGTCAATGGCTCCCAGTGGTTTTACGCCGCTTCGACGCGCAAAATCGCCATCGCTATGAACACGCTCGCGATGATCGACGAGGGCCGGGAACGGCTCGACCGCATCGTGCAGATCTCACCATCCGATCTCGCGCCGGGTAGCGGCATGCTCGCGCAACTGGTGCGCGAACCGGGGCTCGCGCTCTCGATCCGCAATCTGCTTGAACTGATGATGGCGATCAGCGACAACTCGGCGACGGACATTCTGCTGGCCGAGGGCGGCGGACCGGCGGCGGTGATGGAGCGCATGGCCGCGCTCGGCATATCGGGCGTGCGCGTGGATCGGCCCACCAAAGTCTCGACTCCCCAGTTCTTCGGTTTGGAAACGATGCCCGCCAATCCCACGCCCGCGCTGTGGGATCAACTGCTCGCCCAAGTTCCGGAAGAGAAGCGCAAAGCCGCGGCGGCGCGATACCTGCTCGACGAACAAGACAACGCACAACCGGCGGGAATGACGGCGGCGCTCGTCCAGCTCGCTGCAGGCAAACTGTTGAAACCGGAATCGACGGCACTATTGATCGAGATCATGGCGCGCTGCCAAACCGGCCCGGACCGGATTAAAGGAATACTGCCGGCCGGAACGCCCGTGGCGCACAAGACCGGATCGCTCGGTACGGCGATCGTCGCGGACGCGGGCATCGTGACGCTACCCGGTAATCGCGGACGGCTGGCGATGGCGGCTTACACGAAAGGCGGCGCGGGCCTTGTGCAAAACGAGAAAGTCATCGCGCACCTGTCGCGGGCGGCCTACGATTATTTCAACTTCGCCTCCGGCGATACGCTCGACGACGCACTGTCGCGTGTAAGCCTTCCTTCCGGTGTCGTGGGCGCGACGGCGATCCATCTCGAAACCGGGCGTCGGTCGTCGATCCGTGGCGCGGAGCCGTTCCCCATGGCTTCGACGGTCAAGGTCCCGATCGCCGTGCAGTTATTCGGCCTGATCGACGAGGGCAAGATGACGTTGACTCGCGAAATTCGCCTGGCGGCGAGCGATCTGCACCCCGGTAGCGGCGTACTGACGCAGCTTTTCAAGCGCCCCGGCGTCGTGCTGAGCGTCCACAATCTGCTCGAGTTGATGCTGCTCATCTCGGATAACTCGGCGACGGATATTCTTCTGCGCGAAGTGGGCGGTCCGGCGGCGGTGAACGCACGGATGGCGAAGCTCGGGATCAAGGGGATTCGCGTGGACGGCTCGACGCAGGAGTTGATTCTCCGGTGGCGCGCCGATCGCGACGCAAAGTTCGCCGACGATCCTAAGGACACATCAACGCCCGATGGCATGGCCGATCTGCTGGTGAAACTGCATCGCGGAAAGTTGCTCTCGAAGCGGTCCACGGACACGCTGCTGGACGTCATGCGCCGCTGCCAGACAGGCGACGCCCGGTTGAAGGGCATTCTTCCGCCCGGCACAGAAGTGATGCACAAGACCGGCACCATCGGCGGCACGGTGGACGACGTGGGCATCGTGGTGTTACCCGAAGGGCGTGGACACGTGGCCGTCGCCGCGTTCGTCAAAGGACCGGGAGCGGCCACCTCCGCGCAACGCGAACGGGCACTGGCCGAAATCGCCCGCGCGGCGCACGACTATTTCCTGTTTACGCGATAAACTGAGCCGCATGAATCGACGGCTTTTTCTGGCGGCTCTCCCGGCGGCTCGCGCGACCTGGGCGGCGAACTCTAGGTTGAAGATCGGCGTGACGGATTGGAACCTCCGACTCGCTTCGAAACTCGAAGCCGTCGATCTGGCGGCTTCGCTGGGGTTCGCGGGCGTCGAAGTCTCGCTGGGGCGTAAACCGGAAGATGGCAAATTGCCGCTCGCCAACAACGCCACCCAGGACGCCTATCTCGCCGCCGCCAAGAAGAACAAGATCGCGCTGGCCGGTACGTGCCTGGACATCTTGCACGTCAATTATCTAAAGTCCGACCCGCTGGGCGCGAAGTGGGTGGCGGAGGGGATCCCGATTACGAAGCGCCTGAACGCTCGGACGATGCTGCTCCCGTTTTTCGGCAAAGGCGCCCTTACGACCCCCGCCGAAATGGATTTCGTGGGCGACGCTTTGCGCGAAATCGCCCCGTCGGCGGAAAAAGTAGGGGTGGTCCTGGCGCTCGAGAACACGATCAACGCCCGCGACAATATACGGATTATGGAAAGATCGCGGTCGGGCGCCGTGAAGATTTACTACGATTGCGGCAACCTGCTGCGGGCCGGATTCGACCCCATCGCCGAGCTGAAAGCGATGGGCCGGGACCGGATCGCGCAGATTCATCTCAAAGACAATCCCGGCTACCTGGGTGAAGGAACCATCAACTTCACTGAAATCTTAAGGATTATCAACGAGATGGGCTGGAGCGGCTTCGCGAATCTGGAAACCGATTCGCCCTCCAAGGACGTTTCCGCCGACATGCGGCGCAATCTGGGCTACATCCGAAAGCTGCTCGCTTAACACTTCGAGGGGTGGTAAGCAGACCATTTCGGTCTGTTTTAACCGAATCGAAATCCTGAAAATGGAATCCCTAGCGCGAGCGATGCCATTGACCGCGCCCAATATTCACGGCCTCTCGATGGATTTTTTTTATTGACTTTATCCATAGAGAGGTTTAATCTCGACTTCGGAACCGAGTTGTAAAGAAGTGTAACCCCCATCACGTGTACGGAGCGAGGTCCGCGAATGACCTTTCAAATCGGTGAAAAAGTCGTGTACCCCAATCAAGGGGTGGCTACGATCGAGAACATTAGCTCGCGGTCCTTTGGGGCCCAGTTCGAGCGCTTCTATTTACTCCGGCTAGCCTGTTCCAGCATGACCGTCATGGTCCCGTTTTCCCATGTCCAGCAAGTGGGATTGCGGAAAGTTACGAAAACTTCCGAAGTGAGCAAAGTCCTCGAATACTTGGCATGTGGAACTTGCAAGTGTTCGGCGGACTGGAAGCATCGCTTCAAGGAGAATTCGGACAAGATGCAGAACGGCAGCCTGCTCGAAATCGCCCAAGTTTTCAAGAGCTTGGTGATTCTGCAGAAAGACAAACCGCTTTCGTTCCGCGAGAAGAAAATGCTGGACCGTTCCCGGCAAATGCTGATTTCCGAGGTTTCGGCGGCTCGCAACCTGAACCAGGCCGGGGCGATCGACGCCATGGCCAAGGCGCTCGAGAAATCGCGGCTTCCCTTCCCGGAAGCGATGTAGTTTCGCCTACCAGACGAAGCGAGCGGCGGCGAACAAGCTGCGCCCCGGCGCATCCGTTCCAGAGCCGTGAACTCGATAGTTACGGTCGGCTACGTTCATCGCACCGCCCGTAATCGTCAAATAATCCGTCACCGGAATTCCTACGCGCAAATCCACCGTCGCCCAACCCGCTGTGGATGTGTACATCGGCACGCGAGTCGCGTTATCCACGCCCGGCAATACTCGATTCTGAATTTGAAACAACGTTTCACCCGTCGGCGTAAAGCGGCCATCCATGACATACGGGGCGATCCGAGAGCCGTTGAAGAAATCGGCGATATCCTGGCGGCGGCGCGAGGCTCCAATCCGTTCGTCGTCGATATCTCCGCCCGAGAGCCGGTTTTGCGCGCCGGTGGCGGTCAACATCGATTCGACCCACAGCCCCGCGAATCTTGTCTGATACCGCGCGCGCAGCGTTCCAAACTGCGGGGGCAGGCGGCGAATATTGCGATTGGGATTAAGGTCCCGCCCCACAAGATACGTGTATCCCGCGTCGATCAGCCAAGCGCCGTTGGGGCGCAAGGACACGATCGACTCCAGGCCGTAGTAGCGCGACCGGCCGTCGTTGACGAACGATTTCACCGCGCGCGGATCGATGGCGGTGGCCACGGTCACCACACCTTGCGCGGACTGCGCGGGAGTAGGCGCGATGCGCGTCACCGCTTGCCCGGCGAGCGTCGTGGGGACGTTGTTCGCCGGGAACAACAGCGTGCGGCGGACGATCGGGTCGCGCAAGTCGGCCCAAAAGCCTTGGACTCTGGCGTACACCTTTGACGATGTCCAGCGTATGCCCGCCTCGTAGTTCTGCAGCGACTCGGGCTTCAACGCGCTGAGCGTGCGCCCGCTGGACGTGGCGCCTTCGCCCGAGGAGGTGGAGAGCAGCGCGCCCGCCGACGCCGCCGCGCTCGCCGGAACCTCATAGCCTAAATCGTTCAGACCAACGACGCCCAGATCGTTTGCGTTCGGCGCCCGGAATCCGCGGCCGTTCAGGAAATGCACGCCGAAGCGGCGCGTCACCTGCCAGAGAGCGCTCCAGTTATAGGTGACATCGTGGAACGACTCGTCCGACGCAGCGACGCCGAACGCTCCGGCCTGCGTGCGATAGCCCGCGCGAGTCCAGCGCAGCCCGCCCGTCAACCGGACGCGCCGTGAGAAAAGCTCGATCGCGTCCTGCGCGAACAGCGCTCCAGTGCGGTAGCGCGAATCGTCGGGATAGAGGGGCCGCTGCGCGCGCCCGCCGGTCAGCCGCGCCGCGAAGATCGATTCGTCGTAGAACTCGCCGCCGAACGCGAGCGCCTGACGCCCGCCGAGCGTCGCCCGCCCCTGCCCGGTATAGCCGAGCGCGTTCACCGTCACGTCGTCGTTCGTAACGGAATCGGTGGACCGCAATCCTTGTCGCGTGGACCCATCGCGTTGGCGATTCAGCGAGAACGTCCCGGCTAGCGATTCGAGCCCCCAGATCTTCGCGCGCTCCCCGCGCAAATACAGCAAATCGACCGACTGGGGCGAGAAGCTCGATTGCATCCGGCCCAGTCCGCCCCACAGGTCCTTGTAATTGCGCACGCCCGATTGCGTCGAATGTTGATACCAGGCGGTGAGCGTCGAGTTGTCGCTAGGCCGAAAGGCCAACTTCGTGTGCGCGCCCGCTTGCGTGAACGCGGTGTCCTGTTGTTGGTCGCCGGTGATCGAACGGATTTGGTCGTCGTTCAGACCGAAGAGCCGCCGCAGCGTATGCCGCGAATCCGTCGCACCGCCCGCGCGCAAATCCTGGGGACGGAACACCGATCCGCCTACCAGCCACGCGATGCGCGCTCCGGTGACCTGCAATTGCGCGTTCGAGCGCGCCGACCAATCCGCCGTTCCACCGCCGAGTTCGAACGACCCATGCGCCTCTCGTGTGTCGGTGAATTTCGCTTGCGGAGTCAGCACCTGGATCACCCCGCCGAGGGCGTCGGAGCCGTACTCCGCCGCCGCCGGTCCGAGGACAGCTTCGATGGCGCGCGCCTGCGACGGCTCGATCAGCGCGAGGTATTGGTTGGGACCGGAGCGGAACGTCGCGTTGTTGTACCGCACCCCATCGAGCAGATTGAGCACCTGATACCCGGTCAAGCCACGCAGGAACGGCGAAACTTGCGCGGTGGTGGTGTTCTGAACCAGGATTCCGGCGTCCCCCCGCAGCATGTCGGCGACGGTGGTGAGCGGACGGTCGGCGAACCACTCCCGCTCGTGCACGGCAACCACTTGCGCGGCGGCTTGCACGTCGAGCGGCGTGGTGCGGTCGGCGGTGACGGTGACCGTTTGGGCGATGAAGGCGGCGAGGATCGACGGCGACAAGTCCCTATCATAGGGTCCGCCGGTTGCAACGGCGTTACGGCTTCGCGGCGGCGAGGATGTCGGCGAACCAGGACTCTTTGCGGATGGAATCGAAGCAAACGTCTTTTTCGAGATGACTCCGAAACGGTAACCTGCCAGTTCTAAGTGACATATCGAGGTATCCTCTCGCCTGCTCTCGCTTATTTTGCAAGGTCATGAGACAAGCTAAGTTATAGCCAGCAGAGCCCGGGCGCACAGCTTCGGCTCGCCTCAAAACACGCTCTGCTTCCTGATAGATTTTCGTTCGTGCAGGCCCAGACTTGTTTTGAGCGAGATTGAGAAGAGCCCCGCCAGAATTGTATAGGGCATCATAGTAGTCTGCATCGATCCGCAAAGCTTCGGAATAAAGCCTCAACGCTTTGCTCCATAGCTCCTCAGCTTCTGGATAAGGCGTTCGCTGAGCTATATGATGAACCACTAATCCAGAGTTGGCAACTGGGAGCGGATCATGCGGAACAAGTTGGATCGCTTTAGAATACTTCGACAAAGCGTCGTCCCAAAGGGTTACCCCTTCGTCCATCGGTCGCAGTTCTGCGAGTCTATCGAGCACATTTCCCCAGTTAACGTAGACTCTATAGTCGTTAGGATTTAACCAAGCCGCGAGTTCATACTTACAGATTGCCTGCAGCCAAAATTCCGTCGCGCGATCTCCGGAATGCAAACGTCCAAGTCCATCAAGAGCGTTGCCCCAGTTGTAATGAAGCTCCGAATTGTTTGGCGTAAACTTTGACGCAATGTCAAACTTCTTTCGAGCCTCTTCGAAGAGGTTTTTAGCATCTTCACCCGATGTTTTCCGTGCCAATCCCGACATCGCGACTGCCCAGTTGTGATGAGATTCAGCCGGGAAATAGCCGCTAGCCTGTTGGTAATGATATGCTGCCTGCCGAAACTCCTCACGTTGATGCCAAATTAGACCTAAATGAAAATGCGCCAGTGCAGATAATCGACGCTCTGGCGCAGCCAGATATAGTGGCGATATTTTGGCGGACTGATCCAAACTAATGATGGATTCATGGAACTTAACCAGAGCTCCGTCCTCATTTCCAGTCGTCCAGTCACTTAGCGCCAGAAGGAATAAGACAAGACCGGTCAGCGATTTCGCGGTCACGTTTTGCAACCGGAACTCGCTCAACTCCGATAACTTGGCTTGGTAGCTAGTTCCAGTTCCAACAAATAGATCTTGATCGACGCCGGGCAGAGACCACTCAGCTCGAATATCGACTTGCACATCTGTGGACGTGCAGGCGTAGTCGCCCCAAATCAGGATGTGCCCGCGCTTCCACTTAAGAAGCGCGCGGGCGCTCTCTCGGGTTTCGTCGGATCGGATCGCCGAGTCCAGCAGGCGAACCTCGACCTTTACGCCTACCTTCGCTGCCTCATGCTGAAGTTCCCTGCGGATATCACGCTTGAAGTCCTGTTTTTGATCCGGGCAGCGCTGGTCGATATCGGCTATCAGGATGCGGATAGCACCCGGCGACGGTCCAGAGAAGCGCCAGTAAAAGGTACCAACCGCACATACGGTTAGCAGAAAAACAATGGCGATATGCCGTCGATGGTCACCGAACCAGCGTCGCCAGTAGTTCGGCTGCGCGCCGCCATCTGCGGCCACGATCGGCGACTTATCGATGAAGACTCGGCGCAAACGCGGCCAAGCAAAATCGATCAAGCGGGTGATTAACCCGAGCATGTCGAAGTTCATGTAATTCTATTTCCTATTATTAAGGGAGTGCTCCCGTTGCCGTTACTACTCGCGCTCGCGTTCGATGGCGCTTCGGCGTACCGTTTCGCGCGAGAGGCGGTGGACCTTGGGCCGCGCCCGCCGGGGTCGGCGGCGATCGTGAAACTGCAAGCGCAGATCGCGGCGAAATTGAGAAGCTACGGTTGCGAAGTGACGGAACAGGCGTTCACAGCGCAGACGCCCGCGGGTCCGGTCGGCATGAAGAACATCCTGTGCCGCTTGAAGGGTACCCCTGGAGCGCGGGCGCTGGCCGTGTCCGGGCACTACGACACAAAGCCGATGCCGGGAACGAATTTCGTCGGCGCGAACGACGCGGGGTCGTCCACCGGCTTCCTGCTCGAATTGGCGCGTGTGTCGGCGAAGATTCCGCGAAAGAAGGATCTTTGGATCGTCTTCTTCGACGGCGAAGAGGCGTTCGCGCAGTGGACCGCCACGGACTCGCTGTACGGCAGCCGCCACCTGGCGAAGGAGTGGGCTTCGTCGGGATTTCTCGCGCGCGTCGAAGCGCTAATCAACGTGGACATGATCGGCGACAAGGACCTCAATCTGCTGCGCGACGCGAACTCGTCGCCGGAACTGGTGAAACTGGTTTGGAGCGTCGCGCGGGAACTCGGTTACGCGAAGCACTTCGAGGAATCCGTGACGGCGATCGAAGACGATCACATGCCGTTCCGGCGCATGGGTGTCGCGGCGATCGATCTGATCGATTTCGAGTACGGTCCGCTGAACCGCTACTGGCACACGGATCGCGACACAATGGATAAGTTAGCGCCCGAGAGCTTTGCCCTTGTGGGCAAGGTGGTGGTGGAGACGCTAAGGAGGCTCGACGCAAAATGAAGCGCAGAAGCGTGTTGGCGGCCCTGGGCGGGCCGCTGTTTCCCGCGGCGACGGACGGTCCGCTGCCGAACGTCACGTTCAATAAGGCGGACGCGAAACGCGTGCCGGACCCATCGGGCGAACTGCTGATCTACTTCGACGGTCCCACCGATATGTGCAAGCGGATGACGGCGGGTAGCTTGCGATTGAAACCGGGCGCGACTCCGCATCCGCCGCACGAGCACCCCGAAGAGGAATTCATGGTCGTGACGGAAGGCACCGGCGAGATGTTCTGCGACGGGAAGACCGTGAAAGTCGCGCCTGGCGCGATGATGTACTGCGCCGGGCGTAAGCTGCACGGGATCGTGAATACCGGCAAGGTTCCGCTGACGTTCTATTTCTACAAGTGGAGGGTGTAATGGCGACGGCGACTCTACTTTCGGTGGAAGAGTATCTGGCGACTCACTACGAGCGGGAGCCCGAGTACGTTCGCGGCGAATTGAGGGAGAGACCGATGCCGAACCCGGATCACGGCTTTACGCAAGTCGAGCTTGGCCACTTAGTGCGCATACGCGCCCCGCACCTCTATGTCGGCTCGGAAATCCGGCATCGGGTCGAACCGGAGGTGTTGCGGCTGCCGGATATCGCGATCTACGTGACGCGTCCGAAAGTCAGACTGCCGACCGAGCCGCCGCTCGCGGCCATCGAAATTCTCTCCCCCGACGAAAAGTTTTCCGAGCTTCGCGAGAAGTTCGCCGAGTATGAACGGTGGGGTGTGAGGTATATCTGGCTAGTCGATCCCGAGTCGCGGACGTTCTCGATTTACCGAGGCGGCAGCTTACTCGCCGCAGATCAACTCGAAGTTCCCGAACACAACTTGACGATTACTATCGCCGACTTATTCCCGGAGGAGCGATGAGCGCCGCGACCTTAATCTCGCCGGAAGAGTATCTGGCGACGAAGTACGAATGGGAGCCGGAGTATGTTCACGGGGAGTTAGTGGAGAGACCGATGCCAACTTATGTGCATAGCGCGATTGGATACAGAATCGAAGGAAAATTCGAGACCGCCGGCTTAGCTCACGGCCATGACGTTCGCTGCAAGTTGGAACCCGGCGTCTTTCGCCTCCCCGATGTCGCCGCCTGGACAAAGCGGCCCACAACCACTCCCGTAGAGGAGGTACCGCTGGTCGTCGTCGAAATTCTTTCTCCCGACGACCGTTACGCCGACCTACTCGATAAGCTACGCGAGTACCAAAATTGGGGGGTGCCGCATATCTGGGTCGTCGATCCGATGCACAAGCTACTTCAAGTTTTCCGTGGACGCAGCTTAACCGAAGCCGATGCCCTCTCGATCCCCGAACACAATCTCTCGTTGACCGCCGCCGAGATCTTCCCGGAGCCGCAAGGGTAACGCATCACTACTCCTCATCGAACAAGCTCGAGCGGTCCACGCGTTCGCCCTTAAAAATCACGAGCGAGATCGCCTCCAACGCGCCGATCTCGGCGAGCGGGTTGCCGTTCACCATTAATAGCGAAGCCTCCGCGCCAGCACCGATCCGGCCTGCGTAAGTTATGCGAAGCAACTTGGCGGCTTCAATTGTGGCGGAGCTCAACGCGGCCTGCGCCGGAATTCCGGCTCTGACCCACAACTGCAACTCGCGCTGGATCGCCGGTCCGTGGAACACCAGCATGTTACCCGCGCCCGATCCCGCAACCACCACACCGCCCGCCCCATATATCCGCCTCAGATTATCGTTCGCGATCGCCAGCATCGCCTCGCTTGGCGCGGAGCTTGTGGGCAACGCCGCGCGAATCGAATTCAACGCGATCGGCGGCAGCACTTGCTGCAGCAACGAACGGTCGAGCAGGGCGCGATCGGCGGATTGCGCCTCGCGCACCGAAAGCATCGGGATGTAGGCGATTTTCTTTTCGACGATCTTCGCCACCACGGCGTCGGGAATGCGCTCCATGTTCGCGCCGCCTACGATAGCCGAAGCCCCGGCATCGATCGCGGCTTCAATATCGGCCACGGTGCGCGTCGTGCTCATCTTCGGAACTTGGATGGACAGCCGGACGTCCGGTCCTAGGCGCTCGCCGCGAGCGATCCGCGCGCTCTCCGCCAAAACCTTCTGCGGTTGCGGATCGGCGCTCAGCACCGCCGTGACACCTGAAAACAGATGTGCGGCCAATGCCCGCGCGACGTCGGCTCCTTCGGTGTCTGTGCGGCCCGCGCCGCGGGACAGCAGCACCTGCGCGTCGATCAACCCCGGAAGCAGCGTCTTACCTTGACCCTCGACAGGCTCCGCACGAAGCGCTTTCGCGTCCGGCTTGGATCCCTCGAACACCTGCGCGATCCGGCCGTCGCGAATCAGCACAGCTCCGGACTCGATCACCTTCGCGCCGTCGAAGACGCGGACGTTTTCGATCAGAAGGCTTCGCGACCGTCTCAGTTGACGGGTAACTTCTTTGGCTTTGACTAAGTTATCGCGGCTATAGGCTTGCCAAACTCCGACTAAGAAAAAGGGCGCAAGCACCGCCGCGATCCATAACTTCGCCGCGGGTCTTAGCTTCTCGCCTTTTTCCCAACGGAACAACTTGACGGAGATGAAGATACACAGCGCGATCGTCGCCAGTAACGCTAGGACCGCCGGCCAAATTTGCAATAACGACTCGCGGCGGACCAAGATATCTTGAATTCCACTGAACAAGTAAGTCGCCGGAATAAATTGCGAAGCGATCTGCAACCAATTGGGAAAAAGCGACACCGGGAAAGTCGCGCCCGATAGAAACATCATCGGGAAATAGAGCAATTGAATAATGATCTGGCTCTCGGCCATCGAGTTCGCCACGGACGCGATAATCGCGCCCAGAGCGCGGAAGGCGCAGGTCCCGATCACGATAAAGACCAGCGCCGATAACCAATTTCCGGGTACTTTCATCCCGTAGAAAAAGTACGAGATAGCGAACATGATCAGCGCCGAAGGCAAATAGTTGAATAACCCGACGACGATGCTCGAAACCACGATGGGCATGGGAGTAATTGGCGCGACCTTAAACCGCCGGAGTATGTTTTGTTCGCGTTCCACCACGGCGCGAATTCCGCCGCCGAAAAAGCCGTTACCCAAAACTCCGATCACTAGAACGCTGGCGTAGACCTGATTGATCGCCCCGCCCTGTTCCGCCCTGAATAACTGCGCGTAAGTGAAAAAGAAAATGAGCGGGAATAAGTAGTTGAAGAACACGACCATGCGGTCGCGCCAGGTTAGCTTGATGTTGATGAGGATGTAGGCGAGGTAGGCTTTCATGACGCAAGACTCAGTCGCGGAGGCTCTTTCCGGTGAGCTCGATAAATACGTCTTCGAGCGTCGGCCGTTTCAAGTGAATGTCGGCGAGAGTCAACCCCAGCGAGTCGATCCACTTGACTAACTCGACCAACGTCCGCGCCGGTTGCGCCGCATGTACGGTGAGCGCGCGCCGGTCTCCGGAAAACTCCCACTTATCCGCGGCCAGCGCCTCCGGCGGCGCCCCGTCCGGTATCGGCGTCTCCGTTCGTAAGTCGATGCGCGATCGCGTAGCGGTCTTCGCTTGAATTTCCTTCGGCGTCCCGATGGCGATGATTTTGCCCTGATCGACGATCGCCACGCGGTCGCACAGTCGTTCCGCTTCCTCGATGTAATGCGTAGTGAGCAGGATCGACCGGCGCCCTTCGCGGAGTTGCGTAATCAGCGAGTGAATTTCAAGCCGCACCTGCGGGTCGAGCCCCGTCGTCGGTTCGTCGAAGAACACCACTTGCGGATCGTTGATCAGCGCCAGCGCGATCGCCACCCGCTGCTTCTGTCCGCCGGAAAGCGTGCCGTAGTAGGCGTCCGCTTTTTCCGAAAGCTGCAACCGGTCCAGTAGCTTTCCGCCGTCCACGGTCTTTGGATAGAACGACGCGAACAGCGCCAGGGCCTCGCGCACTTTCATCTTCTCGGGCAAGTTGGTGGATTGCAGCGCGACCCCGATATTGCGCTTCAAAGCGAGGGTCTCGACGCCCGGATCGTAGCCCAGCACACGAACCTCGCCCGACGTTCGCGGACGAATGCCTTCGAGGATCTCGACGGTCGTCGTCTTGCCCGCGCCGTTGGGCCCCAGCAGTCCGAAGACTTCGCCCGGCCGCACTTCGAAATCGATGCCGCGCACGGCCTCGAAATCGTCGTAGCGCTTGTGGAGGCCGCGCACCTCCATCACGGGCGGCGTCATCGAGTCTTGGAATTCGCCAGCACATCGAGACAAGCCAGGCAGAACGCCGGCAGATCGTCGGGCTTGCGCGATGTGACTAAGTTACGGTCGACGACCACCTCTTCGTCGCTCCAAATCGCGCCGGCGTTCACGACGTCGTCCTTGATCGCGAAAAAACTCGTCGCTTTCCGGCCCTTCAACATGCCGTGCGCGGAGCACAGCACCCACGGCCCGTGACAAATCGCCGCCACCAGTTTGTCCGCCGCGTTCATGTCGGCGACGAAGCGATTGGCCGCCGCATGCCGCCGCATGTGATCGGGCGCGAAGCCGCCCGGTACGATTACCCCGTCGAACGCCTGCGGGTCGAGCGAGTCGTACGCCACGTCGGAAACGCACGGATAGCCGGTCTTACTGGGATAACTCGTACCCGCCTTCGCCGCCGCGACGACGACCTCGACGCCCGCCTCGCGCAGGCGATAGATCGGATACCAAACCTCCATCTCCTGATACAACTGATCGACGAAAACCGCCACTCGCTTGCCATTAACGTTCATCACGACTAGTGTAGGCGGTCGTCTGAGGGCGCCGTCCCGCCAGCGCGTTGGCCGCCGTCCGCTTCAGCAGGTGCGCCTTGGTGACGATCAACGACGCGGGGTTGTTGCGGGCGATCTCCGCGCGCAGCGAGCATCGCGCGGCGGGCTGTTCGAGCGGCGGCATCGTGCGTGGGAAAGCGCAATCGTCGATCTCCACCCGCGCAATGCGGCGATCCGTCACCAACCCCGTCACGGATACGCCGTCCGGCGAATGATACCCCAGCGCCGGTACACAGCCCGTGTAGGCGAGGTCGCTCACAATCTTGTCGCGTTCGCGATCGATTTCGGGGTCGATGGCGTGCGTCCAGCGCATCGTTTGTTTCGAGAAAACCACCCGCACGTCTTCGGTCGCCGCGCCCGCCCAGCGTCCGTCGCCCAAGTCCCACAACCGGACGTGATGGCGCCGGGAAAAGGTATTCAGGCTTTTTTGAAAATTCAAATCCGCGCGCCGGCCGCCTAAGGTCAGCGGAGCCATCGAAGCATTCGCATGCGTACTACGCTGCATCACTCGAAGAAACGTTCGGAAGCAGGAAAGCGGTGTGCGCGGTTCCGCCTCCACCCAACCCGCCGCGCGAAACGCGCGTCGCACATCCTCTCTCGATCCGGTTAAGAGCAGATTCACGCGGTCCGCCTCGCGCCCGCGGCCATCGCGCACCACGCGTTCCGGCAAGTCTTGCACTTCGCCGAAAGTCTGCGGATACGGCGAATCCGCCTCGTCCAAATCGGCTTCGATTCGCAACTCCGCGCCGCGCGGAAGAGTAATCTCCGGATCGGGCGCGCGCGCAAAGAAAAACTTCGTACCCCAGACGGCCATCCCCGTCATCGGCGCGATATAGGTGAGCCGCCAGGCGTAACTGCCGAGCGAAGACGAGATACTCGCGGCCGGCGAGATGCCGTGAATCGTCCCCGTGGGATCGACATGTTCGCGCGCCGTCTCGACCTCGACGAGCCGCGCCTGGCGCAGGGGAATCTCGCCCACACGGTCGAAGCGAATCGTCATCCGCGCAGCACAATGTTTGAATCCCAAGCCCAGCCGAACTACATCGGTCACCGCGCCGTACACGGGCTCCCCCGCGACGCTTGCAGGACGCAACGCCACCGCGCGAACCGGATCGCCGGGCCTGGCGTCTCGCGTCGAAACCGTGTGCGTCAGCCGGACTTCGAGGAGATCCGCGGCCAGCCACAATAGCGCGAGCGTCACTCCACCTCCCGCAACCGGACGTAGAACACCCGCAGAATGGCCAACATGGGCACCGCTAGAACCGCGCCCGCGATTCCACCTAACTGCTGCCCGGCGAGCACCCCGAAAAACACAAGCAGCGGCGATAGCGACATCCCTTCGTTCATCAGGTAAGGCTGCATCACGTAGTCCTGAAATAACCGCATCAGGATATAGGAGACGATCAACAGCACCCACCCCTTGAAGCCGCTAAAGATACAGACCAGCACGACGATCGCGAAAGCCAGCGACGGCCCCACGATCGGCAGGAACTCGAAGGGAAACGCCACTACGGAAAGCAAAATCGCATAGGGCACGCCGAGCAACGAAAACACGACGCCATAGAGGATCACGGTGAGAAGCGCCACGAGAAACATCGAACGCGTGTACTTGCCCATCACATTGTGCAGGTCGGCGGCGATCGCCTCGCCCACCGGTTGATACCGTTTGGGCAACGAGCCGACAATCGCCCGCGCCCAAGCTTCGCCTTCCTTGAGCAGAAAAAAACTTAGCACCAGGACCACAATCACCGAGAAGATGCTGCCGATCGCGCCCATCAGTTGCAGGCCGGCCGAGGACACCGCTCCGAGAATGTCCTCGGTGTGTGTCTGGATGTAGACATTCAACTCCTCAACCGCCCGCTCGACGTAAGGGCGAATCGAAGCGGGCCAAGGAATTTGATTCGAAGCCAGCCGGTTGTACCAGCCCGGGATCGCTTTAGCGAGCGCTTTCGCCTGCTGTGCCGCGAACGTTCCCACCAGAGTTAACGCCAAGCCGATAGCCGATATGGCCGCGATGTAAACGACGGCGAGCGCCAGTCCGCGGCGTCTGGCCACCACGCGATGGGTCACCCATTCGACCAGCGGCAAAAGAACGTATGCCAAAAGAATCGCGACGGCGAACAAAAACAACGTTCCCCGCACGTACCAAAGCGCGTAGCAAACCGCCGCCGTCCAGACGATGCGGATTACCCGCGGATCGAGACCAAGGGCATGCATGCTCGATCAGCGTATCCGATCGTAGACCAGAGTATTAACGAACTTTTTTCCGTCCGGGTTGGTTCCTCTTGCGACGATGGTCATCCGCTGGCCGTCGGCCGAGATGGTACGCGTCGCGCGAACCGTCACTTCGCCCTTCAGCCGGAACGTCTGCTCGACGGTCCGGTCGTCGATAAGTTTGAGCGAGACGGTGTCGTAGCGCGAACTCCCAGTTACCTTGCCCTCGGACCCGTCGTAGCTCGCCACGAACTCCGTGACGTTAGTCCGTCCGTCGGCGGAAACCGTAGTGTGCCGGAAGCGCACCTGGTCGCCCGCCTTCTCCCACACGCGCGTCGACTCTTTCGGAGCGGGTCCGGACTCGTAGGTCGAGAGCGCGGCGTTAAACCGCCACGTGCCCAGCCCCAAGTCGGCGGCGAGAAGCAGCGCAACGAGAATCATTGCGATAGTCTACCGGCAATGCTACGCCGGGAATTTCTCCTCAGCTCCGCGTTTGCGCCGTTCGCGAAAGCGTCGCCCAACGCGCTCACACTCGCCGCCGGCCCCTTGACTCTCGAGTTCGAACCGGAACTCGCTTTCGTCCGCTACGTGCGACTCGGAAGCGACGAGGTGTTGCGCGGAATCTACGCCGCCGTCCGCGATTCCACCTGGGGCACCGTGCTCCCCAAAGTGACGAATGTTCAAGTGAACAAGCGGCGCGGCGGATTCGAGTTGACCTTCGACGCGGATTGCACGCAGGGTCCGATCTCTTTTCAATGGCGCGGCACGATTACGGGCGAAGCCGCTGGCACGCTGCGTTTCGCCATGGACGGCACGGCGAAGACCGGCTTCAAACGCAACCGCATCGGCTTTTGCGTCCTGCATCCGTTGAAAGAGTGCGTGGGCCAAGAGTACGTAGCCGAGAAGTCCGGCGGCTCGAAAGTCACCGGCAAGTTCCCCGAACTCATCTCGCCGCATCAGCCCGTCATGGACCTCCGCGCCATTACCCACCGCGTCAACGGAGCCGATGCCGAAGTGCGCTTCGAGGGCGACATCTTCGAGATGGAAGACCATCGCAATTGGACCGACGGCAATTTCAAGACCTACTGCACGCCGCTCGCAAAACCGTGGCCGGTGGATGTTCCACAAGGGACCAACATCAAGCAGGCCGTTACGCTCACGATTCGCGGCGCGAGATCCACCAAGCCGTACCGGCCCGCGCCGGATATCTTGCTATTCCCCATCGACCAGTCCGTGACAAAGCTGCCCTCGATCGGAGTCGCGTATCCCACCGCGCTTCCTAAGGCCGCGCACATTCGCATCGATTGGCGGCCCGGCGATCCGTTACCCGATTCCGCCGCGCCGCTCGAAATCGCCGCCTTAGTGGCGAAGCCTGCCGATCTCGAAGAACTCGCCGCCAAAGCGAAAAGCCGTGACGTGGCGCGATTCCTGGTGCTCCCGCCCGCCGAATCGTCCACTTCGCGCGACTGGTTTACGCGCGCGAAATCGATCTTGAAAGGCGCTCCGGTCGGCGGCGGCACCAACGTCTTCTTTACCGAGCTGAATCGCACGCGCCCCGACCCATCGTGGCTCGACGTGGCTTGCTATTCGATCAACCCGCAGGTGCATGCGTTCGATAACCGTTCTCTGGTCGAGAATCTCGAACCGCAAGGCGCGACGGTAGTTTCCGCGCGGGCGTTTCTCGGCACGGCCAAAATCGCGGTTACGCCTGTGACGCTCGCGCAACGGTTCAATCAATTTTCGGGCAAGCCCAACCCGCCGGACCCGCGCGAAGGCTCGGCGTTCGCCGCCGCTTGGTTCTCGTCGAGCGTCAAGTATCTCGCCGAAGCTGGCGCCGATAGCGTCACTTACGGAATGGCACGCGGAGCCGACGCTCTGGCCCCGATCCTCGATTTCGCAACCGGGGATGTTCGGCCGCTGCGCTCCACCTTCCCACTGCGCGCCGCCGGACTCTGGCTGCGCCACGGCCAACGGGAGCGCCTGCTGGCCATCAATCTCGAAGATGCGCCCCAGAAAGTCCGCCTGGAAGACAAAAAAGGCGGCTGGCGCGGCGCGACAGGGCAACGTTTGCGGGGTTCGAACAGTCTATACCTAGAGTTGGAACCTTATGCTGTCTCTATATTCGATCGCTAGCGCAATCGTTTTGACCCAAGTGGTTTTGGCCCAACAGCCGGCTGCGCCCGCGCAGGCGGAAGGCACGGAACCCAAGGCCGCCACCGTTTCGGGAGTCGTTGTTAATCAACAGTCGGGCGAGCCGCTGCGCCGCGCCGACGTCACTCTCATGCCCGTGACCGGCGGGCGCACTTCCGCGGGACCGATGCGAATCGGTCCCGAGGGCCCTTCGGGAACCAAACGCGCCGCCACCGACCAGACCGGCAAGTTCACGATTACCGGCGTCGAACCCGGACGCTACCAGCTTTCCGCGCAACGCCAAGGCTACCTGCAAGGCCGCTACGGCGCTCGCAAGCCCCGGCAGATGGGCACGCAAATCGAGATTGTCGCCGGGCAAGAGTTGAAGGACTTGAAGATCGAATTGATCCCGCAAGCCGTCATCACCGGCCGCGTTCTGGACGAAGAGGGCGAGCCGCTGCAGAACATCCAGGTGCAGGTCATGAGTCAGGGCTACGGCGCGGCGATGGGGATGGCGCGCGGCGCCGCACGCGGGGCCCGTCGATTCATGCCGCAAGGCGGAGCGGCGACAAACGACAAAGGCGAGTTCCGCATCACGAACGTCGCGCCCGGCGAAGTCATTCTCGAAGTCCGACCGATGCGATTCAATCCCATGCAGCAAACGATGCCCGGCGAGACCGTCGAAATGGGATACGTCGCCACGTATTACCCCGGCGTTACGGAATCGGCGCGCGCGCAGAAGATTCCCGTCTCGGCCGGGGCCGAGCTTTCCGGCTTCGATATCCGCCTGCAGAAGACCCGCGTCTACCGCATCAAGGGCCAAGTGATCGACGGCGTGACCGGAGCGCCGCTCAAGAACTTCATGGTGATGACCGTTCCGCGCGACACTCCCATGTTCTTCGGACCGATGGGCGGATTTCAGCGGCAGCCGGACGGTTCGTTCGAACTGCGCAACATCACGCCCGGTTCCTATACCTTAACGGTGCGCGGCGAAGGCCGTAACGGTATCAATCACCGCGAGCGGATCGACGTTTCGGACAACGTGGAAGGTCTCGTGATCCGGGTTATGCCGGGCTTCGAGTTGACCGGCCAGGTGATCGCCAAAGATCCTTCGAAGACTACGGTCTCTTCGGTGCGCGTTCAGGTGACGGATGCCGATACCGGCATGGGATTTTTCGGTGGCGGCTCGACCAAAGACGACGGCACGTTCACGGTGGAATCCGTCGGCTCCGGCCGCTATCGGGTTAACGTCTTCCTGCAGGATGGCTTTGTCGAATCGATCAAAGTCGGCGATCAGGAAGTGCTTGGCAAAGACTTTGAAATCTCGGGCGGTACCGCCCCCCCCGTGAAGGTTTACGTCAGCCACGAAAGCGGAACGGTCACCGTGTCGGCCATGAAGGACGACCAGCCGGCCACCTCCGGTTCCGTGATCGTACTCCCGCGCGATAAGGACTTACGAGTGCAACCGTTCGTCAAAATGGGATCGCTCGACCAGGCCGGATCGAGCACCATTCGCGGACTCGCCCCCGGCGAGTATCTCGCCTTCGCGATGGAAGACCTCGAGTACGGATTCTGGGACGACGAAGAGGTTATGAAGAAAGTCGAGTCGAAGGGCGCGAAGGTGTCGGTCGAGAAGAACGGCACTCACGCCCTGCAACTCAAGCTAACGGAACTGCCAACGACCTAGGCGAGTGCTGGGTAGTCGGTGTAGCCTTTTTCGCCCCCAAAGTAGAACGTCGGGAAGCTCGGCCGGTTGAGCGACGCCCCCTCGGCATAGCGCCGCACCAAGTCGGGATTGGCCAGGAACGGCACCCCGAACGCCACCAGATCGGCGGTACCGGCATGAATCGCCGCCTCCGCCGTTTCGCGGTCGTAGCCGCCATTGACCATCAACGGACCGCCGAAAATCGGCTTCAGCGCGGGATGAATTTGCTCGGAACCGTCGCTCAGCATGTGGTCCTTCTTCACCGGGTCCATGACGTGCAGGAACAGAAGTTTCGCTTCACGGGCCGCTTGCGCCACCGCGGAGAAGGTCGCGAGCGGGTTGGAATCGCGCATGTCGTTGTAAGGATTGTTCGGCGAAATCCGGACGCCCGTCCGTTCCGCGCCAGCCGCCGCCGTTACGGCTTCCATCACCTCGCGAAGCAGCCGCACCCGATTCTCGATGGACCCTCCGTAGCTATCCGTACGATGGTTCGAGCCGTCGCGGAGGAATTGGTCCAGCAGGTAGCCGTTGGCGGCGTGAATCTCGACCCCGTCGAATCCGGCGTCGATGGCCAGCTTCGCCGCGCGAGCGTAATCGGCGACAATGCCCGGTAACTCGGCGGCGTCGAGCGCGCGAGGAACGACATACGGCTTCTTTCCGGTAGCCGTGTACGATTCCCCTTGCGCCGCGATCGCCGAAGGTCCTACCGGCAACTCGCCATTCAAGAAATCGGGATGCGAAACGCGCCCCATGTGCCACAACTGCAGGAGAATGCGCCCCCCTGCCGCGTGAACGGCGTGCGTTACGGCCTTCCAGCCGTCGCGGTGCGATTCCGTGAAAATTCCAGGCGCACCTACCCAGCCGTGGCCCTGAGACGAAATCGACGTCGCTTCGGTGATAATCAGCCCCGCCGTGGCGCGCTGCCGGTAGTATTCGACTTGCAGATCGCTAGGAGTACCATCGGCCTGAGCGCGGCCCCGCGTCATCGGAGCCATCACGAGGCGGTTCTTCAGTTCGACACCGCCGAGATTGTATGGTTCGAAGAGTTTCATCGCACTCGCTTAGATGACGGTCTAAACGATGTGGATGCTATTCTCCCACTAGTGGAACTAAGTGAAGAAGCTCCCGAAACCGGACATCCTCTACGAAGGGTGAAAAGTCGTTGTCGGCGTTCTCCTTCTCCGTCAACGCTTGTGCGCGGGGCAGCCACCTCGGGTCGATAGAAAGAGACCGCGAAAGCGCCGCGAAGGCTTTGTCGGCTAGGTCGCCGATGGATTCGTTGCGTTTCCGCCGTTCGATCGCTTCCAGACCGTAAGAGCACGCTAAATTAAACTCGACCGCGCCCGTCGATTTCTTGTCGGGGTCGGCCATGTATGCCTCGGCCATGGTCCTCGCCATTTCGTAGCCTTCGGGCGGGTCGAGGTACAGCGCGTGGTAAGTGTAGGAGTTGTAAATGTAATCTTTCAGTTCGAGGTCCTCTTGGGAGGCACCCTTCGCCAGCCGGATCGCCTCTCTCAGATTCTCTAGCACCTCCCGCCGCCGCCCATGGGAATCGGCCCGGGCGATAGCCATCGCGAGGCTGTATCGAGCGCGGGCGCTTGTCGGGTCGAGTGTCACCGCCTTCCGATATCCTTCCTCCGCCTTGGCGAACTCTTTGGCATCCAACGCAGCACGGGACCACGCGGCGACCATCTCGGCGTCTTGCGGCAAGTCTTCAAGCTTCCTCGATGCGACGGAATCGATGGCTTGCTTCTGTGCGGCGGTGACGGCTGCGGCAGGCGCGGGGGCGGAATCTCCGCCTGGCGCGGGCGGCGGGACGCTTGCAAGAGCTAGCCGCAAATCCCTATCGGCGCGGGCGAATAACCCGCTTAGGTAGTTGCGAGTCACTAAGTAGCCGCCCAACAAGCCCAGCGCCGAGAAGTAGATCACGATAGCCGCCGAGTATTGCCGGTGTAGTTCGAACGTTTGAGAACCGCTAGCCAGCCCGGTCGCCATCCACCACGATAGCTTCTGTAAATTCTCGGGAAACTGTTGGAGTTGCGTGAGGCTGACCCCGACGATCGTCTTCGTCACCCATTCCGACACTTCCCACAAGTTGTTGTTGACCAGCAGGCTCTGTTCGCCCGTCGCGGCGGACTCGTTCGAGCGCGGAAAACCGAAAAGAAAGCCGACGAAGAAGCTCAACGCAAAGTAGGCGAGCGCCCATAGAAAAGCCGCCCCAGAGCGTTCAATGGGGCCAAACAGGATAAACACAAGCCCGGCGACGAGAAATAGTCCAAGTACCGTCGCGTACTTGTTGTCGACCAGATTGGCGAGCGGATTCATCGGCGCAGACTATCACAAGTCCGCGCCGAATTGAAGTTCTAGCGCGTTACCGGGCCGCGAGAAGCGCCCGCAAGTGCCGTGCGCGTTCCGGCGAACGAAGTTGGCGGAGAGCCTTCGCTTCGATCTGACGAATGCGCTCGCGAGTGACGTCGAACTCCTGCCCGATCTCCTCGAGGGTGTGTTCGCGTTCGCAGCCGATGCCGAACCGCAGCCGAATGACCTTCTCCTCTTTGGGGGATAAGGTCTTTAGAATGTTCGCCGTTTCGTCGCGGACGTTCCCCTCGATCACCGCGTCGACGGGCGAGCCCACCCAACGGTCCTCGATCAGGTCGCCGAGCGCCGATTCGCCGTCGCGGCCGACGGGAGTTTCGAGCGACACCGGATCGCGCGAAATCGTCTTTAGCTTCTGTACTTTCTCGACCGGGATGTCCATCCGGCGCGAGATTTCGTCGTTTGTCGGCGCGCGTCCGAGTTCCTTTTCAAGTTCCCGCGTCGCCCGCAGAAACTTGTTCATGGACTCGTTCATATGCACGGGAATGCGAATGGTGCGCGACTGGTCGGCGATCGCCCGCGTGATCGCCTGGCGAATCCACCACGTGGCGTAGGTCGAAAACTTGTAGCCGCGCCGGTACTCGAACTTGTCGGCGGCGCGCATCAGGCCGATGTTGCCCTCCTGAATCAAATCAAGGAGATGCAGGCCGCGATTGACGTATTTTTTGGCGACCGAAACCACCAAGCGAAGGTTCGCTTCGACCAAATCCTTCTTGGCGCGTTCGGCTTCGATCTCGCCCACCCGGATGACCTGTAGCGAATGCTTCAAGTCCTTGAGCGGCGCGCCGGCGATCGCTTCGCGTTTGCGGATCTCGCGCTTCAGTTCCCGGACGCGCGCCTGCGCGGCGGCGGAAGTCTTCTCTTCCAAGCGATGACGCTCGGCGTCGAGATGCGAAATCTCCTCCACCGTGCGTTCGATCTCTTTCGAGAACTGCTTCCAACGGCTTAACTGCCATGGAATCTGCCGGATCGCGAGAGAACACTCCACTTTCGAGCGGTTTAGCTTACCGAGCGCCTTACGCTTGACTTTCTTGTTCGAAAGCGGAATCGCGTCCCACTTCTCGGCCAATTGCGTCTGCTTCTTGTAGGCGGAGGTAAAGTCCGTAAACTGAGCGCTTACCTGGGTACGGCGCTTTTCCTCGGCGGCCGGATTCTCCTCGAAATCGCCGATATCCACCAGATCGTCCAAATCCTGCGCGCCCTTCCGGAGCTGCTCGCAGAAATCGAGCACCATCAGTTGCACCAGGGCGGACCGGCTGATCGCCTTTTGGGCGCGCAGCTTTCCGCGCTCCATACGCCGCGCCAACTCCACTTCGCCTTCGCGCGTGAGTAGCGGAACCGCCCCCATTTCACGTAAATAGACGCGAACCGGGTCGTCGGTGTAAATCGACTCTTCGACTTGGGGAGCGGCATCCTCCCCTTCCTGCACTTCTTCGGGATGGAAAAACGTGGGCTCTTCGTCGAACGGTATCCCGAGCGGTTCGCGGCCCTCTGTCGCTAAATCTTCGTATTGTTCCAAGTTATTCGTTTACCTCCGCACGTCTTCCAGCCGCTCCATCCGATTGGACGGCGCTTAGGTCCAGGTCCCGGTTGGGAGTCCGGAAAATCCAGATTCGGGGGACGTCGGTGGCGATCTTGCCGGTTGGTTGTGCGGGGCGGCGTCCGACCGAGAAGTTCAATGGCATTTGCATTTTCGGTCTCCTGGACCGGTGGTTCTCGCGTCGCGCCCTACTCGCCTTAACAGCCAGATGAGTATAACATCAAAATCCGGTCCCGTTAAGTCCCAAATAGAGAGATGCCGGAGATGGCGCGAGGTTACAGCAACTCGATTCGGTTTCCTTAACGAAGTGCCATTTCGGGACGGATTGTCTCTTTCCGGTCAACCTCTTAGCGATACTTTACGATCTTTTCTGGCGCATGAGGCTCTTGATTTCGTTCAGGAACGCCTCCTCGTCCTGAAAGTCGCGGTAGACGGACGCAAACCGCACATAGGCAATCTTGTCAAGAGTTTGTAGCCGATTCATAATCATTTCGCCGATCTCGCTCGTGGTTAACTCGCGCTCGGGATTCTCGTTCAGCTTCGCTTCGATCTCATCGACGAGGCC
>JANRJS010000032.1:0-208977 GCA_033763835.1 Bryobacteraceae bacterium | reverse complement strand
GGACGCCGTAAACGTTGGCTTTCGTGTCGCCGAAGATCAGAATGCCCTCGTGGATTGAGAGCGCCGTCCGTACTGCCGCGTCCGCTGCGAAACGCCAATATTCGCAACCCATCGCCGCATCGAGCGCGTAGACTACACCCGCTTTTTCGCCCCCGACGCCCGACCCGACGAACAACACGCCATCGACGACCGCCGGTTGCGAAATCGCCATGCCCGACTGCGGATACCCGAACGCCCACCTTAGCTTCAACTTCGTGGGATCGAGCGTGCGCCCGACGTGGCGCGTGTTCCCTAGGCTGGCGCTCCAGCCCTGCCACCCGGCGAGTTTGCCGAGCTTCGGCATGGCCGCCGCGCAGGCTACCGCGGGAGCGGCGATTTCCACGCCTTTACCCAAAAAAGCGATGACGGCCTCGCGCTCTTCATTGGAAAGGGCGGCCCCTTGCTCTTTCATCGAGCCGGTGGCGAGCGACGCCCGCACGGCGGTTGCGGTCAGACTTTGGAGGGCTGGCAGCAGCGGCGCACGCGTGCCCGATTCCGGCTTGTGGCAGAACTGGCACTTAGACGCGAAAACGATCGCACCATCGGTGGGAGCGGCGGCGAACATGGCGACAACTACGGCCAACATGCCGCGATCTTATCGCGATCCTACAGCCGTGGCGGCGTGGTGATGACTAGCGCCCGGGTTACCGAAGAAGACAGTCCCCGATACGAGTGCGCCTCCGAGGAATCGAAGTACACACTATCGCCGGTCTCGAGCACATGCTCTTCGTCGTGATACCGGATCGCCATCGAGCCCTCGATTACATGAAGAAACTCCGCACCGTCGTGGAAGTGCTCTTGAATTTCGTCGTCGCCGCGCCGGGGAAACTCGGCAAGGTAAGCCTGGATGCTCTTGTCCTGCGCCGAGTACGCCAGACTTTCGAACCAAAAATTCGGCCGTGGCGACCCCGGACGGTCGGGAAACTTCATCCGGTCGCCCGCCCGCACCAAGGCGAACAGCTTACGCCGCCGCCGGTCCCCAAAAAAGTGATCGAGCCCAACGTCGAACACCATCGCGATGCGCGCCAGTGTCGGCAGCGTCGGTACCAGCTTTCCGTTTTCGAGCTGCGACAGCATGGAGGCCGACAATCCCGTGTGCTTGCCTAGGTCCACCAGAGCGATCTTCTTCTTTAGGCGGAGCGCCCGGAGTTTCGTCCCGATCTCGTAACTGGAAAGAACTCGCCGGATTGTGGCTTCGCTGTTTTCCCGGGGCGCCTCGTCCTCCGAGGGCAAACTGGGTTTAACTTCGCTAAAATCCGGAGTCGGAGCTGAACTTTCACTAAACTGAACTTCGTTTTGGTCTAGCTTCATTGTGGCGATCCTGATAGTTTCTTAATTGGGCCTACGAATCACTGGACGCTCACTAAGGAACCACGATGCAAAACGTTTCGATGCAACTGAAATTAACCGATGAAGAATTGGTTGCCGCATCCCAATCCGGTGATGACCAAGCTTTCGCCGAATTAATCCGGCGCCACCGTTCTAACTGCATGAAATTGGCGATGTCGATCTTACATGATCGGTCCGACGCCGAAGACGAGGTCCAAAACGCTCTCTGGAAAGCGTTTGAACACATCGGCCAGTTTAATCGAGATGCCAAATTCTCCACCTGGTTGACGAGAATCGTGGTGAATCAGTGCCTGATGCGCTTGCGGCAGGCCAAGCGCGCCCGTTTAGTCTATCTGGAAGACGCGGTGCAGGGTGAAGAGCACGTGGCCCTCGACCTTCCGGAGGATGCCGATACACCGGAGCAGGAATTGGGTAAGCGGGAAGTTGCGGCTATCCTGAAGAGCGAAATCAACCGGATCCCCCCGCTGCTGCGCCACGTATTCCTCCTTCGCGATGTCCAGGAACTCCCGATGGCCGATGTTGCGGAGCGACTGGGTATTTCCGTCGCCGCAGCCAAGTCCCGTCTATTGCGCGCGCGAGTGGAACTCCGGAACAGACTTGAGCGTCACGAAGGACGCCTCGGTCCGGCAACACTAATGGCGTAATCCGAAAATGGCGTAACCCGAACGCCTATTTCCGTTCGACGATCCGAAACCGCAACACTTTCAGCCCAGTTAGCGACCCATGGTGCCAGCCATCCAATCGGTCTAGCACCCCGCCCAGCATTGCGTATCGTACGTGCGATACCGGTTGGCCGGTCCCGCCACATTCCGCCGTCCTCGCATTACCGACCGTCCATCGCATAATGCCATTAGCGACTTCGGCGCGTACGGTATGCTCCGTCCGCCCGTCGAGCTTCCAATCGTCCGCGGCACCGAACTTTTTCTCGCAGATGGTATTCGTCTGGCGGCTCGAAAAGATCTCCGCTTTCGAAAATCCGTAAGCTCGGCCTCCCGCGCGGGCGTAGCCGCCGGGCGACTGGTGTCCCGCCGGAGTCGCGAAAAATCCTAGCCAGTTGCGTTTGTGGCGGCCCTGCGGAAATTCGAGATCGCCGGTGCGAGTGACCGTCACTTCTAGGAATCCATTTCGGATTTCTCGCCCCGCGTCAACCAGAATCCGGTCGGTGTCGCCCGTGACCTCCCAACCGCCGTTCCAGCGTCCGCCGGAAACGGTAATCCGGGCGTCTTGAGGGGCGTCTTTCGTAAAGTCCGCTCCAATTAGAAGAGTTTCGGCGGCGAACAGCAGCAAGAGCATGGCGGAATTGTATCTTGGAATCATGCCGGTATTCGCCGTACTCCTGCTGGCTCAGGCCACACCGATTTTCTATGCGCCGTTCGATCCGGCGTCCTTCGACGCGCTTCGCGCGCGGGGCGACAAACGCATCTACTTCGCGCCGGACTACAAATCGCAGGCGGACGCGGTGGCCGGACCGGGCGAAGCGGACGTCGCTTTCGCCAACGACGCGCTTTTATTCAAATCGAAAAACGTCAAAGCGCTGTTCTACCGGGCCGACGGAAACGTTTCGCCCTCTGCGGGAACGATTTCTTTCCGGTTGCGGCTCAATCCCGAAAAGGACCTCGCGCCCGGCTACTGCGATCCGATCCAAATCACCGATAAGGCGTTCAACGACTCGGCCATTTGGGTGGACTTCACGAAGGACGACAAGCCGCGCCACTTCCGTTTAGGCGTGTTCGGGCGGCGCGAAGTTTGGAACCCGCAGAAGATCGACGAGGATAAATACCCGGCGTTTCTTTCGCGACTAGTTGTGGTGAAACAGACACCGTTTCGAGCCGACCGCTGGACGAGTGTCGTGGTCACCTATTCGAAGCTTGGTACGCCGGAAGGCCAAGCGAGCCTCTATCTCGACGGTAAGCTACAGGGAGCGGCGCGCGGCATTTCGGAACCGTTCGTTTGGGATCCGGCGAAAGCCGCCATCCGGCTCGGCGTGAATTATGTCGGCCTGTTCGACGAACTCGCGATTTTCGACCGGGCTTTGTCCGCCGCCGAAGTGGCTAACTTGCACGATAAGCCGGAATCTTTGCGCCGGTAAAGCGGATCGTCACCAAGCCGTCACGGAAACGCGAGACGGGCATGATAGTCTCGTAATGGCATGTTTTTCGTTCCGCGCTCGCGGAATTCCACCTTCGCCGCCCGCTTACTCCCTCTTCGATCCGTCCGTTAGATGCGCTCCACCGTTCAGATTAGCCGCGGAATCGAATCGCTGTTCGGGACCCGCGACGAGAACATCCGCCTGCTCGAAAAAGGACTTTCGGTTCGCACGCACCTGCTCGCCGATTGCCTGGAAATCGAGGGGGCGGACGATACCGTCGCCCGGGCCGTTCGCATTCTCGAGGATTTCGCGTCCCTAGTCCGCGAAGGGCACCAATTCGTCAACGGCGAGTTGAACAGCTTTCTGAAGGTCGTCATCGAGGACCCGGAAGTTGGTCTGCGCCAACTGGTGCTGTCCGGCAAGCAGCGGAGTTTCGGGAAAAAAGTGCTCGCGCCGCGCAGCGTCAATCAGCGGCGATACGTGGAGGCGATCGAACGCAACGACCTGATTTTCGGCATCGGACCGGCGGGTACCGGAAAGACTTATTTAGCCGTCGCCATGGCCGTCGCGGCCCTGCTATCGAAGAAAGTGAGCCGGATCATTCTCACCCGTCCCGCCGTCGAAGCGGGCGAACGGCTGGGCTTTCTCCCGGGCACGCTGCAAGAGAAAGTCGACCCATATCTGCGGCCGCTCTACGACGCGTTGTTCGACATGCTCGAAGCGGACCGCGTCGAAAAGCTGCTGGAGAAAAACACTATTGAGGTCGCGCCGCTGGCGTTTATGCGCGGGCGCACGCTTAGCGACGCGTTTATCATCATCGATGAGGCTCAAAACACGACGCAGGAGCAGATGAAGATGATCCTGACGCGCATGGGGTTCAATTCGAAAATGGTGGTCACCGGCGACGTCACGCAAATCGATTTACCCAACGGGCGGCGCAGCGGGTTGATCGAGGCGATGGACGTGCTGCGCGGTGTGGCCGGAATCACCTTCGTCCACTTCGACGACGCCGATGTCGTACGGCACGCGCTGGTGCAGCGTGTCGTACGCGCCTACGACCGTTATCAGGAAGCGATCGGCGCCAAACAGCTTTCGCTTCGCCTCGAACTCAACGCGGATCGCGGCGCCGAAGCGCCTCCCGCCACTATCGAAAATGCCGCCGGGTGAATCTAGATTGGTGTTCCGCCACCGCTCGCCCGCGCTGCGGCGTACGGCGCTGAAGCGGCTGGCGGACCGCCTTGCGCGCGAGATCGCACCGTTTCAGTGCCTCATTACGGACGACGCCGAAGTCCGGGGTCTGAATCGGCGGTTCCGGGGGAAGGACGCGGCCACCGACGTTCTTTCGTTTCCCGGTACGCGGGATGTGGCGATCTCCTACGACCGCGCCAAAGCGCAGGCGGCGGAGTTGCGCCATCCGATCGAAACCGAAGTGCGCATCCTGATGCTGCACGGCGCGCTGCACTTGGCGGGCTATGACCACGAGCGCGATTCGGGCGAGATGGAGCGCGTGGAGCGCGAGTGGCGGCGGCGGCTGCGGCTGCCCGCCGGCCTAATCGAACGCGCGACGTCCGAGCGGGCCGCCCTATGATCGTCGCTTCGGTCGCGATCCTGTGCGTCTTGCTGCTTCTGGCCACGATCGTGCAAACGTGTCTGCTCGAATCGATGCGTCTACGCGCCCGCGAGACGGATATGCAGGCGCTGTTCGTGGAGCGGATCGCGCCGCGCTTGGGACGCAAGCTTTCCACCGACGCCCGTGCGCTGGGGTTTTCGCTCTGGAAGCATGGATTGCTGGTGGCGCTGGGCTTGCTGCTCGCTTTCGAATTGAGCCAGACGCCGTGGCTCGCCGCCGCGTGGGCGATCGGGCTGATGATCGTGTTCGCCTACCTTCTGCCGCAGGTCGTTTACCGGAGATCCGCCGGCGATTGGCTCCAGGTGGTGGCTCCGCTCCCGATCGCGATGTTCTTCGTGGTCCGGCCGGTCGTGGCGCTGTTCAGCGTCCTGCGGCACATCGCCGAACTGGCCGACGATCCGCAAACGCCCGGTGAGAACGGCGGCGAGGAGATTGAGGCGTTGCTCGACGCCGGAGCCGAGGAAGGGCTGATCGAGGAGGATCACAAAGATCTGGTCCGCACGGCGATCGAGTTCGGCGACAAGAGCGTGCGCGAGGTGATGACGCCGCGGCCCAATATTGTCGCCATACAGGAAGACAAGACGCTCGAAGACCTGAAACAGCTGACCACCAATCACCGCTTCTCCCGGTTTCCCGTCTATCGTTCTTCGCTGAACGATATCGTCGGGTTCGTCCATGTCCGCGACATGTGGGAAGTTCCGGAGCCGCAGCGGGCGAAGCGAAAGGTGCGGGAGTTCGTACGCGACATCGGCCAAGTGCCCGAACAGAAATCGGCGCGCGAACTGCTCGAAGAGATGCAGGAGAAGGGCCAGAACATGGTGGTGGCGGTCGACGAGTACGGCCAGAACGCGGGCATCGTCACCATGGAAGACCTGATCGAGGAGTTGCTGGGCCGCGAAATCCGCGACGAACATGAACCGGCGCAAGACTATATCGAGGAGCCCGGCGGATTCTACGTCGTTTCCGGCAGCTACGACCTCGACCGTCTGGCCGGTCTGGTGGAATACAAGCCCGCCGAAGCGGAAGAAGCTACCACCATCGGCGGTTTAGTAACCGAGTGGTTGGGCCACGTGCCGCAAGCGGGCGAGACCGTCGAGAAGGACGGGTTGCGGGTGGAGGTGCTGGCCGCTAGCGACCTGCGGGTAGATAAGGTGCGGCTAGCGCGGGTGGCCGCCGCTCCCGAGGACGCCGATGCCTAATTCCGGGTCGCCCACGCACCCTTTGCGGGCTAAGACCCGCTTCGGCTATGCGACTATCGCCGGACTCCCCAACGCGGGCAAATCGACGTTGGTCAACGCGCTGGTGGGCGAGAAAGTCGCCATCGTCGCCGACAAGCCCCAAACGACACGCGGGGCGGTGCAGGGAATCCGCACCACGCCCGAGGGCCAGATTGTCTTTGTCGACACGCCCGGCATCCACCGGGGCGACAGCTATTTCAACCGGCGCATGATGAGCGCGGTGCGGGAGGCGCTGGACGCTCCCGACGTTCGGGTGTACTTAACCGACGCGGCGCGCGAACCCGGAGCCGCCGAGTGGGAGGCGCTCGACACTGTGGCGCGGGCGCACCGGGAGGCTCCGCGGCCCGCGATCCTCGCGTTGAATAAGATCGACTTGATCCGCGACAAACGGGAGATCCTTCCTCGAATCGAGCGTTTTCGCGAAAAGTTCGCCTTCGACGAGTTCGTGCCGGTGTCGGCCACGACGGGCGCCGGTCTCGACGATCTGGCGGCGACGATCCTGCGCCTGCTTCCCGAGGGCGAACCGCAATTTCCGCCGGACCGGTTCACGGATCAGCCGGAAAAGTATCTCGCGGCGGAATTGATCCGGGAACAGGTGTTGCGCGTGACGCGCGCCGAGGTTCCGCACTCGGTGGCCGTCCAGGTGGAAGAGTGGGAGGAAAAGAAAACGCTTACGCGCATCGCGGCGCGGATCGCCGTCGAGCGCGAAGGGCAGAAAGGCATCCTCATCGGCGCGCGTGGAGCGACACTGAAACGCATCGGAACGGAGGCGCGTCAGGCCATTGAGTCGATGGTGGGCCGGAAAGTGTTTCTCGAACTCCGCGTTACGGTCGAACCGCGGTGGCGCGATAGCGAACGTTTCGTGAACGAGTTAGATTGGAGAACGAACGCATGAGAATCCTGCTATTACTGCTGGCGCTCTGGACGCCGCTCCCCGCCCAGAAAAAGCCCGTCTCCGACGACGCGATTTACGACCAAGTCCGCCGCATTCTGGCCAATGATCCCGACGTGAAAGGCGGGGCGTTCGAGGTGGACGTGAAACAGGGAGTGGTGACGGTGAAAGGGAAAGTGTCCGCCGAAAAATCGCGCCAAAAGGTCGACAAGCTGGTGAAGAAAGCGAAGGGCGTGACGGAAGTGAAAAACCAAGTAGTCGTCGCGCCCTAGCGCCGCTCGATTTCTTCCTCGATGTGTTTCAGGCGCGCGTCGAGAACTTCCTCGACGCGACGCGGTTTGGCGTCGAAGGTCCGGTCGAGGTGATCCAGGCGCTCGTTAAACTGCTCGAAGCGGGTATCGACTTCTCGAAACCGCGCCTCCATAACTTCGCGATGGGTATCGAATTTCGAGTCCATGTGCGAGCGCAAATCGCTGAGCCGGGAGTTGTTAAGCAACACACCCACCAACACGGCAAGCGTCGGCATGCCGACCGACAGAACGATCTGCAATCCCGGATCGATCACCTTTCGACTGTAACTATTGCCGCTCGACGCGGAAATCGCGGACCCGGCCGGTTTCCATATTCACCAGGCAGCCTACACGGAAGTTTTGCGACGATCCTCGATCCACGGCGCGGGCGTTGCCGATGAGACGGTCGCTATCGCGCCCCCGGCCCGGCCCGAAGCCGTCGAAAGCGACGTTCGAATAACCGTACTTGCTGCGAATCTCGCGCCGCAGCGTGTTTTCACAGGCCCGGATTGCGCGGTCTCGCCCGCCTTGGTTGCCGCTCTCCCACCAATCGCCGCCCGATCCCCCGTTGCCCGGACGGCCAGGGCGACCGGGCAATATGCCGCCGCCAAAGTCGCTCCCGCCGGTCCATTCGAGGTCGAACGTGTAGCCTTCGCGCCCGCTCTTAGGATCCTCGATGCGGACTACCGCGCCGCCCCGCCCGCTACTTGGGTCGCGCACCAGATTCTGGCTGCCGCGCCCGTCGATTCCGCGGAATCGGAATCCAGTGGGATTGAGGGGCATCGCTTGATTGCAATCGAGCCGCCGCCAAGTGGCGGGTTGACCGGCCAGCGTGCGGATGGTGCCCTGCTGGCCGCGTACGGTGACCTCCGCGATACCGTCCACTTCGACCTCGGCGGTGCATTTAGGGCTTCCGCCACCGCCACGGATGTTGGCTTGAATTGTGGTTTGGGCGGGAAGCGCCGCCGCGAAAAAGGCGGGCAATAAGAATCGAACCATCGGTCCTCCTGCCGAGAGGATAGCGAACCTCCCGGCAGAAGGAAAGACTTGGAAGGCTAAGAATTACCAGTTAAATTTCAAGCGGACTTGCAGCGTCCGGGGATTGAAATTCTGGTTCGAAGTCTGCGACGGGAACAACGTGCCGAAGTTCGGATCGTTCGGGTTGTTGTTGAAGCTATCGTTCCGGCCGAAGTAGTACTTATTGATCGCGTTAAACGCTTCGAGACCGATCTGGGCGCGGTACCGCTCGCCGAAGCGCACCGTCTTCAAGATCGACGCGTCGAGCGTCGGCACGCGATGTTTGCGCAACTGGCCGGAGCGGTTGGGCGTCTGCCGTCCGGGAGCGGTCTGGCCCGGCGAGTAGTTGGCGACCCAGAGCCAGTCGTACTTCGAGAAGTCCGTGCCGCAGCCCGCCGCCAAAGAGTACGGCATCGCGGTGGTCGTACCGTTGTCGTTCTGCCGCAGGACGCAGTTGCCGAAGCCACGCACCTGATGCGCGTTCCAGTCGATGTCCTTGACGTAGGAATCGCGCAGGGGCAGGATCGACGCGCCGCCCGAGTTTGCGGTGAAATCGTGCGGTTCGCCCGAAGCCCACTGGAAGAAGCTGGTCACCTGCCAGCCGCCCAGGAACTTGTCGGCCAGGTTCGACATGCCCGCGCCGAGCGCCTTACCCTTACCCACCGGCAGATCGTAGATCGCCGTGAGTTTGAACACATGCGGACGGTCGTTAAAGTAGAGGCTGCGCTGCGGAACCCGATTGAACGGATCGGTGAAACCCCAGGTTTCGAGCATCCGCGACCACGTGTAGTTGGCGATGATGTTCATGCCGTTCTTGCGCACGTTGTAGTTGATCTGCAGCGAGTGGTAGTCGATCTGGCCGTCGTTCAAACCTTGCTGCAGAAGGTTGCCGTTGAACTGCGGGAACGGACGGTTCAACTGATAGCGCGACAGCGTGTTGGCCGTGAAGAACGGCGTGCCGCGGAACGCCTCAATGCCGCGGAACGGGTTGGTCAATTGATCGTTGCAGAAATTCGGCAGTCCGCCCTGCAGCGCGTCGCATTGCCGCATGAACTGCGCCGAAGGGATGTTGTAGGGAATCTCGGTCTCGTGATTGCGCGTGACGGAACCGATGTAGCTCACGTCGAGCAACGAAGCCGGACTCACCTGGTACTGGAAGCCGAAGCTGAACTGGTCGATCCCGGGCAGCTTAAACGACGGCGTCCAGAAGTTAAAGTCGCGCCCGATAAAGGTATTCGCGCCAAGACCCGCACCGGGGGGCGGGGCGATGCCGTTCGGGAACGGATTCGAAATGGCGTTCGCGATCGGAGTGCGGCCGTCGTCGAGCGACACGACCATGGGCGTGTTGTTCTCGAAGCCGATCGAACGCAGGTTGTTGTTCGACGGGTTCATGTAATAACGTCCGAAACCGCCGCGCATAACGAGCCTGTCGTTGATCTGGTAGGCGAAACCGATCCGTGGCTGCCAGGTATTGCGGTAGAGGCTTCCGGAGTTAGCGGGAACCCCGCCCACGCCCGCGAAGTTTAGTCCGCCCGAAAGATTCGGAATGCTCGGCACTTGATTGCGCAGCGGCGAGGCGACGCTCGGATCGAAGCCGCGATTGATGCGGTTGTACTTCTCCGTGGCCGGCGCGTTGATGTCGTATCGCAGCCCGAGATTTAACGTCAAGCGGCGCGAAACCTTGTAGTCGTCCTGGAAATACAGCGCCGTGTACCAGTTCTGATAGAAGGGGTACAGCGGGAAGAACTGCTGCCCGCCCAATGTGCGGTCGCCGTTGAAATTGGACGGCAGCCCGAGCAGGAAGCTAGCATAAGAGTCGCCCGAATCCGCTTCGGCCTGATTCCAAAGCCGCCGGGTCCACTGATCGCTGTAATCGAAGCGCAGAATGTCGCCCGAGTTCTGCTGGATGAAGTGGATGCGCCGCAGATCGACGCCCATCTTCATCGAGTGCTTGCCCATGATCTTGGTTAAGCTGCCTGCGATCGAGTAGTTGTTGGTGATGTTGATGCCTTGTCCGCGGCCGAGAGACGAGTAGCCGGACAGATTCCAGCGTCCGAAGTAAGCGGGCGAGGGCAACTGGCTGACGAGCGAGGAAGGCAGTCCCAGGCTGGTCAGATCGAAGTTCGTATTATCCCGGCCGAAGCCTTTCTCAATGAACCGGTTGTAGGAGGCGCGGACATTGAATACGGTAGTGGGGTTGATCGTCGACACCCAGTCGATGACATAGGCGTCGTTGATGCGCTGGAAGGGCTGCTGGCCGTCCATGCCCGGGCCGGAGCAGATACCGTTAGCGCAACGTTCTTCGGTACGGTCGTTGGAAGCGTGCCGGATGAAGGCGCGGTGCTTGTCGCCGAAGTTCCAGTCGAACTTGAGATTCAGATTGTAGAAGTCGTCCTGATTTACGTAGCCGGGCTGCAGGAAATTGTTCTGGCCGTAACGCAAGCCCGGAGTGGTGGCGTTGGTCTCCGGCATGTAGCGCGTCACCGCGCGGGCGACGGGGTTAATCCGGCTGGCCGGGATGACGTTACCCGCGAACTGCATACGAACTGGGTTGCCGCTTGCGTCCATAGTGGTGTTGAGCGGATCGTAGATACGGACCAGTGTGTTATTCGGCAGCGTCAGGCGCGAAAAATCGCCGTTCCGCATTTCGCTCGTCGCGTAGCTGTTGCGAAGCGGGTTGGGCGTACCTTCGCTATAGCCCTCGTAAGTGCCCATGTAGAACAGCTTCACTGGGCCGTCCTTCTTGAGCAGCTTGGGGATATAGATCGGACCGTCGAGCTGAATGCCGTACTGGTCCATTTTCGCCGCGCTGCCCGGACGCGCCGCGCCGATGGCGTTGTTCTGGAAGGAATTCGCGTTCCAGCTCGAGCGCCGCATGAATTCCCAAACCGTGCCGTGGTGCTGAGCGCCGCCGGATTTCAACACGACGTTGATCACGCCGCCGCCCGTGCGTCCGTACTGCGCGTCGTAGGAGTTAGTCTGGATCGAGAACTCCTGCACCGCGTCCACGACGGGTACCAGTGCGATGTTATTGCCGCCCAACTGCGCGTTATTCGGCGCGCCGTCGAGCAGGAACTCGTTGCGCGACTGCTGGCCGCCGTTCACCGACCATTCGGCGATGGCGCCGTTGTCGAAGGGCCGCTGCCAAATCGCCGCGCCGCGAAACGTAACGCCCGATTGCGTCGCGCCAAGCATGAACGGGTTGCGCGCGTTGAGCGGCAGCTCCGTAATTCGCTGATTGTCGATCACGCCCGACCGCGAGGCCGACTGGGTTTCGAGTGTCGCCGTGTTTGCTTCGACCGTCACCGAGTCGGTGACCGCGCCGACTTCGAGTGTGATATCGACGCCAGCCTGTTGGCCAACGACGAGCGTCACGTTGGTGCGGTTGAAGGTCTTGAAACCCGAAGCCGACGCCGAAACGTTGTATTGGCCGGGGCGCAGGAAAGGAATCGTGTAGACACCGGAACTGTCCGACGTGCCCGTCGTGGTTTCGTTGGTTGCGACGTTTACCGCCTTGACTGTAACGTTGGCGATGGCGGCGCCGGAAGGATCGAGCACCCGGCCCGACATAACGGCGCGAAATTCTTGAGAAAAGGCGCTAAGGCAAAACGCAGCGCCAACGACGACCCGCAGCAGTCTCTTCATGGAAACAACCTTCCCCTGTAAGTAGCGGGTTCAAAAAGGAAATGGCGGTAATCTCCCCCCGAACCGTGGTTGGAATCGTATCATCGTGGACGGGCGAGCGCAAGCGAAATGTTAATTTTTATTGCCACTTTAGTAGGGATTAATCTTCCGGCAACGCTCCATCATTACCCAACGCCGCGTCGGCATTTGAACGAAACGATGGCCGGGGGCGTGGCTGTTTTCGACTATGACCGCGACGGGCTCGAAGACGTCTTTTTGACCAACGGCGCGCCGCCACCGGGCTATCGAAAGAAAGCTCCGGGCGACTGCAATCGGCTTTTCCGCAATCTCGGCGGCCGCAAGTTCGAAGATGTCACGGAGCGGGTTGGGCTTTGCGGCACGGGGTACGATTTCGCCGCCGCCGCCGCGGACGGTTACTTATTTGTTGGCGGGCTGCGCGAAAGCGCGCTGTATCGAATCTCCGAAAAGGGTGAGTTTGCGCGAGTGCCTTTGCCGATCGAAGGTTGGGTTGTGGGGGGCGGCTGGTTCGATTACGACCGCGACGGCGATCTCGATCTGTTCGTGGTGCGCTACGTGAAGTGGGACCCGGCTACGGAGCCACGCTGCGAAGGCTACTGCCACCCGCGCGAGTATGAGGGCCTGTCGAATCTGCTTTTTCGCAACGACAGTCTTCGTGACAACGCTAGGTTTATCGATGTGAGCGCGAAGTCGGGGATCGCGGCGCATGTCGGGAAAGGCATGTCGGTGGCCTTCGCCGATTTCGACGGGGACGGTTTCCCGGACGCGTTCGTGGCCAACGACGCGATCCCGAATTTCCTCTTCCGCAACAAAGGCGACGGTACCTTCGAGGAGATGGCCGAACGCGCGGGAGTCGCCATGAACGACGACGGGCGCGCGCTCTCGAGTATGGGCGCCGACTTCCGCGATCTCGACAACGACGGCCGCCCCGATCTATTCGTCACCGCGCTGCGCAACGAGACGTTTCCGTTCTTCCGCAACCTGGGCAAGGCGCTGTTCGAGGACCGGACTTATCAATCGCTGGTGGGTAAGGCGACGCTCGGCGTGAGCGGCTGGGGTTGCGGTATCTACGATTTCGACAACGACGGGCGCAAGGACCTGTTCGCGGTGAACGGCGACGTGCAACTGATCGCTAAGCAAACGAATCTGCTACTGCACCAAACGGAGGACGGACGATTCGAAGCGTCGCCCTTCGGCGAACCGGCGTTTCATCGCGGCGTGGCGTTCGGCGATTTGGACGGAGACGGCGCGATCGACGCGGTGATCACGCGTCTGGGACAGTCGCCCGTGATCCGATGGGGTACGGCGAAGGGCAACTGGATTTCGGTCCGCGCGCCCTTGGGGACGGCGGTCCGCATCGGCGATCAAACGAACGTCGCGACCACGGCGGTAGGCTACGCAAGTTCGTCGAGCCCTCGGATTCACTTCGGGCTAGGATCGCGCACCACGGTCGAGCGGATCGAGATTACCGGACCTACCGGGCGCAAGCGCGTTTTGGAGAACGTTAAGGCGAACCAGGTGCTCGACGCCTTCGCACCTTAGCGAGCAGCGCCTGCGCCTCGGGCAGCGAGCCCGCCGCTTCGAGCGCGTTTTCCGCTTCGGCGAGGCGTCCCAATTGGTACAACGCCCGGCCCAGTTCGAAGCGTCCGGAAGGCGTCTCGACAGCCGCCAGAGCCTTCACCGCGTCCGCCGCTCGTCCTTCGCGGATCAGGAATCGCCCGTAGCGATGCTGCGCGGCGGCCCCGGCTTTCTTGTACATCGCCTCGGCGTCGGCGGTGCGCCGCAAGGCTTCGTAACAAAGTCCGAGAGCGTCGGCGACACGGCCCGGAGAAGGGTCGGTCGAGACCAGCGGCTCTAGCACGCGCACCGCTTTTTCGTATTGATCGAGCGCGAGCAAAGTCCGCCCGAGCAGATAACAACCGTTCGGTTCGCGAGCGTCGCAAGCGCGTTCGAGCGGCGGACGGGCGGCCGCGAAGTCGCCTTTTTCGAGCGCCGGCATCGCCGCGCTCACTTGCACGGCGTCAGACCTTTTCGGGAACGACGAACGGAGCGCGGTACTTCCGCTTGAGCATTTTGTTCGCTTCGGCGTCGCCGACGAACTGCTCCTTCACGGGGTCGAAATCGAGCGTACGTCCGGTGCGATAGGCGATCGCACCCAGGTGCGCGAGGGCGCTCGCTGTGTGCGCGGTTTCCACCGGCCCATGCTGATCGGAAGTCTTGCGGCTGCGGACGGCCTTGACGAAGTTCGCGTAGTGGTCGCCGCCCGCCTTGCGCGACGGCCCCTTCTCGCGCTTCTGGCCCAGGTACGTGTCGAAGGTGTCGTAACCCTTCACCACCATCACGCCCTCGGTTCCGTAGAAGATGTTGCCGACGCCCGCGCCGTCCTCGAGATTGGTGCACCAGTGCCGTACCTCGAACTGGATCATCTTCTGCTTGCCGATCCCGCCCGGATAGAGATACAGCGACGTCTGCACTTCGGGCGTTTCCTTGTCGTCGTCGAAGGTGAACTTGCCGCCCATCGACGTGACTTTGCTGGGCAGCGTATCGACGCCCAAGCCCCACAAACACAGGTCCGTTTCGTGAATGCCCTGATTGCCCACGTCGCCGTTGCCGTACTTCCAGGTCCAGTGCCAGTTGTAGTGCACCAGGCGGCGCGTGAACGGCTCCATTTCGGCGGGACCGGTCCAGAGGTCGTAGTTCAGGTAGTCGGGCGCGGGCTCGGGGGCCTTCTTGCCGATCGACGGCCGCCACCGGAAGACGAGTCCGCGAGCCATGTAGACATCGCCGATGACGCCCTTGCGGAGCATGTCCACGCCCTCTCGCAGCGCTTCCGAAGAACGTAGTTGCACGCCGTGCTGCACGATGCGGTTGTACTTGTGTGCGGCTTCGACCAGCTTGCGGCCTTCCCAAATCGAGTGCGCGCCGGGCTTTTCGACGTACACGTCTTTGCCCGCCTGGCACGCCCAGATCGCGGCGAGCGCATGCCAGTGGTTCGGCATCGCGATCGACACCGCGTCGATCGACTTGTTATCGAATACCTTGCGCAGGTCGGTCTCGGTTGCGAGCTTCTTCGCGTACTTCGATTCGAACTCCGTGGCGCGCTTATCGAGAAGGCTGCGGTCCGGATCGCAGATCATCGCCACTTCGGCGTCGGGCTGCGCCATGAATCCTTGGATGTGATCCTTGCCCCGGCCGTTCACGCCGAGCACGGCCACGCGCAGCTTATCGGGAGCCGCCTTGACCGCCTGCGAAGCCAGCGCGGCGCTCGCGCCGAGAAAGAAAGTTCTCCGGGAGTTCATTCCAATACGCTATACCCGGCGGCGCAGAAGCGCAAATGCGGCGAGGATCAGCGCGACCATCGCCCATGTCGCCGCCTCGGGTACCACCAGCGCGTCGGGGCCGGTGATCGTGAGCGTCGCTTCGGTCAGAAACGAATCGTCTTGGAAGAGCGCGCCCACGAGTCCACCCTGCGCGTTCAGCCGGCCGATAATCTCGGCGGGCGTGTAAAACGTCAACAGATCGATCGTCACTTCCGCCGGAACGCCCACCGCCAGCGACTGGATCAACGGACTGTTAATCGGCGCGAGATTGTTAAGTTGGATTGTGTCGGTGGAGACGAAACCGTCCTGCGGAACGATCTTCAGATTCAGGGTGGCCGAAGTCAAGGTGAGAGCGGCTTGCAGCACCGCCAAATCGGCTTGACCGGTGAAATCGAAGGCAATGCGAATCTCGTCGTCGATCCCCTCGCCAACGGTATCGTTGCCTCCGAGCGAACCCTTGGCGTACTCGACGTCGCCGATGGCGATCATCGCCGGCGCCGCCACGGTGAAGGTGGGAATTCCTCCGATCGCCGTGTCCGTAATCACCGCCGCTTGGCCGATGGCCGTCGCGAACAATATGCCGACAAACGTACGCATTGAATTCCTCCGTAATCGAATAGGCGCAAAAAAGCGGAGAAAATGCGCGAGGGTTCAGAGGATTTTACGTGACATTTCTATTTCTCGGACCAGGACGCCAGTTTACGCGATCGCGTTCGCCTGCGAATCGAGTGCTTCGGTGGGGGCGGGCGGTAGCGGGGGATCGCGCCGGATGCGGAATGGCTGGCGCTTCCAGTATGTCAACGACCGCCAGCACCATTCGAGCGGACCGAAATAGAAGTGCCTGAGCCAGATCGGGCTCCAGGTGAGATTGAAGGTCCAGATGGCGAGCACGATGACGTAGAGTTGCCAGCGCTCCAGGCGTCCGATCAGGCCGAATCCGTAACCGCCGTAGAAAATGACGCTGCAAATCAGCGAGTGGCTGATGTAGTTCGAAAACGCCATCTGGCCGACGGCGGCCAAGCGCGAAGTGAGTCCCCGGAGGACGCCGTTCTTGACCGCGAGAATCAGGAGCGCGATGTATCCCACGCTCATAGCGACACGGCCCACTTCGTAACCGGCCGAGTCGAAAAAATGCTTCGTAGGATCGCCCGGGTTCTGGGCCATGAAGTAAAGATCCACCGAATTGATCGTAAGTCCGGCGGCGAGTCCCCAGGCCGCCATCTTGGCGTAGAAGCCATTCGACCGCTCGGCGGTGATAATCCCCAGCTTGAAAAATCCCATGCCGACGAGCATCATGCCGAAGAAGTCCCAGAGAAACGGGAAGTAGATCGGCAAACGGTGAAACTCCCAGATCGACTTGGCGCGCGCTTTCATGTTGGCCGCGTAGTTGCCGCGGTAGTTGTCGATTTCCTGGCGCACCTTATCCGCCGAAGACTGGAAGTTAAGGACGTGTTTCTCCCAGTCGGCGCGCTGCGACTTCTGCTCCGCGGTAAGGATGGTGCCTTTCTTCTCCGCCTCGGCGACTTTCAAGTACTTGCTGTGGTCGCTCTTCTTGGAGAAGGCGTCGGCGATCATGCCCGCGTTCAGCAGGAGGATCAACACCGATCCGGTGACGATCAACGCTTTGCCGGAAGCTTTTCGGAATGCGAATAACGGCAGCGCCATCAGCGCGTAGGGATACAAGATGTCGCCCCACCAGATCAGGTAGCCGTGGATCATCCCAAAAAGCATCAGCCACAAAGTCCGCCGGAAGTAAATATCTGCCGGCTCCAGTCCGCCACCCTTCGCCTCGCCCCGCGAGAGCAGCAACATGACGCTTGCGCCGAACACCAGCGAGAAGATCCCGCGCATCTTGCCTTCGCCGAAAAGATAGATCAGCCGGTTGGTCCAGACGTTGAGCGCATCGTTGCCACCCCAAACCTCGGGGTCCATGTAGGCGGCTTCGGGCAATCCGAAAGTCGGGATGTTCATCAGCAAGATCCCGAGTAGAGCGAATCCGCGCACGGTGTCGATCGCGGAAATACGTTCGCCCGTGCGTACGGGGCCTAGAGCGGCGGACATGAACTAAGAATACTCGCGCCGGTCCCTACAATGAAGGAATGCGCCTCACGCTCTTGTTGGCGGCGGCCGCCGTCATGAACGCCCAACCCGCGCCTTTCGACATTCAAGCCTTGATGAAGGTGACGCGCTTGAGCGAACCGGCGCTGTCTCCGGACGGGAAGACGCTGGCGTTTACCGCCCGGAGCGTCAATCTCGACGCCAATACGCAGCCCCGCGACATCTACTCCGTACCGCTGGGCGGGGGCTCGCCGGTGCAATTGACGCGGCAAGGCACGATCAACGAACGCCCGCGCTGGTCGCCCGATTCGAAGCGCATCGCGTTCGTTTCGAACCGGAGCGGAGCGTCGCAAATCTGGGTGATGGACGCCGACGGCGGAAATCCGGCGCAAATTACCACGCTCTCGACCGAAGCGAGCGGCGTGCTTTGGTCTCCCGATGGCAAGCGGCTGGTATTCGTCAGCGAAGTCTATCCCGATTGTCCGGACGAAGCTTGCAACAAGAAGCGCCTGGACGCGGAGAAGGAATCGAAGGTAAAGGCGCGCGTTTACACGTCGCTCCTTTACCGGCATTGGAACGAGTGGCAAGGCGCGCGGCGGAAACACTTGTTTAGCGTGCCCGTCGAGGGCGGAACGCCGAAAGACCTGACGCCCGGTCTGCGCGACGTGCCTCCGTTTTCGCTGGGCGGGCCGGACGATTACGCCATCTCGCCCGACGGCGCGGAAGTCTGCTACGCGATGAACCCCGAAGACAACCAGGCGCTGTCCACCAATTGGGAGCTTTATGTCGTCCCCATCGAGGGCGGGGAATCGAAAATGATTACCGGCAACCTGGCCGCCGACGCTTCGCCCGTGTACTCGCCGGACGGGAAGTATCTCGCGTGGCGCGCGCAGTCGAAACCGGGTTACGAGAGCGATCGCTGGCGGCTGATGGTGTACGACCGCGCGACGTCGAAGGCGGTTTCCGTAACCGACTCGCTCGACCGGAGCGTGCAGTCGATTACTTGGGCGCCCGACTCGCGGCGCATCTTCTTCACCATCGAAGACCGGGGCCGAACGACCTTACATGTCATGCCCGCTACCGGCGGCGGATCGCGAGAACTGATTTCGGCGCGCGCGCATGTAGACGACGTTCAGTTCGCGCCGGACGCGCGAACGATGGTGTATTCCGAGCACTCGGGCTCGAAGCCGGTGGAGTTCTATCGCGTGTCTTCGAGCGGTGGTTCGGCCATCGCGCTGACCCGAATGAACGACGCCCTTCTGTCGGCGCACGCACTGCAAGCGATGGAGGATTTCACGGTCGAGAATCCGAACGACAAGGTGAAAGTGCAGAGCTTTCTCGTCAAGCCTCCCGGGTTCGATTTGAAACAGAAGTACCCGGTTCTGTTTTTGATCCACGGCGGTCCGCAAGGCGCGTGGGGCGAGAGTTGGAGCTATCGCTGGAACCCCCAAGTGTTCGCTTCGGCAGGGTTCGTCGTCGTGATGCCGAATCCGCGCGGCTCGACGGGTTACGGACAGCAGTTCACCGACGACATCAATCAGGATTGGGCGGGGCGCGTCTACGACGATCTGATGGCTTCGGTCGATTGGGTCGCCGGGCAGCCATGGGCGGATTCGAAGCGCTTCGCGGCGGCGGGCGGATCGTACGGCGGCTACATGGTGAACTGGCTGCTCGGGCACTCGAACCGGTTCCAGGCTTACGTCTCGCACGCTGGCGTCTACGACTTGAAGAGCATGGCGGGCGAGACCGAGGAACTGTGGTTCACGAAATGGGAATTCGGCGGCATGCCATGGGACAACCCTGACGTGTACCAGAAGTGGTCGCCGTCGAATTCGGTGACGCAGTTCCGCACGCCGACGCTGGTGATCCACGGCGAACTCGACTATCGCGTGCCCGTGGGCCAAGGCTTGCAACTGTTCACCGGCTTGCAGATGCAGAAGGTGCCGTCGAAACTGCTGCTCTTCCCCGACGAAGGGCACTGGATTCTGAAGCCGCAGAACTCGATGCTCTGGTACAACTCGGTGGTCGACTGGGTGAAGGAGTGGACGGCGAAGAAAGAGTAGGCGCTAGATCAGGATCACCATGCCTAAGACCCAACATGCAAAAACCAATAAGGTGCCAATCTCCTTCGGCCACTTAGCCCGGACCACGCCAGATTCAACGAGTTCTACATGCAGCTGTTCAATCGATCTCATTTTGTACACGGGTAGGGGATCCCGAAGACCAGTTAAGTGAATGGACTCCGGTTGGTCGTTGTAGCCGGCAAACGCTAGGCCAATCGCTTTCGGATCCTCAAAGTAAAACACGCGTGGGCCGTTGAAGTGTCGCAGTCCCCAGAGTGGCGCTCGGAAATCAACCCACTTCCACTCGGGAAGAGTGGGGGGCATGGCAACGCGTGCCGACCGCATACGTCGCCTTTCAACGATGGCCATGAGCCGGTCCGGATCCGTGCAGATCGTCGAGAGAGAGGGTGAAAGCATGGCGATCCATGTCGTTGCCGGCGGATTCTCGGAACTGGTGCCAGGCGCGTCGTAACGGTACAGCGTCGCCTCTTGTTCACGCCGCGCCGGGAGGTCCATCAGAGCGGTCGCGAAAAGCTCGACATCGGGCAAGCCTAACTGAACTACGACGCAACTCGAAAGCGCCATCGACAATCCCAAGCCCTTGTGTCTTGGGATAGGTCTCATTTCCCATCCGGCGAAGGCCGCTCTCTGGATCGTGGACTGGTCTAGACGCTCGATCCAAGGAGGTTGAGGCTCTCCAACGCCTCGAATCACACTCCGCACAGTTAGGCGCTGCAAGTTAAGGAGATCCTTTTGAGTAGCGTCCTCGCTCGAGCCGCGAAACGGTTGAGACACGAATACAAACGATTGTGTGCCTGGCGGAAGCCAGTTGAGGATCTCGATGGCCAGCGGATCGGGCTGTGCGAATGAGAGCATGCCAAAAAGAAAAGCGGCGAGAAGAAGGCGTGTCATCGGCTATATGCTAAAATTTGCGCCTCGAGGCGATCTATCGCTTCTTCTTAGCCGGTTTCTTCTTCGATCTCCGGCTCGCTTCCATCGAGCTTCCCACCCAATCCTTCAACGCATCGGAATCCTCGAAAATCTCGGGCGGAGCTTGGTAGTACTTCATCAGCATCTTCGGATCGTCGAACGGTTGGAACGCCTTCAAGCCTCGAGCGTCGAATCGCGGGATGTTGTTGTCGCCGCCTTTGAGATACAACTCCGAGTCGGCGATGAGCGCGCACACCAGCCCATCGACGTAAACCACCCAGCCGCCCATCATTGCGCGCGCCGAAGGCTCTCCCAAAATCGAGAACTGTTCCACCACGTACTTCACGAACGGCGGTTGCGGCTTCACAGCAGTTTTCTCCGCAGCCAATCGAGCGAAGCCGTCGTGGCCATTTGGCGGATCCGCTGCCGGTCGCCGATCAGTTTCACTTCGCGGGCCACCGCGCCTTCGGGTCCGGCGAGCGCGAGATACACCAGCCCCACTTGTCCCTCCGGTCCCGCGTAGCCGGTGATGCCGATGGCCCAAGTGGCTCCAGCCCGCTCGCGCGCCGATTCCGCGAGCCGCCGGGCGACTTCCTCGCTTACCGCGTCGCCCGAAAACTCGCCGATCAACGCGCGCTTCAAATCGTCGTTGTAGACGACGTAGCCTCCGCGGAACCAGCGCGAACTTCCGGGCACGTCGGTCATTCGCGAGCCAAGCAGGCCGCCCGTCATGCTTTCGGCGACGGCTACCGTTTCAGAGCGCGCCAGCAAGGCCCGCCCCAAAGCCGCTTCGAGCGTTTCACCGTTGCGCGAATACACACGCTCGCCGAGCAGTTCCGCGATCGCCGCCGCCGGGGGCTCGCAAAGCGCTCGCGCCTCCTCCGCGGTAGCCGCGCGCGCGCGCAAAATCACTTCGAGATCGCCAGGTTTCGCGAGCACGGTCGTCGCCGGATTCTCGTACTTCGTATACACCGGCGCGATCAGTTGATCGAGGTCGCTCTCGCCCATTCCCGCCACTTTGAAGTGCGCTTCGGCGATCGCCATCGGCGGCAGCATCGCGCGAAGGCGCGGCATGCATTCCGCGTCGAACAGCGGTTTCAATTCGCGCGGCGGTCCGGGGAGCAGCATCGTCACTCGGCCGTCTTTCGCGATCCATTGTCCCGGCGCGGTGCCATTGGGATTGTCGAGTATCTCCGCTCCGTCGAGCACCATCGCTTGCCGCAGATTATTGGCGGCCATCGTGCGGCCCATGCGCGCGAAGCGATCGGCGATCCATTGCGCGACGGCTTCGTTCGACGATTGCCCAATCTCGAGCGCCGCCGCCACCGCGTCGCGGGTCACGTCGTCTTCCGTTGGCCCCAAACCGCCTGTGACGATCGCGATGTCCGCTCCGGCCAACGCGTGCCGAACCGCTTCCATAAGCCGGGTACGGTCGTCGCCGATTACGCGTTTCTCCACCACTTCGACGCCCAATGAATTCAGCCGCTCGGTGAGAAAGAGCGAATTCGTGTCGAGACGGGTGGGCGTGAGCATTTCGCTGCCCACGGCGATGATGGCCGCGTTGCGCATCGGAAACCTAAGGCAACAGCGTGCCGCGAATCCCGCAATCGACGCGAAAGACCGCGTTATTGGTGGTAACGACCAGCGCGCGCGACGGAGTAAACGCCAAGCCGACAATTCCGGGGCCCGAGAGGAACAAATCGGCTTTCTTTGCGGGATCGATGCGGACCACGCCCCGCCGCCCTTGCAGAGAGGCGGCGGCGTAGAGATTGCCCTTGTCGTCGAACGCGATGCCTTGCGGCCGCCCCAGGCCGCGATAGTACGTCGAAACTTGGCCGCCGGGGTCTACGCGATACACGGCATCGAAGCTCGAAGTGGTCGGTCCGGTGACAAACAAATCGCCGCCGGGACCGAACGCCAGATGGTAAGCGGCGATCGAAGGTTCCACCGTCGCGAAGACGAAAATCTGGCGGTTGGGCGCGATCTTGAAGATGGTGCCGCTCCGGTCGCCGACATAGAGGTTGCCTTCGCCGTCGAAGGCGAGCCCGGTGGCGACGCCCATCCCTTCGCAAAACACGGTCATTGATCCATCGGACGCCACTTGGTACACGATGCCGTCATGGCGGCTCGACACGTACAACAGACCGTCCGGCCCGAACGCGAGTCCTGTGGCGTTCATAATGTCGGAGACAAACGGCCGCAGGTTGTAGTTGAGATCGATTTTGTAGACGGCGACGGGCGTCTTCTGGCCGCGCGAACCGCTGAACGTCGTGTAGATAATGCCGCGCTTATCGACGGCGGGGTTCCCGACGGGATGCAAGCTGTCGGCGATCTGGATGCCGATTTCGCAACTCCACGCCTCGCTCGGCCGCTCGCCGCTATCCACCACCAGTTCGCCGATCGAAGCGCCCTCGGGCACGCGCGCGATCACCAGCGAATCGCTGCCGATCACCACCGGAGCCGTGGCCTCGCCGATCGACACGCGCGGACGCGGGCCGCGCTGAAAGCCGCGTCCGGTGATCTTAAACTCGCCTCCGGGTATGGCGGCGATGGGCGATACGTGCTCGATTTCCGGGCGGTCGGCGGCTGCGGGCTTGCGAAGTGACATCTCTCACTACCGATTGAACCACGCGAGCGGCAGCGCGGCGGCGGCGCCGGCGGCTACGTCGTCCATCATCACGCCCCAACCGCCGGGAAGCCGCTCGAAGAGGCGGATCGGCCACGGCTTGACGATGTCGAAAAAGCGAAATAGCAGAAAGGCGGCGAGCGTTCCTTCCCAACCGGCGGGGGCGGCCGCGAGAGCGATCCACTGTCCGATCACTTCGTCGACGACGACGATTTGCGGGTCCTCCCCGCGCTCGCGCGCGACGACGCCGGAGGCCCACACGGCGGGGAGAAACAGAATGGCGGCGGCGATGCCCGGCGGCAAGCCGGCGTAAGCGAGCGCCACGGCGGCCAACGCGCCTACGGTGCCGGGGCCTTTGGGAAAGTAGCCGCAACCGAACCATGTCGCAACGATCCATGCGGATCGGCTAGCCAGGACAAACGCCGCCCTAATCACGCGAATCGTCTTCGTCGGCGAGATGCAGCGGCTCGCCGGGAATGCGAATTTCTTCGCTGGACCACGCCGCCAGATCGAACATACGGCAACGCTCGCTGCAGAAGGGAAATTCGGGCTCGCCGAACTTCACCGTCTTTTTGCAATTGGGACAACGGACCTGCACGATTACCTCGTGGCGAGTATCGGGAACAAGTCCGGCGTGCGTGGAGGAAGCGCTTCCCCCGCGTCGACCAACTCGCCCGCTACATCGTAGTCGTGCGCCTCGGTGACTCGCAAGCGGCGAAACTCGCCCGGTTGCGGAGCTTCGGGTCCGAAATCGTTGATGTACACCTGCCCGTCGATTTCCGGGGCTTGGCCTTCGAGACGCGCGTCCCAGAGCAAATCGGTTTCTTTCGACGGTCCTTCCACCAGTACGTCGAACTCGCGGCCCACGAGTGTGCGATGACGCTTCGCGGAAATACGCCGCTGGATGGCCATCAGCGCACGGCGGCGATTCTCGATGGCGCGTCCGTCCACCTTGCCGTCGAGCGCGTAGCTCGCCGAAGTATCTTCGTCCGAATACTTGAATACCCCCAACCGGTCGAACTTCGCCGCTTCGACGAACTGGCACAGTTCCTCGAAATCGGACTGCGTTTCTCCCGGAAAGCCGACGATGAAACTCGTGCGGATGGCGACGCCGGGAATCGTCGCGCGCACGCGATCGAGCAGCTTCAGAAACGCGTCGCCGTGCGAGCCGCGCTTCATGCGTTTCAGGACCTCGCGCGAGGCGTGCTGCAGCGGCATGTCCAGATACTTAACCAGCGGTTTGTGCGCGGCGATCGTATCGAGCAACTCTTGCGTGACGCGATTGGGATACGCGTAGAGGAAGCGCACCCAGTAAGGGCGCTCCGCCTCGATCGATCCCAGGCGCGCGAGCAATTTCGCCAAGCCGTCGCGAAGCCCGAGGTCTTCGCCATAGCTCGTCGTATCCTGGCCGATCAGATTCAGCTCCCGCACGCCTTGCCCCAGCAGACGCGTGGCCTCGGCGACGACGCTTTCGAACCGGCGCGAGCGGAACGCGCCGCGGTACTGCGGAATCACGCAGAACGTGCAGGGATGGTCGCAACCTTCGGCGATCTTGATGTAAGCGGAGTGGCGCGGTGTCGTGAGCACGCGCGGCGTCAGGTCGTGATAGAGGTACGGAGTAGCTGCCGATCCGTCGCCGCCTACACCGTCGACGAGACTCGCGATGCGCTCCAGTTCGTTCGTCCCGATCAGTGCGTCGACTTCGGGCAAGTCCTTGCGAATGTCGCCGCGATATCGTTCCACCAGACAACCGGCGACGATCAGTTTTTGCGCGCGGCCCGATTTCTTGAACTCCGCCATTTCGAGAATCGTGTCCACCGATTCTTGCTTGGCGGGGTCGATGAAGCTGCACGTGTTGACGACGATCACGTCGGCTTCGTCCGGGCGAGGGGTGAGTTCGTGACCGCGAGCGGTCAACTGGCCCATCATCACTTCCGTGTCGACGAGATTCTTAGGACAACCGAGACTGACGAATCCGACTTTCAATGGGGATGGAACCGGGAGTTCCACTTCCAGGATATCAGGCGGTGGCGAGTTGGCCCGCCGTCGAAGCGGCGATCTTGGCGAGCAATTCTTTCTCGTTCAGCGGTTTCGTGACGTAGTCGTCCATACCCGCTTCGAGGCACAGATTGCGATGATGCGCCATGGTGTGCGCGGTGACGGCGACGATCGGGATATGGCTGCCGCGCTCGCGGGCGCGAATGACACGGGTCGCTTCGAGACCGTCCATCTCCGGCATCTGGATGTCCATGAGCACCACGTCGAAGGGCTTTTTCTCGAGCGTCTCGACCGCGATTTTTCCGTTGGCGGCGATGGTGACGCGATGGCCCGCGCGCTCCAGCATTTTTTGAATCACTACCTGGTTGACGCGGTTATCCTCGGCCACCAGAATGTCCAGACTTTCCCGTTCGCGAACCGATGCCGGAGCGGGGGCCGGGGCGCTCTGGACTGCGATTTCGGAGGCGATCGAGTTCAGCGCCTCGGCCAGCGCTTTTCTCGGCAAGGGCGACATTAAGTGGCGGGCGACGCGGTGGGCCGCGCACGCCTCCACCGCCTCTCGCGCGTTCCAGGCCGGCACCGCCACCACGGAGCGTTGCGCCGAACCGGGCGGCAAGGCACGGAGAAGGCCGAACGCTCCGGCTCCCGGCAGCCGCGCGTCGAGCACCAAGAAATCGAATCCGCGGTTCGCCTCTTCCATCGCCGTTTCGAAGCTGTCGCATGGGACGGCCCGCAAGCCCCAAGCCTCCATCGTCTCGGCCAGCGCCACACAAGCGGGCAGGTGATCGTCCACCACCAGCACGCGCTTGCCCGCGGCCCGCGAATCGAGCCTCGGCGCTACGGGCTCCGCTCCGTCCCACCCGAACACGGCGCGGAAACGGAACCGGCTGCCCAACCCTTCCCGGCTATCGACCGTGACCGTGCCGTTCATCAGTTCGACCAGGCGGCGGGTGATGGTCAGCCCCAGTCCCGCGCCGCCGAACCGGCGCGTCATCGACGTGTCGGCCTGCTCGAATCCTTGAAACACGCGCTCGAGTTTGTCTTCTGGGATCCCGACGCCGGTGTCCGCCACCTCGAACTCGTACTCGGCCTCGCCTTGGCGCAACGCCACTTCGCGCACGGTTACGATGATCTCGCCCGCCTCGGTGAACTTGACGGCGTTCGCAATCAGATTCGCCAGCGCTTGTTGTAACCGCAGACCGTCCCCGCAGAGCGTTGCGGGCAGGCGCGGCGGCATCCGTAACGCGAGATCCAATCCTTTTTCGTGCGCCAGCGGCGCGAGCATCTGCACGCTTCGCTCTACCGTCTCCTCGAACGCGAACTCGGCGGGTTCCAGCTTCAACCCGCCCGCCTCGATTTTCGAGAAGTCGAGCATATCGTTCAACAGGTCGAGCAAGCTTTTCGCGGAGCCGTGCGCCATCTCGACAAAGCCGCGCCGCTCGGGATCGAGTTCGGTGGCCAGGACCAGGCCGGTGAGCCCGATCACCGCATTCATCGGCGTACGGATCTCGTGACTCATGTTGGCGAGAAATTCGCTCTTGGCGCGGGCGGCGGCCTGCGCGTCTTCCATCGCTTTTTCGAGTTGCGCGTGCTTGGCGCGCAGTGCCTCGGTTTGCAGCCGCACCTGCCGGCGCAGCAGCCGTACCCAGCCGAAGGCCACGGCGAAAAACGCGACGATCAGGGAGGCGACCGGGACCCAGGGAACACGCCGGAACCATATCGGTGGCGCGAGAACGGCGACATCCCGCGCGCTCCGCGCGATCAATTGGACCGTTCGCGGCGATTGTCCGCCCGTCCATTCGGCCCGCGCCACGCCTACCACGCGGACCCGGCTGCCGGAGGGGATCGAAAGAGGCGCCGCCCCTTTCGGCAAGGGCACGTGCGCTCCGAAAGTTTGATCGCCGTCGCGGAGCAACAATTCCAGGCGCTGCTGTGCGTGAAACGCTTCCACCAACTCCGCGTCGACGGCAAGCAGAGCCGATTCCAGATATCCGCCCAATAAATTCTTGACGCTGGTTTGCGCCGGCTGCACCGGCGATCCCCATCCGAGCCGCTTCACCAAAGGATCGGTAAGGACGACCGTGCCCGAAGGAGTGACCGACGGAAAGCCCCAAACCTCGATCCGCTCGCCCACCCGCACGTCGTTCGAGGCCAATTGTTCGACGGCAATTCCGCGGCCCGACTCCTGGATGTAAACCCCTATCTCCCGGTCGGCCAGCGTCACTACGCCCCGCACGCGGACCCGCTCCCGAACCAATCCGGGCGCGCCGTGCGTAAGGATGGAGCCGATGCCGGTAAGCGGTACCGATTCCGGATCGCGTTGCGAGGGGCGAATCAGGCGAAGATCGCCGATCGTCGACATGAAAATCACCGGATTCAGCCGCTGCCGCCAACGGTTGAACCGGACGCCGCCCGTTCCTACAACGCGCACTTGGGCGTCGATGTAGGGGCGAGGATCGAAACCGTTGGGAATCGGACAGGTAACCGGTAGCGGGCCTTCCGGAGTTTCGAGACGAAACGACAAAACCTCGCCCTCGGCTTTTTCCGCCGACGCGAATTGCCCGGTTACCTCAACGAGCGTGTTCTCGGCCAACCCGCGGCGCAGGTCGCCGAGAGTCGCCCGGCGGGGCGTGGGAAGTCCGGCCCGTCCCAGGTATCGAATCGAATCCGCTGCCACAATGGGCGCGAATCCGCCCGGTTCGGTTTTCCCGATCGCTTGGATGCGGTCGCCGGTTTGAATGGGAATTACGTCCGCCGCCCTTACGAAGAGCCCGGTTGTGCCCCGCTGAATGACGACGCCCGCCCTTCCGAACTTGTGGACGACGACGCCTTCCACGTTTACCGGATAGCCCCGGGCGGCTTCGGCGGCGTCGAGCGCGAGGACTTGGCTGTACTCGGTTAAGGTAAGCGGAGTTTGGGCTACCGCACCGGAACAGCAGAGGAGCGCTATCGGAGCGGTCCGCGCCAGCCTACAGCCGGACCCGTACAGCATCACTAAACGGTATCGGCGGAACGGACGAATCCGTGACGAAAAAACCTTACGGACGAGAAACGTTAACGACTACCGGTTCACTCGCTTGGGCGTTGGCGAGAGACCGGACCTGCACCACGTTCGCCCCCGGCAGTACATTCGCCGGAATCTGCGCCGAAATCTGGCCCGGCGCCGTCTGGATCAATGGCAGCGGGATGTCGTTAAACGTGACGCAAGACCCGCCGAGCACGGTGGGAAGCGGAAGTGTGTCTGCGGTGGCGATCGCGCTAAGGTTAACGCCCGAGACGGTGACAAACGATCCCGGGCGCAGAGTTTGTGTGCCGTCGATCGAGTTAACGATGCCGCGCGCGCCGTTGGGAATCCGGGGCTGCGTGGAACCGTTCGTCTGGGCCAGCGGCGTCACCACCAAACCCGAGAGCGTAATCATGTACGCCGTGCCTTTGGAGTCCACCACCATCATTCGCGAAGGCACGTTGGCGCGATTGCCGCCGAAGACGTTGTTCGCCGGATTCTCGGGAATAATGGCGGCGACTTGCTCCGACTGCGTGCGGACATCGACCAATTCAAGCGTGGTGCGGGCGTCGTCGCGCGTGGCGGCGGTGATGTTCTGGCGAACCGGCGTGGTCATGCGCAGAAACGAAGTTTCGGTCAGAGGGTACACCGATGCGACGTTACGCAACCCCAAGCTGACCGTCGTCGTCGTGGGGGGAACTCCGGGAGTGGTGGGTGGGGCCACGGTGGTGGTACCCGGACGCTCCGCTCCTCCAATCGGTGTCAAGGCGGGGCTAAGGATCATGCCCCCCGCTAGGTAGAAGGCGTTCTGCGGGGCGGCGGCCAGCGGGCCGAAATAGCTGATCGGCGTCTGGTTCCACACTTGCCGCGAGTTGACATAGGTATCGGACAGCGCGTCGTACAAATAGGCGACGCCGGTGCCCGACAAAGCGACGATCCGCTCGCCGCCGGGCGACGCGGCCATGTAAAGCGGGCCGGGAATGGTGGCGGGCGGGAAGTTGTTCACGTTGGTGCGCGGAATCGCCGTGGTTCCGATCACCTTCCAGAACGCGCCGTTCGACATCAGGAACTGCAATCCCGAAAGTCCCATCGCCAGCGCCAGCGGCCGAATGACGGCTTGATTGCCGGCGCGGGGAATCGCCGGAAACTCGATCGCGCCGGTAACGCGTTGCGTTTCGAGATCGATGATCTGGATCGATTCGCCGCCCGTATTGCCGACGTAGAGCGTCGATCCGTCCAGCGACATCGCCATCTGGTGCGGTAACTGCCCCGTTTCGATCGGTTCCAGGAACTTCAGCCGGGCCGTATCGAAGACTTCGATCCGGTTGTACCCGGCGTTGGTGACATACAGCCTTTGGCGCGCTTCGTCGAGAACCAGATCGTAAAGCCCCTCTCCGGCGGAAAGCGAAGTGGGGACGGGGAACACCAAACCGCGCTGATCGCTATTGCGGAAATTCATGTAGACGCGGATGACGGGGGGCAGGTTGACCGCCTCGGCCGACGAAAGAAATACGTTCACCGGAGCGCCTTGGTTGTTGGCCGATCCGGTATAGAGATTGGTGCCCGCTTGCCGGTTAACGCCCGCGCGTCCCGGCTCCATCGTAAAGCGAATGGACGATGGAGCGACTCCGCTCGACACCTCGGCCACCAGCGCCGCGCCGGGATTGCCCACCGCGTAGGTCAGCTTTCCTTTGCCCGCGTTGCCGATCCGGACGGAAGCGCGCGCCAGCCCTTTGTTGCAATCGTCGATGGCGAGGAAAACGGTATTGGTCTCCGGCTCGAGGATCGGATAGTCGTAAAGGCTGGCGACCGGCAAAACGAGAATTCCGGATTCCGATAGCGCCCAAGCCGTCGCGCCGTCCGAGGAGATCGCCATGCGGCCCAAAACGCTTTCCGGCAAACGGACGCCCAGCCGCGTGTATAGATTCCGGGGGCTCGATACGAAGAGGATTCCGGCCGTGGTCCGCTGCCCGGTCGCCGCGTTGTTAAACGCGCTATAGAGCGTCTGTCCGTCCGGCGAAAACACGCTGCCGCCGAAGTTCGCCTGCACGTTGAAAGCTTGGCTGAACGTCCCGTTCAGAAAGAACGGCATGTTGGCGACGTTCATCTGAGCGTTCACCGCCAGGGTCGCCGAATCGTACTGCGTCGATCCGGCCATAAACCGCCCGCCGTCGGGCGATTGTGAGAGCACCGTCGATTGCCCCGTCACCAGCCGGTTGCGCAGCACGGTGCCGGAGGCGACTTCGTAGGCGAACAGGGTGGTATTGGCGCTGGTGGTGGTCTGGTTGATGGCCACCATGCCGATGATAAAGTTCCCGTCCGGAGTCGGCATCAGGCGGCCGGGGAACGGGGTCGCCGGGCGTCCCACGAAAACGGCGGGCAACGGATTGGGGGTCGAGATCGTCGGCGGCGAGGGTACGGCGGTCAACTGTTGCGACACGGCTTGCCGGGGATCGTACAGCAAGAGAGTGTTGGTCGCATTATTCAAACCCGCCCCTTGCGTGGTGATCAGGACCCGGCCGTCGTTGCCCACGGCCACACCTTCGGGACGCGCCGGAAGGCTGATGTACTGCTGCACGCGATCCGGCCCCAGTTCGACCACCGCCAGTGACGAAGCCTGCGTATTGGTGACGTAGAGAAATGCGCCGTCGGGCGACATCGTCGCCGCCAGCGGAAAGCTGCCGACGGGGATGGAGCCGGTGACCTTCTTCAGGCGGTAGTCGAAGACATCGACGCGGTTCGCGTTCGAGTTCACCAGATACAACCGCCCGCGCAACTCGTCGACGACGATGTCGGAAGGCGTGCCGCCCAGATTCACCACTTCGCCGAACACTGGTCCGGTCACGATGCTTTGGCCGCGGAGCGTCCCCAAAAGCCCAGCCGAAAGTCCCGCCAAAAGGAGCGTGGCGGCCCGGGCGCGCTCCAGTACTCGATTGCGTTGCAAACTCATCCCCAGTCCGCTAGTCTAAACCCTGACCGGGGTGGGAAGTTCCTGGATTAGTACTTTCTAACGGTTTGAGGGCGCAACAATTACAGGCGAACGGGGTTCCATTCCACTGCGCCGGATTCGGGTCTGGAACCGGACTCGGGAGCGGGAACTCGCGTCCCGGGCCGCGGTGGCCGATTCGAGTTCGCTGCGCCGCACAGGATTGCTGAAGCACGACCGTTTGGAGCCGGGCGACGGACTCTGGATCGTGCCCTGCGAGGCGGTGCATACGTTCGGGATGAAGTTCGAGATCGATGTCGTGTATCTAAGCAAGAGCAAAACGATCGTCAAAATCCGCCACTCGATGGCGAAGCGGCGAATGAGTTTGTGCCTGCGCGCCCATTCGGTTCTGGAACTTCCGGCGGGCACGGCGCTAGCCACGGGATCGATGCCCGGCGATCAATTGGAGTTTGAGAAGGTCGAGATCGGGAAAGCCGAATGACCCGGGTAGCGCTTGGACTTTGCGGTTTGACGCTTCTAGGGTGCGCCCGCTCTCCCTATACCTGGACTCCGCCCGCCGCGCCGTCCGCCACCGCCCGGCAAGTCCGAAACGCGATCGAAGCGGGGGACGGCGATCTCGAAGTTCGCGAATGGCAGCGCGCCCTCGTCCGCGATCCGCGCGACCGCGTCAGCCGGGCGAAACTCGCGTGGCGATTCGAGAGCGTGGGCGCGCCAGAATTGGCGATCGAGCACTACCGGGCGATTCTCGGCGACCGGCCATCGGACGAAGCGGCGCGATTGGGCGTCGTCCGCAACTTGCGCCGTTTGGGTTTGGAGAAAGAGGCGGCGGCGGAACTCGAAGCCGCTCCCGATCCTTCTCCGGCGATCCTGTCGACGTTGGGCATCGTGCGCGACGGCGCGGGCGATTACGGAGCCGCGGAAACGGCGCATCGGGCCGCGCTCCGGCTCGCGTCCGGCGACGCGGCGCTCTATAGCAATCTCGGCTATAACCTGTTTCTGCAGCGGCGCCATGCCGAAGCGGTCGAGTGTTTCGAGGTGGCGCTGAAAATCGCTCCGCGATCCGGGATCGCGCGCGGGAATCTGGCGCTTACGCTCGCCCACATGCCCGGCGGAGCGGAGCGCGCCCTTGAGCATTGGAAGTCGATGGGCGGTCCGGCGGCGGCGCACAATAATTTGGCGGCCGCGCTGATCGAACAGGGCCGCGCCGCGGAAGCTCGCGAACACTTGGCGCTCGCGCTGCGCGAAGCCGGACCTTCGCCCGAAACGCTCGCCAACCTCGACGCGGTGGCGAAGCTCGATGGCGGTCCGGCGGCGGTGTCGCCGGCCAAGAATCCGAACGCTTTTTCCCGGGCGATGCGCGCGATGAAAGGTTGGTTGGTCCGCCAGGATCCGGCCCCCGCGCCCACGGTTGCGGCGCGCGGGCGGTCCCGCTAAGGTGAATGGAAAGGAAAACAAGACAATGAACACCATCCTTGAGTTCGGCCTTGAGTTCGGCCGTCAATTCGGCCTCCTCGCGCAAAAAGCGCTGGCGAGGTTCGCGCGCGAAGAAGACGGCCAGGATTTGGTCGAGTACGCCCTGATCGTCGCCGCCGTGGGGTTGGCGCTGATTACCACCGTGAATCAGCTGACCACCGCCGTCGTGAGTCTTTACTCCTCGATCACGCAGGGCCTGACGTCGATCGGCGCGACGGGCGCGTAAAGGGCCCTTGACCGCGCGGCTTCCGCCTAACGCCGCCGTTTCGCTGGCTTCGCTCGCCGTCGTGTGGTGTCTGACGCTCTACGACGGTCCCCGGCGATTGTTTCGCGACGCGGATACAGGTTGGCACATCCGCACGGGGGAATCCATCTTGACCGACGGCCGTCCGCCCTATACCGATCCTTATTCGTTCTCGCGCCCGCGCGCCCCTTGGTTCGCGTGGGAATGGGGCGCGGACGTACTAACCGCTCTCGCTCATCGCGCCGCCGGATTGCCTGGGGTGGCTTGGCTCTACGCGATGGCGATCGGAGCGTCGGCGCTCTTGTGGTTCGAGTTGCATTGGGCCGCCGGATCGAGCTTCCTGCTCGCGCTGCTCGGCTTCCCGATCGCGATTTCGACGGCCCAGTTGCATTGGCTCGCGCGTCCGCATGTGATCGGGTGGCTATTGCTTATCGGGACGATCCTGTGGTGCGAGCGCGGCCCTCGCCGATGGTGGATCGCGCCCGTTCTCGGCGCGGTTTGGGCGAACGTACACGCAAGCTTCTTTCTCGCGCCGATCGTTTTGGCGGTTTACCGGCGATGGACGCTCGCGGCACTGGCGCTCGCCGGGTCGTTCCTCAATCCCTACGGCTGGCGTTTGCACAAACATACGATTCGCTACTTGACCGACCGTGAACTGCTGCAACGCATCGCCGAGTTTCAGACTTTCAATTTTCAAGCGGATGGCGCGGGCTGGATTCTCGCCGGGCTGCTGGTGTGCGCGGCGGGAGCGGTCTTCGCGCTGGTCCAGAAGCGCTACTCGCGCGCGATCGTCATCGCGCTGTTTGTCCTCGTCGCGCTTCGATCCGCTCGGGGACTGCCCGTTCTCGCGGTCTGTGTATTGCCGCTGGCCGTCGCCTCGATTTCGACGTGGACCCGCCGCGCTTACCCGCGGTTCGAAAGCTTCTTCCGTTACTCGGATAACTTGCGCGCCATCGACCGGACCCTCGGCGGGCGCTGGGCGCTCGTGCCCGTGATGCTGCTCGCGGCGTTTCTCGTGCGCGGCGCGGAGTTTCCCGCTTCGGAGTTTCCCATTTCGTCGGCGCGCGCGATTCCCGAAACCGCCCGCCTGTTCGCGCCCGACAAATTCGGCGGATACTTGATCTACGCTGCGGGACGACCGGTGTTCTTCGACGGCCGAAGCGATTTCTATGGAGTCGAGTTTATGAAGGAGTACATTCGCATGGTGGAGGTCCGGCCCGGCTGGCAAGCCCTGTTCGACCGTTGGAACTTCACGCACGCGCTCGTGCCGCCCGACGCTCCATTGTTAGCGGCGCTCGAAGCGCGCGGGTGGAAGCGAATGACCGCCGACCCGGCCGCGGTGCTCTTGGAGAAATAGATGGACCGCCAGAGGATCCTGCTTATCTTCGGTGGCGCGGCGCTTTGCGCGGCGCTGCTGACTTGGTTCTTGTGGTCTCGAACGGCGGCCCCGAAGAGCGAGGCGATGGCGCAAGTTTGGGCGGCGTCGCGCGACTTAAGCGCGGGTACGCGGCTGACGAAAGCGCACTTGAAGCAGGTGACGCTCGCCGCCAAGGACGCTCCCGTATCGGCGATTCGCGATCCGGCCGCCGCTCTCGACCGTCCGCTGATTTACCCCGTTTCCGCCAACGAGGTGATCACTACCGCGAAAATCGCCTCCATCGGCGGCATCGAAGGCGTGCCCGCGTTGATCGCCGCCGGTAAGCGCGCCGTGAGCGTCGCCGTCGCCGACGCTTCGGGAGCCGCCGGCCTGATCCAGCCGCGCGCCCATGTGGACGTGCTTTTCACTCGCGCGGGATCGATGAGCGAAGCGCTCACCACGACGATTCTGCAAGACATCGCCGTGCTCTCGGTGGGCCGCGTCACCGAAGCGCAGAACCTGGATACCAAAGGGCCGCGGCCCGCGACGCAATCGGTGACCCTTCTCGTCACGCCCGAAGAAGCGGGCAAACTCGAACTCGCAAAGAACCAGGGCAAAATCAGCCTCGCCTTGCGTAATCCGCTCGATCGTTCGCAAGTCGCCGATCCGCAGCCGGTCACCGGCGATCTGCTCGATCCTTACTTGAACAAGCCGCGCAAAGGACGCGGGGTGCCGGCGAACCTTCGCGACGATCGCGCTTGGAACGACCTCACCGCCCAGGACGCCGCGCCTAAGAAGCCCGCTCCGCCGCCCGCGCCGCCGAAGACCGTGATCGACGTGTACCGCGGCGACAAACACGTACAGGAAGTGTTCGACAAATAAATGAACCTCGCCCGCCTCATCGCCGCGCTCGCCGCTATCGCCGCTTTTGGGCAGCCCGTACGGGACGTGACTCTCCTCGAAGGACGCGGCGAACTGCTCACCTTCGCGCGCGAGATTACGCGGGTGGTGATCGCCGAACCGAAGATCGCCGACGCCATCGTCGTCTCGCCGCAAGAGGTGATGGTGAACGCCAAAAGCCCCGGCAAGACCACGCTCATCGTGTGGGAGACGGGCAGTGCGCCCGCGCGATTTAACGTCGATGTGAAGGCCGATCCCGAAATTCTCTCGAAGTTCGATTCCGACCTCGCCGCCGACCTCAAGCGCGACTTGCCGCAAGAGAAGATCGCCTTTACCGGCAACTCCGAAACGATCGTGCTCTCGGGCAGCGCCTCTTCGCTCGATGCCGCCGAACGCGCCGCCGCGATCGCCTCCACGCGGTCGAAAAAAGTCGTGAACCGGATCGCCGTGCCGGCCGCCGAAGACCCGAAGCAAATCCTGCTGCACGTCAAGTTCGCCGCCGTGGACCGCGCGAATCTTTCGGAACTGGGCTTCAACTTCATTAGCCGCAATCCGACGATGCTCGGCTCCACTTCGACGCAGCAATACCAGCAGCCGCGAATCAGCCAACTGCAATTTCAGAATCAGGAGTTCGCGAACACGACCATCAATTTCGCGGATTTGCTGAACATCTTCGTCTTCCGCCCGGACCTGAACATCGGCGCGACGGTGCGCGCGCTGCAACAGCGCAATCTGTTACAAATTCTCGCGGAGCCGAACTTAATTACCGTCGAGGGCAAGGAAGCGAGCTTTGTCGCGGGCGGCGAGTTTCCGTTCCCCGTACTGCAGGCGACGGCCACCGGCGGAGCGGTCGCGCCCGTCGTTACCGTCCAGTTCCGGCCCTTCGGCGTGCAACTCGGATTTACGCCCACGCTCACCGCCACCGGTGCGATCCGCCTGAAGGTCCGTCCCGAAGTGAGCGCGCTCGATTACACCAACTCGGTGAACGTGCAGGGAACCTTGATTCCCGCCCTGTCCACACGGCGTGCGGAAACCGAAGTGGTGTTGAAAGACGGCGAGAGTTTCGCCATCGCCGGTCTGATCGACAATCGCGTCATCCAGGTGATGAACAAAGTGCTGGGGCTGGGCGACATTCCGATTCTCGGGCAATTGTTCCGCTCGCGCTCGACGCGGAAGACCAACGACGAACTGCTCGTCGTCATCACGCCGCGGTTCGTACGTCCGCTGACGCCCGAGGAGCGCGCTTCGCTCCCCGAGACCGTCGAGACGTTTCTGCCCACCGTTTCCGAGCAGAAACAAAAGGACGCCCAGAAGAAAACCTTCCGGCCGTTCGGCAAATCGAAAGACGAGAAGGCTCCGCCGAAACCGCAATTCCAAGGACCCCGTGGCCATCAGGAACCAGCCGCGCCGAAGCCGTAGTCGAGAGTCGGCCAAAAGCGCAAAGGCCGGCTGCGGCATCGCCGCCGTCGAGTCCGTTTTGCGCGATCTTACAAAAGGCGCGGTGGCGATCCAAGTGGTCGTAATCCTCACGCCCGTGCTCCTGGTGTTGATGGGTTTAGCCGTCGATCTCGGACGGATCTACCTCATCAAGGGCGAACTGAAGAACGCCGCGAATGCGATGGCGCTTTCCGCCGCGCTTGAGCTGGGCGGCACGGATCAATCGACGGAACTCGCCACCGCCGCCGCTTTGCGCGCCGTCGAGACCGCGAACGGACTCGGCAACAAGTACGACTTCGCGGGACTGACGATCGGGCAGGACACCGGATTTCTTACCTCCACCATCGAAGACACGCAGTACTTCGATACGGCTTCCGCTGCGATCGGCGAAGGCGAGGATATCTCGGGTTCGGCGGTCTCCGGTTCCGCCGCGCGCCACGCTCGTGTGACCTTGCGCGCCGACGCGCCGCTTTTGTTTTTCGGGCTCATCCCCCTCGGCTTCGAGCGCAAAACTCCGGTGGCGATGCGATCCGTGGCCGGGATGAGCGCCCCGCTCTGCACGGCATGCGGGATCGAGGCGATCGCCATCGCGCCGCTCGCCGCCGACGACACCGTCGATTTCGGATTCGTGCGCGGCACGCGGTACACGCTCGGCTATCAATGCACCGGCGCGCCGGTTCCCGCGGCCCTCGCCAACACCTCGCAGCGCATTCCGTACCTGCTGCTCGACAAAAACAACCCGGAGGCGACGTTGTTCGCCGACGAATCTTCGCAGCTGTACCGTGTCGGCTCGGGCGGTTTGCCCGCCAACTCGAGCGAAGCCCGGGCGTGCTTCCAAATCAATTCGACGCACCTCTTATGGGCTAGCGCGAGCGTGCTGGCCTGCAGCGCGGGCGGTGTGCAGAACTCCGTTCGCAATCATTTCTGCGGGCTGCAATCGCGATTCGATTCCGTGCCCATCGAAGCGTGCAACGCCGTCGCCGAAGTGGGCACGCTCTCAACCGTCTTTCCCGTCGATAGCGATGTCAACGATCTCGACGACTACGCGGCGTATACCGGCAATCGCCGCCGCGTGATCACCGTACCCATCGTCGATGCGCTGGCGGCCACCACCGAAATGACCGTGCTCGGCTTCCGGCAGTTCCTGATCGAGCCTTCGAACGGGACCAACGTCCTGAATTTCGACACGCCCAACGCGCGCTTCCCCGCGATGTACATCGGCAGCGTGGTGCCGCTAAAACAAGGACGATTTTCGGGCTGCTCGATTTCGAGCGGTCCGGGAAGGGCGGTGCTGTTGCGATGAGACCTTCCGGTTTACAAAGAGGCTCGTCTCTCATCGAATCGGCGATGCTGTTGCCGCTGCTATTCCTGCTGCTCTTCGGCATGGTGGAACTCGCGCGTATCAGCTACACCTACTACGCCCTCAACAAAATCTTGACGACCGTCGCCAGCTACGTCGGCTCGCGCCAAGCGGTAAACTTCTGCGACGACGGCGACGCGACAGTGGCCATCGCCAAAACGTTCGCGATCACGGGCGGCAACGATCCCGCTGGCGCGCCATTGGTGCCGAATCTCGAACCCGCGAACATCCGCATCGGAATCGAGCGTTACGACGCCGCTTCGGACTCTCTAGCGGCATGCGAATGCTCCGTAACGGGCTGCGATCTCGCGCAAGGCGGCACGGCTCCCGGTTACGTCGTCGTCTCGCTCGCCGACGGCTACCCGGTGCGCCTCGCCGTGCCGTTCGTCAATTTCGAGCCGATTATTCTGCGGCCGCAGATCAGGATGCCCTATGCAGGGACGTAACGGAAGCGCCCGCGGCCAAAGCCGGAACGCTAGCGGAGGCAAAAAAGGCCAGGCGGCCACCGAGTTCGCGCTCGCCTACATCGCCATCCTCGTGCCCGTCACCTTCGCCATGATCTACACCGCGCTGCTTCTCTGGACGTGGCACTCGATTTCCGATTTCACCCGCGAGGGGGCGCGCTACGCCGTGTCCCACTGCTGGCAGAACGGCGCGGGCAATGTGCTCACTTGGATGCGGCAAAACGTTCCGCTCACCTGGGATCGCGAGCAGTTTGTGAGCGGTCCCGCCGAAATCCAGGTGCTCTACTACGCCCGCAATCCGGAATCGGGCGAATTGACCGAGTTCACCTGCGACGGCGATTGTTCCACCGCCTGCGTGCCCGACGTGGTGAAGGTCGCGGTAGCCAATTACGAATTCCGCGGCTTCGTCGCCTACCTGGGTTTGCCGCCCGTCCGCATGCCCGACTTCCAAACTTCGCTCGCCGTCGAGAGCGCCGGTTGCGACGCCGAAACCGCCGCGTGCCAGCCTTAGGAGAAACCTATGTCCGTTTCCTTGATCGTCGCCTCCGCCGATGAACATTTCCGAGAAACAGTCCGCGAGGGCCTGCTCAACGTGGCCAACGGGAAGGTGATCGCCGAGTTTCCCGACGTCTCGGGCAACCTCTACATCCGCGTCACTCAGGAACTCGAACGTCATCCCGAGGCCGCGCTATTGGTCGATCTCGCGGCGGATAACGAAACGGCTCTCAAGGCCGTCGAGAAGGTCAAGCAGGCGATCCCCGACCTCTACATCGTCGCTTCCAATTTCCACGCCGATGGCGATAGCGTTATCGCGGCGGTCCGCGCGGGCGCGAGCGATTTTCTGTTGCAGCCGCTGAAACGCAGCGAGTTTCGCGAGGCGATGGACCGCATCGCCCGCACACCCCGGCGTGCGTTGAATCTGGCGAGCGGTCTCGGCAAGATGTACGCTTTCCTGGGCGCGAAGGGCGGCGTCGGCGCCACGACCCTGGCGGTCAATTTCGCGGGCGTTCTGGCGCAGCGCAAGCGGAACACCGTGCTCGTCGATCTCGATTTCATGGCCAACGACGTGGCGATGCAGTTGGGAGTAACGCCGCAGCACACGCTCGCCGAGGTAGCCGAGAATCTGAACCGGCTGGATCAGGCGCTTTTCGAGGGGTTCGTCGCGCGCGACCCGCTGGGGTTCTACTTCGTCGGTCCGCCCGAGGCGCTCGAAAATCGCCTCTACTTCACCGACGCGATGTTCCGCGAATTCTCGGCGTTTCTCATCGAGAAGTATCAATCGATCGTCGTCGATGCCGGTAAGGGGATCGCCGACGACCTGGTCTATGCGGCCCTGCAGAGCTCCGCCACCGTCTTCCTGGTTCTCACGCAGGAGTTCCCCGCCATCCGCAACGCGCAACGCTACATCTCGTTCTTAATGCGGATGGGATTCAATCAGGATCAACTCAAAGTGGTGGTGAATCGCTACCAAAAGAAACCGCCCAGCGGATTCGCGACGCTCGAGCAGATCGTGCAGACGCTCAATCAGCCCGTGTTCTACGGCATTCCGCCTTCGGCCGCGGTGCTCGAGTCGATCAATAAATCCCGGCCTTTTGTCGCGGACCGCCAGGCGGCGGGCGAACTGGACCGCGTGTTCCGCGCTTTCGTCGACAAGGCCACGGGCGAAAAACCGGCGCTGGCGAAATCGGCCTAATCGATGACGACGCGCACGCTTCCGAGACCCGCGCCCGGCGGCGCTGAGCGCGCGCCCGGCGGCGCTGAACGTTGGTTCGGCGTCAAGACCCAAATTCACGCGCGCTTACTCGGATCTCTGACACCCGATCAACTCCGCACGCTCACCAAAGAAGGCGTTCGCGATCAGATCGCCACCGTCGCGGAGAAGATCGTCGGCGAATCGGCTACGCCGATGACTGTCGGCGAGCGCGACCGGTTGGTCGAGGAAGTGCTCGACGAAGTCTTCGGACTCGGCCCGCTCGAACCGTTGATGAAAGATCCCACGATCTCCGACATTCTCGTTAACAATTTCGATTCCGTGTACGTGGAACGCGCCGGGCAGTTGGTCGAGACCAACGTGCGCTTCAAGGACCAAGCGCATGTGCGCATCATCATCGACCGCATCGTCTCGAATATCGGCCGGCGGATCGACGATTCTTCGCCCATCGTCGACGCTCGCTTGCCCGACGGCAGCCGCGTCTGCGCCGTCATCCCGCCCTTGTCGCTCACCGGCCCGGTGATCTCGATCCGCCGGTTCGGCAAGAAGCTGCTCTCCACGGACGACCTGGTAAAGAACGAAACCTTCACCGCCGCCATGCTCGACTTTCTGCGCGGCTGCGTCGAGGCGCGCTTGAACGTCGTCGTCAGCGGCGGTTCCGGTTCGGGCAAGACCACGATGCTTAACACCCTCTCGCGCTTCATCCCGGAAACCGAACGCATCGTCACCATCGAAGACACCGCCGAACTCGCCATGCAGCAGGAACACATCGTGCGGCTCGAAACCCGCCAAACCAATATCGAAGGCGCGGGCTCGATTACGCAGCGCGATCTTGTCATCAACGCGCTCCGCATGCGCCCGGACCGGATTATCGTCGGCGAGTGCCGCGGCTCCGAGGCTCTCGACATGTTGCAGGCGATGAACACCGGCCACGACGGATCGATGACCACCACGCACGCCAACACCGCCGTCGATTGCTTCTCGCGTCTTGAAACCATGGTGATGATGGCCAGTCAACACATCCCCGATAAGGTGATTCGCCACATGCTGGCGTCGGCGGTGAATGTCGTCGTGCAGACGGCGCGTTTGCCGGATGGCACCCGGAAGGTGGTGTCGATTAGCGAAGTGACCGGCGTCGAGGGCGACACGATCGCGTTGCAAGAGGTGTTCGGATTCGACCGCGAAGGCGTCAGCGCGCGGGGCAAGGCCGTCGGCCAATTCACCGGGCGCGGCGTGCGGTCCGTCAACATGGATCGCCTTCGCGCCTATGGCGTGAAGCTCCCGGATTCGATCTTCTCGGACGTGTATCCGGTGAAGGACCGCTGATGTTCTTCTTCACCGCGTTCCTCATCTTCCTCGGCGCGTTCCTCGGCGCGGGTTACCTCGTTTGGGTGACGCCGAAACGAGAGACCGCCGATTCTCTAGGCCGCCGTTTACGGGAGTTGCGAACCCGGCCGGGCTCGGTCGCACGAGGATTCGGCGGGGATCTGGTACGCCGCCCCGAACAAGGCCGGTTCGATTTCTTGAGCGGCTTCTTCTCGCTGTTCGGTGCGCTCGACAAGCTGCAGGAACAGATCGACCAAGCGAACCTCCGCTACAAGGCGTCGAGCGTCCTGGCGCTCTCCCTCGGCGCCGGGCTCTTCGTATTCCTGATCCTCGGAGCGTTCGGCCTAAACATTCTGTCGATCCAACTTGTGATCGCCGCTCTCGCCGCCTGGATTCCCATCGCCTACATCCGCTGGCAGCGCGCGAAGCGCCTGGCCCGGTTCGAGCAGTTGCTGCCCGACGCGATCGACCTGTTCAACCGGTCGATGAAGGCGGGGCACAATTTGCAATCGGGACTGGAGACCATCGCGAGCGAAACGCTGGACCCCGTGCGCATGGAGTTCAAGAAGGTGATGGAAGAGCTCGCGCTCGGCTCGCAGACGGAGCAGGCGCTGCATCGCCTGGGGCAACGCGTCCCGATCATCGACCTGAAGTTCTTCATCACCGGCCTGATTCTGCAGCGGCAAACCGGCGCGAATATGGTGGAGATGCTCGAGAATCTGGCGCTGCTCATTCGCGAGCGTTTGAATCTCGCGGCGAAGCTCAAAGCCGGCACCGCGCAGCAGCGTTTGTCGGCGGCCCTGCTGTGTTCCATGCCCATCGTCGTCGGGTTGGGATTCTGGGCGCTGAAGCCCGAGTTCATCGAAATTCTGTACAAAGACGAACGCGGCAAAACGATCCTCACCTACGCGATCGTTTCGGAGATAATCGGAATCCTCGTGATCCGGAAAATGGCGAGTCCCAAGTTCTAGCGATGCTGTTACTTTTCTTCTTCGCCGCGACTCTCGTGCTCGGAACTCTGGTCTGGGCGGGTGCGCAACTATTCGAGAATCGCGAAGACCCGCTGGCCGAACGCCTCGAAGACTTGCAATCCGCGGCGATGGCGAACACCACGCGCACCGCTCGCCGCCGCTCCGGCGGCGGATTTTCCAATGGCGTACTCTATGCCGTCAGTCTGGTGCCCGGCGGAGAAGACTACCTGGACGATACCGAGCGCGAATTGAAACAGGCCGGCATTCGCAATCGCCGGGCGCTCGCCATTTACGTTCTGTTCAACGTTCTTTTCTTCCTTTCGTTAGTGGGATTGTTCCTGTACCTCGGCCGCGAAAATCCGATTACGAGCCGCTTCGGGGGGCTCGTCGCCGCCGGACTGCTCGGCTACTTACTCCCCAAACAAATCCTTCACCGGTTAGTCAAGCGCTACCGCCAAAAGCTGCAAGAAGCTTTGCCCGATACCGTGGACCTGCTCGGAATCGTCCTCGGCACCGGACTCTCGATCGACCAAGCCATGCTTCGCGTTAGCGAAGAAATGCGATTTATCTACCCGGAACTCGCCGCCGAGTTCGGCACGGTCGTGATGCAGGTGAAGGCGGGGCAGGAGCGCACGAAGGCGTTTAACCAGCTGGTCCGCCGGACGGGAATCGAGGACATCAAGTCGCTGGCCGCGATGATTGTGCAAAGCGAGAAATTCGGCACTAGCCTCTCGCAGGCTTTGAAGGTTTACGCCGATTCCCTTCGGAACCGCCGCCGCTTGCGTGCCGAGGAAGCCATCGCGAAGGCGGGGATCAAGATGCTCTTTCCGATCATCCTGTTCATCCTGCCGGTGCTGTTCGCGATCACGCTAGGACCCGCTGTGCTCACGTTCCTCGGCGGCGCTAGCGGTATCGGCCAACGTTGATTGGCGCGCACAACGGCCTGCGGCCTGTGCATTTTATCCGCGCAGCCTCTTGTGCTCCACCAGGATGCACTTGTCCATCACCACAAACAACCCCGCCGCGCGAGCCTTCGCCGCCGCCTCTTCGTTGACGATGCCCAACTGCATCCATACGGCCTTCGCGCCTTTGGCGATCGCATCCTCGACAACCGCCATTACCTGATTCGGCCTGCGGAACACATTGACGATGTCCACCGGTTCGAGAATATCGGTCACTCGCGCGTAAGACTTCTCGCCGAGCGCTTCCGTCTCGGCGGGATTCACTGGAATAATGCGATACCCCACGCTCTGCATATACTCGGATACGCCGAAGCTCGGGCGCAGGGGATCGCTCGATAGCCCTACGACGGCGATCGTTTTCGAGTTAGCCAGCAGTTCGGGGATCGTCAAGCTTCAGCAGCCTCCGGAATTTCGCGACCTCTTCGCTTGTTAGATGCCGGTACTCGCCCGGAGGAACGTCGAGTTTTAAGAACGCGATTTTGACGCGTCGCAGCTTCTCGACAAGCCTCCCGAAATTCTTAAACATCAGCCGAATTTGATTCTGCCGCCCCTCGGTTAGCTGCACTTCATACCACGGGTTGACCGCGTTCTTGATGAGCTTGAGTTGCGCCGGAGCCGTCCGCTGTCCTTCCACCGCGACACCCGACCGGAAACGCTCTTCCTGCTCCGGCGTGAGCGCGCCGTTCACCTTTACGACGTACGTCTTCACGATCCCCGACCGCTTGGACATAATCGCGTTCGCCAGATCGCCGTCGTTGGTCAACAGCAGCAGCCCTTCGCTCGCGTAATCCAATCGCCCTACCGGATAGACGCGCTCCCGCAAGCCCTTGAGGTAGGGCACGATCGTGTGCCGTCCTTGCGGATCGGACAGCGTTGTCACCACGGACACCGGTTTGTTGAACGCCAGATACAACAAGCGCTTGGGACGGTGCAGCAGCTTGCCGTCCACCTTGATGTGATCGCGATCGAGGTCGGCCTTCGATCCCAATTCGCTGACGATCTCGCCGTTTACGGTGACGCGCCCTTCGGCGATCATCTTTTCCGCCGCGCGCCGGCTGGCGGCGCCCGCTTGCGAAATGATCTTTTGCAGCCGCTCTTCAGGCATCGGGAGCCGCTTCTACCGGATCTCCGGGCGCTGAGGACGCGGCGGCGGGCGGTTGCGAACCCAACACTTCTTCGTCGCTCACGGCCAAGCGCCGCAATTCCTCGAACTCTTTGAGCGTCGGCAACTCGCTCACGTCTTTCAAACCGAATTGCAGCAGAAACTCTTTCGTCGTCTTGTACAGGATCGGTTTGCCGATCACCGCCTTGCGTCCCGAGGTCGCGATCAGCTTGCGGTCCAGCAGCGTTTTCAGCACGCCCGCCCCTTGCACGCCGCGAATCTCCATGATTTCCGGAGCCGTGATCGGCTGCTTATACGCGATCACCGCCAGCGTCTCGAGCGCCGCGAGCGACAGCTTAAACGCCGGCTTCAGATTTTTGACGAACGCGCGAATCGCCTCGTGATGCTCCGGTTTGGTGGACATCTGGTAGCCGCCCGCTACCTCGCGCACGCTCAACCCACGGCTGGGCTGTGAGTATTCCGCCACCAACTCCGCCAGAATCGGGGCCACCGTCTCCAGCGGAACGTTCAACGCTTCCGCGATCTGCGCCGCCGACAAAGGTTCGTCGGTGACGTAGATAATCGCCTCGAGGAGCGCCTTCCGCGCAGGATCGGATTGTCCTTCCGTCGCCCCGTTCGCCGTCGCGTCCGCCGTAACGTCCGCCGCAACAAGGTAGGGCGCTTCCATAACCGTCTCTTCCATGGACTATCGGTATTCTTCTTCCGTGGCCGCCGCCATTTCGGTTTCGGTCTCGAACGCCTGTTCGAAACCCGAGGCGCGCCGTAAATCGATATCGCCGAACGCTTCGCTCTGCTTGAGCTCCACCGCTTGCCGCTTCACCAGTTCGAGGATCGCGAGAAACAGGCAGATCATCGCCCGCCGGGACCTTGCGCGTTCGAACAGTCCCGCCGCCGAAATGCGCTCCGAACGCGGCGCGCGCGAGAGCACGTCGCGCAAATGCACGATCATGTCCGGCACCGTCACGTCCTCGCGGTCCACCGAGTAGACCGGGCGATTCTTCAGCCGCTCCAGCACGGTCTCGAACGTCCGCACCAAGTCGAACAACGTCACGTCGAGGCCCGGCTCTTCGCTCTCTTCGAGAAACCGCTCGATCTGCGGATTCGACCACACCGCTTCCTCGATCATCCGCTTCTGCTGCAGCATCTCCGCCGCGTCTTTGAAGCGCTGGTGTTCCAGCAGACGGTCCACCAACTCCCGGCGCGGATCCCCCTCGGGCGCGATCTTTTCGAGTTCCGGATCGCGCGGCAACAGCATTCTCGACTTGATATGGATCAGCGTCGCCGCCATATAAACGAATTCGCCCGAAAGCTCGATATCCAACTCGGCGGCCTGCGCCATGTACGCCGAATACTGCTCGGTGATCTTCGCGATGGGGATGTCGTAGATGTCGATCTTCTGCTTACGAATCAAATCCAGCAACAGATCGAGAGGGCCGTCGTATTGTTCGAGATGGAAGCTCAGGGGCGCTTCGGAAGCGGCAGGCACTACTTGTTGAGAATATCACGCGAGGCTCGTCAGGCGGCCACGCGCGTCCACCGTTCCAGCACTTCGGAGAGCTTGTCGATTTGCACGGGTTTCGGGATGTAATCGTCCATCCCCGCCCGCAGACACCGCTCGCGGTCGCCGGGCATGGCGTTCGCCGTCAGCGCGATGATCGGGGCGCGCGACATCGGCCCGTCCAGGCGCCGGATCGCGGCCGTGGCCTCGAACCCGTCCATGCCGGGCATCTGGCAATCCATCAGGATCGCGCTGTAACTGCCGGCGCGCGCCGCTTCCAGCGCCTCGATCCCACTCGACACCGCGTCCGCCTCGTAACCCAAACGGCGCAGCAACCCGAGTGCGACCTTCTGGTTTACGGGATTGTCCTCCACCAGCAGCAAGTTGGCCGATTGCGCTTCGAACGCTTCTTCGGCCGCCGCGGCTTTCGCCCGGCCCGGATTCACGATCCGCTCGATCGTCTCGAGCACCCTCGACCGCCGGATCGGCGCCGGTAACCACAAGGGCGCGAACCGCATCGGCGTCTCGAGTTTGTACGGCATACCGGAAGGCGAGATGCACGCCAGGCGCACGTTGAACAGGTCGAGGTCCTGTAGATAGGCGCGAGTGGCGATCACCGCCTCGCGCGTCACGTCCACGATCGCGATCCACCGCTCGCGAGCGTCCATCGACGGCAGCCGGTTATGGAAGTAGGCCGCCGCCTCCGAGCAATCGGCGAACCGGTGAACGGCGATTCCCCAAATTTCCAGATACCGGTCCGCCGCGCAGACCGCGCCGCTTTCGCCGATCAACGCCACGCGCAGATTTTCGATTCCCGCGGGCGCGCGCCGGGCCTCGGCGTCGGATTCGGGATCGGTAAGCCGCACCGTAAACCAGAACTTGCTGCCGCGCCCGGGCTCGCTTTCCACTCCGATCTCGCCGCCCATCATCTTGACCAACTGCCGGGAAATCGCGAGCCCCAGTCCCGTACCCCCGTATTTACGCGCCGAAGTGGCATCGGCCTGGTAGAAAGGTTGGAACAGCCGCGCGCGAGTCTCGGCGTCGATGCCCATGCCCGTGTCGTGTACCGAGAACCGCAAGTACGCTTCGCCGGGCGTGACCCTCAGTGTTTCCGTTTCCACCCAAACCCAGCCGGAATCGGTAAACTTCACGGCGTTGCCGATCAAATTCGACAGCACCTGCCCCAGCCGTCCCGCGTCGCCGACGGCGGTGAGGCAAGCTTCGTCCGGTACATGATAGGAGAGATCGACGCCCTTCTGCCGGGCGATCACCGCGAACAGTTGCACGGCCCGGTCGAGCGAATCCGCCAGCGCGAACCGTTCCTCGGCCATGGAGAATTTGCCCGCTTCGATCTTCGAGAGGTCGAGAATATCGTTCACTACCTCGAGCAGACTCTGCGCGCTGCCCCGCAGATTGGTCAGCAAATCCTGTTGGCTCTGGTCGAGCGGCGTCGCCGCCAGCAACTCCGCCAGTCCGATCACACCGTTCATCGGCGTCCGGATTTCGTGGCTCATGGTGGCGAGAAACTGCGATTTCGCCCGCACCGCTTCCAGGGCCTTGTCCCGAGTGTCGGCCAGTTCGCGGGTGCGCTCTTCCACCAATCGCTCGATTTGCCGGCGGCGTTCCCGCGAGGACCGCAGATAGAACATCAGCATCCCGGTGGTCGTCCATCCGCCGATCAACGCGCCGAGCCCGGTTTGCGCCAGGGGTGTCAGCAGTCCCGTTCCCGGCAGTCCGTAGCAAATCCAAACCTCGCCGCCCGGCAGACGAATCTCGCCGCTGACGGAACCCGGTCTTTGGCGCGCTTCCCCGGCCGTGGCCGCCGGCGAGGCTTCGAGATGCGGTTCCTTGCGCGATTTCAGGAACGCCAGCGGCGTTTCCGCGCGGCCAGGCGTCGCGTCGATCAGCCCCACATGCACGCTGTAGCTATGGAACACCTGCGTCGAACGCTCGAGTAGCGCCTCGTGATCCACCGCGACGGCCACCCAACCCAAAGACGTTCGCTTGATCGCGAGCGAGACGCCGGACGCTTTTCCGCCGAGCGTCAGTTCGATTCGCGGTGTGGCCGCCGGTGCGCCTTTCTTCGACCTAGCTTCCACCGCCGCAATCCATTCCGGCCGGAGCGGAACGGTCGCTTTGCCGCCCGTTTCGCAATCGACGAGTTCGAAATCGGTCTCCAACTTGGGCGCGAACCCGATCAGCCGGACGCGAGCCGCGGGCGCGAATGGGCACGCCCGTTCCGCAAACTGGTGTTGCGCCGTCGCGGCGTCTAGCGAATCGAGCGCTCGCGACACGCTGTCGAGAAGCGCGTAGGATTGCAGCGCCTCCCGCTCGATCGACGTCACCCGGTTGCGTATCGCGCGCCCATAGGTCTCGAACTTCGCTTGGCGCTCAGACTGCCGCATCCCCATGCACACCGCCAGTGACACGGCCAATCCACACACGCCGACGACGATAATCGGGTGGCGTAGCCTCGTGTTGAGGAAGGCGAACAGGCGATCCATCGAGTACGGCCGGAGAACCTCTCCGAATCGTTCTTATCGAACCGCCGCGCGCACGGATTAGGGATTCGTGGATTTCAAGATGCTCTTTTGCTTCGCCGCGCCGCCGAAAAACAGCGTCACATCAATCAGTTTACCGGCGCTGTCGATCTTCACCGCCGACCGCGTTTCCCCCAAGTTGTCGAACATCTGTTCGTCGCGAATCCGCCTTAGAAACACGTCCGGATAGTCGGGATTGAAGGGTTCGCCCTCCTTCATCCCCCACATCTTGCGCACCACCGGTTCCGACTGAATGTCCAACCCCTCGATCGTCACGGACCGGAACTTGTACTGCGCTCCGGGATCGACGGCGACTAATAAATCGAGCGTCCGTTTCCCGTCGTCGATGCGCCGCTCGGGGGTCGCTACCGCGCCGATAAAGCCCTGCCGCCGCAAATACTGGCGCATGCGTTCCACGGCTTGGCCGATCGACTTCATGTTCGCTACGTCGTTCACACGAAAATCGGCGGCGCGCAGTAAATCCTGCCCAGGCAAGCCCGGCGGCCCCTGCAAACGAACGTCGGCCAGCGTATAGACCAGTCCTTCCTCCACCGTCACCAGAACATCCAATCCGTTCACTTCCGTCGAACGCTTCGTCTCGATTTTCGGAAAGCGCACACGCAGCCGCCCGCGTTCCTCGTACAAAGGCTTTACGGAAGAATCGAGCAACTGCCGGAACTGCGCCTCGTTATACGGAACGCCCACGGCCACGCCCGCGATCGCCGGCCGCAGCACGGTTTGGGGAAGGGCCTCGTTGCCTTGAAAGCGTACTTCGGCGACGACCGCCGAAGCGCCTGCGGGCCGGAAGACGATCAGCAAACGGTCCGGCACGTTGTCCGGCTCGACTTTCGCCACCGCCTTCGCGCCGGTCTTCTCTTCGATCAGCGACAACCACAAATCGACCTTCGGTTTCGTCGGGGGAATCGCCTTGGCGAACAGCGGATCGCGGCTCTTGACAAACGCCTCGAGATCCGCCGGTAACTCGTCGAAACGGTAGCCGTAAACCGGTGTCGCCTCGACAATCTGGAACACCGCGTCGTAGCTCTTGCCGTCGCTCGCGTTGAAGTAGCGGTACCCCACGCTGTCGAAAACGCCGGTGGCGAGCAAGCGGTCGCGCGCGGCTTCAAACAGCGGCTTCGACGCCATCTGCCCGGCCTTCAAGCCCGCGGCCTCGAGAATCGCGGCGGTCGAGTATCTCTCGTTGCCTTCGACGTTAAGCGTCGCGATCGGAAACTCGCGAATCTCCTGCGGCGGCGCGAGTTGCAGTGCCAACGCAAGGAGCAGCATGAACTAGACCAGGACCGTGAAAACGTTCTCCGCGCGCTCTACCGGGCGATACAGCGTGTCGCGCTCCTGCGGCTCCCGCCCCGCCTCGCGGATCAATCGCAGCAGTTGTCCGCGCCGCATGCCTTGTTCCGTCGTCGCTCCCGCGTCGTGATAAATCCGCTCTTCAACGATCGTTCCGTCCAGATCGTCCGCGCCGAACCTTAGCGCGATCTGCGCCATCTGCGGCGTCATCATCACCCAGTACGCCTTGATGTGCGGAATGTTGTCGAGCATCAAACGCGCGACGGCGATGTTGCGCATATCGGCGAATCCCGATGTTGTGGGCAGGTGCTGCATGTCGGTGTTCGCCGGATGAAAGGCGAGTGGGATGAAGGTCTGGAAACCGTTCGTATCGTCCTGCAACTCGCGCAACCGCAGCAGATGATCGACGCGGTCTTCGTTCGTTTCGATATGCCCGTAAAGCATCGTGCAGTTCGAATGCAAGCCCAACTCGTGCGCCGTGCGCGCGGTCGCGATCCACTCGTCGCCCGTCAGCTTGTGATCGCAGATCACGCGCCGCACGCGGTCCGAGAAAATCTCCGCGCCGCCGCCGGGCAGGGAATCCATGCCCGCTTTTTTCAACTTCTCTAGCACCTGACGCACCGTGAGCTTCGAACGTTGCGCGAAATAGCCGATCTCGACCATCGTGAACGCCTTCAAATGCACCTGCGGAAAGCGCTCCTTTAACCCGCGCAACATTTCGCAGTACCAGTCGAGCGTCAACGTCGGATGCAAGCCGCCGACGATATGAAACTCCGTGATCGATTCCGACCAGCCCTCGCCCGCCCGCTTCCACACCTGCTCGTGCGACATCGTGTACGCCGATTCGTCGCGCACGCCTTTGCCAAAGGCGCACAGCTTGCACGACGCCACGCACACGTCGGTCGGATTCAAATGCCGATTGACGTTGAAGTACGTGACGTTGCCGTGCAACCGCTCCCGCACGATGTTGGCTAGATAGCCCACGGCCAGCAAGTCGCGAGTCCCGTACAGCAGCAACCCGTCTTCCGCGGTGAGGCGCTCTTTCGCCAGCGCCTTTTCCCGGATGGCATCCAACCTTCGATCTTCAAACTCGATCTTGACCACTCATCTCCTCCACAACATGTCCGACGCCCAGAACGCGAAGAACAGAATCCCGACGTAACCGTTGACCGTGAAGAACGCCGCGTTGACGCGTGATAGATCGTCCGCCTTCACCAGGCTGTGCTCGTAGATCAAAAGGGCCGCGACCACCGCGATTCCCGCCCAACTCAGCGCGCCCAGCCAAAACGCGCCCGAGAGTGCGACGAGGGCGCCGATCATCCCAAAGTGAAGCGCTCGCGCGACGTTCAGTGCATCGGCCACGCCCAATCGCGCCGGGATGCTCGACAGCCCCGAGCGCCGGTCGAAGTCGATGTCTTGACAGGAATAGATGATGTCGAACCCAGCGGTCCACAGCGTCACAGCGAGCGTCAGCCAGAGGATGCGCGCATCAAGCGATCCGCGGATCGCGATCCACGCCGCCGCCGGAGCGATCCCCAGCGCAAACCCTAGCACCAGGTGCGCCAGCGAGGTGAATCGCTTGGTGTACGAATAACCGAAAACGATGGCCAATGCCACCGGCGAAAGCGCCGCGCACAACAGATTCAACTGCGCCGCCGATAACGCGAAAATCGCCGCGCTCACCACCGTGAAAAGAATCGCGAAATCGCGCGACAGCAAGCCCGCGGGCAAGTGCCGCATGGCGGTCCGCGGATTGCGGGCGTCGATGTCCCGATCGAGAATGCGGTTAAAGGCCATCGCCGCCGAACGCGCGCTGACCATGCAGAGCAGAATCCACCAGAGCTTCCCTGGCAGCCCCGCCACGGCGAACGAACTCTCGCGGATCGCGAGCAACGCTCCCGTCGCCGCGAACGGCAGCGCGAAGATCGAGTGCTCGAACTTGATCATGTCGAGCGTGAGCTTCAATTTCCGCAGCATGTACCATTTTATGGGATGCTTCGTACCGCGCCGTTGGCGCCAGTTGTTCTACTCGTTCTCTTACTCCTCGGCGCGTGCGGCGCCGATCCCGCGCTCGCGCCCGGCGAACGCTTGGTGAAACTCCCCGGCGGACGTAAGATCGTCGCCGAAGTGGCGATGACTCCCGAAGCGATGCAGCGCGGCATGATGTACCGCGATTCGCTCGCGCCCGATCGTGGCATGCTCTTCCTGCACGCGGAGTCGGGCCGCCATCCTTACTGGATGCACAACTGTAAAATCGCGCTCGACATTATCTGGCTCGATTCCGCGAAGCGCGTCGTCGAAATCTCCGCCGCAACGCCGCCCTGCCAAAAAGAGGCCTCGGAATGCCCCTCTTACGGCGGAACGCAACCCTCGCAATTTGTTCTCGAACTCGCAAGCGGCATGGCCGCCCAGTACGGTCTCTCGCCCGGAGTCGCGATCGAGTTTTAGTCCGCCACCATCATGGATCCCAACCAAGTACGCTCCCTCCTCGAACAAGTGAAAGACGGCGCGGTCGCCGTCGATTCCGCCGTCGAACGTCTGCGCCACATGCCGTTCGAGGATCTTGGATTTGCCAAAGTCGACCATCACCGCGCCCTCCGCGTCGGCATGCCCGAAGTGATTTTCGGACAGGGCAAAGCGCCGGAACACGTCGTGAGCATCGCGAAAAATTTGCTCGAACGAAGCCCGAATGTGCTCGCGACGCGCGTCGCGCCGGAAGCGGCCGCGTTGGTGCTCCAGGCGATTCCCGAAGCCGAGCATTTCCCGCTTTCCCGCATCGTCCGCGTGTGGCGCGACCGCGAAATCAAAGGCCGCGGCGTCATCGCCGTTGTGTGCGCGGGCACCGCCGATATCCCCGTCGCCGAGGAGTGCCGCATCACCGCCGAGATGATGGGCAATCAAGTCGAGCAAATTTCCGATGTCGGCGTCGCGGGCATCCACCGCCTATTCGCCAACCTCGACCGTCTGCGAGCGGCGCGCGTTATCGTCACCGTTGCCGGTATGGAAGCCACCCTGCCCACGGCCATCGGCGGATTGGTGAGCGTCCCCGTCATCGGCGTGCCCACCAGCGTGGGCTATGGGGCGCACTTCCACGGACTTGCCGCGCTGTTGTCGATGTTGAACTCGTGCGCCAATAACGTCACCGTCGTCAATATCGACAACGGCTACGGAGCGGGCTACGCCGCGAGCTTGATTAACCGGCTGCCGTAAGGGCCAAAGCCTTCGCCGGTTGCGCGAACAAATAGAACCCGAATAACGGTTTCAAACTGCCGCGTCCCCAACGGTTCATCTTCCACTGCGCCCGGATCCAACGCACGTGCGGCGATCGCGTCAGGTCCAGAAAAATCGAATACGTGCCGCAATAAAACTTCTGCGGGAATTGAGCGATGGGCGCCTTGCCCCAATCTTCGCCGTCGGACGAACCCCAAATCGCGACTTCGAGACTTTCTTGTTCGACTACGCGATGGATTCCCAAAGTGAGCTGCAACATGCCGCTCTCGACCGCCACGGCCGACCCGTGCCCGTTCGAGACCTCGGCGGTTTCCGGAACCAGAAAAGCGGGTACCATAATGGACCTCATCTCAACCGTCTCAACCGCTCTCGCGCCGCTTCTAGAGTCTCATACTTTTTGCAGAAACAGAATCGAATTAATTGCGATCCGCCCAAAGGATTTTCGAAGAAACTCGACCCCGGCACCGCCGCCACGCCGATCTCCTCCACTAAGTACTTCGCGAACGCCCGATCGTCCGGAAATCCGAAATTCGCAATGCCCGCCATGACGTAGTAAGCGCCGTCCGGAACGTAGGGCGTAAATCCCGCCTCGCGCAAAATGCTCACCATCAGGTCCCGGCGCGCGCGGTAATGCTCGGCTAATTCGCGATAGTAAGTCGGCGGCATCGCGAGCGCATAAACTCCGGCTTGCTGCAACGGCGACGCTGCGCCCACGGTGAGAAAGTCGTGGACCTTCCGAATCGACTCCGTCAAATCCGGCGCGGCCAGCACCCAACCTACGCGCCAGCCCGTCACCGAGTAAGTCTTCGACATCGAATTAATCGTGACGGTACGTTCGGCCATACCCGGCAGCGTACGCATCAACACATGCTCCGCACCGTCGTAAACGATGTGCTCGTAAATCTCGTCGGTGATCGCGAGCGCGTCGTACTCCTCGCACAAATTCGCGATGAAGGTGAGTTCCTCGCGCGTGAACACTTTGCCGGTCGGGTTATTCGGAGTGTTGAGAATGATCGCTTTGGTGCGCGAACTAAACGCCCGCCGTAACTCGTCGCGGTCGAAACTCCAATCGGGCGCGCGCAGCGTCACTAGCGTTCGTTTCGCGCCGCATAGCATCGTGTCCGGGTGATAGTTCTCGTAGAAAGGTTCGAAGACGACAATTTCGTCGCCCGGATCGGTAGTGGCGAGTAACGTCGCGATCATCGCCTCGGTCGATCCGCAGCACACGGTAATCTCGCGCTCCGGGTCTAAGTCGATGGAGTAAGTTTCGCGATACTTCCTCGCGATCGCGTCGCGAAACGGCTTCGCGCCCCACGTAATCGAGTACTGATTAATATCCGCCTCGATCGCCTCGCACGCTTTCGTTTTCAGATCCGCCGGAGCGGGGAAGTCGGGGAACCCTTGCGCCAGATTCACCGCCTTGTGCAGAATCGCCTGCCGCGTCATCTCGCGAATGACGGACTCGGTGAAATCGGCGGTACGCGCGCTGGCGAACCGTTCGCGGCGAGACTCGAGAACCAACATCTTTCGAGAGTACTATTCTTAAGCGTGACGATTCCCATCGAGAGCATGTCGCCGTTATTGCAGGTCTTCGACATGCCCACGTCGCTAGCCTTCTACCGCAAGCTGGGCTTTGTGGTCACCGAATCCGCGCCTCCCGCCACCGACGAATGCGACTGGGCGATGCTCGAACGCGATGGTATGACGATCATGCTCAACACCGCGTATGAATCGGACAGCCGTCCGCCCTCGCCCGATCCCGCCCGCGTCGAAGCCCACGAAGACACATCGATCTACTTCGGCTGCCCCGATGTCGATAGCGCTTATCGGCACTTACTCGCCCAAGGTATCGCCGCCGACCCGCCCAAAATCGCCCCCTACGGCATGAAGCAACTCTACGTAAAGGACCCCGATGGCTATTCGCTGTGCTTCCAGTGGCCCGCACAAACTTAGGTTTCGACAGTCAAACCGCTCTGGTCTTCGCTCAATTAACGAAACGTAGAACAGATATGTTGCGTTCGCAACATATGCGATATTCAATAGAGTGACTAGCCGCGAGATGAAGCGCTTTCTCGAACGGCATGGTTGCTTGTTCGAGACCGGCAAGGGAAGTCACTTGCATGTGAGGCTCGGAGACCGAACGACGATTCTTCCGATGCACGGTAAGGATCTCGGCAAGGGCTTAGCGAGCAAGATCCTCAAAGATCTCGGATTGAAGGAGGAGTCGAGACCGAAATGACGTACCCGATCGAACTAACGCCCGATTCCAACCAGACCCTGCTCGTCACTTTCCCCGACGTGCCGGAAGCGGCCACCAGCGGCAAGGACCGAGCCGACGCCTTGAAGCGCGCACTCGATGCGCTGGAAACGGCGTTCATCGGACGCATGGCGTATCGCGAGCCGATCCCCGATCCTTCGCCCGTCCGTCGAAACCGGCTTTCCGTTGCTCTGCCGCCGCTCAGCGTGGCGAAACTGCGTCTCTACCGGGAAATGCGCGCGCGCCGAATCAACAAAACGGAATTAGCCCGGCGTCTAGGTTGGCATCTACCGCAAGTGGATCGTGTCCTCGACCTCCGGCACTCTTCCCGACTCGATCAAATCGAAGCCGCCCTTCGCGCCGTTGGTTTGGAATTGCAACTCGCGTTTCGCAAAGTGGCGTAGCTACCGAATCTCCCCGAACCTCAGATTCCCGATCCGATACAGCCGCCAATCCTTGTAATCGAAATGCCACCACTCGTCGGAATTCACCGTGAACCCCTCCGCCTCCATCGCCCGGATCAGCCGGTCCCGGTTCGCGCGTTCCTCCGCCGTGCCGCCCGTATAGCTGGGATACGCCCGCGGCGAAAACTCGTCGAACTCGCTCGGCATCGGCAAAATCGCGCCCGTCCTCCGGTCGAACAAGCCTAAATCCACCGCGCAGCCGCGATTGTGCTTCGACCCCTTTTTCGGATTCGCCACGAAATTCCGATGCTTCTTCGGAGTGCCGTCCCAAAACGCCTTCGTCACGCTCCACGGGCGGTAGCCGTCGTAAATCACGAGTCCCAGACCGTCTTTCGCGAGCGCCCGATGCACCCGTACCACCGCCTCCGCCGCAGGCCGCTGCAGGAACGCCCGAGCCTCGTCGTAAAAACGCCGCCGCATGAAATTGTTTTCCGTCGCGTACCGGATATCGAGCTTCAAACTCGGCTCCAGCCGAATCAACTCGACCAACTCGGACGCGCGAAACTCCCCTCGCTCTTTCGGTGGCCGGCCTTCGGCGACGGGCTGCGCCAGCAGCAGCAGGCCAACCAAAACCGTCATGCGGCGATCCGGTCCTCGACTCGCGCCAACACATACGGACCCTCGGGGATCACCGCCACCCGAGCTTTCGCCGGCAAGTCCGCCACCAGAGCCCGCAGCGCCGCGTCGATCGACCCGAACCTCGGCCCCCACAGCGTTCCGTCGAACTCCTTGGGCAGCCCCGGCGTGTAGAACAGTACGCGCTTCGATTGCGTGACCAGCGCCAGCTTCTCGAGCTGCCATTGATCCACCGTCACCGGATTGCCGTCGATATGCTGCAAGAACTCGCGATCCGTCGCGAACCGCTTCATCATTTCGACGAACTCCGGGGCGCCCGCGCCCTCCGCGCATTCCGCCGCCACCAGAATCTTGCCGCCCGGCTTCACGATATGTTGCGCCGCCGTGATGCCCTTCACCGTCTGGTAGAAGGTCAAATCCAGCGGATACCCCGCGCACGTCGTGATCGCCGCGTCCGCCGGAGCGTCGATCGTCTCGAGCATCGTCCGCGACACGAACTCCACGCCCTTCGCGTGCGCCCGCTCCGGATCGCCCGCGAACACTTGCGCGATCTTCCGGTCCCGCGTCAACGCCACGTCCACCATAAAGTCGTGCCGCGCCATCCGCGCGATTTCGAGCAGTTCCCGATGCAGCGGATTATCGGAGATCGACCCTTCCACCGCCCGCGCGTCCCGCATGAATTTCGGCGAATGCAGAACCTTGATCGTTTCCTGCGCGGCGAGTCCCGGCGCAATCAATTTACGGCCTCCGGAATAACCCAGCATCAAATGCGGCTCTATAAAGCCGAGGGTGATGTGCAGATGGGCTTGTATGAAACGATCGTCGATGTAGACCGGAGTGCCCGCGGCGGTGGCCCCCAGAAACCGGTGTTCGGCGATCTCTTTGGCGTGGTGATTGACGACGCGCAACGTGCCGTGGAGTTGAGGACCCAGAATCTCGGCGATCTCGACCTCCGTCGCTGGGCGGTGCAGCCCCGTGGCGATCAGGATCGTCACGTTCTCGCGCGGGATGCCGCCCGCGGCCAATTCCCGCAGCACGTGGGGCAGAACGACCCGGTTCGGCGCCGGTCTCGTGATGTCGCAAACGGAGATGGCGGCGGTCGTCTTCCCGAACGCCAACTGCCGCAAGGGCTTTTGCCCGATGGGCGACTGCAAAGCTTGGGCCAGGGCGGCGTCCGGTTCCGGCAACGCACGTGCAGATCGAGCTTCGAGGACGAAATATTCGGGACCGTCGGGTAAGGTTGCGGCCAGTCCGGTTTTGCCGAACGCCAACTCTACATTCATGGTTCGACCGTAGCATGGAGAGCCCAGTCGGTCTGTCGGTGGCGGATGAGCGATTTCGAGGGGCGAATGCGCCCTCTTGTTTGAAACGCGAGCGTATCGAAAAGCATTAACTAAACGGAGGAGCGAAAGTGTTAGTCGCGGGATTGATTGCCGGTTTGATGATCTTCGGGTTGTTTCTCTCGATGTTGACGCAGGGTCCGCCCGAGGTCACGGTGGAAGTGACGCGCGACGACCTATAACGCGTCCGGCGCGCGCCCGCCGTTCCGGATTCGCGAGACTCCGGGCCCGCTGGAGTTTCGAGCGGTCCCTCGAAATCGATCCGCTAGCGAAACCGGAGGTCTACCGGCGCGTTCTCCAAGGCGCGGACTTTCTATCCTTAAATTACTGGCTGGAACTGTTGTTCGCCGCCGGTATCGCCACCCTCGGCCTCGTTCTCAATAGCCCCGCCGTTGTCATCGGTGCGATGTTGATTTCCCCGCTCATGGGGCCGATCCTCGCCGCCGGGCTGGCGCTCGCCGCGGGGAGACATCTTCCATCGTTTCCGGCGCGCTCTTGCTATTCCTCCCGAATTTGGCCGCCATCATCGCGCCAGCGCTTTCGTGGTTTTCCTTGTCGTTCATATGGATTCGCCCGAAGTCCGGGAGCGAATCGACGCCTCCATCCGCACCAGCGGCAAGGACGACCGGCTATTCCAATTGCTGGAACGGACGCCGCTGGCCCGGTCACTGGCGCATGTCGGACAGTTGCGCTGTCGGCAATCGTTGCTGCAATTGCGGGACGAGACCATCGCCCGCACGGCGGTGCGCGACACCGTGCAGTCGCTCGCCCCGCGCGGCAGCGTCATCTCGCAAGCGCTCGACATCGCCCCGGACCGTGTGCGCGCCCAGTTGGTGGTCACCCAAGCCATACCGCCCACTGCCGTCGAAAGCGCCCGCCGCGCGCTCATCCGGAAAGTCGGTAAGGACGTCGAGATCGTCATCCATCAAGTGGCCGGCGAGCATGAGATCGAAGCGATCCGCGGTAGCCCGCAACGGCCCTTGCCCCCTCCCGCGCCCACGCCCGGTTTCGCCGAATTGGCCGGTGAAATCCGCCGCCAGGCGGACCCCGCGTTGCGCGAGGCGTGGCCCGAGGCCTTGGCGACGCTGACCGCGTGCTGCGGCGTGTCGCCGCCCGCCGCTTGAAGATCGACGACGTCGAGGTCGAAGGCGTCTGGTCCCGGCCCTCGCCGAAGTCCATACCCATTCCATCCGCCGGGATCGGGAAACGATAAACGGTATGCGGATCGCCCAGGGGCCCGCCGCTATACACTGACGCGTATGTGCTGCGTAACCGGATGTACCACTGGCGCGGCGGCCGTCGTGGGTAGTGGCCTATGGGGTCTGTCGGGCGGCGGCATATGCGTCACGCACTGGGCGGATTTCGACACCAGCGTCAAGAACAAGCCCGGGCCGCCTCTCGTTCCGGTCGCCCACGACCCGTTCTACTTGGACGATTACAAGCGCTTGGCCGCCTTGATGTTGGATACGACGACAGTGGATGCCGCCATGGCCAGCTTGAACACCGAGATCACGAATGCCAAAGCCGCCGCGTTAGTCGGCGACGAGCGCTTTAGCGGAAAGCCCCACGCGAATTACGCCCGCTTGTCGCGGGTCCTCGAAATGTACGAAGGTCTTTGCTGGTTTCCCAGTACTCACCTCGTCTATGCCGGAGCCCTTTCGCCCGCCGAGTTCGTCGGCAACCTGTCTTCCGGTTTCATGCCGAAAGACCCCGGCGCGGGGGCGCGTCATGGCGACTTCAGCCATCGTCTGCAGTGGCACGCCGTAATGCGGACCGTGACCAACGGGTTCACCGTCGCGAAGCGGGCCGGGTGGGATCACTCGCCGCTCGAACTCTACGTCAGTTTCGCCTCGCCGCAAGCGACGCTCCGGGGTCTTTGGGGAACGATTTTCGACCGGCAGAACGCCAAGAAGTATCAAGACCCTTCCACTTTGGAAGATCAGCTACGCAAAGGGGCCTTGGCCGTGTTGTCGGACAATCTGACGCGCCGGTTCAACAAACGGAACGTTTTGGAAACCAAGATTTTCAACTATTTGGTGCAACAAAATAAGTCCAATCAGATCGCCGCCGCCGATGTCGTCGCGGTTCTTTACCGCTGGCGCAAGGTAGGCGGCGCCCCGAAAGTCTCCGCGCCGAACGACCCCATCGAGAAAGTCGCCTGGCACTTCTGGCATTGGTGGCACAAAGAGAAAGATCCCGACTACGAAGCCTTCAACAGCAACGTCGTGCTGAAAAAACAGATCGATAACGCGCCGACGGCGCCCGCCATTCAGCAGAGAGTCGTCGCTTCCCGGAACGCTCTCAATACGGTCGACTACGCCTACACCGCGCTCAACGGCGCGAACCGCAAGTAAGCCGGCTACGCAGTCTACAATGTCGGGATGACGCTCGCCCTCGCCCTCGCTCTCGCCGCCGACTTCGACCTCCTCATCCTCAACGGCCGAGTGATCGACGGGTCGAACAACCCCTGGCGGCGCGCCGACGTCGGCGTTCGCGGCGACTCCATCGCCGCTATCGGAAACCTCAAAGGCCGCACCGCCACGCGCACGCTCGACGCCACGAATCTCGTCGTCGCCCCCGGCTTCATCGACATCCACAATCACGGACGAACCGGCATTTTCGAGATCCCCACCGCCGAGAATTTCCTCCGCCAAGGCGTAACGACGCTCCTCGAAGGCAACGACGGATCGTCGCCCCTGCCCCTCGCGCCGTACATGGAGAAGCTGGCGGCCCGGCGCATCTCCGTCAACATGGGATTCTTCGTCGGCCACGGCAGCGTCCGGCAGGATGTGCTCGAACTGGCGAAGCGCAACGTCACGCCCGACGAACTTGCGAAGATGCGCGTGCTGGTCGATCAAGCGATGCGCGAGGGAGCCTTCGGACTCTCCACCGGCCTCTTCTACGTCCCCGGCAACTTCGCCCCCACCGAAGAAGTGATCGAACTCGCGAAGGTCGTCGCCAAGTACGACGGCATGCACATCTCGCACATGCGCGACGAAGCGGCGGACATCCTGAAGTCCGTCGCCGAAACCATTCGCATCGGCGAAGAGGGCGGCATTCCCACGCAGGTGTCGCACCACAAAGTGATCGGTTCCGGCAATTGGGGACTCGCGGCGAAGACCGTCGAAATGGTCGAGCAAGCCCGCGCGCGCGGCGTCGATGTGACCATCGACCAGTACCCTTACACGGCGTCGTCCACCGGACTCGCCGCGCTGTTTCCGCAATGGGCGCTCGAAGGCGGACGCAAGGCGGTGCTCGAACGCCTCTCCGCTCCCGAAACGCGCGCCCGCATCAAGGCCGTCATCGTCGAGAAGATTAAGAACGACCGCGGCGGCGGCGACCCGAAGAACGTCGTCATACGCAGTTGCTCGTTCGACTCGTCGCTCGCCGGCAAAACGCTCGCCGATGTCACGAAGGCGCGCGGTCGACAGGTCACATTCGAAAACGCCGCCGAAACCGCGCTTGAAATGCAGAAGGAGGGCGGCTGCTCCTGCATCTACCACGCGATTTCGGAGCCCGATATCGAACGCATCATGCGCTCGCCCTACACGATGATCGCGAGCGACGGGGCCATCACGCCATCGCCCAAAGATTTTCCCCACCCGCGCGAATTCGGAACGTTCGCCCGAGTGCTGGGCCGCTACGTGCGCGAACGCCAAACGCTGCGCCTCGAAGAAGCGATCTGGAAGATGAGCGGCCTTCCCGCCACTCGCCTAAAGCTCAAGGATCGCGGCTACCTCGTCGAAGGCATGAAAGCCGACCTTGGAATCTTCGATCCCGCCACGGTCGCCGACAAGGCCGAATTCGAAAACCCCCGCCAAATGGCCGTCGGCTTCCGCCACGTCATCGTCAACGGCGAACCCGTCATCCTCGACGGCCAAGTGACGGCCGCGCGCCCGGGTAAGATGCTGCGGCATGAATCGCGCGGTCTCCGGTGATCTCCCTTTTGGGATTGAGACTGCTAGACTGCTAGGTCGAGGTGCTCTTGTGCCACATCAATCTGTCGTGGTTAGCGACCCTGAAATCCTCGGTGGGACGCCTTGCTTTCGAGGAACCCGTGTACCGATAGATTCGTTGATCGACTATCTCGAAGCGGGCGACAGCCTGGACGAGTTCCTGGACAACTTTCCATCGGTTACCCATGATGCCGCCGTCGCCGCGCTGGAAGAGGCCAAAGCGCTTCTCACCGCCGGCCGATGAGAGTTCTCATCGACGAAAACCTACCGCGCAAACTGGCGGCACATTTGTATGGGCATGACTGCCGCACCGTCGTTCAGTGTGGGTGGTCCGGCAAGAAGAATGGCGAGTTGCTGGAACTGGCCGATCCGCTGTTCGAAGTGCTGTTAACGCTCGACAAGAATCTTCCGTACCAGCGGAACCTGAACTCCAAACGAATTGCGGTGCTGATTGTTCGAGCGCGTTCCAATCGGATTCAGGACCTCCTACCGGCGATTCCCGATTGTCTTTCGGCGCTCGCGAGCATTCAGCCCCGCCAAATCGTCCGCGTCGGATCGGTATCGGAACGCTGACTACGCCTGTGTGAAAGCTAACGTGACCACCCAAGTGGAATCGAGAGGCACGAACCGCACTTCCGGCTGGGCGGCTTGTTTTCAATTGTAAATGCGGCGGCTTCCCGTACGGGATGCGTTTCGAACTATTTCATCGGAACCCCAAGCGCTACGTGAACTGCTTTTGGAGGCCAAAGACCTGGCCACGTCAGTCGCGCTGCAATCCGCTACGCCCTTTTAGGCCAGACTTTCGCGAGTCCGAAGACCAGGAACAGCGGTAAATACTACGCCGGTTGGGAGAATCGATCCCGCAAACAAACCTCCGAGGCCGCCAACTTCCGGATGGCCCGTCATCTGGGCGCTGGTAGAAAACAACTTCGGTCTTCGCGACTTAATCGGGTTTGCCTGAAGTCTGAGGACGCGCAGACTCACTGCATGCGTGAGAAGACGATTCCGCTACCTACGTGATAGCATCACCCAAAAAGGAGCATTACGCATATATGGCGTTCACCAAAGCGCTGTACTACCCGCGCATTCAGGTGCCGAACGAAGGATGGCTTAAGACGGCCATGCTCTATTGGGAGAGCGTCCAGACCATTGTTCCGGCATCAATGCCTGAGCCTTATCATGGCACTTCCCGAGTGCTCTTTGACGCCGGTGTTCTCTCTCCGCTCCACGTTCACCCGCATATGGAAATCGTTGAGCGGCTGGCTAGTAAGGTCCTTGACTACTTTGGGTCTACGGAAGCTGATGGAGTCCTGATTGAAGCTGGGTTGCGGCAGTCGGACTTGATACACCCTGAGAAGTTGCCTGAACTTCGCGAACTGGTTAGCATGCACCCCGAGAAGTTTCCTTACGAGCTGCAGCATCAGTTGCAGCGTATGTTTCTCGGACGCGAAGGGGAATGGGTCCGGGTGAATCGCCCGTTCGCGAGATTCTATATGACGATGCTGGCGACTGAACTGGCTGAGAGCCACGGCATAGCGTTGTTGACTGATCTGCCAGCTAGTGATCGCCTCGCCGTCAATGTGCGCCTAGACAGCAAACTTGGAATCCCCAATATCCGCTTTGGTGATCCCCATTGGCATCGGTATGGTCGGGACTGGCTCCATGAGCGTCTTGTACCAGGAAGTTTGGCACCGGCGTTGCTGGCTGACCTGACGCTCCAAAAGATCGCCATCAATCCCGACACTTCGGTGGACGACTTGCTGCGATTCCGCGAAGACCACAAGGATCAATTGGGGCGCTTCCGAACCAAGATGGCCGAGTTGACGAAGTCGATTAACGGCGAACTAACGATAGAGGCGCTTCAACAGGGAGTGGCTGACATCTACGCGAACGAGGTCAAACCGACTATCAGCGAGATTAAGGACTGCTTGAGTGCGTCAAACATCAAGTGGGTGCTTGAGAATTTCTTGAAGACTTCGATGTTGTCTGTCCCAGCCGCATTACAAGGTTTCGGCCTGAGCATTCCGCACGCGCTTCTCGCTGGTGCCGGAATCTCGCTCACTGTATCGGCTGTTCTTTACAACCTCCAAAGGCGTGAGGACCTGCGCAAGAACCCGTACTCCTACCTGATGGAAGCAGAAGCGCACTTCCGTCAATGATCGCCCGCGTCAGAAGTCGGGCCAACGACGTGCTTGAAGCATCCGAATCGATGAATGCACATAAACGGCGGAGTGTACAACTCTCACTTCGGGCTTCTGGTCGGCGGAGATTTGCTTTAGATAGCCGAGAGCCGACGATCCCGAAGCTAATCCACGGCTACACAGCCTGCTTCCACTGTAGAAGATTTCGAGTTAGCGACCTTCCCCCTCGATAGCCAAAAGTTGTCGATTGCAGAGTAAACAGGCTTCGACACCGCCAATTTGCGCAGCGAGCTGTTGCGCGAAATCGGAAGGTAGTGCAATTCCGCAGCCTCAACTCATGAGTTTCCGCCATTCACCGCGCCGCCCCCCCAATCTCTACCGCCGCCGCCGAAACAAAGCGAGCGCACCCAACCCCGCCAACCCGAGCATCCAAGTCGACGGCTCCGGCACCACCCGCAGGCTATTCGGGAGCGTCAACAGGATGAACTCGTTGTTGTCCGCCACGCCCGGCGTCCGGCCGTTGCTGAACGGAAAATTATTGTCGTTCGCGATCAGCAGTGTGTTCGCGTTCACGATCGCCACGCTCTCGATCGTCACGAACGGGAACCGGAACGTGTTATTGCCGTCGCCGTCCAGGTCGAGCGGATCGAGAATGTTCAGCAGGTCCACGATCTCCGTCTTCTGCACGAACCCGTCCGCGTCGATCACGCTCAGGTCGATCAGATAAACCTTCTTGAACAACGCGCTCGCGCCTTGCCCGCCGTCGCGCTCGATCACCAGGAATTGCGTCGCGTTCACCGCCGTGAAATCGCCGATCGCCTGCCCGCTCTCGAACGTGTTCTCCATCCGGTAGAACCATTGCTTCCCGGTATAAGCTCCCGTCGTCGAGTCGAATTCATTAATGATGAGCCGATTCCGATTCGTGTCCGTAGTGAGAGGGCCTTCGAGCATCGGATACAGCGTCTTGCCGTCGATCCCCAGTGCCATCCCCTCGAATCCGCGGCTGCCCGGCAGGTTGGCGGTTCCGCCGCCCAAGAACGGACTCTGCGGCGATTGCACACCAGGTAGCGCCACCGGTTCGTCGAGCACCTTGCCGTTCGCGTCCGTGTGGATCAGAAACGGACCAAATTCCTCGCCGAACCAGTACGTGCCGTCTGGCATCCGCCGGAAGGATTCCAGATCGAAGTCGCCGCCTGTCAGCAGGCTGCCCGCGACGATGGCCGGATCGACCGGGATTGCCGAACTGGGGTAATTCGCTAGCTCATGTACCTTGGTGAAATTCACCGCTCCGTCCGGATCGCTCAGCCGCGTCACGCTATTCACCGTCACCGTTCCGGTTCCGCCCATGCCGGTCTTGAAGTCGATCGAGAGATTGAAGAAACCCAGCAGCGCGTCCGCCGAATTGCCCTTGGCGCCGAAGCCGTTGTCCGACATGGCGGTGTAGGTGCCGTCGGAGTTAATCAACAGCGCCGACACGCCCTGCACCGGCTGCTGGTTCACGAACGGGGTCGCGATCCCGTTGCCCCCGCCGGTGAATTGGCCGGAGGTCGGGCCGGGAACGAAAGTCGAAGCGGGTAGGGAAGCGAAGCCCGCGAGTGTTGCCGCGTCGACGCTGGACGCGAGGAGAAGGATCGGGAGAATCGGGTGTAGGCGCACGGCGTTAAGTATCGGACCGCTGTATTGCATGCCGATGACGCCCGCAAGTCGTAAGCGTTTCAGCGCCTAAGAGTCCTGGACGGAGTGCGGCGCATCCAAAGGCCATGATTCCTGGAGCGCAAATCGAGATTCGAAACGCGGTGACCGCGTGGCCGGACGTCACGGTGGCCCCGCACCGGTTCGGCGGAATTGAGTTCCGCTTCGGTAAACGGGAACTGGGGCACGTGCATGGAAGTTCCCTGGTCGATATCCCGTTTCCGAAGACCGTACACGACGAAGTGATCGCCGCCGGTCAAGCGGAGCCGCACCACGTCCTGCCGGAAAGCGGCTGGATCAGCCGGTACTTGCGCGAACCGCAAGACGTCGCCACGGCAATCGCGCTCTTCCGCCGGTCTTACGACTTAGCCGTCGCTCAGCGCGACCGCTACCGCACGGCGATATAGCTCGACCGAAACTTGTGCGGTGCCGCTCCCACTTTCACGGGCTGCACGGTGGTGCGGGACGGCAGCGGACGCCCGGCGAACGCTTTAGCGTACTCCGCGTTCATCGCCGCGAACTCGTCGATCGAATCGATGTAGAGATTTGTCGCCACCGGCGTCGCCAAGTACTTCATCTCGGTCATGAGCGAGCAGAATCCGGTATCGCCGATCCAGTTGCAAGGCCCTTCCTGGACGAACGGCTTCCGAGCCGCCACCCCGGTGATTGAAACATTCGCCCCGAATGGCAGCGCCGGAACCTCGATCACGGCCAGCGCCGCGCGTCCCATTTTCTCTTTCAAAGGAGCCGGGTCCACCTTCGACGTGTGATAAATGTTCGCGAAAACCATCGATTTCGCGCTCATTTTGGCGCTTTTAAGTGCATTATCCAGCCTTTTTTCGACCATTTTTAGCTGGTCCTCCGGCTTCTCGGGTACTATTCCGGTGTTCGAATCGCGCCCCAAAATGCCCGCAACATAAAAACGGTCGGCGGTAAACATGCCTTGCGAAATCGGGACTGGATTATTTATCCCGCTGATAACAAGCGGCTTACGCTCACCCTTGTAAGCCACCACCGTAATCTCGATCGGCGTGTCCGTCGGCATGCGCGTCACGGCGAGCGTCGCCCTTGCGGGCGGGGTCTTGAAGTACTCTGGCCATATCTTGTTGACGGCATTATAGTTACCGATGTCGGCCAAATAGAGCTGCGCGTACACCACCTGATCCATTTGGAACCCCGCGCCCTCGACGATCGCTCGTACGTTGTTGAGACATAAGCGGGTTTGCGCCTCGATCCCCACCGCGCCCGCCGCCCCCTGCCCGGAAACATAGAGATAATCGCCCACCACAATCCCCGGCGAGTACGGCCCCACCGGCTTCGCCCCATTCGCGGGGGTGACAACCCGAACGTCGGCGGCAAGAAGGAGAGCAACAGTGGCGAGCATGGGGTCACAGTAGCACGCTTGAGTGGGTGTCAGCGATTTAGAATGTGTAAGTTGTAGAACGCTGAGGATGGAATCAGCCTTCCACCAGCCGATAGCCAACCCCGGGTTCGGTAATTAAGAAGCGGGGCCGGGCGGAATCCCTTTCCAGCTTTCGCCGCAGTTGCCCCATGTAGACTCGCAGGTATTGCGCCTGCTCGCTATGCTGCGGCCCCCAAACATCGACCAGAAGCTGCCGGTGCGTCACGACTTTCCCGGCATGCCGAACCAGCGCTTGCAGGAGGCGGAACTCGATCGGCGTCAGATGCACTTCCTCGCCACGAACGCGAACGACACGTCCGGCAAGGTCTACCTCGATCTCCGTGGCGCGAAACGTTGCGCCATCCACGCCCTCGCGAATCCGCGCCGCCCGCCGCAGTAAGGCGCGGATTCGGGCGAGCAATTCGCCGATCGCGAACGGTTTCGCGACGAAATCGTCCGCGCCAAGATCCAAGGCTTCCACCTTGTCTTTTTCCCGGCCACGCGCCGATAGCACGATGATCGGCGTCAGGGCCGTTTGCCGGATTTGCCGGATCACCGTGAAGCCGTCCTGGTCGGGCAATCCGAGATCGAGTAAGACGAGATCCGGCTGCCGCGCTAGCCATTGGGCCATGCCTTCCGACGCGGTCATCGCTTCGTGCACCCGGTAGTCTTCCGCCGAGAGCGACGCGCGAAGAAACTTACGAATCGGCGCGTCGTCTTCGACGATCAGGATTTCCGCAGGGTTACGCATCGCTGGAGCGGGACGGAATCCAGGTTCGAATGACGGCGCCGCCATCGGGCCGGTTTTCCGCGGATATGGAGCCCGCGTGAGCCGTGACAATCGCGCGAGAGATAGCCAAGCCAAGACCCGCGCCGCGCGCGCCCGCCGCCTTTCCGCGGTAGAACTTCTCCCAAATCCGATGCTCTTCGCCCTCGGCGAATCCGGGTCCGCGATCGGCGATTTCGATTCTCACCCCTCCGCGATCCTCGGCTGCGGCGATCTCAATCGGCGAACCGGCCGGCGTGTACTTCGCGACGTTTTCCAGCACATTGAGGAGTACCTGTTCGAACAGGATCCCATCCACGTAAAGAGGGGGCAATCCTTCCGGGATGCGGGTTGCGATCTCGCGGCCGGAGAGGATCTTCTCGAGACGCCCCAACGACGAGCCGACCAGTTCCTCCAGTGGAAACAACTCCCGCCGGACCTCCACCGAGCCGGATTCAAGACGCGTCATTTCGAGAAGATTATTTACCAGCCTACTGAGCCGTTCCGCCTCGGACTCAATGCTCTCGATCAACTCGCGCTGCGTGGAGGCGTCGAGTTGGCCGCCCTGGGACAACAAGCTGCTTGCCGCGCCGGTAATGCCGGCGAGCGGCGTCCGCAGGTCGTGGGAAACCGCGCTCAGCAGTCCGGTGCGAATCTCCTCGGTGCGGAGTTTAAGGTCCGTCTCGCGCGCGGCCGTTGTGGCTTGCGCCCGCTCGATTGCGCCGGCGGTTTGGCCGGCGAGAGCGTCCACGATGTTCATTTGCTCCGGGGATGTCGCTTGATCTTGCGTTAGCGCCGCGACGGCCATCACGCCCAGAACGGATTGCGAACCCCTCAACGGTACATAGAGCGCCGTCGCTCCGGGGAGGGTGTTCTGCCCTTGGCCCGCCTTCTGCGCGTGATCGAACACCCATTGCGCAATGCCTTCTTCCGACGGTGGGACCGGCAACCGGTCGGCCGTTCGCCGCCGAAAGGAGATCTTGCCGCCGTCGTCGGGAAAGAAAACGATCACGTCCGCGCCCAAAATGTCCCGGCCGATCGACGTGGCCGCCCGGGCCGCGTCGAAGACGCCCGTTTCGCCGGCGAGAACGCGCGTCAGCCGGTAGAGCGCTTGCGTTCGCGACTCCCGTTCCGCCGCATGAGCGGCCTGGAGCCGGACCCGCACCGTTAGTGTGCCGATCAGGACCGCCACTACCAGCATCACCGCGAAGGTGACAAGGTACTCGTAGTCGGTTACCGCAAAGGTGAGGTAGGGCGGCACGCAGAAGAAGTCGAAAGCGGCAACGCTCAGCAAGGAAGCGAACAAGGCGGCGCGCCGCGAGGACCGCGTTGCGATCACGACTACCCCCAACAGGTAGAACATCACCAGGTTGACGGGATTGAGGGTCGATCGCAGGGCAAGGGCGGCCAGCGTGCATCCGGCGACGATTGCGGCCGCCTGGGCATACTCCCGCCAGCTCACGGTTCGCCTCGCTTCCGGCCGGACCGATTCGTCCGCGATCTCCGGGCCTCCGGAGATCGCGACAATCTCAATCTCGCCGCTTTTCGCGACCAACTCGTCCAACACGGAACCGCGAAGAATCTTCCGCCAGAGAGGAACGGGCTGCTTTCCGACCACGATGCGCGACACGTTACGCGAGCGCGCGTAGGGCAGCAAGCTGTCGGCGACGGAATTCCCGCTGAGCGTGATCGTCTCCGCGCCTAGCTGTTCCGCCAGCCGAAGAGAAGCGGAGATTCGTTGCCGAACGTCGCCGCCTGCGGCCGAGAGGGATGGCGTCTCGACAAACGCGACGATCCATTCCGCATCCAACTGGTCCGCCATCCGCTTCGTCGCGCGAATCAGCTTCGCCGAGTAGGGACTGGGGCCGATCGACACCAGCAACCGTTCCTTAACCGGCCACGTCGATTGAATGGCATTGTCCCGGCGGTAGTTGCGCATCTGGGCGTCGACACGATCCGCCGTGCGCCGCAGCGCGAGTTCGCGCAGCGCGATCAGATTGCCGGGCCGAAAGAAACTCTCCGACGCTCTTCGCGCTTGCTCCGGGATGTAGACCTTACCCTCTTCGAGGCGCGCGCGCAACTCGTCCGCGGGCAGATCGATCAGCTCAATCTCACCGGCCCGATCGAGCACCGAATCGGGTATCGTCTCGCGAACGGTAACGCCCGTGATCTGCGCGACGACATCGCTGAGACTATCGAGATGCTGAACATTAAGAGTGGTGTAAACGTCAATGCCCGAATCGATGAGCTCGAGGACATCCTGCCATCGCTTCAAATGCCGGGAGCCTGGCGCATTGGTGTGAGCGAGTTCGTCCACCAGCAGCAACTGCGGGCGCCGTTGAAGCGCCGCCTCCAGGTCGAACTCGGCCAATTGAATGCCGCGATGGGCGATGCCGCGCCGGGGAAGAACCTCCAGCCCGTCGAGGAGAGCCTGCGTGTCCTTGCGGCCATGGGTTTCGACGACCCCGACTACGACGTCTCGTCCCGCGCGTCGTTGAATTCGCGCATCCTCGAGCATGGCGAAGGTCTTCCCGACGCCGGGCGCCGCGCCGAAGAAGATCTTCAAGCGGCCGCGCCGCTCTTGGCGAGACTCCTCCGCAACGCGCGCAAGAAGCTCGTCCGGGTTGGGACGTTCGGGCGTTACCAAGCGCCCCGCTTACCTCCGAACCACCAGATTAGCCCGAGCAGCGCGGCGGTCTGCTCGCGCTTCAGGCGTTCCGGACCGGCGGTGGGGAAGAAGGCCGTATCGGACCCATCGCGGCGTACTTCCCATCGCATCTGAAATCCGTCGAGCAGATCGAAGGTCGCGGTTATGGTCGTGTCCTTCAGCGACTGCGTAGCGCCGCTGAACAGGCCGCCGGAATCCCGCAGATAGGCGAAGCGTCCAGCCACGTTGAAGCGAGGGTTGAACCGGTATCGAGCGTAACCCGCGCCGCCGATTACCCGCTGCGGGGCGGAGGTGGGATCGACCCGCGAGATCGCGTAGTCCGCTTCCGCCGCGAAAGACCACCGGTCCGTTGCGTGCCAAGTGAAGTAACCATCGACGATGTGGGAACGGCCGCGCGGCGCTCGCCCGTTCACCGCCCGCCGTTCCTGGCCGCCGAAATACTGAAGATTCGCCGAGAACCGCCGCGAGGGAACCAGGTTCAGGGCCACCGCCTGGCTCTTAAACGTGTTGAAGTCCTCGGTTTGATTCGCACCGTTCGTCAGCCAGTAACTGGCATTCAGCTTTCCGGTAACCGGATATGTCGCCCGAAACCCCATGTGGTAGAAGGGCAGGAAATTGAACCAATAGGATCGCGAGTAGTTCCACTGATCCTTCGTGTAATTGCCCTCGATTCCGAGGGAACTGGCCCATTTGCCGAAATCGACCGTCAGACCTCGGCCCACCGGAGCGACGACCGTGCCGTAGGCCTGAAAAATGTGCCGGAAAACGAAAGGCCTTGGCTCGTTTGCCGGCGAACCTTGCAGCGTTTCGGTGGCTTGGCCGAACATCAGGTCGAGCCTTCCCCCAACGCGTCCGCCGCGCTCGAGGTCCGGCGCCCTCTCGACGATCAATCCGGCCTGATTAATGCTTAGGCTGTTGTGCGAAACGTCGTAGGCGCGAAGCGTATTGGCCGCGGAGAACGGCCGGTTGAAGTTGTATCCGAAGTAGCCGTCGAGATTGACATTGACCGAAGTTCCCGGTGGCACGGCCTGCGGCTCTTCGGGTTTCGCCGCCCGGGTGGGCGGCAGCGGCACCGGCGCCGGCACTGGGCCGGAGGCTTTGGCTTCGAGTGCGGCTAACCGCGCCTCCAGTTTTTCGAGACGCGCAAGGAGTTCTTTCTCGCGCTCCGACAGCGGTTCCTGCGCCAGAACCGCCGCTGTGGCCATTGAAAGAAGCAGCGGTTTCATAGGCCGTCGAGCTCCCGGTTCAACAAAAGCACGTTGACAACGGGTTGTCCCAGAAACCCGAACTGGCGCTGCTGGGTATGCTTCGCGATCAAAGCAGCCACTTTCGCCGGCTCAATCCCCCGTGCACGAGCTACCCGGGCCGCCTGATAATCCGCCGCTTCTGGACCGATGTGCGGGTCCAGGCCGCTTCCCGACGCAGTGAGAAGGTCGATGGGAATCGGCGCGGTGTTGCCCGGGTCGATGGTCAATAGAGCGGCGCGGCGCGCATCCATCGCTTTCTTCAAGTCGGCATTGAGGGGTCCGTAGTTCGACCCGGAAGAGGAGGCGGGATGGTAAGGAGCCGGAGAGGTCGCCGACAATCGCGGCCAGAAATAGCGCGGGTCCTCGAAATGCTGTCCGATCAGCTCGGATCCGGCGACGCGCCCGTCTCGGAGAATCAGGCTTCCGTGTGCCTGCCTCGGAAACAGAAGCTGCGCGATGCCCGTCATGGCCAGCGGGTAGAGCAGGCCAGTCACGACCGTTAGTACGGCCACTAATCGAAGAGCGACGATCATGCAATCCCCAATCCGGCAATGACGATGTCGATGAGCTTGATTCCAACAAACGGCAGAATGATACCGCCGATCCCATAGATCAGGAGGTGCCGCTTCAGGAGCGCGTCCGCGCCCAAAGGGCGATACGCAATTCCGCGCAACGCCAGCGGGATCAAAGCGACGATGATCAGAGCGTTGAAAATCACGGCGGACAGGATCGCGCTTGCGGGCGAAGCCAGCCGCATGACGTTGAGCGCGTCGAGTTCGGGATAGGTAGCCGCGAACGCGGCAGGAATGATGGCGAAGTATTTAGCCACATCGTTCGCGGTCGAGAAGGTCGTCAGAGCGCCGCGAGTGATCAACATTTGTTTGCCGATTTGAACGATTTCGAGCAGCTTGGTCGGGTTGGAGTCGAGGTCAACCATGTTTCCGGCTTCTTTCGCCGCCTGCGTGCCGGTATTCATGGCGACCGCCACGTCGGCCTGCGCCAGCGCAGGAGCGTCGTTCGTTCCGTCGCCCGTCATCGCCACGAGACGGCCCTCGCCCTGTTTCTCGCGGATGAGTTGCAATTTTCGCTCCGGCGTCGCTTCCGCGAGATACTCGTCCACTCCGGCTTCCGCCGCGATCGCCGCGGCCGTCAATGGGTTGTCGCCGGTGATCATGATCGTCTTGATGCCGCCGCGCCGCATTTCGGCAAAGCGTTCCTTGATCCCGCCCTTGACGATGTCCTTGAGTTGGATGACGCCCAAGACCGCTGCGCCTTCGGCGACGACCAGCGGCGTTCCTCCCTGCCGGGCAATGGACTCGACCGTTTGCCGGACCGCCTTTGGAAACTGCCCGCCGAGTTGCGCAACGTACGCCTCGATCGCGTCGGCGGCGCCTTTGCGAATGTGACGGCCGTCGAGATCGACGCCGCTCATGCGAGTCTTGGCGGTGAACGGAACGAAGTTTGCCCCGAGTCGATGCAGATCGCGCTCGCGAATCTGAAACTGTCGCTTCGCCAACACCACCACGCTGCGGCCCTCCGGTGTTTCGTCGGCAAGCGACGCGAGCTGCGCAGCGTCGGCCAACCGCTTGTCCGAGATTCCTTCCGCGGGGACAAAGGCCGTCGCTTGGCGATTTCCAAGGGTGATGGTTCCGGTCTTATCGAGCAGGAGAATATCGACATCGCCCGCCGCTTCCACCGCGCGGCCCGACATCGCCAGCACGTTGGCTTGCAGCATGCGGTCCATGCCGGCGATGCCGATGGCCGAAAGCAGAGCGCCGATCGTGGTCGGAATCAGGCAGACCAACAGCGCCACCAGAACCGTTACGGTGACGGGCGATCCTTTTCCGGCCTCGTTCACCGCAAAGACGGAGAACGGCAGCAAGGTTACGGTGGCGATCAGGAACACGATCGTCAGCGCCGCGAGAAGAATGTTCAACGCGATCTCGTTCGGCGTCTTCTGACGCTTCGCGCCTTCGACCATGGCGATCATGCGTTCGAGAAAACTCTCGCCGGGTTCGGTTGTGATACGGATCACAAGCCAATCCGAGAGGACGCGCGTGCCGCCGGTGACGCTCGAACGGTCGCCGCCGCTTTCTCGAATCACCGGCGCGCTTTCGCCCGTGATTGCGCTTTCGTCCACCGACGCCGCGCCTTCGATCGCTTCGCCGTCCATGGGAATGAAGTCGCCGGCTTCGACGAGGACGACATCCCCTCGATGTAGCGCGGAACCCGGAGTCAGCGAGAACGCACTTCCGTAGCTAGGATTGGCCAACTTCTTGGCGCTGACATCGCGGCGGCTCTTGCGCAGCGAGTCCGCTTGAGCTTTGCCTCTGCCTTCCGCCATCGCTTCGGCGAAGTTACCGAACAGCACCGTGAACCAGAGCCAAGCACTGATGCCGAGGATGAATCCCGCGGACGCCTCGCCCCGTCCGGTGATCGCGAGCAGGCCGAGAATCGTCGTCAGCGCACTGCCCACCAACACGACGAACATCACCGGATTGCGGACTTGATACCGCGGATCGAGCTTGCGTAACGACTCGCCAATCGCGGTCCGCACGATCTGCGGGTGAAACATTTTCCGCGCGCTCATCGCAAGGCCTCCACAATCGGACCCAAGGCCAGCGCCGGAAGAAAGGCCAGCGCGCCTACCAGCAGTACGGCGCCCGCCAGTAGGGCCACGAAAAGCGGCGTGTGCGTGGGCAGTGTTCCGGGACCGGCGGGAATCGTTTTCTTGGCCGCCAGCGAACCTGCAATCGCAATCACAGGCAGCGCGACCCAGTAGCGCGCCAGAAGCATCGCGATTCCGCCGGTGAAGTTCACCAGTGGATTGTTTGCGCCATACCCGGCGAACGCGCTTCCATTGTTGTTGCCCATGGACGAAAACGCGTACAGAATCTCGCTGAAGCCGTGCGGTCCGCGATCCTGAAGTCCGCGGAGACCCATCGGAGCCGCGACGGCGATGGCCGTTCCCAGCAGGACGCAGAGCGGCGGCACCAGGATGGCGATCGAGGCCATCTTCATCTCGAACGCCTCGATCTTCTTGCCGAGATACTCCGGCGTCCGGCCTACCATCAAGCCCGCGATAAACACGGCGATAATCGCGAAGACAATCATTCCGTACAGTCCCGAACCGACTCCGCCGAAGATCACCTCGCCGAGTTGCATCAGAAACATCGGCGCGAGTCCGCCGAGCGCGGTGTAGGAATCGTGCATGGAATTTACGGATCCGTTGGATGCCGCCGTTGTCGCCACCGCCCACAAGGCCGAATTCGCCGTGCCGAAGCGGGCCTCTTTGCCCTCCATGTTCCCGGCCTCGGCGCCCGCCGTGAGAAAGACGCACGGAACGAAGATCACGAGCATCGCCGCCAGCAACGCCCACCCTTGGCGCGTATCGTTCACCATCCGGCCGAACGTGTAGCACAGCGCGGCAGGAATCAGCAGGATCGACAGGCACTGCAGGAAGTTCGAAAGCGGCGTTGGATTTTCGAACGGATGCGCCGAGTTGACGTTGAAGAATCCGCCGCCATTTGTACCGAGCTGCTTGATGGCGATCTGCGATGCCGCCGGGCCCATCGGCAACGATTGCCCCGAATCGCCGAACGGAACGTAGGCATCGAGATTTTGAATCACGCCTTGCGACACCAGCAACAGCGCGAGCGCTACGGACAGCGGCAGAAGAATGTAGAGATTCGTTCGCACGAAATCGACCCAAAAGTTTCCGACATGAGATGCCCTCCGGTAAATCAGACCGCGGGCTAGCGCGATCAGAACCGCCATCCCGGATGCGGCCGATAGGAAATTCTGGACGGTGAGTCCCATCATTTGTGTGAAGTAGCCGAGTGTCGTCTCGCCGCCGTAGTTCTGCCAATTCGTGTTGGTCGCGAAGCTGACAGCGATGTTAAACGCCGTGTGCGGCTCGACTGCGGCAAACGCCTGCGGATTCCAAGGCAGAAGGTGCTGGGTGCGGAGCAACGCGTAGACGATCACCAATCCAGCGAGATTGACCGCTAAAAAAGCCGTGCCGTAAGCGGCGGCGGACATCGTTTCCGATTCTCGAACGCCCGCGAGCCGGTAAATCCACCGCTCCGCTGCGGTCGAGAAGGCGCCGTCGTAAATGCGAGCCATGTAGGCTCCAAGCGGCTTCACCAAGAGGAGCAGGACGATCAGAAAGAGGCCGATCTGCGCGTAGTCGTTGCCGTTCATGAGAATCGCTCCGGATTCAGAAGGGCTACGAAAAGATAGATCAGTAGGGCGGCGGCAATCGCACCGCCGGCGATATAGAGAGCGGGCATCTTAGCGAGCCATCCTCTCTAGGAGCTTCCACGAACCGCCAAAGAAGGCGGCGACCAGCAGAGTGCAGATTACGTCCATCAGTCCCGAGGCTATCGGGAGACGCGTAAAGATCGTGTAAAGGCTGGGTTCGCCGGTGTAAAGATTTCGTTAAGGTACGGCCGGGTATACAGCCATTGGAAGAAGTCGGGGTCACTCTGAGAAGTCTAGTGCCCGATGAAGAGCGCCTTGCAGTACACTGAGCGTTGCACGTAGCTGGGTCCGTCGATGCCTCCGTCCGCGCCAGCAGCATCCACCGATAGTCCGCCGGAACGCGTCCCGGATACGGCGGTGCGCGACCAAGTCGCCCGCATCTTGAGTAGCCCGGGGTTTGTATCCTCCGCTCGGCTTTGCCGCTTTTTGACGCATATCGTCGATCGGACTCTGGATCGAGATCCGGCCAGCCTTAAGGAATTCTCCATCGCGATGGAGGTCTTCGACCGCAGCGCCGATTACGACCCGAATGTCGATGCGATTGTGCGAGTGGAAGCGCGCCGTCTGAGAGCGAAGTTGAAAGCCTACTACGAGACGGCGAACGATCCTGTTCTGATTACGTTGCGCCCGGGAAGTTATGTTCCGATCTTTCGCCGGCGGTCTGCGCAGCCGAGTCCGGAGCCGGTGGCCGATCCTCCCCCAGCACGCAATTCTTCGATTGCCGTGTTGCCCTTTATCAATATGAGTCCGGAGCCGGAACAGGAGTTTTTCTGCGACGGGATCACCGAAGAAATCTTGAACTCACTCACGCAAATATCGGGGCTCGACGTGATCGCGCGCACGTCCGCGTTTCAGTTTAAAGGCGCCGCGATCGATATCCGAGAAGTAGGACAGCGGCTCGGCGCGGATCTCGTCATTGAAGGCAGTGTACGGAAGGCGGGTGAGCAATTGCGCATCACCGCCCAGGCGATTGAAACGGCCTCCGGTTATCACCTCTGGTCGAAGACATTCCGGCGTGAATTGAAGGATATCTTCGCCGTTCAGGAAGAGATCGCGGGGGCGATCGCCGATTTGCTTCGCGTCCATGCCCCAGCACGTGCGCCGGCGCGTCCTAATCTCGATGCCTACACCCGGTATCTCAGCGCCCGCTTCCTGATTCATCAACAGACTCCCGAGGCGCTGCGAGCGGCTGTGCGGCAACTTCGAGAACTGATCGCGCTGTTCCCTACCTACGCCCCCGCGTACAGCGGCATCGCCTCCGCGAACGGCCTGATGTGTATTTTTGGAGCGGTGTCCGGGCGCGACGTTTACGCGGAGACCAAAGAGTTCGCCGAGCGCGGTTACGCGCTGGATCCAGACTCGGCCGAGACCTGCACCGTGTTGGGTGGATTCCGTTCGTGGTTCGAGTACCGCTGGAAGGAAGCGGAGAAGCTTTACGACCGCGCCCTCAAGCTCCAGCCTGCACACGCCACCGCTCACGTGTACCGCGGCATGACGCTGCTTTGCCAGGGACACGTGGATGAGGCCGAATCTTCGCTCCGCCGCTCCCTGGAATTGGATCCTCTCTCGGCTAGCGACTGCGCGCGGATGGCTTACCTCACCTATCTCAAAGATGACTACCGCCTGGCCGGGGAGCATCTCCAGCGGGCCTTCGAACTGGACCGGGATTACCCGGAAGCGCGATTCTACGAGGGGTTGATGCACTTCGGGCAAGAGGATTACGAGAGCGTTGTGCAAAGGCTCTCCGCTTCTACGGCGCCTTTGGATCTGGGTGTGCTTGCCGCAGCCCACATCCGGCTCGGCAGACGGCAGGCCGCCGCGGAGTGCGTGGAGACACTCCGGCGCTCGGCGCAGACAATGTTCGTCACGCCGCTGGGCGAGGCTTTGGCGACGATCGCGATGAATGATCTCGACTCGGCGTTTCGGCTGCTTTCGGAAGCCATCGATCATCGGACCAATTTCATCAACCTCCTGGCCGTCGAGCCTTTTTTCGACCCGCTTCGGAAAGACAGCCGTTTCCCCAAGCTCCTGAAAAAGCTAAATCTTCTTCTCTCAAGCCGGCCGTAAGCTTACGGGCGCATTACGGTACATAACTGCATTTGGGTCCATCCGTGGATGCACGATGGCCTCAGGATGCAACGACACACTCGAACTCGAACAGTCCACTGGGCGCTGATTCTCGGATCGATCGGGCTGATTGCGCGAGCTCAGGAACCAACGCCTTCACCTGAAACGCTCACTGTAGAGCAAGCGGTCCAGTACGCACTCCAGCACAATCCTTCTCTACGAACGGCAGAGCTCGACGTAGAGAAAGCGGGAGACAACCTGGCGGCGTTTCGCACGCGTCGCCTTCCCGCGATTCGCTGGAATGCGCTCGGCGGACAATTGCTTACCAAGCCCTCGGTCACCTTCTCGGAAGGCGTATTCGGCACTTATCCCGAAACCGGGCCGATACCGTCGCGAGACACCAAAGTTGAAACGCCACGACGGCCAAGCGCGTTCGTGTTTGGACAGATTCTTCAGCCGCTGTCGCAACAGTACCGCTTGGGCCTTGGAGTTGAATCGCTTAGGCTGGAACGTCAAATCGAAGCGGCCAAGCTGGCGGAACGCCGTGCCGCCCTCGCGGAACAGGTGCGCAAGGCATACTACCGGCTGCTCGAAACGCAGAGCGCCCTCGAGAGCGTGGAGAAATCCCTGCCGCTTTATCAAGAGACGGTGCGGCTCGCTAAAGTCGGCCTTCGGCTGGACACGGTTCTGGCGAGCCAACAGCTGAAAGCCGAGGCCGACGCCGCCAGAGTCGAGTTCGAGGCGCTCAAGCTCCGCCGTCCAATCGCTACACAAATGGAGGCGCTCAACGAACTCCTCGGGCGTCCCGTGAATACGCCGTTTAGAACGGGCGGCGTCGATCAGATTCTCGCCGACTGGATCGAGCCGGAACAGGCGATCCAGACGGCACTCGCCCGTCGGCCGGAAGTGCAGCAGGCCAACCTGCGCGTGCGCCAGGCCGATTTGGATGTGCGAATCAAACGGGCCGAGTATATTCCCGACGTCAGTCTTGCCTTGACGTATGGCTCTGCTTTCAACTTCCGGAACGCTCTGCCGCAAAACGTGCTAAGCGCCGGCGTAGCGCTCGAGTGGGAGGTTTTCGACTGGGGCCGCAAGAAACGGGAGATGAACGCCAAGCGCCATACGGCCTCGCAGGCGCGTCTGGCGGAAGAAGCGCTCGATCGCCGGATCCGGGTGGAAGCCGCTCAAGCGGCGCGGCAATTCGAGGTGGCCGCACAACGAGTCAAGGTGAGCGGGCTGGCGCTAACGGCAGCCCGTGAGGGCCTTCGCGAGCGGCAATCGGCATTCACCCGAGAGGCGGCGCTGCTGAAGGATGTTTTGCAGTCGCAAACGCTTCTGGCGGAGGCCGACGACGAGCAGCGCCGCGCGCTGGCTTCCTATTGGTCCGCGAGGGCCGAATTGAAACGAGTGATGGGAGAGGAATGAAAATGCATACTCAAATTACCGCTGTAGTTATCGCCGCGGGCCTTCTGGTCATGAGCGGTTGCGGACAGGGAAAAGCCGAATCGACAAGAGTCGCTCCGGTGCCCGTCCAGACGGCGTCCGTCGAAGAAGTCGCCGTGAAAAACACCACGGAGTACTCGGCGACGATCGAACCGGACACGACGGTCGAGATGGCGTTTAAAGTGGACGGCTATGTCGATTCGCTCCTCCAGGTCGGCGGCCGCAAGTTGCAGGAAGGCGACTTCGTGGCCAAAGGGTCCGTCCTGGCGCGTGTTCGCCAAAGCGATTACCGCGCCAGCCTAGATGTTTCCCGCGCGCAGGCGCTACAAGCCGCCGAGGGGCTCAACGCCGCGGCGTGGCAACTGTCGCAAGTCGAGGCGATCCATAAAAAGGCTTCGCTGGACGCAGACCGCGCCGAGGCCCTCTATAAAGAGAAAGCTCTAACGAAACCGGACTATGACGCCGCACGCGCACAACTGGATTCCACCCGCGCGCAGGTGGAGGCAGCCCGGAAGAACGTTGAGGCTTTGCGCAATTCCGTCGAAAGCGCGAAAGCGCAAGAGCGATTGGCCGGCATCACGTTCGCCGATACGGCGCTGGTGGCTCCGATGCCCGCGGTCGTGCTGGAGAAAAAGGTGGAACCGGGCAGCCTTGTCGGGCGCGGCACACCGGTTTTCCGATTGGGGGATTTAACCACCGTTCGTATGGCGTTCGGTGTTCCCGACACGCTGTTGGTTGGACTGAAGCTCGGCGCTCCTATCGCGGTCCACATTGACGCGCTGCCCGATCTCCCGCTGCAAGGCCGCATCCGCCAGATCGGCGCGGCAGCCGATCCCGCAACCCGTCTTTTTCGGGTTGAGGTTGCGATTCCTAACGAAAAGCGGCAACTACGCGTCGGCATGATGGGCAAGGTTTCAGTTCCCGACAATTCCGGGTCCGCTCCGCTGCCCGCCGTCCCCGCGGCCGCTTTGCTGCGATCGCCTTCCGATCCTAATGCCGCCGCGGTTTTCGTCATGGAAGGCGGGCCGGGCCAAGCCGTCGCAAGGCTTCGAAGCGTCCGCCTCGGGCAGTTCGCCGGTTCTCGCGTCGTGGTGGCCGCCGGCCTCAACCCGGGCGAGCGAGTGGTGACGGGCGGCAGACAGAATTTGGTGGATGGCGCGGCCATCCGCGTTGTGCAGTAGGAGGACAACATGGCACACATTTCAGACCAGCAACTCATCGCCCGCAGCCGTTCCAGCGCGCGATACGTGATCAATCACCCGCAGGTCGCGTTTGTCGGCCTGGCTGCGGTTGTCGCATGGGGCGTGTTCGGCTACCTGAAGATGCCGCAACGCAAAGATCCCGATATTCAGGTGCGCCAAAGCATGATTGTGACGCCCTGGCCGGGAGTCGAGGCCGCCCGCGTGGAGCAGCTGATCACCAAAAAGATCGAACGGCAAGTGGGGTTGAATGCGCGCATCGATGAGATCAAATCGATTTCCCGCAACGGACTTTCGGTCGTGTACGCCGAGGTCCAGGAAAAGGGCCAGTTCGACGTGATGAAGGAGTTCGATGACCTGAAGGGCAAGCTGGACGCCATTCAGGATCTGCCGGAGGGTTCCGGCCCGATCTTCTTCATCAAGGATTTCGGAGACACCGCGGCGCTCATGTTGACGGTGGCCTCGCCGCGGGTGGGTCCGGACGAGATCGAAACGCGCGCGCGCGCAATTCGCGAAGCGATCGAGGCCGCGCGGCGCGATCCGAAGCAGGATCGAGCGGCGGTAGTGTTCGCCTATCCCGCCGGCATGGATCCCCGGCCGCTCCGCAGAGCCGCGGAAACGCTGCGCGTAACCTGGGCGAACCGGAATATCGGGCAACCGAGCGAGATCCTCCAGGGTTCGGGCTTCCTCGCGCTGGATTTCTCGACCGGACGCTCCGACGAGGCTCTCCAGAAAGAATTGCGGCGGTTTACGGAGGAGAACCTCCGGAGCGACCAGGTTCATCCCGACCTCTGGGCGCCAGTCATCGTGCGCGACCCAGAGGATACCGGGCGGCTACTTGCTTCCGCGGCCGGGGATAAATACAGCCACCGGGAAATGGACAATTTCACGGATCTCATCGAGCGCCAGTTAAAGCTCATCCCCTTAGTCAGCAAGGTTGAACGGGTTGGCGTTCTGGAGGAACGCGTCTATCTTACGTTTTCGCAGAACCGGCTAGCTGCCTATGGGCTATCGCCAGTGGCCTTCCTGTCCGCATTACGATCCCGGAACATCACGGCGTCGGGCGGGGACGTCAACGCCGGGGGAAGGAACATTGCGATCATTCCGGCGGGCGAGTTTCGCTCGGTGGAGGAAATCGGCAACGTAGCGGTTGGGACCGCCTCTGGCGGCGCGCCGGTCTATCTTCGGGACGTCGCCGAAGTTCATCGCGAATACGAAAGTCCGGCGCGTTATCTGAATCAATACACGCGGCGGGCCGAAGGAGGAGGCTGGCTGTCGACACGCGCTATCACGCTGTCCGTTCAGATGCGCAAGGGAGAGCAGATCGGCGAATTCGGCAAGCTGGTCGACTCCAGGTTGGAACAGGTCAAGCGTCAATTGCCCGGCGACCTGGTGATGGCACGAACGTCGGATCAGCCGCGGCAGGTGACGGAGAATATCGACCTGTTTATGTCCAGTCTCTGGGAAGCGATTTTGCTGGTGGTGGTGGTCTCCTGGCTAGGGTTCTGGAGCTGGCGTTCCGCGATTCTGATGGCGCTCGCCATACCGATCACGCTGGCCCTGACCTTCGGGATGATGTACGTCCTGGGTATCGACTTGCAGCAGGTGTCCATCGCTTCATTGATCATCGCGCTGGGACTTCTGGTGGACGTACCGGTGGTCTCCGGCGATGCGATCGAGCGCGCGATGGGTCAAGGACACAAGAAGTCTCTAGCCGCGTGGCTCGGTCCGACCAAGCTTTTCACGACGATGCTTTACGCTACGCTCACCAACATCGTCGCCTATCTGCCGTTCCTGATGTTGACCGGCGATACCGGCAAGTTCATGTACAGCTTGCCCGTGGTGATCACGTGTTCGCTGATTGCCGCGCAGATTGTCGCCATGACCTTTGTGCCCTTGATCAGCCGCTACTTGCTAAAGCCCAAGGCGGAGATCCCCATCGAACGGCAGCGTTCGGCTGGATACGGCAAGTGGTACTGGAAGATCGGTTCGTGGGCCATCGCTCACCGGAAGCTCTGCGCGCTGGGATCGCTGGGCGTTCTGGCCGTGGGATTCGTCTGCTTCCGCCATTTGCCGCAGCAGTTCTTTCCGAAAGATCTCCAGTACCTGTCCTACGTCGACATTTGGCTGCCCGAGGACGCTCCTCTCGAGGCGACGGCGCAAGCTAGCCGAAAGGCGGAACGGATCATCCGTGAAGTGGCGGACGAGTACGGGCGGGGGCACGAGAAGCGCGAGGGCGTGCTGAAGTCCCTGACCACGTTCGTTGGGGGCGGCGGACCTCGCTTCTGGCTCTCCGCGGCTCCCGAATCTCCCCAACCCAACTATGCCCAGGTCGTCATTGAGGTTGGCGATAAACACGACACCAACCACTTGGTGGCACCGCTCCAAGAGGCCCTCTCGGCCGGGGTACCCGAGGCGCGCGTCGACATGCGCCAACTGGAGACGGGGAAGCCGATCGGCATACCGGTTCAGATCCGTCTCATGGGCGACGATATCCCAACCCTGCGGGCGGAAGCGGAACGATTGAAAGCGGTCCTTCGGGAAGTTCCCTTCGCCTTGCGGATTCGTGACGACTGGGGTGTGGACAGCTTCCAAACCGTCTTCACGCTCGATCAGGACCGCGCCGCCGCGGCCGGAGTCACCGCGCGGGATCTGGAGGCGAGCACGGCGGCGGCGATTGACGGATTCCCGGTGAGCGTGTTCCGTGAAGGGGACAAGCAACTGCCGGTTCTCGCTCGCCTGCGGATGGAAGAGCGCGCGTCGCTCCCGCGGTTGGAGGATTTGTACGTCTACTCATCGCAGGGGGCGCGGCACCAGCCTCTGCGGCAGGTGGCGGCCGTCGAGCAAAAGTTCCAACCCGCGCGCATCCGGCGCTTCAACCAGTTCCGCACGATGACGGTATCCTGCTTTCCGGCGCCCGGCCGGCTCCCATCGGAAGTTCTGACCGCCGCATCGGACGGGCTGGAAGAGTTCAAAAGCACCCTCGCGCCGGGCGTCGGAATGGAGATCGCCGGAGAGTACGAGGAGCAGGTGAATGGCTTCGCCGAGCTGAGCGTGGTGCTGGCGATATCCGTTCTGCTGATCTACATCGCGCTCGTAATCCAGTTCAAACACGCCGTGAAGCCCTTGTTGGTCTTCGCCGCCATACCCTACGGCATGACGGGCGCGATCGCCTCGTTGTGGTTGATGGGGGCGCCCTTCGGCTTCATGGCCTTCCTCGGCGTTGTCTCGCTGGTGGGCGTCATCGTCAGTCACATCATCGTGCTCTTCGATTTCATCGAGGAGCGGCGGGAGCTTGGCGCGCCGCTCGAGCAGGCGCTGCTCGATGCCGGAATCCAGCGTTTGCGCCCCGTGATGATCACCGTTGCCGCGACCGTTCTGGCTCTCTTCCCTTTGGCCAGTCATGGCGGTCCGCTTTGGGAACCGCTGTGCTATGCCCAGATCGGCGGATTAAGCATCGCGACTTTCATTACGCTCGGGCTGGTACCGGTTTTCTACGCGATCGCCGTGCGGGACCTGAAATGGATTTCGTGGAGCAATCCGGCCCCCGAGGAGCACGATCCCATGACATCCCCGGCGTTGCAGGAGGCGTGAGATCGTGCGGCACAGACGCTTGACACGCCAGGAGAGCCGCATGATTACCCGCGCGGCGCTCATCGATGCGGCCGAGGAGGTGTTTCTTCGCGAGGGATTCGAACTCGCCTCGGTCGAGCAGATCACGGAAGCGGCGGGATTCTCGCGCGGCGCTTTCTACTCGAACTTCAAGGACAAAGACGAGCTTGCTTTCGCGGTCATCGATAAGCGCCGGCGGGATATGGCGAGCGTACTGAGAAAGCTGCAGCGGATCCCAGACCAGGCGAGGCGGCTAGCGGCAATTAGGGACTGGTTCTCCCAACAATGCCGGCAGACGGATTGGATCGCATTGCGCCTCGAATTCAGCCGCCGGGCCCAGCGAAATCCCGCGCTGGAGAGGATGCTGGCCGAGTTGTGCCGGCAGGAAATCCAGACCTGCGCGGGTCCGGTCGCGCAGAGTTTCTCTTCAAGCGGCGATATCCCGGCAGTTTCGGCGGTGGCGTTGATGGCCGCATGTAATGGACTGGGCAGCATGGGCCTTCGCGCGGCGCCTGATCTGGACCAACTTTGCGATGCGGCCGCCGCGCTCGTTTTTGATCGCCTTCTCGCCGTTCGTGTTTCGAACCTAGCCCCGGCACAGGAAGGAGCTCATTCATGAACGCGCACGACCGTTGAAGCGGCGGTTCGGGCCGCGAACCCAACGAATCCTCCGTTACGCAACCAGTTTCGCCGCAACGGCGTGGCCTGGAAGCCGATTCGCATGGATTCATCCATGTCAACGATTGTTTTTCAAACCTGCAAACCCGAAGATCCACGCGGCGGTCGAGGTTATGGGATGATGTCCGAGCTTGGCAGGCAAGGTGGCTACTTACTCGGTTTGGTGGGTCGAGTGGTCCTTTGGCGGAAATACAAAGACTTGGCTCCCCCTCGTGGATGCTTTTAGAACTTTTTGCCTTCGTCCGGGCACCGACGGAAAGATCCTTTTCGCCAGCATCCCTCCGTCTCCTTCCGGGCTAACCTCTTCATTCCACTGGATGTAATGCTCGTGGATAGTATAGATTTTCTAGGAAGCCCGGCGCCGGTGTTTCGCGTGCGGCGCGCGATACCACTCATTTGAGTGGTATACTCGTATTATGGACGCGGGTTGTGCTCAGCTGACCGGACAACAACGTCGAGTGGTCGATTTTTTCGAACGCCGGTCGAAAGATGGATCTCCGCCACCAACCTACCGAGAGCTATGCAGAGAGTTCGGATGGGGCTCGACCGCGACCGCGCGGGATCATATTAAAGCTCTCGTTCAGAAGGGTGTTTTGTCGAGTGCCGGCCGTCGCGCACGCAACGTGCGCCTCGTGAATGCTCGGCCCAAGGGTATGCTACTTCCCATTGTTGGCCGGATCGTGGCGGGTCTCCCGACATCCAGTGACGAACACCTGGAAGGGGAGATTCTCGTTCCAGATGAGTTCGCATCGCAAGGCAAGTCTTTCGTACTGCGTGTTCGCGGCGACAGTATGGACGGAGTCGGAATTTTGCAGGATGACCTAGTCGTTATCCGTCAAACAACAAATGCCCGACCGGGAAATGTTGTCGCCGTAACGATCGACGGCGAATCGACGCTCAAACTGCTTCAGCGAGTAAAAGGCACTTGGGTTCTCGCGGCCGCGAATGGCAGGTATGCGCCGATTGAGATCAGATCCTCCCTGGTCGTACATGGTGTAGCAACGGCGCTAATGCGAACACTTGAAAAACGACAAGAAGCAACGGTACCTCAACTCCCTTTTTTTCACGGAGCACTCTAGAAATGCGAACCCATTGCCATGCGCCTCGCCTGAGCGAAGCGTTCGAAGGGTATCGACCAACCTCGCGAAAACCCGAGGGAGAATAGCGATGATCTTGGGAACTGGCTTTGACCTGATCGATCTTGAGGATTTCGCACGCACTGTTGAGCGATCCGGCGAAAAGTACATCGAGCGGATCTACACAGCTCAAGAGATTGAGTATTGCCGAGCTCAACCACACCCTAGCCAGTCCTTCGCCGCGCGTTTCGCCGCCAAGGAGGCCGCCATGAAGGCGCTTGGCATTGCGGGAGAGGACGCGTTGACCTGGCACGATTTCGAGGTCGTCTTGGAATCGTCTGGTCGGCCCTGCATGTCGCTCCATGGACACGCCGCGGCGAAATCGAGTGCCCTGAACCTCACCCATATACATGTCTCGCTTTCGCATTCACGGTCCTCGGCAGGAGCGTTGGTAATTGCCGAGGGTTCTGGACAGGCTCGGACATTAACCGCACGTGCGGAGAACCGACACGGCCTCTCAGAGGGAGAAATAGCGAAGCACTTGGAGGGTGATCTATGAGGACGAAACTGGCCAAGCCCTTAACTGTCACTCAATTGAGTCTCGCTTCGCCTCCTCAACCGCGTTCCCTTCGCGTCAGCCATCTAAGTTTCGTTCGCTCACCTGTCGTAACGACCGCAGTATTCGACACCTACTGGCGATTTGCGGCAGAGCGTCAACGAATTTTCTTCCAACGGGCTACAGGCGTTCCCGGGCCTTGGACCCCGGATCGAATCCTCCAGCGGTTCCGATTCACAAACGCTTATCGCGCTGCCGACCGCGTTAGTCAATTCTTGATCCGTGACGTGCAGTCACAAGGACCGCAGGACGCACGTGCCGTCTTCTTTCGGACGATTTTGTTCAAGCTCTTCAATCGGATCGATACGTGGCGGTTACTAGAATCTGCGTTCGGTGTAATTACGCCGGAAACCTATCAATACGAGGCATATGATCGTGTTCTGTATGACGCCATGGCACGTGGTCGCCGTATCTATTCAGCCGCATACACCATGCCTTCCGGCGGAGCCGAAGGTTCTCGAAAGCATCAAGTTCACTTGAGACTACTCGAATCGATGATGAAGGATGATCTGCCTGCGCGGCTTGCTGATTGTGGATCGATGGCAGAATCATTCGCACTGCTGCGCTCTTATCAGACAATCGGGGATTTCCTCGCTTACCAATACGTCACAGATCTCAACTACTCCAAGCTGCTCGACTTCTCTGAAATGGAGTTCGTCAGCCCTGGACCCGGCGCGCGATCAGGCATTCAGAAATGTTTTGCGGACCGAGGCTCGTACAGTGAGGCAGATTTGATCCGATGGATGGCAGAACATCAAGCTGACGAATTCTGCAAACGAGGAATCGAGTTCTGTTCTCTGTGGGGGCGCCCTTTACAACTGATCGATTGCCAGAATCTATTTTGCGAGGTCGATAAGTACGCGCGAGTTCACCACCCCGATATTTTTGGCCTGTCAAAACGGGTTCGTATCAAGCAGGAATACCGCTACAATCCAGCCCGGCTTGACTATTGGCTTCCGCCCAAGTGGGGCTTGAACGAGCGGATTGCCGCATGGTCAGAATCGCAAAGCTCCACGTTGCGTATAGCGCCAGCCGCGTGGTGCGCTACTGAAGGGGCCTGAATACGATTGAACGATCGTTAAGATCCGCGACTACAAGACCCTTTCGTCGGGCTCGCAACTCGCGAAAGACAGTATACCCGTCCAGAATCGCTTTTTCCCACAGCCACAAAGGACAAGACTCGACTTCATAGCCCTTGACCTGCGCTTGGACTGTCTTTAACAGGGGGTAGTCGAGCGAGGTGATCGACTCAAAGTAGTTCAGTTGACAAGCGTGACTAAAAATCCATGTCGAAATTCCTTCCTCCACGAGTGTGGCGCGGGCGCCATCTTGCGTTTCGTCAGCTTTAGGCCTGCTCTTGCGTTTCACCTTAAACAGCGCCCTTGTGACTGGCGACCAGCCGAGAATTGCGGCATAGGCGAGATGAAACACATCGTGAAAGCGATAGTCGTCCTCGTCAGCTTTGTTGTCCGTGAGGCGGTCGCCAATATTTAGTTCATTGCACCGAAGACGAACGTACCTCTTATCATCGGACCCCCTTTCGGCCACATCCATCGCTATACGGCGCGGCAATTGCTCCTCAGGATCATCGCTTTCATCGAATAGTGGCGTCGGAATTCGCTGCTCGGGGAGCGGCCACCTGCTCAGCGTCTTGGTGATGTTTCTCGCAGCTGCCTCGCCTAGATCAATGCCGGCTTCGTCGGCTGCGGACACTAAGGCTCGGAAGATCTCCACTAGGTGCGCCGCAAGTGCATCCCGATTGTGCTCAATCCTATTTCCTGCCACATCGTCGAGCAATCGTCCAACCTTCCCGGCAAGCTCGATTAGTCGCTGCTCGTAGACGCAGCTTGAAAACGGATTACTCGCAGAGCCAAGCGGCTGAATATCGCCAAATGTGCCAAACTCATGCGGGCCAGTTTGGTCCCAATCGCTCAGGGCGCGTGACATCTTTTGGGCCAAGACACTAAGGTCGAGATTGCTCCGCGCCGCAACGTTGGAGAAGTACCACAGGACATCGCCAAACTCTTCGATCACACTATCTTGGTAGCCGATGTACGAGGCTCGATCGCGCTGTTTCTTTTTCAAGGCACTCAATAAGCTTCCTACTTCCCCGAATAGCCCCAGGAGTGGAAAACGAAGGCCGTCCATTCCGAGAAGAGTATTTTGGTCTGTAGCCAGCGTGTGGCGCTGAAACTCGTTCATCCCGACCAGCTCAGACATGGAGGCCGCAGTCCTTCGTAGCATCAGATGTCGCAAGTTTATTCATTACCGCCGAACTCGTCTCCGCTCCGCTTACCAATTCCTTACATTTCTCAATGAGCCGATTGACTTCCCGAACGGTCCATCCTCCGTCGAAATCAAGACGCGCAAAGGTTGAGTGGCACACCAACCCTTTGGGCTCCAGTTCGGCCTCCTTTGCGACAAAAAACAAAAGTTGGGAAAGCCCGATCAGGTTTCCCAGTGCCCGCTCGACATAGTAGTGGTTGCGATAGAGCGCTGTCAGCATTAAGCCGTGATCCCCAGTCAGCTTGAACGAGAGATGCGCCAGACAGGGCTGGTTCATAACTCGTCTTGCATCGCGACCCGGATCGTATATAGGAAGATCGGCAAATACATCTACCATGTTGACTTCATAGATCGCTCGCTTAGGGCCAGAACCTCGCATCTGCTGTCTCAGTTTGTCGATTAGGATCTGGAGTGGATTCAACTCCTGTCCTGTGTGGTTCGTGCGCACGAGCATCCGTCCCGCATAAGTGCCCCAATTCTTCTTGACCTTCGGATATACCCGCTTTGGGAAATCCTCCATCACTCCTTTAAGGCCTCGCTGCCGGTAGTGAGCCGCTGGAAAAATAGTGCCAGCCACTGTCGCAACCGGCTGTGCGTCGTGGGCAACGAGAAGCTCGTCCAGCGCTTGCACAATGCGTTTGTCAATAAATGCTAAAGAGATTGGGTTTTCGATGTCGAGTATGACGTTGTAGGCGCAGCGATGTTCGGCATCACCCAGGAGGCTAATCGCTCCAAGCCAAGCCTTCGCGCAAGTGTCCGCAGAGATTGGGTGAATCATAAGTTTAATTGAATGGAACGGCCACGCTCAGTAGCCGGAACTCTAAATAGTCTTTAGTCACCCACGCATAGCCTTGGTCGGCCCACTCTTCGCCCCAACTATTCCTGACCAGAACGGCCGCTTCCGCATTCGCTGTCCCGTGGCCAACGGCGACCAAGGCATGATTTCCGACCTCGCGATCACCCGGTGCGGCCTTGATGATGTAGTCAGCCGACGGCCTATAAAACTGCTCGGTGATTGTTGCGGCAAAAAGAGCCGGTTGACCAGTGTCAAGAGCAGCGAAGACATTTGATACGTCAGTGAGTTTCTCTGTCATTGAATGACGAAATAGTGGTGCGCAGTTCTTTGGAGGTGCCCAAGCGGACAGGGGCGATGGCACCACCGACAAATACGGCCAAACTTCCTCCGGTGGTTGACCGTCCTTTCGGACGGCATCAATCATCAGCGACATCGGTACTCCTCGATTTGGTTGTAGCGGTTTCCGTCGACGCACTGCGTGGTAGTGCACGTACTCGGCTGATAGCGCTTTGTCGGTTCCGTGCGAGAACGAGTGAGTGTCGCTAGCAGCAAAGGCCATGCAAGTCGGACGCCCTCCCTGATCCCGTGCCCTACCGAACCGGTCCCGCAGGTCAACCAGAATATTGACTGGCATTTTCAAGCGGCCACCAATCGGCGTTCAGCCCGCGGTCGACCGCTTTCCTTGCCTCGAAGATCAAACGAAAATGAAAGCTGGCTGAGGGGAACCCCTGATGTCTGCCAAGGCCGCGTCTGTTGAAGACTAATGTGGCCAACTCGGCTGTCGCCTGGCCGGGCACCGACGACCCGCTCCACGTCTCCGCCCACTTCGTCTTCCGCGGGCGGAATCACGCGGTCATCGCGGAACAATAAGAAACCTGCGTTCTTCAAGTCATCGATTTTCCAGAGATACCCGGCGCCGCTGCTCTCTCTTAAACGAAGGACAAACGCATCACGAGAATCGCCCTCGATGATTGACCCTTCGTCAGCCTCAGTAAGGACCCAAACGTCCGGGTACCAATTCTCGAGCTGATGACCATCCAAAAGATTCTGCTTTAGCCGCTTCACTTCGGTCTGGGTGAGGCTGTCAAAAGTTTCACTATCGATTAGTTTGTGCCGGAACAGTGCCAAGGAGGTCGCCTGGTAGCTGGTACCAGCACGCAATGCGAGCTGGTACACGACGGAGGGTGTCGACAAATCGCGCCTAGTCCAGCGGTGACGAGCCGCGTGCGAAATTAGCAGCCATTTGGGTAACAAGAAATGTGTTGCGAATGCATTCGCCGCTACTTCAAACGGATCGTAGTCCCAGCCCGGGGATTCTGATCGCTTCAACATCGACTCATCGTCCAGACTTGCTTGGTGACCCATCGCAGCATGACCAAGTTCGTGGGCTCCAGTAAACCGCTGCACACTCAACTGCCGCCTCGTCGTCACTATGATTCCGGGGACAGGACCCGGCAAGAATGCGCCGAGCAGACCCTCGAGCGGACGAAACAAGAGTGGAATCTTCTCCTTGACAATCGTTCCAAACACATCGATGTTGCTAGCTTGACTCTCAATGTGACGGCGTAGATCAAATTGGCGGTGAATCTTCGCCGCCGCCTTTGCACCCTCAAGAATGGCATCACGCCGAGATTTCATCGTCACTCCTTTTCGGACAAAGATCGGGATTGCAAGTACTCGGCGAACCGCGCAAGCTCGTCACGGTCTCGATTCGAGAGCTTTGAAGCAGCACGAGCCAAGTGCGCGACCTGGGGCGGTAGCGATGATTCGGCTGCCTCATCGCCGGTGAAGTAGCCGACAGGTCGTTGAAAGAGCCGTGCAAGTTTTTGAAGTTCAAGTGCCTCAACCTTGCGCTGTCCCGATTCCATCAACGAAATCGCCGTCCTTGGCACTCCGAGTTCCTTCGCCACCTCCTCTTGAGGAAGTTCAAGGTATTCGCGCGCTTCTTTGAGGCGGCGAGCCATTTCTGCCCTCTCAAAATCAGCTTTGGATGACATATTTCCTCTTCATGTTGGATACTTCTTCGAATGTAAGTCGGCGAGCTTTCGCTCTAGATGTTCGACCATCTCTTCACAACTGTGGTAGCCACCCCGCTTAATCACGGAGTCCGGTATCTCGAAACCCACGATGTCCTCTAATGCCAAGACAATCTCGACCGCGTGATGGGAGGAAATCATCGGGACGAGGTCGAACACCGTACCATTCTCGGGTTGGAGTTCTTCGACAGGATCTGCCAGCTTTTGGAGTTCGTCTTGTTCACGCCTCCACCACTCTTTGACGGTCGCTCGAATCTCTGTTTTCGGATACGCCGGATACGATTCCTTTTTTAACGGAAGACCCATATGGCTGCCTCCTGTTCGATTATCGAACAATGTATGTGCGATTGTCAAACATTTTTTGGGGCTGGCCAGGTCGGTCCTGGAAGCTAAGGTTTCCGCCAGACGGGCTAACGGTTCGAAGGCCTTCGTTTCGCGGACGCTTTTTCCTCGTCGCTGGCCCAAGTTTCCATCCGCATGACGACTTGGCTCAAGGGTAGTCGAAGCGCATCCGCGACCTTCCAGAGGCGACCAATCGTCGGATTGATAATTCCGCGCTCGACCCGACTGATGTATGTGCGGTCGAAACCGCACTCAGCGCTGAGCCGTTCCTGCGAGTGCCCGGCATCTTCCCTTAACTCGCGCAGTACATTGCCGACTGCTCGTTCCTTGAGATCCGCCGGCTGAAGCTGTTTGCCGCGCCGTTGCATCCGTAAATTCGAGCGTGCTACTTTGGCGCGTATAGGCCAACGGCATATACGCCTCATTTGGCGTCAAGCCGCGGATTTAATCCATGTACCTCAACCGTGTCACTCTCGTCGGCTACCTCAGCATCGACGCCGAGTCACGAGCGAGCCGGGAAGGCAATGGCTACGTGATTCTGACGCTGGTCACGAAGCGCAGGTGGAAAGACGCGTCCAGCACTTGGCAGTCTCGATCCGACTACCACCGCTGCACCGTATGGGACAGGAGCGCAGTCCGATTCGCATCGGCGCTTAAGAAGGGCACCCACGTTCAAATTGAGGGAGAGCTTCGCAGCCGCGAGTACCAAAAGGACGGGGTCGCCCATCAAGTCGTCGAGATTCGGGTGCAATCCATTCTTTCGATCCAATCCGCGTGTGGGCATTCCGGCGGTCATCCTCAGCATCGCGAGTCGGGCGATGACCCTGACGAACGTGATTAACGCAAAGCTCCATATTCTCTGCTTACTCTAACCGCGATCACACCGTATCCCGTCTCCTCGCTCCCGCTTTCTTTCTTCAATAGCGCAGTGGTGCTCGCCGTCAAGGCTGCCCAGATGGCGGGCTTTGCCCGGCCTTGACCGCTCCGCGCCACCGCGCTCGTTCTCCGGCGCGCGGGAGGCGAGGAAGCCTCTCGTGCGAGAGGAGCAATCACATGTCTGGTGTACAAACCACTGTTGTTTCCGACCGCGAGCAGACGATCTTGAGTCACATGCCGCAGGTTCGTTTACTAGCCTTTCGCACCTATCAACGGTGCCCTTCCGAAGTTGAATTGGACGACCTGGTATCGGCAGGAACACTTGGATTGATCCAAGCTCTAGATCGATACGAGCCAGGCCGCGGGCTCAAAATGAATACGTTCGCAGAGCATCGCATTCGCGGAGCGATTCTCGACTACTTGCGTGCGCTTGATCCGTTGCCGCGAGCGGCACGGCACTTTCAGCGCCAGCGTGAGGAAGCCCAGTCTCTCCTTGAATCCCGTCTTGAGCGGCCACCTTCCGAAGCGGAGACCGCCGTGGAGATGAGTTGCTCGCTGACGCGGTATCGCAAACTCGCTGTTGTCGTTCGTGCGGCGTCTGTTGTCAGTCTCGACTTGCCCAACGAGAAGTCCGGACGACCCTTGCAGATCGCAGCGTCGGAATCGGGTGAAGCGCCGGTGGACGACCATCTCCTACCCCGTCTGCGAGACGCGATAACCCGTCTCCCTCGTCGAGAACGCCTGATCGTCCATGCGATTCAACGAGGCCAAACGCTTCGCCAGATCGCAAAGCGGCTCCGCATGTCCGAGAGCCGAGCTTCGCAGTTGAAGAGCTTGGCAATCGTTCGTCTCCGTCTCGCCTTCGGTCTTTCCGGTGAAAGCGCCTAGAGTCCGCTCGGGACTGGTCCACACCGGATCGGTCCCGTCCTTTGGCAGCTTCGCCGAGACCCCACGTGCGGTTTCGTCTCACACGGTCGGCACCTGCCATGCCGTCGCAGTCGCCCGCACGCGCGCTGAAGCCCTCGCCCTGTACCTCGCCAAAAGAGATCGCTCTCTCGACTCGCGTCTCCACCCGTTGATCTGCTGCCTCGATCCGGCTGGCGCGATGCCGGCTTCCATCCAACTCACCATTGGCGAACTTCATTCGGTGACATCTGATTCGGCGGTATGACGGAGTCGGCGTCCCCCAACCTTCCATCCGTCGATCCGTTGTGATTGGCGAGATCGCGGTTCCTTGGATTCTGCCCCTTGGTCTCTCGGGCACCGCTTCGCTTGACGGCCTGACGGCCTAGCCGCGCCCTGCGGAACTGCGGTCTTCTGCTTCCGCTTTCGCGGCCCTGACGGGTTTCGGCTCCCCCACCATCCGCTCGACGCGGACCGGCTTGCGCCTTGGCGGTCCCCCCGAAAAAGCAGACCTTGTCCTTGGGAGCGGCTCCGCTCGCTATTGGGTGCCCCGAGAGACACATCGGGAGCAGAAAAGGAGAACCGCAACATGTACGCCAATCGCATCAACCTAATCGGATTTTTAGGTAAGGACGCCGAAGTCCGCACCACCAAGAATCAGAAGTCGTTCACCGTGCTCTCGCTCGCCACCAAGCGGAGTTGGAAGGACAAGGGAACCGGCGGCTACCAGTCGGAAACCACTTGGCACCGCTGCATCGTGTGGGGCAAGCTCGGCGAGTACGCGGGGACGCTCTTGAAAGGCACGCACGTGCAAGTCGAGGGTGAGATCCGCACGCGGGACTACACGGCGAAGTCCGGCAACGGCAAGAAGGCCGCCGAGGTGAAGAAGTCGATCACCGAAGTGCGGGTGGTCTCGATCGTCAAGCTCGACCGGTCGAAGAAGACCGAGTCTGGCGCGGTGCCGGAGCCAGAGGGGGCGGCCGCCTAAGGGCGGTCCGCTCTCCCCAGGAAGGCACGAGGGGGCTGCGCCATGACGACCGAACAAGCCAAACAACTCAGCGAAGACGCTCTCACACGTCTCATGGACGCGCTCGAACGCGGCCAGAGCGAAGCGCTCAAACTCTATCTCGCCGTGATGTCCCGCTTCCACCGCTACTCGTGGGGCAACATCCTTCTCATCTACAGTCAGCGCCCGCAGGCGACACACGTCGCGGGGTTCCAGTCGTGGCTCAAGCTCCGCCGCTACGTGCGCAAGGGCGAACGCGGCATCGTGATTCTCGCGCCGATGGTCGGCAGAAAGAGAGCCGACGACGAACTGAGCGAGGACGCGCAGACACGTCTATTCGGCTTTCGCGCCGCGCATGTATTCGACGTGGCGCAGACCGAAGGCGAACCGTTGCCCGAGTTCGCCAGCGTTCAGGGCGATCCTAGCAAGTACACCGAACGGTTGAAGGACTTCGTTGCCGACAAGGGCATTGCGCTTGAATACTCGGAGGCTATCGCTCCAGCCAGCGGTATGTCCTCGGGCGGCAAGATTACACTACGCCCGGACCTCAGCCCGGCAGAGCATTTCTCGGTGCTCGTTCATGAAGTCGCGCATGAACTGCTGCATCGAACGGAACGACGAACCAAGACCACGCACACCGTTCGGGAGACCGAAGCCGAAGCTGTGGCCTTCGTCGTGAATTCCGCTATCGGACTCGACACCAACACCGCCAGTTCCGACTACATCCAGCTTCATGCGGGCGACAAGGCAACTCTCGTCGAATCGCTCGCCCTTGTGCAACAGACAGCCGCCGAGATCCTCAAGGCCATCGAGCCGAAGGATGCGGCGGCAAACTCTCAAACGTAACCGACACACAGAAAGGAACCGCCATGGAAACCGTACAGAACAACTCCGTCTTGAAATCTGCCTATCGCGACCTGCCACTTACGCAGTTGCGGGAATCGCCCACCAATCCGCGACGCCGCTACGATGAGGCGGCACTGAAGGATCTCGCGGCCAGCATCGAGGCGCAAGGAGTTCTTGCGCCCTTGCTCGTCCGCGAGATTGAACCGGAACGATTCGAGGTCGTTGTTGGATCGCGGCGCTTTCGCGCAGCCCGAATCGCCGGGAAGGAAAGCGTACCGGTGCGCATCGTGCCGTTGACCGACGCCGAGGCCGTCTGCTGCCAAGCGATCGAGAACCTCCAGCGGGAAGGCGTGCATCCGCTGGAGGAAGCGAAAGCGTTTCAGTTGCTTGTAGAGCAGCATTTCGACCTCGCCACCATCGCGGCGAAGATCGGTAAGTCCGAGAAGTTTGTGGCCGAGCGGCTCCGTTTGGTCGAGTTGAACCCGCCGATTGCTGATGCGTTTCTCGATGACAAGCTAACCATCGGCCACGCGCTGATGATCGCCAAGCTGCCACAAGCGCAGCAGCCGGAGGCGTTCACGGCGGCATTCCGCAGCGTTTGGACTACCTCGAATGGGCAGACTCCGATCTTGGTTCCGGCGAAAGAACTTGCCGCTTGGATCGAGTCGAACATCCTTATGGAACTCAACGCAGCGCCGTTCGACCGGACCGACGCGACTCTTTCGCCCGACGCGGGAAGCTGCCATGATTGCCCGAAACGGACGGGCGCGAACTCGCTTTTGTTTCCCGAGGCGACTTCCGATCAATGCTTGGACCGCGAATGCTTCCACGCAAAGGTCGCGGCGCACATCGCGCGTTCCCTGGAGCGGAATCCGAAGCTGATTCAGATTTCCACTTCGTGGGGAACACGGAACGGCGGACCGCTGAGCCGCAACCATTACACCGAGATCATTGCCGCCAAGCCGGGCAAGAAGCCCAAGAGTCCGACGCCAGCGCAGAAGAAGTGCCCGCACATGTCGCAAGGCTTGGTGGTGGACGGCGCCAATCGAGGACAGATTCTTACCGTTTGCGCCGAGCCGACTTGCACGGTGCATCATGCCGAGGCGCTGGAGTCCAAGGCGGCGCGGGATAAAGTATGGGCCGATCAGCGCAGGGAAGACGCCATGCGCAAAGTGGAGCTGACCGCCCGGAAGCAGATTCTTTCAGCCGTGCTTGACAAGGTCGTCGTGCCTTTGAAGAAAGCCGACCTCGAAACTATCGCGACGGCGTTCCTTCAGCACTTGCCGAGCGAATACCGCACGGCGTTGAGCCAGCGGCACAAGCTAGAGACTGGTAAGCCATCGACGGATGCCGCGCCCCTATTGGAAGTAAAGCTACGCGGCTTGGACGAGATCGGCCTTTGCCGTCTGCTCGTCGAAATCTCGTTGCTCGAATCCGTGTCGAACGGATACTCGCGCGGCGAACGGCTGGAAGCTACGGTGAAGCGCTATCGCATCGGCGCGGAGAAGATCCGCGAATCGGTTCGTACCGAGTTCGAAGCGAAACGTAAGAAACAGGAAGAACGGCGCAACGGTTCATCGAAGGTGAAAGCCAAAGCTGAACCGCGCGGTAAATGCACCGCCGCGTAGATCGTTGGAGCGGCCCGCTCTGGCGGGCTGCTCTTCTCTTTTCTTGCGCCGCGAGTGAAACGAACGTCCTTCGATTAGTAGACCCTAATGCGACCAAGCAGGAGTTTCACGAAATACCGGCCAACTTGCGGATCGCCGACTAGCCGGAAACAATCGCAAAGCGCTCTACCTTCAGTGCGGAGTTGTGCGACAGTGCAGATTCCGAAAACTATTGACCTAAGGATTCCGATGCTGGGCTTGGAGGCCTGTCCGGGAGCGGATTTTGGCGATAGCTGCTCGTTTTTCTGTTGACGCACCGTCCATTTTGACGAAAGGGCCGGCAGGAGCTAACTACCTGGGCCTCCATCGCCATCTGCCGTCGCGGAAGCGGGAGTTGCCGCCGATTCGGCTCGACTACTTGCCGCCCTCAGGCTTCTGCAACTTCCGGTAGCTTGGCGATCACCTTGATTTCGAACTGAAAGCCTGACAGCCAAGTGACACCCACGGCGGTTACAGTGGGATATGGTGCCTGGCCCCAGTATTCCGCAGCCACGGCCCACGCCCGCTCGAAATGGGCCTCCGGGTTCACCATGAATACCGTCACATCAATTACGTCGTCAAAGCTGCAGTCGGCCGCGGCGAGGATGGCGTTGAGATTCTGAAATGCGAGGCGAACCTGGTCATCGAGTTCCGGCTCCGGAGATCCATCGGGCCTGCTGCCGACTTGGCCGGACACGAAGAGTAGGCCGTTGGCGCGAATCGCAGGCGAATAGCGATGCTGCTCGTAGAGCGAGTGGGGTTTGGGCGGGATTACAACGTTGCGGGTAGTCATGTACCTATCACCTGACGCAGTCCGTTAGAACTTTCCGTTCGAGTTCTTCCAGTCGGCCTTTGCTGGAATCTCTTCGATGGTGTCCCAATGTTCTGCGATTTTGCCATCAGCCACGCGAAATAGATCGTAGAACGACACATGCTTACCAGCTAATGTCCCTTCGCTAGCGGTCAGAACGTAATTGCCCTCGCCGAGAACCATATGGACTCTATCGTATTTCATGGTGATGCCTTGGCTGGCCAAGGCTTCGAGGAACTGACCCAATCCGGAGAGACCGTCGCCGATTTGCGGATTGTGCTGCACGTAATCGTCGCCTTTGTAGTAGCCGGCCAGTTTTTGCATTCGGCCATTGATTAGGATGTCGTCGACAAAGGAACGAACGAGAGCTTTGTTCGCTTCGGTTTGGCCAGGTTCCAGCACCTCCGTGGGTCCGTCGATCATCGTATGGCCGCTCGGGTTGGCGCGGGCGGGCTTTTCCTGCAAATTGTCCCAATGCTCGACGATCTTCCCTCCTTCGAATCGAAAGATGTCGAAGCCAATCTTGGGGCCGAAGAAGTCGTAATCGGTATGAGCGAAAACGAAGTCGCCGTCCTGAAAGATCCGGCGCGTGGAGACCTTCGCCAAGCCCTTTGGCAACGACGCTACGAGAGCGCCGAAACCTTCCAACCCATCGGCTACGCCTAGATTGTGCTGAACGTATTTCTTGGGGTTGATTTGAATCGCTGGCGCACCCTCGCCAGTCTCGATGCTCTTGAGCAAGTCCGCAACTTGTAGTTTCTGGAGTGACATGAATTATTCCTTTCTTTTCCGGTTCAACGGTTTCGATTTGTAAGTCCGGGCCAGCCTACTCAAACTAAATGAGGATGAGTTTGCTGTGTCCTGGATTCATTCTGCTCTCGGCAGACCGATCTTCCTAGTGTCAGAATGAGCCTAGCGATGGTCAAAACTGGACAGAGGCCAGCCGGCATTAAGACGTTGGCGTTCGCCAACGCCACCGCGCCTAGCTTTGGCTTCGAGGCTCTGGAATTGACCGAAGTGCTGTCGCGCGTGGCGGAAGACCACTTCGCAACGCCTCGCCGCTTGGCCTTCTATCAGATCCTGCTGCTGAAATCCGGAGAGGCGCGTTATGAGGTAGATTTCATCCCATACAAGCTGCGCGCTGGTCTGCTCGCTTTCACAAAGCCTGGCCAGGTTCAGCGTCTGCCGGGTTCAAGAGGGTGCCACGGGCGGCTGCTGGTTTTCGAGCCGAGCTTTCTTTCAAACGGGGTTCACGCTCCTGGAATACGGCGAATCGCGCCTATCCTGGAGGCTGCGCCTGATGTCGTCAACGCATTCGACAGGTTGTTTCAGGAATATTCCGAAGGTGCCGGTCATCCAATCTGGCAAAGCGTTCTTTTCCATGAGATCGCTGGCCTGCTACTGCGTATGCAACGGCAAAGCGAATCGGCGCCAGCCCGGACTCCTGGCGAGTCCAACGCATTGCTTTTGTTCGAGCGCTTCGAAGACCTGCTTGATGAGGCGTTCGCGGAGCATCGCTCGGTTAGCGAGTTGGCTCGTCGGTTGGGGTGTTCCGAAAAGACGCTGAGCCGGGCCTGCATGCTCGTAGCGGAGAGCCCGCCCAAAAGTCTGATCCAACGTCGCCTCGCGCTCGAAGCAAAACGCCTCCTGGCACATACGGACTTGCCCGTGAAGGAAGTCTCCGCGCAACTTGGATTCAGCGAGTCCACGAACTTTGTGAAATTTTTTCGAAAGATCGCCAGCGAGCTACCCACGGCGTTCCGACTTCGGTCTCAGGTTGGCCTAGTCCAACTTTGATCTGAACGTAAACCTACGTCACTGGTGAGCAAAATGTTTTAAAGTCCTAGGAACTACTGTGTCACGCGTGATCCGGAAGTTGGGGCTCGACGGCAAAACGTTACTAGCGGCTTAGCGTGGAAGTAACGCTCAAACGATTCACCTTTGCTCGGCAGTCGACTTTCTCGGATACGGCGATCAACGCTAAGCTCGGGAGTGCAGAATCGCTAATTCGCAATTTAACTTTACTCGCGCCGCCGCTCCCGCACGAAACGGAAACAGGGCGAACAATGAGCGAGGTGTTCGAAGAGCGGGTCCCGCATATCGAAGAGCTTCGGATTACTCGCGAACCTCTCCAGCGTTTCCGCCTCGGGGCAACCGATTCTTTCGTGGTTAGGATGATCTCCTACGGCGGTTCTTTCCAGGAGGTCGAATAGCTCGTTCTGGCTCATTTCGTGGGGCGAGTCTTGTCTCATCGACCATTGATCTTGTCTCCGCCGACCCTTGCCGGTCAAGAACTTTCTTCAGTTTCTTCCGCAGACGGCTGAGGCGCTGGGAGAGGGTGTTGGGTGGGATACTTAACTCCGCCGCGATCTCGTCGATGGAGAAGCCCCAGTAAAGCCGCCACAAGATCCATTTCGTTTCCTCGTCCACCGAATCGAGCAATTCGCGCCAAGCGATTTTCCGGTCGAACTGCTCTTGCACGTCACCGGGACGGAGGCGGCCAATTGCATGAAGCAGCTCGTCTGAGAGCGAGAGGAAGCGGCGCGCCCGGTCCAAATCATGATCGACCATGTGGGTGAACGTGCGGAATAGATAGGCCACCACGTCATCGACGGGACGTTTCTTCTTGGCGCGGGAGGCACAGTGCACGGCTCGTTCGGCGAGTTCGAGCATGCGCGAAGGGTCGTTCATCTCTCGCGCGCGGTAAAGGAAGAAGTCGGCGCCGATGCGCTCGGCCGCTTCAAGAAAAGCAAGGTCGACCGAATTGCCACGGTCGTCTATAGGGCTGACCCACAGCAACTCTCTGGGGCCGGAAACACAGGCGTGGGGGAGTTCCGCTTGCATAAGGTCGCTCTCGCATCTCCGAAAGAAGTAGCGGGGCAACCGGCAACGGAAGGCTTGCGAGTCGCCAAGGCGCGGCTCCCCACAAGGTGAAAAATACTGTGTTTGTTTCAATCAGTCCATGACTTTGTGGGGAGCGATTCTTGCTTTTATGCCACTGCCGTTTCTCGGCAAATGAGAATGCAAATAGCGCTTCATTTCTCAGTCACATTTTTCATTCACAGAACCTCGTGACTAATTGAAGGGCAGTCCGAAAGGGAACACAAAGGGCGGCCCAAATACGAATGCCGGGCCAACCCCAAGGAGATACCGATGAACTTCTACCGCTCTCTGCCGCCCCTTTCACGCCGGGCGAAACCGTCACGATGGCACCGCTCGCTCACGCTCGCCTTGTTGCTCTTGACTGCTAGCGCTCCGGTATTCGCGCAAGCCTCACCGTGGGAAAACGCCGTAGATGTCTTGCGTGTCTCCTTCACCGGACCCATCGCCCGCGGCCTCGCGCTCGTGTCGATTGTCGTTGGCGGACTGATGTTCGCCTTCGGCGAGGGGCAGTCGAAGAAGATGCTCGCCGGAATCGTCTTCGGCGTCGGCATGGCCATCGGCGCCGTCAATTTCATGGCCTGGTTGTTTCCCTAATCGATCTTTGAATTCCGCGCGGAGGCTGCCCCCATGACCAAGAACGAGCCGAATCTCAATCGCGTATCCAAGTCCATCAATAGGCCACTCACCATTTGGGGCGCGGAGCGCCGGCTCTTCTTTCTTGCCGTTGTTATGGGGGCAGCCACTTTCAACTTCTTCGCGTCGCTGGTAAGCGGGCTCCTGATGTTCGGCGCTCTCTACGCCTTCGCCCGCTGGGCGACGGCGGTGGACACCCAGATTCTCAAGATCGTGCTTAATTCCTCGAAGTTCCGCACCCATTACGACCCCGCGCGGCGCGAGGCTTTCCAACTCGAAAGGACGCTCAACGATGGTTCGGCTCGCTGAAGTGACCAAGGAATTCCGCGAGGCCGGTCCCCTCAACGCTCTCGTCGGCATCCATGCCGCGCTCGACGAGCATACGTTTCTCACCAAGGGCGGTCAGCTTCTCCAGGTGCTTCGCGTCGAAGGCGTCGATCATGAATGCCTCGACCACGCGCAACTCGATCTAATCGCGCGGCGCTTCGAGGCTGCCATGCGCATTTTCCCGGGATCGTTCCGCGTTTATCAGCTCATGCTGAAACGCGACCACGCGCCACTGCCACATCGCGACTACGAGAACGCCGCCGTGCAGCAAGCGATTCGGAACCGGATCGAGCATCTCGCATCGAAGGCCGACACGCTCTATTCACTCGACCTCTACTTCGTGATCGTCCACGAGGCGCGTCTCGGCAAGATCGCGCCCGCGGAGCGCTTCCGCCGCGCAGTTCGAAACCCGGCGCAAGCAATGGGTCTATGGTTATCGCCGGGCCGAACTCTGCGAGTTCTCGAAACCGATCTTCAACAGGCCCGCGAGACGATCACGAATAAAGTTGCCAGCTTTGTCGTGCAGATGCGCGATGTTCTCGGCGTCGAGTTGCTGGGCAAGCAGGCCGCGTTTCATCTGTTCTGCCGCCTGCTGAACTATGCCCCGCACAAATCGGATTTTCTCCGCTCGCACTCGGACGTTGACCTCGACTATCAAGTAGCGGCGTCGGCGCTCGAATGCCACCGGGATCACCTCTCGCTTGACGGCTACTTCATTCGCGTTTTGACGCTCAAAGAGCCGCCCGCCCAGACCTATCCCAACCTTCTCGGCGCGCTTCAGGAGTTGCCCTCGAACTTCATTGCCGTCTCGGAATGGCGGCGCGAGGACAACTTCGACATGCGGAAGGCGATCAACAGCCGCCGCCGGCATCATCACAACTCGAAATCGTCGCTCACTAACTACATGCAGTGGAGCGACCAGCAGCCGCAACCTCAGGAGATGCTGATCGACGATGCCGCCGTCGCGCATGTCGCCGACCTGGGCCAGAGCCTTCGCGATATGGAGATTCGCGGGCACTACTTCGGCCAGTTCAGTCTGACCGTCATCCTTTATGGGCGTGACCCGGCAAAGGTCGAGCGTGCTGCCGCTGAGTGTTTCAAAGTCTTCTCAACGCACGATGCCGTGCTGATCGACGAACGCTACAACCTGCTGAATGGCTGGCTCGCGGCGATCCCCGGAAACGACTTCTACAATCTCCGCCGTTTCTGGCTCATGAACACGAACTACGCCGACCTCGGGTTTCTGTTCACGCACCGCGCGGGCGAGGCTTGGAACCGGCACCTGGACCGGGAGTATTTGGCGATTCTTGAGACCAACCACGGCACGCCGTATTTCTTTAATCTGCATTCGGGCGACATCGCGCACTCACTGATCCTCGGGGCGACCGGGAGCGGCAAGAGCTTCTTCCTCAACTTCCTGCTGACCCATTTGCAGAAGTATGAGCCGTTCACCTGCATCTTCGATTTGGGCGGCAGCTACGAGGCGACAACGCAAATGTTCGGCGGGAGCTATTTGCGGGTGGGCATCGAGAAGCGCGGCTTCACGATCAATCCGTTTTCGCTCGCGCCCACACCCGAGAACCTGCACTTCCTGTTCAGCTTCGTGAAGGTGCTCATCGAAGCGAACGGATTCCAGATGGCGAGCGCGGATGAGCGGGATTTGTTCGAAGCCGTCCAAAACCTCTATGAGGCGCCCGAAGAGATCCGCCGCTTGCGATCGCTCGTCGGCATGGTCCGTCGGCCGCTTGCCGAGCAGTTGCATAGATGGACCGCCGACGGCCAGTATGGCGAACTCTTCGACAACATCGACGACAACCTGACCTTTGCCCGCTTCCAAGCCTTCGACTTCGAGGGGATGGACAAATATCCGCAGGTCTTGGAACCGCTGCTCTTCTACATCCTGCATCGCGCGAACTCGGCGATCCATGCCGCCGCCGAGGCGACCACTTCCAAATGGTTCGTGATGGACGAAGCCTGGCGCTTCTTCCGCAACCCGACGATCCGTCTCTACATCGTCGAGGCACTCAAGACGTGGCGCAAGCGCAACGCGGCGATGATTCTCGCCACTCAGTCGGGTGAGGATCTTGAAGCCACGGAGCTATTGCCAATCGTCGTCGAAAGCTGCCCAATAAAGCTCTTTCTCGCGAATCCCGGCATGGACGAAGAGTGGTATCGCCGCACCTTCAAGCTGAACATCACCGAATCGCAGTTGATCGCCCGTCTCATCACGAAGCAGCAAATTCTTCTGAAGCGCCCGGACTTCGCCAAAGTCCTCAACCTCAACGTCGATCCCAAGGGCTATTGGATTTACACCAACAGCCCCTATGACAACCAACGCAAACGCGAGGCTTTCGCCCGCCACGGTTTCGAACGCGGTCTCGAACTCCTCGCCAGGAGCAATTCATGATGCGATCCCAACTCATCTCCCTTTCTCTCCTCCTTGCCTGTGGTTCCTTTCTTCGGGCGCAGGACGGCCCCTTGATTGCGCCCGCGCTGGGCGCGCGCGCCGTCACATACGGCGAGCGCGATATTGTTCCGGTGAAAGCTAAAGTTCGGTTCACAACTCTTATCGTGCTGCCAAAGAACGAAGTCATCCTCGACTTCACTTGCGGCGACAAGGAGTTCTGGATCGTCAATGGCACGGCAAATTTCGCTCATGTCAAACCCGCGAAGCCCAAGGCCGAGACGAATCTCAACCTCATCACGGCCTCGGGTAACGTCTACAGTTTCGTTTTGCGCGAGATTTCGGAATCGGCAAATGCCGAGCCCGATTTGAAGGTCTTTGTCGAACCGAAGGAAGAGTCGGCGCTCGCGGCGATCAACGGCCAGCCTCGTTTCGTTCCTTTCTCGCAAATCGACGATTACCGGCAGCAAGCCGAAATCGCGCGCAGCCAAGCTCGCGATGCGGCCGAACAAGCTCAGGTGACTATCGAACGCGAGTTGAGCCGCCTCCGTTCCGAATATCCGGCGAAGCTCCGGCACGCTTACCGATTCGCGCCCGCGGACAAGCTATTTCGCGTTTCGGCCATGTATCACGACGGCAAGTTCACTTACATCCGCGCGAATCCGCAGGAGACACCGGCTCTGTACGAGGTGAAGGACGGGAAGCCGAATCTGGTCGAGTTCGACTTCAACGAAGGGCTTTACACCGTGGCCAAGGTGCTCGATAGCGGCTACCTCGCTATTGGCAAGAAGAAGCTCGGTTTCGCGCGCACGGAGTAGCAACATGAACGAGTCGAATCGCGATCCTTCGCAAATGCCTTTGCCGCTCGAAAGCGAGGTCCGCGACAAAGCAGTGCGGCCTCCGGGCGTGCTGCCCAAGAACACTCAGACTTATGTGATTCTCGCGATCACGGTGGTGATGGTGGGGGCTATCGCCTTCAGCGGCGGAGGCGCGCCATCAAAGCCCGCGTCTTCCACGGCGGCGCAGAAACCGGCGCCGGTCATCGATCCGAATCTCGCGCGGATTCAGGAGTATCGGAACCGAATCGACGAGCAGGCGCGAAAACTCGCCGCCGAACAAGCGCAGTTGGAACAAGCCAAGCAGGCGCTTCTTCAGCCTGTCCCCCAAGCGATGTCGCCGTCGGGTACGCCGGGCAATCCCTACGCGCCACCGCCGTACCCGGCGCAGGCGTATCAGCCGCCTCCGCCGAAACCCGAGAAAGATCCTATCGAGGCGGACAAAGAAAAGCGCGAGTACCAATCCCTGTTCGCGTCGAACCTCGCCTTGAGCTACCGAAAGGAAGACGCGTCTACCCCCGAGACTCGTGCGCTGAAACCGTCTGCGCAGCAAGCCGATAAGAAGCAAGAGAGTGCCGCTATGCCTACTCCGATGCCGCCCACGACGCGAGCGGCGACCGATCACGAGTTACAAAAGGCCGAAGGCAAGCAATACCGGCTCTTCGAAGGCACGATCCTCGAAACCGTTCTCACGAATCGGCTGAGCGGGAGCTTCAACGGACCCGTGAACTGCATGGTGACGACCGACGTCTATTCACGCGACCGCCAGCATGTCCTGATTCCGAAAGGTAGCCGCGTGCTCGGAGAAGCGAAGCGAAACGACAGTTTCGGCCAGCAGCGGCTTGCCGTGTTCTTCCACCGCATCGTCATGCCGGACGGCTTCTCGGTTAATCTCGACCAGTTCCAGGGATTGAACCAAATCGGCGAGACCGGTCTTCGCGATAAGGTCAACAACCACTATGGGCAGATTTTTGGCGTTTCTCTCGCAGTCGGCGCAATTGCCGGCCTTGGCAGCATTAACACCGGCTCTGGCTTTAACGCATCGACGGGCGATCTCTACCGCCAGGGCGTCACCGCGAATCTGTCGCAAAGCTCGCTTCGAATTCTAGATAGGTATTTGAACATTTTGCCGACCTTCACCATCCGCGAGGGGCACCGCGTAAAGGTCGTTCTTTCTGGTGACTTGATATTGCCGGCCTATGAACGGCACACCATGCCCAGTGATCTCTAGAGGAGGAATTCATGTTGCTTCGCTTATTGCTTTTGAAACGGCTGTCGCCCCGTCTTTTCGCCTTGAAGCTGGCCGGACTTGTCGCCGTCGGCGTCCTATTTCTCGCTTTCGTTGCACAATGCGGCTACCTGCTTTGGCGGAATCTCCAACGTCCGTCGCGCTCCATCGACCGGCACATCGAGGAGCAACTCCTTCGCGACCACTCCTCGAAATGGACCGAGGAGCAAAAGAAGTTCCGGCTCCCAGACCTTCAACCCAAGAAACCAAGAGAATCCACCAAGAAAGAGAGTCAACCATGAAACGCACCTTTTTGATTGCCGCCGCATTCGTTGGGCTGAGCGCAGGGCTCGTTCGCGCCCAGTTCGGATTTAGCATCACCGTCTTCGATCCCACAAACTGGATCGAGGCGATCAACCAACTGCGCCAGCTTGAAGCGCAGTACCGGCAACTCGTTCAAACCTACACGGTGGTCCGCGGGCAGTACGACCACATGCTCGTCATGGCCCGGCGCATTCCCGTCGCGATGGCGACGCGCTACCGCGCCGCCTTGACACCGTGGCGATATCCTTCGGCGACTAACACCTACGGCACGACGGGCGGTTGGATGTCCGCCGTCAACAGCGGACTCAACGCCGCGACCGGCTACTTCGAGTCCGCCGAACGGTTGCTCGCCTACGGTGCGGCGATGGGCAACGTTCCCGCCGATCAGCGCGACCGCCTCATGAAGCGCTACGCGACCATCGAACTGACGGACGGCGCGAACCAGCACGGCATCGAGGCTGTCGGCGCTTTGCGCCGAAACGCCACCGCCGTCGAAACCGCGATCCAGGGACTCGAGGACGACTCGCTTTCCGCCGATCCGAACTACAACACCGAGGTCGGCGTGCTCAACAAAATCAATGCCGCGACCGTCATCGCCTTGAGAAACGGCCAAGACACGAACAAGCTGCTCGTGTCTCTCGCCGAGCAACAAGTCGTCGATTCGAAGCGGAAGCGCGACGCGGAAGTGAAGGCGATCAACACGCACATCCGCCTAATGGGTGAAGGCCGCAACGTCATCAACGCCCAATCTTCCAGTTGGACCGCCGAATTGCTCGGCTACCGCCTGTAGCTCCATCCCCACAACCCCCAGACCAGGAGGCTTCCCGTGCCGACACCGGACTCGATGAGCGATCTCTTTGCCTTCTTGACCGACCTGATGACGACGCATTCGGGTCTGTTTCAGACGCTCGGTCTGAATCTGTTCCGCGGCTTCGCGCTCATCCTCCTGGTCTGGTTCGGCGTGAAAACCGCACTGGCGAGCGCCAGCGGCCGCAGCGGTTTTCCGCTCGATCAGTTCGCGACGCTCATATTGACCATCGCCTTTGGCTACGCAATGATCACCTATTACTCGAATCCGATTCCCGGATTCGGAACGAGCTTCTACCGACTGATCACCGACCAGGGAACAAATCTCGCCCGGCAGATCAATATCGCGACACTCCAGGAAGTGAAGACGCGGCTCGACTCGATGTATCTGGGCATCGAGACGCCGACGATGATTCTCGCGAGCATTCTCGAAATCGTCCACTTCGTGATCCTCGTGCTCGCCATCATCATCGCCGAAGCCGCCGCCTTCGCCGTCATCGCCTTCGGCTACATTGCGATCGCCATCGCCGTTCTCATCGGCCCGGTCTTCATTCCGTTTTTCATAGTTCCGCAGCTCGACTGGCTCTTCTGGAACTGGCTCAAGGCGCTGCTTCAATACGCTTTCTATCCCGTGATCGCGAATGCCTACATCTTCGTGATGGGCAGTCTGCTCAACCATTTCATCGATGCGCACCCGCCGCCCTACGACGGCGCAACCATGGCACTGCTGTTTCTGCCCCTCGTTTTCTTGCTGTTTGCGTTCACGTACGGCATTGTGAAGATCCCGTCGCTCGTGAACTCGATCTTCGCCGGCCGCTCCGGCGAAAGTGTGATTCCTCGATTCTAGGAGACCTTCGATGACATCGCTGGAAGCCAGTCGCGTGTTGCCGCCGCCGAATGAAATGCCCGGCGCCGCAAGGAAGTATCTTGAACACTACGGCTCCGCCGTCGTCATGAACCGCTATCTACGGATCGCGGTCCTTTGTCTGACCCTTGTCTCCTTGGGTCTGCTCGTCCTCAATCTAAAAACCTTTCAGACTTTCCAGAACTTCAAGCCACTGGTGATTCGAATCAACGAAGTTGGCCGCGCCGAAGCCGTTGCCTACGAGAGCATGAGCTACGAGCCGCGCGACGCGGAGCTCAAATATTTCCTCATTCAGTTCGTCACCAAGTATTACGGGCGGATGCGCGCCACTGTGCGCGAGAACTTCGCACGGTCGCTCTACTTCCTCGACGGGCGGCTTACGGACGCGACCATCGAGGCCAACAAGAAGAACAGAACCATCGAGACCTTCCTCGCCGGGCAGGGCGAGGAGATCGAGATCCAGATCAAGAATGTTTCGATCGAGGATCTTCGCCAGTCACCCTACAAAGCGACGGTCGATTTCGACAAGGTGTACTACACAATGACGGACCGCATCGAATCGAAGCGCGAGAAGTACGTCGCGAGCTTCATCTTCGTCGTGCGCGAACGCGTCCCGAACGCCTGGATTCCCGTGAACCCGCTGGGTCTCACGATCACCTATTTCCGCGAAGACCAGGCGTTTCAGTGAGGCGCGATGATTACGAACATCTTCTTTGCCACCACGGTGATCTTCCTTGCAATTGGCTTCCTGCTGCTCCAGGAATGCACCTTCCTGATTCCCTACCGCTCGCTGCTGATCGAGAAGTATGGGAAGACGATTGCCCTCTTCGCGGCCCTCTTGTTTCTGAATTTGTTCGCGCTGATGTACGTCGTCGTCCGTAAGTTGCTGCTCAAGGAAACGGGCCGCAAGCTTGCCCATATCGAGAAGCAGATCCGCACCGGCGAAAGCATTTCCGACGAACTGTCGCGCCGCCTCAGCGAGTAATTGTTATGAGCCGAGACATCGATCCCCGCGAAGTAGGCGAGAGGGAAGAGAAGCCCAAGCCGCGCAGCCGCATGACCATGTCGCAAGGACGCGGCGGCGCAAGCGGCGAGCAGGCGAACGAAAAGAAGCCACTCGCCTTCGATCTCGCCGATCTCCGCGAGCGGATCGACCGCGCGGCCAAAGACTCGCCATCGCTCGAAGAATTCTTCGACCGGCTAGCCGCGGAGGAGATCCGGCCGTTACCGAGCGTCCAGTCGAACGGACGTTGGAACGGGATCAGCTATGAGTTCGCCAGCGTTCAGGTCAAAGGTGCCGAACTGGGCCGCGCCTATACGGCGCAGGGTCTCCAACAGCGAAAAAGCGTCCGGTATGAGGCGAGCCGTGATCTCGAAAGGCTCCGCGGAGCAGCTAGCGCGCAGTCGGCGCGGGAGCGAACTGTCGTCCGTCGGCACCCGGAGCGCGAAAGCCACGATCTGAGCAGTGCGCAGAAGCAGGTCCTCTGGGAAGCCGGGCGATTTCGCACCGTGGCTGTCCCGGAGTTGGCACGTGTCCACTATGACGGGAAGCTGCGCAACTTGGAGCGCGATCTGAAGAATCTCATCGCCGCCGGACTGGCGGAACGCCATACTGTGGCCCTCAACGGCAACGGCAAAAGCATCTCCGTTGTCGCGCTGACGCGGCAAGGAAAGAGGCTGTTGAAGGCCACGGAACGCTCGGATCAAGCTCTCTATTCGGGCTTGGTGAAGCCGCGCGAGCTGGAACACGATGCCGCGATTTACCGGATGTACCTCGCCGAGTCGGAGCGCATCGAGGGCGAAGGCGGACGCGTGACCCGTGTCGTCCTCGACTACGAACTGAAGAAGCGGGCTTACTCGCCGCTCGCTAAAGCCCACGATTTGTCCGCGCTCGCCTACGCTGAGCGCCAACAGGAAATCGCCCGCGAGAACGGCCTGGAGGTTGTGGATGGCCGGCTCGTCTTGCCCGATTTGCGCGTCGAGTATGAGACGCGGGAGGGAGAAGAACGCTCGATTGACCTCGAATTGGCCACGCGCAACTATCGCGCCGCCCACATTCGAGCGAAGGCTTCCGCCGGTTTCAAAGTCTACGCCGACACGCGATCTGGCCGGCTCGCGGCCGTTCTCGACAATCACGATCTGGTGGCCGAACTTCTCCGCAGTTGAAGGGATTTCCAATGGACGAAGCGCTCCGACGATTGACGGCCTACGGATACGACGAAGACGAGGCGCGCTTTCTCTGCCTCGCCGCCCAGCACTCCGGCTATTTCGTCCGCCGCCAGTTCAACGACTTTATCGGCCAGGCTCGGGGCGCGCGCGCGCAGCGCTTCGTCGAGAAACTTCGCACTCGCCGCCACGCATTGAGCTCGCGATTCGGCCTAAACCAGATCGTCTATCACGTCCGCGCCAAGGCGCTCTACAGCCGCTTGGGCCAAGCGGACAATCGCAACCGCCGCGAGAAAGCTCCCCTTACCGTCAAGCGCAAGCTGATGTGCCTCGACTTCGCCTTGGCTCACCCCGACAAGCGATTCCTAACCGCCGAACCCGAGAAGGTCGAGTATTTCGTGATCGAGCGCGGCATCGATTTGACTGCCTTACCGGGACGGAAGTACCAATCCCGCAAGTCTACGGAAGCGACCTCGCGCTTCTTCGTGGACAAGCTTCCCATCTTTCTCGACCCTTGCGACGTTGCGACGCCCCTCTCTCCGCCGCCTGTGGTTCATTTTGTCTACGTGGACGAAGGAGCGCAGTCGCTTGAAGGCTTCGCAACGTACCTGCGTCAGTACGGCCCGTTGCTCACCGCGCTACGCGAGTTCGAGGTTGTCTATGCGGCAACGGAGTCGCGCTGGTTCGTGAAAGCCGAGGCGATCTTTCACAGAATGTTCTCATCGAGCGTCTCAAGCGAGGCAAAGACAGTCTCACCGGAACACGCGGAGTTGCTCGACTACTTTGAGGCGCGGCGAAAATTCGATACGCGCAACTTTACCGGTCTAGACGCCGAGCGGATCGTTCACTTCCGGGAGCAAAAGCGCACGTTCGCCGGGCAACACTACGACGAGTTGTATCGGACGTGGATCGAGGGCAAAGAGGTTCCGGCAGCAGATAGTCGGAACGTCGCGAGCTTGAATGCGCGCTTCACAACCTATGCTGCGCCGCACGACTACGAGATGATCCGGAGCCTCCGCCATGCCTCTTAGCCACCTATTTTCAGTGACCAGTGGCGGATCGGCGACTCGGCGGCGGGTTGCCGCACGTGGGTACGGGCAGTCGGTCCAACGGACCGCGTTCGAAGACCAGCATTACGAGAGAGATAGCGCGCGGAGCGCGCCGGTGGCGGGCACGCAGGGCGGGGTCTACGGAAGGGCGGTAGCGACCCCGGTTTTTGCCGGGCTTCGCCCGCCAAAACCCTCCTGCACTCCTATCGTCGCGTCAGGGGTCGCTACCGCCCTCGACTTCTTGAAAACCCATTGCGCAAAGGAGAGAGCCTGATGTCGTCGCTCATCGCCAAACAACCTAAGGACACCCGGAAGCAGACGACGGTCTCGTTGAGCGGTTCCGTGCTCGCCGACCTCGAACTCTATTGCCAGTTCATCGATAGCGCGCGTGACTGGGTCATCAACGAGGCCCTCAAGAATGTGTTTCGGAAGGACAAAGCCTTCCTCGCCTGGAGAGAGAAGCGCAACGCTCCGCAGATACCGGAACCGGCGAGGGCCGAAAAGCCTAAATCTCATCGAGCGGAAACTTCCAATCCGCTGAGCGCCGCCTAGGAGACTTTGATGCTGCGTGCCACCGTCGAGAACCGGTCCGTCCTTAGCTTCGCGCTCAGTTGCGCCACCGGATACGCGCTCCTTCAGCGATATCCCTTTCCGTCCGAAGACGTGGTTTTGCAGATGATTCTGTTCGCCAAGCCTTGGTTGTTTCAGTCCATTCGGTTCGCTTACACGGCGATGCTCTTTTCGACGCCACTCATTGGATTTTCCATTCTCTTCGCGCTGCTTTACATCTTTGCCGTCAAGACCGACCGTACGCTCGCCCGCAACCCGCTCCCACCGTATCCCGATCCCGCGAAACGCGATTGCCTCTTTCTGATCGTTGGCGAAATCCATCAAGCGAAACTCCCCACGCCCGTCGAAAATCCGCAGTGGCTCGCCATTCCCGAGCGCGGCCTCTTCACTGGCATCGCCGTCTTCGGCGCGGTGGGTTCCGGCAAGACGAGTTGCTGCATGGTCCCCTTCGCCGAACAGGTACTTTCCTATCGTGCGCGAGACCGCGAGCGGCGGCCCAGCGCCCTCGTGCTCGAAGTGAAAGGCGATTTCTGTTTCAAGGTGAAGAAGCTCCTCACGGCCCATCAACGATCCGAGGACTACATCGAAGTCAGCCTTCATTCCGAGTACCGCTATAATCCTCTGCACAACGACCAAGACGCCTACGCGCTCGCCTTCGGCATTGCGTCCTTGCTTAACAACCTCTTCGGCCGCGGCAAAGAGCCGTTCTGGCAACAGGCCTACACGAACCTCGTCAAATTCATCATTTTGCTGCACAAGGTTCTCTACGACTACTGCACCCTTTTTGACGTGTACGCCTGCGCGATCAATCCCGATTTGCTTCGCCGCAAGATCGAGGAAGGCGACGTTCGCTTCGAGGCCGAATATCTGTTGGTCGAAGTCGAAGTCTTCGAAGCGGACCCCGGCCTCGACGCCCACGGTTTCGTAATGGACGAAGAACTTGAGCGAATGAAGGCGCCGCGCACCGACTCACTAAGGCAGTATTTGATCGGTAAAGGGATCGCCTACGAATCTCAAACGGAAACCGGTGGTTCGAGTGGGTCTTCTCCCATCCGCGACGAGCGCAAGAAACAACAGTTCGAGGCGGTCAAGCGCTGGTTCTTCGAGGACTGGCAGCGGATCGAACCGAAGTTGCGGACTTCGATCGTCGAAGGCATCTCCGTGTTCCTGTCTCTCTTCGATGACAACCCAGATGTGAAACGAGTCTTCTGCCCACCCAAGGAGACCTTCGATCCCGTGGCGAATCGCAATGCCCGCTATGGAACGCCACTCCAGCCCTTTAGTGACTTGATCGAGCAAGGCAAAGTGGTTGCGCTGAACTTTCCGGTGGCGATGAACCCTGGCCTCGCCAAGACCATCGGCACCCTCATGAAACAGGATTTTCAACGGTCGATGTTGAACCGTATCCCGATGATCGAGCGGCATCCTGAACGGCACTACCGTGAAGTGCTGTTTCTGTGCGACGAGTACCAGGCTTTCGCCACCGTGGGGGAAAGCGATCCGTCGGGCGATGAGAAATTCTTCGCCCTCTCGCGCCAAGCCAAGTGCATTTCCATCGTCGCCACCCAGTCGATCTCGTCGCTTCGATCCACGCTTACGGGCGAAGCCTGGCGCAGCCTGCTCCAGACCTTCCGCACCAAGATCTTTCTCGCCTTGAGCGACGATTTCTCGGCCGAGATGGCGAGCAAACTCTGTGGCAAGGAGGAGACGCTCCGGCCCAACTATTCGATCAGCGAAAACGGCCAGGACGCCCGCGTCAGCATTCTGACGGGCCGGGCGACCGCGCACCGGGCCACCTTGAGCACCTCTAAAAGCTACAACACCCAAATACTGCCGACCTTCGAGCCGAAGGTCTTCAGCGAACTGAAGAACGCCCAGGCGATTGTGTTGGCGTATGACGGGCTGAACCCATTGCCGCCCACCTATTGCTACCTGAAGCCTTACTATCTGCCGCCCGGCATCAGCTATTTCGACCACCTCGAAGCGGGGAGGATTTGAACGATGGGTTTCGAACTGATACTGCCGTTCCTTCGCCCGATTGAGCACCTGATCCTCGACCAGGAGATTTCGGAAATCATGGTGAACGGATCGGGGCGCATCTTCATCGAGCGCGCGGGCGATTTGCGCGAAGTTCCTGAAGCCCGGCTGACGGAAAAGAACCTGCAAGTCGCGGTGCGCAACATTGCCCGCGCCTTAGGCGACGAAATCAGCGAAGCGCAACCGCTGCTCGATTCACGCCTACCAGACGGCTCGCGAGTCGCCGCTGTCATCCCACCATGCAGCATTGGTGGAACCACGCTCACCATACGCAAGTTTCATTCGCGGCATTTCACCGCAGACGAGCTCGTGCGGATTGGCACTCTCCCGGCCGATCTCCTCGAGTCTCTAAAGGCCGCAATTGAGACCGCAACGAATATTCTCATCAGCGGAGGCACGGGCACTGGGAAGACGACACTGTTGAACGCCTTGTCACAATTCATCGGCGATTCCGAGCGGATCGTCCTCATCGAAGACACGGTCGAAATCCAACTCGATAAGCCGAACCTGGTGCGCTTCGAGGCCCGGCGCCAACAGCCAGGTTTTCCGGCCGTCACCATCCGCGACCTTGTCCGCGCGACGCTTCGTCACCGCCCCGACCGCATTCTTCTGGGCGAGGTTCGTGGTGGCGAAGCCTTCGATCTCCTCCAAGCCCTCAACACCGGCCACGCGGGAACCCTATCGACGATCCACGCCAACTCCGGGCACCAAGCCATCGCCCGCTTGACTAGTTGCGTTCTCCAGGCGGGAGTCGAACTCCCCTATGCGGCCATCCGCTCGCAAATCGCGGATGCCGTCGAACTGATCCTCCACATCGAACGCCGGCACGGGGCTCGCCTCATCGCCGGACTGATCCGGATTGAGCGCTATGACCTCACGCAAGACCGATACGAAACCACCACCCTTTACGAACGCGATTAGATCGCGGCGGCCGATGGACCCCGAGGTTCCCGCGCGCTACCTCCGCGAGAACTTCGAGCCCACCGACCGGCTCGCCATCGTGCTCATCCAGAAGGAAACGCACCGCGTCATTCAGCGCGTCGCCACCGCGCAGAAGATTGCCGAACCGGAGTTTCAGGCATGGCTCCGTCACGAGAACGCCCGCAAGTTCGAGGTGTACGTGAGCATGAACTCCGTCAAGGAAGACTGCCAGACCCGCACGAAGGAAAGCATCGCCGCCATCCGGCACATTTACCTCGATTTCGACGAGAACGCAACGGCTGCGGTACAAGCCCTTCTGAAACGCGAAGACATCCCCGAACCCAACTACCTTCTCAATACGTCGCTGGGAAAATGGCAGGCGACTTGGAAGGTGGAGGGCTTCACGCCCGAAGAGGCCGAGCGCCTGCAAAGGCATCTCGTGAGCGAGACTGGCGCCGACCAGGCCGCCACGGATTCGAGCCGCGTCCTCCGTTTGCCTGGCTTCATGAATCACAAGTACGGCAAGCCGTTTCTGGTCCGGGCCGACTCCCGCGCCACCGTCACCTATCGGCCCGAACATTTTCCATCACCGCCATCGGACGAAAAAGGAGGCCGCGGAGTAACAAATCGGCCGAAGGCACTAGGCGCGCTTTCGCAATCGGAACGCGATTGGTCCTACGCGAAGCGGGCGCTCGCGCGCGGGGAATCACCGGATGACGTTGCCGCAAGCATCGCCCAGTATCGCTCGGGCGACAAAACGGACCCGCAGGATTATGCCGCTCGCACGGTCCGAAAAGCGAGAGAGTCGCTCGACGCCGACCAACGAGCGGACGAGGCTCCCAGCCTGGGCATTGCTCGGTGAGTTCAGGTGTCGCCGACGAACGATTGTTCCCCCAACGATTGCACCAGCATCTTCAGCGTTTCCGACCGGTTGTCGCCTCGATAGGCGACTCCCGTTTCAATCGTCAAGCCGGGCGAGGCCAGTGGTCGGAAGGTCACTCCTTTGTGTTGAATCCGTTCGCCAGTTGACCCCCGAACGAACGCGATCCCCGTCCTGGCCGCGACCCAATCAATAGCTTCTGTTGGTGTCTTCACTGAATGCACAACATTCGGTACGAGTCCGAGCTTTCGGCAAGAGGCCAGAAGATGATCGTGCAGCCGCGGGTTAACAGCGCGCGCCTGCCAGAGCATCGGTTCGTCAACCAGTTCTCCAATCTCAATCTCATCCTGCACACTCAGCCGATGATCCTCCGGCAGCGCGAGAGCCAGCGGTTCCCGCCAAATTCGATGCATCCGTAGCCCATCGGAATCGGCGGGCAACACCACAAAGCCCGCTTGCAAGCTTCCCTTGAGAAGCAGATCGATCTGACTCGCCGTACAAGCGCTATGAAACGTAAGGATTGCGTCAGGCCTTTTTTCGGAAAAGCTCTCCCTAATTGACGTCAGTCGAGAAGACTCGATCCACGCCGTTGTATATCCGACAGAGAGGACCCCGGTGTCTCCGCGGCTGGCCGCCGCTCCGCACTCCACCGCGCGCTCCGCGTACACAAGCGCTTGACGCGCCTCTGTTACGAACGCCGCGCCCGCAGGGGTCAACACAACCTCCCGAGTTTTGCGCTCAAAAAGCTCATATCCCAATACCACTTCGAGTTGCTTGATTTGCTTACTCAACGAAGGAGCGGCCACATTTAGGCGACCAGCAGCCCGCGCAAAATGCAGCTCCTCTCCGACCGCAATTGCATACCGCAGAAGTCGCAACTCGATGGCGTGGTTCATGATCCCGGACCGAAGCCCTTTGCTGCGGAATCAGCTTGACGAGGAATGTGCCTTAGGATTTCTGAAACATTGGCATGCCGCCCCCAAAACCCAGATCCCCAGACGCATTTATTGGAGTATTCGGTTTCACCACCAGCCTCAATACGTTCTATAAGGTTTGCCAATACTACCGAATGAGGGATCCAGAGACTCATATATAGTCGGCCAGCGGAAAGAATCGCATCGCGCCGGTTACGCGCGGCAGAAGTCCGATCACACGTAGGAGTTATGCGGATCGGCACGCCGTCAATCTGAAGATGGGCTGATCTCCCCTGAAAGCCTAGAGCGAAGACTTCCGATAATGCGACGGATGACGCCATGCCCGATTGTATTGCGCGCGTACCGCAGACGGAACTACACCATCATGCAAGCCAGGGCCCGGTCCGACTCTCCAGTTTCGGCTGGTACAAATTCCGGGAGCGGGTCGCCTCCGTTCGAATCGTACTCAACCTAATGCGGATTTTAGGGGACAGGTCACCCGAAGATAGCTAGCAAGAATTCCGCGAGGATTTCGAGTTCTGTGTCCGGGGTCTCGCCACGCTTGCGGAGGTTGCCCAAAGAAGCTGCACAGATTTGCACCATCGTGTAGTAGGCGGCGCTGGACGCGCATCGATAGACTCACCGGAGTGAACCTCCCGAAACCGCCTGTGCTCCTTTGGGCCCTGCTCGCGCTGTTCTCAGAACCGGCCGCAGCGGTGGACTTCAACCGGGAAATCCGTCCAATCCTCTCAGAGAAGTGCTACCAGTGCCATGGCCCCGACGATAAGAATCGATTCGCAGGCCTCAGGCTGGACGATCGCTCAGAGGCTACAAAGACCCGGCTCGGGCGGGCCGCCATAGTTCCAGGGCAACCCCAACAAAGTGAACTTCTAAAGCGAGTGATGCTTGCGAGCGGCCCCAAGAAGATGCCGCTAAATAAGGAGCCGCTCACGAAAGTCGAGATCGACAAGCTCAGTGAATGGATCCGAGAAGGAGCCCGGTTCGATGAGCATTGGTCCTTAGTGCCACCAGTCAAGAAGCAGCAGATGGAATCAGTGCATCCTGTCCCTGCTGAGACTGGCATTGACCAATTCATCAGGGATGCCCTAAAGCAGCGAGGATTAACGCTGGCTCCGAAGGCAACTCCACCCATTCTGTTGCGGCGTTTGCATCTGGATCTTACAGGCTTGCCCCCATCAATTGAGCAAGTGAAGCGGTTTGAAGCGAATCCTTCGGAAGCCGCCTACCGCAGCGTGGTGGAAGAGTTGCTTGCTTCTCCCCGATTTGGGGAAAAATGGGCTCGCCACTGGTTGGATCTTGCCCGTTACTCCGATTCCAGCGGGTACCAGCACGACGATCTGCGGAGCGTATGGCCCTATCGGGATTGGGTGATCCGGGCATTTAACGACGACAAGCCGTTTGATCAATTCACCATTGAGCAACTGGCTGGCGATTTGCTTCCCGACGCCACGATAGACCAGAAAATCGCCACGGGCTTTCACCGCAACAGTGCCGTCAACTTGGGCGGCGACATCGATCTTGCAGAGAGCTTGCATATGATCCGCGTGGATCGCGTGAATACAACCGGGACCGTTTGGCAAGCGGCCACCTGGGGATGCGCACAGTGCCATACCCACAAGTATGACCCGTTCACGATTAACGATTACTACAGTGCTTTGGCGTTCTTCTCTCAGGCGGAAGACGACGTGGTTCTCGCGGGAGACGGAAGTTTACGCAAGCGCAATGGCGGGCCCCGGGTAGAACTTCCAGTCGCTCCAGAGGCAAAAGCCGAGCATGCGGTCCTTGTTTCTCGGCGCTCTGGATTAGAACGGGAACTTGGTCTGTCGAAAGAGCGAGCGATCCGCGATCAAGCGAGATGGGAAGCAAGTCATGCCGCCGACACAACATTGCCGGGCAACATACGAAAGATTCTCGCCGTTTCGCCCGCCCAGCGAACGGAACTAGACTCGTTTCGTTTGAGAGAGTTCTACCTCGACAAAGATCCAGAAACATCCCGGCTCAAGGCAGAGTTGGATTCGACCGTACAGCGTTTGACGCTTATAGCTCCGGAAACCTTTGTCATGGCTGAGAAGAAGGCACCAACTCGGACTCATGTGCTTCTTCGGGGAAATCTTGGCTCTCCCGGGCCGGAAGTTGCTGCGTCCACCCCGAAAGCGTTCGCACCCGCCTGGTCTGGTTTCTCTCCGAACCGTTTAGGTCTGGCTAAATGGCTGGTAGACCGTGGTAACCCGCTCACCGCGCGTGTAACCGTCAACCGAATTTGGGCGGAAATCTTTGGCCAGGGAATTGTACTGACGAGCGAAGATTTTGGACGCCAAGGCGAGGCCCCAAGCCACCCGGACCTTCTCGATTGGCTCGCGGTTGAGTTTATGGATAACGGATGGTCCATGAAGCATGTTATTCGCGAGATCGTGTTGTCCTCGACGTATCGTCAGAGTTCCACGGTCAGCGCTGAGATTCTATCTGTCGACCCGGCAAATCGCCTGTTGTCGCGGGGGCCTCGATTCCGATTGGAGGCTGAGGCGATTCGCGACACCATCTTGGCGGCATCCGGCTTGCTTTCGCACAGCCTCGGGGGGCCTCCAGCATATCCCGCGCAACCGGATAATCTTTGGTCCGAGATTTCGGGTGCCGACGTTGACAAGTATGTGACCTCTTCGGGAGACGATCGCTACCGGCGAGGAATCTATACGATTTGGCGGAGAGGCAACCCCTATCCAAGTTTTCTTAACTTTGACGCCTCCCCTCGGCTCGATTGCACGGCGCGGAGAATCCGCACCAATACACCACTTCAGGCGCTAACGCTACTTAACGATCCGGTGTATACGGAAGCTGCAGCAGCCCTTGCCACCCTTCTCATGGACGAGGCGGAGACTAGCGGACCCGGGGCGGCACTCGAGACCGGCTTCAGGCGCGTCGCCGCTCGGAGACCAAGTGAAGCAGAGGCTGAGGTCCTCCGCGATGAGTTACAGACCCGAGTAAACCACTACCGACTTAATCAGGCGAAGGCGAAGTCGCTTTCTGTTCGATACTCACGTTCCAGCAGCGCTGATCCAGCAAACTTCGCGGCTTGGTTCTCCATCGCGCGAATTCTGCTGAACCTAGATGAGACGGTGACGAAGGGCTGAATCATGGAGATTTCTCAGGACATCTTGGCGTTGCAAGCTAACCGTAGGGCTTTTCTAAGCGGAAGCGCCTTCGGACTTGGCTCCATTGCATTGTCTACGCTTATGGCGACAAGCAAGGCCCTCGGCGCGGAAGCGCCCGTTTCAACGCACTTCGGGGCGAAGGCTAAGCGCGTGATCTTCGTTTACCTTATTGGGGGACCGTCGCAGGTTGATCTCTTTGATCCAAAGGACGAACTTCGGCGTCTCGACGGGCAGAAGATTCCAGAGAGCATTCTCGCAACATCAAAATTCCCCTTTATCAGCGGCACTCCCAATCTCATGGGCTCGCCGTACAAGTTCGCGCGACATGGGCAATCGGCGGCTCACTTTTCGGAATTGTTGCCGCAGTTCGCCTCGGTCGCAGATGATCTCGCGATTGTCCGCAGCATGCAGACCGAGGAAGTGGGTCATGCAGCTGCGGAACTGTTCTTCCATACCGGTTTCGCCCGATTGGGCCGGCCCAGTTTCGGTTGTTGGACGGCCTACGGCTTAGGGACAGAAAACCAGAACTTGCCCTCGTACGTGGTGCTGTCAGGACAGCCAACCTATGCGGGCAGCAACACTTGGGGAGCGGGCTTTCTTCCAAGCCGTCATCAGGGCGTGAAGTTCCGTTCGGGCCAGGAGCCCATCTTTTACCTGAGGAACCCAGAAGGCATTGATGCGGACGATCAGGGCTCCGTCGTCGACGCGGTAAACCGTCTGAACCGGCATCAGGCTACTCAGGTCGGTGATCCGGAAATCGAGACACGAGTTTCTCAATATGAGATGGCGTTCCGGATGCAAAGCAGCGTTCCGGACTTGATGAATCTCAAGACGGAGTCTCCGTCCACGCTTGACCAATATGGCGCTAAAGCCGAAGAGCCAAGTTTCGCGGCGAACTGCCTTATCGCGCGGCGGCTTTCAGAGCGAGGGGTTCGATTCGTCCAGGTGTGTTCCAACAACTGGGATCATCACGAAGACATTTACACCGCACTGCCCCGCGCCTGCCAGCAGGTGGATCGCCCTCTTGCGGCGCTCATTCGCGATCTAAAGCAGCGAGGCATGCTGGACGAAACATTGGTGATTATCAGCGGCGAGTTCGGGCGGTCGCCGGTAGTACAAGATACGGCCCCGAACGGCCGCAAAGGTCGCCCGGGAAGAGATCATCATAAAGACGCGTTTACCACGATCTTATGTGGTGGCGGCGCGAAGCCGGGTGTGACCTATGGCGCAACCGACGACCTCGGGATGAAGCCGGTGGAAAACCCGGTGCATGTCCACGACCTACACGCCACCGCCCTCCATTTACTCGGAATCGATCACAAACGGCTCACTTATCGTTACCAAGGAAGAAATTTTCGCTTGACCGACGTTCACGGTCGAGTAGTCCAGGAGATCCTCGCATGATCCGCTCTACACGGCGCTTTCACCACATTGTTGCAATTGGGCTCGCACTAATCGCGTTTCCGATTGATGCTCAAGTCGACCAAGGTTTGATTAGCGGAAGCGTGGCCGATTCTACCGGAGCTCGCATCGCAGGTGCCCAGGTAGTCATCACAAATCTGGGGACAAACATCAGCTCCACTACTGTCTGCGACTCGAACGGAAACTATCGCTCCGTGCCCCTTCAAGTGGGAACCTATGCTGTTAGGGTGCAGCACTCCGGATTCAAGGTTTTCCTGCAAAGGGGCATCACACTATCGGTCCGGCAAGAGGCCGTCGTGAACGTGGCGCTGGAGATTGGCGCGGTGGCAGAGAGCGTAGAGGTGAACGCGGATGTTGCTCGAATTCAGACAGCCGACGCCTCCCGCGGCGAGGTGATCGAGAACAAACAGATCGTCGAATTGCCCCTAAACGGACGCAACTATGTTTCGCTGGGCTTGCTTACCGCGGGTACGAACGTTCCCCCACCCGGATCTCGAAGCGGCGGATTCAGTGCCGGGGGCTTACGCGCCGGTGAGAACAACTATCTTTTGGATGGCTTGGACAATAACAACAATCAACAGGTCACCGACGCCCGCTCCGCGCAGGTTGTTGCGCCTTCGGTCGATGCCATTCAGGAGTTCCGCGTGCAGACCTCGAACTACTCCGCGGAATTTGGTCGAAACGTCGGCGCCGTCATCAATGTCGTGCTGAAGTCGGGAACGAACGAGTTCCACGGTGGCGCATTCGAGTTCCTGCGCAATGAGAAGTTCGACGCGCGGAACTTCTTCGATCGGCCCAACAGCGCAAAGGCGCCCTACAAGCAAAATCAGTTTGGAGGTCTGCTGGGCGGACCGATTCAACGCGATCGAATGTTCTTCTTTGCAGACTACGAAGCGACGCGGTTACGGACCGCGCGCCCTGTGGTCTCATCGGTGCCCACAACTCTAGAGCGCGGCGGTGATTTCTCCCAGTCCATTTTGGCTGGGCAGGCCGTCCAAATTTTCGACCCATTTAGCTACGATTCAACCACGCAACGAAGGCAGCCGTTTGCAGGCAACATCATTCCAGCTTCGCGCCTAGATCCGGTAGGCGCAAAAGCGGTAGCTTTCTACCCTGATCCGAATGGTAGCGGCTTCGCCAACAACTTCATCTACAACCCGCGCGAGCGGACGGACGTGGATCGATTCGATGTCAAATTGGATCGACAGTTCACGGCCAACGACCTCTTCAACGTGCGCTACAGCCGCCACCAGTTCGATATCAACCCAGAAGGGGAACTCCCTGCCCCCGCTTATGGCGGGTCAGAGGCGTCAACGATCAGTCTCAACACTGGGAAATCCGTGGCTGGAACCTACAGCCATGTTTTCACGCCAAGTCTTTTCAATACCTTCAAACTTGGATGGAATTCCCTTGATTCAATTCGGAGCCTGCCCACCGGCGAAAATCTAAATGCCTTGATCGGGCTTCGTGGCGCTGCGGAATCAGCCGGCATGTCGCAGTTTGCGATTACGGGATACCGAAGCTTGGGAACGCAACCAGTAGCGCCAAAAGTAGCGATCTCCCGAACGACGCAACTGCTCAACGATTTGAGTTGGTACAAGGGCCGCCACTCCTTCAAGGCCGGAGTTTCACTGACGTTCATTGCACTACCGTTAACCCACTTTAGCCAGGCGCGAGGCTCATTCTCCTTCAACGGCAACTTCACGCGAGATAGCTCCACGCAGCGATTCGGCCATCCAGTTGCCGACGCACTCACTGGCATCCCTTTCAATACCAATTTATCCACCACCGCTCAAGCCAATCAGCGACGCAACCTGTTCCACGCTTATGTGAACGATCAAATTAAGTGGAACAGCCGATTGACCTTAACCTTGGGGCTTCGCTGGGAGTTCACGGGGCCCCTGTGGGAAAAGCAGAACGGCTATTCGAATGTCGACACTGACATCACTTCGGGACCTCCGGTTTTCGTCATCGCAAAGGACGGAAGCTTGGCCGATCGGGCCACCGTCACACCGCAGTACGCGAATTTCGCTCCTCGGGCCGGAATTGCCTTTCAAGCGACAAAACGGACGATTATCAGGACCGGCTACGGAATATACTTCGGCGGGGTGAACAGCATCTTCGCTAATCCGTCCGAGAATCCGCCGTTTTACTTCCTTTCGTCCTTTGCGACCGACAGCGTGACGCCAGAAATACTACTGCGGAATGGATTTCCAGAAGGCGCCACGCGGCAACGAGTCACCAATCTATCGCTCAGTTCGTGGTCCCGCGAGAACATCACACCATATGCGCAGCAGTGGAACTTCACGCTCGAAAGGCAGATTGCGACTTCGCTAGTGGTTGAAGCTGGCTACGCAGGAACCAAGGGGAATAATCTCGTACAACTCTATGACGCGAATTCGCCATTGCCGGGCCCCGGGAATATCAATGCTCGACGGCCCGTGTCGCGCCTCACCGTGCCTGGGTTGACGTATGAAGTATCACCGATGTCAAGCATATTCCGGCGGGAGTTCCGGGCCAATTCGAATTACCACTCTTTGCAACTGAAGGCGACCAAACGACTAGCGGCGGGTCTCAGCTTCATCGGCTCATATGTTTGGTCAAAGACAATGAGTGACGGCCGCGGCGGCGACGATAGCGGCGGTACTTCTTCCCGCGATCCGCAGAATCCGCGAGACCTGAGAGCGGAGCGAGCAATTGCCGACGAGCACGTGCCTCATCGTTTCGTCTTCAGCTACACGTACGATCTCCCCTTCGGCCGCGGACGCCGCTTTGGTTCGTCAATCAACCGATTGACGGAAGTTGTCCTCGGCGGATGGGCGCTGAACGGCATCACGTCACTTTCCGCCGGGCGTCCAGTCAGTCCTTCCGTAGCGGGCAATCCCTCCAACACTGGGACGCCGAATCGGCCCGATGCAACTGGCATCAGTCCGTCCCTGCCAGACGATCAGCGGACGATCGCCCAATGGTTCAATCCCGCCGCGTTCGTTGCAAACCGGGCATTCACGTTTGGCAACTCTGCTCGAAACGTGTTAACCAGCCCAGGCACAACGAACTTCGACTTCGGGCTGCACAAGTCGCTGCCTCTATGGAGCGACCGCTTCCGTCTGCAGGTCCGGGGCGAATTCTTCAACCTCTTCAACACACCGCAGTTCGGTTCGCCCAACGCAACGGTTGGCACAAATGGGTTTGCGGCAATCACGACGGCATCGCCTGGAAGAATAGTTCAGCTAGGGATGAAGTTGAACTTCTGATCCCAAAGCGGATAATAGTTGCAGTGTGCCTGCCATCGATCCATTTCGGCGAGGGCCCAGATTCCTCCTGATAGTGCCCGTCCTTGCCTGTTCCGCCCTAAGCGGATGCTATACAAACAGCACGACTGAAGGGCTGCTTGTAAAGCTGAACCCAGAACTGCGCCGGATTGACGCTAGGATCGCGGAGCTAGATTCAGCTCTTCGTCAGCTTCCCGCGATTCAGATTGGTAACTCAGAACGCCCGCTAGGTTTCCACAGCCGTAACTATGCAAGCGCGGATACACCATTAGAACTAGTGGTCGACCTTGAGCACGAGATCGATGTCGATGCCATCGGTTTGATCCCCGCACAACATACAGTCGGGGGCGTGAACATGGTGGGCTATGGCTTTCCGGCGCGCTTCCAGATCGATGTGGCGAAAGACGTCGAGTTCCGGACCGGAGAAGCAGTCGTGAGCGAGTCAGAATCCGATTTCCCGAATCCGGGTCCTTATCCATTCGTAGTAAGATTTGCTCCGCGCAAGGCTCGATTCGTGCGTCTTCGCGCGAATCGCCTTTGGCAAAGAAGCGAGGAAATCTGGATTCTTGCGCTTGCGGAGATCATGGTCTTTTCTGGACGCCGAAATGTTGCCTTCGGCCGGCACATTACGTCCAATCGACCGGCCCCGTTGACCGGCACTTGGACCTTAACTGCGGCGCTTGATTACCGAACTCCGCTGGGACTGCCTCAAGGTGTCGAGGAGAGCCCGTCCAACGGATACCATTCAGCGATCTCCACGGTCGAAAACGCGGAGAAGTGGGTTGTGCTCGATATTGGCTCAGTGATGCCCATTGATGAGATTCGACTGATTCCCGCCCACCCAACGGATTGGCCGGACGCGTCTGGGTTTGGCTTCCCAACGCGGTTCACTGTTGCGATCGACAGTCGTGATGATTTCGCAAGCCCAGAACTCTTGCTCGATACAAGCAACACAGATTTTTCAAACCCAGGCGATAACGTCGTTGCGATCGACGGCAAAGCCAAGTCCGGGAGGTTCGTGCGTGTCCAAGCTAATCGTCTTCATTGCGGGAAGGGTAGATGCGTCTTCGCGTTGGCTGAAATCGAAGTCCTGTCCGGCAGCGCCAACGTTGCCCGAGGCGCCAAGGTGAAGGCGCTGGACTCGTTCAATTTTCCCGCTCGCCCCCGCTGGGACCCAAGTTATCTGGTGGACGGCTTCGCCAGCGAGCGACGCCTTATGCCGGTCCTTGATTGGCTAGAGGCATTGGCAACAAGGAGCTCATTGGCAAAGGTCCGCGAGGATGTACTGAACCAGCGGAGCCTGGAGACGGAGCTATTTGCCGCTCGCCTTATCGGTATCGCTTCCCTTCTTATCGGTTGCAGCGCGGCTGGAGCGGTGCTGATTATGCTGCGAGGACGCTTCGTGCGTCAGCGGCAAGTTCAAGCACTGCGAGAACAGATCGCCCGTGACCTCCATGACGAGGTGGGAAGCAGCCTAGCTAGCATCACGGTCGCTGCAAGCGTTGCCGAGTCCTCGCGTACGGGCGAGCCACAGGCGGCCGACGATTTTGCCGAGATTCGACGAATCGCTCAGGAAACCACGGAATCGTTGCGTGAGATCGTTTGGCTGCTCCATTCCAATCGTGGGCGAACCGAAGACTTGGTCGATCAAATGCGCGGCGCCGCACAACGGATCTTGCGCGGAGTCGACTACCAGTTTGAAATTCGAAACGATCTGGGCTCCAAAACGTTGGCTCTGGAGGTCCGCCGAGCCGCCATGTTGGCTTTCAAGGAATCTCTCAACAATGTCGTCAAGCATGCGTCCTCGCGGTCGGTTCGTGTCGTGGTAGAAAGCGGCAGAGACCGTTTCCTATTTCGCGTGGAGGATAACGGCGTGGGTTTTCGGCCAACGCAGTCCCCGGGTGGAGAGGGGCTGCGAAACATGCGCGATCGCGCTAAGTCTTTGAATGGATACTGCCAAGTCGATAGTAAGCCGGGTAGCGGCACTAGCGTTCACTTCGAGGTTCCAATTCGCGCATGACCAAGAACTCGAAACATGGCACGCGGGTGTGGGTCATCGAAGACAACTCAAACTACCGAAGGATGTTGCAGAAGGCGTTGAATGCTTCAACCGACATCTGTTGGGAGGCGAGCTTCTCCTCAATGGAGGAGGCCATGCAGGCCCTCGACAAACGTCCTCCTCCCGATGTGGTGCTTTTGGATATCGGCTTACCGGGAATGGACGGTATCGAAGGGATGAAACAGATAAGGAGCAAAGCAGACGCCACTCGACTGCTGATTCTTACCGTTTTCGACGACGACGACAAGATCTTTCGCGCGATCTGCGCCGGCGCGTCCGGCTACTTGCTGAAGTCCTCGCCCGCAGACGAAATCGTAGAGGCAATTGGACAAGTTCACGAGGGAGGCTCTCCCATGCATCCCCGCGTTGCTCGTCGGGTTCTGGAGACTTTCCAGCAGCCGAAGTCGGAAACCTCGCTTGTATCAAGCAATGCATTGACGGAGCAAGAGGCGAAGATCCTCAGACTAATGGCGGATGGATTGACCAAAAAGGAAATCGCCAACACGATTCATGTGAGCGTGCATACGGTTACCTTTCATATGCGGCGGATCTATGATCGCCTGCACGTTCGCACGAACACGGGCGCGGTGGCCATTGCGATCCGGCGACGGATCATCTGAGCGGTGCCGCCACAGAATTACACCATGATGTAGTTTCGGCGAACTCGTTGTTGCTTATAAAGTCGAGGCACTTCGATGAGTTCCTCGCTCCTCCGCCGTGATCTCTTGCTTGGCGGCTCGCTAGCGCCAGCCGCATTCGCTCAACCAACGTCCCTGTTCGATGGGCAAACTTTACGTGGGTGGCACGCTAAGCCCAGGCTACCCATCCCACGATTCCCGGGCGCGAAAGAACCCGATCGGCAAAGTCCCGGCTATATCCGTGCGGCTGGCAATACGGGAAGGTGGGCGGTCGAATCCGGCGCAATCGTCGGCGGCCAGGAACCAGCCGGTTCAGGAATTGGCGCATATCTGGTCTCAGACGAGGCTTTCGACGACTTTGAACTCGAGTTGGAGGTTCGGCCTGATTGGCCGATCGACACGGGCATCCTCGTTCGCACTGCGCCAGAGGGAACTCCCGGATTTCAGGTGTTGGTGGACCACCGCCCCTCTGGCTGTATTGGCGGCTACTTTGGCAACGGTCTGGCTCAGATTCATGCTTACCCTTATGCGTTGAATGGCGAGACCGATTCCCATGGAAAGCTAACGCGACTCCTGCCTGCAGAGACCAGCGAACGAACCAACCGGATTCCGCTCGATTTCGCGGCACCCGTTTCAACCTTTCTAAGAGCCTGGAAAGTAAACGATTGGAATCGCTTTCGCATCCGCTCTGTTGGGGCTCTCCCGACGCTTACCACGTGGATCAATGGCGAACGGATCTCTCAGTTGGACGTCGCCAAAGTTAAGGCCGAGAACTTCGACGCGGATGCCGTTCTGACTCGTTTGGGCAGAGCGGGACATATTGCTCTCGAAGTTCATAACAACGACGCCGAGATGGGAGACAACCGCTGGAAGCCCGGCGCGGTCTGCCGTTGGCGAAACATCCGAATCCAAAGATTGAAGCACAAAGTCTGATGAACTTCCGCCTACTCCTACCATTTGTCGTCATTTTTGCCGCCGCCCCGATCGGTGCGCAGCTAAATCGTGGGTCCCTGACAGGGCAGGTCACAGACCCGGGAGGCTCCTTTGTCGCGAACGCGAAGATCGTGGTCGTCAATCCGGCGACGAACGCGCGCTTCGAGACAGAGTCTACGTCCAGCGGCCAGTACACTGTGCCCAACCTCCCTCCGGGGCGTTATGAGGTAACCGCCGTAGCCCCTGGATTCAAGACTTCGATCTGGAAAAATCTGGAACTCGGCGTGACACAAACGCTGCGGCTAGACCTCCCACTGGAACTGGGCGTGGTTGCCGAATCGATTAGCGTCACCACTCAAGTACCTCGGTTGCAAACCGACAATCCGGAGGTGGGCACTAGCCTGTCAAATAAGAATCTCATGGATCTTCCCTTGAGCTTCGGTTCCACGCGTTCGGCGGAAACGTTCGCCTATAAGCTCTCTCCCGGCGTCTCTGGTAACGACTTCCGGAGCAACATCAATGGAAGTACCGCCTTCTCGAAAGAGACGGTTCTGGATGGTGTGACTGTCACGTCGAACCGGGCGGGGCATTTCGGCGAAAGCAGCGTTAGCGTTGAGGCGCTACAGGAACTTAAGATCACGACGAGCGGAATGAGCGCCGAGTATGGGCGGGCGCAAGGCGGAGTCTTCAATTTCGTCATGCGGTCTGGAACCAACGACTGGCACGGAACAGCATACGGAGCGATGCGGAATGAAGCTCTGAACGCCAACACCTTCGCCAACAATGCTCGCGGCGTCAGACGCAACACGGATCGTCGAGCGAATTACGCCTTCTCCGGCGGAGGTCCTGTCGTTATCCCGAAGCTGTACAACGGGCGCAACCGGACCTTCTTCTACACAACGTACGAAAGATTTCGCCAGCGGCAGTTCGGGTACGGCTCCCCGACCGACACTGCCCCGCAACCCGAGTGGTTGGACGGGGATTTCAGCCGTTTACTTCAAGGAGTCTTGCCCAACCAGACGGACGCGCTTGGCCGCCCGGTGCTACGCGGTGCCATTTACGACCCTGCGACCTTCCGACAACTCGACAACGGCCGATGGGTCGGAGAGATGTTTGCCGGCAACCGAATCCCGTCCAACCGCTTTAGCGCGGTGAGCCGCAATCTTTCGGCTTTGATCCGTGATGGCTACACGGCTCGCGCCAAGGATCCCGATGGTTCGCTACGGCTGGTAAACAATGCGCTTCGTCCTTCCAATGGAAATCCGGAATTCGATCAGCATCAATTCTCGATCAAGGCCGATCAGATCATTGACACCCGGCATAAGCTCGCCGGATCGCTCAGCTACAACACCCGTCCGCGGCTCGTTCTGGATGACCCGCGGCTCTGGAACTCGGACGAAAAATACGGTGGCCCGCTGACAAACGCTCGTGAGCAAAAGCTAACGACGTATCTGGCACGAGCGTCCTATGACACAAACCTCTCCCCGACCGTGCTCAACAGCTTTACCGCGTACTACAATCTTTTTCAAAATCCCATCTCGACTCGGTACCGCGACATTGATGGCGCAGGTCAGATTGGGATCAAGAATCTCTCCACGATTGGCTTTCCCACGATCAATTGGGGAGGGCCCTTCGTCAACCTCACGCCAATCGGAGATCCATTGAGCCAGTTCAGTTCCTCGGGTGGTTATGGCATCTTGAATACGATCAGCCTTGCTCGCGGAAAACACTTCATCAAGATGGGCGTGGACTTCCGCCGGAACTACATAAACACTCAACCCACTGCGGGCGGCAGCTTCACTTTCGCGGCGCGAAGCACGGCCATTCCGAACGAGCCCTATAGCGGCAGCCAGATTGGCTATGGGTTTGCCAGCTTCCTCCTGGGAATTGTCGATGGAGCTTCCCTCGCAGACCCCGTTGGGCTTGGAGGGCGGCGATCCTACCTCGGATTGTTCATCCAAGACGACTTCAAAGTCGGTTCGCGCTTCACAGTGAATCTCGGTCTTCGATGGGAGTTTCAACCCCCGTTTGTGGAGCAAAACGATCGGCTGTCCAGTTGGAATCCGGTCAAGAAAGATCCCGAAAGCCAACTGCTGGGTGCCTACGACTTCGCGGGATCATGTGCCGAATGCACTGGCTCTCGCTCATTCGGATCGCGCACCTTTCGCGACTTCGGTCCGCGAATTGGATTCGCGTGGCGCGCAAGTGAGCGGTGGACGCTCCGTGGCGCGTACGGCGTCATGTTCGAAGGAGATCTGTTCAACGGCACCGCAGTTCCCTTTGGCAAAGCGCTTACCGTGCAGACAGGCGGCACTTTTAACTTTGCGGCCGACAACGTCAACCCTTGGCGGGGCATCTTCAACTGGGATAACGGTTTGCCGACCGACCGCTTCTTGCCCCCAACTTATGACCAAAGTTGGGGCAATCGCCAAAGACCCGCAATGATCGATCCCCGCTACGGCAGTTCGCCTTACGTGCAGATGTGGAACTTCAATCTGCAGCGCGAGATCTTTAAGGGAGCAATCCTGGACATTGGCTATGTAGCAAACAAGGCGACAGGCTTGCGCTCTGGTGAACTCGGGCTACTGAATCAAATTCCCCGAGAACTGGTTGCGACCTATGGTGCGCGACTGTCGAACGCGGTAACCACGCCGGCGCAAGCCGCCGCCAATGGCGTTGCCTATCCGTTCCCAGGCTTTCGCGGCACTGTCGCGAGCGCCTTGCGTGCCCACCCTCAGGTCCAAGGGAACAATACTGTGAACGTATACGGAACTCCCGATGGCTTCTCTACTTACCATTCCCTACAGGTGATTCTAAACAAGGAGTTTGCGAGCGGTCTCACAACGTATGCCAACTTCACCTGGTCGAAGAATCTAACCAATGTTCAGTCTTCCGCGCCTGGAGACAATGAGGCGGTCTTCGATAAGTACGCTCTGCACCTGGAAAAGCAGCTGGCCCCAGATGACCGAACAAAGGTCTTCAAGGGATTTGTCAGCTACGATTTGCCGTTCGGACGAGGAAGGGCGCTGCTCGGTTCCGCCAATGGCGTCCTAAACTCAATTGTCGGTGGCTGGAGGCTGTCCGCCATCGTGAATTATGCCAGTGGCGCGCCCCTCACCTTCACGGGGACTAATCCTCTTCCGAACGCCTGGAACGGCGGGCCGAATCGCATCAATATCGCTAGCGGAGTGCCGCTAACGAACGCGGGCTTCAATGCAGCCGGCTTCGATTTCTCGAATGCACTCTCTCCCGCCAACACCTACCTCAACAAAGCGGCTTATTCCGACCCAGGGCCCTTGCAGTTCGGAACCGCCGCCAAGCGCCCTGGAGTCCGAGGCTTTGGGCAGTTGAATGAAGATTTCGGCCTACAAAAGAACATGCGATTCACGGAGCGTGTGCGGGGTCAGCTCCGCCTGGAAATGTTGAACGGATTGAACCGGCATATCCTGACGAATCCTGTCACATCCGTAGTAAGCCCTCAGTTTGGGCAAGTGACTGGCGCGACGGGTTCACGCGAAATGCAATTTGGCCTTCGAGTCGATTTCTAGATTGCCATGACAGCGCGGTGGATCTTCTTTGGACTGTTGGCGTGTTTGTGTCTGACCCGCCTCGAAGCTTATGCCCCGGCCGTGGATCGGGCTGGCCCCGTTACCGCTCGGCTGATTGAGCCATCGATTGGAGCCTACGGCGTAGGAGGTTTGTTCCAGTTTTCTCGTACGGCCACGCCGGTGGCGATTCCCGTCGTGCTGGAAAATTCAAGTGATGCACCAATCTCGGGAACCCTCCGCGTAAAGGTGATTGATCGGTGGAGCGTCGAGCCGAATCATGCGATCCCTTTCACGTTGGCGCCGAAGGGCCGGGTGCGGCATGAGTTCACGGTCCAGTTCTCTCGGGGAACCTACAATGCCGATTATCCCATTCACGCATACGCGCAGTTCGATTGGGGCGGGAAAAGTCTCACCGCTCATCCGGTTTTGGTGGTTCGAGTGCGCCAGCCAGACGCCCCTCGGGCCAAAGTCGACTTCACTTCGGCAAACATAGTAATTCCAGAAACAGGCCAGCTAGCAATCTGGCGTTTGCCACAACGACGTGACTCCGTGCGCGTTGAGCCAATCATTTCCAACATCCCGGCGCGGGAAAGCTTCGAGTCTTTGGCTGTAGTGGAGGTCGGGAACTTCGGGCCCGGTTCGGATAAGCGCACCTCTTTGTCCATGACCTTGGGACCCCGACGGCCTTCGCTCCGCGAGAAGGTGACCGAGATCGGCTCCGCGTATTCGCTACAACTTCCGGCAAATCGAAAAGTAAGGATTTCGTTCGGCATTGCGGCCGACCAAAAGATTAGAAGCGCCAGCCTCCGTGTCGATGCCGTTTCGGGGTCAGCAAGTCCGCGCCCGCTTATTAAAGAGCTCGCGACGGAGATTAAATGGAAGCCGGAAGAAGTGGACCTTTCGGCGTTTGCAGGTCTCGCCGTGAAAATTGAGCTTCAGTGCGAGGGTGAGGGCGGAACCGTGTATTGGTCTGAACCTACAGTAATCGTCGACTCGGAAGCTGGTCCGACCCTTCTACCCACTCGCCAACTACCCGGTATGGCGGGCGGCTACGTCGTTGAAATAAGACCGGGGTCACGCGGCATTCTGAATGGGACTATTCAACTCACAAAGGAAGCGAAATCACTTGGCATCAACGGCTTCGATATCAAAGTTCTCGGGGAATCGCTTCGGGATGAACGCTGCATCTACGCACTGCGATGGGTCGGGGACGAGTCCGCGGGGGGATACTCCCGCTTCCGGCATCGCTTCGATGGATGGGCCGGCTCGTTTGACCTCCTCTCGGAACTGTGGGTAGCGGACGAGGTCCTGCGCTCGCGCTTCTGGCTCGAGAACACACCCTCCCCACAGCCTTGGCTCCACGCTCACATCGAAGAATTGTCGGTTGCTTCCTGGTCCACTGGGGTATCAAAGGTGTTTCTAGGAATCGGCAATGTGCTCGTGCGTCCAAAAGCCTTCGAACTACCGTTTGACGGACATCGGCTTGCTGCCTCCTTTGCAGGGCTTGAGTTCGATAACGGAGTCGCTGTCGTGCAAGCGGTGGATGTCCCGCCGAACAAGATCAGCGTGTCGCCTAGAGAACGTCGCTATTCGCTTAACAGTTCATTAGACCAAACGATGACGTTCATCCCGAGCAGTTCCGCGTGGGACGGTGCGCGGCGCTGGCGCGAGATCAATCAGTTGAGGGCGGGCCCCGGCGTGCCCAAACTCGCCGGGCGCTTCGTTTTCGATTTGTGGATGCAGTCCCCGAACGTCTATGAGAAGACCGCTGCAGAACTTCAAAAGGCCTTCCGATATGGCTTGACGGATTCGATGGTCGTCTGGCACAACTGGCAGCGATGGGGATACGATTACCGGTTGCCCGACGTGTTTCCGCCAAACCCTTTGGGGGGCAGTTTGGGACAGTTTCGGTCGTTGGTAGAGCTTTGCAAGGCGAACGGCGTCCTCTTCGCCCCCCACGACAACTACATCGACCTTTACCCTGACGCGGACGACTTTTCGTTTCGGAACGTTGTCTTCAACCCGGACGGGCGGCCACAAGGAGCATGGTTCAATTTCGAGCGGCAGGCGCAATCCTACCGTGCACGGCCCGATCGCGTGCAGGCCCTCGTTGAAAGGAATCTCCACCAAATCCGGGAGGGGATTGGGCCCTCCGCCTACTTCATCGACGTTTGGTCGTCCAAGAGCCCTCATGATTTCTGGACGGAGGATGGCGTCTTCCTCGACCGCCGGGTGACGAAGACGGCGTGGGCCGCCGCCTTCGATTGGATTCGCGATTTTCTCGGCGGCGCACCCCAGGTATCCGAGTCCGGCCATGATCAACTGATCGGCCACCTTGATGGCGCGCAGACGCAGCACCTGCGCGTCGATGCAAAGGGAAAAGGCTTTGTGTTGCCTATCGATGCCGAAGATGCGGAACGTATCCCGTGGTACGACTTCGCGCACCATGATCGCTTTGTCCTTCACGGTGCGGGTTATCAGGGCCGCTATCCGGCCGGACTGGATCCCGAGCGGCATGGGATCTTTAGCGACGACTACATGGCGACCGAGGTGCTTACAGGTCACCCGGCAATGGTGAATGCTCCGTTTGGAAGAGACGTGGTTCGCAAGTATTGGCTTCTGCACGACGCGATGAAATCACTCGGACAGAGAAGAATCGAGTCCGTTGAGTTTTCCGACGGGGACATCCACCGTCAATTGGTTCGGTGGGACAACGGCGGAAGCGTTTGGGTTAATCGCGGTTCGACCGATTGGAGCGTGGACGGGCGCACCTTGCCACCCTTTGGCTTCTTGGTCCGCATTCCGACTCCAGGAGGAGCAGTGGAGGCGGCAATCGAGAGGCGTGGAGGCGGCATTGTTGAGTGGTCGCGGTCTCCTTCCAGCACATACGTAAATGCCCGGGATGGCAAGGCAGATGTATTGTTGGGCGATAGCAGCTATACGACTACAACTGATGGCGGTTTTCGGATAACCCAGGAGAACGCCACAACTCTCATTACGCCTTTACCCAATTCCAAAGCGTTTCGCACGGAGATCCAAGTCCACAGTTTGACGGGCAAGTCGGGGAAGCCGCGATGGGTCGAGTCCCTTGACGAATCGGGCGTCGTTCGATCCCGTGCGCGATTGGACTCGAACGGGCAATCCGCCAAAATTTTGATCGGTCCAGACGTGTTCCAATACCGCTTGGTTAACTAGGTGTCCCGGTACTCCGCACGAAGCCGGCTGAGTTCTCTCTCGAGGCGCCCGACAATCCCTTGGCGATTGGATTCCGTATAAAGGTTTCGGAGTTCGTGGGGATCGTCCCGCAGATCGAACAACTCCTTGTAGCCGTCATCCGTGTAGTAGTCGATCAACTTGTAGCGATCAGTGCGTACTCCTCGGTGCGGTGTCACGCGGTGGGGGGTTGCATAGGCAAAGGTTGGGTCAGCCAATCGATCCTTGGATGCCTGGCGCTCCGCCCAGGAATTCTCGTAGTAGTGGTAGTAGATCGATTTGCGCCAACTCTTTGGAGTTCGCCCCTCCAGCACCGGGCGGAGGCTCTGACCCTGTATCGAGGGCGCTATATTTACGCCGGCGGCATCCAGGATTGTCGGGGCTAAATCGATGTTCATCGTCATCGCATTGCTTACAAAGCCGCCAGCGGCGATGCCAGGAAATCGGACCAGCAACGGGACGCGCAACGACGGCTCATACATGAACCGCTTGTCGTACCAACCGTGTTCCCCAAGGAAAAAGCCATTGTCGGAGGTGTAGACGATCAACGTGTTGCCGGCTTGGCCGCTTCGGTCGAGATGATCGAGAACGCGACCGAGACCTTCATCAATACCCACAACCGAACGGTACATGTCCTTAACGAATCGCTGGTGAATCCACCGTTTCCGCTCCGGCGGACTCAAACCCTTGGGAAGGTCAGGGTAGTCTTCCGCCAAGCTAACGTCGAGCCGCATGTCCTCCGCTTCCTTGGCAATCTTGCGCGTCGAATAGTCGTCGTCGAAGGCTGGCGGAACGGGAACGTCGATCTCGGAGAACATCTGGCGATGCCGCTCGGCGGGAGTGAAGGGGCGGTGCGGCCCCTTTGGCTGATAGATCAGGCAGAATGGCCGCTGGTCACGATGTTCCAGGAACTCAATCGCCATGTCGGTGGTGATGTCCGTGACGTGCCCGTTGTACCTGGTCCGTTTGCCGGCCTCGATGAATTCGGGATTGACGTAAACGCCCTGCCCGGGAAGAATGCGCCACGTGTCGAAACCGCGCGGCGTGTGACTCAGGTGCCACTTTCCGACGATGCCGGTTCGATATCCGGCCTGCTGCAGAAGCTCGGGGTAGGTCGGCGTCCCCGCGTCCATCGTCTCGATCTGATCACGCCGCTCCGAGTTGCCAAACACCTTGTGGATGTGCGAGTAGCATCCTGTAAGGCACGTCGCCCGCGAAGGCGCACAGAGCGAATTCGTGACAAAGGCATTCGTAAATCGCACGCCTTCGGCGGCCAAGCGATCCATGTTGGGCGTCATGAGATGCCGGTTCCCGTAACAACTCATCAGGGAGACGGCTTGATCGTCGGTCATTACGAACAGGATGTTTGGGCGAACTGCCGCCGGCTTTCTCTGCAAAAATGCAGCCGAACTTGCCGCCACAAACTGGCGTCTCGAGGTGGTATGGCTCATGCTCAAAAGATATACTTCAGGGCCAATTGAATCTGGCGCTGGTCGATCGAAGTTGCGGTAATTGTGGCGAAGCCAGGATTACCAAAGACGCTCGCCGGATTTGCAAACTGGGGACTATTGAACGCGTTGAAGACCTCGGTTCGGAACAAGAGCTGATGCTTCTCCGCGTAGGGCATACGAAATGTCTTTGAGGCGGAAAGATCGAAGGTATTCACACCCGGGCCGACCAGCGGATTCCGTGGCGCGGTGCCGTGCGTGGTTGTAGCGCGGGAAAAACCGTTGGGGTTGAACCAAAGTGCTCGGTCTTGCTGCCCGTCCGGAAGTTGCACGTCTCCAACCAGGTTGGGCCGTGTCCAGCCGCCAGGGTCGTTGTTCAATGTATCTCCGCTCTGCGTAACATTGAATGGCGAACCGCTCTGCAAGGTGGCGACACCGCCGAGAGACCATCCGCCCAGCGCGGTACGTCCGATGGTATTGTTCGCTATCTTCCAGGGAAGTTCCCAGACCCAGCCAAGAACAAGCCTCTGGCGAACATCGGAAAGCGAACTGGCGCGTTCGGCGGTGCCGCGCGCCCGCGGATTTTGACACACGCATCCCCCGCGGTTGGTTCCCTGGCCCGTGTCATCGATCAGGTGCGACCAAGTGTAGGCTGCCGTCGCGCTGAGCCCCTTCGCGAATCTCCGCTCGTATCGGGCCTGCAACGAGTGATACACGCTGTTCCCGTCGGACGCCATCATCCGGATGCGACCCCACTGGGGATAAGGGCGGCGGGCCTGAATCGCTCCCGGGCCAGGATCGGGGCTGTTCCAGTTGTTAATGCTCGTATCCAGATTCGTTCCCTTCGAGCCTACGTAACTGACTTCTACGAGGTCTGATGAGGACAATTCACGTCCGACCTGCAAATTCCAATTCTGAAGGTAGCCGTCCCAGTGCCGACGGTCCGGTTCTACTGAGACCACATTAACGAAAGGGGAACTCGTAACCAGGTTGCGTGGAAAGGGATTCTGAATCGTGGCCGAAGGGTTGACGACCGGATTGGTCACCGTTATCGTGGGGGCTACAGGAGGATTGGCCTGAAGGATGTTTAAGTTGTCGAAATGCGCTGCAGTGAAGAAGATGCCATACCCTCCGCGAACGACCATTTTGTTGTTCAAGCGGTAACCGAAACCGAAACGAGGAGCCACCTTGTAGAAGTTGTTCTGCCAAAGCTTTTCGGAAGTGCCGGGATCGGGCCAAAGGATCGGGCCCGAAGGGTTGAGGTCGAATCGAAGCGTACGGCTAGTGCCGAAGGCGTCCACCGGTGCAGGGTCAAAGTCATAGCGCACCCCCAAGTTTAAGGTCAAGCGCTTGGTGACACGCCAATCGTCTTGAAAATACATTCCGATCCGCCATTGACGGGCTCCGGTGATCGGCAGCCCCTCGGCGGAATCCACGGCTCTGGGGAAGCCTAGCATGTAAGCGGCGGCCGAGTAGCCACTCAAGTCACGCGTAAAGCTCAGAACGCCGTAATCATTGCTCGCATTTCCATTGCCCACGATCCTGCGCACATCCGCACCTAGTTTCAAAGAGTGCTTTGACCGGATGATGGAAAGGTTGTCCACGAATTGGTAAGTTCGGCTAAAGTCTTTGGGAGCGGCTCCAAGCGATTCCCCGATGCTCATAAATCCATCGATATTCATGAGGGGAAAGCCTACCTCTTCACCGGCCGGCGCTCGCCCATCCGGGCCACCGATCAGGAATCCGTTGATGCCTAGATCTTCAATCTTAAAGCCGCTCTCCCAGAGGCGGCCCAGTTCAACCCGGTCCCCGCGTTGATGCCCGAATCGGAACTCATGCAAGAGCGTGGGTGAGATGGTGCGGACCCACTGAAAGTTCATACTCTGGTTCCTGAACTCGCGCTCCTGACCAAAGTTCGGGTTGAATGTTGTCGTCGGATAGGACCGGTTCTGGTAGATGTAGTGGCCTGATACTTGGTTCCGAGTGCCAAGTTGCCTATCGATCCTCACGATGGCCTGGTTCTGATCGGCACGTTCGCCAGTGAAGCCAGAATAGTTGTTAACGCCGCTTTGATTTGGCAGCGGCATGTATTGATTCACTAGGTTGACGGAAACCGGGTTCAAACGGCTGGCTGGGATCCGATTACCCGGAAACGCCGTGTTGGCCGCAAAAGGGTCCGTCACCGGAGTCGAAATCGCGGAAAAGTTGCCGGCTCGCATTTCCGGCGTGAGGACGACCCCTACTTGAGGACGTTGCTGGTTTGACCTTAGCCCTTCATAAGAGGCCATGAAAAACGTCTTGTCGCGCTGGATCGGGCCAGACAAAACGCCGCCAAACTGATTGCGGCGCAGCTTGTCTTTTTCGAGAGGAGCGGGGCGGAAATAGCCTCGCGCATCGAGGGCATCGTTGCGCAGAAACTCGAAAGCGGTACCGTGAAACTGGTTGCCGCCTGACTTCAAATGGACTTGGACGTTAGCTCCTGCGTTACCGCCGTACTCGGCTGTATAGTTGCTGCTCTGAACCTTGAACTCCTGCAAGGCGTCCACGGAAGGGAACATTCCTACCCAGTTCTGGCGGTTGTTTACGACGGAAACTCCATCGAAGCTGACCTGCATCGCCACATCGCGCGCCCCATTCGCGGACACCCGGCTAAAGAGGCCGTTGAATTGTGTGAGAACGGTCACGCCCGGCGTCAGCGTGGCCAACTGCGCGAAGTTGCGGCCGTTCAGAGGAAGATTCGCGATACGTTCCGCGCCCACAACTGCGCCGAGAGTTGCGTTTTCAGTCTGTAGCAGTGGCGCCGCCGCAGAAACGTCGATGGTCTCGTTCACCTGTCCTACCTCGAGGCGAACTTCGACTCGCGCTTGCTGTCCACCCTGCAGGGTAATGCCGGATCTCCGGACGGAACGGAATCCGTCGGCCTTAACCAGGACTAGGTATTCGCCGGGAAGCAGGTACCGTATCTCGTAGGCGCCGCTCTCGTTCGTGCGCCGCGTTTGGGTGTTGCCTGTGGACTGATGAGTCACCACAACCTCCGCGTTCGCGACAGGTGCCGCCGACGGATCGGTGACGCTGCCAACAATGCCCGTATCGATTGTCTGCGCGACCACCTTCAGGCTTGCCACAACAAGGGACAAGATAAGTGTCTTCATAAGAACCTCGTAGTCGCTAAAGTCAGTCCCACCACGGCTCGCCAGGCAGCATCTGCTTACGGACCTCGTCCAGATTCCAATCGACGCCGAAGCCGGCGAGTTCGGACACCGCAAGTTCGCCATTCTTGACGGTTGGGGCATTGCTGGCGGCTTGCTTCTCCACGGGCCGATCTCCTTCACCGAGCCTGCTTTCGGAACGGTAGAAGTTCTGGATCGAACATCCAAAGTGGGCTGCGGCAAGAGTATTCACAAGGTGTCCCACATTGTGCAGCGCCAACGGTATTCGGTAATGTGCCGCAAAGTTCGCGATTCGCTTCAATCCTGTGATGCCGCCGGAGTAAACCAAGTCCGGGTGTAGTATGTCGGCCGTCTGCGTTTCCAGGAACGGCTTGAATCCCGCCAACAACTCCAGCTTCTCGCCGACCAGCAATGGCACGCGGCAGGAACGCTTCAGGGCAAGCCAGGATTCGGAATAGGGAACAGCCAAGGGGTCTTCGAAAAATGGGGGGTCGAGGGCTTCGATTCGCTTCCCAAGGTCGATGGCCGTCGGCGTATCGAACTCGTTATGCGCATGTACGGCAATACGGATACTGTCCCCAAACTCTTCTTGGCCGATCTCAAAGCCGCGCGCGATTTTCTTCACCTCATCCTGGGTGAAGTTCACGGGCCGGCCTGCCCCCTCTTCCGCGCGGGGCATCATCTTCCCGAAATCCTGCTTGTAGATCGTGAAGCCCTCAGGCGCCTTTTTTGCTTCGGCGGCAAATGCTTTCCACTCGCCTCGATCGGAAAGATTCTTGATATGACCGTGTGAGTACATCCGAATCGACTTGCGGAAAGGCCCACCCAATAGTTGATACACAGGGCGGTCCAGGATCTTCCCAGCTAGATCCCAAAGCGCCATGTCGATTCCACCGACGGACGGAATATGCGGCAGATGAGGATGCGTCATCTGCGTCATGCGATGGAACAAGAACTCGATCGCAAGTGGATCCTGACCGACCAGTAGCGGCTTCATGTCTTCAATCCGCGCCCGGATCGCGGGTCCCGAGGCTGAGGCCTCTCCATAGCCTTCGATGCCGGAATCCGTCTTGATCTTAATGATGCTGGTGCCTGGGCTACTCAGGCGCATCGCCTTGATGTCGACGATCTTCACCATCTTTCTTGATGGCGCCGCCATCGCTTGGAAGCGGCTGTACCACGCGGCTGTTGGGAGGGAGAGGGCGAGACGGAATAGGTTTCTTCTTGTCATGTAGGGCTCATATCGAGCTCGTGGGTAGAATTCCCCCAAGCCCAATCACCCCGCATTTTTATCAGATGCTCTCCCGTTTGGGACCTACACCATCGTGCAATTCTGTTAACGGAACAGCAGCTTGACTGTGTTCGATTCGAAGCCATTAAGCGTCAGCTTGAGATCCACTTCGCCAATACCCCGCAAGCTTGTTGGGAGTTGCAGGTTGATCTGGCTCAAGCCTGGGTACTGGCCTTGCCGTCCAGCGTAAAGCGGTGAAAGCGTCAGCGTCCCAATGCGAACAGTAACTCCATTGACGGTTTCCGGAAGTCCCGATCCGAAGATGCTCAAGAACACCTGTTCGCCCCCGGTTAGGTCGATCGGGATCGCCTCAAGGCCAGTCCCAATCGTGGCAGCTCGAATGGTCGGTTGCTGGATCTGGCTGCCGTCGGGAAGGACCCGAGTGATCAACGCCGCCGCCCATCCCGTGCCTGAGCCATCCGCCGAAAAAAGGGTGGCGATGCCGGAGGCGACGGCAAAGGCGCAGAGAGGGCTGACTGAGCCGCCGCGGCTCGCGAAAACTAGAGTGTTGCCGGGAGACATCGATTCCGGTGCCACGAAGTTGATTTGGTTTGGTGAAACGTAATACAGGCGCGCGGGCGTTTCGACACCGGCGCTGTCACGCACCCGAAGCAAAACTCCGCCAAGTTCGGTTGGCAGTGTCGTTGAGGGTGCCGTTACAGTTGACTCCGCCAAACCTTGTCCAAACACCGAAACGATTGACGATGGAGCGAGCAATCCAGCCCGGCTATCGGGCGCGCGAACACAAACTGAGGCGCCGCGATTTTTCTGAATCTGCTCGACGATCACCGGACGGATTCGATCCCAGAGCTCAGTCGCGGCCTGCGTCCTCTTATTGACAAGCAAGACGGCGGCATAGTTCAATCCCAGGTCCATCCAAGGTGTCGATCCAAACGCGCCTTGGTCGCTTAGTTCGGGTCCGCTCGTGCGGGGAACTGGCTGGAGGGACAGATAGCTCGGGTCGCTGTGCCACCAGCCGAAACTGTAGCCGGTGAGCGTCTCCCGACCTGGGCTACGCCCCGGCAGCTTCGGAACTCCCGCCACTTGGTTGCTTCGGAAGAGTTCCCAAACTCCCGGAGAGAAGAGTCGTTTCCCTTCCCAGACTCCGCCCGCGAGCAACATTCGCGTGATCTTCAAGTAGTCCCCCGTGTCGGATGATGCTCCTCCGGCGATCCGCGGATTATCTGTAGCCCCGTAAGTGAAGCGCCTGAGATCCAGTGGACGGCCAACGTACTCGGCGAATAAATCGTTCCACTTTTTGCCCGAGACCAGTTCGGCTACATACCCTGCTACCTGCATGCTGGAGCCGCTGTAGGCGAAGCGGGATCCAGGTGGCGAAAATTCCAAGCTTTGCCGAGCGATAACTTGCGCGCAGTCTCGCAACGTCGCACTGCGCTGGTCGTTCAAGCAGGGTGCGTCCACACTCAACCCCGACGTATGGTTGAAAAGCATTCGCGTCGTAATGGCAGACTTGTCCGGTCCCCAGACGAACGTGGGGTCTGCCTTCAGATACTCACCAACGGGACGGTCGAGGTCCAGCAGGCCTAGCTCGACAAGCTTCATGATCACCAGCCCGGAAGGCATCTTCGTGGATGAGGCAATGGGCAGGACCGTGTCCACGGTCTGATCGCCGAGCCCTTTCGCGTAAACCACTTGGTCGCCCGCTGCGATCATCAGTGTCAGGCCGGAAAAGAGATTCGCCGTGGTGGAGCGCTCATCGCCGATGGATGTGCTCAATATCTCATCGAGTTTCGACCAGTCATAAACAGCGGGCGGCTGGGCGAGGCAAGGAAGAATGATGAAGAAAAAACAAAGGTGCGCCAGCTTTGACCAGGTGGTGATGATCGGCGTGCTACTAAAGCCCATGAGATGAATAACCCCTTGGCGCTTCCAAAGTCGCGTGTGGTGGGTTTGAAGAATCTTGGCTGCTCCCCGGGGTGTGTAGCGTCTGATCCCCCTGTCAGAATGCGCTGGGTCGCGACACAGCAACTTCTTGGCGTGCTGGCGAGAAGATTTCCGCCTTCCGCTACCTGGATTACTTCAATAAACGATTACCTTAATAAACGGCAGCCTGAAAAGTGCTCTAAAAAAACGACTTAACGAAAAACAATGCCTTTGACGCCTAAGTCCATTGTTTACAATTTGATACTGATTTCCCAAGCTGGCCGTTGTCACGCCGTGAGGTCTTTCTGGGGGTCCAGTTCAATTCCATTCGCAGACAGCCCGAGATACGTGTAACGCTGCGCAAATCCCTGCCTGGCCACCATCAGCTTTACATCCCGCCCTCCCCGCCGCTAACGGCGGACTTTATATAGATGCTTCGGATTTCCCGGTGCCATTAGATTTTCGTTTTCCGTCGAGAGCCGGGAACTTGGGCATCGCTAAAGTTGTATGCGGCATTGAGAATTTGGATTGCAGCATCGAGTCAGATTTTGCTCGTTCCACACCTCGTACGGATGTGAAGGATTCTACCGCCGCAACTCCCCGCGTCGAAGGTCCGCGAACACCTGATGCGACAGAGCGGACACTACGAGTTTTGCAACCTCGGACCAACCGCAAACTTGGTCCGGCGGACGCGAATCAAATCACATCGAACCTATCCGACTTCTTCGCGATTGTGTCCGAATGGGAAGGCAAAGATCGATGCCGGTCCGGCATACCCGGGACCTCGGACGCAGCCGTGCAAAAGGCTTGAAAATCTTCGCTATTGGGGGACAATGGTCTAAGGTATGGCACGCCCCACTGTCACCACGCAATCTATCCACGCGGTGATTTACGCTCGCGTTTCGTCGAAGGAGCAAGAGAAGGAGGGCTTCTCGATTCCGGCCCAGCAGAAGCTCCTCTCTAATTACGCTGCGGACCAGAGGCTCGAGGTGATGCGCGAATTTGTTGACGTTGAAACGGCCAAGCGCGCCGGGCGAACCGGGTTCGGTGAAATGGTCGCGTTCCTGAAGCGGAATACGAAGTGCCGTATCCTGCTAGTCGAAAAAACGGATCGCCTCTACCGCAATTTGAAAGACTACGTGATCTTGGACGATTTGGATGTTGACATCCATCTCGTCAAGGAAGGCCAGATTCTCTCCCGCGACTCCCGGTCATCGGAGAAGTTCATGCACGGCATCAAGGTATTGATGGCCAAGAACTACATCGACAATTTGTCAGAAGAGGCTCGAAAGGGAATGCTAGAGAAAGCTGAGCAAGGCATCTGGCCTTCTTACGCTCCGCTTGGGTACAAGAACGTCGACGGGGAGCATGGGAAAAAGATCGTCGTTCCGGACCCGGAATTTGCGCCATTGGTGAAGCGCCTATACGTTCTCTGCTCCGAAGGAACGCGTTCCGTGAAGGAACTCGGGAAGATGCTGGGAAGCGAGGGGCTGCACTACCGTTCTGGTAACGTCATGGCTACAGCCACAGTCCACAAGGTCCTTCGAAACCGAGTGTACTCCGGCCACTTTGAATGGGCTGGCAGGGTTTTTCAGGGAACTTACGAACCGCTCGTCACACCGGATTTGTGGAATCAGGTTCAGGCAGTCCTCGACCGGCGCTTGGCCGCCCGCGCAAAGAAGACCGACCACGACTTCCTATTTACCGGACTGCTCAACTGCGGCCATTGCGGCTGCGCGCTGGTTGGCGAGATCAAGAAGGGCAAGTATATCTACTACCACTGCACCGGGTTCAAGGGGAAGTGCGAGGAGCCGTACGTGCGCCAAGAGGTCTTGGAAGCCGAGTTCTCTGGATTGCTTCGTAAGCTCTCACTGGACCAGGAGGTCGTCGATTGGATTTCCACGGCGCTCAAAGAGAGCCATGCCGACAAACGACGGCACCACGATGAAGCGGTATCGCGACTGAAGGCTGACCATCAGCGTCTTCAGAACCGCCTTGAAACGCTTTACGAAGACAAGCTGGATGGCCGGATTGAGGTAGCGTTCTTTGACCGCAAATCTCGCGAGTGGCGTGCCGAACAGAGCCGGATGCTTCAGTTGATCGAGGACCATCAGAAGGCGGACCAATCCTATATGGACGAAGGAGTTCGAATCCTCGAACTCGCACAGCGGGCCGGAGATCTATTTGACAAGCAGGCGCCCTCGGAGAAGCGTCGCCTGCTCAATTGTGTGCTCGCGGCATCGTCATGGAAGAATGGCACTCTCGCTGCGGAATTCCGCCAACCCTTCGACATGCTGATCGATGCGAAGGCGCAGGTCGAGGGAAAAGTGACGATGGAGACAGCTTCAGGAGACCGAAAAACTTCACTTTCGAACTTTGCAACTGCAACAAACAATGGGGCAAATTGGCAGTCGCACACCCAAAAAGAAGATTGGCTCCCCGGCATGGATTCGAACCACGATTCACGGCGTCAAAGGCCGGTGTCCTACCATTAGACGACCAGGGAGTACACAATGATTTTACCCCAACCCCATGCGTTCTAACTTTCGATAGAGCGTCTTTCGCTCGATCCCCAGTACCTTCGCCGCGCGGCTCTTATTGTTACCGCACGCCGCCATCACTCGCCGGATTTGCTCCATTTCCGCATCGGCCAGCGTCTCGCCCGCGTCGTTCGACTCGCCGTCGCGGATTGCGTTCATCACCGCCTCCGCGTCGATCTCTCCTTGCGGTGCGAGGATCGTCAGCCGTTCCATCAAGTGTTGCAACTGGCGAACGTTACCCGGCCACGTGTAGTCTTCGAGCGCCTTCAGTCCCGAATCGGTGAGCCGCGTCGCTAAGCCGTACCGTTCGTTGTACCGCCGCAGGAACGTCTTTGCGAGCAGCGCAACATCACCGCGCCGTTCGCGCAACGGCGGCAGTTCCACCGGCACGACATTCAGGCGGAACCAAAGATCCTCGCGGAACTTGCCTTCGTCCACCATCTTCCGCATGTCGCGATTGGTGGCCGCGACAATGCGCACGTCGACCGGACGGGCTTTCGACGCGCCCAACGGCCGCACTTCCTTCTCCTGCAAAAACCGCAGCAGCTTCAACTGAAAGCCCGAGTCGATGTCGCCGATCTCGTCGAGGAAAACCGTTCCCCGGTGCGCCGCCTCGAACACGCCCACTCGATCCTTCTCCGCGCCCGTGTAGCTGCCGCGCAACGCGCCGAACAGCTCGCTTTCGAGAAGACTCGCGGGAATCGCGCCGCAATCCACCGGCACGAACGCTTGCGCCGAACGCCGCGAATTTTCGTGGATCATCCGGGCGATCATCTCCTTGCCCGTGCCGGTTTCGCCCTCGATCAGCACCGTCGCGTCCGTCGGCGCCACGCGCGAGATGGTCTTATACACATCCACCATGCCCGCCGAAGAGCCGATCATTTCGCTCGTCGGCAGATCGTCGTCCTCGTCCTCGGGCTCTTCGTCCGGTTCCAGCGAAGCCTCGGCTTTCTTCACCGTTTCGAGCAGCGTATCGAGCTCGAACGGTTTCGCCAGATAGTCGAACGCCCCGCCGCGCGTCGCCGCCATCACGGTTTCCATCGTGCCGCGCGCGGTCATCAGGATCACGGCGCACGCCGGATTCGACTGTTTCGCGGCGTTCAACACGTCGAGCCCCGTGCGGTCGTCGATATAGATATCCGACAGCACCAGCGGGTACGCCGACCCGTTCAACTTCTGCATAGCCGCTACGGTGGAGGACACCGCCTCCACTGCGTAGCCTTCGAGTTCGAGAAATGTCGTAATAGTCGAACGGACGCTGGAATCGTCCTCAACCAGGAGAATGGGCGGTTTCAACGTTCCACTCCAAGTTCGGATGCGGGTATCACCATGGTAAAGCACGAACCCGTTCCCTCGGCGCTGCGCACTTCGAGTTTGCCGCCGTGATGGCGAACGATCTCCTGCACGATCGACAATCCGATGCCCGTGCCCGCAATGCCCGATTTCTCGGCGGTGCGCGTGCGGAAAAATTTCGTGCCGAGCTTCTTGATGTCGCCCGCGGCGATTCCCATGCCGCAATCTTCGACGGCGACGGCCACCGATCCGTTGCGGCGTTCCGCGCTCACGCGCACTTCGGTCTCTTCGCCGGAATACTTGATCGCGTTCGTGATCAGGTTGTAGAGCGCGAATTCCAGCAACTCGCGATCGCCGTCCGCCGCCGCCTCGATCGGCTCGACGATCAACTTTTGCCGCTTCCTCTCGGCGATCGGCGCGGCACGCGCAACGCAGGACTCGATCAACGTGACCGCGCTCACCGGCTCGCGCTTCAATTCCAGTTGCCCGCCCGATAGCCGCTCCACGTCGAGAAACGCTTGCACCATCTGCGACAGTCGCTTCGACTCCGCGTTGATCATGCTCGCGATCTCGCGGCGCTTCGCGTCGGGCAGCGCGTAGCGAGTGATCAACTCGCTCGACCCCTGGATCGCCGTCAATGGCGTGCGCATTTCGTGCGTCACCCAGTGGATCGCGCGCTGATAACGGTCCAGGCGGCGGCGCGCGGAGAAGTACTGCCAGGCGGCGGCGGCGAGTCCGGGGAACCACGCCGCCGTGGCGATACTCGAAACCGGCACGACGAGATCGGCGCGGAATGCAAAGAAGGGAATCAAGTGCGCCAAAGCGACGACACCCGCGCCAGCCGCATAGCTCCAACGCGTCACGGCGAACACGACCGCCACGGCGACCGCGATCGTTAGCGCCGCCATCGCCCATACCGGAGCGTCGGTGCGGAACCGCCCCTCGCGCAACGTCTCGTACAACTGCGCGTGAATCTCGACGCCGGGCATCATCTCGCCCAGCGGAGTCATCAATCGATCCCGCGCGGCGGTGAGCGCCGTTGCGCCCACGAACACCGCCTTGCCACGCGCGTCTTCGGGCCGCACACGCGGCAACGCGCTCGAGTACGCGATTCGCACGCGATGCGCCGGTATCCATCGATCCGCCCAAAGAACGCGATCCCCGCTCTCTTCCGCGCGTTCGCCCGGCGCAAGCGCTTCCATCGCCAGCGCCCACCGCCGCCGGGTCCCCGCCGCTTTGTCGAGCTGAATCCAGCGGCATACCGGATCGGGGTCCGCGTGGACATGCCCCAACGATTTCGCGGCTTGGGCGAATACAGGCTGCGGGTCCTGCCAACCGCTCGCATCCTGCGCGAGATCGGTGGCGAGCACCAGATTCGGAATCCGCCGCATCGCCGCCGCCAATCGAGCGTCCTCCGCCGCGTCGCCCGCGTCGGCCAGCGTGAAGTCGAGTGCGACTACCGCCGGTTCCGCCGCTGCGATGCGTTCGAGTAAACTCGCGAGCGTCGAACGCAACGCGCGCATGCCGCCCGTCTCGCGCAGCAAGGTTTCGTCGACGCCCACCACCACCGCTTGCGGAGCCTCACGCTCGACCGGAAACAGGCGGCACATCCAATCGTAGGCGGCGTTATCGAGATCCCGCGCGACGGGCGTCCACGACAACAACGTCGCCGCAAGCAACGAGACACCGGCGGCGAGCCAGAGGCGCATTTAGTCTTTTGACGTCGCCCGAGCCGACATAATCTTTTCGATCTCTTCGGCCTCGCGCGGCAGCGCCGCCGTCAACACGCGCGCGCCGTTTTCGGTGATCACGATCATGTCCTCGATGCGGATGCCGATCGCTTCCTTCGGCAGATACACGCCGGGCTCCACTGTAATGACGGCCCCGGCGGTGAGCGGCGCGTCTTTGATCGAAAGGTCGTGCACGTCGAGACCGATGTGATGCGAAACCCCGTGGATCAAATAGTCGCCGAGTTTCTCCTCGCGATCGTTCAACGAATCGACGGCGATCTTCTTCAACTGCGCCGTCGTCAAGCCCGGCCTTGCCGCCGCGATGACGGCCTTCTCCGCCTTCAACACCGCGTCGTACAACTCGCGTTGTCGCGGCGTGAACTTACCGTTCACCGGTATGGTGCGTGTGATATCGCCCGCGTAGCCGGAGCATTCCGCGCCCACATCCATCAGCACCAATTCGCCGGCGTCCATGCGACGGTCGTTGCGAAAGTAGTGCAGCACGGTGGCGTTTGGACCGGAGCCGACGATGGGCGGATAGGCGTGCCTCTCGCAGCCGCGCGAGAAGTAGACGCTCGACATCGCGCTCGCGAGTTCGTACTCGAACATCCCCGGCTTCGCCGCGCGCCACGATGCCCGGTGCGCGTCCATCGACGCCGCAATCGCTTTCTCCATCGCCGCCAACTCGCGCGGCGATTTCGTCATGCGTAGCTTGGCTAGCGCCGGCGTGGCGTCGAGCACCTCCGCTTTGGGTGCAAGCCCACGCAATTTGGCGTGCGCTTCGGGCAAGGCGTAAAGCTTGCCGGTCAGCTCCCGCAAATCTTTTTCGAGAGCGTCGTTCGGCTTAATCTCCGCGCCCAGTTCCGGCTTGTCCTCGTAGGCGAGCTTCTTGCCGGTCCATACTTCGCGCTTTTCGTCGCGCCGGTCGAGATAGATCGTCGAACGCCCATCGCGAATCAGCAGTGCGCCGCCGGGATCGCGCAAGCCGGTGAGGTAATGGAAATTGGGTTCCTGAAAAAAGCCGTCGCGGGTTTCGCCCGCCGCTTCGGACAGGCCGAACAGCACAGTCGCACCGTCCTTCAAAGCCGCCCGGCGAGCCGCGTAGTCGCTCGCCTCCAACCCCGCCGCGAGCAGAAAAATCAGGCCCGGAAGCGTCATGACTTGAGTATATCGACGCCCGCGGCCAACAATTCTTCGGCCCGCTCCGCCGATTTCGCTTCCACTGAAACGCGTAACACGGGTTCGGTGTTCGACGCGCGCACGTGAATCCAGGCGCCCGGCCAAGTCAGTTTCAGGCCGTCGGAGCGGTCGCGCGACGCTTCCGGGAACCGCCGCTCCAGCGCGAGTGTCGCGCCACTCAGCCGCCCATGCGAGAACTTCAACTTCGCCGAACGCCGGGTAAACTTCGGCAGCTTCGCCGCGAGTTCCGCGATGCCGAGTCCCGTCTCCGCCATGCGGTCCAGCAGGAACGCCATGCCCGTGTAGCTGTCGCGGCAGTAGTGGACGGTGGGGAAGATAATGCCGCCGTTCGAGCCCTCGCCGCCAATCACGGCGCGTGTCGCGAGCATCTTCTCCACCACGTTCGCTTCGCCGACGGGCGAGCGGTACACTTTGCGCCCATGCCACGCCGCCACTTCGTCGATGACAGAGGAAGTGGTGAGATTCACCACGACATCGCCCGGCATTCTGGCGAGCACGGCGTCCACCACCAGCGCCAACACTTCGTCGTTATCGAGAATCGCGCCGCCGGGTAGCGCGACGGCTAGCCGGTCGCCGTCCGGGTCTTGCGCGAATCCGATATCCGCGCCGGTTCGCTTCATCAATTGCGCGAGTTCGCCGAGCGCCTCGGGCGTGGGCTCCGCTTCTCGCGGAAACGGTTGTGTCGGGTCGATCGAAATCGCATCGAGACGACAACCGAGCTCCTGCGTCAGAAAGCGAGGCGTTAGTACGCTGCCCGCGCCATTCACGGCGTCGAGCGCGACCCGAAACCCGCGCGCCCGCACGCGATCCCGTCCGATCGACCGCAGCACTCGTTCGAAATGCAGGCGCGCGGGCGCGGAAAATTCTTGGGTGATGCCGCCCATTCCGGAGTTCGGCGCTTGCGCGAACTCGCCCTGGTGATAGAGATCGATCAGCCCGCCGCGTTCGTAGTGATTGAAGAACTCGCCGCGTTCGTTGAACAGCTTCAGGGCGTTGTACTCGGGCGGATTGTGCGAAGCCGTCAGCGCGATTCCGCCGCGCGCCCCCGCCGCCGCGACGTACATTTGGATCGTCGGCGTCGGCAGCACGCCCACCAGCACCGGATCGCACCCGGCGGCCAGCAACCCGCACGTCACCGCGCGTTCCAGCATCGGTCCCGAAGCGCGCGTATCGCGCCCGACAACCACACGGCCGCGCCCGGTAAACGTGCCGAACGCTTGCGCGAATTCGCAAGCGAGCGTCGGCGTCAGGAACTCGCCCACCACGCCGCGAATGCCCGACACGCCGATCTTCAAGCGATGCTCGCGGGCCATTACGCGAAGCTCCTCACCACATCGAGTACCTCGTCGAACAGCGCGCGCGGCGCTTCGCCGGGAGCTTCGGCGATCGCGCGCACCAGCGGTTCGGTTTGGCTGACCCGGACGTGAAACCACGCGTCATCGAGTTCCGCCCGCAGCCCGTCCAGCCGGTTTATCTCCGCCGCCGAAAATTTGTCGCCCAAGGTCTCGAGCATTTGCGGAATTCTGCGGCGCGCCAGAGGAATCTCTTCCTTCAACATCTCGTAGCGCGGCAGAGCTTGCGCGATCGCCGAGAAAGGTTCGCCGCGCGCCGCTAGCATTTCAAGCAGCGTCAGCATCGTCGCGATTCCGTCGTAGACGAAGCGGAACTTGGGAATCATCACCGCGCCCGTGCCCTCGCCCGCCAGTGCGATTTGTCCGGGCGGATACGCGCCAAGCGCGTCCGCCGCTGCGTTGCGTCCCACCGGAACGCGCGCCGCGGTTGCGCCATGCTTCGCGGCGATCTCTTCGTTCAGCGATGTCGTCGAGAGATTCGTCAACACGATCTTGCCGCTGGTGCCCGCTAATAAATGATCGGCTGCGAGCGGCAGGATCAGTTCCTCGTTCACCGGATCGCCGCGCTCCGTCGCGAACCCCACGCGGTCGGAATCGGCGTCGAACAGAAATCCCGCGTCCGCGCTCAGAGGCACAATCAGCGGCGCAAGTTGCAACGCCACCATGCGCGCCGAGGTCGAAGGAACGTGCGCAAACGATCCGTCGGTGGCCGCGTTGATGAGTACGAACCGGAACCCGAACCGCTCGTTCAATCGCGCGAGGATCGGCGACGAAGTGCCATTCGAGCAATCGACGACAACCCGGAAGCGGCGCAGCGAGTCGAAGTCGAAAGCGCGTTCCAGGTCGTCGAGATAAGGATCGATGGCGTCGAAAGACTCGAACCCGCCCAGCCTTCCGCCGCCCGAGGGCGTTCGCAGATGATAAAGATCCAGCAGTTCGTCGGCCTCGGCGGTAGTCAGGTATGCGCCTTCCGGCCCGAAAAACTTCAATGCGTTCCACTCGGCCGCATTGTGGCTCGCGCCGATCGAAACGCCGCCCGCCGCGCCGGTCCGCCGGATCGTGTGCTGCAGCACGGGAGTCGAGGCGAGACCCAAATCGACGACGTCGCGTCCCGCCGCCATCAGCGAACTGGCAAGCCCTTCCCGCAGCATCACGCTCGACGCGCGAGGATCGCGGGCGAGGTACACCGGACCTTCGCGCGGCAGAAACTTCGCGAACGCCGCGCCGAAGTCCAGCGCGTGTTTCGCCGTCAACCCGCCCCGGCCCACCGTTCCGCGAACGCCCGCCTGCGAAATCCGCAGCGGCATTTACTTGACGAGAACCAGCCGCCCGAACGCTTCGGGAATGTGATTGTGCGAGCCGGTCGGCTGCCAGGAGATCGCGGCGCGCTTCGGCCCCGGACCCTGGAAGCGGTAGAAGTTCGCGCGCATCTCTTGCCCCGCTTTGGCCGCCGCGCCATTAATCGACGAGATCGGAATCTTCATCTCGCCGTACCAAACCTTTTTCGACTCGTCGATGCGCGCCTTCACGGTGAAGCCCGAGTTCCATTCGGGGATCGTCTTTTGCACCGGCTTGCGCTCGATGTCGAGGTCGATCCATTCGTTCTGCGGCGACACTTGATACTCGCGGTAGTGGTGGATGTTGTCGAAGTCCGCGCCGATGAAGACTTCCGCGACATCCCACTCCCACAGCTTGAACGTGTCCTTATCCGTCACCGGATCGGATTTCAAGTTCAGCTTCTCGTAAGGACAGAGAAACAGGATGTAGAGATCCTTGTCCGTCCAGCGCGACCGGATTTCCGTGCGATGGCCGGGCGTCGGCTTGCCCAACTGATCGTTCTCGGCGAACACGCCTTGAGCCGCTTTCCAGAACGCGGTGTTCGGATCGGCGCTCAGCGGCGCGTCTTTCGCCGAGTACTTGCTTTCGATGCGTCCGGGGCCGTCGGCCCACCCATGCGTAAAAGCGGCGCTCGCGGCGGCCAACAGGATCAGGCGTTTCATGACGCTACAAGACTACGACAACGCGCGCTCCCGCAAATAGCGGGCGATTTCCAGATGCCCATTGTGTTCCGCCCAGCCGGCGGGAGCCGAGCGGTAACTCCTGTCCGGAATGTCGATGCGCGCGCCGCGTTCGACCAGCAGCCGCACCGTCGCTTCGTGCCCGTAGAGGGCGGCGTGGTGCAGCGGCGTCGCATGTGCGTGCAACGCGGGCGGATTGAACCGGTCGGGATCTTCGCCCGCGTCGAGCAGCAGTTCGACGATCTCCGTCCGCCCCAATTGCGCGGCGAGCGCGAGCGCGCGATGACGGTTGAGCGCATTCGCTTCGGGCAGCAGTTCTCGCGCTTCGGCGATTCGTCCCAATCCCGCCGCCACCGGCAAATCGACCTTCGCACCGTGCCGCACCAGCATCTCCGCCGTCTCGACGAATCCGAACGCGAGCGCCGTGGCCACGGGGGAAGTCCAATGCCCCGTGCCCAGCGGCTCCACCGACGCCCCGCGTTCGATCAATCGTTCGGCGAGCGCGGTTTGCAATTTCGCCTCGGCGGGCGGACCGCTCGAGACCAGCATGCTCAGCACCGTGCATTTGCCGCCATAAAGACTCGCCGTCGAATTAGGGTCCGCGCCCGCGTCGAGTAACAGATCGAGAACTTCCATCGCGTTGGGCGGAGTGCGCTGCCGATGATTCTCGACCCCGTTCGCCGCCAGGTAGTGAAGCAATGTCGCGCGATGCACCGGCGGATCGAATGGACATCGCCGAGTGGACCTCGCATGGACGATCGCCGGATCGCGCTCGATCGCTTGCCGCAGCGCGGGAGTGTCGCCGTCGATCACCGCCTCCACCGCGACCTCGGAGCGATAAGTCGGCGATTCGCGATTTGCCACTGCCGCCGCGTACTCGGTCAACGCCGCCCAGCCGAGAAAGCAATACTCATGCGCGAGCGCGTCGAGGTCGATGCCCACTGCCGCGGCCTGCCGTTCATAGTCCGCGAGCGGCGCGTCGAAGGGCAGGGGAGCGAATTTCATACCATTACCTCCATATGAATCTTGCTCTCTTGCTGTGTCTCGCGCTCGACCCGACGGAGAAAGACATCGCCTACAGTTCGTACCCCGAAACAAAGTTGGACATTTTCGTTCCGGCTGGCGCGGCAAGCGGCAAGACGAAGCGACCGGGCGTTCTCGCGATTCACGGCGGCGGGTGGGTGAACGGAACGAAGGAAGGCGTCGTGGCGAATCTCGTCGCGCCGTGGGTGGAGAAAGGTTTCGTCGTCGCGAACGTCGAGTACCGGTTGGCGAAAGCCGCTCTCGGACCCGCCGCCGTGCAGGACGCGCTCGCCGCCGCCGAATGGTTTCGCAAGAACGCCGCGAAGTATAACGTCGATCCCAAACGCATCGTCGTCACCGGCTCGAGCGCCGGCGGCCATCTGGCGCTGATGGTTGCGATGGCCAACAAGTCGGCGGGTCTCGGACCCACGGGCAAGGTGGCGGCGGTCGTGAATTTCTGGGGCATCACCGACGTGATCGAGCAAACCGAAGGTCCGGGCGTCCGGCCTTATGCCATCCAATGGCTGCCCGATTCGATGCCCGACCGCCGCGACGTCGCCCGCCGCGTTTCGCCGCAGATTTACGTGCGCAAGGATTTGCCGCCGGTGTTCACCGTCCATTCCGACGCCGACCAGACCGTGCCTTACGAGCAGGGCGTGACGCTCGTCAAGATGCTCCGCGCCGTGGATGTCGACGCGGAGTTGTACTGCTTAAAGGGTGCCGCGCACGGCTTTCCCAAAGATCGCGTCGGCGAGATCTACGCACAGGTTTTCGCGTTCCTCACGCGCCGAGGGCTGATGCCATGATTTGCGCTCTCTTGCTCGCCGCGAACTTATCTCCGGAATGCATCTCCGCTCCAGAGCACCGGACGGGTATCGTGGAAGTCTTCGCCTTCGATGCTACCGGCGCACGTCTACCGAACGTTAGAGCGGCCCTCTATAGCGGTAAAGACTTGGTCGCGTCTATGAACAAGGGCCTCATTCGCGTACCGTACGGTCGGTATCGCTTGCGTGTTGAAGAACTCGGATTCGCATTTAGAGAAGTCGAACTCGCCGTTCTTCAGCAGGAATTGACTGTCCGAGTCGAGTTGAAAATCGGCACGCTTGGCTGCGCTTCGGAGCCACGGTCGATTTCGGGGCGAATTTCAGGCCTTACACGCGAAACCGAAGTCTGGGTAAAGGCGGTTCCCTTGCGCGGTGTGGGCGGCTTCGAAACTCGCGCAACACCTCGCGGGTTCTATCTGCTAGCGGGGCTGGAAGAATCCGACTATGTCGTAATGGTCGTTGCCGAAAAAGCCGTCCTGGCGCAGCAAGTCGTGTCCACCTTGAATGCGAATCGACAAATGGATTTCGCCGTCTTGAGTAAGTGATTGCGATCCTCACTCGCCGATGGTAAAGGCCGTGACAAACGCTATGGCCGAAGCGGCCGAGATTCCCGGGTGTGATGGCGTACGGGGCCACTCGCGAGGACGCGATCGGCGCGACCGAACGGCTGGCCATCGACGTTATCGGCGACCGTGTCGCCCACGGCGATATTGCCTGCTTCGGCCTTCAATATCGCCTTTGTCGTCGCCGATGAACAGGATGTTAGCGTCTGTACCGTCGACTCCCAAGACTTGCGATAGTCTCGACTTCCCATCTCCCGCGTGGCCACGAACGCACGCGTTATGCTCGGGAAGAGGAAAGGCGCGATGACCGTAACGAAGAATCGAACCGAGATCGGCTGGCGGCAAGCGGCGGAACGCGTGGGTCTACGACGCTCCGATCTCGAACGTGAGATAGGCCGCAAACTTACCGAGCGCGAGCGCGACGAACTCGAAGACGCCCAGATGGCGGACTTGGCGCAAAGCGGGCGCGATCAGCCGTCGATTGAGCTAGACGACTACCTCAATAAGCATGGCTTGGACCGTTCGACTGCAAAGCGACGCTGAACGCGGTCTGGAATCGTTTCCGGACGACATAAGGAGGCAAGTTCACGCGGCCTTGGTCGACATGGCCGACGATCCTTATTCAGTGGGTGGTATCGAAATTCAGTGGGTGGTATCGAACTGGAGAACATGCCCAATTGCTTCAAACTAAAGTTCGATTCATGGCGAGTAGGGTTTCGGATTGTTGGCCGCACGGTCAAGATTTTCGCCGCCGGGCATCGAGACCGCATTTACGACACACTGCCGAAACGCCATCAATCAAATCCGTCCTCACCCGGCGGGGGCTGATGCCATAAGTAACCCATTCGTCACGAACCCGCAATCGCACTGACAAATCGAACTGATAGCCTCTCCCCTTCCTGTATAGACCTTAATTCGAGAGGACTACCTAAATGACCCATCGCCTCATCGCCGCGCTCGCGTTGTGTGCCGCTACGCTTTCCGCTCAGTCGTTGCATCTGCAACTCCTCGGCAGCTACAAAACCAAGATTTTCGCGGAATCGGCCGCCGAGATTCCGGCCTACGACGCGGCCACCAAGCGGATTTTCGTGGTGAACGGCTCGCAGAAGCGCATCGATGTGTTGAGCGCCGCCAACCCGGCAAGTCCCTCGTTGGCCTTCTCGATCATCCCGCCCGCCAGTTGCGGATTCAATCCCAACAGCGTCGCCGTGCGGAACGGCATCGTGGCCATCGCCATGGAAGCGTCGCCCAAAACCGATCCCGGATTCGTCTACTTCACCGACGCGAACGGCATGAACGCAAAGTGCGTCACCGCGGGCGCCTTGCCCGACATGCTGATCTTCACGCCCGACGGCAAGAAGGTCCTCGTCGCCAACGAAGGCGAGCCGAACGACGCCTACTCGATCGACCCCGAGGGCAGTGTCTCGATCGTCGACGTCAGCGGCGGACTCGCGTCCATCGACCAAACCAAGGTGACGCAGGTGGGCTTCACGGCGTTCAACGCGCCCACGGTTATCGATCCCAAAATCCGCATCTACGGCCCCGGCGCGAGCGTCGCCAAGGACCTCGAACCCGAGTACATCGCCGTTTCCGCGGATTCGAAAACCGCTTGGGTCGGCTTGCAGGAGAACAACGCCATCGCCGTGCTGAACATCGATACGGCCACGGTCACCAAGCTTGTTGCGCTCGGCTTCAAGGATCACAGCTTGGCGGCGAACGCGTTCGACCCCACCGACACCGGCGCCGCGATCACCATTGGCAACTGGCCGGTTTTCGGCATGTATCAACCGGACGCCATCGCCGCCTTCGAACACGGTGGGCAGACGTACATCGTCAGCGCCAACGAAGGCGACGCGCGAGCCTACACCGGCTTTAACGAAGAGCGGCGCGTCAGCTCCGGCGGTTATGTGCTCGACCCCGTGATCTTCCCCAACGCCGCGACGCTCAAAATGAACGCCAATATCGGACGCCTCACGGTCACCGACAAAACCGGCGACGACAACGGCGACGGTAAGTTCGACCGCATTTTGACCTACGGCGCGCGGTCGTTCTCCGTGTGGGATGCGAACGCGGCGCTGGTGTACGATTCGGGCGATCAACTGGAGCGTTTAACCGCCAAACTCTACCCGTCGAACTTCAACGCCAATCACGAAGAGAACGCGATCGACAATCGCAGCGACAACAAGGGACCGGAGCCGGAAGCTGTGACCATCGCCAACATCGGCGGCGTGCCGCACGCCTTCATCGGGCTCGAACGCATCGGCGGCGTGATGATCTACTCGCTGGCCAATCCCGCGTCGCCGCAGTTCGTCCTCTATAACAACAACCGCAATTTCGCTCTCGCGCCCGAGGCGTCCACCGAGGACGGAACCGGCGCCGATCTCGGCCTTGAGGCTTCGGTGCTCGTTCCCGCCGCCGACAGCCCCACCGGCAAGCCGCTGCTGATCACGGCGAACGAAGTCAGCGGCTCCACTTCGATCTTCGAGGTCCGCAATCTGGCGAGTCTCGCCGGCAAAGTTTCGGCGAGTATCGGCGGAGCGGTGTTTAACCGTCTCACCAACACTTGGTTCGTCACCGTGACGCTGCGCAACACGACGGCGTCGGCCCTCAAAGGCGCGTTCTACGGTGCGTTCGACAATCTGCCCGCGAAGGTGGAGTTGGTTCAAAAGGCGGGTTTGCTGCCCACCGGCTCCTACACGGAACTCGCGGCGCAGGCCAATCTCGCGCCGGGCGCATCCGCGCAGTATCGGGTCGAATTCAAGAATCCGAACAACGTGCGGATCGCCTTCAACCCCAGCTTCTATATCGTCAACGGGAACTAATCGGGAACCGAACATGAAATTTCTTGCTACCGCTTTCCTATCGCTAGCCGCGCTGAGCGCGGGTACCATCGACCGTTTCTTCACCGTCGACACGAGTTCGCTCGCCGGGACGTCCGGCTTCTTGTCGCTGCAATTTAACCCGGGCTTCGACGCCGATCCGGCCGTCGCGTCCATCTTGGGATTCGCCTCCACCGGGGCGACGCTCGGAGCCGCTACGCCCACGGGAGATGTCACAGGATCGCTGCCGATGACCGTCGCGATCGGCAACACGGCGGCGTTCAACGAGCTGTTTCAATCGATCGTCTTCGGCTCGTCGTTCGAGTTCGTGCTGAGCCTCTCTGGACCGGCCGTAGATACTCCCACCGGCGCGATCACCGGTTCGACGTTCAGCCTTTCGCTGATCGACTCGACGCTGACGTCGTTTCTGCTGACAGACGACCCCAGTGGCGCGGCGCTGATCATCGATCTGTTCCCCGACGCGAGTATCGGCATGTTGCGCGCCCCCGCCGTCAACTACGTCCCGGAACCCTTCACCGGTCTCCTCGCCGGCGCGGTTGCGGCGTTCTTCGTAGCGCGCCGCCGACACTCTTAGCTGCGGTACTCACCGCTGTGATGCGGCGAGAGTTTCTATAAACGCAAGCGCGACTGACTTTCTCCACGGTATGCCGACTTTCGACCGCTCTCCGGATCGGAGATGATGCGTCCGCTTCGGGCACCGGAAACGTCACGAGGACCTCTGAAAGGCTTGCCATTCTGTGCGGCTACCCCCAAACAGCACTATTGGCGTCTCGACACAGTTCAGGCTGTTCCCTAACTACGAAGCCGCACTTCAAAGATCAGGGTAGATTCTGACACATTTAGCGGAGTCGCTTCCAAAACGCAGTCACCTACCTGTCGGACAAACTTCCCGTCGAGTTGCTCGGAACCACGAAACCAGTCAATAAAGCTCGCCCCTCTAATGGGCTGTTTAAGGCGCGATCTCGACCATGGTGGATAAGGCGCAAACTCGATGGTCAGCCCGCTCGCTCGCCGACGGGCAAGAACCGCCATCCAGTTTTGATCGAAGACTCCGACTTCATCCAGCCTTCGCAACATTACCTCCACTGAAACTTCGAATCGATTAGCCAATTCCACTACCGACCGGGCATGTGCTAGGGCATGCCTACTGATTTCTCGGCGCAGTGCCTTGCTCGGAATCAAGATCATCGATGCGGCCTTATTGCAGGCGTGCTCTAGGTTGTCGCCCTTCGGGCTGTCCCTTCGAGGCCTTATCTCGCCGTTCTCGCGACTATAAAAAAGCGTGTGGGCGAGCTCGTGGGCCAGCGAAAACCGTTGTCTGAGCCTAACTCCGGGAGCGCCTCGGAAGTTGCTCTGGAGGAAGATCTGGAATCGGCCTCCATCGACTTGCATAACTGCTTCTGGGATCATCTCGCGTTCTTCCACCACGATATCCAAACGGCTGCAAACGGCATTAAGGTCAACAGGTATGGAGAGATCGGGGATAAGCTTCTCGATCCGAAACTCAAGAAAGCTATTTAGAGAGTCCACGGCACTAAGCCGAATGCTTCCGCTTCAGATTTGCGATGAACAAAAGAAACTTCGTGAAGTCTTCATTCTTCGCCCCTGCCGCTCGACGCTGTTTCCCGGCAGGCGTTCCCCTTACACTTCGTTCAAGCTCTGCGCTGAAATCTTCGAATGCCTGATCAGTCAAATCCGTCAGGTGCTCTTGTTGCCACAGACGCAAAGTCGGCTCGTGATCCGCGAAATTGCGCCGCAAAAAGATCTTGCAAACGCTCAGGAACCTTTCCGGACGGCTCGATTTATCATCCCTGGTTGAGGAAAGAGTGGCAGAGACCTTCTCGGGCAACTCATGAGTGAGCGGCTCTTCGTGGGGTGGAATTCTCACCGTCGGCGCCGAAGCGCTCGCATCATTGCAATTCCGTATGCTGTCATCGAAGAAGATCAGCGGCTGTAGCGCCGCAAGCGCTACTGTTTTCGAAGTTCCTCCGCAGAACGTTGCATGGTCAAGCCTGATCCCCGACTTTCGAAGGGTCCTAATGGGCCTTTCGCAGAATTCGAGATCGCGCGCTGTAACCAATGCGATCCTGAATGGAGGCTCGCTGATCGGATATTTCTCTCTTAGTTTTTCAAGGGCAATCGCGAATTTGTGGAGCGGACCCGGTGGGAGTGGGATATTCGCATGCTTGTTTTCGTGTTCTTTAAACCCGGCCATCTCGCGGCGCTGATAAACCCGATCCGACTCGTCCGAAAAGAGCACCGCGTCGCCATCAAACGCAATGATGGGAGTTCCGTCTAGCTCCTTGGCAACCTCCGGACCGCCGTGAATCAGACCAGCGGAGATCCCGGCGGCAAGAGCGGCCCTTACGGCCTCCTCTTCACTGGATAAGAACAACCCCACTTTGTAAGCCTTTAAGTGGGGCAACGGATCACCGTTGCCCGTGAACACCGCCTCGCGAATTCCGAGACCGTGATGCTTTAGTGATTTACTAATGCGAATCGAACACTCCGGATGATTCCGTGAGATGATAACAACCGCGATGGCCTGTTTACTCTTCGGGCCTAGTGCGCCATTTAGTTCAATGAGAGCTTTCACCAGCGGGAACGCCACGCCACGCTCTATTGGTTCGTCCTCATGTTCACGTTGATAGTCGATGAATGCCTGAACGCCGTGCTCTCTGTAAATCCGGTCTTCGGCGTCCAGTTTGAGCAGGGCAACGAGACGATATTCCGATGACAAGCGAATCGTCAGACAGCAAAGCCATATTGGGTTGAGTCCTTAAATCATTTTACCGTGGAAATGCTTTCGCTAGGATCTTGCGAGATCGGGGAGCCGAGGGGTGGCCAAGTTCGCGCAGCCACTTCAACCGGAATCGAGACGGCTTCAAAGAGGCGGTCGGCGATAACCAGCAGCATCGCTAGAAGCCCAGGTGTCGAAGCCCCGCCCGCTCTCGCTCCAGATCCACGATCGTGTAATCGATCCAGACTTCGTGAGCCTTGAGAAACGTATCGATCTGATCGCTCGTCGTGAAGCCGAGCAAACGGCGGAGGTCGGGCTTGCTAAGACGCCCCAGGCGGTATTCTTCGGCGACCAATGCTTCAAGGGCGCGTCGGGATAGATCGCCGCCTTCCGCCCTGAGGCGATGGGCCACATCGTCCGGGATTTCACCGTTAGGTTCATCGATGGCCCGTTCCTGGCTTCTCCATTCACGGTACCGAATACGGGCATCGTTGTCACGGAGCCGAAGGTGGACGGAGGGTTTCTGCATTACCCGCCCTTTGCGGAGAAACTTGTCGCGTTACTTTCAGGAACGCGCGAACGGCTTTTTGGGAGGAGGTGGAATGTCGATTTCGGTATAGCTTCCGGGTTTGGCGTCGTCGATTGCCGCGGCGATCGCCTCCACGTAGTTCACGGCGATCCGCCATTGTGAGTTCCCGAGAACGACGATCGCGATGGCTCTGTCGGATAAGTTTTGCTGATAGCGCATGTTCTTGTCCGTTGTTACTAGCAGGTCGAATTGGGCGGCTTCGGCGGCATTGAGAAGCTCGCCGTTGGTCAACCGGTCCCACCCGGCGTCCCGCGCCTTGGTGACGTGATGTTTCCTGAGAAACGGAATCAGGGGCGCGGGGGTGCCGTGGTCAAACAGAATGCGCATCGACGGACAATTGGGGCTGAGGCCTAGCGGGATGCGAGGGTGCATCCAGGCTGCGGGCGGCGAAATTGAGAACGGCCGTCACCTGTTCTCGTGTCACGTCAAACCATTCCATGATTTCCTCGACGGTCGCGCCGGATTCTAGATTCTCGAAGACGGTAGCCACCGGCATACGGGTGTCTTTGAACACCCACGCGCCGCTGCGCTTGCCCGGCACGCTTTCCACGGCGGGGCATTGGGACCAGTCGAGTGGTGCCATGGGAGAACTCCTTCCTCCCTATCGTAACGGCACAGAGAGCCTTAAACGCTCAACTTCCACGGCTTCCGGTACTCGCGACTCACGTACTTCCGAGCCTCCGCTTGCGCGACATACTCTCGCGCGGGGTCGTAATCCACGCGCAGCTTCGACCGTAGCGCAATATTGCCCAAATGGCAGGTCGTCGTCGATTTGTGGCAAATCTCGATATCGGAATTCGGCTTGTTGCGCGTCTTGACGCAATCGAGAAAGTTCGCCCAGTGGCGAGCGTTGCCGGAATCGGTGGCTTTCACCTCGACGGCCTCGACGCTCGAGTTGCGCTCGGGAATGATCGCGTACCGCGAGCGGTCCACAAACATCGTCGCCTTTGTGCCCTGAAACAGAATGCCCGAGCCCGCGCCGTGAATCACCTGCGAGTGTCCGGTGCGATTCTCATACGTCGCGACAAACCCCGGATACTCATAGGTCACTTGAATAATGTCCGGCGTCTCGCGATTGTCGGTCAACCAGAATCGCCCGCCTAGCGCGACGCACGCCGTCGGCATCTTCTCGTCGAACGCCATCTGCACGATGTCCAGCCAATGCACGCCCCAATCGGTCATCATGCCGCCCGCGTAATCCCAAAACCAGCGGAAGTGCGAGAACGCTTTCGGATCGACTCCGAAACGATTGGCGTTGTACTCGCGCTTCGGCGCGGGGCCCAGCCACATATCCCAATCGAGTTCCTTGGGCGGTTCCGAATTCGCGGGATTGCCGATGCCCTCTTGCGGTTGCAGACCGGCGTTCCAACTCCGCACAAAGCTGATGGTGCCGAGCACGCCGCTCTTGACGATCTCCGCCGCCTTCTGGAAATGCACGGCGGAGCGTTGCATCGTCCCCGCCTGCACCACGCGCTTGTACTTGCGCGCGGCGGCCACCATCTTCTGCCCTTCTTCGATCGTCACGCCGATCGGCTTCTCGACGTACACGTCCTTGCCCGCTTTGCAGGCCTCCACGGTCATATAGGCGTGCCAATGATCGGGCGTCGAGATGCAGACGATGTCGATCGACTTGTCGGCGAGAATCTCGCGGAAGTCCTTCACCTTTTTTGCGTCCGGACCGGCGGCGGTAGCGGCCTTCAAGAGGTTCGGTTCGTACACATCGCAAACGGCGCTGACGACGAGGTTTTCCTGCTTCTTCGCGTTGTTCAGGTTCGACAGCCCCATCCGGCCCGTGCCGATGAACGCCGCCGAAACCTTGTCGTTCGCGCCGCGAACCTGGCCCGTGAAGAGATTGGTGGTCAACGCGGCCGATGCCGCGGAAAGAACTTGCCGCCGGGTGTTGGTCACGCCGGACATCCTATCAAGCCTCACCGCGCGACGATGTTCACCAGCTTGCCCGCCACGACGATCACCTTCGCCACTTGCTTGCCATCGACGTACGGCCGGACTTTCTCATCGGCCAACGCCGCCTTCTCAAGATCGGCGGAAGTGGCGTCTACCGCGACGACGATCTTGCCGCGCAGCTTCCCGTTCACCTGCACCGGAATCTCGACCGAATCTTCGGCGGCGAGCGCGGCGTCGAACTCGGGCCACGGTTGCTTGAAGACTTGACCCTCGCGCCCCATCGCCGACCACAGCTCCTGTGCGGCGTAGGGCGCGAACGGCGCGAGCATCTTCACATAAGCCTCGTTGATCGCGGGCATCGCTTCTCCCGGAATCTCGCTTTCGAGCGCGATCAACTCGTTCGACAACTCCATCAGCGCGGCGATCGACGTATTGAAGTGCCAGCGGTTGTCGAAGTCGGTCGTGATCTTCGCGATCGTCTGGTGCACCTTGCGCAACGCTTGCCGTTCTCCCGCCGTCGTGCCCGCGCGCTCGACTCCGATGTTGCGCGTGACGAACCGGAACACGCGCCCCAGGAACCGAAACTGGCCTTCGACGCTCGATTCGTTCCACTCCATATCGCGGTCGGGCGGCGCGGCGAACAGCGTGAATAAGCGGCACGTGTCCGCGCCATACTTCGCGGTCATCTCGTCGGGATCGACGACGTTGCCCTTCGACTTCGACATCGCCGTTCCGTCCGTTCCCAGCACCATGCCTTGCGTGAACAGGTTCTCGGCCGGTTCGTCGTGATCGACCATCCCCAGATCGCGCATCACGCGCGTCCAGTAGCGCGAGTACAGCAAATGCATAATCGCGTGCGTGATGCCGCCGATGTATTGCTTCATCGGCATCCACTCCGCCGCCTTCTTGGGGTCGAACGGCGCTTCGCGATTCCGTGGATCGCAGTAGCGGTAGAAGTACCACGACGAATCGACGAACGTGTCCATCGTGTCGGACTCGCGCCGCGCCTCCGCCCCGCATTTTGGACAGGCGACGTTCATGAACTCCGGTACGCGCTCCAGCGGCGAACGTCCTTCGCCCGTAATCTCGACGTTGTCCGGCAACAGCACCGGCAGATCGCTTTCCGGCACCGGCACGACGCCGCACGCCGCGCAGTGGATCATCGGGATCGGCGTGCCCCAGTAGCGTTGCCGCGATACGCCCCAATCGCGCAGACGGTAGGTGATTGTGCGCTTGCCGAATCCGTCCCGTTCGGCGCGGGCCGTCATTCGCTCCCACGCCTCGTCGCTGCTGAGTCCCGTGTACTCTCCCGAACCCTCTAAAAAGCCGTCGCGCACCACCTGAACGATCGGAATCCCGTACTTCGTGCAGAATTCGAAGTCGCGTTCGTCGTGCGCCGGCACCGCCATAATCGCGCCCGTGCCATAGCCCACGAGCACGAAGTTCCCGATCCAGATCGGAATGCGCTCGCCGTTGAACGGATTGACGGCATATTGCCCGGTGAAGAATCCGTCTTTTTCGACCGACGTCGGATCCTTGCGCGCCGGGTCGTCGATCATCGCTTTCAATCTAGGCTGGTACTGCGGGTCGATCAGTACCGCCGATAACTCGTGTTCCGGAGCCAGAATCACGCAAGTAGCGCCGAAAATGGTGTCGATTCGGGTCGTAAAAACGCGAATAACGCCCGAATTAGGTGCATTAAACTGCACTTCCGCGCCCTCGCTGCGCCCGATCCAGTTCCGCTGCATGGCCCGAACTCGCTCCGGCCAACCCTGCATTTTTTCGAGGCCGTTCACCAGTTCTTCGGCGTAGTGCGTGATTTTGAAGAACCACTGCTCGATTTCGCGCTGCTCGACGGGCGTGGTGGTGTGCCGCCAGCAACAGCCATTCTCAACTTGTTCATTCGCAAGGACCGTGTTGCAGAGCGGGCACCAATTCACGCGCGATCGCTTGCGGTAGGCCAGCCCGCGCTCGTACATCTTCAAGAAAAACCACTGGTTCCAGCGGTAGTATTCGGGGTCGCAAGTGGCGACTTCGCGCGACCAATCGATGGCGAAGCCCAGCCGCTTTAACTGGCCCTTCATCACCGCGATATTCGAGACGGTCCAATCGCGCGGCGCGCGGCCCGATTTGATCGCGGCGTTCTCGGCGGGCAAGCCATAGGCGTCCCAACCCATTGGATGCAGCACGCGATAGCCTCGCATCCACATGTAGCGCGCCAACGTATCGCCCAGCGAGTAGTTGCGCACGTGCCCCATGTGCAACTTGCCGGAGGGGTAGGGCAGCATCTCGACGACGTAGTAATTGCCGTTTGGCGCGTGGTCGGACGGAGCGTAGATCGCGGGATCGGCGTCCCAAGCGGCTTGCCACTTGGCTTCGATGATGGATGGGTCGTATTGCTGCTCGGGCATGGAATTCTGAAAGGGAAACTTCAGTCTAGCGGGCGATCAGGATATCGGTTTGCCCGAGGTCGTCGCCGGTGAAGAGTAGCGGCTCGCCCGAAACCTTCGCGACGGCGTAGGACATACAGTCGCCGTAGTTCAGCGCGGCCGGATGACGGATTCGACTAAGGTCGGTGCGCCGATTCGGAGTTGCATCTCAAAAGGTCGCAAACGACGGCGGAAGAATCGAGGACCACAGGCTAAACTCCACCCGGCCCGAATCCCAGCATCTCTTCAACTTCTTCTTTCGTCGTCTGTTTGCCAAGTACGCCCGCGGGAACGGTGGCCCAGAACTCTTCAAGCAACGCAAGGTGCCGCTCCGCTCGATAGCGTAAATCGACTCCCAGCGTCCTTCGCCGTTCGTCGAGCGATTTGCGGATCGCCTCGGTCTTGGTCTCACCGGTCATGCGCGCTACCTCTTCGGCCAGCGCTAACACTTACGGATTCTTGATGTTGAGGCTCATGGGTACCATTCTACCCAAGCGTCACCCCTTCCGACGGTAGGTGTGCGTCGCGAAGTCGAAATCGAATTGCGTGCGGTCCGGCACGGGCGGGGCGCTCGCAGTGGGCAGCGATTTGGCCAACTCCGTTTTGACCTTCGCGAGTTTGGGGTCGCCCGCGCGATTGTCCCATTCGTTGGGGTCGCGATTCCGGTCGTACAACTCCTCGCCGCCGTCGCGATAGCGGATGTAGCGCCAGCGTTCGGTGATGGCGGCGTGATTACCGGGGAGATAGGTGACAACAGCGGGACGGCGCTTCGATCCCGGGCGTTCGAGTTGCGGGCGCAGGGACAGTCCGTCCAGGTCCGGGCGCGCCGGCAGTCCGCACAAATCGAGGATCGTCGGATAAAGGTCGAGCAGGCTCACCGGCTGCTCGCGCCGCTTACCCTTTTCGCGCACCATCGGTCCGTCGAGAATCAAGGGCACGTGCGTCGAGCGTTGCCACAACGTCGATTTGTGCCAATGCTGTTTCTCGCCCAAGTGCCAGCCGTTGTCGGACCAGAAGACCAGAATCGTGTTCAATGCGTGAGGACTCTCGGCGAGCGCCTTTACTACCTGCCCCACCATCGCGTCGGCGAAGGAGATCGCGGCTAGGTACGCGTGTACGGCCTCACGCCACTTGCGCTCTTTCAGGATTCGCTCGTGCTCGACGCGCCGGAACGCCGCGAACTCTTGGCCTACAGTTGGGATGTCTTTCAGATCGTCCTCCGGCACCTCGGGCAGGCGAACGTCGTTCTCCGGGTACAGGTCGAAGAAACGTTTCGGCGAGTACATCGGGATGTGCGGGTGCCACAGACCCAGCGCGAGAAAAAACGGTTTCGAGTGATTTTGTTTTAGAAACTTTTCGCCGTACCGGACCGCTTCCATGTCGCCGTAGGCTGTCTCTTCGGCGGGCGGCGTGCCCCAATCGAACTCGCCGGGAAAGTCCTTCAGACCGTTGAATGGATGGCCTTCGGGAGCAGTCACCTTTTTGTTCCATGGGTACCACTCGTCGCGCCGGTACCAGGGGTCGTCGAATTTCTGCAACTGGAAGTCGTCCCACTGGTCCGGCGGATTCATGCCCGCCGTGTGATGAAAAATCTTTCCCGCGCCCGCCGTCGTGTAGCCATTCGCCTTGAGATGCATCGGCAGCGTGACGGCGTTGGGCAGATTCGGCCGCCAGAATTGATCGTTGTCGTAGATTCCGCTCTTCGCGGTCGACATCCCGGTGAGCAGCGCCGTGCGCGACGGATTGCAGAGCGGGGAAGCGCAGTGCGCGTCGGAGAAGAGCGCGCCTCGTTTGGCCAGCGCGTCGATATGCGGCGTCTGCGCGCGCTTGAAGCCGAGACACCCCACCCAATCGTTCATGTCGTCCACGGAGAGGAAGAGGACGTTGGGTTTGGCGGCTGGTTGCGCCAATGCGCTCGCGGCAACGGGAATAAAGGTCCGGCGTGTCATCATCCGGAGTATATGCGCGCGCTTCTTTTGTTGGCTCAGTTCGTCATCGCTCCAGCGCCCGATTCGCGGTTCGAACTCGAGATGGAGAAAACCGGACTGCTCTCGGGCAAGAAGCATTTATTCACGTTCGACAAGTATCGAGGCACGTTCGACGGCAAGCGCATTGAGTTCGTCGTCGATGCTACGAGCATGCAGTTGCACGACGATTGGTCGCCCGCCAAAGGTAAGGAAGCCGAGATCATCGAAGTCGCGAAGAAAGAAATCGGCGGGCCGGAGATTCGCTTCGCCGCCGACAACGCGAGGGAAGGGCCGGTAACTGGGCAACTTACGATTCGCGGCATCACCAAGCCTTGCACCGTCACCGTGAAGCGAAGCGGCAACGCGATCGAGGGATCGGCGACGATCAAGCACGCCGACTACGGCCTAAGGCCGCAAAAAGCGGCTCTAGGCGCAATCGGAACCAAGGAAGAGATGCAGGTGCGATTCCGGCTTACTGTCTCGCCGCGATGACGATCGGAACCGTGGCTCGATAAACCGGACCCGCCGCCGTCGTCAAGAAACAGTCCACCTGATAGCGCCCCGGCGCGAGCGTGGGCATCGGCTCCACCCAAGTCCGCTCGCCGAGAAATTTCTCAGTCCGAAAACCTTGCGTGAAGAGCTTGTCCGCCGACCACGTGTACACGCGTTGGGCCTGAGTGTCGTAGATCGCCATCTCGTAGGTCTGCCCCGAGGGAAAGTCGAGTTCGAGGGCACTCGAGGAAATGTGCCGGAGGGTCAGCCGCACCGAATCCCGCTCGACGCCGATGGTGAACGAAGTCTCGGGCTGCGTCACGATGGTTACGCCGCCAAGGCTCGCGTAGACGAGATTCCACTGCGACGCTTGAATGCCGCCGATGCCGTCGCGATGCACCAACCCCACGTGAGGCAGAAACAGTTCGCGCGAAAACCCCGGAGGCCGCTGCGCCGCGGGATAGGCGATGGCGAGAGCGTTCGAGAATTGGCCGATGGGTCCGCGATACGATTCGTTGCGAGTTTGCAGTTGCGCGCGCCCGCCCGAATCCGGAATCGCGGTTTCGTAGCTTTCGCCGACGCCCGCGCCGAAGTTGTAGTAAAGCTTCTCTTCGCGAGTCCGCGGATCGAAAGCGAAGACCTTGCCGTCGTCGTCGCCGCGCAACCATCGCTCGCCGGACGGATCGCCGGTCAACAGCGAGTACGTTTTGCCGTCGAAGTCCTCGGTGCGTTGAATCGTCCAGCGGACATAACCGCGATCCGTGGTCTTGTAGACCCAGATGTTCCCCGCGTTCAATGGCCAGTAGTTCGTCTGTGCGAACGAGGCCGCGGCCAGCGCGAGGCTAGCGAACGCGGCGTTAACCGCGATACGTCTACCGATAGTAGTTCTTGTTCCAAGCATGTTTCCTCACAACCCCCCGTAGGTTTGAAGACAACGGTCCTACATCGGAAACGCGGCAATTCGCTTCCACGTTGCGAATTTTTCGCATCCCGGGAATGACGGTGGACACCGCCGGATGCGACAAGCAGAAGCGAAGCGCGGTTTCCGCGATCGGCTCATCCGTACCCAAATCTTTCACCAACGCATTCACGCGTTCCACCACTTCGCGCTTGCGTTCACCTCGAAAATAGTGGGCGCGGAAGTCGCCATCCTCGAAAACGGAATCCTCCGAAATCGTTCCGGTCAGAGCGCCTTCGTCGAGCGGCACCCGCGCCAGCACTCCAATGTTGCGCGCTTCGCAAAGCGGAAACAGGTTGGCCTCCGGCGTTTGGTCGAAGATGTTGTAGATCACCTGTACGGTGTCGATGAGTCCGGTTTCGATGGCCTCGAGCGCGGAATCGGGCTCGTGTGCGTTGATCGAAATTCCGAAGTAGCGCACCTTGCCCGCGCGCTTCAAATCCTCGATCGCGCGGCGCCACTCGTCGTTTGACTGGGGGCTCGCCAGCCATTCGGGATTCCAGACGTGGAATTGCTGCACGTCGATGGTCTCGACGCCGAGGTTGCGCAAACTGGTTTCCGTGCAGGCGATCGAGTAGTCGTAGGGGAAGACTTCGGAAATCGGAGTGCCGGGCATGGCGGGCCACACGCGATTCTTCGGCGGGATTTTTGTTGCCACGCTCACAGCGGCTCGCGTCGTGGCGACGAGCGCTTTCGATTCGCGTAGGACTTGCCCGATCAGCCGCTCGCTGTGCCCTTCGTTGTAGGCGAGCGCGGTGTCGATGAAATTCACGCCGAGCTCGATCGCTCTTCGCAGTGCCGCAAGCGACTCGTCGTCGCCGACGCCGCGCCATTGATTGCCGCCGATCCCCCAGGCTCCGTAGCCGATTTCGCTTACGCGCAGCCCAGTGCGCCCCAACGTTCGATAAATCACGCTTGATTTTCGCGCACAACGGACTCGACGCCAAGCGTCGGCTTGTGCGCGTTTTCCAGCATTACACTGGAATCGTGTGGGCGCAGTTCATCGTCGCGTTGCTGTTCGCCGCGAACTTCCGGCTCTACCTCAAGGACGGCACGCACCATCAGGTGCGCGAGTACAAGATCGAGCAAGACCGCGTGCGTTACTACTCGACGGAGCGGGGCGATTGGGAAGAAATTCCAGTCGAGTTGGTCGATCTCAAAAAGACCGACGCGGAGCGTTCCGCCACGGAAGCGAAGATCAAGAAAGAAGCCGCGGAGCAGGACGCCGAAGATCGCGCGGAACTGGAAATCTCGCGCGAGATCGCTCGCGTGCCCGTGGAGCGGGGCGTGTATCTCATCGACGGCACGTCGCTCGCGGCGATGCCGCAGGCCGACGTGAAACTGGTGAGCGATAAGAAGCGTTCGCTGCTCAAGGCCATCACGCAGATCCCGCTCAACGGCAAAGCCACCATCGAGGTGGCGAACGAAAAATCGGCGAACAAGATTACCGAACGCCGTCCGGAATTTTACGTGCGCATGACGTCCGATTTGGGGCTCGCCCTCGTGAAACTCGCGCCGTCGAAAAACAACTCGCGCATCGTCGAGCGCGTTTCGATTCTGCCGGTGGTGAAGGAGATGCTCGAAGAGCGCGAGGTGGTCGAGACCTTTCGCCGGCAGTTCTCCGAGGGTCTGTATAAACTGTGGCCGACGAAAGATCTCGATCCGGGCGAGTATGCCGTGGTCACGTTCATCGATGGCAAGGGCGACCCGCAAGTGTGGGACTTCCGGGTCGAGTAGCTACTTCCCACGCAACTCGGCGACTATCGCGCGCAGTGGCATCACCTCGGTCTTCTTGTCGAGCTTGAATTTCTCCGTGCCAGGGTAGATCACGATACGGCGAGTGGCTTTGACATCCTCGGCGGCGTAGGCGAAGCCCTTGCTCGGCTGCGGGTGCGAGAGCGAACGCTTCACCTCGATGGCCCAGATTTCGCGTCCGAACTGGAGCACCAAGTCGAGCTCCGCGCCGTTCGACGTGCGGTAAAAGTAAGCCTCCAACCGGTCGAGCGTCATCAGCAGATTTTCGATAACGAACCCTTCCCAACTCGCGCCCACCACCGGGTGGCCGAGCAAGGTCTCGCGATCGCGAATTTGAAGGAGAGCGTGCGTCACCCCGCTATCGCGTACGTACACTTTCGGCGATCGCACCAGCCGCTTCTCCGCGTTGCCGGCCCATGGACGGAGACGCCGCACCAACAACAAATCCGCCAGCGTGTCGAGATAGCGGGCCACTGTCTGCCCGCTCAAGCCGAGGTTCGTCGCGAGCCGGGCCGCGTTCAGCATTTGCCCCTGACTGTGTGCCAGCATCTGCCAAAAGCGCCACATCGTCTCGGCGGGCACGCGCGGGCCAAGCAGGCTCAAATCTCGCTGAAGGTAAGTCCGGATGAACTGCTCGCGCCATTCGAAACTGTCCGCCTCGCTCGCCGCCAGGAAGCTGTCAGGAAAGCCGCCGCGCACCCACAGCGTGTCGACGTCGTCGATCTCCGACGCCAGCAAGGGCGTGAGTTCCAGATACGCGATCCGCCCGGCGAGCGACTCCGAGGATTGGCGGAGTAAGTCCATCGAAGCCGAACCGAGCACCAGAAATTGGCCAGTGCGGCGTCCGGCACGGCGGCGTTGATCGATGTGCCCGCGCAGCGTACGGAAGACCTCCGGCATTTGATGAATCTCGTCGAGGACGATCAGTTGGTCCGGATGCTCCGTGAAATAGAGGTCGGGATCGGCGAGCGTCGCCCGGTCCCGGTCGAGCTCCAGGTCGAGATAAACCGCGCCAACCCCCAAGCTGTCGACCACGTCCCGCGCCAGGGTTGTCTTGCCAACTTGCCTGGGTCCGGTAATGGCGACACAGGGGAATTGCCCCATGAGGCGGCGCAAGCTCGCTTCCGCACGACGAACTATCATCCATGTAATTATGCCATATTTGGGAAGATTTACATGGATAAATTTGATAAACCCAGTAAATCTTCCATGACGTGGAAGATTTACGGGGTTACTCCGCCGCCTTCCGCATCGCCTGCGCCACCGCGAGCGTCGTCTCCTCGTCGCCCATTAGCGTGCGGTGCGGCAGCCAGAAACTATTGCCGATCGTCCACTCCGCCACCGGGCAATCGTGGATTACGCACGAGTCCGGGCGCTGGTAGACCGGATTTTGATACAGCGTGTGCGGATAATACGGCGTCGCCGGCACGCCCGACTTTTGGAGCCGTTTGACGAACTCGTCGCGGCTTCCCGCCGTGACGCGCCCCACCAGCAGGTAGTTCGAATGCGCGTTGTTTTCGGGGTACGCGCGCTGGAACTCGAGCGCCTCGCAATCGGCCAGCGCGGAGAGCAGGATCTTCGCGTTGCGCGCGCGAAGTTCGATCTGCGCGGGCAAGCGCTCCAATTGCGCGAGTAGCACGGCCGCATGTAAGCCCGACAAACGGTAGTTCGTTCCCAGCGAATAGTGATGGAAGAACGACGCGCCGTCGGTGCGCCTGCCTTGATTGGCGATCGCGCGCATCCGTTCGGCCAGCGCCTCGTCGTTGGTCACCGCCATTCCGCCTTCGCCGGCCGTCATCACTTTGCCGTTCTGAAAGCTGAACGAGCCGAACGCGCCGAACGAGCCGGCGCGCTGCCCGCTCCACTCGGTGCCGTGCGCGTGCGCCGCGTCCTCGATCAGATGAATGTGGAAGGCGTCGCTCAATTCGCGCAAGCGGTCCATTTGCGCCATCGGTCCGCCGAAATGCACGGCCATGATCGCCTTCGTGCGGGACGTGACCGCGAGCGCCGCGCGCACGGGATCGATGTTGTAGGTCAGCGGTTCAATGTCGGCGAAAACGGGCGTCGCGCCAACGCGCGATACCGCGGTCGCGGTCGAGATAAACGAGATCGCCGGGACGATCACTTCGTCGCCGGGGCCGATGCCCAGCGCCTCGAGACCCATTTCAAGCGACAGCGTGCCGTTCGCCGCTCCGACGCCGTAGCGGGCGTCCTGGTAGGCGGCGAACTCGCGTTCCAGCCGTCCCACCATCTCGTGAAACCCGCCCCATTGCGGACTCGCGAGAACTTCCCGAAGCAACTCCAACTCGCGATCCCCGGAGACGGGCCAGGGAGGAATTTTCATGTGTCTCTAGGATAAAGGGGATGACCGTTTACGAAGAGCGCCGCGAAGAACTCGAACGTTACGAAACCCAGATGGGCGTGGAACGCGGACGCTTGGCGCTTTCGCTCGACTTGTTGACCGACGCCCTCACGATGGTGGGCCAGCATGGCGTCTATTGCCAAAGCGCGCGGCAACCGGGCAAGCCGGCGATGGATTTGCAAATCGTTTTGAAGTGCCTCAATGACGCGAAAGAACTCACGATCGGCGTGATGGAGGAGATCAAGCGCGCTAGGGTTGAAGCGCGCGCCAAGGCGCGCTAGGTCAAAAAAGGATTAAAGCGCTTCTCGTCGCCGATCGTGGTGTTGCGGCCGTGGCCGGGAATTACCAGCGTATTGTCGGGCAGTGTGAACAGCTTTTCGCGGATCGATTTCAGCAACTGCGCGTGATTGCCGCCCGCGAGATCGGTGCGCCCGATCGACCGGTGGAACAGCGTGTCGGCGGCGATCACCATCTCTTCCGACGGAATGTAGAGCGAGACGCTGGCGGGCGAGTGCCCCGGAGTGTCGAGCACATGGATCGCGGCATCGCCTAGCGTCAACGTCATGCCGCCGGTAATCGGAAAGTCGATCGCGGTGCGCTCGGGAGTGGGAACGCCCAACCATTCCGCCTGCTTGTCGAGCGCGTCGTAGAGCGGTTGTTCCTTAGGATGCAGATACACGGGGGCGCCGGTATGCCGCTTGAATTCCGCCGCGCCGCCGATGTGGTCGATGTGCGCGTGCGTGATGAGAATCTTCGTGACGCGGAGGCCGTGGCTATTGACGATGGCCTCGATGGAGTTCAAGTCGTCGCCGGGATCGACGACGAACGCCTCGCGCGAAGTCTCGTCGCCCAGAATCGAGCAATTGCATTCCAGCGGACCGACGGCGAGGATTTCGTGCAACATACTTGTGGAGAGCGCGCAGGCTGGCGCCGCAAGCGCCCGGTCCGTTGTGCGCGGTATCACTAGATAGTATATGGACGAGATTCTGGGGATCGTCTTTCGCGCCGCCCACATCGTTTCCGCCGCCGTGATCGTCGGTGCGGCCTTCTATCTGCGAATTGTCGGCGGCGGGCGAGCGCCCGTTTCCTACATCGCGGTTCCGGCGGCGGTGCTCGTAGCGACCGGTTTTTGGCAGTTCGTTCAGGCGACGGGCCAGGGCGTCGAGAAGTACTGGCACATGGCGTTCGGCGCGAAGTTTCTGCTGGCGCTCCATGTCATCGCGGTGATGCTGCTGGCGCAGAAGACGAACATCGAGCACGTCAAGCGCGACCGTCTGACGTTGAGCGCGCTGGTGAGCGGCAGCGCGGTGATCGTCATCGCGGTGGCCATGGCGGCGATGCGGGTTGGACGGTGAACGGATACGAAGCGCTTCGCGGGCGCAGCGCCTGGTTCGACACTTCCTCGCGCGGCCGCATTTCGGCGAAGGGCGAAGACCGGGCCCGCCTGCTGCACGCCATGTCCACCAACAACGTGCAGGCGCTTCCACCGGGGCAAGGCCACTACGCGTTTTTTCTGAGCGCGCAGGGCCGGATTTTGGCCGACGCCGCGATTCTTGCGCGCGGGGAGGAAATTCTCCTCGACACGGAACCCGAAACTCGCGAGAAGCTGTTCCAACATCTCGATAAATTCATCATCGCGGACGATGTGGCGCTCGAAGACACCACCGCCGCGACCGCCTCCGTCGACATCGCCGGACCGCAATCGGAAGCGCGTTTGCGCGAGACGGGAGCGCCGGTCCCGGAAGATCGTTTCGCGCATCTCGAGTGGGGCGGCCGAACGGTAGTGAAACTCGACGAGGAACATTTTCGGGTAATTACGTTTCAAGGCGACGCCGATCTGACCGCGCGTCTGGGCGAGGAGGCCGATCTCGAAGCGGCGAACGTCGTGCGCCTGGAGCGTGGCCGCCCGCGTTACGGCGACGACATTACGGAGCGTCACCTGTTGCAGGAGACCCGGCAGATGCATGCCGTCAACTTTTCGAAAGGCTGCTACGTCGGGCAGGAGATCGTCGAGCGGGTTCGCTCGCGGGGGCAGGTCCACAAGGGCTTGTATCCGATCTCGGTCGCGTCCGAAATCGTTCCCGCGCCGGGTACGGCGCTGATCGATGCGGCAGGCGCGAAGTGTGGGGAAACGATGAGCGCGGCGTATTCACCGGCGCTGGGGCACGTGGTGGCGATGGCCTATTTGCGATTGCCGCTCGTCGAGTCGATGACGCTCGATGGCTCGGCGGTTACCGTTCGCGTCTAAACGTCCGCCCGCCGGACGACCAACGCCGAGTTCTTGCTGCCGAACGCGATGCAGTTACACACCGCCGTTTCGATCGAGAGCTTCCGCGGCTCGCGCGCGATGTAGTCGAGGTCGCACTCGGGCGCGGGATCGTCGAGGTTGATCGTCGCGTGCGCTACGCCGTCGCGCATGGCGAGCAGGGTCGTGGCCAGGCTCGCCGCGCCGCACGCGCCTTGCGGATGGCCGATCAGGCTCTTGAGCGAGGATCCGGGCAGCTTATCGGCGTGCGAGCCGAACGCGAGGCGCACCGCGCGGGTCTCGATCCGGTCGTTCAACTCGGTCGAAGTGCCGTGATAGGCGATGTAATCGATCGATTCGCGCGCCGCGCCCGCCTCGCGTAACGCCAGATGAATCGCGCGGGCGGGTTCTTCGCCGCACTCCTCGAGCCGCACGCGGTGATACGCCTCGCAGGTGGAACCCCAGCCCGCGATCTCACCGTAAATCTTCGCGCGGCGCGCCAGAGCCCGCTCGCGTTCTTCAAGCGCGAAAAACCACGCGCCTTCCCCGATCACGAATCCGTCGCGGTCGCTCGAGAAGGGCCGGGAGGCGCGCTCCGGTTCGGCGTTCCACTTCGTCGAGAGAATCCGCATCAGCAGAAATCCGCGCAAAATCAACGGCGCGATAGGAGCGTCGGCCCCGCCCGCGATCACGGTGTCGATGGCTCCCGAACGGATCGAGCGAAACGCGTAGCCGATGGCGTCGGTCGATGAAGTGCAGCCGGTCGAGACCACATGCGAGAATCCGCGGAATCCGAACTTCATCGACACCTCGCTGGCCAGCGTGCCGATGGTCGAGGTCGGAATCACGTAGACGCTGCACTGCTTTTGCAGGCCCTCGTAGTAAAGGCGGTACTGTTCTTCGGTGAACTCCTGGCTGCCGCCGCCCGAGCCCACGACGACGCCGATTTCGCGCAGGTCTTCGCGCGAGAGCCGCGCGGGATCGATGCCGGCGTCCGCGATCGCTTCTTCGGTGGCGGCGATGGCCAGCGGCGTAACGCGCGAGACGTGCTGGCGGTCTTTCGCCGACACGTAGCGCAGTTCGTCGAACTCGCGCGGCACTTGCCCGGCGATCGAAACGGCCCACGGCGTGGCGTCGAACGCCTCAATGCGACGAACGCCGCTTTGCCCGGCGAGGGTCGCCCGCCAGAAGTTCTCGCGTCCGATTCCATTCGGGCCGACGCACCCTATGCCCGTAACGACCACCCGGCGGTTCATGAATGACAATAGACGAGTATGCGCAGGTTCGGGGTCCGGGCGCTGGCCGGCTTGGAGATTGGGATGGCGGCGGGCGTTCTCACCCAATGCTGGATGCTGTTGGGCGGCTGGTTGGCGGGATTTTCGCCGTGGTCGCTGTCGAATTTGGCGGCCGAGTCGTTTTACGGAGTCCGGGCCGCGTCTCCGGCGTTCGGCATGCCTACGCTGGCCGGAATCGCGTTGCACTTGTTAACCAGCGCGGCGGCGGCCATCGCGCTCGCCGTGGTCGTTCCCGAGCGCTGGAGTTGGCCGATGGCGTTGGGCGCGAGTTGTCTCTACGCGTTGGCGGGTCAATGGGCGTTGGCCGAATGGGTTTGGAAGAACTACAGCCCCGCGCTGCACTCCTACGCCCCCGCTCTCCTGATCTGGACGGCGGCGCTGCTGTTCGGGTTTTGCCTTTCCTTTACCCCCAAAGTGGTTCGTTCGTTCACCAGAGACTTCTTGGTAGACTGAGAGGTTTGTGCAGTCCGCCCGCCGGCATCTTCCCTGAAACCGGTATCTACCGGGTCACGTCTGATGGGGGCGCACCATGGAAAGGATATAGTCGCGAATGTCGTGTCGCAGGCAAGCCTGCCTGTTGAGTCTCTTGGTTTGCCTGATGTCGCTTGGTTCGGCGGTGGCGCAAACGCCCGCGCCCGCCAAGCCGGAACCGGCTCCGGCTGGACAAGCGAAACCGGAGCCCGCGAAGCCGAAGCCCGCTAACCCGTTTGAAACGGTAGCGCCCTCCCCTGAACCTCCCAAGCCGGAGGCGGCGAAGCCCGAGCAAGCGAAACCCCAACCGGCGAAGCCCGGTCTTGAGGCTCCCAAACCGCCCGCCGAACCTTCCGTGCCCGCGGCAAAGCCGGGCGAAATCGCGGACACGATCGAGGCCATTGAGTTTCGCGGTTCGCGGCGCGTGCCACAAGATACGTTGCGCGCTCTAATCTTTACGAAGAGGGGCGACCCCTTTTCGCTCGAGACGTTGAATCGCGACTTCATGGCTCTGTGGAATACGGGGCGCTTCGACGACATCCGTATGGAGCGGGAGCCCGGCCGCACCGGTTGGTTGATTCGTTTCGTGGTGCAAGAGCGCCGCGTGATTCGCTCGATCAAGTACGACGGCATGAAGTCCATCACGGTGTCCGAAATTCTCGACCGGTTCAAAGAGCGCAAAGTCGGATTGCAAGTCGAACAGCAATACGATCCGAACAAGGTACAGCGCGCCGCCAACGTTTTGAAGGAGTATCTCGCCGAACGCGGCCGCCAGTTTGCCACCGTCACCCCGGAATTGCGCCAGATTCCGCCGTCGTCGCTCGAAGTGAATTTCAAGGTGGCGGAAGGCCCGAAGGTGAAGGTCGGCAAGATCGGCATCGAAGGCAACAAAGTGTTCAGCGACCGAGCCGTGATTCGCGCGATGAAGAATCTACACCCGGTCGGCATTCCGCGTTCGATTCTCTTCGAGAACCTCTTCGCCAAGACGTTCGATTCCACCAAGCTCGAAGAGGATAAGGACCGCGTTCGGGACGCCTATCAACAAAAGGGTTACTTCACCGCCCGCGTCCTCGATCACAATGTGGAGATCGGCGATTTCGGCGGCGGCAAGTTCCGCATCCCGCTCTTCTACCCGAACAAGCCGGGCAAAAAGGCCAACCTGACGATGACCGTCGAGGAGGGCGTGCAATACCGCCTGGGCAAGATCAACTTCCAGGGCGTGAAATTCTTCCGCACGCCGGAAACCCTCTTCCCCCCGATTTTCGGCATGTCGGAGGGCGATATCTTTTCGACCACGAAGCTGCGAAAAGGCATGGAGCAGTTCCGCAAAGTCTACGGCGAGTTCGGCTTTCTCGATATGGTGCCGGAACCGGGTTTCGAACCCAATCCGCAGACCGGCAAGATCGACCTAACGCTTACCGTCGACGAAGGCAAGCAGTTCTTCGTGCGGCGCATCGACTTTTCGGGCAACACCACCACGCGCGACAAGGTCATCCGCCGCGAATTGCTGATCGACGAAGGCGACTTGTTCAACACGCGTCTTTGGGAAGTCAGCTTGCTGCGCTTGAACCAGCTCGGCTACTTCGAAGTCCTGAAAGAGAACGAAGCCGCCAACATCACCCGCGACACCAAGAACAACACGGTGGATATCACGCTCAAGGTCAAAGAGCGCGGCAAGAATAGCGTGCAGCTTTCGGGGGGCGTGTCGGGTATCGCGGGGTCGTTTATTTCGTTCGGTTATTCCACTAACAACTTCCTGGGATTGGGCGAGACGCTTTCGCTCGACGCGCAGTTGGGCGACCGCATCCGGTCGGCGACCTTCGGCTTCACCGAGCCGTATCTTTTCGATAAGCCGATCCAGGCCGGATTCACCGTCTTCTATCAGCGGTTCAACTACGACCAGGGCCGCGAAGTTTCGCTGCTCACCGGCCGCAACCTGATTCCGTTGTACAGCCAGTTGGGGCAAGACAACCTGTTGAATTACGTGTCCAACGGCGCCGGCTTCAGCGTTTACGCCAGCACGCTGCTGAAGCGCAGCTTCGCGCGCGTCGGCGTCAGCTACAACTACAACCAATCGAGCATTCGGACGCTCACCGACGGCGCGTCCAACTATTTCCAATATTTCAATTTCCAAGGGCTCGACGGGCCCAATCAGTTGAACGGGATCCGCACGACGTCGATTATTCCGAACTACAGCTACAACACCGTGGATCATCCGATCACGCCCAGCCGTGGGCGCAGCCTGTACATTTCGACGTCGCTCACCGGCAGTTGGCTGGGCGGTAACGTCAACATGATCGAGCCGTCGGTGGATTGGAAGTATTTCCGGCAGGGCTTTAAGAAAGACCACGTGATCGGGTTTCACGTGTTGGGCCGCTATCTGACCGGGTACGGCGGCAAAGCCGCGCCACCGTTCAACCGTTTCTATATGGGCGGCGAGAACGATATCCGCGGGTTCGACATCTGGGGCATTTCGCCTCTGGGATTTATTCCGACCGAAGGACAGGTGAACGTGTTGAACGCCGACGGGTCGGCGCGCTTCCAGAAAGTGATCGTCGACGGCAAGGAAACGCTGGCGGCGGTGACGCAACGGGTGCCGGCCTATCAGCTCACGCTGCTTGGCGGCGACACCCAGGTGGTCACCAACGCCGAATACCGCATCAAGATTTTCGGGCCGGTGACCCTCGCCCCGTTCATCGACGCCGGAGTCAACCGTGTGTCGATGCGCAATCAATTGCGTCTCAACTCCGACCGTTTGACCAGTCTCAACTCCACGTTCCCTCAGGCCGGCTTCGGCAATGGAGTGGTGCTGGCGCCCGGGGCGAATAAGATTCGTATCTCCACCGGACTCGAGTTGCAAGTGCTGATGCCCGTCGTCAACGCGCCGTTCCGGATATACTGGGCGTACAATCCAAGTCGCGTGGAAACCTTCTTGCAGCCCCCGATCGTCGCCGACCGGTCTTTTTTCCCGAACACCGCGACGTTCAACAACGCCGTCAACTTGTATGGGCGGGCGACGCCGTATTTCGAACGGCCTCGGGTTTTCCGCTTCACCATCAGCCGGACATTTTAGAGGGACCGGCGCAATTACCGATTTTGAGGAGTCGATTCAGTGAATTTCAAAGCATTGCCTAGTCTGGCCGCCTTGGCGCTGGCGCCAATCGCCTTGGCCCAGGCGCCCGCCACGAAAGTCGGCGTGATCAACATCCAGCAGGCGATCGTCCAGACCAAGGACGGTCAGAAAGCCGCGCAAGACCTGCAACTGCGCTTCGATCCCAAGCGGAAAGAGATCGAATCGAAGACCGCCGCCATCCAGCAGTTGCAGGACACGTTCCGGAAGTCGTCGAATACGGCGAGCGAGGATCAGAAGGCCCGCATGGCGCGCGAGATCGATCAGAAGCAAAAGTCGCTGCAACGGGATCAGGAAGACGCGCAGGCCGAGTTCGAGCAGGAACAGAACAAGATTCTGCAAGAGTTGGGCGGCCGTTTGATGCAGGTGATCGACAAGTATTCGCGCGACAACGCCTACACGCTGATTCTCGACGTATCGAGCCAGCAGAGCCCGGTACTATACATGGCTTCCGGGATCGACATCACCGCGGAAATCGTGAAGCTGTACGACGCTAACGCCCCGGCTCCAGCGGCGGCGAAACCGGCGGCGTCCCCCGCGCCACCCGCAGTGAAGCCGACGTCGGTGGCTCCCAAGCCGGCGGGCGCGAAGCCGTAGGTTAGATTAGGCGGATGCGCAGCGTCGCCATCCCAATTTTGCGCCATAGATGTTCGTCGGCCGTGTAGAGCTCGCAGTCCAACTGTTCGGCGAGCGCGACATAAGCGCAGTCGTAGATTGAGTGTTGCCAACTTAGCGACAGGGCGAAGGCGCGCGAGAGGTCGGCGGATTCGTAGACGAGTCCCATTTCCCGATAGATCCGGTAGAGGTTCAGGGCGTACTCGGAAGCGATCGTCCCGCGGCGAACCCGCTTAGTGATAGCGGCGGCAACTTCCAATTGTTGATGAGGCGGCGCAACCAACAGACTATCCTGGTTGCGACACTCCGCCATTAGTGCCAGTGCCGCCGGCGTTTTCCTTTCCAGCAAAAGAGAAGCTACCACGACACTCGCGTCGGCCACAGCGAGTCTCAAAGGCGCTCGTCTCGCTCTTCGCGTTCCGCCCGAATGTCCTCGGCGGCGGTGATGGGATCGAACTTTTGGAGCTTCATTTCCTTTATGTGGCGCTCCCAGGTCTCGTCGAAATTCCGCCGTTGCTCTTCGCTCCGCGCCAGACGCCGGATCCAGTCCTGTAAGAATCCACTCATGCTCTCGCCCTGTCTGTCGCAAAGCTGCCGGAAATTCGCGTACACGTCTTCCGGAATGTTCTTGATCGTGATGCTTTTCATATCCAGAATGGTTGCACTTTGGCAACCGTTCGGCAACCGTCAGAAGCCGCTGGGCTTGATCGACCAAACTTCGCGCCAAGTGCCGCCCGGGGGGATATGTTGCAAATCCGGGTACTTGCCGGAGTGGTGCTGATTGAAGGCGTCCGTGATGGCGGCCATCGGCTCGAAGCAGACGAAGTCGCGGCCCGGCGGCGCGTAGACCACGCCCACCATGTAGCGCGACCCGAACTTCACGTCGAGTTTCTGCTTGCCGTTCGAGACGGTGAAGACCGCCCGTCCCTCGGCGTCCCGGGCCAGGTTTGTATAGACGTCGTCGAACTTATTGCCCTTCAACGGGATATCGCGCTGGGTGAGGGGCGTTCGCTTACCCGTTGGAATGAGCGCCGGGGACAGCTCGACATGCTCGAACGCGGGAATGTGGATCGTCCAAGCGTCGCGGCCGCCGGGAATCTGGAAGTAGGGGTGATACCCCACCGCCACGGGCATCGGCTCCGAGCTTTCGTTCTTGATAAAGGTTTCGACGAACAACTCCCCGTTCTCCAGCCGGTAAAGCATGGAAATCGTGTGGGGGAAGGGGAACTGCGCGAGCCAATCGGGGTGGTGTCCGAAACGAAGTTCGGACAGATAGCCGGAGTTTTGCATACCAAACGACTTCCACCGGTCCGTAAACATCGCCAGGCCATGAATTGGGTTTTTATTTTGGTCGGGGCGCAGGTTCCCCAAGTGCGGATTGAACGCGTACTGCTTCCCGTTGACCCAATACAGCATCCCTTCGACGCGATTCGCCCAAGGCGCGAGAAACGGAATTCCGGCCAGTTGCGGCTTGGCTTTCATCGCGGCCGGATCCGCGGTGGGCGACCAAAGAATCTCTTGTCCTTTTACTTTCATGGAGATCGCCATGTTTCCCACGGAGGGAAGGATAGTCACGACGATGTCGTTCTTAGGATCGGTAAGGGTCACCGGAGTGTCGGATGCGCTTTGCGCGGTGAGGGTCATGAAAAGGAAAAGTGCGGTCATGGTACCGGGTCGGGAGCGTCCGGCTCCCGCAAATCGAGCGCCGTATCTTCCTGGCAGCACCAGCATACACCTGGCGTGAACGTGCGGATGTAGCAGACGTCGCACCAGTAAGTGACCATCAGCCGCCGCCCATTGACGTAAGCGAACAGGCTGCGCGTATGGATCAAATCGACGGCGAACTCGTTCGGTCCGGTGAACCGCCCGGCGGCCTCGAAATCGGCATTCTTGAGGCGAGCGTCGCGCAGGACACCGAGCGTCGCCTCGTCGCCCGTTAAGCGGACCGTCCGCCCGCCGTCGAGGGTCAAGACCGTATCGGAAGTCGCTTGGGTCAACCGCCCCCGCACGACCGGCCGGTTGTCCGCGAATAGGGGAGCGGCGGCAAGCGAAAGAAAGTACCGGCGTCGCACTCGTTTACTTGATGCGGCGCGAGCCTCGGCCGCTTCGCTTCAGGACCACTAAGCTCGAGAAAAGAGCGCCGAGCGAGCCGGCAAACAGCCACAACGCGCCATCGAACGTCTCCCGGCTGCCGAAATGGTACGCCGAGGCGAAGAACCACCGGAACAACGTAAACGACGTTCCTAAGGCGTAGAGCGGCAGCAGGAATCGCCACCAGCCGCCCAGCCACGACAACACGGCTGCAGCCACGCCCAGCAGCCCCATGGCTAGAAGGCAGTTGGTTAGGGGCTGGCCCGAGAAGTTCAGCATGCCGCCGGTGTTGATGTTGTGCACCCCGGTCAAGTAGGCCACTCCCGCGATACCGGCCAAAAACGCCGAGATTCCAAGGAGATAAAGAGAGGCGTACGCGCGCAACAGGGCGTCGATAACTTTCATGAAGCCCATATTTTAACAACGTGGGCGATCCGATAGTAAAATGGAAGCAGTCGATGAGTGCCCTTTCCCGCCGCGAATCGTCGATTTTGAACTCGATCGTGAAGGCCTACCTCGAGAGCGGGGAGCCCGTGGCCTCGCAGTCCCTCGCTCGAATCCGGGGCGTCGAATTGAGCGCCGCCTCGATCCGGAACGTGATGGCGGACTTGGCGGAGCAGGGCTATCTCGCGCAACCGCACGCATCGGCGGGGCGTATTCCGACGCCTGCGGCGATCCAGACTTACGTGAAGACGCTGGCCGTGCAAGTGGTGGCTTCGGAACTCGCAAAGATGCGGCGCGACCTCGAACGTGCGCAAACCGTCGAGGACCGGATGGAGCGTTCCTCGCGCATCCTCACCGAATGGACGCACAACGCCGCGATAGCCGCCGCGATTCCCGCCGCGGAACGGGTACTGCGCGAGGTCCAATTCGTTGTGCTGCCGGAGCGCCGTTTGCTGATGGTGGTAGTGACCGCGGGCGGCGAAGTGCTCAATCAGGTCGTCGATCTCGCCGAGGCGTTGGGGGAGACGGAGTTGGTATCGATCCGCAATTACGTCAACCGCAGTTTCGCGGGATGGACGCTTTCCTCCGCGCGCCGCGAGTTGGAGCGGCGGCTGCGCGTCGAAAGCCTGACCTACGACAGCGTGTTGCGGCGGCTGATGGAGTTGCATTTGGGCGGGTTGCTCGACGTGGCGCTCGACCAGCCGGAAGTCTCGCTCGATGGGGCTTCCAATTTGCTCGCCATCGATCTGCATCTGACGCGGGAGGCGATGCGGGACCTGTTCCGCACGCTCGAAGAGAAAAAGCGCTTGCTCGACCTGCTCGACCGCTACCTGGAGAAGGCGACCGAAGGACCGGAAGTCCGCGTGGGTCTGGACGAGATTCATCCGTCGATGGGCGGCCTGGCCGTGGTGGGGATCGGCGTGGACCGTCCGGACGGTACGCGGACGCGCGTCGCCGTTCTGGGGCCGCACCGTATGGATTACGCCCGCGCCATTTCGGCGGTCTCCCATATGCACCAAGCTTTGCGGTCGATGTAGCCGGCCGCGCCGAACCGAAACATGTCAAACGAAGATCCGATTTTGGAAATTCCGCCCGAGCCGTCGGCCGTCTTGCCGCCCGAACTCGAAGCGGTTCTCCGCGAGAAAGCGGAATTGCAGGACCAACTCTTGCGGCGCGCCGCCGAGTTCGAAAACTTCCGCCGACGCACCGAGCGCGAACGGCTGGAGTTATCCGAGTACGCGGCGATGGATACGGTGAAGGCGTTGCTGCCCGTACTGGACGATTTCGAGCGCGCGCTGAAGATCGAGACCGCGGATAAGGAATATGCGAAAGGGATGGAGTTGATCCACGCCCGGATGTTCGACTTGCTGAAGAAGCAAGGGCTTGAACCGGTTTCGACCGCGGGCGCGGCGTTCGACCCCAATCTGCACCACGCCATCGAAACCGTTCCGTCGGCCGGCGTGCCCGATCAAACGATCCTCGGCGAGTTTCAGCGGGGATACCGGTTCCGGGGCCGCTTGCTGCGTCCCGCCATGGTGCGCGTGGCCGTCGCCGATGCCGGCGTAGCGTCGGACGAGGCCGTCCCGCAGTGACCAAGCTCGACTACTACGAAGTGCTGGGAGTTGAGCGCGGCGCCGACGAATCGTCGTTGAAGACCGCGTACCGGCGCCTGGCGATGAAGTACCACCCGGACAAAAATCCGGGAAACGCCGAGGCGGAGGAGAAATTCAAGGAAGCCGCCGAGGCCTATCAAGTCCTGAGCGATCCGCAGAAACGCGCCGCCTACGACCGTTACGGCCATGACGGACTGCAAGCGAACGGCGGAGGCTTTTCGGGATCGGCCACCGATCTTAACGATCTCTTCGGCGATCTGTTCGGAGAATTTTTCGGCGGCATGGGCGGGCGCGCCCGGAACCGCGTGCGGCGCGGCGAGGATCTTTCCTACGAACTCGAGATCGGGTTCGAAGAGGCGTTTCACGGCAAGCAGGTGGAGATTTCCGTACCGCGCATGCAGGCTTGCCCGCGTTGCGATGCGACAGGCGCGGAGAAAGAGGACGGCCTTACCGTGTGCCCCGCCTGCCGGGGGCGCGGCCGCGTCAGCTATTCCAACGGCTTCATGACCGTCCAGCAGACTTGCGGCCAGTGCGGCGGCGGCGGGCAGATCATTCGCCGGCCTTGCAAGGAGTGCCGGGGCGCGCGGTTCGTTCGCGTTACCCGGCCGGTGAAGCTCAACGTGCCGGCGGGCGTCGATTCCGGCATGCAATTGCGCGTGCCGGGCGAAGGCCAGCCGAGCGCGGATAAAGCCGGGCCGCCGGGCGATCTCTACGTTGCGCTGAAGGTCCGGGAGCATTCGTTTTTCGAACGCCACGAAAACGATTTGGTTTGCACACTTCCCGTCACGTTCCCGCAAGCGGCGTTGGGCTGCGAGTTGACGCTCGCCACGTTCGAGGGCGCGGAGACGATTCGGCTTTCGGAAGGCACGCAATCCGGGACGCAAATGCGGATGCGCGGCAAAGGATTTCCGAAAATCAACTCCTCCGGGCGCGGCGATCTCGTGGTGCGCATCCACGTACGCGTTCCCGAAAAGCTCACGAAGGAGCAGCGCAAGCTAGTCGAACAACTCGGCGGCATGCTGCCCGAGGATAACGAGCCGCGGGAGAAGGGCTTCTTCGAGCGCGTAAAGGAACTTTTCGAATAGCGCTAAGCGCGCATGCCGCGCAACCATTCGCCTCGCGTACGCGCCATGCCCGCGGGCGGTGCCGCGCCTAACTCGCGCGCCAGTTTCTCCCATGTGGCGCGTAACGCGTCGTCGAGCGGTTTTTCGAGTTCGACGGCATGGCCGAGAAACGCTTCGTGATATTGGCCGAGCTTGTTCTTGCCGCGCGAGCCGGGCTCCGAAGGTTTCGGTGCGATTCCGTGGAAGCCGCCCGCAGTACCCCAGCGCTGCACGAGCGCAAAATCGGCGTGGCCGGGCGGAATGTCGGAAGCATAGAACGTCGCCCCGCCCGCGCTCCACAAGCGCCGCTGCAAGCGGTCCACGGGAACCCGCTGCACCGCGATCTTCTCCGCCGCCGCGAGATGCGCGGCGTGGCCGGCCGCCTGTCCCATCGACATCCAGATCGGTTCCAGGCGCAGCGCGCAGAACCCCACATGCGACGAACTCGCCGCAACCGGCACTAGCAGGTTCTCGACATCGCGCGGAACCACTACGCCGTATGGGATCTGATACGGCGGAATCGGTTTATAGAACTCGCCCACATGCCGCCCGCCGAATCGCGGACCTTCGTGCGCCGAACCGTGGCAGTTGTGGCTGTAGTCGCCGATCGCGACGGCATCGCGATGCAGGATCGACCGCGCGTCGCCGGGAGCGTGCGCCGTGTCGTTTTCGGTGTAGATGTGCAGGCCGCGCATGCGGCGCGCCTCCCGCACGTAAAGCTGCGGCGGAAGATGATCCGAATCGGCGAACTCGTCGCGGCACCAGCCCCACTCGCGAGCTTCGTCGCGAAACTTCGCCGGAACCGCCGGATCGTTCTGCAAGAACCAAAGCAGACCGGTGTGCCACAGCAGGTGCTCGTCGAAGATGCGGCGGCGCGCGGGCGCATCGCCTTCCGGCCACTTCAGATTCTCGCCGGGCAGCGACAGCCGAACCGGGCAATTCGACACGTCGTTGATGTCGTACTTCCGATTCGGCAGGCGTGGAATCTGAGCTTTGAAAATGCAATCCTTCGGATGCCCGAAAATCCGCTCGATGCGCCCGTCGGCGAGCAGGGGCAGCACACCGGCGAAATCGTCGCGCCGGTATCCGGCGGGCTTCTTGGGCGTCACGCGATTTTCGGGAACCTGCGTCGCCGACAGCCGGAAATTGTATCCCTGCAACTGGCCGTCGGGTTTCTCCGGCGCGAGCGACTCTCCGAATTCGGAGCGCCCTTCGCGGCCGACGCGATACTCGACGCCCGCCGCCGCCATCAGATCGCCCTCGTAGGTGGCGTCGATAAAAGTGTTCGCGGCGAATGCCGTTCCAGATATCGTCGCGCTTACGATGCGCAATCCTTCGCGCCTCACGGAATCGAGCCGCAAATTCTTCCGCACGGCGATGCGCGGCCGCTCGGCGAGGAGGCGCTCGAACATCAGCAGGTTCACGCTGGGTTCGCACTGGGTGCCGTACAGCGAATCGCGCGCCTGTTCGGAACCTTCGCCGTACTTCGATTCGTAGTAGGCCAGCGAGCGGCGGCTTAGGTCGAAATAGAAACCGTTCAGACCCTCGAAGGTCCGGAAATCGGTGTGCGAGAGTCCGCAACTCACCATGCCGCCGATGCGCGCAGTGGGCTCGGCCAGGAGAACGCGCCGTCCGTCGTCCGCGGCGGCGCAGGCGGCCGCGATTCCCGAAGGCGTCGCGCCGTAAACCAGAACGTCGTAGGGCGAGTCTTGCGCGCGGACGCGAGTGGCGGCGATCGTCGCGGCGACGAAGCGGCGGCGGCTGGTCATTTAGCTAGAGTACGTCGGCGAAGCTGCGTTGAAGCGAGCGGAACCAGCGGTAGCCGATCGCGAATACGATTCCCGAAAGCAGCCACAGCTTCCAGATCGCCTGCCACTCGGGCGCGCGCGCTTCGATGAAAATCGCACGATAGCCGCGCACCAGAATGTACACCGGGTTCTTGCCGAGGATCGGCAGCGCCGCCGCGGGAAGCGAGGAATCGGGGTAGCAAATCGGGGTCAGGAAAAACAGCAGCGTCAGGGCAAAACCGATCAGTTGTGCGAGGTCGCGCAGAAACGCGCCGGCCGCCGCCAACATGTACGACACGCCCAGCGTGATTAGCACTTGCGGGATCAACAATACTGGCAGCCACAACGCCGTAACGGGCACCGCGCCGCGAGTCGCCAAAAGCAGCGCGACGAAGATCGCGATCGCCGCCGCTTGCGGTATCAGCGCCGCCAGCGTTCGCACCACCGGCAGAATCTCGACTGGGAAAATCACCTTCTTGATTAGCGTGACGTGCTCGGGAATCAGCGTTGGCGAGCGCCCCCACGTCTCCGACATCGCCAGCCACGGCAGCATTCCGGCGAGGAAGTAGAGCACGAATCCTTCGCGTGTCGGGTCGCCCGGAAAGCGCGCTTGCAGAACGACGCCGAAGACGAAGTAGTAGGTCGACATCAATAGCAGCGGGTGCAGGAAGGTCCACAAGCCGCCGCCGAAACTGCCGCGATAGCGCGCTTCGATGTCGCGCCGCGCCAGGGCCAAGGCGAGGCTGCGATGTTCGATCAAGGGGAGCCCGATCACGAGTACAGCCAGTTAGGATAACGGTCGCGGACGGGGCCGGTCTTTCGGCCCACGGCGTAGATTCCGTCGCCGCGCAAATCTTTCGGGAAACCGTAGCGCTCGATCAACTGGTGGACCCAGGCGAGTTCGGGATGCGGACCGTCGCGAAAAGGCCCGGTCTCAAGTCGCAGCACATCGAAGCCCGCGTAATGCAGCAGCAGGTGAATCTCTTTCGCGGTGTACTCGCGGTGATGGCGAGACTCGCCTTGGACGACAGCCTCGGGTTTCAGGTACGCCGGAAACAGCGCCGGATGGTAGCCCGCGAACACCGCCGCGATGGACCGCGCGGAAGCGATATTGGGCGTGGTCAAAACCAAATGCCCTCCGTCGCGGAGGATGCGGTGGATCTCCGACATCGTATGCATCGGATCGGAGGGAAGATGCTCGATTAACTCGCAACACAGCACGGTGGAGAAGTGCGAGCCCGGGTAGGGAAACGCGTCTTTCTCGGCGTCGAAATGATCGATCTCGCACGAGAACTCGCGGCCGTCCTCCGCGACGATCGTCTTTGAGTCTTTATCGCCAAGCTTGCCGTAGTAGCACCCGCGGACTTCGCCGTAACCGAGCTCGAAATGCAGCGCCGGAGTGATTTGCATGTACGCGCCCATTTCGAGGACGCGATCCTCTTCGGCCCCGGGAGGTGTTAGCTCAAGCGTGCGCGCGAGCCGGGTTAAGTGCGTTTCCACGTACTCGCGCTCCGCGGGGCGGGCGTTTGTCCAAGCGGTGACCGTCTGCGGTTCGATGCGAGGGGCTTCAGCCGGAGAGGGCGCGGGCGGCGCCGCAGGCGACAAGGCAACCGTGACGGGATCTCGTGGCGCGAGCGCACCCGTTGCTAGAAATTCTACGTAGCGCTCGGCCGCGACGGTCCAAGGACATTCGCGTTCCACCCAGGCGCGCGCCCGTTCGCCCATCGCCCGCGCGACGTCTGGGCGCGAAGCGAGCAGATTCAGATACTCGAAAATCAGATCCTCTTCCCCCGCGCCGACCGGCACTTTCAAGCAGATGTTGTCGGGGTACTCGGCGAACGCGCCTACGTCGCTGACGATGACGGCGCGTCCCAGTCCCAGCGCGCGTTGCAGCGTGCCGGAGGTCTCGCCGACGGTGGGATAGCGCAGGTTGAGAACGATATCGCACGCGGCGAGATATCCGGTGAAATCGTCGATGGGCGTGTAGCCGATATGGCGAATCCGCGGAGTGGGTTCGAGGCGCAATTCGGGATGGGGTTCGCCGACCAGCAGCAGGCGCGCTTCGGGAAGCAAGCGCTCCAGCCGGCGGAACGCGCGCAGCGATTCGCCGATGCGCTTGTACGGCTTCAAGTGGCCGAAGATGCCGATCAGCGGAGCGCCCATCTCGACGCCGAGTTTTTCGCGGTACGACATGCGGTCGATTTCGGGCAGCCAAACGCCATGCGGGATCACGCCCACCGGCCCGGCGAAGCCCGCCTCGCGCACTTTGGTTTCGACGTAGCGGCTGTGCGCGACGACGCTCTTCGAGCGCGCCAGAACGCGCCGCAGCATAGGAACGCCGTCGTAATCCGGACCCACTTCGAGCGCGCGCACGCGCCGCGCGTAGGCGAGATCGCCGCCGTCGAAAGCGACTTCGTCGAAATAAGCGTCCCAATCGCCGCGCTTGATGGTGCGGTCGGCGATCAAGTGGTGAAGATTCGCCTCGTGCATGACGACGGTGCCCGGGTGTTCGAGCGCCATGTCGTACACAAAGTCGTGGAAGGGATTATTGCCGAGTTGATAGACGATGGCGTCGTATCGCGCCGGATCGAATTCGCGCGGACGCGCCGCGAAGGCGTCCACGTGCGCGAGTTTCGAGAGCGGTTCGAGCAGCGCGGCGGAGTAGTCGGCGATACCGCTCGGCGACGGCGGCAGCGGGGAAAAGAAAGCGACGCGCACCGCTACTCGACGAGGTCCATCGAAAAACTGCCCAGCGGGAGCGGCACGCGAACGCGCACCAGCCGCCGGGTTTCGTCGCGCGCGAAGTACAGTTCGAACCTGCTTTCCGAGGCCGGTCCTTTCAAGCGCGCTTGCAAGCGGTCGGTGGGGACACGCGTGTCGCCCACGAGCAGAGTTTCCTGTCCGGCCAACTGAACGCCGATCTCGTAGGGAGCGCCGAAAAGGATCGTGCGCGTCGCGGGCAACCGGCCTTGCGCCAATTCGCCGCGGAGAAAGTACAAGTAGGCGAGCGCGTCGTTAGCGCAGGCGGCGACCGGAATTTCGGTCTTGCCGCCTCCGTTATCGGTGACCCGCGTGGCCACTCGCGATTCGGGATCGAAAGTAGTTTTCTCGGCCGTCTCGCGCGTCCCGTGCTTCAACCGTTTCTCGAACTCGATCGAGCAGAATCGGTCCGTGGCGAGCGAGCGCAAGCGGTCCGAGACCGCGAATCCGGGGATCGAGGCGTCGAGCGTAAATCGGAATTCGCGCCGCGAAGGAACGTCCTTGCCGCTCGACACCGCGCGCGATTCGAGCGTCGCTTCGCCGAGCGAGAGTCCGCTGGGCCAGTTGATCGAGTAACGCAGCGTCTCCTCCGCCATGCAGGCCGTGCCCAGGGCTATCGCCCAAAGCCGCATCACGACCGCACCGCCGCGCGAGCGGGCTCTTTACGCGCCGCGCCCGCCGCCGCCTCGTACGCATCGCGGGTTCGACGCGCGGCCTCGCGCCAACTGAAGCGGGCGGCGTTCTGCAAGCCCAGGCGCTCCATACGGGCGCGAAGTTCGGGATCGATCAGCAGATCGCGCAAAGCCTTCGCCATCCGCTCCCGCGAGTTGGGATCGAAAAGCAGCGCGGCGGAGTCGGCCACCTCGGGTAGCGAAGTGGCGTCGGAACAAGCGACCGCTCGCCCGCAAGCCATCGCCTCGACTACCGGCAGCCCGAAGCCTTCGTAGAACGAAGGGAACGCGAATACGTCGCAGCCGCAATAGAGGCGGCGAAGGTCCGCGTCGTCGACGAACCCGGTGAAGTGAATCCTGCCGGCGAAGCCGCTGCGGCGCGCCGCCTCGCGCACCTGTTGGCCATGCCAATTCTCCTTGCCCGCGAAGACCAGATGGTGCGGCAATTCGGGGCGCTCGCGCATCAGTCCGGCGAAGGCGTTCACGAGTCCCACTTGATTCTTGCGCGGCTGCAAATCGCCGACCGTCAGCACGTACGGCGCGGCGATCGCGTAGCGTTGCGTCACCCAGCGCCGGGCCGTGTCGTGATCCATCGCGCAGAAGCAGGGATCGACGCCCAGCGGAATCACTTCCACGCGGTCTTGCGGAACCCGGTACGCGCGCAGGATGGCGTCGCGCGAATACTCGCTGAGAGTCAGGATGCGGGCCGCCTTACGGACGGTCCGCGCCACGGTCACACGCAACTGCCAAGCGCGTGTGGTGGGGAAAAACTCGGGGTGATCGAGATAGCTGATGTCGTGAATCGAAACCACCACCGGCACGGGACACGCCAGCGGAGCCGTGTACTGCACATGCAAAACGTCGGGCCGCAAGCGCCGGAGATCGGTGGGAAAATCGAAGCCCAGCCGCCGGAACGGGTTGTTCGAAACGCGGCGCACGGCAAACTGCGAGGGGATGACGTTTTCGGCTCCGGGAGCGGACACGTAGGCGTGGTACTCGTGACGATCGCCGAGAGCGGCTAACTCCCGGACGATGTTCCGGATATACGTTTCGTTCCCCGTTAACTTGCGCCCAACCGCGTGAGCGTCGACGGCGATGCGCATGCGCGTCCTTTCAGTATAGTGCACGGCAATTTTCCAGCCGTTTCCAGGCGGCGGTCCAAGTAAAGTCCGAGAGATAGCGTTTCCGGCCCTCTTCCGCGAGTTTCGCGCGCTCCCCGGGCGAGGCTAACAGTTCCCGAATCGCGGCGGCGAAGCTTTGCGGTGTGTCGCGAATCAGCAGCTCGCGGCCATCCCGGCAATCGAGTCCCTCGCAACCGACGGTCGTCGAGATCACGGGCGTCCCGGCCGCCCACGCCTCGATGATCTTGAGGCGAGTACCCGAGCCGGCGAAAATCGGCACGGCGGCAACCGTAGCTTTCGCCAATTCTTCGATAGCGTCGGGGATAGTTCCCGTGGCGCTTCCGAAAGGCATCCGCTCGCTGTGTTTGCCGATCCATCGCAACTCGACTCCCGATAGCTGAGGCATGACCTCGCGCGCCAGCCATCGCGCGCCTTGCGCGTTCGGGGGGAACTCGAAATTGCCGGACATCGCCACTACGTTCGCCTCCCGCACAGTAAGCGGAGTTTCCTGAACCGGGATCGCGTTCGGATAGATGAAGGATCGTACCGGGATTTGCGCGGAATCGTGGGCCGAGGCTGTCAGAATTGCGTCGAACTTCGGCAGCCATCGGTCTTCAAGACGCCGGGCGCAATCGGCGAACGGCAGCCGCATGCGCTTTAGCCACACACTTTCGATGTTGTGGAGATCGAGCGCGCAACGCGCCGCGTGCGGGCGCACCGTGTCGAGGTACGGCGCGACCCAGAAATGTTCGAACAACGCGAGATCGTAATGACGGTCCCGCAGCCATTCCGCGATCCGCGTTTCGTACCCGGAAAAGCGGTCCACCAGCGGCGGCACTTGCTTGAGCCACCGCACGCCATTTCGCCATAATTTCGCCGGGATTGAGCGCGAATGGTATGGCAAATCGATGTGAAGGACGTTCGCGTATTCCCCGGGCAACGGATCGGCGTGGAACACAATCGCGTCCACTTCGCCCTTGCTCCGCAGGTACTCGAAGAGAGAAACCGTGCGTAACTGCCCTCCGCCGAGCATCGGCCACGGAGCTTCAGGCGAAATGACGAGCGATCGCTTCAACGTAGACCTCGTGTGTGGCGCGAGCGGTAGCGCTCCAGGAGAAACCCCGTGCGCGAGCCAAAGACGCGGCGCGATACCGGGCGCGCAGATCGGGATTTTCGAGCGCGGCGCGCATCGCGGGCAACCATCCGGTATCGGTATCGACGGTTAGAGCCGCATCGCTCGCCGTCTCGACCAGCGCCGGGTCGCGGGAAACGATCGTCATCGCCCCGCATTGCATCGCTTCGAGAACGGGCAATCCGAAGCCTTCGTAATGCGACGGGTAGACCAGCGCCACCGCGCCGGAGTAGAGCGCGGGGAGATCGCGATCCGGCACTCCGTCGCGAATCTCGCGCAACTCGACACCTAGCGCGCGGGCGGCGTCGCGCACCACCGCGAGATTCTTGCGCGGCAGATCGTCGCCGACGGCCAGAAAATACGGCGGACCGGGAGGAACTTCGACGGGGCGTATCCAATTGGGGGCGGCGTGCGGAATCGCGGCGACGCTCGTGGGAGACAGCCGGAAGTACTCGATGGCTTCGCGCCGGATCGCCTCGCTTGGGGTAATCACCATGGTCGCCGCGCCGAGTCCGAGCAGCATCTTCGTTCGACGGCGAACCCGATCGCTGCCGCCCCACCCGCGCCACGGCGAGAGGTCGTGGAGGGTCATCACCGACGGGCGGGGCGAGAGCGGCGGAACCTCGAAATTCGTGCCGTGAAATAAGTCGTAACGCGCCGCGATCCCAGTGCGCAGCCACCATCGCCCTTCGCCCGGCATCGCGGCGAAACAATGATCCAGCGGAAACTCGCGCCGCAGCGCCGCCAGCAATTCCAATGTGTAGCGGTGCAATCCGCCTGCGCCCAAGCGCAGGGGTGCGCCGTCGAGCCAAACCGTCATGCGTGAGCCGAGCGCTCCGATTGCGTTGCTAACGGCACAACCGCGATTGTAAGCGCTTGGCTACCGAATGTTTAGAACTGGCAGCGTGGTAAAGGCTCCCGTTGGGTTAAATCGAAACCCGGTTCCCGAAACGAACGGTCCCGTGGCAACTGTCGGGTCGATAAAGAAAATAACCGATCCCGCTCGCCCACTGGTCTGGGGAAATCTGGTGGCTAAGTCGAAAGAAGCGCTGCCGCGTCCAGGAACCGTGATCGAACCAAGAAACTCATTTCGATCCCCCAGGTCCGATCCGGCGATTGTGAATGTAGCCGCCGCGTTCGTGATGTTCGTAATGGCGATTCCCGTGGCGAGTCCGTTCCTGTTGTCGAAAGGCACTAAAAATGCCCGCGCGAAGTTCCGATTTTCCATGGGTACCGTTGCCTCAAAATCGGGTCTGCCGGGCACTCTCTGCCGGAAGATCGAAAATCCGGAAATGAGCTCGTTGGATCGAATGTCCAGCGACCCCGTGACCACGGAAGGCGATTGCCCTAACGTTTCGACGAGCAGCTCGCGTTGAAATCGCGCCGTGATCCGGCTATTCGTCAGGGTTGTTTCAATGCCATCGGCGTTGCCGCGAATCGCAATCGGCAAGGGCTGCCCATTTGCGCCAATGAACTCCAGTTCTAAGGTGCAATTTGTGAGACCGCTAACGGCGCAAAAGAAGCGAAAGGTGGTGTCCCAACCCGCACCGTCCGCGAAGTAGGGGATGAATCCGCCGCGAGACGCTTCGGCCGCTTGAGCGCTTGCCGCGAACAAAAAAGAACAAATGGTCGGCAGGAATCTGGTCATGACGAGGAATGGCCGACAACCGGCCGCTGTTACCGCTACGGTCGAGTTTGCTGCAAAAATAGAGAGTTGGACCTCGAACGGACGCTCCTACGCAAAGTCGGCGAAGCGGTGACGCGATTCCGCATGATTCGCGATGGCGACCGCGTAGCCGTCGGCGTGTCCGGCGGTAAAGATTCGATTACCCTGCTCGAAGCGCTCCTCGCGCTCCAGAAGCGAGCGCCCATCGATTTTTCGGTCTGCGCGTTCACGATCGAGCAAGGGAAATTTCTCTCGCCGTTCGCGCCTACCGGCGATTGGCTCAAAGCCCGGGGCGTCGATTGGACCTACTTCGAGGACGGCCCGTCGTTCGATCTACTCGAAAGGGACCCGGACCACGGTTGCGATAAGTGCAGCCGGTTCCGCCGCCGTGCGGTGTACGAGGTGGCGCGCGATCTCGGCGCGAATGTCGTCGCGCTCGGTCATACCGCCGACGATTTCTGCGAGGCCTTCCTGCGCAACGCGATGTACAACGGCAAACTGTCGGCGTTGCCGCCTGTAACGTACTCCCGCAATCGCGATTTTCGATTGATTCGTCCGTTGGTCTTCGTGCCGGAAGACTTGACTACAAAGTACGCGGCGAATTGCGGGGCTCCGGTGATTCCCTGCGGCTGCTCGCAGAAAACCGGAACGGTTCGACGCTCCCTGCGCGACCTGTTCAAGGAGATTGAAATCGAGCACCCGTTTTTGAAAGAGACCCTGCTCGGCGCGATGGGGAACATTAACCCGCAGCGCCTGCTCGACCCCCGCTATCTCGATCCCGACGTCGGAGACGAAGCGCCAGCCGAGACACTTCTTCCGGTTTTCACCGAATCGTAACCATCCGACCGTTGACCCGGCTTTCCACCCAATGAGACCATGAAGTTCCATTAAACCGATATGCGCCTTCTCCCGCGTCAAGAGAAGTTTTTCGTTTACTTCAACCGCCACATCGAATGCATCTTGGAAGCTTCCCGGCTGTTGCGGGAAGGAATGGACGGAGGTCTGGATGCGCTGCGCCGGGCCGAGCCGCAAATCCGGGAACTCGAAAACAAGGCGGATCAACTGGTGGGGGAGGTCGTCGAAAAACTGGGGTTGACCTTTATCACCCCGATCGACCCCGAAGATATTTACTCGCTGACCTCCCGGCTCGACGACGTCATCGATTACCTTGAGGAGGCGTCGCACCGCATTATCGGCTTCGGCATCGACGAGGTGACTCCGGCGATGAAGACGCTGGCGCGCTTAATCGACGAATCGGTGCATGCGCTGCAGAAGGCGTTTCTGGCGTTGGAAAATGGAACGTCTCTTCGCGCGCAATGTCTGGAGGTGTACCGGATCGAGGAAGCGGCGGATCAAGTGGAGCGTGCGGCGATCGCGGAGCTATTCGCCAACGAGCGCGATCCCATCCGCCTGATCAAGTTCAAGGAACTTTACGAAATGCTGGAGTTGGTCACCGACGCCTGCGAAGACGTGGTGGATCATCTCCAGAACGTCGTCGTGAAGAACAGCTAAATCCGCATGTCGACGACCCTCATTCTGGTCATCGCCATCATCGTAGTCGCCCTGATTTTCGACTACATTAACGGCTTCCACGACGCGGCGAATTCCGTCGCCACCATTGTCGCCACCCGCGTGTTGACGCCCTTCCAAGCCGTCTTGTGGGCGGCGTTCTGGAATTTTATCGCCGCGCTGCCGCTGTTGCTGGCTCTCGAAACGGCGAAGGTGGCGAAAACCGTCGGCGCGGGCATGGTGGCGCCCGAGTTTTCCGCCAACTCCTATGTGATTCTGGCCGGGCTGATGGGCGCCATCGTTTGGGATCTCATTACCTGGTGGTTCGGCCTGCCGACTTCGAGTTCGCACGCACTAATCGGCGGATATGCGGGAGCGGCGATGGCCCGGGCGCTGGTCACAACGGGTCCGGGGACGATGCTCGGCGCGATCGTGCCGGCGGGCTGGCTGAAGACGCTGTTCTTCATCGTCGTCGCGCCGATGCTGGGGATGCTGCTGGCCTACGTCCTGATGATTACGGTGTATTGGCTCTTCCGGAACTCGACGCCCAAGTATATGGACCGCTGGTTCCGCCGCCTGCAACTCGTCTCCGCCGCGCTGTTCAGCTATTCGCACGGAGCCAACGACGCGCAAAAGACCATGGGGATCATGACCAGCGCGCTTATCGCGGGCGGCTTTCTCACTGAGTTCGTCGTTCAGCCGTGGGTGGTATTTTCGGCCCACTTGGCGATCGCACTCGGTACGATGACCGGCGGCTGGCGCATTGTCCACACGATGGGTTCGAAATTGACGCGCCTCAAACCGCGGGGCGGATTTTGCGCGGAAACGGCGGGCGCCATCGCGATTCTTTTTCCCACGTATCTCGGAATCCCGGTTTCGACCACACACGTCATCACCGGAGCCATCGCCGGTGTGGGCAGCATTCAGCGCCCCAAAGCCGTGCGCTGGAAGCTTGCAAAGAATATTGTGTGGGCCTGGATCATGACACTACCCGCTTCGGCGCTCGTCGCGGGTGTGTGTTATTTCGCCATTCACGTCGTCACGGGCGGTTAGGGTGGCTCGTCGCTTTCTAGATGGGCTTCCGCCACACTACCCGGGCTCGCCGCGACATCTTGCAAATCTGGGCTTACATCGCCGACGACAGTGAAGAAGCCGCCGACCGGTTCGTAGAATTGCTAATGCGACACTTTCAGATGCTCGGTCAAAGCCCCCGTATCGGCCGACGGCGCGACGACCTGCGCGTGGGCTACAGGAGCTTCCCAGTCGGTAATTATTTGATTTCTATCGGATCGGCGAACCGGGCGTACGCATCATGCATGTGGTAAACAGTCGACGGGACTTGGAAACGTTCTTTCGACACGGTTGAGGGACAATTCGACCATTCGTACTTTCGGGTTGTCACCCGCAACCGGGGGGGATTCCTAACGGTCTAGATCGCCCAAGCGCTACCCTAAGAGTTAGCCCTTGCCGGGCGACCGTTATTCCAGAGATGAAGTTAGGTATCGATTTCGGGACGACGCGCATTGTCGTCGCCGCCGCGGATCGCGGCAATTTCCCCGTAGTTTCCTTCGAGGACTCCACCGGTAACGCCCATGAGTGGATCCCCGCGCTGGCCGCCGTGCGCGGCGCAGAGACCCGATTCGGTTGGGACGCCTGGGCGTGTTTGCCCGATCCCTCCTGGACGCCGGTGCGCAGCCTGAAGCGGCTGCTCGAATCCGCCGGTCCGGCTACGCGTATCGAGATCGGCGGCGGCGAGTTTCCCCTGCTCGACCTGATCGCCGGGATGGCGGCTTGCATACGCCGTGCGCTCCCCGCGGACGAGACCGTCGAAGCCATGGTCGGCGTGCCCGCGAATTCGAATTCGAATCAGCGGTACCTCACCGCCGAAGCGTTCCGGCGCGCGGGTTTTCAAGTGCTCGGCTTATTTAACGAACCCACGGCCGCCGGCGTCGAATACGCGCACGCTCTCACGCGTCGCGGTGAAATCGAAGAACGGCTTTTGGTCTACGACCTGGGCGGCGGCACCTTCGACGTCTCGTTGGTCGATCTGCGGCCCGGCTCGCGCGAGGTGACCGGAACGGAGAGTATCCCCACGCTGGGCGGCGACGATTTCGATCTCGCGCTGGCGGAACTGATTCTCGGAATGCCGGACCTCGAAGGACTCTCTCCCGCCGAAGCGTTTCACGTGTTCGAACGGTGCCGGGCGGCGAAGGAGTCGCTGAACCCCAACAGCCGCCGGGCGATCGTGGAACTCGACGAAGGTCCCGCCGCCGTCGCCGTGGCCGATTACTACGACCGCTGCCGCCCAATGGTAGAAGAAACGCTAAACGCCGTGGACGATCTGCTCGAAAAGACCGGCGTGGCGTCGCCGGATTGCCTTTACGTTACGGGCGGGGGCAGCGAACTGCCGCTCGTGGGGAGGATGCTGCGCGAGCGGTTCGGCCGCAAGGTGAAGCGTTCGGCGTACACGCGTTCGGCGACGGCGATCGGTTTGGCGATTTTGGCCGACGGGCAGGCCGGATTCGCGCTGCGCGAACGCTTTGCCCGTTACTTCGGCGTATGGCGGGAAGCGGACGCGGGCGACCGTATCGTGTTCGATCCGGTGTTCGCGAAGGGACTGCCACTGCCCGGCGCCGCCGAGCCTCCGTTGAAGCGCGAGCGCGAGTACGCTCCGGCGCACAACATCGGACACTTCCGGTATCTGGAGTCGACGGCCGTGGACGAGGACGGCGCTCCGGCGGGCAATCTCACGTTGTGGGACGAGATTCACTTCCCGTTCGATCCGTCGCTGCGCGAAACTTCGGGATTGGCGGCGGTGCCGGTGGAACGCGCGCTGGGCGTACCACAGAAGATCGTCGAATCGTGGACGTGCGACGCGAATGGGGCGGTGGAAGTCGCCATTTCGAATGAAACGGCGGGTTACGCTCGACGATACCGGCTGGGCCGGTGGAAAGCCGAAGCGGCGGCGTTGAAGCCCGCGAAATCGAGAAGGAGAAAAGCGTGAACGGACTGGAAGGCAAGACCGCCCTGGTTACCGGCGCATCGCGAGGGATCGGCCAAGCCACGGCGATCGCGCTGGCGAAAGCCGGAGTGGCGCGCGTCTTCGTGCACTACGGCGGCCACCGGGCCGGGGCGGACGAGACGGTGGCGGCGGTGCGCGAGGCGGGCGCGGAAGCGGAAGCGATTCGCGGCGAATTGTCGAACGACGCTGGAATTGCGGCCTTCTGCGAGGCCATTGCGGGCCGCGAAATCGACGTTCTGGTAAACAACGCCGGATCGCTGGTGAAGCGCGCGAAGCTGCTGGAATCGACGCCCGAGTTATTCGACGAGGTGTACAACCTGAACGTCAAGAGCGCCTGGTTTGTCGCCAAGGCGGTAGCGGGCGGCATGATCGAGCGCAAGGCTGGAGCGATCGTCAACCTGTCGAGCGTCGCCGCACGGCACGGAGGCGGTCCCGGAGCGGCGATCTATTCTTCGGCGAAGGCGGCGGTTTCGTGCTTCACGCGCGGGTTGGCGAAGGAGCTCGCCCCACACGGCATCCGCGTCAACGCGGTGTCGCCGGGCACGGTGGACAATCACTTTCACGAAGTGTTTTCGACGCAGCAGATGCTCGATTCGATGAAGTCGCAAACGCCGGCGGGCAAACTCGGGAGCAACGAGGAGATCGCGGATACGATCGTTTTCCTTTGCTCGGATGGCGGGCGCTTTATCCACGGCCAGACGATCGAGGTAAACGGCGGACTCTACATGGTGTAGCGCTATCCTTCCGAATATGTCCCGGATGACGCTCACCATCGATCCCAAAGTCGCCGAGCGCGCCAAGCGCTACGCCAAAGAGCGCGGCGTTTCGGTCTCGAAGATCGTCGAGGAGTATCTCGACGGCGTCACGCACGTCCCGTCCCAAACCCCGATACACCGGTCTTGAATCGGCTGCGTGGCACGTTGAAGGGGTTCAACCCGGAAGACTACAATCGCCATCTGGAAGAAAAGTACAAGTGAGAGCGCTGCTCGACATCAACGTCCTACTCGACGTGCTGTTAGAGCGCGAACCTCATATGGAATAGAGTTCCCGGATTTGGATCGCGTCCGAGAACCGCCGGCTCAATGGCACTATCGCCGCTCATGCGTACACAACCATCGCGTACACGTACCAAAAGCACTCGGGGAGTGCATCAGCCCGGAAGACCGTCGCCGAGTTGCTATCGATTTTCGATGTCGCGCGCGTAGACCGCGCCGTTCTTCAACGCGCGCTCGACTTAGGCTGGCCGGACTTCGAAGACGCGGTGACCGCCGCCTGTGCCGAAGCCGCCCAATGCGATCTCATCGTGACTTGCGACCCTCGGGGATTTCCTCGATCTCCGGTCCCGGCCCGCACGCCGGAAGCCACGCTCCGCAACTTCCGCTAAGTCACCGTTCCTCGTCCCTTAAGGTCTCTTCCCCACCACGTCCTTTGCCCACGGCCCGATAAGCCCCGCAAAGGACAACTCAATGAAGCTTTGCCCCACACGGGCTTTCGTGTGGCTGGCCGCGGTGTCTTTGTGCGCCCAGCCGGCCGTGAATTTGAAGGGCCGCCGCAACGGCGCGGCACGCCTCGCCACGCGCGCGGTTGAGTCGGGGCGGACGCATTGGCTGGTGCAGTTCGCCGAGCAACCCACCATCGACGACGTGGCCGCGCTGAAAGCTCGCGGGGCGCAAGTTCTAAGTGTGGCGCCGGATTTCGCTTTCGTGATCGGAGCCCCGGAGGAGATCGATCTCGGAGGGCTCGGCCTGGCTCTGGCCGAGCGAATGACGGTCGAGGATAAGCTCTCGCCAGAGCTGCCATCGGCCGCGGACCCAGGCAAGCTCGCCCTATCGAAAGATCGTGCGGGCTTGTACCTGGTGGAATTTTTCGCCGACGTGGAACCGGGCGCCGCCCGCCGCGTGATCGACGAAGCGGGCGTGCGTTCGCTAAGCCACCCGCAATTGCGGGAAGAACACTTTCTAGTCGAAGCGTCCCGAGCGAAACTGCTGGAACTCGCCGAATGGGAGGAAGTCGCCTACATCTATCCGGCGAGCGAGGATTTGGGCGACGGTACGCCGGTGCATGTATGTCCGGGCGCGGTGACCGAATTCGGGCGCATCGGCCAATTCGTCGCGAAGGTTGGACCGGGGTGGGCTCCCGGCAAAGGCGCGGCGGCTTTGAATTACGCCTACGGAGCGTTGAGTGCGAAAGTCGATCCGGCGAAAGTGAAGGAAGAAGCCCGGAAGGCCATGGCGGAGTGGGCGAAGTATGCGCAACTCACCTTCACGGAATCGACGAACCTTTCCGGCGCACGCACGCTGGCGTTCCGGTTTGGGCGCGGAGCAAACGGTGGGCCGCTGCCCTTCGACGGCCCGGGCAAAGTTCTCGCATACACGTACTACCCGGCGCCGCCCAATCCCGAGCCGGCTGCGGGCGATCTGTACTTCGACGACGACGAGAATTGGCAGTTGGGCGCGGACGTGGATGTCTTCTCGGTAATCCTGCACGAGATCGGTCATGCGCTGGGATTGGGACATTCGGATCAACCGTCGGCGGTAATGTACCCGTACTACCGCCGTGCGACGGCTCTCACAAGCGAAGATACGAAGGCGATTCAGGAGCTGTATGCGGCCCGAACCGAACCCGCGCCCGCACCGTCGCCGGTACCCACGCCGACTCCCACACCGGCTCCCGTGCCTTCTCCGGCGCCGGCTCCCGCACCAGCGCCCGCTCCGGCACCCGCGCCGACTCCGACACCGGCTCCGCCCTCGTCCGACAACACGGCGCCCTCGTTGCGCCTGATCTTCCCGTCGTCGAGCTCTTTCTCGACATCCGCGCCGACGGTCACCTTCTCCGGTACCGCAAGCGACTCGGGCGGAGTCGCGCGCGTCGAGTGGACAACCTCCCTCGGATCTTCGGGAACGGCGTCTGGCACTACGGCCTGGTCCGCCATTATTCCCCTAATTCGCGGCATCAACGCGGTCACCGTGCGCGCTTACGACTTAGCGGGCAACTCGAGCTGGCGCAGTGTAAACGTCACCCGGCGCTAAGATTGGCGGAGTGCGTCGCTCGCTCCTGCTCATCTCGGTCCCGCTCGTTACGGTCCCGCTCTTAGCCCAGCGCGACTTGGGCGAAGTACGGCTGCGCGTGACCGATTCGTCGGGTGCACCGTTGCGGGCGAAGGCGACGCTGAAGAGTCTCGCGACGCAGGAGACTCGCGAGTTCGAATCGACGGCCACTGCCGTGCCTTACGGCCCATACTTGCTGACCGTCGGCGCGCCGTCGTTCGCCCCTTGGTCGAAGCTGATCGAAGTGCGCGGGGCAGCGCCCCAAACGATCGACGTGACACTATCGGTAGCACCGGTCTCCACCGAAGTGCGAGTGGAAGCCACGCTCATCGACGAGCGCCGCGTGGGAAGCGCGCAATCGATCGGCGAGGACGCCATCCGCGAGCGCCGGTTGATGCAACCGTCGCGGGCGCTGCTCGATCTCGTGCAAACGCAGCCGGGCTGGCTGCTCGAAGCGAACGGCGTGCTGCATCCGCGCGGGTCAGAGTACGACACGCAGTATGTTGTCGATGGATTTCCGATCCAAGATAACCGCTCGCCGGGCGTCGCGCCGCCGATCGAGGTGGAGGACTTACAGTCGGCGCAAGTGCTGACGGGCAGCTATCCGGCGGAGTACGGGCGGAAGCTGGCGGGCGTGATCGAATTGACCACCCGCCGCGATCCGGCGGAGGGTTGGCATGGCGCGGCGAGCTTGCAGGGCGGTAGTTTTTCGAGCGCGGCGGCGTTCGCAAGCCTCGGATTCCGGCGGGGGCGCGACGCGTTTTCACTGAGCGGTTCTGGCGCAACGACGGACCGGTTTCTCGATCCGGTGTCGGAAGAGAACTTTTCGAATCGCGGACAGAACGGCCATCTGTTCGCCGGATGGGAGCGCGACATTTCGGACCGCGACCGCGTGCGATTCAACTTCTACCGCCGCCAGTCCCATTTCCTGGTACCCAACGAGATCGAGCAAGAGGAAGAAGGCCAACGGCAAGATCGAAACGCGGGCGAATGGCTGGGGCAAGCGTCCTATCAACGCGCGGTCTCCTCGAATGCGCTGTTCGTCGCGCGCGGGATGGTGCGCGACGTGAGCGCTCGCCTCTGGTCGAACCCCCTCTCCGAGCCGATCGTCGTCGATCAAGACCGCGGGTTCCGCGAGGGGTATGTGCAAGCGTCGCTCGCCCTATCGCGCGGGGCGCACAATCTCAAGTTCGGCGGCGACGCCGTGTTTTCGGCGGTGCGGGAGCGCTTCGCTTACGAGATCGCGGACGAAGACGATTTCGACGAAGGAGTGCCGCCCACATTTTCGCTCGACCGGCGGCGCAACGGCCGCGACGTTTCTCTTTACGCGCAGGACTCGATCCGTTGGAAGCGCCTGACGCTGAATTTCGGCTTGCGATTCGACTCGTACAAGATGCTGGTTTCCGAAACGGCATGGAGTCCGCGAGCTGGGCTGGCTTATGCGCTGCCTTCGTCCGGTACCGTTCTGCACTTCGCCTACGACCGGATTTTTCAGACCCCGGCGATCGAGAACATCCTTATTTCGAATGCGAGCTTTCTTCCGGGCGTGGCGCAGCTGCCGGTGCGTCCCGGGCGCGGGCACTTTATTCAAGGCGGGGTCACGCAGCGGTTGGGATCGAAAGTCCGGCTGGACGCCACCGTGTACCGCCGCCGCCTAAACAACTTTGCCGACGACGAAACGCTTTTGAACACCGGGGTGAGCATCCCGGTTACGTTCGCGCGAGGAGATGTCGAAGGCTACGAGGCGAAGATCGAGATTCCGCGCTGGGGCCGCTTTTCGGGATTCATCTCTTACGCGAACATGATCGCGCGTGGGCGCGGACCGATCACTGGCGGATTATTCCTCGAAACGTTCGCCGATGAATTCGCGATCTCACAGGATCAGCGCAACACGCTATCGTCGCGATTGCGGCTCGCGCTATCGCGCCGCGTGGCCCTGTTCGCCGGTTACTGGTATGGCAGCGGGCTGCCGGTGGAACTCGACGACGACGATCTCGAGGAACTCGACGAGTTCGCCGAACGTTTCGGGCAAAGGGTGGTGGATCGAGTGAACTTCGCGCGCGGGCGCGTGCTGCCTTCCTGGTCTTTCGATATCGGAACGGCGGCGACGCTGTGGAATAGCGAGCGCAAGAGCGTCCGCCTGCGCGCCGATGTGCTGAACGTCACCAACCGGTTCAACGTGATCAACTTCGCGGGCGAGTTGAGCGGTACCGCGCTCGCGCCCCCGCGCAGCGCGCAGGTTCGCGTAGATTTCAACTTCTAGATCAGCTTTGCGCCTGGAATCCCACCGCGTAACATGAAAGTGTGGGAATTCCGGTCTTTTTAAGTCATCCTCGGCCAGCCAACGATAATCAGTCCCAACTGGTTCGCCTCATTCGAGAATATTTGACTGGTAGGGATTTGGAGCCGAGGACACTGGGCGTGAGCGACTACGACACTGAAGTACCATTAGCCAGCATCCGGCGGATGATGCTGGAATGTAACGGTGTTCTTGTGCTTGCTTTGCGCCGTTATCGTGTTGATCAAGGTGTTGCTCTCGTTAGAGACAAAGCTGGACGAAGCCATGAAAGAGACATTTCAGCCTCATGGATGTCGAGTCCCTGGTGCCATATCGAGGCAGGCATGGGATTTCAACTCGGTTTGCCTGTAGTGGTGTTTCGAGAAACCGGGGTTATGGCGGACGGCGTATTGGAACAAGGCGTCATGGCCTCATTTATGCCCGAAATTGCAATCGACGGAGACCCGGCAGAATTCTTACAAAGCCCCCAATGGAAGCAACTGATTAATCGTTTTGAGGCGGATGTCCGCGAAATTCGCCGTCGTAAGGGAATCCCCGGATTCGTGCGAATCGCGTCGTAAACTTCTAGATCAGCTTTGCGAGCTTCGAGCCGGGCTGGACGATCGTCTCGTTGCGCTCCGGGCCGGTGGAGATGCAGCCGATCTCGACGCCCGTCGCCTTTTCGAGGAAGTTCAAATAGTCTTTTGCCGCTTGCGGCAACTTGCCGGCGTCGGTGAGGCTGCGGGTCTCGCCGGACCAACCGGGGAGCGTTTCATACACCGGGCGAATCGCTTCCATACCCGCGCTGGTGGCGGGCATTCCTTCAATTCGCTTGCCGCCGGTCTCGTAGGCGACGCACACCTTGATCTCCGGCAGATTGTCGAGCACGTCGAGCTTCGTCATCACCAGCGAATCGAAGCCATTCACCGCCGCCGTATACTTCAGCAGCGGCACGTCGAACCAGCCGCAGCGGCGCGGCCGCCCGGTGACAGAGCCGAATTCGTTGCCGCGCTTACGGATCAAATCGCCCGTCTCGTCGAGCAACTCGGTGGGGAAGGGTCCTGCGCCCACACGCGTGATGTACGCCTTGGAAACGCCGATCACGCCGCCGATGGCGGTTGGGGGCACTCCGGCCCCGGTGCAAGCGCCACCCGCTGTCGCGCTGGACGAGGTGACGAACGGATAGGTGCCGTGATCTACGTCGAGCATCGTGCCCTGCGCGCCCTCGAACATCACTCGCTTGCCCGCGCGGATCGCCGTGTTCAGCAAATGGACCGTGTCGCAAACCAGCGGTTCGATTCGTGCGGCGTAGCCTCGGTACTGTTCGAGAATCGCCGCGAAATCGATCTTCTCTTCAATGTGGAACGCGGCGGCGAGAGTCGCCTTGTCGGCGCTCAGGTTCGCGTAGATCGCCTCGAAATCGCCGTTCACTAGATCGGCGATGCGAATCCCCCGCCGCCCGATTTTGTCCTCGTAACAAGGGCCGATGCCGCGCGACGTCGTGCCGATGGCGACACGGTCGCTACGTCCTTCGGAAACCTTTTCGACCATCCGGTGAAAGGGGAAGATTACGTGCGCGCGGTTCGAAATCGAAAGCTGGCCGCGCACGTCGATGCCCGCCGCTTCCAGCGTCTCGATCTCCGAGATCAACGCCGCGGGGTCGATGACGACTCCGTTGCCGATCACCGCCCGCACGCCGGGCCGCAAGATGCCGCTTGGGATCAGCTTCAGGACAAACTTTTTTTCGCCGATGTAGACGGTGTGGCCGGCGTTGTGGCCGCCTTGGTAGCGCGCCACCACGTCGAATCGCTCGGAAAAGAGATCGACGATTTTGCCCTTGCCTTCGTCGCCCCACTGTGCGCCGAGCACAATCAAATTACTCATGAAATGTTCTAAACCATCCCGCATTGTAACGTAAGGCCCGCAAAAGACGCGCGTGCTACTTTAATTGGGAATGGCGTTGTGCGACGTGTACCGGGGCATGGGCGAGGACTCTCTGGGCGAGCTTCTGAAATCGGTGTCGATCGGAAAGTTGAAAACGTACCAGCTTTACGAGCGTCTGAAACTGCGCTTCCGGCTCGTGAAGCTCAATTCCGAATCGTTGCGCAAGGCGCGCCCGCAGTTCTGGAAGAGGATTAGCGAAGGCGAAGAGGAATTCGCGTCCGATCTCGCGCAAGCCGTGCTGGTGTCGCATCTCGACATGATCGTCGCGGTTTTGAACGAACTCGGGATCCCGCACAACGACGGTTTTTTCGACAAAGACCTCGACGCGGGGCGATATCTTACCGACGGCTGGAAAGAGCGCGTGTTCCAGAAACTTCGCGGCGCTTACCCGGACACCGTTCTGCTTTTTTACTTGAACCATCTGGGCTGGGAAGTCGCGAAATCGAGCGACGTTTTCGCCCCCGCCGCATAACCCAATGACCGAATTGTTGGCCGCTCTCGAAGGCGGCGTATCTCGCCTTGCCGCCGCCAAAACTCCCGAAGAACTGGACGCCGTGCGCGTCGAGTTACTCGGCCGTAAGGGGGCTCTCGCCGAGTTGTCGAAGGGCATGGGCAAGCTCGCGCCGGAGGAACGCGCCTCCGCCGGTAAGAAGCTGAACGAGGCCAAACAAAAACTGGAATCCGCGTTTGAAACGCGTAAGGCCGAATTCGCTTCCGCCGCGCTGGCCGCGAAACTCGACGCCGAGTGGCTCGACCTCACCGCACCGCCCGGCGGATTGGAGCCCGGCGCGATTCACCCCATCGCGCAAATCCAAACCGAAATCGAGGAACTGTTCGTTTCGATGGGCTTCGAGGTGCTGGACGGCCCGGAAATCGAGACGGAAGAATTCAACTTCGACCGTTTGAACATTCCCGCCACGCACCCCGCGCGCGACATGCAGGATACGTTTTGGCTCGACGACGGCCGATTGCTGCGCACGCACACTTCGCCCGTGCAAATTCATGGCCTGGAGCGGTTGCAGCCGCCGTTCCGCATGATCGCCCCGGGCCGCGTGTTCCGCAATGAAGAAGTGGACGCCAGCCACGAGCACACGTTCTACCAGCTTGAAGGCATGATGGTGGACCGCGACGTGTCGATCGCCAACCTGACCTATTTCATGAAGACGCTTCTGGCGCGGATTTTCCGTCGCGACGACGTCTCGGTGCGCCTCCGCCCCGGCTACTTTCCATTCGTCGAGCCGGGCTTCGAACTCGACATCGAATGCATGGTGTGCGGCGGCCAAGGCTGCTCCGTGTGCAAGCTATCGGGGTGGGTGGAACTGCTGCCCTGCGGGCTAGTCCATCCCAACGTGCTGCGGATGAGCGGTATCGATCCGGACGAGTACGGCGGCTTCGCGTTCGGGCTCGGCCTCACTCGGTTGGTAATGATGCGTTACGCGATCGACGATATTCGCTGGATCAATTCGGGCGACCTGCGGTTCCTGAGGCAGT
>JANRJS010000028.1:0-141073 GCA_033763835.1 Bryobacteraceae bacterium | reverse complement strand
GCGCGTTGCCTTGGCCGAGAGCAGACAACGCAATGGCGTCGTTGTGCAGCGAGTTCGTCAGGATAGTTCAGACCTGCTGGTGATCGCCGCCGTCGCGGGAATGGACGGGAGGCCATCGGCCTGGTGCCTGCGCCGAATTCTAAATTTCAGCGAGGCCAGTGAACTGGGGAAACGCCTCTTGCTCGTCGCCGTGATGGTGATCGCCCTCATGACCATCGGCACCGTGCTCACCTTCAGTTTTCAACTGCAGCGTGGCTTTGCCCAGATCCAACGAGGCTTAGCTCTGCTGGAGACCGATGCGGCGTATCGACTCCCTGACCAGAACCATGAACTGCGCCCCATTGTCCACGCCATCAACGAAATGGCCGAGCGCCGTCAGAGCATGGAGCAGGCGTTGCGGCGCGAAGATCGCCTGCGTGTGATGGGACGTGTAGTGGCGGGTATTGCCCACGAGATTAAGAATCCCCTTAACAGCCTGCGGCTCACGGTCCGTTTGCTCGCGCGGAGGCTCGAAGGACAACAGCAGGTCGAAGAGTCCACGGGCCTTATCACCGGTGAGATTGATCGGCTGGACGCGCTACTGCAAAGCCTGTTGGTGTTTCGCGATGACGAGGTGAGCCGCGCGCGGCAGCAGCCGCTGCAACCGATTCTCGATCGAACACTGGCTCTGGTGCGGCCTCATGCAAAAGACAGGCGCGTCGAGATAGCCGTTGTGGCGCCCCCGGATTGCGCAGCCTTCGTCGACGGTGACTATTTGCAACAGGCCTTGATGAATGTCCTGCTCAATGCCATCGACTTCTCCGGCGATCCCGGGCAAGTGAGCCTCACGGTGAAACGCGACGGCCCTCGCCTCGAAGTGCGCGTCGAAGACAGTGGCCCTGGCCTGACCGAACAACAGCGCGAACGCATATTCGAAGCGTTCTACACCACGAAGCAAGGGGGTACCGGGCTTGGGCTGGCCGTGACGCGAACGTTGCTCGAAAAAATGGGCGGAGCAATTGAGGCTGGACGCGGCTCTCGCGGCGCCGTTTTCACGATGTCGGTTCCTGCGGAGCGGCCGGCATGACCAAAAAGCGAATCCTGATCGTCGAAGACGAGCGAACTGCGTTACGCGCGCTGAAGTTGATTCTGGAAGACGAAGGCTACTCAGTTCTTGAGGCTTCCTGCGGCGAAGAAGGGCTTCGGCTGGCCCTTTCCGAACTGCCGGACCTCGTGTTGCTAGATATTCGCCTTCCCGACTTGGACGGCATCACGGTGCTGCAGCGCTTGCGTGCCGCGAGTTCGAACGCGGCGGTCATCATCATGACGGCCGAAACATCCAGTGTCAACGCCATCCGGGCGACACAGTATGGCGCGTTTGACTATCTCTCGAAGCCTATTCACGATGAACACCTGTTGCTGTTGATCCGCCGGGCGCTTGAGTACCGGCAACTCGAAATCGAAGTTCGTTCCTTGCGCACACCGGCCGGTTTGCCCGAAGTCGCCGTCCCCGGCATGGTGGGCCATACGCCGGGCATGCAAGAGGTCTACAAGACAATTGGCCGAGTGGCCGACAGCGCTGCTACCGTGCTCATCACCGGAGAATCCGGCACCGGGAAAGAACTCGTCGCCAATGCCCTCCACGAATTCAGCGGGCGCCGGACGCGCCCCTTGATCAAAGTGAATTGCGCGGCGATCCCAACTGAACTGCTCGAAGCGGAACTATTCGGGTATGAGAAGGGGGCATTCACGAATGCAATTTCACGGCGGATCGGACGTTTCGAACAGGCCCAGGGCGGAACCTTGTTTCTCGACGAAGTGGGGGACCTTCCGCTCACCCTCCAAGCCAAGCTGCTGCGCGCGATTCAGGAACGGACCATCGAAAGACTCGGGGGGCAAGGTCCAATTGCCGTGGACTTCCGCCTGGTCGCGGCGACAGCTCTCGACCTTAGCACAGCCGTGGCCGAAGGCCGCTTTCGTGAGGATTTATATTATCGGCTCAATGTGGTAGCGATCGCGTTACCGCCGTTGCGGAACCGGCGCGAGGACATTCCCCTACTCGTCCAACGATTCCTCGGCCGCTCGGAGAAGCCAGTCTCCATTCGGCAAGACGCGCTCGACAAGATCTTGGCCCACGGCTGGCCCGGCAATGTCCGCGAACTCGAAAACGTCATCACCCGCGCGGTAGTCCTCGCTCCGGGGGGCGTTGTGACGCCCGATGTTGTCGAGTTCCCCTCTGTCTCCTCATCCATTGGCAACGGATCATGGGAAGAGCGCGTGCCTTACCGCGATGGTTATTGGCTGGTGCTGAAGCGCGTGGAAACGGAACTGATCCGAGCGGCATTGCGGGACGCCGGTGGAAACAAGACGGAAGCAGCTCGCATTCTTGGCATTCAACGCAGACTGCTTTACCAGAAGATGACGGAGCTTGACTTGAATCCCCGCTAAACCGCAGTTCTGGTTGGGTACAACGGCTAGCAGCCGGAAATTGAACTGGTGAAGAGGCTATGGCGCCATGGCGGTTGGACTTGCGCGGCCCGTCTTTCGCGCCGCCTCGGCACACAATAGCTCCATGGCCGCTAAGGAAATCCAATGGGACCGGAACAAGCTTTACGACGAGATCTGGGAGAAACCTGCAATCCAAGTAGCGAAAGAGTATGGCATCTCCGATGTCGGGCTAGGCAAGGTGTGCCGCCAGTTGAACATCCCCAAGCCCGAGCGCGGTTACTGGCGCCGCAAGGAGTTGGGACTCAAAGTTCATAGGATTCCGTTGCCAGCGATGGATACGGTGCCTAGAGCGGTGAGCGTGATCTACGAACGCGAGCCGGCCGCGAAGATGTCCGCGTCCCTTGAGGCTTTAGCCCAACTTGAGGCCACGGCAGAGCGCCGGATCGCCTTGCCCAACGAACTAGGCGAGAATCTCCATCCTCTTGTAAAGAAGACCCTGTCCGCTTTGCAACGAGGGAAGGCCAACCAAGAGGGCTATCTGCAGCCCCGGGCTGCATGCCTCGATGTCACCATAACGGCACAACAGTTGGAGCGAGCAGCGAAGGTCATGGAAGCTGTGGTTCGCGGATTAGTCGAGCGGGGCACAGAATCAGTGTAGACGCCGATTCACACAATGCTTCGGTCGCCTTTGTAAACGGCGAGCGGTTGGTTTTCGGTCTGAAGGAAAAGGTCGCGCGCCGGGATAAGGAGTTGAGCCCCGCCGAGCTTCGCGAGCGAAAGCAGAACCCATACCGCTACTGGACTCACGAGTACACATACACACCCACGGGCGACTTGACGTTTTCCATCCTAGACTAGGATGTTTATGGCGTTCCGCTTGTCTGGCGTAACGGCAAACGACGGAAGATCGAAGATTGCTTGAACGACATTGTGTTCGGCTTCGCCCGAGTTGCGGAGAGGAAGGCTGAGATTCGGGAAGAGCGGAAACGCCGGGCGGAAGAGGAGCGTGAACGTGAGAGGACTCGTCATCAGAAGATTGTGGCAATCCAAAAGGAGGAAGAGCGAATCAAGCGCCTCCACGAGGAGGTTCACCGTTGGGTTCAGAGTGAACAACTCCGGTCGTACGTCACAGCGCGCATCAAATCGGCCGAACAGGGTCAACAGCCGGTTGATCAGGAATGGGTCGATTGGGCGCTTGCCCAGGCAGACCGACTCGACCCGCTGCGCCCAAGTCCCGCGTCCATTGTTGGTGAGAAGGTTAGGCTCTGGTAGGAGCGCGCATCAATCAGGTTTGACGTATCAACTTCGAGACCGGCCGGACCGGGGTGTCAAATTGCATTCCGAAACTCCCTACGCGTTCCGTCGCAGGGTCGTTAGGCGCCACGCGAAATAGCGATTAAAATGGGCCGCATGTGGCGATTCCGATCGACACCATTTGAACGCAATCCCGGTAGTGGGTGGCCGGAAGGCGGTGCCTCACGTTCACCCCAGCTTGGTGTGACAAAAGTGTGACAAGTGCGCAAAACTGCCCGAAACTAAGCGAATCGCAGGAGGAGTGAACACGCGGACATCCCACGCTAGATCAACAACTTAAGGATCAAGAGGCACCGCCGCCAAACTCGCGCTAACTAGGTTTTTCTGATTCAGGTTCTAGTTCTCGCAAGGGAGTGGAGGTTCAAGTCCTCTCATCCGCACCAACCGAAATCGATAAGTTAACAACCAAGAGCGGCCTGCGAGCCTGAAATATTTCGAGTGGCGCAAATGGGAGCTTAATGGTAGCGGAAACGAGGGGTGAACTCTTACCGACTCTCATCCGCGCCATTGACCTGGATCGCGTAGATTCGCCGGACCGATGACTCGGGCGAGCGCGGGATCGCAAGAATCGAGAGCACCGGTCGGGACGGCGATTCAGAAATTCAATACACCGCCCAACTGGATCTGCCGGGAGCCCCGAGTGCCCAGGAGGCGGCCAAAAAAAGCATCGTTGCGGCTGGTGCGTAGACCGGAAAGATTGGTGTGGTTCAGCGAGTTGAACAGGTCCGCGCGAATTTGCAACCTTGCGGCTTCGCGAATGCGGATCGCTTTCGAAACCGTAAAGTCGAGATTCCACAATCCTGGCTCCCGGATGGAGCCTCGGCCGACGTTGCCTGGGCGGATAGGCGCACCCGAGGCGCTTGACACGGGAATCAGCGAAAAGACGGCGGGATTTAGATATTGAAGGGTTTCGCGATAGTTGTCGAACTGAACCGGCCCGCCTCCGACAAACTCTCCACGCTGACCGGGTATAGAAGAACTCTGCGTAATTGTTACCGGCAGGCCGCTATTGGCGCGCAAAATCCCCGATATCTGCCAACCTCCGAACACAGTACGCCCGATTCCATTTTGCAGACGCGGAAGTTCAGGGACTTCGTAGACCCAGGCGCCGGTGAAGAAGTGTTTCAGATCATAGGCAGTAGGCCCATAATCGGAGCGGAGATCGAAAAACTCCTGATTGAGAGTGTTGCTGTTCTCGCCGGTAAACCAAGCGCCAAAGTCTCCGGCGGCATTACCTAAGCTTTTCGACCACGTGTAACCCACATCGACGCTAAATCGATTCGAAAACCGCTTTTTGAGCGAAGTCTGCCAAGAGTAGTAGCTGAGTGTCTGCGAGTTATCGCTATAGATCGGTTGGGACAGATTCGGATTCGGACGTAACCCCGTAATGCGATCGACGCGGTTAGCGGCCCGGAACAGGGTCAAGTGAACGCCCCGCGTCCCCACGAATCCCGTATTGAGTACGAGGCTACGCGTCAATTGCCGCTGAACGTCGAAGCTGAACTGCATTGTGTAAGGCGCCCGCATATCTTGATTGAAGATCTGGAAGACGTTACTCGGTGTCGAACCAGCTTCCTGACCCAATTGCTGGACATACCGGAGAAAATCCGTGTTGTAGAGGGGGAACTTGACTCCGAAACGGGATATGTTTGCGGGACCTAGTTCCTGGCGCGATGGGATGTTCGGACTAATGGAAGTGGCAAACCAGCCTACTTCCGCCGTGTTGGGCGTGAACATCATTCCGAAGCCGCCGCGAATCGCGGTCTTGCCCGCTCCATCCGGATTGTAAGCGAACCCGAACCTTGGCCCAAGGTTCAAAGCATCGTGGTTAAAGGGCTTATCCACTGGCGAGAAGGGTCCAACTCTAAAGGAGCCGTCCATGGTGAGAAAAGAGGGGTTGTAGATACTCGCGGACGCGGTTCCTTGTTTTCCGACCTAGCGGAAGTTGGAGTAGAAGTCGTAACGCAGGCCGAGATTTAATGTCAGCTTCGGCGTGATCCGAAAATCGTCCTGGAAGAAACCGCCGAACCCAAAAGTCCGCGTGGAAAAATCTCCATTCCCGATGATCATGGTTGTTAAGCTGGGGGCGTTTCTCAGCATGGAATCGATCGTGGGGTAGAAGAACGAGGGGTTCTCCGGATTGTTTCTCGTGCCGGTTAGGTAATTGTAGTTGCCGCCGAACTTGATGAAGTGCTTGCCGATGGACCGCGCGAACTTCTGGGAGATGGTATAGAGCGGACCTCCGGACTTATTGGCTTCCGCCGTCGGGCCGCCAATTCCGAATCCGGTTGCGAATCGAGGGATGCTGCGCGCACCGGTGAACTCTTCCTGTGAGTTATTGGGATCTTTGGCGTTAAAGAAATCGTCGCCGCGCACCTGGGTCGCCCTGGTGACTCCAAACCGGGTCTCGGACACGAACCGCGCCGTAGTAGCGGTATGGCTGACACTGAACCGGTTGAGGCTGTTATCCCAAGTGCGGTCGTTGCCGATGTAAATCGACGGAACCAGCCGAATCGGAGTGCCATGATTGAACGTCACGGCAAGGCGGTTGTTCGAAGTAAAAAGGATGTCGGCCTTGGCATCGACGTGATCGTCGTCGCGCTGCCCCGCGCGGGCGGCGCTATAAAGTCCAACCGTGGCGTTGGGCGCGACGGGCTGATTCGGAGACGGATAGGCGTCGAGAGTCATCTTGTAGGCGGGCACGGCGGCCAACAGTTGAGCGCGCAAACTATCGGTCGGGACATTGCCCTGGACAAACGCCCCTTCCCGTTCGCGATAGCCCTCGTAATCGGCGAAAAGGAAAATCTTGTCCCTCTTAACGGGACCGCCGATAGATCCACCGAACTGATTGAAGGTCAAGGCCGGTTTCGTGGCTAACGTTTGAAGCCTCGCATTGAGAGCCCGGTTTCGATGATTCTGGAACAGACTCCCGTGCCACTCATTGGAGCCGGACTTCGAGATCAGATTTACCTGGCCTCCGATGGCGTTTTCATACTCCGCCGGAATTACGCCCTTTACGGCGCTCACTTCCTGGATCCCTTCGATGCTCATAATATCGACGAGATTCGGCGCTTGATAAACGCCCGGGCTGTTCGCGCCCGTGTTTCCGCTGGCGTTCGTCCCGTCGAGCGACCACTGCGTACCGTTCGTTCCCACGCCGTTCATGTTTACGCCAGTGGAACTTCCGGTACTGGGCACCGCGCCGGTGGTGAGTATGAGAATGCGCGTGAAATTCCGGTTCTGCAGCGGCAGTTCCTTGATTTCTCCCGGTTGGTAGGTCTTCAACTGCTCGGCCGATACGGTGTTCACGATGGCCCCGGACGCCTCGACTTCGACTCGGTCGGTAACCTGTCCGAGTTCGAGCGAATTCGTCAGCCTCGCCTGTTGACCGGCCGAGAGGACAATGTTCGCGACACTGAGCGTCTTGAACCCAGCGGCCTCGATCCGCAAGGCGTAGGACGCGGGCGGCACAAAGGGGAACACATATTCGCCCCCGCTCCCGGACTCTTGCGTCATTGCAGCGCGCGTACTTTCATTCGTTAGAGTGACTTTCGCATTGGCGATAGAGGCTCCAGAAGGATCCGTAACGCTTCCATGAAGGGTGGCGGTGTTCGCCTGCGGCAAAGCCGCGCTTGGACTTAAGGACGTCAGACATCCTGCCAGCAGCAGCGGGTAACACCCGTGAGAGCGAGTAGCTCGACTCATCCTCTTTACTCCTTTACAGACCCACTCGGAACATCGCTTTACCGATTTGGCGTCGCGGGCTTCTGATAGCTGTCGACGATCTTCGGCCGCTCGCCTTCGGTTGAAAGGTTCGCCGCGCGCATGAGAGCGGTGATGGCTTCGATCGTCGGGGTATCGGGGCGCGGAAGACGGCTAATGTAGCCCTCGGCGATGAAGAGCGGTGTTCCTCCCGCTTTGTTTGGGTGTTTCCAAATTTGCGGATCGGCGCCTCGTTCGGCCAGCAGTTTGACGACGCGTGGGCTAATATTAAACGCCGCGCCGTGCATCGCCGTATCGCCGTTCTTGTCCACGGTATTGACGTCCGCGCCTAGATCGAGCAGCATTTTCACCGCCTCCAGCGCTTCGCTTTCGTCGCCCGCCTCCTCCTGCGGTTCGTTCGTTCCGACGCCGGCCGCCGCCATCAGAGGAGTAGTTCCGTCGAAGTTCGCGATCAGCGGATCGGCGCCTAACTTCAGGAACAGCCGCATCAAAGCCAAGTCGCCGCGATCGGCCGCAAACAGAAATGGAGTCGCCCCCGGGGACCCGACGGCGGACCAGGTATTCGGCTGTTTGGGCGCGTCCTTCGGTAGACGCAGATTTACGTTCGCGCCCCGTTTCACGATCTCGCGGACGAAATCGGCGCTCGACAGGCGTCCGGCCCCATCCGGGGCGGCGGGATCGCTGGTGTCGCTCGAATCCGGCCTCCGCACCATGACGATCGTGTGGAGGGGTGTGAATCCGGTCCGCAGATCGTTTGGATCGGCGCCCGCGTCCACGAGCGCGATCGCCAGCTCGTAGTGGCCGTTTTGGATCGCGAGCGCTAAGGCGTGGGCGCCGGGGCCTTTTGGTCCTCGTTGGCGCACGCCCGGACGCTCGACGCGCTGCATCATCGCGTTCACGTCGGCTCCCGCTTCGAGAAAGGCTCGCACGGTGTCGAGGTGGCCGCCGCGCACCGCGAAGAAGAACGGCTGAAAGCCCGAATCGAGCGTCGCTTTGACATCGGCTCCCGCGGCGATCAGAGCTCGAACGACGCCCGTATGCCCCTCCGCCGCCGCCCACATCAGAGCCGTTTGGCCGCGCCGTTCGCGCGCTTCGGGCCGCGCGTCGCGCGCCAGCAACGCCTTCACCGCTTCGACATTGCCGGAGCGCGCCGCTAGCATAAGCATGGATTCGCCGCCCTTCAGCGTCGCGTTCGCATCGGCTCCCGCCGCGAGCAGCGACTTCACGACGGCGGCGTTGCCGTTCGTGCATGCCAGCGCGAGCGGCGGCACGCCATAACGATTGACGGCGTTCACCTTCGCGCCCGCTTTGAGCAGCAGTTCGACCGTTTCAGTTTCATCGTGATACGCGGCCCAGTGCAGAGCGGTGGTCCCATCCACCTGAGCGGCGTTTACGTCGGCGCTCTTGGTAAGAAGTTTGCGAAGGGCGTCTATGTCGCGCCGCTCGGCGGCATCGGCAAGCGGCGACAAGACGGCGGCCGAAGCGAACCCGGTCGCCAACAGAATGAGTCCGGTGATTTGTCCCCATTGCATAACGCGTCCTTTAGCCAATGTCGATTCGCTCGAAAAGATCTTCGACTTTTCCGGTACTATCCGCGAAGGAATCCATCCGAACGCCGACGCGTTCCATCAGCGTGAGGTGTAAATTGGCAAGATTCGCCGGCTTCCGGTACCGTATGTGCCGCCCGCCCTTGAGTCCGGTTGCGGAGCCGCCGGCCACCAGGATCGGCAGATTCTCGTGATCGTGAAGGCTAGGATTGCCCATGCCGCTTCCGTATAAGTAGATCGAGTGATCGAGCAGCGAGCCGTTACCGTCGGGAGTGGCCTTCATGCGCTGGAGGAATTCCGAAAACAGCGAGACGTGATAGGTGTTGATCTTGGCGATCTGGGCGACCTTATACGGATCGTTACCGTGATGGCTGGTGGGATGGTGCGGATCCCGCACGCCGATTTCGGGATACGTACGGTTGCTCTGTTCCCGCGTAAATTGAAAGGCGATGACGCGCGTAATGTCCGCCTGGAATGCCAGGATTTGCAGGTCGAACATGACCTTCGCGTGATCGGCGAACGCAACGGGCACGCCTACCGGCCGCTCGAGATCGGGCGTTTTGTTTTCCGCTACGGCTTGTTCGCCGCGCTGAATTTCACGCTCCACCTGACGCACGCTTTCCAGGTATCCGTCGAGGCGGGCGCGATCCGGCGCTCCGACGCGCAGCTTGAATCTCGCGATTTCCTTCGTGAACGAATCGAGCAGGCTCGACCGGTTTCGTAACGCGGCGCGGCGAGCGTCCGCATTGCCGCCTTCGCCGAACAGGCGCTCGAAAACGACGCGCGGATGCGCCTCGGACGGAAGCGGCGTCGTCGGCGAAGACCAAGAGAGGCAATTCTGATAAACGCAGGAATAGCCGTTGTTACACACGCCCGCTACCGGATTCAGGTCCATAGCCAGTTGGAGCGAGTCGACCTGGGTGTCGCGGCCCATCTCCTTAGCCGCGATCTGATCGACGGTGATCCCCGAAAAATAATCGGAGCTCTCGGTGTGTTTGGCGGTCGCCGCACTGAGGAAGGCCGAGTTGGACGTGTCGTGCGTGCCGGGATAGGCATTCTGCAATCGCAAATTCGTGATGACGGTAACGTGATCCTTCACCGGCTTGAGCGGATCGAGAATCGGAGAAAGCTCGTCTAACCTGCCCTCTTCGCGCGGCGCCCAACGGTCTTGATCGCAACCCATCGGGATGAACACGAATCCGATCCGGCGCACCGGCTTGGCGGGCGTCGCGGCCCAGGCCGTCGCGGCCGGAATCATCGCGTCGAGGAGGGGGAGCGCCAAAGCCGCTTGTGCGCTTCTCAGCGCCTCCCGCCGGGAAATCGCCTTCTTCGTTAGGAACATTGCAATAGTCCTCCTACTTAGCGCCTGCTTGATTCGCGAGAGAAACCGCTTCCGATCGCCGCATTTGAAAGGGGGCGCTCTTCACGATTCCAAGAATGATTGACGAGAACCGGTAATCGTCTTTTTGCGCGCCGGCGACGATCTTGCGGACCGCCGGAGCGTCGTAATACTCGACTCCCCGGCCCAGAGCGAAGGTCAACAGGTTCTCCGTAAGTGTTGTGGCGAACAACTCGGGGCGGCGGAGAATCGCGTCCTCTAAGCCATCCACTCCGCGGAACTCCTTGTCGCCGGGCACGGCTCCGGAAGCGTCCACGGGTTGATCCTCGACTTCCAGGTCGCGCCACTTGCCGGTCGCGTCGTAGTTCTCAAGCGCGAAACCAACCGGATCGATCGTGCTGTGACAGCTCGCGCAGACGGCGTTGGCGCGATGCGCGGCCAAGCGCTGCCGCATCGGAAGATTCGCGGCCATCGTGCCTTCGTCGAGGGCGGGAACCACGGGAGGCGGCGCCGGCGGAGGCGCGCCGAGCATGTTCCGCAGCACTAAGACCCCGCGGATTACGGGGGATGTTCGGGTCGCGTAGGATGTCACCGACAGGACGCTGCCTTGCCGTAGCAGTCCGCCGCGCTTGCTCTCGGGGGCGAGCGTCACTCGCCGAAACCTGCTTCCATAAATGCCCGGAATCTCATAATGCTTCGCCAGCCGTTCGTTCAGGAATGTGTAGTCCGATTTCAGGAAAGTCCGAATGCTGCGGTCCTCGCGCACAACACTGTCGAAGAAGAGTTCCGTCTCCCGGCGAAAGGCCTGGCGCAAATTGTCGTCGAAATCTCGAAACAACGTCCCGCTGGGATTCACGCCGTCGATGTTGCGTAGCCGGAGCCACTGACCGGCGAAATTCGTCGCGAGATTCAATGACCGGCGATCCGCGAGCATTCTCCGCGTTTGCCTTTCGATCTCTCCCGGCTGGCTCAACCGGCCGGCGAAGGCGGCGTCGAGCAACTCATCGTCCGGAATGCTGCTCCAAAGGAAGTAAGACAATCGGGACGCCAATTCGAGATCGCCCACGCGATAAACGCCGCCTGGGGGCGTCTTCGCGGGGTCGCTCTCCAACCGGAACAGGAACTTCGGGTTGGTGAGCACCGACGCGACCGCCGCGGTAATTCCGCGGTCGAAATCGCCTTCCGCGCGCCCTTTCCGGTAAAAGGCCATCGGCTCGTCCACATCGGCTTTGGCAACCGATCCCCGGTAAGCGCGCCGCATTAGTGTCGAGAGTATGGTTGCCGCGCACTTCTCTTCCTCCGCTTTGTCGCCTCCTGTCGGCTGGCATACCAACAAGCGGCGCCGGCTGGGCGTGTCTCCGGCACCTTTCGGCGCAAAGGGTCCCGTAATGGAAATCTGATCGATTGCGGGCGCCGTGCGCGGGTGCCGCCGGTCGTTGTAGCGGGATTCCGTCGGTTGACGCGGCGTTTCTATCAGCGACGACCCCTCTTTGACGAAGGTGACAGCGACAGTGTGTGGGCCCGCCTTCACGGGAATGCGCGCGTTCAAGACCTTTTCGTTCAGCGTTTCGATTCCGAGTTCGGCTTGCGAGATCTTTAAGCTATGCACCGGCTCACGGTCTAGCAAGAAAAGAATCTCGTGCGGACGCGTATCGCGCAAGCCGCTCACCATGCCGGTATGGTCGCGGGCGAGCATAACGCGGATATCGTACTCGCCGTCCTGGGCGAATGTATAGAGAGTGGAAATGCCGCCGCGCGTGCCGATCGGCATCCCCGGCAAATGATCCTCTTGCGTGAGATCGCCAGCCAGCCGGAAGGTGTCGCTTTGCAGAGCGGTTTGAGTGCTGCCGACCGCCAGCCGGCTGATCCTTTGCGCCGCTGAAATATACCGGTTCAGCAGCGCGGGCGAAAGATCGCCGACGTTGACGTTGTCGAAACCATGACCGCTCTCGTCTGCGGGTAGAAGGCCGGCCGCATCGATATCGATCGCCAATAGGTCGCGGACCGAGTTCTGATACTCGGTCCGATTGAGACGCCGCAAGGTTTCGGTCCGGCCTGGGTTCGTGTTAGCGGCCGATAATTCATCGAGGGTCGATTCCAGCCATGTCAGGATTGAACGTCGCTCGGCCCCGGAAGGCTGCGGTAACTTCGGCGGCGGCATAACGCCGGTGCGAAGCTTGCGCACCAGCTTTTCCGAGAGTTCGAGGTTCGCGCCCGGTTTGGAAACGTCGAAGGCGGCCAAATTGAGATTGCCACTCTTCAGGCGGTCGTTGTGGCATGCCGAGCAATAGCGATTGAGGAATTCGCTTTGGCCGGGAGGCTTCGACCGTTGCGCGTATGTCGGCGTCGCGCCCGCGAGAACAAGAAACCCGACCGCTACCGCAAAAAGTTCCCTCATGGATTCCTCGCTAAATTGGAAACGAGCCATCTCTCCAACCAGCGCACGGCGGCGGACAGCGCATCCGGATTCACCCGATGTCCCGTTCCGGACTGGAGCAGGAATTCGAAAGCCTCCCCCGCGCCAGCCTGGGCGTAGGCAGCCTTCGCAGCGGCGACGCACTCCATCAGACCGTCGCGCGGCGTACGTGCGTCCGAATCGCCGTTAATGATCAGAAGCGGCCGGGGAGCGATCAGCGGCACCATTTTAGGACCGTCGAAATCGCTATAGATGCCGGGCGCGACTCGATCGTAGAATTTGCGGACCACAGCCGCGTCCACCTTCGGGGAACCCTGTTGGCGTGCCGCCTCGTCAACCGCAAGCCGGAACGTGCCGACTCGCGACTGCCAACTGTCGTGATCGAGCGCCCAGCGAAAGCTCTGCACTCCAATGCACGGCACGGCGACTCGGATGCGAGGATCGGCGGCGGCGGCGAGGTAGAGTTCCATTCCACCTTTCGAGAAACCGATCGCACCGATGCGACGGGCATCGACATCCGGCCGCGTCTCAAGATAATCGATCAGGCGCATCGTATCCCAAACGGTGTCATAAAGAAATGGCAATGGGCCGGAACCCGTCCGGTAGCGCTCCGCCATGGCGGCGACGTAGTCGGCGGAGCCTTTGCCCGCCGGAGTGCGCTGGCCATGATAACGGCCGTCGATGGCGACGGCTAGGAAGCCGCGGGCGGCGAGTTCCGCCATCAACGGAAGGTGACTTTCTTTCGTGGCTCCGGTGCCGTGGAGGACAAAAACTACCGGCAATGGTCCGCGGCTTCCCCGCGACTTCCAAGCGATTCCGGGAACCCGTACTTCTTCTTCGGACGCAAACGAAAACGATTGTTTCTCGATGGCTTCATCGTGCGTTGCAGGTCCGGTCTCGGCGGCTAGGGGAGTCTTCGGCCGATCAATCAGACGAAGGAACTCCGCCCGCTGAGCGGAGACAGTTGATGAGATGGCGCAAATAACTAACAGGGAAATGCGCATTTGCCTGCCTTCGATTCTAGATACCCGGGAGCGGCGGCCTGAATCGTCGAACGGTTCGGAACGGTTCGACTCCGCATCCACGCCACCCTCAAAAACTGAACCGCGAGTTCAACTGAATCACGCGGGCGCCCGCGGTTCCCAGCAGTTGGCCGAAAAATTGATCGTTCAAGCTTGTGCGCAAACCAGTTAGATTCGTGTGGTTCAGCGAGTTGAACATATCGGCCCGAATCTGAATGCGAGCTCGTTCGGTCAGCCGGAAGGATTTTCCGATCGAGAAGTCTAAGTTCACCAAGCCCGGATTTCGGATCGCGCCATTCCCGACATTTCCCGGCCGTTCCGGTGCTCGCGAGACGGAACCAAGCGGAACCAACGCAAAGGCCGCTCGGTTCAAATACTGCAACGTCTCCCGATAATTGTCGAAATAGACCTGCCCGCCAACGTGATCGGGCCGATTAATTTGCAGAGCCCCGGCCTGCGACAGGGTCACTGGATCTCCCGTTCTCGCCTGCAAGATTCCCGAAATCTGCCAGCCTCCAAGGGCATGGCGCGCGATCCCGCTCTGGTTAAGAAAAGCGGGCACCTCGTAGACCCATTCGGCGTTCATATAGTGCTGGATGTCGCCGGTGTTCGGCCCGCGGTCCGCGCGAGGATACAGAAACTGTTGCGTCCTGGCGTCGCCATCCCCCTGATAGTAGGCGCCGATATCGCCTCCGGCCGTCGAAAGTCCTTTACCCCAGGTGTAATTCAAACTGCCGCTTAAGCCGTGCGAAAAGCGTTTCCTCAACGACGTTTGCCAGGACGTAAAGATCGACTGCTGTGTGTTGTCGACGTAATAGTTGACGTTCAATAAAGGATTCGGCCGTACACCGGTTTCACGATTCGGCTCGTTTGCCCAACGATGCATGAGAAACTTCACGCCGCGCGTTCCGGCGAATCCCGTCTCCAAAGCGAGCGTCGGAGTAATCGATCTTTGCACGCCGAAGTGGAAATGCATACTGTAGGGGTTTTGTAGTTTCGGGTTATAGATCGAAAAGACGTTCGTCGCGCCCCGGGCTGCAGTGTCCCTGCGCAGAGCCGCGGCTATATCGTCGGTGTAGGACCCCCAAGCCAGACCCAGCCGCTGGGAATCGGCGCGGCTAAAGCGAATCCGAAAAGGAATATCCGAAGACGGCTGCACCGCCGCCTGCAAGGCTCCGGTTACCTGACTGCTGAACAACAATCCGAAGCCGCCGCGGATCGATGTGGTGCCTTTTCCCCCCGGATTCCAGGCGAAGCCGAATCGCGGCCCTAGATTGGCCCACTTGTCCGTCTCGATCGGATTCGACCGGTCGCGCAGTTTCCCCACCTGGAAGGTCACGGGATCGATCAATCCGTCCGGGTTGTATAAAGCCGTGTCCGGAGCGTTGCTCTTCGCTTCGATATTGAACGCTCCGAAATAGTCGTATCGAATGCCGGCGTTAATCGTCAGGTCCTTCCGCACGCGCCAATCGTCTTGCGCGAAAAATCCGAAGCTCTTCTGCGTTCCGCGAAAGTCGCCGTTTCCGAAAACGGGAGCCACTTCGGTCGGCACGTTGGCGATCAGGTCGGCGCGGCTGGTGTAGTTGATGTTAGGCGCTTCGGGATTGGTCTTCTGGCAGCAGTCGCGGCGGTAACTCACCCCAAACTTCAAGCCGTGCTTGCCCTTTTGCCACGCCACTTTTTCGTCGAAGTTAATGGTTCGGCCTTCGAGCAGGTAATACTCGTGGTCCGGAGTGTTCCAGCCGAGATTGGTGGCGATGCGCGCGACGCTCCGCCCAAACGGCAGCACTTCCGTCCGGCCGGAAGGATCCTTTTGCTCGAAGAAGAACCGGTCGAAACGGCCCGTGTCGGCCAGGTTGTATCCGAAGCGGCTCTCGGAGGACCAGGTGGCGCGCGTGAACGTGTACGCCACCGTCCCGCGCTCGTTCCAGACGCGAAAATCGCGGTCGTTCGCGCCGTTCACGTAATGCCGCGGAACGAGTTGGTATGGCCTGCCTCGGCTATAGGAAAACGCCAGATTGCTCGTATCGGTCACCCGCCAGTCCGTTTTCACATCGGCGTGATTGTCGTCGCGGCGAGCCGTTCGCGGCGCGATATAAAGACCCACGTCGGCCGTAGCCGAATACGCTTGGTTGGGCAAAGGCATGAAATCCAAAAGCGCACGATAAGAAGGAGTGCCGGCGAGCATGTCGTTGCGCAAGCGCGGCGTGGGGACATTCTCCTGAACCACGGCGAAAGCCCGGTCCCGATATCCTTCGTAGACCCCAAAGGCGAAGAGCCGGTTGCGAACGATCGGTCCGCCCACCGATCCGCCAAACTGGTTAAACGTAGCGCCCGGCTTGTTCGCCAAACGTTGATTGCGCGCGTTCAGTTCCTCGGCTTGAAAATTCTCGAACAGGCTGCCATGCCATTCGTTCGTACCCGACCGGCTCAGTAGATTTACCTGCCCGCCGACGATGTTTCCGTACTCGGCGGGGGGAACTCCCTTTACGGTGGAAACCTCCTGGATCGCTTCGATGCTCATGATGTCGATCAGATTGGGCCTTCCGAATCCGGACGAAGCGCGCCCCTCCGGATTGCCACCCGCGTCGGTGCCATCCACCGAGAAAGCGACTCCATTGCGGCCGATCCCATTCATCCGCACGCTGTCGCCCGTCGAGACCACGCCCGTACCGAGACTCAGGAGATTCGCGAAATTCCGGCGGGCCAGTGGGAGTTCCCGCACCTTCAGCGACTCGAAGGTGTTGATTTGCTCGGACGAAACGGTGTTGATCAGCGGCACCAGCGCGTCCACCTGTACGGTTTCGCTCGTCGCGCCAACCGCCAAGGTGAACGCCTGCTGAAACTGCTGGCCGGCGGCGAGTTCGATTCCCTTCGCCTCCTGGGTGCGGAAGCCCGCCGCCTCCACCTTCAGCGTGTACCGGCCCACGCGAAGAAATTGGAAGGACGCCGTACCGCTCTCGTCGGTGGTCTTGGAAATCGCGGCTCCCGTCCCTTCGTGAGTGGCGGTCACGTTCGCCGCAGGAACGACCCCTCCGCTCGAATCGACGACGTTGGCGTAGATCGTCGCCGTCGTCACCTGCCCAAATGCGCCGGCTGGACACCAGATCGCAAGACCGAACGCGGCGGCTAGATAGGCGCATAAAGCGAACGGGATTCTCCTTGCCCAGTCGCTCCAACGGCAACGAATCGATTGAGACATACGACCCCCTCCAAGCCCAAGTTGGCTTGGCGGAAGTCTATGCAAACCATCGCCGGTTGTAAACGTTCTCCCCTGTTCCGAACGGTTCCCGGAACGTTAACTCGGAGCTAGGAGGCCGGAACGTTGGTTCGGAGCGGGGAAGCTCGACCGGTTAGAGCACCCTCACCGTGACGATCTCCACCCGGCTTGGTACCTTATCGAAGACCTCGGTCCTTAGAACGGCTTGGAAGTGCCAAACTCCCCGATGGCCGGGCGCAGCCCGTTTCAGCCGGCCAAGTAACTCCGCCGCGCTCGCTTCCGATGTCAGAAACTCCGCCGCCGCCTGCGTGGCTTGGGCGTTCAAGCCGTTAATCAAAATCAATTGACGGTTGGAGGCGATGCCGGGCAGCACCGAGATCAAAGCGTACTCCGTATCCCGGTCGTTCCGCTCGTGGGAGTAGCTGATGCGGTACTCGGCGGGCTCGTTTGGCCCCGGCTTCGTGTTTAGAATGCCCCGTTGGCGAGCGTCGGTCGTCGCCACCAGACGGAATGGATATTCGTTGAGAAGCGGCTCCAGCCACCGGTTGGCCTCGTTGTGCCCCAACAGGATGTAATTGTCCGTCCGAATCTCGTCCCAGTTCAGAAACCTCGCTTGCCCCGTCCGGACGGTTACACCCGCCTTCGCCAGCAGCGACGACACATGCACTCCCGCGATCGCTTCCCCGGTTTTCGTTTGATTCACCGCCGGAGTGTAATAAATGAAGCCGTTCTCGCCCAGTTGGAAGGCTCGCCGGAATTCCCGATCCAGCTCTCCCTTAGCCAGGAATCTCTTGGGCAGCGTTTCCGGCGGCAGTTGCGTATCGAAGTGCTTGACCACAGCCGTGAGCGGGCTGCTAAAACAGACGGTTGCCGTGGAATTGGGCGCCAACCAGGCGCTCCATAGCTCCCGCACCGCCGGCCCGATCGGGAGCGCCTCTTGGGGAGGCCGGCGAAACAGAACCGCCCCCGCTCCCAGTCCGGCGGCGAAAACTACGATCGCCGCGGCGGCTTTCCATTTCCCATTCCATCCCGATTCTCGTGGATCCGATTTCCATGAATCTACGCTCGGGCGGCGACCGTTCTCGAGTGCCTGGTACCCTTCGCTTACGCTCAAGTCGTCGACCGCCGCCGGTTTCGGGGGATCCAAGCGCCGGAACACCGGAACATACCTGCCGACCGGCAATTCGATTCGAACGGTGTGCTCTTTGCTTTCGTCCGCGTAGTACTCCTGCAACTTTTGCCTCAAAGTTAAGGCCTGACGGCGAACGATCGAATCTTCGCTGGGCGAATACCTATCTCCTCGTTGGAACACCTCGCTGCCGATCAGGTACTCGTTGATCCGCGCGCCCTCTCCCTTGAGCGTCATCTCGCAAATGAACCTAAGAAATCGTTGCAGGCGTTCAGAGCGTTGAAAAGAGTCGCTGCGGAGAATCGATTCGAGCTCGGCATACGATTCCTGCTCCGACGGGGGATTCGGTTGCTCGACTTCGACGGCGTTGCGAGGCATGTTGGCCTTTGAGACGGACGCTAGCCCGTTTTGATTCGCCCCGATTGTATATCAGCCTTGCATTCAGTGTTGCGTCCAGGCACACGGCGATCGATGGTATCCTCCGTGCCATGCGCACGGCTCTTCTCGTTCTGCTGTCCGTCTCTGTGTTCGCTCAGAGCGCGGAAAGGGCGCAGGTGGACAAGATTTTCTCGGGCTTTAACACCCACACGCCGGGCTGTGCGGTCGGTGTCGCGAAGGACGGGCGTACGGTATTCGAAGCGGGCTACGGCATGGCGGATCTCGAACGTCGAGTACCTGTTTCCTCCGACACGATTTTCGAGAGCGGTTCGGTGGCCAAGCAGTTCACCGCCGCCGCTATCGTCCTGCTCGCGCAAAAAGGCTTACTGTCACTCGACGATCCGCTGCGGAAGCATCTGCCGGAGTTGCGCGATTACGGCTCACCCGTCACCATTCGCCAAGTGTTGTCCCATGTGAGCGGACTGCGTGAGTGGCGCGCCCTCGCCGCTTGGAGCGCTATCCCCGAGGGCACGCGCGTGTTTTCGAACGACGATCTGCTCGAACTCGCGGCGCTACAGCGCGGGCTCAACTTCGACCCGGGATCGCATTACAGCTACAGCAACACCGGCTTCAACTTGCTGCCTATCGTTGTGGACCGCGCGCTGAAGCCGAAGACATTTCAACAGTGGACGAAAGAGACGATCTTCGATCCGCTTGGGATGCGCGACACTCGATGGCGCGACGATTTCCGGACGGTGGTTCCGCGCCGCGCCTTGGCCTACGGAAAATCGAACGGCGAGTGGGTGCAACAGACGCCGATCGAGAACATCTTCGGTGCGGGCGGCCTGCTGACGACTGTCGCCGATCTCCAGAAGTGGAACGAAAACTTCACGGCCACGACTGTGGGCGGACGAGAATTCGTCGAAGAGATGCAAGTTCCAGCCACCTTGACGAACGGCCGGACCATTGCATACGCCAAAGGCTTGATGATCGCCGCGCCGGACGGAGTTCGCGAGGTGGCGCATTCCGGCGCGACGGGCGGATATCGCACCTGGCTGGGCCGGTATCCCGAAAAAGGGGTCTCCGTCGCCGTGCTGTGCAACTCGGCGGAGGCGAACGCGACGGAACTCGGGCGGGACACGGCACGCATCTGGACCAAAGCGCCTAGGCTTTTACAGGCTGCCGGCGCGTTCCATGCCGATCCGTCCACGCTCGAAGCGTTGGCGGGAATGTACCGCCGCCTTCGCGATAACGAGGTGGTTCGCGCGGTATTCGAGAACGGAAAACTGCGATTCGAAGGAATAGGCGATCTGCAGCCGGTAACGCCGGGCACATTCCGTACCGGTTCCGGCGCTCAGGTCGTCTTCGAGAATGGACCGGCGCCCAAGTTTCGATGGATCGATCCGAACGGCGAGACCTCATATGAGCGAGTAGAGCGCGTGTCGCCAAAAGCGGCGGATCTCGCAGCGTACGTGGGCGAGTATCGCAGCCTTGAAACGAAAGCGCCCCTGACGGTGGCGATGGACGGCTCGCGGCTGACCCTGAAGATCGGCAGCGGCCGCGCGGCGGAACTGCGGCCCACCTTTCGCGACGCGTTCTCGGGCGGCCCCGGGGGTTCGGCGGTGCTCTTCCTCCGTGACTCTTCGGGCAGGTTGACCGGATTCAGCGCGGGCGACGCGCGTACCTGGGATCTGCGTTTCGAGCGCATCCGCTGAACTTGCCGTACACGCCGCGGCCCGCTCCGCCGTCATACATTAGGGAGAACTATGTTCCGGAAAGTTACGCTTAAGCACCGCGGCCGTGGATTTTCGCTGGTCGAACTGCTGATCGTTATCGCGATCATTCTGATCATCGCCGCCATTGCGGTACCGAAATTGAACAAGGCGCGCATGCAAGCGCAAGAGATGGCCGCCATCCGGCACATCGTCGCGATTCATCAAGCGCAAACGCAATACTATTCGCAGTTTGGGAAGTTCGCGCAATCGATGACCGAATTGGGGCCCGCCTCCGGGGGAACGCCGGGTCCGAGCGCCGCCGACCTTCTCCCCAGCGATCTCGCTTCCGGCGAAAAGGGCGGCTATAAATTCGTCCTGCAGTTAAGCCCGACCGGATACAGCGTGAATGCCAATCCGGTGGCGTTCAACAACACCGGTTCGCGCACGTTCTTTAGCGATCAGACCCTGGTAATCCGGCAAAACTTTTCCGCCGAGCCCGCGACGGCGAACAGTCCCGAAATCAAGTAAGCTGTGCGGGATGACCCGCGTCACCGTTCTCTATCCGGCGAGCTCGAAGTTCGACTTCGACTACTACCTAACCATCCACACCCCGATGGTCGAGCGGTTGGGCGCTCCTCTTGGACTTAGGCCAATCTCCGTGGACCGCTGCCTCTCCTCTTTAGGCGGCGGTCCCTCGCCCTACGCCTGCATTGCCACCATGTTTTTCGAAAACGACGATGCGCTAGGCGCGTTGCTCTCGGCGCACGGCGGGGAGATTCTCGCCGACATCCCGAACTACACCGACTCGCAACCGGTCATTGTGGTCGGGCAGGTGGAGCGCTAAAAACTAAATCCCACTTCGATCGACGGCGTCACCCAGCGGTCCCTTGTGGGGCGTGTGACGAGAGCGCCGATCGGGTCGCCGTCCGTTGTGACGCGCACGACGCGCACCGAACCGCCGAACCAAAACCCTTTCCACCGCGAGGGCCGCCATTTCGCTCCCACCAACGCGTAGTAGCCGAAGCCACTGCGCGAAAGGCACTGCGGACAATCGATCTGAAAGTTCGTGCTCGGCTGACTAATCGACTCGAAGTAGCGGGCCCATACACCGCCGCCGCCCGCGTAGAGTTGCACGCGATCTTCGGCCGACGGCAAAATCACCCGCCCACCGAACGGAATAAACAACTGGTAGTCGCGGATTCGCCGCGAGCCGAATGCCGTATCCGCGAAGTCGTTGACGCGGGCGGCTTGGATAACGGTGTCCAGGCCGCCGTCGATCTGGAAATTGCGGTGTGGCCGGTAGCCGTAGTTGAAGCCCAACGCCACACTCGGTTCGAAAAAGCCTTTCAAGTCCTGGCCGGGAATGGCCGCCCCCAGACCTAACGTAATGGTGTTTCGCGGAAAACCTTGGGCGGCCGACGAGGCCGCACCGGCGATAAGGAGGAGAACGCCGCGCATGACCGGTGGGACGCGAAAAGAAATCTTTACGTTTCCCGGAACCGCGTTGTTATACTCGGGTTACGTTCCGGGGGACGTATTGGCATGACGGGGACACGAGCCGTTGCGGCCTTACTTAACGCTCTTGCATTCGCGCAAGAGCCGATCGATACAAATTGTACGTTCCGCGCCGAGCCGGACCGGTTTCTGGCAGCGGAAGCGCGCGCGCAACGCCAAGTACAAGACCGGTTAACGTTGTTTTCGCAGGAAGGCTTGTCGCGGTTTTCGCAGGATGGTCCGTCGCGAATCGCGGACGCACGCGACATCCCGCAACGCAACTTTATTGATCAGGCAATTTTCGGCAAGCTGATCCAGAACAATGTCCGATCCGCATCCCTAACCGGCGATTACGAGTTCGTCCGACGCATCCATCTCGATCTGACGGGCCGCATTCCCTCCAAAGAAGCCATCGAGTCTTTCGTCGCGGACACGAACCCCAACAAACGCGACCAACTGATCGATTCGCTCCTCTATTCGCCGGAGTTTAGCCGGCGTTGGACCATGTGGCTGGGCGACCTGATGCAGAACGCGGCATTCAACTCGTTTCAAAGCATTCAGATTAACGGCCGGAATCAGTTTCACGCGTGGATGCTTAAATCGCTCGACGACCCGAACCGGTCGTTGAAGGACATGGTGTGGGAGGCGCTTGTCGCCAAAGGCAACAATTACGACGAAGCGGCGGCTCCGGTGAACTGGAACCTACGGTCGAGGACGCCGGGCGGTCCCGCGCAGGATAGCTACGACACGGCCTTTAACCGCGCGGCCACACAGTTCCTGGGAATTGGGCATTACGACTGCATCCTTTGCCACAACGGGCGGGGACATCTCGAATCGCTCAGCCTGTGGGGTAAGGACGCGCCCCGGACGGAGGCGCAGGGCATGGCCGCGTTCTTCGCGCGGATGCGGTTCACCTACACCACGAACGATCAGACGAATTATTACTTCAACAGTTGGTCCATCGCCGACGCGGCCACCGGAAACTACGATCTGAACACGACGTTCGGGAATCGTCCGAACCGGACGGCGATCGGCGCGACGCGCGCGATCCCCCCGCAGTATCGGCTGGGCCAGACGCCCCGGACTTCCGATTGGCGGGCGGAGTTCGCGACATTCATGGTGGAAGATCCGATGTTCGCGCGTAATATGGCCAACCGGATTTGGAAGCAGCTATTCAACATGGCCTTAGCGGAGCCGGTGGATCAACTAGACCCGGCGCGCATGGACCCGAAGAATCCGCCCACCGCCGGATGGTCCTTGCAGGCTTCGCATCCCGAACTGCTGGAGCGGTTGGCTGAACACCTCGGCTCCGTCAACTTCAATTTGCGCGAGTTCGTCCGGGTTCTGGTTTCCAGTTCGGCCTATCAGTTAAGTTCGCGTTACGACGACACCTGGAAGATCGAGTACGTCCCGATGTTCGCGCGCCACTATCCGCGGCGTCTCGAGGGCGAAGAGATTCACGACGCGATCCAGATGGGCACTCAGGTTTTGGCGAACTATACCGTCCAGGGCTGGACCGAAACGGCCAAGTGGGCCGTTCACTTGCCGGAGCCCGTTGAGCCGCGCTCAAACGGCGGTGCGCTCAACTTCATGAACTCGTTCTACCGCGGGAATCGCGATACGACGGACCGGCAGCAGTTGGGTTCCATTCTCCAGCAGCTCAACATCATGAACGATAACGTGGTGCGGTCGCGGATCAAGGTGGCGGCCTCGCCCACGCTGCGCCGCGTGGCGGGGATGGCGGATTACGGCGCGGCGGTGGACGAACTGTTTCTCATGTTTCTCTCCCGCCCGGCGACGTCCGCCGAACGTGCGTCGGCGATCCGGTTCTACGAAACGCGCGGGGCGGCGAATCGAAACGCCTCAACGGAAGACTTGGCCTGGGCGCTAATCAACCGCTCCGAATTCATCTTGAGTTATTGAGGGCATTTATGAAGGATCGATTCGGAATCGACTGGTCCGGCGCGAAAGGTAAGCGGTTCTGGCGCGCGCCTCACGTCTCGAGGCGTATCTTTTTCCGGCACATTGCTTCCGCGGTAGGCGGATACTTCCTGCTGCCTCCGAAGACGATGGAGGCGTCGCGAATCGGCGGCGCGCCGATTAACAAGGCCAAGAAGGCGATTTTCGTGTTTATGGCGGGTGCTCCTAGCCACACCGATACGTTCGATTTCAAAGCCAGCGCGGCGACTCCCGCCGCTTTCGCGCCCGAGAGCTACGGGGACATTACTTGGCCACGCGGCATTTTGCCGAGACTGGCGGAGCAACTCGACAATGTTTCGCTCATGCGCTCGGTACGAGCTTGGGCGGCGGTGCACGAGTTGTCGCGCACTTGGTATCAGATCGGCCGCAACCCGACCAGTTCGTTGTCGAAGATCGCTCCACACATCGGCTCCGTCGTTTCGATGGAACTGCAGGATAAGAATGCGTTGCTGCCCGCGTTTCTGTCGCTGAACGCGACCACCGGCCCCGGTCAAGGTTATTTTCCCAGCGCTCACGCGCCTTTTTACGTTTCGCCCGGAGGCAACGGGTTAGGCAACACGACGCATGGGGACGGGCAACCGGCGTTCGACCGGCGGTACGCTTTGCTACGCGAACTGTCGCAGGGCGATTCCATCGAAACCGATTTCGGCGCGCTCGCCTCCGAGTTGGCGCAGTACAACTTGAGCGCGCGGCGGCTAATGTACAACGCCGATGTCGATCGTATCTTTACCTTTCCGCAGGACGAGCGCAACCGCTACGGCAATACCGGATTCGGCAACGCCTGCATCGCGGCGCGCAACCTGATCCGATCCGACATGGGAACCCGGTTTGTGCAGATCACCATCGGCGGGTGGGATAACCACGCGGGCATTTATACCGGAGCGTTCAATCCGGCGAACAATAACGCACTGATCCGGCAGTTCGATAACGGGCTCGGTACGCTGATCGCCGATCTGAAGGATTCGGGACACCTCGACGACACGTTGATTATCGCGATGGGCGAGTTCGGCCGGACCGTTCGGCATGCGGGCGGCGCAGCGCTCAACGCGCAGGCTGGCCGCGATCACCACTTGCAGCAGGCGATCTTCTTCGCGGGCGCGAAGGTGAAGGGACGCTCGGTCATCGGCTCCACCAACTCGGACGGGTTCTCGACGGATCAGCCGGGCTGGTCGGGCGACCGCGATATTCGCGCCGAGGACGTTGAGGCGACGATCTACTCGGCGCTGGGCATCGATTGGACGACGATTCGCCGCGACGATCCTCTGAATCGCGGGTTCGAGTACGTTCCCGTAGACTCGCGCTACGATTACCGCCCCGTGCACGAGTTGTGGGGCTAAGCGGCTACTCCGCCCGCAAAGCGATCGCCGGGTCGACCCGCGCCGCGCGCCGCGCCGGAATGGCGCACGCCAGGGCCGCGACGAGAAGCAAAGCGGCGGATACCGAGACCAGCGTGATCGGATCCTGAGGAGCGACCCCGAACAGCATGCTCTTCACCAACCCACCCAATGCCAGCGAGGCGACGATGCCAATCGCCAGGCCAACCAATGCGAGCGACACCCCCCGTCCGAGCACCATCGTCAGCACGTCCGACGGCCTCGCGCCCAGGCTCATCCGCACGCCGATTTCTTTGCGTCGCTGCGCCACCGCGTAGCTGAGCACGCCGTAGATACCAATCGCCGCGAGTAGTAGCGCCAGTCCAGCGAACGCGCCCAGAAGCGTGGCCTGTTGCGAGCGCGCGGCCAATTGCCGGTCGCTCACTTCTTGCATCGTGCGCAGCCGCGAAACAGGCTGATCCTTGTCCACCGACCAGATCGCTTGTTGGACCGCACCCGCGACGGACTCCGGCTCGACTGAAGTGCGCACCACCAGATCCGCTGGGCGCGGCCAATACAATTCGGACTGCGCCGAGGGCATGTACATCGCGGATTTCAGCGCGATGTCGATACCGCGCTCGCGAATCTCCTTAACCACGCCCACGACCGTCAGCCAGCGCGGCGTATCGGGCGTTCCGCCGCGATATCCGACGCTGAATCGTTTGCCGACCGCGCTTTGGCCGGGCCAGTGCCGGATGGCGAAGCTCTCGTTAATCACCATAACGGGGAGTGTGGAATTGCGGTCGTCGTTTGTGAACCAGCGCCCTTCCTTAAGCCTTCCGCGAATCGTTTCGAGAAACTCGGGCGTCACCACGCGGAACAGTGCATCCTGCCCGGCCAGCAGAGCCTCCGCAGGGGACTGTCCCTCGATCCTATAGCCGCTGGTGTTGCCGGGTGTCGTCAACGGTAAGGCCGAAGTGTAGGCGGCCGCGACGACACCGGGAACGGCCTTCACATTATCGAGAACCAGCGTGTAGAACGCGTGGCGCTTGGCGTGGTCCGGATAACGCCCGTTCGCCAAAAAAGTGCTCATCGTCAGCAGGTGATCTTTGCGCATTCCAATATCGACCGCTTCGAGATTGCGCAGTGTTTGGATCATTAATCCCGCACCGGAGAGCAGCACGAGCGCCAAGGCGACTTGCGAAATCACCAGTGCGTCGCGCAGCCAGTTTCGCCTCGCGCCCGCCGCGCCACGATCTCCCTGCCGGATCGTACCGTGCAGATTCGTCCGGGCCGACGCGATGGCGGGCGCGAGTCCGAACAAAATGCCCGTCAGGATCGACGCGATCAGGGCGAAGCCGAGCACTCTCCAGTCGAGGCGAAGAGCCGTCGCCGCCAGACCGCTGGGGATCAGCTTTTCGAGCACAATCATCCCCACGCGCGCGAAAACCAAGCCGAGCAGTGCGCCCAGTCCGGCCAGAAGCAGACTCTCGGCGAGCACCTGCCGGACGATCCTCATCCGCGAAGCGCCGAGCGCCGCCCGCACCGCCATTTCCTGCCGGCGGCCCGAGGCGCGGGCCAGCAGCAGGTTCGCGAGATTCGCGCAGGCGATCAACAGCACCGCGCCCGCCGCCATGAGGAGCACCGTTAGCGCCAACCGAAGATCCCCTGCAATCTGTTCGCGCAAGGGAACTAGCGTCACGCCTATTTTTCGGTTCGATTGCGGGTACTCGCGTTCCAGTTGCCGCGCGATGCCCGACATCTCGGCTTGCGCGCGCTCCAACGTCGCGTCCGGTTTCAGGCGTGCCACGCAGGTAAGGAAGTGCGCTCCGCGATTGGCGAAATCGTTCGGTGTAAACGACGCGGGAATCCAGATGTCGTTCAACCTCTCCGGAAATGCGAAATCGGCGGTCATGACGCCAATCACCTCGTAAGGCTGATCGCTTAAAAGAATCTTGCGCCCAAGAACACGGACATCGCCGCCGAATCGCCGCTGCCACAAACCGTGACTGATGACAACCACCGGCGCAGCCTTCCGATCTTCCTCTTCGGCGAACATCCGGCCCAGCAGAGGCTTCGCGCCTAAGACTTCCCAAGTGTTGGCCGTCATTCCCGAACCAACCAGGTTTTCCGGAGCGCCCTCGCCGGTCAGGTTACGGCTGGCTCCCCGAATCGCGCCGATGCCGGTAAACACGGTGTTGCGCTTAGACCAATCCAGCCAATTCGCCACTGCGGGTGTGTTGCGCGGAAAGCCCAGATGCGCGGCGTCCTCCCAAACCATCACCAGCCGGTCCGGATCGGCGAAAGGAAGCCGCCCGAGCAGAACGGTATCGAAAACCGAGAAGATCGCCGTGTTCGCCCCGATCCCCAGGCCGAGCGCGAGGATGGCAATTGCCGCAAAGTCAGGGTTCCGGGCGAGCTGACGAACGGCGAAGCGCAGGTCTTGCATGACCGGCTTACGTTTCGGAGCGTTTCAGGTTCCCAAGCGGGCGAAGATTTCCTTGTGGCCGGCTATCACGCGGGCGCGCGCTTCGAGGTTGGGCGCGAGATCGTTCACTCCGCGCTCCCAGGTGCCACCGAGCAGAATTCCGTCGCGCCGGGGAAACATGTAAAGTCCGCCGGTGAGCAGGTTGTAGTCGATCTCCGGTTGCGGTAGCAGCACCGTTAATTGCCCCTTCACCGGCCCGATTTCGGGGTCGCCGAACAAAGCGCCGGCGCCTAAGCCGGTGCAGTTGAAGATCGCGGGTTCGGAGAGAGCGCTCAGCCGTTCGCGGTCGAACTCACCCACCACGACGCGGCCGCCCGATAATTGAAAATCGCGAAGTACGGCGGGCAGGTACGTCGAAGGCTCGATCAGCATCGTCGTGAAACGGCGCGCGTAGCGCTCGAACGGCGTGGCGTTGTCCGGCAGGTCGGCGTACTCGGGATACAAGTCGCGGATCGGCGAGTCTGCGCCGAGAATGAAGCTATTGCGCACGGGCGAATCGCTCACCATATAGTTGCGGATCCAGCGCACGCCGTAATAGTCGCCGAGCATCGTTTGAAAATGCCGGTACGAGTGGCGGCATGCGGCGACGAATTGTTCGCGGAACGCGGGCGTCGCTTTGTCTTCGTTGAACACCGAAGTCGGCCACCATTGCGCGCCCGCGATATTCGAAGTCGTCTCGGGCGGCAACGACTTGGTATAGATGGTCACTTGCGCGCCGCGCCGTTGCAGCAAGCGCGCCGTCGCCAAACCCACGCCCCCACAGCCGAGCACCGCCGCTTGGCGAACTTCGGGAGCAAGATCGACCGCCAATTGCGAGGTCCCCCAAGACAGCGTCATGCCGCCGCCGCCGTGTCCGTAGTTGTGAATCAGCGCCTTATCGCCGAACGACTCGCGTTTGACGACGAAGCCCGAGGGTCGATACGGTCGCAAACCTACGACGGTGCGAATGACGCGGTCTTCGGCGACTTGGACTTTTCCGAAAGCGGGCTTCGCGGGAATAGAAGTTACGGTTCTGCGCGCTGCGCAGCCGGTGAGGACAAAACCGCCGAGAGCGGTTCTACGGGTCATATTTGATGGTAGACTCCGCCTTCGCCCGCTTCACGTCGGAGTTCACCATCGAAATCGAAATCTTGCGCCGGTAGCCGAACAGCACCCGCACGTCGAGTTCGCCGCCGTACTTTTCCGGGAACCACAAGCCGTCGCCGAAATCGCGGTAGTTCACCTTAAACCCCATCTTGCGGATATCGGTGCCAAGCAGCACCTTCACCGCCATCGGGACACCTTTCGATTGGTGCGACGTGATGAGCACGGGCTGGAACTGCTCGCGATCCACCAGCGCCTCGCCCGCCCACCACTTCTCGAAATCTTCGTCTTTCTTAGGCTTGTACGCGATCTTCCAAACCGTTCGCCCCTGATAGGTCTCGGCTCCGCCCAGCGAGAAGTCGTAGTGCTTTTGCTTCTCCCGGGTGAGAGGAAACAGGTCGTCGGACATTCCGTCGCGCGACTCTTTGTCGCCCGTCCAGTCCTCCGTGATCTCGCTAATGACGCTCCCATCGATGTCGATGTCTTGATACTGGTACTCGGGCCGGTCGTAAATCATAAAGCGCCCATGCCGTTCGTACTTGCCGGCGAAATTCACGAGTTTGCGGTCGAACGATTTTTCGGTGGGCACAACCAGATACTCGTACTTCTCCTCGCGCTTCAGCTTGTTGTCGCCGCCGTGCATCCGGGTAAGGATGTCCTGGCGGTAGACGATCTGGCGCCGCAGATCGTGCGCGCGCGTCTGGTTTTCGGTGAGCTTCTCGAGGATCGTCTCCACCGTGGGATCGGCGGCTGACATCGCCAAGACGAGAACGGTCATTTTGCTACCCTCAGTTTCGTGCGCGCCGTCAAGCTTTACGATATCGATCCGGGTCCAGAGTCGCCGGAAGTAGTCCGGCAGATCGTCGAGATCCCGATGAACTCCTCGAATAAATACGAGTACGACGCCGAGGTCGATTTGTTCCGTCTGGATCGCGCTTTGTATTCGCCGATGCACTATCCGGGCGATTACGGATTCGTGCCCGGTACGCTCGCCGAAGATAACGACCCGCTCGACGTGTTGTGTCTGGTGCAGGAGCCGAGTTTCACCGGCTGTATGATGATCGTCCGGCCGGTCGGCGTGCTCAATATGACCGACAACCAACAGGGCGATCAGAAGATTCTAGCGGTCCCCGTGCGGAATCCACGCTACGACGAGATCCACACGATCGATCAAATCTTCCCGCACGTGCGCCGCGAAATCGAGCACTTTTTCGAGATCTACAAGGAACTGCAGGGCGTCCGAATCGTGAGCCAAGGCTGGGGTGGACCGGCGGAAGCGCGGCGATTCGTCACCGAGAGCCGCCAGCGGTATCTCGAGTCGAAGCTCGTGAACACGGAGGCGAACCTCTAGATGAAACTAACTCGCCGCGTTTTTCCGCTGCTCGCCGCCTCGCCTTTGCTCGGCGCGCCGCGCGTTCGACTCGCCGTTTCCACTTATTCTTACTGGCACTTCAAGACGCCGAAGTACCCCATCGACAAGGTCATCGAGCATGCGGCGGAGACCGGATTCGACGGTGTCGAGTTGCTGCATAGACAGTTCGACAGCGAAGAACCGGCCTACCTGAACCGGCTAAAGAAAGCGGCTTGGCGCGCAGGCCTCGCGATGCCGATGCTTTCGATCCACCAGGATTTCGTTTCGCCCGATCCCGAAGAGCGGCGCAAGAACGTCGAGCACACCAAGCATTGCATCGATCTCGCCTCGACGCTCGGGATTCCCGCGATCCGTCTAAACTCCGGGCGATGGAAGACCATCAAGAGTTTCGACGACCTGATGAAGGTGAAGGGCGACGAGCCGCCGCTCCCCGGTTACTCGGAGAAAGACGCGCTCGATTGGTGCGTGGGATCGATCGAAGCCTGCTTGCCGCACGCCGAAAAAGCGGGTGTGGTGATGGCGCTCGAGAATCACTGGGGACTTACGACGAAGACCGAAAACCTACTCGCCATTTGGCGGCGAGTGAATTCCCCGTGGCTCGGATTGAACGTCGATACGGGAAACTTCCCCGGCGATCCCTATCCCGAGTTGGAGAAGCTCGCGCCGCACGCTTCTATCGTGCAGGCGAAGACTTACTACGGCGGCGGCGAATGGTACACGCTTGAACCGGACTTTCCGCGCATCGCGAAGATTTTTGCGAAGGCGAATTTTCGCGGTTGGGTGTCGCTCGAAATGGAAGGAAAAGAAGACCCGGCGACGGCGGTACCCAAGAGCTACGCTGTGTTGCGCCGGGCCTTCGTTTAAAGGACCGCGCACAACGGACTGGGCGCTTGTGGCGCCCAGCCTGTGCGCTGGGCGAACTACTTCAAAAACGCTTTCCAGTCACTTTAGAAACGACTTCCAGTCGTGTGCCGCGCTTGGGGGCTCCGCGCGTCCGCCCAAATGCTTCGCGAGGAAACTCTCGGTCGCCGCGAAGAAGCGCAAATTATTCTCCGGATTCGCGAACCCGTGACCCTCGTTCGGAAACACGATGTATTCCACCGGTTTTTCCGAATCCCGCATCGCTTTCACGATTTGATCGCTCTCCGCCTGCTTCACGCGCGGATCGTTCGCGCCCTGCCCAATCAGCAGCGGCTTCGTGATGCGGTCCGCCTTGAACAGCGGCGAGCGCGAGCGCAGGAAATCCTCTTCCTTCGTCAGCGATCCGACGCGCTTATCGAACATGGCGATCATCGGCGCCCAGTACGGCGGGATGGACTTGAGCAGCGTGACGATGTTCGACGGTCCGACGATATCCACGCCGCACGTGAACTCTTCGGGAGTGAATGTCAGCCCGACGAGCGTCGCGTAGCCGCCATAGCTGCCGCCCATAATGGCGAACTTTTTGGCGTCGGCGTACCCCTGCTTTACCGCCCAAGTTTTGGCGTCGAGCAAATCGTCGTGCATCTTCGCCGCCCATTCTTTGTCGCCCGCGTTCAAAAACTTCTTGCCGTAACCCGTGGAGCCGCGGAAATTCACCTGCAAAACCGCATAACCCCGATTGGCGAGTAGCTGCACCAATCCGGAGTATCCATAGTTATCGCGGGCCCAGGGTCCGCCATGCACCAACATCACCGTCGGGGCGCTTTTCGCGACGCCGATCGGCATGGTGAGATAGCCGTGGATCGTAAGTCCGTCGCGGGCGGGGAACGAGATGGGCTGCATCTCGGCCAACTTGTAGTCCTTCAACTTAGGCCGCGCGGCATACAGAAACTCCAGCTTCTTATTGGCGCGGTCGTAAATGTGATACTCGGCGGGGCGAGGCGCGGAGGATACCGTGACAATCCAACTCTTGTCGTCGTTCGAGCGGCTGCCGATGGAAACTCCCTCGCCGAGCTTCGACTTCAAGAAGTTATAGTCGGCTTCGAGAGCCTTGTCGAAAAACTGCCACTCGGTCTTCGCGCGGGTAAAGGAAACGGCCTCCAAGGTGTTCTTGGTGGGATGCGTGATCGCGCCGGAGATGTCGTAGTTCGGATCCTCGGCGACCACTTTCTCCTTGTCGGTGGCCAAGTCCACTTCGACCAATCGCGCGGCATTGGCCCCAACGCTCGAAATCATCCACGCCGATTTGTTGTCGGGACTAAATCCAACAATTCCGCCGTTGGTCTCGTCGAGCGATTGCTTGCGCAGCACCTTCCACGGACTTTTCGCGTCGGCTCGTACTCGCGACTCCTGTACCATTCCGGCCATCGCATCCGCCGCGCGGATCTGCATGTCGTTGTCGGCGGTCCAATTCAGTACGTCGCCCGGGTTCTCGATCTCCAGCGCCAGTTCACCGGTCTTCAGGTCCACCCGATATACGTCGAACAATTGCTTGTTGCGCTTGTTCATCGAGACCAACATTTGGTTGGGGTACTTCGCGCTGGTAGCGACGACGCCGGCCCGCGCGCCCGCCTCGGGGGTGAGGTCCTTGGTGGACTTGCTATCGATGTCGGTCTGGAAGACGTGAAAATTCTCGTCGCCGCCCGAATCCTGCAAGTGCAAAGTATGTTGCGAATCCTGCTGCCAGAAGAAAATCGAAATGCCGCGTTTGGTGTCGTTGGTGATGGCGCGATCGTCGTTCTTGCCGATCGTCTTGACCCACACATTCCGCTTGCCGTTGTAAGGCGCAAGATACGCGATTTTCTTGCCGTCGGGCGAAATGGTAGGCGCGGCGCGCTCGGGATCGCCGAACAGCAACTCGCGCGGTATCAACGGCGGATCGGCGGCGTAAGCGGCGGCGGCCAGTACCGGGATAAGCGTGAACTTCATCGATAGCTCCTCTAACTCAGATTCTTAACCACCCAATCGAGCATGGCTCGCTGAGGTCCGCTCGAACCCAGGCGCGCTTCGATATTGATGTAACGGATCCCGCGCGAGGCGCAAAGACGCGACAACGAACCGTCATCCGGACCGGTGGCATTAGACTGCAATACGCAATTAAAGCCCGATTGTTCCAGCTTGCCGAAGTCGAGCGGCGATGTGGCCAGCAGGAACTCGTGCGGGGTGAAGGTGTGCGTGCGTACGACTTTCTGGCTAATGGGGGCTTCCGTCTCGATGGTGTAACGCTCACTGTTGTTGTGCAGCGAGACCAGGAGGGCGCCCTTGCGCGGCAGCAACGCCCGCAGTAATTTCTCGCGATCCCGGTCGAGCGCAAGCAGCGCGTTCGCCACTTGCGCCTCGCTCCACTTGGGATTCAAGCGGCGCAGATTCGTCTCCGCGCCAAGGCGCGAGAACATACGATTCGGGTCGATGCGCCCAGCTCCGATAGTCACCATGCGTGTCGCGCTTTCGACGAAGAAACTCGTTCCGGCGGGCGCCGCTTCGCGCAGAACGTCGCGAGCGGTGGTCTCGTCGCCATGGACTTGCAGGTAGCGCGCCGGGGCGGAGCCGTGACGCTCCACGCGGAACCGGATTCCCGCCATCGACACGGTGTTCTTCGATAACGGCCAGATTCCGGCGGCCAGAAAATCGCGCCGGGCAAGCGAAACGGTGGATGGCATAATCGAACGGGAAAGGCACCCTCATCATGGCAGAACTGGAAACGCCGGAGCGCGACGCGGCGTTCGAGCGGGAGTTGAATCCGCGACTCGCGGCGGAGGCGAGATTCGATCTGGCGGCGGCGGCGCTGAAGCTGGACGACGGCATGCAAAAGGTACTGCGGACGCCGACGCGCGAGGTCACCGTGTACATTCCCGTGATGCTCGACGACGGGCGGATCGAAGTGTTTACCGGCTATCGCGTGCAACATTCGATCGCGCGGGGCCCGGCCAAAGGCGGCATCCGGTACGCGAAAGACGTGACGCTCGACGAAGTGCGCGCGCTCGCGTCCTGGATGACTTGGAAGTGCGCCGTGGTGAACATTCCTTACGGCGGCGGCAAAGGCGGCGTGATCTGCGATCCCGAAATTCTTTCGCGCAACGAACTGGAACGAATCACCCGGCGCTACACGGCGGACTTGATCGATTTCATCGGACCCGAAATCGACATCCCCGCGCCCGATGTGAACACCAACGATCAGACCATGGCGTGGATCATGGACACTTACTCGATGCATAAGCGCCAGGCGACAACGGCGGTTGTGACGGGTAAGCCGCTCGCGCTAGGCGGATCGCAAGGACGGAGCGAGGCGACAGGCCGCGGCTGTCTGTACGTGACTCGCGAGGCGATGAAGCGTCTCGGGGTCGATCCATCCGCGGCCCGCATCGTGATTCAGGGTTTCGGCAACGTCGGCGGCATGGCGGCGAAGCTGATGGCGCGCGAAGGGTACAAGATCGTCTCGATCATCGAATGGGACGCCGCCGTGTATAACAGTCACGGCCTGGATATCGAGGCGTTAATGAAGCATCGCCGCGAGACGGGTTCGATTTCCGGCTTCGCGGGCGGGGAAGATATCGACCGTGAGACGGCGCTTTTTCAGGACTGCGACGTGTTATTGCCCGCCGCGCGGGAAAACGTAATCACTTCGAAGAACGCCCACTTAGTGAAAGCGAAAGTGATCTGCGAGGGCGCCAACGGCCCGGCGACCGCCGAAGCCGACCCCGTACTTAAGGCGAACGGGGTGTTTGTGATCCCCGATATTCTGGCCAACGCGGGCGGAGTTACGGTGAGTTACTTCGAGTGGGTGCAGGACCGGCAAGGTTACTTCTGGACCGAGTCCGAAGTGAATAACCGGCTCCAAGAAGTGATGGTGTCGAGCTTCCGCGATGTGGCCGCCTACGCGTCCGATAAGAAGGTGGACAATCGCACGGCGGCATACATGCTGGCGCTCGAACGCGTGGTGCACGCCATCAAGCTGCGCGGGTTGTACGCCTAAGTGACGGAATCGCCCACGACGCCGCTGATGCGGCAGTATCACGCCGTTAAGGAGCGCGTTCCGCACGCGTTACTAATGTTCCGGCTGGGCGATTTTTACGAGCTTTTCTACGACGACGCGGTTACCGCCGCGCGGGAACTCGAAATTACACTTACTGCGCGCAATAAGGAAAAGGGCGCGCCGGTTCCGATGTGCGGGGTGCCGTACCACGCCGCCGAAGGTTACATCGCGCGATTAGTCGAAAAGGGATATCGCGTCGCGCTTTGCGACCAGATGGAAGCGCCTTCGCCGGGTAAGAAGTTAGTCCGGCGGGAATTGACGCGGATCGTGACTCCCGGTACGGCGACGGAAGCGGGTCTGCTTAAGGCGGGCGAGAACAACTGGCTCGCCGCAGTGGTGACTCGCGGCCACCGCTCGGGGGTCGCCTTCGCAGATATCTCGACCGGCGAATTTCGGGCGACGGAACTCGCGGCGGCGGAAGCTGTGGCTCTGATCGAGGCCGCCGGTGCGCGCGAGGTCTTGCGTCCCGGCCAACCGCCCGTTGAAGAGTGGGCGTTCGACTCCGATTATGGCGACCGTACGCTGCGCGAGCATTTCCGCCTACTCACGCTCGACGGCTGCGGACTCGGCGGACGAACTCTTGCGGTGGGCGCGGCGGGCGCAATTCTGCATTACTTGCGCGAGACTCAGCGGGCGGCGCTCGCGCATCTCGACCGCCCGGCATGGTTCGACCGGGAACGGGCGATGATTCTCGATCCCGCCACGGTGCGCAATCTGGAACTAGTCGAACCGCTCTTTGCCGAAGATAAGGCGGCGCGCGCGGCGACGCTGCTTTCGACGATCGACCGCACGCTAACGGGCATGGGAGCGCGATTGTTGCGACGGCGATTGCTGGCTCCCTCGATCGATCGCGCGGAGATCGAGGAACGCTTGGACGCCGTCGAGGCGATGGCGGGCGCGGTGGTGGAACGCGCGGCGATTCGAAAAACCCTGGCCAAGATCCTCGACCTGGAGCGCCTGCTCGCCAAAATTACTTTAGGAACGGCAACCGCCCGCGACTTACTCGGATTTGGGCGGTCGTTGGGCGAGTTAGCAGCGCTTAAGGGAGTGACCGACTTACTCGCCGACTTACACGAGAAGGTCTCTTCGACAATCTCGGAGGAACCGCCCGCAACCTTGGCCGACGGTGGCGCCATCCGGCCGGGCCGCGATCCGGCGCTCGACGAACTGCGGGACGTACAAACCAATGCCAAGCAATACATCGCCGCGATCGAACAGCGTGAGCGGCAACGCACGGGAATTCAATCGCTGAAGGTCCGGTTCAACAACATCTTCGGTTACTACATCGAGATCTCGAAGCCGAACCTGCCTCTCGCTCCCGCCGATTACGAGCGCAAGCAAACGCTGGTGAACGCCGAACGCTTCACCACGCCCGAACTAAAGGAACTCGAAGTTAAAATTCTCGAAGCCCAAGAGCGGATTCTGGCGATCGAGAAACAACTCTTTACGGAGCTTTGCGAGACCGTCGCGGCGCAAGCGGACCGGGTGAAGGCCACCGCCGCCGAAGTCGCCGGGATCGACGTCGCGACGGCGCTCGCGGAGTTAGCCGCCGAGAAGCGCTATGTGCGGCCCCGATTTTCCGAAGACGGTTCGCTCCGGATTGTGGGCGGGCGCCATCCCGTCATCGAGGCGATGGCCGAGCGCGACGCGCAGTTATTCACTCCCAACGATGTGTATCTCGATTCCGCGCAGTATGTCGCCATCGTCACCGGCCCCAATATGGGTGGTAAGTCGACGTACTTGCGGCAAGCGGCGTTGGTGGCAATCTTGGCGCAGACGGGTAGCTTCGTACCCGCCGCAGAAGCGCATTTGCCCATCGTCGATCGCGTGTTTACCCGGGTCGGGGCTTCGGATAACCTGTCGCGCGGACGCTCTACCTTCATGATGGAGATGACCGAGACGGCGCTCATTTTGAACTCGGCCACGGAGCGTAGCTTGATCGTGCTCGACGAAATCGGGCGCGGTACCTCCACTTACGACGGTCTCGCCATCGCGTGGGCGGTACTCGAATACATCCACTCGAACATCCGCGCGAAGACGCTGTTCGCGACGCACTATCACGAACTCACGGCTCTCTCTGAGTCCCTACCCGGTGTACGGAACCTGCGGGTCACGGTGAAAGAATCGGGCGATCAAATCGTATTTCTGCGTCGCGTCGAACCCGGAGCCGCCGACAAAAGCTACGGCATTGAAGTGGCGCGTCTCGCTGCACTGCCCGTCGAGGTAATCGATCGCGCGAAAGAAATTCTCGCTCTGCATGAGCGAACCGATCGGCGGGTAAGCGAGGAGGCGGGCGGCGGTCCCGTGCAAATCCAGCTATTCGAGCCGGTACGTGGCGACCTGGCGTCGCGCATCCGAGCCTTGAAGCTCGACGAACTTAGGCCGATCGAAGCCTTGCAGTTACTCGCCGAGTTACAGAAGGAACTCGAACAATGAAGGTCGTGGGCATTATGTCGGGTACGTCGCTCGACGGCGTCGATGCGGCGCTGGTGGAAATTACAAACACTAAATGCGAGTTACTCGATTTCCAATCCGACCCTTATCCGGCTAAGTTGCGCGAGCGCCTGTTGGCTGTGTCGAATCGCGAGTGCCACCCGCGCGACATCGCCCGCCTTCATTTCGAACTGCCGGTTTACTACGCCCGGGCCGCCCGCAAACTTTCCGGCCTGGCCGAATTAGTCGGCTGCCACGGACAGACGATCTATCACGAGGGGCGGCGCGCGACGCTCCAGATCGGCGACGGTAACGTCCTCGCGCGAGAGTTAGGCGTTCCGGTTGTAAGCGATTTCCGGACCGCCGACATCGCCGCAGGCGGAGAAGGCGCGCCATTGGTTCCGTTTCTCGATTACCGTCTGTTGCGCCACCGTTCTTTGGGGCGCGTGGCGCTCAACCTCGGCGGCATCGCTAACGTCACAGCCATCCCACCCGGTGCGGCGCTCGATCGCGTGACCGCATTCGACACAGGCCCGGCAAACATGGCGATCGACGGCATGGTGTCGCGATTGACGAAAGGCCGGAGTAAGTTCGATAGGGGTGGAAAGATCGCCGTTAGCGGCAAGGTGGACGCTGAGCTACTCGCGCGACTGCTCCGCGATCCGTACTTTAAGAGGAAGCCACCCAAGAGTTGCGGGCGCGAGCAATACGGAGCGGAGTTTCTCGATCGGCTACCCGTCTCGGTGGATACCGTCGCGACGCTTACGGCCTTTAGCGCGGTGACGATCGCCCAAAGCATCGATCGATTCGTCAAACCTCGTATGCCCGTCCAGGAACTAATCGCCTCGGGCGGCGGTGTCCACAATCCGCAATTGATGGCGTATCTTTCTGCCTACCTGCCCGGCGTCCGCATCCGCACGATCGACGAATTCGGAGTTTCGAGCGACGCGAAAGAAGCCGTCGCTTTCGCGGTGATGGCCTATGAAACGTGGAAGCGCCGGCCGTCGAACGTTCCTTCGGCGACCGGCGCTCGGAAAGCCGCGATCTTGGGAAAACTCAGTTACTAGAACTGATACCGGATCGCGAGTTGCATGATGCGCGGGTCGCCCGCGCCATTGATCACGCCGAAGTTTGTGTTGCCGAACGTCGTCGCCGGATTCGATAAGTTCACCGTGTTGAACACATTGAAGCCCTCGACACGGAAGTCCATCCGTTGGCGGTCGGTAAAGTTCAACCGCTTTACGAACGAGATATCGGTGTTGAATTGGCGTGGACCGTAGGCCGAGTTGCGCGCCGCGTTCCCCGCCGTATTTACCGTTTGCACGCGATAGGCCGCCGGGTCGAGGAATCGGAACCGATCCGTCTTGGGGTCGATGCCGGTGTTCGCTTCCCCGATGCGGTCCGGCCGTAATCCGCCGCCGTTACGGTCGAAGAACCGGTAGCTTTGGCCGGTGGCCGGATTGATGCCATTGCCATTCAGACCCACGTTGATAGGCAGCCCGGAGCGCCAACTGACGATCGTCGAAACCTGCCATCCGCCTAACGCGAGTTCCGTACCGCGTCCCCAGCCGGAGCCAAACTTCTTCCCGCGGCCGAACGGCAGTTCGTAAACCACCGCCGTCGTGTAGCGATGGTTCGGAGTTTGCGACATGCGCGCCCACTCCGCGTCGAAGTTGTCCAGATACTGCGGCGACGAACTCGAGTCCCAGGCGCCCGCCTGATCGAGCGCGCTCGCCCAGGTGTAGGCGGCCAGCGTGTAGAGGCCGTTCGAAAAGTTGTGCTCGAACTTAGTCTGGAAGGAGTTGAACTTGCTCCGCGCGCGCGAAGCTCCCGTTTGGATTCCCTGCCACAAGGGGAACGGACGGTTCGCCGCCACCGAGCCATCCACACCAAACGGCGTCTGGTTGCGCTGGTACAAGCCGAACAGGTTGCGCCCGTTATTGCCCACGTAGGCGACCTCGAAGGTGCTGGCGCGAGTCACTTGGAATTGCGTGGCGATGTTCCACTGCTGGATCAGGCCGCTGCGCTGCTCGGCTTCGCGAGTTCGCAGCGCGACCAAGCGCGAATCGTAGTTGCTCAACACACCCGAAGGAATCGGATCGGAAATGCGAATCGGCGCGGGACCCGTGCCCACCCGGATCAGCGTCGCTTGCACGAGCTGCGGCGGATTGAGCGGTAGGTTGGCTTCCGACCCGAAGATATCTTCGGTGTTGTAGAAGATCCCGTAACCGGCGCGCACGACGACTTTCTCCGGTACGAGTTGCCAGGCGACGCCGAGGCGCGGACCGAAGTTGTTCCGGTCGGGCGTCGTCAAATACTTGTCGTTGCCGTCGCGCCCGGCGATTAACAGGCCCTGAGTTTGCGGATTGAAGTTGATGTTGACGTTGGTCCCGTTGCCGTAGAACGGCGTTGTGTACTCGTAGCGGAGACCGAGATTCAAAGTCAGCGTGGGCGATACCTTGAAGTCGTCCTGCACGAAGAAGCTTAGCGCCTGCTGAAGCTGCTGTACCTCCGGCACCGTGTTCAACTGGACGTTTTCCGGCAAGCCGAGCAGCAGGTCGGCGATGCCGTCTTGGGTGTACCGGCCTTGGAAGCTATACGCGGGCGAGCGCCGGGTCACATCGACAAAGGTGTTGTCTTTCAATCGAAGTTCGAAGCCGGTGCGGATGAAATGCTTGCCCGCTTGAATCGAAACGGCGTCCACGAACTGATTCAGGTAAGGGCGCTGGAATTGCGGCCGGAAGTTGCGGGTACCGAGTTGCCGGTAATTGGTGACGTTGATCAGCGGAATGCCGCCCACTTGCAACATTTCCGGCGGGAAGCCGCGGAAACCGAACGCGTCGGCCTTTTCGAGATTGGCCGAGGCGTGGGCGAACTCGGCGAAGGTGCGGTTGAACCCATAGCGGAAAGTGTTCACGACCGTGGGGTTGATAATCCGGGTCCACGTCGTCGCCAGACTCTGGTTGTTGTTGAATTGCGATCCTTGGTTGCCTTCGCCGTCGGCTAAGCCGGGGAAAAGCGCGTCGCGATTGAACTTCTGGCGCAGGTAGCTGAAGCGGACCATGAATTGGTCTTTCTCGCTTAGGTAGTAATCGCCGCGCGTGTCGAACTTATGGGTGTCCTCTTTACCGTCGCGGAGAGCGGCGAAGTTGTCCACCGGGCGGCCGTTCTGCACGCGTCCCGGTTGGTTGGCCTCCGGGTAAAGGTCGACGACTTTCTTGCCCAGCGCGTCGAAGCGCGAAGTCGGGATCGAATTGTTGGCGAAGGGTTGGTTGTTGCTCGGATCGAGAATCGCGATCGCGCCGAAATTTCCGATGCGTTGCGCCGCCGTCGGAACCGTAACGAGGAAAGTATCGGCGAAACTTTGGCGAAATCCTTCATAAGCGCCGAACGCGAATAACTTGTTCTTTTGGATCGGACCGCCGAGCGTTCCGCCGTATTGGTGCCAGCCGAGGTTCGCTTTCGGCAGGTTGTTCAGGTTGTTCGACCAGCCACGGGCGGCGAGCGCCGCATCGCGGTTGAAGTACCAGCCCGATCCATGCACTTCGTTGGTTCCGCTCTTGATCGAAACGTTCACCACGCCGCCCGCCGAACGTCCAAACTCCGCGGAGTAGCTATTGGTTTGCACCTTAAACTCGGCGATCGAATCGGGTGAAGGTTGCACCACCTGCGCGCTTAGCGACTGCGCGTTCTGGGTGCCCTGGTTGTTGTCCACGCCGTCGAGCAGAAAGTTGTTCTGCGTGTGATAGTTGCCGTTCGAAACGAACCAGCCGGGACCGCGCGTTACGGGATTCAAATTCGCGTTGGCGACGCCCGGCGTCAGCAGCGCGAGTTCCGTGTAGCGCCGTCCGGCAAGCGGCAATTCCACCGCCGTGCGTCCGCTGATCACTTGGCCGAGCGACGCCTGCTCCGTCTGGGTGGTGACGATTTTGTCGGTAACTTCGACTGTTTCGCTGACCGCCGCGACGTCGAGAACCACACGGATTAAGCGCCGTTCATCGACGTTGATCCGAATCTCGTTCAACTTGACGCTTTTGAAACCTTGCTGTGAGGCGGTGAGCGAGTAAGCGCCGCGCAAAATCGGGCTGAAAACTGCATAACCGTCGGTACTGGTAACCCCATCCATCTGGGTACCGGTACCCGTGTTGAGTAAAGTCACTTTTGCGCCGGAAAGCGCGGCTTCGGAAGAATCTGTGACCAAAACGCGAAGCGATGCGGAGTCGGTTTGCGCTTCTAGTGTGAAGGCGAACACGCTTAGGGCGACTAGTTTTCTTGGTAAGGCCATTCAAGGGTCAGCCTAGCGCGCCGATATGTCAGTGGCCTTACATTCCGTCTACAACTCTGAGTCCGGGGTTTGCGTCCCCTGACGATTAACACGTGTAAACCGAACATAAACAAAAACTCTCCAGCATGATCTGTCGCTTCCTCCTCCCAATGCTTGCCGCGGGTGCGCTGTCAGCGCAGTCCTGGCCTCTTAAGGACCGGGTTTTGGTGGTCTATAACAGCGGAGACGCGGATTCGGTCTCCGTCGCTAGCCACTACATTTCCCGCCGTGGAATTCCTTCGGCTAACTTGTGCCCGGTGACGCCGGGATCCGCGATTGTCCTCGACCGGGGGAACTACGAGACCGTCATTCGCGACAAGGTCCGGGCGTGCATTAACGCCGTGGGCAAGTCGAAAATCTTGTACATCGTCATGACGTACAACACGCCGTTCCGGCTCATGGCGAATGGGCGGCCCTTCAGTCTCGATTCCGCGCTATCCGATCTTTACGACGAGGATGGCAGTTATTGGGATGCCTTGCCGAGTCCGCCTCACAGCTACGCGGCATTGGCGCAATCGCAAGGCAACTACTATCCGCCTTTGCGATCGTTGGCCGATTACCGGGTAAGCGCCGGCGCGCACGCAATCTATCCGGTTTTCCGCCTCGACGGTCCCTCAGCGGCGATCTCGAAAGGCTTGGTGGATAAAGCGATCGCCGCGGAGTCGTCTGGGCTCACCGGAACGGCTTGCATCGACCGCCGCAGCGGATTGATCGGATATCAGCCGGATTCGGGCAACGGTGCGGGCGAGTGGAACCTTTCGAAAGCCGGAGACTTTATCGAGCTCGCCGGGTTCCCCTTGATCGAGGACGCCTACTTCGCGGAAATTGGCACGTCGCCCGCTCCCTTGCGGTGCGACGGCGCGGCGTTCTACGCGGGCTGGTATTCGTACAACAATTACAACGACGTATACACGTGGAACAACGGATCGATGGCGTTCCACTTGGATAGCGGATCGGCGCTAGACCCGCGCGGGGGCACCAATTGGACCTCGAATTCGCTCTCCCGCGGCGTCACCATGACCAGCGGCGCCGTGAGCGAACCGTACCTGGAAGGGCTTACCAACGTCGATGGCTTCTTTCGGGACATCTTAAGCGGAGCGAACGCCGCCGACGCCGCGTTCCGAAACACCCTGCACACCAAATGGATGATTTCCCATTTTGGCGACCCGCTCTACCGGCCGTTTCCCGGCGGAAAATCGCCGTTCCCGCTGGCGGCCGAAGACTGGTTCCGGCTCGACCCGCCGGAGATCGTCGGCGGTCTCCCGGCAAGCGGGCGCATCAACCTTGCCATCCCCGCGCCCAGCGGAGGATTGACCGTTCCTCTTGAAAGCAGAACTCCGTCGGTAGCCACAGTGCCCGCTTCCGTTTTCGTCCCGGCGGGATCGATTTCGGCGACCTTTCCGATCGCGACCACCGCCACGGCCGACGCCAACCGCTCCGTATTTATAGCGACGCTGCCAGGCAACAAGAAGCTCGAAAACACGATCACCACACTGCCCTGGTTGCGTGCGATTACCGTCTCCGACGCCGCGCCGGTGGGCGGATCGTCCGTCTCCGCCACGGTATCGCTATACGGACCCGCGCCCTCGGGGGGAATTACCGTGACGCTCTCGAGTTCCAGTTCCTCCGTTCCGGTTCCGCCGTCGATCACGATTCCGGCGGGGAGTTCGGCACTGCAATTCAATCTTGCGACTTCCACCGTCGCCGCCGACACGACGGTCACTTTGACGGCCAGTTACGGAGGGGCGTCTCGTTCCGGGACGCTTACGCTCACCGCGCCGGGATTATCCGGACTCAGCGTGACCACACCGCTCATGGGTGGTACCAAGCTAAGCCTGACGGTCACACTCGCCGAATCCGCGCCGTTAGGGGGTATGGTGGTGGCGCTGTCTTCGACACACCCCGCCGTGGTTCCGGTACCGGCAACCATTACCGTCCTGGGCGGAGCGAAATCCGCGACCCTGACCATCACCACTACCGCCGTCTCCGCTCCGGTTAACGTGACGCTTACCGCCACCCTCGGCATGGCCACGCGAACGGCTGTGTCGCGCGTGGAATCCGCGATCCTCGCTTCCCTTACCGGGCTCTCGTCGGTCAAGAGCGGCAACCCGGTTACTTGGACCGTGACGCTAAACGCTCCCGCGCCACCCGGTGGCGCGACAATCGCGCTCTCGTCGAGCCAGCCCACGATGGCCGGCGTTCCGGCTACCATCACCATCCCGGCCGGAGTCGCTTCGGCCAACTTCACCGTTACGACGTATCGGGTATCCTCGCAAGCCACAGCGACGATCCGGGCGAGTTGCGCGGCGAACTTCAAGGAACGAGCCTTGACCCTGCGTCCCTAGCGCGCTCGCGCACGTAAACTAGAGGGCGAGGTGACCGGCATGCGCCTTTCGTCCGCCCTCTTCCTTTTCGCCGGGCTGGCTGTTACCGCTCAGCCTTGGCCGCTCCCAGATCGGGTTGTTGTGGTGTACAACGCGGGCGATGCCGAATCGGCCTCCGTCGCCAATTACTACGCAACGCGCCGGGCGATTCCCGCCGCGAACTTATGCCCGGTACTGCCTCCTTCGAACGTCGCGCTCGACCGGCCCACCTGGGAGGCGACGGTCCGCAATCCGGTGCGCGCCTGCGTGGACGCCGTGGGACGCGCCAAGACGCTCTACATCGTCATGGCTTACAAAATGCCGTACAAGCTTTCGGTGAACGGGCGTGTCTACGGACTCGATTCCGCGATGAGCGATTTGTTCGACGAGCAAGGCGGTACGTGGAGCCTGTATCCCGACGCTCCGCACGCCTATGCGGCATTCATCCAGTCGCAGGGCAACTACTACCAGGCGTTCCAGAGCCTTTCCGATCACCGGGCCGCCCCTGGCGCGAAGACGATTTTTTCCGTCTTTCGTCTCGACGCTCCGTCGGCGGCGATCGCGCAGGGGATGGTCGATAAGGCTATCGCGGCAGAAACCTCGGGTTTGTCGGGAATCGCCTGCATCGACCGGCGGGGCGGCCTGATCGCTCCCCAGGCCGACGCCAGCTACAGCACCGCCGAATGGGATATGTCGCGCGCGGCAAGTTTTTTGACGCAGGCCGGATTTACGGTCGTCGAGGATTCGAATTACGCCGAGTTCGGCACCTCTCCAGCTCCCGCCCGCTGCGATGGAGCGATTGTTTACACCGGCTGGTATTCGTTCAATAACTACAACGACGCGTTTAGCTGGAATACCGGGGCCATCGGATTTCACCTCGATAGCGCTTCGGCGCTCGACCCCCGCGGCGGCCCAAACTGGTCGGCCAACGCGATGCTGCGCGGCATCACAATGACCAGCGGATCGATCAGCGAACCCTATCTCGACGGTCTGCTACACCCCGACGGCTTCTTTCGCGACCTGCTCGGCGGCGCGAACGTCGGAGATGCGGCGCTACGCCACACGCCGCACACCAAGTGGATGGTGTCGCATTTCGGCGATCCTCTTTACCGGCCGTTCTCCGGAGGGCGCGCGCCGTTTCCTTTGGGAGCGGAGGATTGGTTTGTCGTCAACCCGCAAGGCGTTATCGGGGGATCGGCGTCCACCGGCTTCATTAACTTGGCTGCGCCCGCGCCCCCGGGGGGCATTGCGGTAAATCTACTTAGCAAGTCGCCCGCGGTGGCGACCGTTCCGGCTTCGGCGACCGTTCCCGCCGGGGCGACCGGGGTCACGTTCCCGATCTCGACGTTGACGACCACCGTCGTGACTTCCGCGATCCTCAACGCTACGATTCCGGGCAAAACGCTCGCCAACACGATCACCACCGCGCCATATCTAGGTGCGATGACCATTTCGGCGAACTCGGTGGTGGGCGGCGGGACGCTCACCGGAACGGTGTATCTCAACACCAACGCCCCGCCTGGCGGCATTGTCGTGACACTCTCGAGTTCGGCTCCGGCGGCGAGCGTCCCGCCCTCGGTCGCCATCCCCGCGGGTAGCGGTACGGCGACGTTCCCGATCTCGACGGCGCCGGTTTCGGTCAACACGCCGTTCACGATCGCCGCCGTGCACGCGGGTACGTCGAAGACCGCCTCCGCGACAGTGGCCGCGCCGACGCTGTTTAGTCTGACGTTGAACCCAAATCGCGTAACCGGGGGCGCGCTCAGCACCGGAACAGTTACGCTGAACGGCGCCGCCCCGGCCGGCGGAATGACGGTGGCGTTGTCCAGCAATAGCTCCGCCGCTACCGTTCCCCCAAACGTTGCCGTACCCGGCGGTGCGCTGACGGCGAGCTTCCCAATTTCGACCGTGGGTGTCGGAGCGGTCACGACCGCCACGATTACCGCGACTCTAGTGGCGGTCCGCACGGCGAACCTGACGATCGATCCTAGTTTGCAAAGCCTATCCGTCACGACACCGCAAATGGGGGGAGGAAAATTGAACCTGACCGTGACGCTCGCCTCGAACGCGCCAGGCGGCGGCACCACGGTGTCTCTATCCTCGAACAGCGCCGCCGCCCCGGTTCCAACGAGTGTGACGATCGCCGCCGGGACCCGGTCAGCGACCGTCGTCGTGACCACATTGCCGGTAACGATGACCACCAATGTCACGTTCACCGGAACACTGGGGGCGACTTCGCGCACCGCCGTCTCGCGCTTGGAACCGGCAATTATTTCTTACGTTTATGGACCGCCGACGGTGAAAGGTGGAACGCGGGTCACCATGCAGGTGACGCTGAACGCTCCTGCGCCTCCGGGTGGAACGGTGGTGACCATGAGCTCGACAAACCCCGCGCTCGCGCCGGTTCCCACCACGGTGACTGTGCCAGCCGGATCGTTATCGGCGACATTTCCAATCGATACGGGGGCCGTGGGCGTGAACACGGCGGTGACGATCCGAGCCACAAACTCGTTCGGCTTCCGGGAGCGGCAGCTTACGCTGACGCCGTAACTTATAGCTCTTCGTGTATGATCCATGTATGGCGACTAAGACGATTACCATCGAGTTGGATGTTTATGACCGCCTTGTCGCCCAAAAGCGGACTCCCCGAGACAGCTTTTCGCAGGTCTTGCGCAGGGCGCACTGGGATCGGCCGCGCGGACTTGGCAGCGAGATTTTAGCGAGCTTGGAGTCCGACGGCCCGTTACTGGACGACCGAATCCTCGACGAAATTGAGCGGCTGAAAGGCTCGGCGGAAGTTGCGCCCTCAAAGTGGGATTCCTAGCCGAGACGACGCTTCTGATCGATTGGGAGCGCGAACGCCGCCGGGGTGGCGGCCCAGCGACTGATTTCCTTCGACAGGAAGCCGGTCGACAATTCTCGATTAGCGTGATCACTTGTGGCGAGTTCTTGGAGGGTGTGCCCACGGAGCGAAGAGCGGAGGGCAACCGCATACTCGCCCGGTTTCCTCAACTACCGGTCACCGGCGAAATCGCTGAGGTATGGGCTTCGGAGCGGCGGCGATTAAGAGAGAGCGGTACGCCGATCGGAAGTAACGATCTTTGGATTGCCGCCACCGCCATCGTCCGTGGACTGACCGTCGCTACACGCAGCCGGCGGGATTTTGAGCGTGTCCATGGCTTGGGAACTATTTATTATTAAATTTTAACTACAGATATCTGTAATTATTTCAGTAAGTTGTCGCGTTAGCTTGTCACTCGACGCCTAGCTGTGCTAAAACTTCAATGTGTTGGGCACAACATTCGCGTGTGCCGCTCAGATTTCCTGAAGTAGACACTCGAACTCCAAGATTGAGGGGGTAGTACGGTTATGAACATTCGTCCGCTTTACGACCGCATTGTGGTCAAACGGATCGAAGCCGAAGAGGAATCGATCAACGGGATCATCATCCCCGATTCCGCAAAAGAAAAGCCGCAAAAGGGCGAAGTGGTGGCGGTCGGTAAGGGCAAGCGCCTGGACGATGGGACGCTGACGGCGCTCGATGTGAAGGCCGGCGACCATGTGTTGTTCGGTAAGTATTCGGGCAGCGACTTTAAGCAAGACGGCGTCGAGTACCTGATTATGCGGGAAGACGAAGTCCTGGGCGTGCTCGAAAACGGCACGTCGAAGAAAGGTAAGTAAGGAGAGAGAACATGCCAGCGAAGCAAATCGTTTATAGCGAGAACAGCCGGCAGGCGATCCTGCGCGGCGTGAACCAGTTGGCCGACGCGGTTAAAGTGACGCTTGGACCGAAAGGCCGTAACGTGGTCCTGGAAAAGAAGTTCGGCGGCCCGACGATCACCAAGGACGGCGTGACGGTGGCGAAGGAAGTCGAGCTGAAGGACCCGCTCGAGAACATGGGCGCGCAGATGGTGCGCGAAGTGGCGTCGAAGACCTCGGACGTCGCGGGCGACGGCACCACCACGGCGACGATTCTCGCGCAGATCATCTTCCGCGAAGGCGTGAAGTCGGTAGCGGCGGGCGCGAATCCGATGGCGCTGAAGCGCGGCATCGAGAAGGCCGTCGAAGTGGTCGTCGAGGAAGTGAAAAAGCAGAAGGTGGATGTCACCGACGACGCGAAGATCGCGCAGGTGGGCACCATTTCGGCGAACGGCGACAAGGAAATCGGCGAGACGATCGCCGAGGCGATGAAGAAGGTCGGCAAGGACGGCGTGATCACGGTCGAGGAGTCGAAGACCATGCACACCGAACTGAACACGGTCGAAGGCATGCAGTTCGACCGCGGCTATCTCTCGCCCTACTTCATTAGCGATCCGGACCGGATGGAAGCGGTGCTCGAAGATCCCTACATCCTGATCCACGAAAAGAAGATCTCGAACATGAAGGATCTGCTGCCGGTGCTCGAGCAGATCGCGCGTTCGGGCAAGCCGCTGCTGATCATCGCGGAAGAAGTGGAAGGCGAAGCGCTGGCGACTCTCGTGGTCAACAAGCTGCGCGGCACGCTGAACGCTTGCGCGGTGAAGGCTCCGGGCTTCGGCGACCGCCGCAAGGCCATGCTCGAGGACATCGCGATCCTGACCGGCGGCAAGGCCATCTTCGAAGAGACGGGCATTAAGCTTGAGGGCGTACGTCTCGAAGACCTGGGCCGGGCGAAGCGCGTGACCGTCGACAAGGACAACACGACGATCATCGACGGCGCGGGCCAGGGCAAGACGATCGAAGGCCGCATCAAGCAGTTGCGCGCGCAGATCGAGGAGACCACCTCGGACTACGACCGCGAGAAGTTGCAGGAGCGGTTGGCGAAGCTCGCGGGCGGCGTGGCGGTGATTAAGGTCGGCGCGGCCACCGAGACCGAGATGAAGGAAAAGAAGGCTCGTGTCGAGGACGCGTTGCACGCTACTCGCGCGGCGGTCGAGGAAGGCATCGTTCCCGGCGGCGGCGTGGCCCTACTGCGCGCGGCGTCGGCTCTGTCCGGCCTGAAGCTCGAAGGCGACGAACAGATCGGTGTCGACATCATCCGGCGCGCTTGCGAAGAGCCGCTGCGGGCGATCTCGAACAACGCGGGCTACGAAGGCGCGATCGTCATCGGTAAGGTTCGGGACTCGAAGGACGCCAACTACGGCTTCAACGCGGCGTCGGGCGAGTACGAGGATCTGCTGAAGGCGGGCGTCATCGACCCGGCGAAGGTCACCCGGACGGCGCTGCAGAACGCGTCTTCGATCTCGGCGCTGATGCTGACCACCGAAGCGATGATCTGCGAGATTCCGGAGAAGAAACCGGCGGCTCCCGCTCCCGGCGGCCACGGCCCGGACATGGATTACTAGCCACTAGCGTGGCGGCCAACTGGCGCGGCCTCGATGGGCCGCGCTGGAAGGATTTCCGGTTTACTCAAGCCCGCTCCAGCGATGGGGCGGGCTTATTTTTTGACGATTACGATGCCAGCAAAATGCCATTATGATGTCATGACGACTACCATCGATGCGGCAGGACGAGTGGTAATTCCGAAGGCGATTCGAGATTCGCTGGGATTGAAGGCGGGGGCCAAAGTAGAGATCGCGGAGCGGGACGGCTCGATCCGAATCGACACTCTGCCAAGCGACGAGGTGCGTATCGTTCGCAAGGGTAGGCTCCTGGTCATGCAGGCTCCACCGGGTACCCCGAAAATGACGATGGACGACCTGAACAAGCTTATTGAGGAAATCCGGAATGGTCCCATGGATGAGTTTATGGGTATCAAATGATCGCGTTCGACACGAATGTGTTGGTCGCAGCGTTGTCGGGATGGCACTCGCTTCATGTTCGATCGTTGGCGGCCCTGAACGATCTACTGGAGAACGGAACCGAGTTCCTCGTACCTGACCACGCTCTCCGAGAGACTTACTCAGTGCTGACGCGCATGCCAAGGCCGTACCGGGCGTCTCCGCGCGAAGCGATTCTGATTCTGCGGGCGCTCGATCCGTTGGGAAAGCCCGCCGAGGCTTTGGTGGATACGTGGGCGCTTCTCGAAAGGGCGGCGCAACTGGGCGCGGTGAGCGGGCAGATTCATGACGCGCATCTGGCGCACGTGGCGGCTTCCGCCGGAGCGAAAACCTTGCTGACTTGGAACGTCCGGCACATGCGACTGGTAGCGCCCACCGGGCTCGACGTTCGGGAGCCGTAGCGTTAGCGCATGATTCGGAAGAGATTCGAGTAGTCGTCCGTCCACAGTGGCGTGCCGGGCTCGGGCGCGGGATTTGAGGCGGCGGCGCGGAACGCCGGGCGGTCGAATACTTGCGGCGAGTGGGCGACGAGAATCCAGTCCGCCGAAAACTGCTCGAGCGCCCCGTTCTCCCGGCTCTCCACCTGCAGCACCGGTTTCTTCAACTCTTGAGCGATCCGCCGGACCACCGGCGTCAAGCTGAGATACTTATTCGACACATGAATCGCGACGACGCCGTCCGGCCGGATGTGTTTGAGGTACAACTGTACGGCTTCTAGAGTGAGCAGGTGGACGGGGATCGCGTCGCTCGAAAAAGCGTCTACGGCGAGTACATCGAAGCCGTTCGGCTCCTCCCGTTCGAGAGACAGCCGGGCATCGCCCATCACCATATCGACCTTCGCTTCGCAATCGCGCAGGTAGGTGAACCACGTCCGGGCGATTTCCACCACTCGGGGATTGATCTCGTAGATCTTGACGTGATCGCCGGGTTTACCGTAAGTCGAGAGCGTGCCGGTGCCTAGGCCGATCACTCCGAGTTTCATCCCGGGATGGCGCAACTCGAGAATCGACAATCCCGCGCCGGTCTTTTCGCCGTAGTACGTGGTCGGTACGCGCGAACGCTCTTTGGAAACGTACTGCGCGCCGTGGTTAATCGTACCGTTCACCAGCGTGCGCAACTTGCTGTTATCGAGGTCGGACCCGGACTCGCGAATGCGCAAAGCCCCATAGAAGTTCCGCGTGATCAGAATATTGTCGCCGCGCGAGTTTTGGATGTCCCGATACACGGAGACGATCAGAAAGATCGCGAGCGCCGCCCATAGAATGTCGGTAATCCAGGACTCGCGGTATAAGGCGAATAAACCCGCCAGTCCGAGCATCGCCAATCCAACGCTTAGGTCGTAGTGATACGGCAATAGCAACGGAGCCAGCAGACTAACGAACAGGCCACCGAGAGCGCCGCCGATCGAAATCATCAAATAGAAGCCCGTGAGATAGCGGGGGTGAGGTTTCTTGCGCGCAATCTCACCATGACAGAACATGCAGCAAATAAACAATCCGGCCGAATACGCCACGATGTAAAGCTTCATGTTGGTTTCGTCGCCGGGTTTCCAGAACGGGTAAGCCATCAAACCCAATGTGGCGGCGGTGAGCACGGCGAAAAACCAATGTTGATACCAAAAGTCGCTATCGAACGTGAGCATGAAACTGAGCAAATAAAGCGAAAGCGGAAGCACCCACAGAAAGGGGATGGCGGCGACGTTCTGCGACAGGTAATTCGTCACCGAAAGCAATAAGACCGACGCACAGGCGGCTAGAGCCACCCAGGCGATACGCTGCCGCATTGAGGGCGGCGGGGGAATCGCGGGGGCTTCGACGGCGATTTCGCCCTCTGCGGCCACCGGGACCGCGACCGGGCCCGGTGCGGGTATAGGGGCGTTACGAACTCGCCATGCCGTGTAAGCGCACAAAGCGGCGAAAACCGCATAAAGGCCGGACCAGACAAAACCCTGCATGCGCAAAGGAACGCTCGGCTCCACGGCCACCGGATAAGCGATTAGCGCGATCAGCGAACCCAGGTTCGACAAAGCGAACAATCGGTAGGGCAGCTTGCCGGGATGCAGGGCGGAATACCAGGCCTGCATGAGCGGGCCGGTGGTGGAGAGCATGAAGTATGGCAAGCCCACCGAAGTGGCGAGTACCAACAGGATGCCCAATAGAGGATTGTCGCCGCCTTGAGGTTTGAAAATCGCGCGCGGAATGATAGGCAGCGATAGCAGGCTCAGGCCCAGCAAAATCAAGTGCAGCCGCGACTGACGGTCGCGGGGACGCTCAACCAATCGGTGCGAGTAGGCGTAGCCGGCCAACAGCAACAACTGAAAAAACAGCATGCAACTGGTCCAGACCATGGCGGAGCCGCCGAACCAGGGGAGGATCATCTTGGCGATGACCGGCTGAACCTGAAACAACAGGAAAGCGCTGACGAAAATCGTCGCGGCGAACAGAAACATTGTTTGCTTAGTATGTCAGAGCGTTCGAGAGGTCCGCGAGAATGTCCTCGACGGCTTCGATGCCGACGGACAGCCGGACCAGATTCTCGCGAATCCCCATCTTCAGCCGTTGTTTTGGCGCGATTTCGCGGTGCGACGCCATGGCCGGGTAGAGCAACATGCTGTGCACGTCGCCCAGCGACGTAGCCGGTACGACGAGCCGTAAGCGGTTCATGAAATCGAACACGCCTTCGCGATCCGCTCCCCGGATTTCGAAGGCGACGATCGCGCCGAACAGACCGGCCGGCATCAGCCGGGCGACGGTGGCTGCGTCGGGATGCGCCGGATCGCCATTGAAGTGGACGCGTTCGACCTTCGGATGCCGGGTCAGCCACTCGGCCACGGCGATCGCGTTCGCGCATTGCCGCTCCATGCGCAGCGGGAAGGTCTTGATACCGCGCATCGATAGATAAGCCTCGAACGGCCCCATCACCGGGCCGTAGGACCGCGCCAGCGAGCGAACGGCGGCGAGATGCTCGGGATCGGAGACGACGAATCCGCCCAGCACGTCGCCGTGACCCGAAAGATACTTCGTCGCGGAATGTACCACTAAGTGCGCGCCGAGTTCGAGAGGACGGACCAGCATGGGAGTGGTAAACGTGTTGTCGACCACGAGGGCCGCACCATTGGCCCGCGCGATTTCGCCGATCCGGTCGAGCGGACCCATGCGGAGCAGCGGATTCGACACCGTCTCCATCAAAATTGAGCCGGGCCGGAATCGCGAAGCCGCTTCGGCCACGGCCGCCGCTTCGCAGATGTCCACCCATTCCACCTCGACGCCGAACGGCTCCATCGCCTTCTGCAGCATGCCGACGGTAGCGCCGTAGATCGCGCTCGCCGCGAGAATGCGCTTAGGGCGGTCGACTAGGGCGGCGGTCAGCGCCAAGTGCAGCGCCGCCATTCCGGACGACGCCGCCAGCGCTCCCGCGCCGCTTTCGAGCGCCGTCACCAGTTCTTCGAGCGCGACGTTGGTGGGGTTCTCGTGCCGCGAATACACATATCCCGCGCGATCGCCCGCAAACACTTCGTCGGCGACGCGCTGATCTTCGTAGATGAAACTCGACGCGGTGTAAATCGGCGTCGCGACGGGGATGTGTTCGCCGGGTTTCTTGCGGTCGCCGACATGGACCGCTTTGGTGCGAATATCCACTATTTTCTTTCCGCGCACAACGGACGGAGCCGAACTCCGCCTCTGCGCTTTATTTTCTCTTCCAGCGGACGCCGTCTTTGGTGTCTTCGAGGATGACGCCCGCTTCGGCGAGTTGCTTGCGAATCTCGTCCGCGCGGGCGAAATCGCGCCGCTTCTTCGCTTGCGCACGCTCTTCGACGAGCGCCTGAATTTCGGCGTCGCTCCAGCCGCCCTCCGCCGCGGCCGGTTTCAGAACGTCGAAGATCGAATCGAACCGTTCGAGAAAACGCACAACCGGCGCGACATTCCCCGCGCGAAACTCGCCCGAATCCATCGCCGAGTTGGTGTCGCGCACCAGTTCGAACACCGCGGCCAACGCTTCCGCCGTGTTCAAGTCGTCGTCGAGCGCCTCCTCGAAAGCCTGCAGAGCCCCCACTGTGCGCGCTGTAAGCGCCTCCGATTCGCCTTCGCCGAACTGCGCGGTTTCGAGGCGCAGTTTGTAGTTGCGCAGCCGCTCAATCGAAGTCGCCGCCGCTTTCAGACCGTCGAACGTGAAGTTGAGCTTCTTGCGATACGGTACCGAGGCCAAGAGGTAACGCAGCGATTCGGGCGAATAGCCCATGCCGGCGATGTCGCGCAACGTATAAATATTGCCGAGCGACTTCGACATCTTCGTCCAATCCACCGACAAATGCTCCGAGTGCAGCCAGTACTTGGCGAATGGTTTGCCCGACAGCGCTTCCGATTGCGCGATTTCGTTTTCGTGATGCGGAAAAGTAAGATCGATACCGCCCGCGTGGATGTCGAGCGTGTCGCCCAGATATTTCATCGCCATCGCGGAGCATTCGATATGCCAGCCGGGCCGCCCGTCGCCAATGGCGGTGTCCCAGGAAGGCTCGCCGTCCTTCTTCGCTTTCCAGAGCACGAAATCGCTCAGATTGTCCTTGTCGTACTCATCGACATCGACGCGCGCGCCGCTCTTCAGGCCGCCTAAATCCTTGTGCGACAGCTTGCCGTACTCCGGGAATTTGGAAATCGAAAAGTAGTGCGAACCTTGGCTTTCGTAGGCGAACCCTTTGCGTGTTAGCTCCTGGACAAAGGTCACCATCTCGCCGATGTGGTCCGTCGCGCGCACCACCTTTTCCGGGCCTTCCATGCGAAGACGGGCGATGTCTTCGAGAAACGCCTTCTCGTAAATCGCCGTGAACTCGTGCAGGCCGAGCCCGGCTTTCGCCGCGTCGCGGATGATCTTGTCGTCCACGTCGGTGATGTTCATGACGTGCATCAACGAGTAGCCGCGCGCCTTCAGCCAACGCCGCAGCAGATCCTGAAACAGAAACGTCCGGAGGTTGCCGATGTGAACGTAGTTGTAAACGGTAGGTCCGCAGGTGTACATGCGCACCGTTTTTCCGTCTTGCGGAACGAAATCCTCGACGCGCTGGGTTAGCGTGTTGTAAAAACGCAGAGACATTGTGGGGGAAGGGTTCGGAGTCCTTTATCGTAACAGGGAGAGATGCGGAACCCAGCGGATGTGCGAGACGATCTGGCCGAGCGGTTTCTGGGGCACGCCCGGGCCGCTACCCGGCGGCTGCCGGGCTTGGCCGCTCTGCATATGCATCGCTTCGACGAATCGCATGAAACGCCGTCGCGCGTGCATGCGGTCGGCCTAGGCGGTACTGAAGAATCGCCGGCGGTGCTGGTCTATGTCACCAACCTCAACGCCGCGCCCGAGTCGCTTCCCGGCAAAGTGGACGGCATTCCCGTTCGATTAGTCGAGAGTCCCATGGCGCGCCTCGCCGGATGCTCGGAGAATCGAAAGGGCCGCGTGCGCCCGCTGCTGGGCGGGATCGAGATCGGCCGTGAAGGCGGTCCCGCCGGAACGCTGGGTGCGTTCGCAAAGTCGATTCGTGAGGGCGACGATCCGGATCCGTTAATCCTCGGCAACAGCCATGTATTCGCGCCGCTCGAGGGGCGCGTCCGCGGGACGCCGATCCGGCAGGGCGGGGAACTCGTGGCCACGGTACTACGCGCTTCGCGGCTGCATCTGACGGTTCCGATCGAGGTGGACGCGGCGGTGGCCACGATCGAGCGAGGCGTGGAGTGGCGCTCCGAAGTCTGCTCCATCGGCGCGATCGGCGCGCCGCTGTCGGCGGAGAAAGGCATGCGGGTCGCGAAGCATGGCCGGACTTCGGGTTTCACCGTAGGGCGCGTCACCGATACCGGATTGATCGCCGACGTTGAGGATCCGCGCCGGGAGCGTCCGCTGCGGTTCCTAAACCTGATCCGCGTCGATGCGTCGTCGAAGGATGAAAACTCGGTGGGCGAAACCGGGGACAGCGGCTCGCTGGTTCTCGAAGAAGGCACGCGCCGGGCCGTGGGATTACTGAGCGCCGTCGATCCGCAGGGCGACTTCTATTACGCCCATCCCATCGCCCAGGTCTGCCGCGAGATGGAAATCGAACTACTATGGGAGTAGCGCCATGAGCCAAGAACTTCTCGAGCTACAAGGCACGCTGGCCAAGAAGTACCTCGGCAAGCAGGGCGTTCACGCCGTTTCGGTGGACGAAGCCAAACATTGCGTAACCGTGTATCTCGATCCGGCGGCGAACGAGGAAACGGTGATGCGGAAACTGCGCAAGGATTCCGCGCCGCTCGCCGTACAGGCGGTCCGCTCGCCGCGTGCGCGCTTGGCTTAAGCGCCCGCCGCTTTGCTCTTCTTGATGGCGGGTTTAGCGACCCAGCCAAACACGGTGTTGACGATCGATAGGAGAATTCCGCCGACGAACGCCGATCCGAAACCGTCGACGCGGAATCCCGGCACGATCGCCGCCGCCGCCATCAGCATCAGGGCGTTGATGACCAGCCAAAACAACCCGAGGGTGATCACCGACAACGGAAACGTAACGAGCTTCAAAAAAGCTCCAAGCGTGCCGTTCACCAACCCTATGGCGACGGCCGCGATGAGTGCCGCGACAATTCCGCTTACCGAGAATCCGGGCACCAAATAGGCGACGACGAGCAGGCTCACGGCGCTAACCAGCCAGGTAACGAGTAGGGAAGTCATGGACGTTAGATTATCAGCGTCGAGCACCGGATCAAGTCGAGCGGTCCGAGCGTCGGGAAACGGCTGGGGATGCGTTCGACGATCCCACGAATCGGTTCGAAGTCGGCGGCGTTGTTATGCACGAGCGGCATGCGGGAAACCAAAGCCGTCGCCGCAATCAGAATGTCAAAACGCCAGCGCGATAGGCGTTCTTGCCGAGACTCCGCGGCCCGATACGAGCGGCGCGGCGGTGTCGGCGGATCGGGCAACAGCGCCATGATTTCGCCGGCGGCGACCCCCGCTTCCACGCTCAAGGGAACTATTTGAGTAGCGGCCGATAGATACGCGACCCGCGCCTTCTCGATCGCGGGCTGGTCGGCCGGCTCCGCCTTGCGCCACAACGCGACATATCCCTTAACCCGCTCGACCACAGTTACCGCCGAAACGCGGACCCGCTGAAGCGCGATCTGTCGCCGTAACCACTCTTGGCGTTCGTCGAAGCCTTCACGCGTCAGCCAACTCTCGGCGCTGGTGTCGAGCAGGAAAGGCGAGTTCATTTGCGCTTGCGCGGCGGAAGGGGATCCAAAACAATGCCGTCGAGCAGTAGCCGCTCTTCTTCCGTAAAGCCGTCGAAGGCGCGCCGGTAAGCTTCAACTACATCGCGGCCGCGCTTGGCCGCCGCCTGTGCGCTCAAGCCGTCGGAGATCATACCGGCGACGATCGCACTGGCCGTAACGCCCTTTTGCATCGCCAGCGCTTCAACCTGACGCAGCGAGTCGGTAGGCAACGTTAAGGTAGTTCGGCGCTTCGCCGGAATGGGAACGCGGCGTCGGTTCATGTGATGCAGTTTAGCATCGATAACTGCATCAAACTGCATCAAGAGTACAATCGACAATTGCCTTTCGAGTTCGAAATAGAAGCCGTCTGCCCGGTTACCAAGGCGCGCGCGGGGAAACTGCACACGCCGCACGGCGCTATCCCCACGCCAATCTTCATGCCCGTCGGCACGCAGGCGACGGTAAAGGGCCTGACGCCGCGCGATCTGATCGCCGAGGCCGATCCGCCGGTGATCCTCGCGAACACGTATCACCTCTATCTGCGCCCAGGGCACGAGACCGTCGAGCGGTTGGGCGGCCTGCATCGATTCATGCAATGGGATCGCGCGATTCTCACCGATTCCGGCGGCTTCCAGGTGTTTTCGCTCTCGAAGCTCCGTAAGATCCGCGACGAAGGCGTCGTGTTCCAGTCGCACCTCGACGGCTCGAAGCATCTGTTTACACCCGCCTCGACCGTCGACGTGCAACTCGCCCTCGGATCGGACATCGCGATGGTTTTGGACGAGTGTCCCGCATATCCCGAGGACAGGCGCCGCGTGGAAAAAGCGATGCGCCGGACGGTGGCCTGGGCGCGGGAGGCGTTCGAGCATTATCGCGGACCTCGCGCCGATCGAGCGGCAAGCCATGCGCTATTTCCAATCGTTCAGGGCGGCATGCATGCCGATTTGCGGCGCGAATGCGCGGGGGCGCTGGTCGAACTCGACGCGCACGGGTACGCGATCGGCGGACTCTCCGTTGGGGAGCCGCGTCCTCTGTCTCTCGAAATGGCGGAGGCGAGCGCGGCGGCGCTACCGCTCGAACGACCGCGTTATGTGATGGGCGTTGGCTTGCCCGAAGAGTTGCCGGAGTACGTCGCCCTCGGCGTGGACATGATGGACTGCGTGATGCCCACGCGTAACGCACGCAACGGAACGTTATTCACGAACGCCGGCCGGGTGTCGATCAAGCAGGCGCGCTACGCGGACGACCCGCGGCCGCTCGACGAGAATTGCGGCTGCTATACCTGCCGCCATTTTTCGCGCGCCTATCTGCGGCATCTTTTCCAGGCGGGCGAGATGTTGTTTTCGACGCTCGCCACGATGCATAACTTGCGCCATTACCTTGACATCGCCCGGGGAATGCGCGACGCTCTATTGCTTGGGGTTTTCCCCCGGTTTGTGGAGAAAATGCGGTCCCGCCCGGCGAGTTTGGACTAGTACGTTCTAAGCGAGTCTCCGGCCAGCGAACCCACGGTTGTAACGCGTAAGATCGATAACGGTATGCCTGCGGCTCAGTCCAATCCGATTCTCGGTTTCCTGCCGGTCCTGCTGATTTTCGCCATTTTCTATTTCCTTTTGTTCCTGCCCATGCAGCGGCAGAAGAAACAGACGAAGGCGATGCTCGACGGGTTGAAGAACGGCGACGATGTGGTGACCAGCGGCGGGATGATCGGTACCATTTTCGCGATCAACGCGGAAGAGGATACTCTAGTGCTGCGCCTGAAGCCCGACGGCTTGAAGGTATTGGTGGCCCGCAGCGCCGTTACCGGACTGGTGGGGCAAAAAGCGGGTTGAAGTTGGCGGTAAGAAGATGAAGAGCACTCAATTTAAGTTCTTGCTGATTTTGGCGACCGTGTTGGTCTGCCTCTACGGGATTTTCGGTCTTCCGAAATCGAAGGAAGAGTTGATCGCCAACTGGAATTCGAATATCCGTCTTGGGCTCGATTTACGGGGCGGCAGCCAGTTGATGTTGCAGGTGCAGGTGCAGGACGCCTTTAAGGCCGAAGCGGACCGCGTCATCGAGCAATTGAAAGATCAGCTGAGTAAGGCGCAGGTGAACTATGCCGCGCTCGACCGCAACGATCCGCAGAAGATCGAAGATGCGGCGAAGATCGAGATCCAGGTGAAGGGTGTCGACGCGAACAAGGCGGGGGCGTTCCGCACGGTAATCACCGAGAACTATCCGCAGTGGACGCTGACGGCGGTGAATTCCACCGAATACCGGATGAATCTGAAGCCGACCGAGGCGCTGGCGTTGCGCAAAGATACGGTGACGCGCTCGATGAATACGATCGAGAATCGCATCAACGGACTCGGCCTCGCCGAGTCGAGCGTGCAGCAGAGCGGACGCACGGAAGACGAGTCCGAGATTCTAGTGCAACTGCCGGGCGTGGACGATCCGGCGCGAATCAAACAAATTTTACAAACGGCGGCGCTGCTCGAAATCACGGAAGTGCGCGAAGGGCCGTTTCCGTCGCGGGAGCAGGCGCTCGCTAACTTCGGCGGCGTACTGCCGCTGAACACGAAACTCGGTAAGCAACCGCCGCGCGCGGGAGAGACCGGCGCGGGGGACCAGTGGTATCTGTTGACACGGTCCGCGACGATTACCGGGCGCGATCTGCGCGACGCGCGCCCCAGCCAGGATCAGACCAACGGCCGGTGGGAGACGAATTTTGTGCTGTCGCAGGACGGCGCCCGGCGCTTTGAGCGCTTTACGGAAGCGAACATCGGCAAGAGACTGGCCGTCGTCCTCGATAACAACATCCGCAGCGTGGCGACGATCGAGTCTAAGATTTCCGATTCGGGCCGCATCACGGGTGCGTTCGGCCAGCAGGAAGCGTCGGACTTGGCGCTAGTGCTCCGGGCCGGATCGCTGCCCGCCGGAATCGTGTATCTCGAAGAGCGCAGCGTTGGCCCGTCGCTTGGCGCGGATTCGATTCAGCAAGGTTTGCGGGCGGGCCTGGTTGGGTTGGTCGCCGTGACGCTGGTCATGCTGTTCTACTACCGTAAGTCGGGGATTAACGCGACGGTGGCATTAGTGCTGAACGCCATCATTCTGATCGGGTGTTTGGCGTACTTCGGTGCGGTGCTGACTTTGCCCGGCATTGCGGGTATCGTGCTGCTGATCGGTATGGCAGTCGATTCCAACGTTTTGATTTTCGAGCGCATCCGTGAGGAGTTGCGGGCGGGGAAACTGCCGGCGGCGGCGGTGGATGCGGGATTTGGGAAAGCTTGGTGGACGATCGTCGACACGCACGTCACTACCGTGGTTTCCTGCGCTTTTTTGTTTATCTTCGGTACGACGGCGGTTAAGGGTTTCGCGGTCACGCTGGTGATCGGTCTCTTGGCCAACGTGTTTACGGCGGTGTTCGTGTCGAAGGCGATTTTCGATTGGGAACTCGGGGGAAAGAAGCAGGTTACCGCGCTGAGCATTTAGCGCGAACCGGAACCGGGAACCTGGAAGGACGGCATGGTGTCTATAGCCCCAAATGGGCTCGGGCGCGATGACCGACGGAGCGAATGGAGTTATTCAAAGGTTCGAATTTCGATTTTCTGGGCAAGAAAACGCCCTTCATCGTCGCGTCACTGATTTTGACCGCGGTGGGATTGGGAAGCCTGATCGTCAAAGGCGGCCCGGAGTACGGCATCGACTTCAAGGGCGGCGCGATGATGAACGTGCGCTTCGCCGAGAAGCCGCAGGTCGACAAGGTGCGCGCAGCGGTGTCGGCGCGAATTCCGGGCGAGATCTCGGTGCAGGAAGTGACGTCCGGGGATAACGAAGTGATTATCGGGACGGAGTTGCGGGAAGACAAGGAACTCGAGTCGGTGCGGGCCACGCTGGTGGATACTCTCGACACGACGTTCGGGCAACCCCAATCGGGCAAGCTCGACTTCAACAACGCTTCGCAGGCCGCGTTAGCGGAACGAATGCGCGGACCGCTGCAGCGCGCGGGAGTGCCACTGTCCGAAATCCAACTGCAGGATTTATCGAGGGCGATTATGGAGTACCGCAACACGCCGCCGCGTTCCGGTTTGATCCGCAATCACGACGAGTTGGCGGCGGTGCCGGGCGTGACGAAGGCGGTGGTGGACGCGCTGAAGCAGGAGACCTATCTCGCGCCGTTCTCGATCCGCAATGTGGAAGTGGTCGGGCCGAAGGTCGGCGGCGAACTGCGTTCGAAAGCGATCCAGGCGACGCTGCTGGCGTTAGCGGGAATGCTGGTCTACATCGGCTTCCGGTTCGAGTTCGCCTACGGTTTCGCCGCGGTGATCGCGGTGTTCCACGACACCGTGATCACGATCGGGTTGTTTTCGCTGTTCAACAAGCCCATCGACTTGACCGTCGTCGCGGCGCTGTTAACGCTGGTCGGCTACTCGATGAACGATACGATCGTCGTCTTCGACCGGATTCGCGAAAATCTCCGCTTGACGCGGAAGGACGGTTTCTACAACATCGTCAATGCGAGTATCAACCAGACGTTGAGCCGGACGATTCTGACCTCGGGATTGACGTTTTTGACGGCGGTGGCCTTGTGGCTTTTCGGCGGGCCGGTATTAAACGGGTTTGCGTTCGCGCTGGTGGTGGGAATTTTGGTGGGCACGTATTCGTCGATTTTCATCGCGAGCCCGATTCTGGTATTCTGGCAAAACTTCACGGAGACCCGGAAGAAGGGCGCTGTGGCTCCGGCCGTTTCCGGCGCTCCCAGAAAAGCGGTTAAGTAAGGGCGGCGCCGGGCCGTCCACGAGTTTGAGGATAGGAGGCAGAAATGTTTGAGCAGTCGTTGATCGACGAGAAGAACAAGACGCAGAAGGCGTCGTCGATCTTCATCTCGTTTCTCGTGCAGGTGCTGCTGCTGGGCGTGCTGGTGGTGATCCCCCTGATCTACTTCGAGGCGCTTCCGATGGCGACTCTCTCGGCGTCGCTGGTGGCTCCTCCCCCGCCGCCTCCGCCCCCCCCGCCGCCGCAGCCGGTGGCCGTGAAGATCGTGAAAGTGGCGCCGCGCCAATTCGACGCGAACCGCCTGATGGCGCCCAAGGCGATTCCGAAAGAGATCGCGATGATCAAGGAAGACGAGCTTCCCCCGGTGGCTTCGGCGGGCGTTACGGGCGGTGTGCCCGGCGGCGTGCCCGGCGGCGTCGGAGGCGGAGTTCTCGGCGGAGTGCTGGGCGGTATCCCCAACGCGGCTCCCCCGCCGCCGCCTCCCCCGGCCAAGGAGAAACCGAAGGCTCCGTCGGGCCCGATCCGGGTCGGCGGCAACGTCCAGGCGGCGAAGTTGGTCCGTCAGCCGAAGCCGGTGTATCCGCCACTCGCCAAACAGGCGCGCATCCAGGGCGCGGTGAAGTTTACCGCCATCATCGGCAAGGACGGTACCATCCAGAATTTGCAGTTGCTTTCGGGCCACCCGCTACTGGTTCAGGCGGCGACGGAAGCGGTTAAGCAGTGGGTTTACCAACCGACTTTGCTCAACGGCGAAGCGGTGGAGGTGGTGACCCAAATTGACGTGAACTTCACGCTCAGTCAGTAGCACCGGACCGGTAGGACTTAGGACAACTCAAATCAACTCGTAGGAGAACAACACCATGCTTTTGCTCCATAACCTCGCTTTCCTGTTTCTTCAGGAAGGTGGCATTGGCTTCGACCCGATTTCGATGTGGAACCAGATGGGTTTCCTCGCGAAGGCGGTCGTCGTCATTCTGTTCATCATGTCGGCTTGGTCGATCGGCGTTATGATCGACCGGTTGATGCTGTATTCGGCGGCGAAGTCGCAATCCCGCCTGTTCGCTCCCAAGGTCGCCGGCGCGCTTCGCGAAGGCAAGCTCGACGAAGCCATCAAGATCGCCGACAGCTACAAGAAAAGCCACTTGGCGAAGGTCGTCGTCGCCGGTCTCCAGGAGTTTAGCGCCCACCAGAAGTCGAACGACATTTCGGGCGAGGAGATCGAGGCCTCGAAACGCGCTCTCGAACGCGCCGAAGCGATCGTCCAGGCCGAGATGAAGCGTGGCGTTTCGTCGCTCGCCACCATCGGTTCGACGGGCCCGTTCATCGGACTGTTCGGCACGGTCGTCGGCATCATTAACGCGTTCAAGGGCATTTCGCAAGAAAAGTCCACCGGTTTGGGCGCGGTCGCGGGCGGTATTTCGGAAGCGCTGGTGGCCACCGCCATCGGTCTGTTCGTCGCCATCCCGGCCGTTATGATGTACAACTACTTCACCAACAAGATCGAAGCGTTCAACATCGAGATGGGCAATTCCAGCTCGGAATTGATCGACTACTTCATCAAGCGGTCGCAGAAGGTTTCGAAGTAACGAAAGCGGAATCCACGAGTTGAGCCCGCGGGCGTCTCCCAAAAGACGCTCGCGGGCGACGAGTCCGATGGAGGCAAGATGAAGAAAAAAGTAAGCGCTCCCCAAGCCGTCAACGACATCAACGTTACCCCCATGGTGGACGTGATGCTCGTGATGCTCATCATCTTCATGGTCATCACGCCCATGCTTTCGAAGGGCGTGACGGTCGACAAAGTGAAGACCAAGAACCCCGTCGCTATGCAGGACGCCGATAAGGACGACGCCGTGTTGATTTCGATCACGCGCAACGGCGACGTGTTCCTCAAGACGACGAAGACCCCGCCGGATCAGCTTCCGGCGAAGGTGAAAGATATGCTGACCAGCAAGCTGGATAAGACCGTGTTCATCCAGGCCGATTCGCGGGCGCGTTACGAGCGGGTAGTGGACGTGGTAGACAACCTCCGCGCCGCCGGCGTCGACCTGATCGGGCTGATTACGGAGCAGGATCAGAAGGCCAAAGAGACCGCGCTCGGCCAGTAGGCCTCGCCGCGAGAGAAGAACAAGAGGAGAAACGCTATGGCAATGGCAGCGGGCGGTAAAGGCGGACCGAGTTCCGACATTAACATGACGCCGTTGATCGACGTGTTGCTGGTGCTGCTGATCATCTTCATGGTCATCACACCGCTCACGCCCAAGGGATTGGAGGCGATGGTTCCGCAGCCTCCGCCCCCGAATCAGCCGCCCCCTCCGCCGGACCAGGACCGTACCGTGGTGATCGTCATCGAGAAAGACCGCTCGATGAAACTGAACCAGGAACCGGTCCTCGAAGCGAATCTGGGCGAGCGTCTTTCGGACATCTTCAAGAGCCGCGCCGAACGCGTGGTCTTCGTCAAGGGCGATCCCGATCTCGACTTTATGTACGTCGCGCGCGCGATCGATATTGCGAAGGGCGCCAACCTCGATAAGATCGGCCTGATGACCAAGGCCGTAGAGGAGGGCCGATGAGCCTCGCTCGCCACAACGCGGCTGCCCTCGTCGCCTTGGCCGCACTCGCCGCCCTTTCCGCCGGGTGTTCCAAGCTCGGCGCTCGCGATCACTTGAACAAGGGCGTCGCCTCCTTCAAGGGCGCCAAATACGCCGACGCGGTGGAGCATTTCAAGAAGTCCGTGGAACTGGACCCGGAGTTTCCCACCGCTCGCCTATACCTCGCCACGGCATACATGAGCCAATACATTCCCGGCGCGGAATCGCCCGAGAACAAGGAAATGGCGCAACGGGCGAACGAGGAGTTTCAGAAGGTTCTCGACAAGGACCCTGGAAACAAACTCGCTATCGAATCGATGGCGTCGCTACGGTACAGCCAAGCGCAAGGGTTGCCGAACTTGGACGAGAAACTCGCCAAGCTCACCGAAGCCCGCGAGTGGTACCAGAAGCTGGTGGACGTCGACCCCAATAATAAGGCGGGTTGGTATTCGCTGGCCGTCATCACCTGGCTCAAGTGGTACCCCGAGTACAAGCAGGCCCGCGACAAAATGGGCATGAAGCCGGAAGAACCCGGTCCGCTGAAGGATAAGAAGGTCCGGGAAGAGCTGAAGGCGAAGTGGTCGAACGATCTTGAAGCGGGCGTGAAGAACCTGGAGAAGGCGATCTCGATCGACCCCGAGTACGACGACGCGATGGCCTATATGAATCTGTTCTTCCGTCAGCGCGCCGATTTGGCCGAAACGAAGGAGCAGTGCGCCGCGGAAGTGAAAATCGCCGACGACTGGATCCAAAAAGCGCTGAAGGCCAAGCAGATCAAGGCGGAGCGTCTTGAGAAGAAGGCCTCCGGCGGTATCGTTCAGGACTCGAAGTAACCGGTCCGCGGCGAACGCCGCCGGTTAGCACAGTTCGAAGTGAGGAAGCGGTAAAATCAAAGCGGGCGGTCCCTTACTTGGGCCGCCCGTTTTTGCTATGTCCTCGCTCGCCGTCCCGCCCGCCGACGCCGAACTGTTCACCGCCGCCGAATTGGCGTACCGGCAGTTGCGAGCGCGCGTGGCTCGGCTGCGGGGCGCCGACGATCTGAACCTTCTCGACCGCGCCCACGAATTCGCGCGCGAGCGGCACGGGGATCAGCGCCGCAAGCTCGGCGATCTTTACATTACTCACCCCATCGCGGTGGCCGAAATTCTGGTCGACCAGCAGATGGACATGCCTTGTCTGGTTGTCGCTCTGCTGCACGACCTGCTCGAAGATACAAACACGAAAGCGGCCGAGATTCGCGAGCGTTTCGGCGAGGAGGTGGCTCGGGCCGTCGAAGGCGTTACCAAGATCGGGAAGCTCCACTTTTACTCGCGCGAGGACCGGCAGGCGGAGAGCGTTCGCAAGATGCTGCTCGCGATGGTCTCCGACATCCGTGTGGTGATTGTCAAGTTCGCCGACCGGTTGCACAATCTCCGCACGCTGTCGGTCTTCGACGAGGAGAAGCGCAAGCGGATCGCGCAAGAGACGCTGGACGTCTACTGCCCCATCGCGCACCGGTTGGGCATGGGCAAGGTGCGTGCGGAGCTCGAAGATTTGGCGTTCATGTATCTGGAGCCGGAGGCGTTCGCCGATCTGCGCGAGACGATTCAATCGAGCCGCAATGCCAGCGAAGCGTTTCTCGAGGAGATCAAGAAGGCCGTCGAGGACAAGCTGCGCGCGGAGCATGTCCCGGGCCGCGTCGAGGCGCGATTGAAGCGGCCCTACTCGGTCTGGCAGAAGATGAAGCGCCAGAAAATCGGCATCCACCAGGTCTACGATTTACTCGCCGTACGCGTCATCACCGATTCGGTGAAGAACTGCTACGCCGCCCTAGGGGTGATCCACGCCGATTGGACGCCGATTCCGGGACGCATCAAGGACTTCATCGCCATGCCGCGGCCCAACCTTTATCAAAGCCTGCATACGTCGGTGGTCGTTCCGGGCGGACAGATGTTCGAAGTGCAGATCCGCACCGCGGAGATGCACCAAATCGCCGAAGAGGGCATCGCGGCGCACTGGAAGTACAAGTCCGGACAGCCGGGCGGCGCGCCCGACGATCAGCGGATCGCGTGGCTGCGGCAACTGGTCGACTGGCAGAAGGAAATGCGCAACCCGGCGGACTTCTACGCCACCGTGAAGATGGACCTGCAACCCGAAGAGGTCTTCGTCTTTACGCCGCAGGGGCGCGTCGTGATGTTGCCGTCGGAATCGACGCCCGTCGATTTCGCTTACGCCATCCATTCCGACATCGGCAACATGTGCACCGGCGCGCGGGTCAACGGGCGCATCGTGCCGCTGAAGTACCAATTGCAGAACGGCGAAGTGGTCGAGATTCTCACCCAGCATGGCCACCGGCCTTCGAAGGATTGGCTGGCGTTCGTCAAAACGTCGAAAGCGCGCTCGAAGATCAAGCACTTTATCAGCGAGAGCGAGCGGGCGTCGGCGATCTCGATCGGCGAAAAGTATCTCGAAACGGAGGCGCGGCGCATGGGGGTCATCCTGTCGCGCGTGGCCCGCCAGCGGACCGAAGAAGTGGCTCGCGAGTACGGACTCGCGAAGATCGAAGACCTGCACGCGCAACTCGGTTACGGACGGTTCTCGCCGCGCGAGGTGCTGAAAAAACTCGCGCCCGATCAGATTCCCGACGAAACGCCGGTGGAGCGGCCCACGGGCGATCCGGACGCGAAACCGGAGGCGCCGGCGCTGATCGTCGACGGGTCCAGCGATATGCTCACAATGCTCGCGCGGTGCTGCAATCCGGTGTGGGGCGAGCCGATCGTGGGCTACGTGACGCGCGGGCGCGGCGTCAGCGTGCACTCCGCGGTGTGCCGCAACGTTCAGAACCTGATGTTCGAGGCGGAACGCCAAATTCGTGTGCGGTGGGGACACGCGCCGGTGAAGCCGTTCCAAGTGAAGCTCAATTTGCGGACCGACGACCGGCCGGGCATGCTCGCGCAGTTCACCAACATTCTCGCCGTCGAGAACGTCAACATCCGCAGTCTCGAAGCGCATAGCGAGCGCTCCGGCGCCGAGGGCAGCGCTTTGGTCGAGATGGCGGTGGAAGTGAAGGACAAAAAGCAGCTCGACCGCATCTTGCATGCCCTGTCGCGCGTGTCGGGTGTAAGCCAAGTGACGAGGGTGAGCTAATGCGGGCCGAAGTGGAGCATATCGCCGTTTCGAAGTCGAAAGGTTTGTCCATCGATTGGAAAGACGGTCTAAAGACCACGTATTCGCTGGCGCTGCTGCGCGACGAGTGTCCCTGTGCGACCTGCACGGGCGCGCACGGAACTCCGCCGCAAAAGAGCGGCTACCAAAACGCGAATACGGCCGAAGCGCCCAATCCGTTTCCAATGTTCCAGCCCGCGCTCAGGATCTTGAATGTCGAGCCGGTGGGCGGCTATGCGATCCGCATCTACTGGAGCGACGGCCATTCCACGGGAATTTACACGTGGGAGTTTTTGCGAAGGCTCGCGGATACACTAACGGTTGAGGGAACCAACTCATGAAGACGATCGCCACGTTATTTCTCGCGGCCGCCGCCACGTTCGCGGCCGACATCACGGGCACCTGGTATTTCGCCGTCGATCTTTCGATCGGCAGCGGTTCGCCGACGCTGGTCTTGAAGCAGGAAGGCAACAAGGTTACGGGGACGTACTCGGGCACCATAGGAGAGGCCAAGGTAACCGGAACGGTGGATGGCGATAAAGTGGAGCTCACCGCCGACGCGGAGGCCGCGGGCGAGAAGGTGAAAATCGTCTATTCGGGAGTGCTGAAAACGCCAACTACGATGGAAGGCAGAACCACTTACGGCAACCTCGGTTCGGGAACGTTTACCGCGAAGAAGAAAGAGTGAACAATCGGCTAGTCTCCCTGGACGTCTTCCGCGGTTTGACGGTGGCGTTCATGATCCTGGTGAACAACCCGGGATCTTGGGAACACGTTTACCCGCCGTTGCGCCACGCGGAGTGGCATGGTTGGACTCCAACCGATCTAGTGTTTCCCTTCTTTGTCTGGATCGTTGGCGTGTCGATGACGCTGTCGTTCGCCAAGCGCGTCGAAGCGGGCGCGGACCGCGCGGAATTATTCCGGCACGCGGCGCGGCGCGGGGCGCTAATCTTTCTGATCGGCTTCCTGCTGAACCTGATTCCGAAGTTCGACTTCGAGCATGTACGCATCATGGGCGTGCTGCAACGGATCGGGCTCTGCTACATCCTCGCTTCGGCGATCTATCTGTGGACCGGAGTGCGTGGGCAGGCGGCGGCGGTAGCGATTCTGCTGGGCGGTTACTGGGCGGCGATGACGCTAATTCAGGTACCGGGCTATGGCGCGGGCGTTCTCGAAAAAGAGGGCAATCTCGCGCAGTTCGTCGATTCGAAGATTCTCGCGGGGCATATGTGGGCTTCGTCGAGAACGTGGGATCCGGAGGGATTGCTATCGACGTTACCCGCCATCGGCACTTGCTTACTGGGGGCGCTCGCCGGGCACATGGTCCGGTCGAAGCGCATGCGCGATCTCGCAATGCTCGGTGCGGCGTTCGCGATCGGGGGCATGGTCGTCGATAGCTGGTTCCCGATCAACAAGCCTTTGTGGACTTCGTCCTACGTGCTTCTAACCGCCGGACTCGCTTCGATGTTTTTCTGGCTGCTTTGGTATCTGGTCGATGTTCGGGGAATCCGCACGCCGTTCCGGGCGTTTGAGTGGGTGGGGATGAACGCACTGGTGGTGTTCGTGGGTTCGGGTGTGTTGGCCAAGACTCTCTCGATCACCGGTGCGCACGCTTGGCTGTGGGAGAACGTGTATCGCCCACTCGCGTCACCGGTGAACGCTTCGCTGCTGTTCGCCCTTACCGAGGTGGCGCTATTTCTGCTTGTGGGTTGGTGGTTGTGGCGGCGGAAGATTTTCGTGAAGCTGTGAGCGATAGCCAGAGTACGGTTCCGGCGACGGGAAACGCCGCCGCGATCGCGAACGCGGTTGCGTGACGCCCTGCATCGAAGAGACTTCCGAACCACGGCGAGAGCAGCGCCGTGAGCGCGGAGAACGATCCGGCGCCCAAACCCGCGAGCAGAGAGGTTTGCGCCGTCGAGAAGATGCGAGTCGCATAATGGACGCTCGGGATGATGAACCCGCTAGTGACGAACATCGCGAGAAACAGTTCGGCCATCAGCGGCGGCAACGAGTGGATCGACGCGGCAGCGGCCAGCGGCAGGCTCAACAGCATCGAAACCAGCAGCACCGGGGCCACCGAACGCGATCCCAACCGGTCGCAAACCCAGCCCCAGAAGAAGTAACCGCACTCCCAACCGAGCGGCGGAATCCACAGCAGCGCCCCAATTTCGACTTGCGAAAGACCGAAGCGGAACCTCAAATACAGCGACGCAAAATACAGAACGAAGCCCAGCGGCACCGCGCCCATCGCATACGACGCAAGAAACGCCCACAGGCGCGCGTCGCGGTAATGGATCTCGGTGCGGGATTCGGCGACGGGCGACGGCTCGCGAATGTCGCGCCGCCGGCTAAGCAGGCACCATCCCAGAAGCCACGCGCCGCCGATCGCGCCTGTCACAAGGAACGCTCCTCGCCAACCGAGAGAGGCCGCTATCGGCGTCATTAAAATCGGAGTGACGATGGCTCCCAGCGATCCGCCGCTGTAGGACAAAGCAACGCCGCGTCCACGCGATTCCGGGGGCAGCGTCTGCACCACGGTGCGGAGCGCGCCGGGAAACGTCGCGCCTTCTCCGAACCCGAGCGCGAATCGCAACGCGGCGAAGCTCGCGAAACCGGACGCCCACGCGTGAGCGGCTGAGGCGAAGCTCCACAATCCGACGGCGAGGGTCATCCCGCGCCGCAGACCCATGCGGTCGATCGCCCAACCCCATAGCGGATTACCCGCCATATAGGCGAACGAGAACGCGGAAACTACGAAACCGTACTGTTGCGCGGTAAGCCCCGTCTCGGTCTGGATCGTGGGGATCAACAAGGCTAACGTGTTGCGATCGATGTAGCTGATCGTCGAAACCAGCATCATCGTGACGGTGGGTAGCCAGCGGTGCAAGCAGTCAGTTTAGCCGTTCATCCGCCGAATCCGGCGATTCGTCCGAAAATCGCCGGATGCGCGCCAGTTTGTCCCGATACTCGAAACATGAAGCTCCAAAGCATCTATCTCGCCGCGGCGGCAGTCGCCGCGTTCTTTTTCGGCGCGGTGTCGCGCGGGCAGGACCGCTACGACTTGAAAGTCCGCAACGATTTCTTCTCGGGCATGATGGGCGACGCGGCGGCGCTGGAGCGTGGCATGAAAGCTACGGAAGCGACGCTCGCCGAAAATCCGAAACACGCCGAGGCGCTGGTGTGGCATGGCGGCGGGTTGTACTATTTGGCCGGACAGGCGTTCATGAAGGGCGATCCGAAGAAGGGGATGGAACTGGCGCAGAAGGCGGTCGAAGAAATGGATCGCGCCGTGGAACTCGCGCCGGACGACGTTGCGGTTCGAGTGCCGCGCGGAGCGACGCTGCTGACCGCCACCCGCTATCAGCAGGGTCCGCACGTGCAAGCGCTGCTCGAACGGGCGGCGGCGGATTTCGCGCATACTTACAAGCTGCAGGAAAAGTACATCGACAAGCTAGGCGAACATCCGAAGGGCGAGTTACTGTTCGCGCTCGCCGACGCCAACGCGCGCATGGGCGAGAAGGAGAAGGCGCGCGGCTTCTACGAGCGCGCTTCGAAAGAAATGCCGGGCACCGTTTACGCGAAGTACGCCGCCGAGTGGCTCGAAACCGGAAAGCTGGAAGCGCGCAAGGCCGGCTGCCTGGGCTGTCATAGTGGCAAGTAGCGATGAAGCTGCTGCGGCTCTTTCTGGTTAATTCGGGGATCGCCGCCGTTCCGTCGATCTCGTATCTTTGGTTGGCGGGTAACCCGCGTTGGGACGCCGCCTGGGAACTGTTCGCCTATAGCGTCGTCTATTCGAATGTCATCGGCGGGCTGGCCACGTGGATCTACCCTTGGCTCGGCCCAAAAATGTGGCGTGTGGCGAATCCCGTGGGGCGGTGGGGATTGGTGGTACTGTCGCTGGCCGCGCTTGCCACGGTGGGGAGTGTCCTCGCTAGCGGATTGCTGTGGGCATTTGGCGTAATCGAGACGCGCAATTGGTGGCGCGCCTTTGTCCAGGGCTGGAAGATGAGTATGATCCTCAGCCAGTCCTTCGGGCTCGCGTCATTCGTCTTCCACCTGATTCACAACCGTCTGGAGGCGGCGACGCTGGAACTGCGCACGCGCGAACTCGAAAAGGAGCGCGCGGAGAAACTGGCGAGCGAGGCGCGGCTGCAATCGCTCGAATCGCGCATTCATCCGCACTTTCTGTTCAACGCGTTGAACTCGGTCTCGGCGTTGATTCGCGAAGATCCCGCGCGAGCGGAAAAACAAATCGAGCGCATCTCGCGGTTTCTCCGATTCGCGATCGACCATGGCGGCCGCAGCTTGGTCTCGGTAGAAGAAGAAATGCGTACCGCCGCGGACTATCTGGAAATCGAGCGGACGCGCTTCGGAGACCGCTTGCGGTACTCGATCGACGTAGCGCCGGAGACTGCGCCGATGAAGGTACCCCCGATGTCGGTGCAGACCCTGATCGAGAACAGCGTGAAGTATGCCGTTTCGACGCGGCGCGCGGGCGGGGAAGTGCGGGTTTCGGCCGGCGTAGTGGCCGGGCGTTTGCACATCGAGGTTTTCGACGACGGACCGGGGTTCGAGCCAGAGGCGCGACCGGCGGGGCATGGCCTCGATCTGATCGAAAATCGCCTCGCCGAGCAGTTCGGACCGGACGCCGCGATCCGCTTTCGCAATGGCGCCGGGATGACCGTGATCCTAGACCTCCCATGCGCGCGTACCTGATCGACGACGAACCGCTCGCGCTACGGCGGCTGGAGCGCATGCTGCGCGAAACGGGCCGCGTCGAAATTGTGGGGTCGGGTAGCGATCCCGAAGCCGCGCTCGAGGCGCTGGCGCGCACAACCGTGGACGTCCTTTTTCTCGACATCGAGATGCCTGTGCTGAGCGGGTTCGAGTTGCTGCGGCGGCTCGCACCGCAGCCGTTCGTCGTCTTCACGACGGCGTACAACCGATACGCGCTCCAGGCGTTCGAGGTGAACTCGATCGACTACTTGCTGAAGCCGGTCGAAGAGGAGCAACTGAATCGAGCGCTGCGCAAACTCGAATCGCGCACCGGCGTGCCCGCGCCCGATCTGTCGGCGGTGTTACGGCAGGTGCTCGAACAGGCTCGTCCCGCCTACCCCGAACGCATCGCGTCGAAGATCGGCGACCGCGTCGAGTTGATCGATGTCTCGCGCGTAACCCATTTCTACGCCGAAGAGAAGCTCACCTATGCGGCGACGGAGTCGAAGAACTACATGCTCGATACAACCATCGCCGAGCTGGAAGCGAAGCTCGATCCGAAACGGTTCGCTCGTATCCACCGCTCGACGATCGTTAATTTAGCGATGGTGCACGAACTGCACACGTACTTCGCGGGCAAGATGCTAGTGCGGTTGAAGGATGCGAAGCGCACGGAACTCACTGTGGCGCGCGACCGGGTGAACCCGCTTAGAGACAAGCTCGGATTGTAGAACGAGCCTTTCGCACGATAAGCTGAAGGGCGCTGTGGACTTGGCCCGCAACCGCTGGCAGTTAGTCGAGGCAATCTTTCTCGAGGCCTCGACGCGCTCTCCGGAAGACCGGGAAAGGTTCGTGCGCGAGCGGTGCGCGGGGGACGACGAACTTTGCTTTAGCGTGCTGAAGTTGATCGCGAACGACGGCACGGCGAGCGGCGGCCTCGACTCGATGGTCGCGAAAGCGGCGGTCGAGCTCGCCGCCGAAGACCCGTGGATCGGCCGTCGCGTAGGCTCCTATGAAATCAGGTCTCTAATCGGCCGCGGCGGTATGGGCTCCGTCTATCGGGCCGAGCGCGACGACGACTTCCGCAAAGAAGCGGCGGTAAAAATCTTGAATTTCAGCGCCGCGGACGAGCATGCCCGCAAGCGCTTTCGGCGGGAGCGGCAAATTCTCGCGCCGCTTGAGCATCCGAACATCGCGCGCCTTCTCGACGGCGGAAGTACGCTCGAGGGCACGCCGTATCTGGTGATGGAGTACATCGATGGGCGGCCTTTGCTCGTCCATTGTGAAACGCTCTCGCGCGCGAAGCAGCTCGAACTGTTCGGCGCGATATGCGACGCCGTACAATACGCGCACCAGAAGCTGGTGATCCATCGCGATATCAAACCCGGGAACATTCTGGTCGATCGAAGCGGTTCGCCCAAGCTGCTCGATTTCGGGATCGCGAAACTCGCCGAAGCCGATACGCAGGGCGAGCTAGAGTCGCCGTCGACCAACATCATGACGCCCGAGTACGCGAGTCCCGAGCAAGTGCGCGGCGAACCGGTGTCGGTAACCACGGACGTCTACGCACTGGGCTGCGTGCTTTACGAAATTTTCACCGGCAAGCGCATGCACCGGCTGTCGTCTCGCGATCCGCTCGAAATCGCCCGCGCGGTTTGCCATGCGGAGACCCCGCCGCCGAGTTCCACCGGCGCGAAAGACCTGCGCGGCGATCTCGACAACATCGTGTTGAAGGCCGTGCAGAAGGATCCGGCGCGGCGCTACCAATCGGTGGAGCGATTGAGAGAAGACATTGGGCGTTATCTCGATGGCCGCCCGGTGCTCGCGCGGCCGGACAGCTTCGCCTATCGCGCGGTGAAGTTCGCGAAGCGAAATCGATTGAGCATCGCGGCCGCCGCTGCCGTGACCGTCGCTTTGGCCGCCGGGTTCGTCTCCACTTGGCATCAGGCGCAGATCGCCGAGCGGCGTTTCAATCAAGTGCGCGGCTTGGCGAACAAGCTCATGTTCGATTTCTACGACCGCATCGCGTCGCTCCCCGGCGCGATGGAGGCCCGAACAGCGGTTGTAAACACGGCGCTCGAGTATCTCGACGCACTGTCGAAAGAATCCGCGAACGATCCCGGCCTGCAGTGGGAACTTTCCGAAGCATACACGCGCGTAGCGCAGGTCCAAGGCTTTCATAGCGTCAGCGCGGGCCGATTTCAGGACTCGCTAGCGACGATTTCGAAAGCGCTCGCCTTGCAGGAAAGTTTGTTGCGGCGCGGTCTCTTAACGCAAGAGCAAAAGGAGAAGACGGTCGGCGCGTACCAGAACCTGACGCAGTGGAGCATCTCCGCGCTGCAGCGTCCCGCGGCGAAACAGTCGGCGGAGAAGGCGATGGCGCTCTCCGAGGGGCTTTCCCCGGGAGCGAGAGCGCGGGCGCTCGACGCGATGGGACAGGCCGAGGCGGCGATGGGCGATCTGCCTTCGGCCGTCAAACGCTACGGCGAGGCGATCGCTTTGTGGCGAAGCGTCGTAACCGCTTCCTCGCCGGTGGCCGACACCTGCGCTTTGGGCTACGCTCTGATGCGCCGCAGCCGATTGCTGAATTTCCTGGGGCGGCTTGAAGAGGCGCTGGCGGGTTATGAGGAAGAGCGCCGCTGGATCGACTTGGATCTGGCGCGGTTCCCTCACAACGTGCAGGTGAAACAACACTCGCTGCTGAATTACGAGATGATCGGGACGCTGCTGGGGCTACCCGATCGACCCAACCTGGGCCGCCGTAAGGAAGGGATGGCAATGCTCGATAAAGCCATCGATGTGGCGCGAGAGCAGTCGGCGGGAGATCCGACATCTGGGGCGTTGATCCGCGTTCGCGCTTTGCTTTGGGGCAAACGCGGCGCGATGCAGACAGACACGCGGCTGGCGCTGGCCGATCTCGAAAAGTGCGGCGACTTGATCGAGTCGATGCCCGACGAGATCGAGCGCGCGGAACTGCGCATGTCGTATTTGGGCGACAAGGCGCAGTATCTCGACAAGCTGAACCGGCCGGTCGAGGCGCGGGCGGCGTTGGTCGAGCTCGCGCGGGTCGCCGAATCGCAGTTGGAGCGGCGGCCCGACAATCCGACGGGAGTTCGAGTGCACGGCGAGGCGCTGGTCGAACTCGCGTCTTTCGACGTTCGGCACGGACGGCGCGGGGACGCGGGCGCACTGTTCGAGCGCGGCCTCGATCGCCTTCGTCAAGCCGATCGCATGTCGCCCACGGACGCCCGCTACATTACGGCGTTGGCGAGCGGCATGGAATCGCAGGCCCGGTCCCTCGAGAACGATCCGGCCAAAGCTCGCGTGGCACGCCAGGCGATCGTCGATCTGCTCACGGCGCGGCTTCGGGCGCAACCCGATTCGAAGCCGGTCGGTAAGCTGCTCGCGCAAGCGCAAGCGGCGCTGGCAAAATCGAAGTGATGGCCGACACGGAGTTTACGGGACTGCTCTCCGGCTGGCGCGCGGGCGATCCGGCCGCGCTCGACCGGCTGACGCCGCTGGTGTTCGACGAACTGCACCGGCTCGCCATCCACTACATGGCGGGCGAGCGTCGCGGGCACACCTTGCAGCCCACCGCTCTGGTGAACGAAGCGTTCCTTAAGCTTTCGGGCGACCGCGCCATCGATTGGGAAAGCCGTTCGCACTTCGTCGCCATTGCGGCGAATCATATGCGGCGCATCCTGGTCGATTACGCGAGGAAGAAGAAAGCGGAGAAGCGGGGCGGCGACGCGGCGCCGGTAACTCTGAAGGACGATCACGCGGTGACGGGCGGCGCGATGGCCGAGATACTGACGCTGGACGAGGCGCTGGACCGGTTGGGGAAAGTGGACGAACGCAAGCTGAGGGCGGTGGAGATGCGCTTCTTCGGCGGGATGGAGATGCAGGAGATCGCGCTGGTGTTGGGAGTTCACGCGAAGACCATCCAGAACGACTTGCGAATGGCCACCGCTTGGCTGCGGTCCGAGCTTTCCGGCGCGCGAGCCTAAATAGGAAAAAGGCCGGGGGAGGAGAATCCCGGCCTTTCCGCTAGGTAAGAACAACGCGATGGAGCTTATCGATAGCGCCTCCATCCCGCGAGGACGAACAGTCCACTCGCGATAAGAATCCACCCACCGGGTTCCGGAACTTCCGACGCGTCCAGCATGCGGAACTGCGGCGCGGGCACGATGTAGCTGTCGTTTAGAAATGTGTCGAACGCTTCGATCGTTAGAGGATTCGCGAGATCGGCCCTTGCAGCGGTTCCCGCGAATGGATCGTAGGAGAGGAACTGCGTATAGTCGCCGTCCGGATACGCGCCGTAAAGGGAGAAGTTGAACGCATCGGGGAACGCGCCTCCATCGGAAATGAAGCGCGCCTCCAGTTGGAAGTTCAGCTTTTCTCCCGGTTCGAACTCCTGGAGGAAACCGTTGAAGAACTCGTCGTCCGCGACATATAGGGTCGAGCCGATATCGCCCGAGTACCCGCCGAAGCCGGTCTTGTCGGGCAAAGCCATGCCGGTCCCGAAGTCGAATTCGCTTAGGATCAACAACGAGCTGGCGAGCGACCCTCCACCGTTGGTGAGTTGGATTCCGAAGTAAAATCTCACGTCGGGTTCCGCCATTGCCTGAGCTTTCAACGGAGCCGTATTCCAGGTCACGGCGTAGGGGATTACCGTGGTCGCCGAGCCGGGCAAAATCGCCGCCGCGGCGAGAATCAGAGTGCGTAGTGCGTTTTTCATGGGTGTGTTCCTTTCTCTTTTTCCGAAGTCTCTAGAAGCGTCCCGCCGACCGGATTCTGGACTTGTAGGACAACTGCTGTCCGCCGGGATTGTTGAACTGCACGTCGATCTGTACGGACTGGCCTGTGGGCAACACGCCGCCGGGAATGTTCAATTCCATGCCTTGCTCGAACGGCTCGCGACAGGTGCCCGTCACCGCGCCGGTCGACGACACGCGGGCGTTGGTTGGCAGTTCCGAGAACGCGATGCGGAAGGGGCCGACGAGATCGCGTCCCGTCTTGTTGGTGACACGGATGCGTTGCATGTAGTTCGAGGTGAACCCGATGCGTTGGAAGCCGCCGCCCACTACGTCGAACCAGCCGCTGACGTCCGCCGCGCAAACTCCGTCGAGGGAAGAGCGATCGGTAGCGCTGGCGGTGAAGCCCGGTGTTTCCATCTTGATTGGCAGGTCGGCTAGCCGCTGGTACGTGCCGTTGTAGCGAACGTTGCTGAAGAGGTAGTCGCCGATGAGACCGTCCTCGGTCAACGAGCCGCCGTCGGTGATCAGGCCGATGTAGTTCAGCGGTTGCGTGAAGGTCCAGTAGGTCCCGTCGGGCCGGCGCATAAGTTGGTCGTAGCGAACGCTGGGATCGTCGGTGATGCGCTTGGCCGGCTCCCAAGACTTGCCGTCGGCGGAATGCCCTAAGTAAACGTAGGCGTCGAGTTCGGGAACGCCGCTCGAATCGCCGAGCGGATCTTCGTTCGGGAAGGTAGCGGTGTCCAGGTAGCGGCTCTCGATTCCCGCTCCGCGCGTACCGCGGTAGAGCACGATAATGCCTTGATCGTTAACTCCCCAACTCAGGCGGTGCTTCAGGCGGCAGATGGCCACGAACGGAGAGTTGGGCGCCAAATCTTCGCGAGCCATAACGCAGCCATAGCGGCCCGTGTAGGTGCTGCCGTGATTCTCTTCGTAAGTGCGGGTCGAGATGTGCGCGCGGAAGTTCCCGGATTCGCGCTTCACGGGGCGGAACACGCCGAAGATTTGATCGCTGGTGCTACCGCCGTTCAGGCTCGACGTTGTGCTGGTTGCACGGCCGACAAGTTGGATTGCCGAGGACGGCTCGACCAGCGAGTTCTGGTTGCAGGGGCGGGCCGACGGTCCCAAGAGGCAACCGGCGGCGAAGGATCCGATCGGGTAGTGTGCGGGATCGTTGAGCGGATTGTTCCGTATTCCATCGCCCGCGATGTTATTGAACCCAGTCGTGCCCGGTGCGTCGTACAGGCTGGAGCGCGCCGCGAGAATGTCGCTCTTGGAATTGCGATCCTTGCTGCGGAAGTAGAAGTTGTCCTGCTGGAGTTGTTTGGCGAAAGCGCTGGGGTCGCTCCCGAACGGCGAGTATCTGAGCTCGGCGACATCGAGCGTCAACAGGTCGACAATTCCAGTTTGCGGCTGCCAGTTGCAAACATTGCCCCATCGAATCGGACCGGGCGTGCCATAGTCCCAGCACGTGGTGTCGGAGTCGACTCCGATGACTCCGGCCATCGTGAACGCCACGACGCCGCGCAATCCACGGCCGTACTTGTTGGTGTAGTCGTAAACGTGGAATTCGTTGTGCGCCCAGCTACCGTGGAAAACGACGATTACCTTTCCGCGCAACTCGTCCATTGTGGGCCAGCCGCAGATAGGCATAGCCGCCTGCAGGTTCTCGCCGATGTAGGCGTTGTAATCGGGTCGTGTGTTGGGATCGGGAAACTTCGCGACCCAGCCTCGGGTGGAGCACCAGTCGAGATAATGCTTCGGCGTAAACAGCCAGGAGCCGTTTTGCGCGTCCTGCAGCTTCTCGCTCATGACGGCGTCCAGGTCCTGCGGCTTTAAACCGTCCTCGCGGAAGAAGGGATCGGTGGGGAAGAACTCCTTGGCTTCGATGTGAAGGAAGAACGGGTCGTGCGCCGGGTTGCCGAAGTGCCACGCCCGCACCACATCCAGGCAATTGTTGAAGATCTGGCAAAGCGAGAAATCCTCGCGATCGGTGTGGTAAACGTCGAACTTCTTTCCGGCGTGGTCGGCGTGCAGGTCGAACTCGAGTCCGCGGGCACGATCGATGTAAAGCGAGTCGAGAAGATGCTGCTTCGGGCCGCCTGCGCCCGCTTCAACGCCGGGTTGGCCGTGCCAAAACGCATTGTGGACCGTCAAGCGCCACGTATGGTGTAGCGGCGGCGACTCGCGGTAGCCCTGGGGCAACTGCGCGTGTGCAATGGGTGCCAATAGCGGGATCAATCCCGCCATTGTGAGAATCGGACGATAGTGCATGGCTTTTCTCCTGTTTCGATTCCGGGTTTAGGTTCCGGTTCGATTGGCAGGGCGGAAAAGCTCGGTGAAAGGGAGTGTGAGGCGGAAAATTTCTTTTGACGGGTCAGTTAATCAACTGGACCAAGTCGGAGGTCATGCGCTTGAGCTGACCGCAGGCGGCGTATATATCCCGCCCGCGCGGCTTGCGGACGAAGCAGTTCATGGACCGGCGAAGGATCGTCTGGAAACTTTCGACGCGCTCCGGCGAAGGCGTGGCGAAGGGAATGCCGGGGCCGGGATTTAGCGCGATCAGATTTACCTTGGCGTTTAGGTTCGCGAGCAATTTCACCACGCGCCGCGCGTCCGCGTCGGTATCGTTGACTCCCGCGAGCAGTACGTACTCGAACATCAGTTTTTCAGTGGAGCGCAGCGGGAAACGGCGGCAGGCGTCGATCAGATCGGACAGATGCCACTTGCGCGTGATCGGCATGAGTTCGCGGCGTTGCTCCTCGTTTGAGGCGTTAAGCGAGATGGCGAGGCGGGGGCGCACGGGCGCGGCGGCGAGTTCGTCGATCTTGGGAATGATGCCGGAAGTGGAGACGGTAATCCGGCGCTCGGTCATGCCGATGCCGCGTTGATCTACCAGGAGTCGAGTGGCCTTAAGAACGTTCGGCAAATTCAGTAAAGGCTCGCCCATGCCCATCATGACGACGTTCAGCCGCCGGTCGCTCGGGTCGAGTTTGTGACGCGCGGCGACATGCAGGACTTGGCCGACGATCTCGCCCGCCGTGAGATTGCGCTCCAACCCCATCAGCGCGGTGAGGCAGAACTTGCAATCCACGGGACAGCCCACCTGCGATGAGATGCAGATGGTGTCGCGATCGCCTTCCGGCATGAAGACCGTTTCCACCTCGCGCCCGTCGGCCAAACGGAGCAAGTATCGGACGGTACCGTCCGTCGACTCGAAGCGCTTCGCTTCGGTGGGCATTCCGAGTTCGATCGACTCGCGCAGTTCCTTGGGAAGCGCGGTGATCGCCGCCGGGTCGGTGACGTGTTGCCGGTAAACGGCGTCGTAGATTTGCCCCGCGCGGAACTTCGGCACGCCGAGCGAGTCCGCGATCTCGGCGGCGTCGAGCCCGATTAGTGGCAGCCCAGGCATGTAAACTTCCGCCCGTGACAAACGGCGCATTCGGTCTTGGCCAAATTCAACTTGGCGAGTCCCGCCGTGTGCTTATCGAGAAAGTCCTTACTATGCGACGCCGGTTTCAAGTCCGCCGCCGGTTGCGAGTGGCAGAACGAACAGGAGAAGGGCGGGTCCACTTTGGTGTGGCACACCAGACAATCGCCCATCTTCGAGAGCCCCGTGCGCGGAGTGTCGCTCGCCACTCCGCTATGGCAGGCCTGGCACTGGCCGCCCGGCACCGTACCGTCGGGGTGCAGGTGCGTGGCTTTCTCGCGCGCCAAACGCAAGATCGGGCCGAGGTCTCCCAGCTTCGAGTGAACCGAATGCGAGAACTTGATCGAACTCTTCGCCTCCGCGGCCAAGGCGCCTGCGGCGAAGAGTCCCAGCAACGCTAGCCCTTGTAGTACACGCGCCAAATCTTCTTCCCGCCGTCGTCCGACACCAGCAAGCTGCCGTCCGCCATCTGGTGGACCGCTACCGGGCGCCCCCACACCTGCTGCTTATCCGGCGACAGCATGAAGCCGCCGAGGAACTCGCGCTGCGGACCGGCGATCTTGCCGTTCTTCATCGGAACGAACGCCACCGAGTAACCCACGCGCTGCGCCCGATTCCAGGAACCGTGCAGCGCCAGGAAAGCCCCTTCGCGATACTCGGCCGGGAAGCTCTTACCGGTATAGAAAGTCCAATCGATCACCGCTACGTGCGCGCCGAGAATGTGGTCGGGCACGATCGTGTTCTTCACGAGTTCCGGCTGCTCGCCCTTGCGCCGCGGATCTTCGTTCGGCCCGATGTAGGCGAACGGCCACCCGTAGAACCCACCTTTCTTGATACTGGTGAAGTAGTCGGGCACTAGATCGTCGCCCAAACCATCGCGCTCCTGGATCGACGCCCAAAGCTGGCCGGTCGTGGGGTGGAAGTGAATCGAAGTGGGGTTGCGAGTGCCGGTCGCGTGAATTTCGACGCCCGATCCGTCGGGGTTCATCGATAGAATCGCCGCGCGTTCCTTCGGCTCGCCCGCGTCGACGTTCGAGCGCGATCCAATGCCCAGATAGAGTTTCTCGCCCTTGGGGTCGAAGGCGATCGTCCGGGTCCAGTGGCCCTGGTCGAAATCCTTCATCGAGTAGATCTCCGTGCCCGTGCCCGCCGTCATCGCCTTCACGTCGTAGGGATAACGCTTTAGCGACGTGGTCTCGGCGACGTAGAGCATGCCCTTATGCATTGCCATGCCGAACGGCCGGTTAAGTCCGGTGAGAATCTTCTTTTTCGACTTGTCTTTGCCAATGACGTACACTGAGCCGCCGCGCGCGGAATCCGTCAGCAGCAGTTCACCCGAAGGTCCCGTCATCATGTAGCGCGGCATCTCGAAGCCCGTCGCGTACTCTTCGATCTCGAAGCCCTTCGGCAAAGTGATGCGCGCGCCGTCGGGACGCTCGATCACTTGCGGCCGGTTGTTGGCCGAGGGCGTGTGGAAAGGCGCCGGCAACTTGATGTTGTTCGATGCCATCTGCCAGGCGAACAGTCCGCCCGCCAAGGCGAGCGATCCGAGTGCGGTCACGATCTGGGTGCGCATAGTTGTTTCAATTATGACTGGTAGCGGGTTCTAAAGTCTCTCGACGCCCTTCGCCGCGATACGCCCACTTGAGCAGCGGGGGCGCGACGATCGTCGTCATTACAGACATAAAGACCGTGGCTGCGTAAATGTTTTGGGGGACGACGCCAAAGGATAGCCCGATTTGCGCTACAACCATGCCCACTTCGCCGCGCGGCACCATGCCGGCGCCCACCCGGATCGCGTCGCGGCGGCCGAGTTGCCAAGAACCCAAGCCGCAACCGACTAGCTTCGACACCACCGCCGCGAAGAACACCGCGAGCGAGATCCAAAGCGTCGCCGGATCGGCAAAAGTCCGCGGATCCAATTGCAGGCCGATGTTCACCAGGAAGAATGGCACCAACAGTTCCGCCGCACCGCTAGTCAGTTCGTGCACGCGATGGCTGGCGCTTTCGCCGAGCATCATGCCCGCGAGAAACGCTCCGACGATCGCCGCCACACCCGCGTAGACCGAGACCACGGCGAGTCCGAAAAGAATGACGATGGCGAGCACAAAATCCGCTTCCGCGATCCGCAGGCGCTGCTTCACCCACGGCAAAAATCGAGTGGCGGTATCGACGCCCCAGAACACGACGATCATGACGAAGCCGATCGCCAGAACGGCGGTAAGGCTCAGTTGCAGGAAGTTTACGCTCCCTTTCGCCATGCTCGAAACGACGGCTAGCACGAGCAAACCCAGAACGTCGTCGATGACCGCCGCAACCAGAATGATGCGGCTGGCGCGGTGATTAAGCAGTCCCCGTTCCGCCAGAACCTTAGCTGTGATCCCGACGCTGGTGGCGACCATCGCCGCGCCGACGAATGTCGCCTCAATGGTAGGCGCTCCAAACTGCGATAACAGGGCGTACCCAGCGACAAAGGGAACGACAACGCCCGCCAGAGCCGCTAAAGTCGCTACACCGCCCACGCGGACCAATTCCGAAGCACGGACCTCAAGTCCTACCCGAAACAGCAGAAACATGACGCCCAGATCGGCCAGCGAATGAATAAACCCGTCGGGCTGCACCCAATTGAGGACGCCCGGCCCGATCACCAAGCCCGCCACAATCTCGCCCGCGATCGAAGGTAGATGAGCGCGCTCGGCCAACTCCCCGAAGAGCTTGGCCATGCCGAACACGATGAGCATGGCCAAGGGCAACTTGAGCGCTTCCTCGCCGCCGGCGAAGAAACCCAGTACCGAAAGATGGGGCATTAGGAAACTTTTATGTTATACCGCGCGGTACAATCGAGCATTCGCTCGCCACGCCGCGACGCTCTATCTTGAGGTACCCGGCATGACTCTCGCGGAAGTTCCCGTTCGCGGTTCGGATTTGGAGGCTCGGTCCACGCAGGTGGAGGAAGCCGTAGTTCTGGCGGCGCGCGCGCAGCTGGAACCCGTCTTTGGCGACCGGTTGGCGGTGGTGGCGGTGGGCGGCTTCGGGCGGCGGGAGTTGTTCCCGCACTCCGACATCGATCTGCTTCTTCTGACTTCCATGGCCGAACCCGGCGCGGCGGAAGGCGACGCGGTGGCGCACTTCCTACGCGAACTGTACGACCGCGGACTCGCGCCCAGCCATTCGGTTCGATCGATCGCGGACTGCACGACGCTGGACGGCTCAAACGTCGAGTTGTCGATCAGCTTGTTGTCGCACCGGTTTCTCGCGGGCTCGGCGGCGCTGTATGCGCAACTGGCCGCCGCGTTGCCCGCCTTTTTCCGCTCGCAGCGGCGGGCGATTACCGCGAAACTGCTGAAGTTGACCGCCGAACGCCACGCCCGGTTTCAGGACACGATTTATCATCTGGAACCCGACATTAAGGAGTCTCCCGGCGGCCTCCGCGATTTGCATCTCATCGAGTGGCTCGGGGCGCTGCGCGGTTCGCCGTTCCAAGAGCAACTCGATCAACTGAAGGCCGCGCGCAAGTTTCTATACGAACTCCGTTCCCGCTTGCATTTACGCGCCCGCCGCGACGACAACAAGCTGACATTCGACGCCCAGGACGATTTGTTCGAGCGTCCCGCCGAGGAGATGCGCGAGTACTTCCGGCACGCTCGCGCGATCGACCGTGAGACCCGTCAAACCGTCGCGCTGTGCGACGAGCCGGGGGGCATGCTGCAATCGTTTCTCGATTGGCGAAGCCGGCTGTCGAACGCCGAATTCACCGTTTCGCGCGAACAGGTGCTGCTGCGTTCGCCGCAAACGTTGACCGCCGACCCCAAGCTCGCCATGCGGCTGATGCAGTTTGTGGCGCGGCACGGCTTTCGTCTTGCGCGCGATACGGAACGGCGTGTCGCCGACCTCGTGCGCGGAGGATTCGCGTTTCCCCCGCTCGGATTGTGGCGCGATCTGCGCGATCTGCTGTCGCTTCCCCACGCCGCCCGGGCGTTGCGCGCGATGCACGAAACCGGATTGCTAAAGGCCGCTTTGCCCGAGTGGTCGCGCATCGAATGCCTGGTGACGCGCGATTTCTACCACCGGTACACCGTCGACGAGCACACGCTGGTGACGCTTGAAAATCTGGAGGCGCTTGCGCAGTCTTCCGACGACGACCGCCGGCCGTTTCGGGAGCTACTCGGCGAAACGCCGGAACTTTATTTGTTACGCCTCGCGCTCCTTTTGCACGACATCGGCAAGGGCGGCGGCACTGGGAACCATGAGGTCGAGTCGGAACGTATTTCGCGGGTGGTCCTCGACCGGCTGGGACTCGAACCGCAAGAGCGCGACACCGTGCTCTATCTGGTGGAGCGCCACCTGGATCTCTCGACTCTGATGCGCACCCGCGACCTGCACGATCTCGACGTAGTTCGGGAGGCGGCGCGATCGATCGGCGCGGTGGAGCGGTTGCAATTGCTTACCCTGATGACGTTCGCCGATATCTCGGCCGTCAACCCCACCGCCCTTACGCCTTGGCGCATGACGCAACTGTGGAGCGCCTATCGCAGCCTGCACCACGAACTGACTCGCGAGCTGGATACGGACCGCATTACACCCGAGCCCGACCTAAATCCCGACGAAGCGGAATTTCTCGACGGCTTTCCGGCGCGTTACCGGCGATTGCACACCGCCGCCGAACTCGACGCGCACCGGGCGTTGGCTGGGCGGGCGGCGGAAACCGGGTTGGGGATCGCCCTTGAACATCCTCCTGGCGCCTGGCAAGTGATTGTCGTCACGAAGGACCGCCGCGGGTTGTTCGCCGATCTCGCCGGAACGATTTCGAGTTTCGGCATGAACATCGTGAAGGCGGAGGCGTTCGGCAACCGGCACGGCGTCGTGCTCGACATCCTGCGATTCACCGATCCGATGCGGCGGTTGGAACTGGTGCCGGAGGACGCGGAAGACCTGCGCGCCGTCGTCGAGCGTGTCGTGCTGGGTAAAGAAAGCGTGGAACGCCGGTTGCGCTCGCGCCCGATCCCTCGCCCGCCCAGCCGAAAGGACCGGTTGGAGCCAGTGGTCGGCTTCGACAACAACGCCTCCGCCCGCGCCACTCTGCTCGAAGTGGTCGCCGAGGACCGTCCGGGATTGCTATACGACTTGGCGCGGTCGATTTACGAGGCGGGCTGCAATATCGAAATCGTGCTGGTGAACACCGAAGCGCACAAGGCGCTCGACGTGTTCTACGTCACCTCCGCCGGAAGCCGACTAAGCGCGGCGTTACAGGAATCGCTGCGCGTTCGCCTTCTCGGCGTTTTGGGTGTATAAAATGGGGTCACTATGGAGCAGGGGCGACGCAATTTCCTTGTCTATACGATCCAGGGATTGGGAGCCGTCATCGCGGGTGCCTTAGGCATCCCCGCAATCGGCTACCTTTTCTCGAAACCGAAAACAGTCCAGACAGGTTCGTGGATCGAAATCGCGGACCTGGGGCAAATACCGCAAGGCGAACCGGCCGAAGTGATCTTCACGCGCCGCCGCGTGGACGGCTGGAAAGTGGTAACCGAAAAAGCTTCCGCGTGGGTGGTGAAGACGGGCGAACAACAAGCGTTCGCGCTCGCGCCCGCATGCACGCACTTAGGTTGCGCGTACCACTGGGAGTCGGCGAAGAAGGAATTTGTTTGCCCCTGCCACACGTCTTCGTTCTCGATCGACGGCGCGGTGCAGGCAGGTCCCGCGCCGCGCGCGCTCGACCGCTATGAAACGCGAATCGTCGCGGGTAAGGTGCAAGTTGGAAAGGTGGTCCAGAGCGGAGAAGGCGCATGAAGCCCCTCGTCGATTGGATCGAAAGCCGCACCGGCCTGATTTCCGGCGTCGGACATTTTCTTTCGGAAGAGATTCCCGCCTCGAGCGGATGGCAACAGGTTTTCGGTTCCGTTGCGATGTTCGCGTTCCTCGTCCAACTGCTAACCGGAATTCTTTTGGCCTTCAACTACGCGCCGACGGCGGGCGAAGCATACGACTCGTTGAAGTACATCATCATGGAGCTCACGGGCGGCCGTTTGATCCGCCAACTCCATCATTGGGGCGCGAGCCTGATGATCGTGGTCGTGGTGCTCCACATGGTGCAGGTATTTCTGTGGGGCGCTTATAAGAAGCCGCGCGAAGCCACTTGGATCGTCGGCGTGTTCTTGCTTCTCTTAACGCTCGGTTACGGACTCACCGGCTACCTGCTGCCTTGGGATAACCGGGCTTACTGGGGAACGGTCGTGGCCACACAGATTGCGGCGTCCGCTCCGGGTGCGGGGAAGTATGTCGCGCAGTTGCTCGGCGCGCCCGACGGCGTAGTGGGCGCCGTAACGTTCGCACGCTTCTACGCGATCCACGTTCTGATCTTGCCGCCTGCGACGCTCGCGCTGATCTTGCTGCACGTGATGCTGGTCCGGCGGCACGGAGTAGCACCGGCGCCAGGCGACGAAGTGAAGCCGAAAAAGGCGTTTTACCCGGAGCAAGTGTTCAAGGACACGCTGGCGATCTTCGGGTACTTCATCGTTCTCTATTTGCTAGCGATCATGGTCCGTGTACCGCTGGAACGTATGGCCGATCCCACGGACACGACCTATATTCCGCGCCCCGATTGGTACTTTCTCTTTCTGTTCCAGCTGTTGAAGCTGTTTCCCGGACCGCTCGAAATCGTGGGTTCGGTCGTGCTGCCCACGCTCGCCATCCTCGCTCTGTTGGCCGCGCCGTTTATCGACCGGACCGGACTGGTAGCGGTCCGGCGTCGCGTCGGCGCGGCGCTCGTCGTACTCTTCGCCGCGCTTGGCTGGGGTTCTCTCACCTTTGCGGCGATGGCTTCCACGCCGAAGAACGCCCAATCGTCCTACGACGCCACGCTCGTCGAGCCTTGGCAACGCCTATCGCCCAAGGAGTTGGTGAAGCCGGATTCTGTCGCGCCGGACCACATCAAGCTCGCGGCTAGGGTGTACGTGAAGTCCGGTTGCGGCGCTTGCCACCAAGCCAACGGCGAAGGCGGGAAGTTGGGTCCCTCGCTGAACGGAGTGATGTTTAAGCGCGACGCGGCTTGGCTCGAAGGCCATTTCCGAGAGCCGAAGAAGTTTACGCCGAACTCGACCATGCCGGCTTACAACTTTGCCCCGCCCGAAATGCAGGCGATGGTCGCCTACATGTTGTCGTTGCCGCCGCTTTAAGGCCTAATCTCGCCGCGAAACAGCCAGCGAGCCTCGAAATCGTGCGTCAAGGGAACGTCCGGCTTCAGGCTCGCGCGCACCATCTCGATGGGGATCGAGTTGCCGCGCAGGATCGCGTCGTGAAACTCGCGGCTCGACATCTTGCCGGACTTCACCAGGTCCTCGTGCAGCGCCTTGATCTGAAGCGCCCCCAGCATGTAAGCGGCTTGATACAGCGGTCCATAAGCGCTCTCGAAGCTCCGCCGCACTTCGCCCGACGCGTTATCGCGCTCGTGCCCGACCTTGTCGACCAGGAAATCCACGCACTCCTGCGCGGTCATCTTGCCGAGATGGAAGTTGAGCGAGAAGATAATCCGGGCGCAGCGATGCATCCGCCAAAACAGCATCCCTACGCGATCCTCGGCGGTCTTGGGAAACCCGAGATCGTAAAGCAGAAACTCGAAATGCAGCGCCCAACCCTCAATCCAGAAAGGCGTGCGGAAGGGGCGCCGATAGGCGCGATAGCGGGCGGTCATGAACGCTTGCAGGTTGTGCCCCGGAATCAACTCGTGGTGCACGACGGCGCGCGAGAAATGGATGTTATTGCCGCGCATTGCCATCATCTTCGTCTCGTGCGGCATGTCCGAAGTCGGATAAGACACGATCACGGACTCCCCGCCCAGAAAGAACGGCGCGATGCGTTGCCGTTCGGGCGACATCATCGTCATGCGCCACGTGTCGCGAGCCAATGCCGGTACGGTTACCAACTGGTGTTTTTCGACGAACGCGATCGCTTCGTTCGCCAGTTCGAGCGTTAGCGACGTCTGTTTGCCCGGAGGAACGTAGAGTGTCTTGACGTGTTCGAGCGCGCGCTTCCAATCGTCGCCGAACCCGAGTTCGCGCGACGCCTTCCGCATCTCCGCCGCGCACCAAGCGAACTCCTCGTTGGCGATCGCGACGAGTTGCTCCGGCGAGTAGGGAATCATTTCGAAACGCAACTCCTTCAAGAGGGCCTCACGCCCGATGGGATCGCCGAGGATCGTGTCGCGGTCGTCTCTCTTAACGCCCGTGAGCTTGTCGCGAATCGCGGCGGCGTACTTGTCGAGATCCTGATCGAGCTTCTTGTGCGGCTCCGTGACCCACCACGTAAACAACGGGTCGTAGTCCGAATAGAAACCGAACCACTCCTTCATCATTGAGCGCAAATCGCCAATGGTCTGAATTGCGCGCCGCGCGACTGTGGGAGGCGGAGTGTTACCCTTCGCCCCGCCGTTCACCCAGTGCAGCAACTCCTCGAGTTGCTTGCCCGTCTGCGCCAGTTGCGCCGCCGCGGCTTGCGAATCGAGCGGATCCTGCCGCTGACGGCGCTCCTTGAGATCGAGCAGCGTCGGCGCGAACGGCAGTAGCGCCGACATTTCGCCGAATCTCGTCTTCGTCTCGTCGAGTTGGTGCAGCTCGTATCCGATCCGATTCTTGAGCAGTAGCCAATCGATGCGCGATTCGCGGTCGAGCCGCTCGAAATCCAGCCGGTCGAGCGCGCCGCTCCACGCCTGGTAGAACTGCCGCATTCGGGCGTCGCTGATGGGCGAGAGCGGGGAATCGTGAAAGCGTGTGAGAATACCCCGGTCGGCTTGGTACAACTCGATCGCGGCCGGCATGCCTTGGTCGAGGGCGGGCACGGTGTACGGCGCGGCGGGCGGTCGCACCGATTGGGCCAGAAGTAGCAAGGGTGCGAACGTTACCGATGTCACCGCAAGTCTCCCTTGTTCTTTCGGAGCGTTGGAGGAGCCAAAAAAGGAACTCGCTCCCGTCCATGCCTCCGATAGATTTGAAAGTCGCGCACATCGGTGGTCAAGACGATGTGGTGAGGATGGAGCTCGCTGAGCCGGACGATACAGAGATCGGCTAGATCGGGCGCTAGATCCGAAAACTGGCGCGCTAAGGCCCGCAAGCGAGCGGCATTCGATCGGGTATCCAGGGCGTTGATCAGCAGTCCGGTTTCTACCATTTCCAGTACGAGATCGGCATTGTTCAAGTGGTAGGCGGCCTCTGCAAGAACCGTATCCGACGTCAGCAGCGGGCGTTCAAAGCGCCGTAAAGCGTCGGCCGCCCATTCGTGAAACTGGTCTCGCCGGGCTCCGAAAGCGACGATTACTCCCGTGTCCGCGATCGCTTGCGCGGCGCGAAGCCCTCGCGAAGGGATAGATCGACCGCTCCTTCCACTTTTCCGGCGAGCTTCATCCATGGTTCTTCCTCCTCCCGCCAGGCCCGTTCCATCGCCATTCGGACTAAATGTCCGCGCGACAGCCCGGTCGACTTGGATCGTTCGGTCAACCAGTCGGCGATCGGCTTCGGTAAGCGAACACTGAATGTAGTCTCCATCCGCCACAAGTGTACTACTTCAATTTCCAGCGCCCTCCGCTGAACTCGGCGCGTTCCTCGTTCCAGATGGAATACTTCGACGCCAACTGCCCGCCGTCCACAATGAGAGTCGTTCCCGTAATGTAGCTCGCGAGATCGCTTGCGAGAAACGCGATCGCGTGCGCCACCTCCCGGGCCTCGCCGCCGCGCCCCAAGGCGATGTGCTCGAAGTACGGCTTCAGCACTTCGGGATGGTCGAAGTACCAATCGGTAAGCGGAGTGCGGATCAGCCCCGGGCACACGGCGTTGACGCGAATGCCATGGCAGCCGAGTTCGTTCGCCGCCGTCCTTACGATTCCGAGCACGCCGGCTTTCGAGGCGTTGTAGGCGGTCAGCGTCGCCTCGCCGTCCCACGAGTTGGTCGATGCCGTAACGACGATCGCGCCTCCGCGCGGTTTCATCGCGTGCGCCGCGAGTTGCACGGTATGAAATACGCCGGTGAGATTGACCGCGATTGTGCGGTGCCAGTTGTCGAGCGACACGGCGGCGATGTCGGGAGGCTCCGGTACTCCGATGCCCGCGTTGGCGATGACGATATCGGGCGAAGGCACGCGCGCGAAGGCGGCTTCCATGGACTCGCGATCGCTCACATCCACCTCGGGCAGGTCGAACGAATGGACCGTCGCGCCCGCCTCTTCAAGTACTGCGACTGTCGCCGCGCCGATACCGCCGCGTCCGCCCGTTACGATGGCCACGCGTCCGGAAAAATCGATTCGCATCGCTATACTGATACCGCATGCCGAGCCGACGCACGCTGCTCGCCACGCTCGCGGCCCCGCTACTTGGACAAGGCGTCGCCACGCGCAATGTCAAGCCGCAGCCGCGCGGCAAGCCTTCGGGAAGGCCGTTTCACGCCCGGTTCACCGATATCGCGGCCCAAGCCGGACTGCGCGAACCGACGATCTACGGCGAAGCGGCCCGCAAGGATTACATCGTCGAAGCCACCGGCTGCGGCTGCGCCTTTCTCGACTACGACCGCGACGGCTGGATGGACATCTTGCTGCTCGGTGGATCGAGACTATCGGGACCCGCGCCCGAGTCGAGTTTGCGTCTCTATCGCAACCGCCGCGACGGCACTTTTGAGGATGTCACGCGCGCGGCGGGCTTGATTCGGCCCGGTTGGGCGTCGGCGGTAACGGTTGCGGGCGATCTCGTTTTCGTAACGTACTGGGGTCGGAATGTTTTATACACGATCCGCGACGGACGTTTTATCGATGTCACGCGCGAATCGGGCCTCGGTGCGACGGACGCCTGGCACTCCGGCTGTACGTGGATCGATTACGACCGCGACGGACGCCTCGATCTGTTCGTCGCCAGCTACGTGGATTACGACCTCAAGACCACGCCGAAACCCGGCGAGAATCCCAACTGCAATTGGAAAGGCATCCCCGTGAATTGCGGTCCGCGCGGCCTGAAGACCGGGCGCTGCTGGCTCTATCGCAACAACGGCGACGGAACCTTCGCCGACGTGAGCGAGAAATCCGGTGTCGCGAAGGCGCGCGGGTCGTACTGCATGACTGCCGTCGCGGCCGACTTCGATAACGACGGGTGGCCCGATCTCTACGTCGCCTGCGATTCGACCCCGAGCTTCCTGTTTCGCAACAATCGCGACGGCACGTTTCGCGAGGAGGGCATCGAACGCGGCGTCGCCCTCAACGAAGACGGTATGGAGCAGGCCGGCATGGGCTTGGGGATTGGCGATGCGAATCTCGATGGCCATCTCGACATCTTCAAGACGCACTTCTCCGACGACACCAACGTTTTGTACCTGAACAGCGCCAAGGGCGAGTTTTCGGACGCGACTGGAACCGGCGGTCTAGCCGTCGAAACGCGTTTCACCGGCTGGGGTGCGGGCGTCGCGGACTTCGATAACGACGGTTGGCCCGATCTGTTTCTCGCTACGGGCAGCGTGTACCCCGAAGTGGAGCGCGCGCTTCCCGCGTATCCTTACCGCACGCCTCGGCAGATTTTCCGCAATTTGGGCGACGCTCGTTTCGAGCAACTCATCGCCGCCGGCGGTCCGGGTATCGAAGCTGCGCATTCGAGCCGCGGCGCGGCGCTCGGCGACTTCGACAATGACGGCGACGTCGATATCCTCGTCGTCAACCTCGGCGAAGCGCCTTCGCTATTGCGCAACGATACGCTCGCGCCCGCGAAGGGCGGCGGTCATTGGATCAAGATCGAGCCGGTGGGTCCAAAGTCGCTGGGAGCGCGCGTGACGGTGCGCTACGGCGGCCGCGTCCAGGCGCAGGAGGCGATGGCGTCCGGCAGTTACTATTCGGCCAACGACCCTCGCCTGCACTTCGGACTCGGCGCGGCGGACAAGGCGGATGTCGAAATCCGTTGGCTAGGCGGACCCGTGGAACGCCACGCCGATGTTCCCGCGGATCGCATGTATCGCGCGCGCATGGGTGTTAAACTTAATGTTTCGGGCCCTTAGCTCAGTTGGTTAGAGCGCTACCTTGACACGGTAGAGGTCAGAGATTCGAGTTCTCTAGGGCCCACCACCCGCCTTACCACTCAACGCGCAACTGAGCCTGCAACTCGCGATTGATGGCCGAATCGAACTTCACATTGCGGTTCATCGTCGCCGTGATCCGCCCCGCTGTCGCGATGTTCGAAATGTTCATGTTCGGATCCATGTACTGCGGGTGATTCAGGGCGTTGGTCGCGAGGAACTCCAGCCGGATCCGCGCGCGCTCCTTGACGAACAACTGCTTGGCGAGCGTGCCGTGCAGCACGTTCACCGGCGCGCCGTAGATCACGCCTTTGCCCGAAGATCCAAAGCTTCCTAGAGCCGGAGCGCGGAACGCCGATACGTCGAACCAGCGATCGACCGTTGGATTGTCGATGCGTCCGTCGGCGATGCGGTCGGGACGGATCGTCACTTGCGGCCGCGTACGGTTGGGCGAGAACGCCGTACCCGTCGGGTCGGGACCGGTCCAAAGCGGCGTAATCGCGCCGCCGGTTTCATAGATGTAGATGGCCGAGGTCTGCCAGCCGCCGAAGAACAGGTTGGTCCACTTGCCCGCCGACGATAGGAATGGCTTGCCGCGGCCGAATGGAAAATCGTAAACCGCATTGGCCTGAAAGCGGTGCCGGGCGAGCGCCCCCCATGTGCTGCGTTCACGCGCGCGGTCGTAGGCGTATTCCGGACTTTCGAGATTTTCCAAGTCCTGGATGTCTTTCGCGAGCGTGTAGTAGACCTGGAAGGCGAAGCCATTCTTCATTGGCCGCTGCGCTTCCATCGAGACGCCGTGATACTGGTGGCCCGCGCCGTTGTCGGTGTATTGAATCGCCGGATAGTTGGGGAACCTCCGGGCCTTATCGACGAACAATTGCGCGTCGGCGATGGGCGAGTTGACGTTCCACCGGTACACGCCTTGGCGCGTATTCGTGCCCGTGTAGGTGATGCGGAAGCCGGTGTCCCACTGCTGCCGCTCGATCGAAAAGTTGTACTGCATCGAAAGCGGAATGCGCAGATCGGGCCGGAAGGCGGGCGGCAGGCTCACCGTCGAAGGTCCTCCCGATCCGGTCGACGGAAACGCAAGCGGCAGCACCAAGGGGTTCGACACGTCGTTGGTATAGGCCGGTTCCGCGATGTTGAACGGCACGGTGGATCCCGCCGACGGCCCGATGGCCGCCGCGTCGTAATACATGCCAAACCCGCCGCGGAGCACGGTCGTGTTGCCGATCGGCCTCCAGGCGAAACCGAAGCGCGGGGCGATGTTGTTCTTATCGCCGCGAACCAAAGTGTTCGGCGCGTAACCCGCCCGGGACGCCTCGACGACATTCACGTACCCGCGCGGCATCAGCGAACTCACTGCGTCCAGCGCGCCGTCGGGCACGACGATCGAGCCAGTCGTAATGTCGAAGACCGCCTGGCGCTTGTTCGCTTCGTTCCATCCCGGGTAGTAGTCGTAACGCAGGCCAAGGTTCAGCGTCAGGCGCGGCGTGATCCGCCAGTCGTCCTGTACGAAGAATCCGTGCCGGGTGTTAGTTCGGTTCGGCACGATGGCGGGAAACGCGCGCGCCATCGTCGTCGGAACGCCCAGCAGAAAATCCGCGTAGGCGTGGCCAGTGAAGCGATTCGAAAACGTTGTGCTGCCGAACAGATTGTCGGGCTGGCGGTTCTCCGTGAACTTGCCCCAAATCATCTGGTAGCCCAGCTTCAGATTGTGGTTGCCTTTGAACCAACTGACGTGGTCGAGAAACTGACTGGTCAAATCCTGGCTGCAGGGTTGGCATTGGCCCACGACGGCGATCGGCGAGAGCGCCACGTCGGTGAAGTTCACCCGGAAGATCCCGCCCGCGTCCGCCGGCAAGCCGGGGGCGAGACCGCGCAGTCCCAGGCGATCCACCAACTCCTTGCCTTTGATCGCCGATTCGCGCGGGATATCGTCGAACGAGTATCCCCACCTCGCCTCGTTCAACAGATTGGTCTTGATGGAATGCGTGTAGGCGATGGTGCCCGCTCGCAAAGTGCGCGCGCCCTTGAAACGCTCCGTTATCGTCGGCAGCGACTCCCAGCCGTCCTGGTTCCAATCGACCTTCGTCAGGCGCCCATAAATGAATGCTTTGTCGTTGAAGCGGTGATCGACCCGCATCGTTACGGTCGGCTGATAGGCGACGATGTTGGTCCGCAGTTCGCGGTAATTCTGGGCGGCGAAAACGCCGGTATCGCCAAAGTTGGGCTGCGCCAGAAACTGATCCTGCATGGCGCGCGAGACGCCGTTAATTCGAGAAGCCGGGATTCGATTTCCCGCGAACGGAGCGTTGCCGCCGAAGGGATCCCGCACGGGGGTTGGCAGTCCCGAAAAGTCGCCCGCGCGCCAGGGCGTCAGAGGCACGGTCTGATTCAGTTGCGCGACGCTTGGCGAACCGAACTGAATTTCGAGCGTCCCGAACACAAACGTCTTGTTCTTGCCGTTGTAAATTTTGGGCAGGATCACCGGCCCGCCGGCCGAGAACGTCATTCGGTGCTGGACGCCCGAAGCGCGCGCCGTCGCGAATGGATCTCGCACGCGGAACGCCGTGGTCGAGTAGTAGTCCGAGTACGTGCCGTGGAAATCGTTGGTGCCCGCGCGGCTGATCAGAGTCACTTGCCCGACCTGCCCGTACTCGGCGCTGGTGCCCGAGATATCCATGCGCAATTCCGAAAACGATTCGGTCCTGTCGAGCAAGGGGCCGCTGGCGAATCCGCCGCCGGAGCGCGAGATCGTCGTCCCGTCGATGTTCGCCGCGCCCTGATTTTGGCGACTACCGGCGAACGACACCTGAAACCCCGCCGTCGTCTTATTGATCTGCGGCGAGAGCGTGAAATAGTCCCAGGCGCGGCGCAGCGTCAAGGGCAAGGTGCGCAACGTCTCGCGATCCTTCACGTCGGACACACGTGCGGATTCGGTCTCGATCACGGTCGCCCCGCCGGTCACTTCGACGGTGGTGCCCACGCTGCCGACGGTAAGTTTCAGATCGATGCGGCGGTTGTCCTGCGCGGTGAGAACGATCCCTTCGACCTGAAAATCGTTGAACCCCGCTTTGGACGCCTTGAGCACGAACGGTCCCTCGCGGATGTTGGCGATCGTGTAAAGTCCGTTTTCGTTCGTATCGACACGGTAAACGTATCCGGTGTTCACGTCGCGGGCCTCGACGGAAACTCCGGGCACGAGCGCGCCGGAGGCGTCCGTGGCGGCTCCCGTAATGGTGGCGAACGTGCTCTGCGCCCAACAGGCGCATCCCGCGAGAACGAAGGCGCAAAAAAGGCGAATCGGCATGCGTGAAAATATATCGCAGCTCCCAGCCGAATTCACTCCGCCTCTATACTCGAACCAATGGACATTTACGCCGAAGTCGCGCGCTTGGGGCGGCTCGGGCAGAAATGCGCCGTCGCGACCATCGTGTCGGTGAACGGTTCGATTCCCAGCTACCCGAGCGCGAAAATTCTGGTGCGCGAGGACGGATCGATGGCGGGCACCATCGGCGGCGGTTGCGTCGAGGCGGAAGTTTGGAACGCCGCACGCGAGGTGATGGATTCCGAAAAGCCGCGCAGCCTAAACTTCAATTTGGGCAATGACGCCGCCTACGACAACGGCCTCATCTGCGGAGGACAATTGACCGTTTTCGTCGAACCCGTGCTGCCCCAGCCGCGCGCGCTAATCTTCGGCGCGGGGCACATCTCGCGCAGCTTGTCGCACATCGCGACGCTCGCCGGATTTTCGGTGTCGGTGATCGACAATCGCGAAAATTACGCGAATCGTGAACGATTCCCAGAGGCGACGGAGGTCTTCGCGGAAGAGTACGAGGACGTTTTTCCAAAGCTCGACGTCAACTCTTCCACTTATCTCGTTATCGTCACCCGCGGCCATCGCGACGACATGCGAGTGCTGCGCTGGGCCGTCGAGCATGCGCGAGAAGCTCGCTATATCGCGATGGTCGGCTCGAAGCGCAAAGTGATCGGAGTCGTCAAAGAGTTCGAAAAAGAGGGACTGCCGCGCGAGTGGTTCGAGCGTATCTATGCCCCGATGGGTCTCGAGATCGGCGCGATCACGCCGGAGGAAATTGCCGTGAGCGTCGTCGCCGAGATGATCGCTTGCCGCCGTGCGCCCGAGGGCCGATGGCGGCAAGTCTCGATGTCCCTGTTTTCGGAGAAGCTTTTGGAAAAGATCGAAACGGCCGCACTGCGGTGAGGCTCGGGGCGATCGTCCTGGCGGGCGGTGAATCGAAGCGTATGGGCCGGCCGAAGGCGTTGCTCGAAATCGGCGGCGAAACGTTCTTGGATCGAATTGTCCGGACTTTCGGCGTCGTCTGCGAGGACGTCGTCGTGGTAACCGGCGCGCACGATCTTCCCGTTGGCGCGGCGCGACGGGTCGAAAATCCCGATTGGCGGCTGGGACAACTTACCTCGTTGCAAGCCGGGCTGCGCTCGATCGGAACTTGCGACGCGGCCTTTTTCACTCCGGTCGACTGTCCGCTCTTCGCCGCCGCCACGGTCGAGCGACTGGCCCAGTCGATCGGAGAGGCTCCTTTCGCGATTCCTAGGATGGGCGAGCGGCGCGGGCATCCGGTGCTTGCGAGCGCCGCCATCTTCGCCGAGTTCCTCGCGTTGCCCCCCGACGCGCGCGCGAGCGATGTCGTGCACCGTCACGTGCGGCGCACGGTCTACGTCGATGTGGGCGACCCCGGCATCTTCGCCGACATCGACACTCCCGAAGACTACGCCCGGCTGGTGCAGCCGTGAAGAAGGCGCCGCTGATTCTTGTAGGGCTGGCGCTGGCCGTCTGGGGCGCGACGCGCCTTTTCCAGGCGGAATTGCTGCGCGAGCGGGTGCAGCGCTCGCTCGAGCGCTCGCTTAACCGGCGGGTCGAAATCAACGGAAGGCTGGATTACAAGTGGCTCACCGGCCCGGGTCTTGAAGTGAACGACGTCGTGATTCACGAAGACCCCGCGCTCGGCCTGGAGCCCATCGCGTACGTCGGCGCTCTCGAAGCGACGCCGCGCTGGCTTTCGCTTTTGCGCGGCAGGTTAGCTTTCTCGACGCTTCGCTTGATCGAGCCGAGCCTCAACTTGAAACGCACTCCCTCCGGCGCGTTGAACGTACAACCGTTTCTCGAAGGCCTGTTCTCGGCGCGTGGCGAAGCGGAGGATTTGCCGGAGATTCAAGTACGCGACGGACGGGTGAATTTCGCGGAGGGGCGACGCAAACATGTTTTCTACCTGACCTCCACCGACATCGACTTGTTTCCGGTCGACGCCTCGCGATTCAACCTGCGCATCACTACCGAAGCCGCGCGGACGGATCGTCCGCCCGTCTCCTACGGAAGCTTTAGCGCGCAGGGGGGCTTGCGCTTGTTGCCGCAATCGGCCCCGGAAATCGATCTAACGCTCGATCTCGACCGCAACGCGCTCGCCGATGTTCTCCTGCTGTTCGAAGGTCGGCGGGTGGACTTAAGCGGGCGCATTAGCGCCCGGACGAAGATCGCCGGCCCGCTCACCGATTTGAAGATCGACGGACGGCTGGATCTTGAAGGTTTTCAACGCTGGTCGATCCCGGGAATCAAGCCCGGCGCGGTGACCTTGTATTTCACCGGATACGCCGATTTGCCGCGTCAGTCGGTGAAGATCGGCAGCGTCATGGATTCGAAAGCGGGCCTGCCCGTCGATCTGCGATTCCGCGCCGAGCGCGTTTTCTCGGCCCCGCGCTGGGGCTTGGTCGTCACCGCGCGGGAATTGCCGGTGGCCGTGTTCGCCGATATCTCGCGAGCGACGGGAATTCCATTGCCCGAAAAATTTCCTCCAGCCGGTTCGGGCGAAGGCGGCGTCGGGTTGTCGAGCGCGCAGCCGCGGCCCGCCGGCGGATTCTTGATCGCCGTGCCGGACGCTAAGCCCTACCGTTTCGAGCTTACGAGCGCCGGGACGACCGCGCCGATTGCGACTTTCCCTGCTCGGCGGTAATCGCCTGGGCGATGGCCCCTAACGGCAGCGCCACGCTGGTATCCACCAGTTCGGCCATTGCGTGCACGGGCAAGTCTTCCGCCTCGCGCTGAAAACGCATCGAACCGCTCTCGGCGTCCACCTTGATCCAATCGCCGCTGCGGACTTGGCCGGTGGCGATCAAATTCGACATCGGCTGGACGAGCAATCGTTCGATCGCGCGCTTTAAGTGCCGGGCGCCGTACTTCACGTCCGTGCCTTCCTGGAGCAGGAAATCTTTCGCTTCCTGGGTCGCCGTGAAAACAAATGGGCGGTCGCCCGAGTTGAAGATGCGCTGTTGGACGTGATTGAGTTCGAGATCGAGAATCCGGCGCAACTCGCTTTCGCCGAGCGGCCGGAACACGACGATCTTATCCAGCCGGTTGATGAACTCCGGCGTAAACTTCCGCCGAGCGGCTTCAAGGCCCGTCTTGGCGACTTTGTCGTTCAGCTTGGCGTCGCTCCGCACCGCCGCTTCCGATTGAGCCACGGCGGAGCCGAAGCCCAGGCGCGGCGTCGTGATCTGCGACATCTCCTGCGCGCCGAGGTTCGACGTCATGAAGATCATGGCGCGCGAGAAGTCGACTTTCTTGTTGTCCCCCAGCGTCAGCGTCGCTTTGTCGAGAATGCCCAACAACAGGTTCCACAGCGCGTCCGACGATTTCTCGATTTCGTCGAAGAGCAGGAAACTTACCTTCATCGTGTCGGTGTGGTGCTGATTTAGCACTTCCTGCGAAAGCAGCGGATGCGTCTCGCGATGACCCAGGTAGCCGGGCGGGGAGCCGATCAGTTTTGCGATTTCGTGCGAGTGCTGAAACTCCGCGCAATCGATCTTGATGACGGCTTTCGGATTGCGCACCAGCGCTTCGGCCGTGGCTTCCACGATACGCGTCTTGCCGGAGCCGGTCGGTCCCAAAAACAGAAAGTTGCCGATGGGCCGGCCGGGCGCGTTCATGCCCGTCAGGTGCATCTGGTAAATGTTGACGATCTGCTCGATCGCCTCGTCCTGCCCCACCACCATGCGGCGCAGCGTACGTTCGAACTGCTCCGCCTCGCGGCCCGTGCGGCTCGGATCGAGCGTCACGCCGATTCTCGCCGCGGGCTTAGGCCGGGGCGCCTTGATGCCGATTGTGTCCGTCCAACCCATGTTGTCCTTCGTCCTTGAAGCTTCGCCGCTCTTTAACGCGGAGGCCTCGCCGGTCTCAATTCCACCGTCGAAACCAGCGTTCGCGGCGGCATCTTGAGGATGAACGCCACGGCCTCCGCCACGTCCTCCGGGGCGATTTTCCAACTCGCGCCGCCACCGCCGGCCCGGGGACTAAACTCCGTATCGACGCTCCCCGGACTTACGATAGCGGCGGTTATGCCCTCGTTGCGGTGATCGAGAAGCAGCGCCTCGGTGAATGCATTGAGCCCCGCCTTAGACGCGTTGTAGGCCGTTCCGCCCGCGAACGGGTAACGGCCGGCCAGGCTCGAAACGTTGACGATACGCCCGCCTCCCCGTTTTCGGAATCGCGGCAAACAAGCGCGGCAAAAATGGAACGCTCCCGACAAATTCGTGTCGATCGTGCGCCGCCAATCGTCGAGCGTGAGTTCCGCCGCCGGGGCGTAGGCGCCGATGCCCGCGTTGTTCACCAGAACATCCACGCCGCCGAATCTTTCTTCCGCCTCGGCCACAACGGCTTCGGCGTCCTCCGCAATCCTTACATCGGCGGCGCGTCCGGCGACTTTACCGTTAGCGCGAAAGCGTTCCAGCGCCGCGGCGGCGCTATCCGCCCGCCGTGCGCAAAACATCACGTTCGCGCCCTCGGCGAGCAGCCGTTCCACCACCGCGCGGCCGATTCCGCGCGCTCCGCCCGTAACCACCGCCGTGCGTCCTTCGAGGAAGTTTTCCATCCTCGTATCTTCAGACGTTTCCCGGACCGCTTTAGGATTCATCGTCCGCTTGACGCCGGAAGGAATCCACTTTATGATGCAAAGTATGGACGGCGGCGAAGCTTTCTCGAAACCCACCCATGTAAGATGGAAGAGTTTGACGAAGGATTTGTTCGGACCCTGGGACGCGGACACGCTGGCTCGCGACCCCGAGTCTTGGCGGGCGCTCGCGGATCTCGACCCGGAGCGTTTGCCCCGCCACATCGCCATCATCATGGACGGCAACGGCCGTTGGGCGCAGCGCCGGTTTATGCCGCGCGTCGCCGGGCATCGCGCCGGCGTAGGCGCCGTCCGGGAAGTGACGGAAACCTGCGCCCGGTTAAATCTCGACGCGCTCACGCTCTACGCCTTTTCGGTCGAGAATTGGAAGCGCCCGCGCGCCGAAGTGGAAACCTTGTGGCGTTTGCTGCGCCAGTATCTGCGGCAGGAATTCGCGACGCTGATGGACAACAATGTCCGGCTGAACGCGATCGGGAGGTTGGAAGCGCTACCCGCCATTGTGCGCGATACGCTGGACGAGACCATGGAGGCGACGCGCGCAAACAACGGCCTGCGGTTGAATCTCGCGATCAACTACGGCGGGCGGGCGGAAGTGGCGGACGCGGTTAATCGCCTGATCGAGGAAGCGCGGCGGTCCGGACGTTTGGCGTCGCTGGAAGTGACCGAGGAAGCCATCGCCCGGCGGCTTTATACCGCCGGTCTTTCCGATCCCGACTTATTGATCCGCACTTCCGGCGAGATGCGCGTGTCGAACTTCCTGCTGTGGCAGATCGCCTATGCCGAGATCTACGTCACCGACACGCTGTGGCCCGATTTTCGCCGCGCCGACCTGTTACGCGCGATCCTCGACTATCAGAAGCGCGATCGCCGGTTCGGGGGATTGAGCGCCGTCCCCTCGCCCGCGAGGGCGTTCGAGGAGGAGCTTCTTCCCGAGGCGGTGGCCGTACCGGCGCGATGAGCGTTAGCGAAGAGTCCAGGCGATGAAGCGGGTTATTACCGCCCTCGTTCTGATTCCCGCCGTTTCCTGGGTCATCTTTCTCGCTCCTTACCCGGTTTTCTGGATTGTCGTAGCGGCGTTTGCCGCTCTCTGTTACCGCGAATACACGCGATTGGTGCGTGAAAGCGGCTACGAACCCTTTGCCGTCCCCGGCTACGCCATCGGGCTGCTATTGCTCGCGGGGATCGGCGAGACGCTGGCGTTGCTGCCGATGCTAACGGCGGTGGCCGGGTTGGCGCTGGCGTTGCGCAACGACGATCTAAAACACGCGCTGCCGTCGGCGGGAGCGTTCGCGCTGGGCGTGTTCTACATTTTCGGAGCCTGGAATGCCGCGCTGGTTCTGTGGCGCATCCATCCCGGCTGGCTATTCTTCGCCGTCGCTCTCAACTGGGCGGGCGACATCGCGGCGTTTTATGTCGGACGCGCGATGGGCAAGCGGAAACTCGCGCCCATCGTCTCGCCCGGTAAGTCGTGGGAGGGTGCCATCGCTTCGGCTCTCGCGGCCATGATTTTCGGCGGTGTCTTACTGCATTACGTCGATCCTTTGTTCGCGCCGTGGAAAGCCGTCGCGCTGGCGTTTGCGGGAAACGTCGCCGGACAGTTGGGCGATCTTGCGGAATCGGCGTTGAAGCGCGGGGCGGGCGTCAAGGATTCGGGCACGATGCTGCCCGGTCACGGCGGTTGGCTCGACCGCTTGGATTCCAGTCTGTTTTCCATGCCCGTTGTCGCGGCATTGTTATCTTTGCTGCGCGGCTAGCGGCTTGGGCTCGCGTCCGATATACTCCGCGCCATGCGTTATTGCCTGTTGATTGCGATCGCCGCCCCCGGCGCTTGGGCGCAAGTTTCTTCGGCCACCCTCTCCGGCTCGGTAACCGATCCTAGCGGAGCCGCCGTGCCCGGCGCCCGCATTGAGGCGCGCAACGTTCGCACTAACGTGGACTATCGCACCGTCGCCAATAGCGAAGGGCTCTACGTTCTTCCCAATCTGCCGGGTGGGCAGTACACCGTCCGGGTCGAGAATCAGGGCTTTCGTTCCGAAACGCGGTCGGGTATCGAGTTGGCGGTCGATCAGCGGTCGCGCGTCGATTTCGTGCTTCAACTCGGCAGCGTGAATGAGTCTGTGCAAGTCGCGGGCCAAGCCACTCAGGTGGATGTGGAAAGCTCGTCCGTCGGACAGGTGATCGAAAACAAGCGCGTGGTGGAGCTTCCGTTGAACGGCCGGAATTTCGTCCAACTCGCGAGTCTCAGTCCCGGTACGCTCGTATCGGGTAACAGCCAGTTCACTAACCAGCCGACCGTAACCGTGAACGGAAACCGCGGGGGCGCGACGGGGTTCCAAATCGACGGCGCGGACAACTTCGAGCAGAACGCGCAAACCGTTCAGGTGAGTCCGTCGATCGAGACGATCCAGGAATTCAAGGTTCAAAGCTCTACCTTCAGCGCCGACGCGGGGCGGCAGGCGGCCATCGTCAGCGTGATTACGAAATCCGGGACGAATGAGTTTCACGGTAATCTTTTTGAGTTCCTGCGCAACCGCGCATTCGACGCGCGCAATTTCTTCAGCGCGCAATCGACGCCTGAGGATCGTAAGCGCAACCAGTTCGGCGGCACCGTAGGCGGGCCTATCGTTCGGAATCGCATGTTTTATTTCGGCGGCTATGAAGGCGTGCGGCAACGCGCGGGTGCGGTCCGCAATAGCCTTTCCCCCACTGCCGCGCAACGGGCGGGCGACTTCACGGGACAGCCGGCTATCTACGATCCGGCCACCACCAACGCCACCACGCGGGTGCGCAACCCGTTTCCGAACAACCGCATCCCAACGGCGCGATTAAGTACGCAGTCGTTGGGAATTCTCGAATACATACCCGTGCCCAACTCGGCCGGCGACCGGTTCATCCAGAACACTGTGTCGGCGGGCACGAACGATCAGTACAACGCGCGTCTCGATCATCGGGTGACGGATCGCGACAACTACTCGGTTCGGTTCACCCGCGACACGCGGGAGGAAACCGTGCCGGGGCCTTATGGAATCAGCGGAGGCGACGATCAAAAAGTGGTGAACTACAACATCGTCGCCTCTTACGTCCGGACGCTGTCGCCATCCCGACTGAACGATGTCCGCTGGGCAACGGCGCGCTTCGATCTCGACTTCGACACGCTCAGCGCGGGTCTCGATGTCATCGACCGCTTGGGAATTCGCGGTCTTGAGGGCCGCAAGAACGAGAAGATCGAAGGCTTTCCGATTCTCAATGTCACCGGCTACGGCAATTTTGGCGACATCGGCATCCGGCCCCTGCAACAGAACTTCATCAGCCACACCCTGGCCGACACCTACACGCAGATTCTGGGCAAGCACACTTTGAAATTTGGAGCCGACTTGCGGATCTACCGGCGGGCGGCATTCAACGGCATCAACGCCCGCGGCACCTACAGCTTCACCGGCGTGGTTACGCAGAATCCACTGCAAGCGGCGGGTACCGGTTTGGGATTGGCGGATTTCGCGCTCGGGTTGCCCTTCTCCGCCGGAAGGAATTTTCCTCGCCTTCGCCAAGTCGTCAATTGGCAGAATCTAAGTTTGTTCGCGCAGGACGACTGGAAGGCCACCAAGCGCTTAACGCTCAACCTCGGAGTTCGTTACGAACTTAATCCCCAACCGACGGAGGAGCGCGACCGCATTTCGAGCTTCGACACCGTGTCCGGCCGTCCGATCGCCGCCACGGGTACCGATGGAAAATTCGATTCCGACGCGAGCATCTTTTTTACCAATGCCGAACTCGAGTATCTCGGCGTGGCCGCCGCTAAGGATCTGGGATTCCCGCGGCGGGCGCTCCGCGATACGTACTACAAAAGCTTCGCTCCGCGCTTCGGTTTCGCCTACGACGTCTTCGGAAAGGGCAAGACCGTCCTGCGCGGCGGCTATGGCATCTTCTACACACTGGTGGGCGGAAATCTATCCACGCAGAGCATCGGTTCCGTGCCGTTCTTTCGCGGTGAGACGTTCAACACCAATACGCTGACGCCTACGCTGACCTTCGCAAACGCGTTTCCGCCCTCGACGGCGTTGCCGGTTCCCGAATTGTTCGCGTTTCAAAAAGAGTTCCGCAACTCTTACGTGCAGGAATGGAGCTTTAACGTCCAGCACGAATTCCGCTCCACCGTTGTCGAGATTGGCTATGTCGCGAGCAAGGGAACTTCGCTCGACGTGAACAACTACCAGATCAATCAGCCGCGGATACTCGGGGCGGGCGCGATTCAGGCTCGCCGGCCATGGCCCAAGTTCTCGACCATTCAGTGGAACACCACCGAAGGCAACACGCAGTTTCACTCGCTACAGGCGCGCGCCGAACGCCGCTTCCGCTCGGGCTTGACCTACTTGGTCGCCTATACCTATTCGAAGAACATTGTGGCTATCGACGCCGATCAGAATCCCATCGATTTGCGCGAAGCCCGCAGTCTAGCCGGTTTCGACACTCCGCACCGCTTGGTCGCTAGCTGGGTGTACGAGATTCCGTGGGCGCGCAACAAACTGTGGGGCGGGTGGCAGTTGGGCGGGATCTTCGCGGCGCAGTCCGGATCGCCGTTTACGCCGACGACGGGCCGCGACAGCGCGAACAACGGCCGGACCACACGTCCCGATCGAGTGGGTACGGGTACGGTGGATAACCCCACCATCGACCGTTGGTTCGACGCCGCGGCGTTCGTCAATCCAGCGGCGTTCACGTTTGGAAACAGCGGCGTGAACATCCTCCGAGGACCGGGTTCCGTCAACCTCGACGGCATCTTAAGCAAATCGTTTCCGCTGGGCCGCGAATCGCGGTATCTGCAGTTCCGGTTCGAGGCGTTTAACGTGTTTAACCACGCCAATTTCGGCCAGCCTAACGCCAACATCAACCAACCGGCGCAAGTGGGCCGGATTTTCAGCGCGGGCGCGCCGAGAATTTTGCAACTGGCTTTGAAGCTTTACTTCTGAGGCCGAAACTCGCGAAAATAGAGGTATGGCGCAGCCCTCAAACTCGCGTCCGTCCCTCTTTTCCGGCGACTAACGCCCGTCTCCTCGCGGCCTTTCGTCCCGACAGCCGATTCCTATTGAGGAGACTTCCATGACCACTCTTGAAACTCCCGCGCTGCCCGAAATCCGGACGGCGCTTCCCGGCCCGAAGGCCGCCGAAATCATCGCGCGCGACGAGCGCGTCCTATCGCCCTCGTATACGCGCGGCTACCCGCTGGTGATTGAACGCGGAGAAGGCGCCGTGGTCGAAGATGTCGATGGCAATCGTTTTCTCGACTTCAACGCGGGCATCGCCGTAGTGGCCAGCGGGCACTCGCACCCGCGTGTGGTGCGGGCGATCCGCGAGCAGGCGGAGAAATTTCTGCACTACTCGGGTACCGATTTCTACTACGAAAACATGGTCGAGTTGGCCGAGCGGCTGGCCGCGCTCGCGCCCCTGGGCGGTCCGCAGCGAGTCTATTTCGGCAACTCCGGTACGGAAGCGGTGGAGGCGGCATTCAAGGTCGCCCGCTACCACACGGGCCGCGAGAAGATGATCGCCTTCTACGGCGGCTTCCACGGGCGAACTATGGGCGCCCTATCGCTGACCGGCTCGAAGGCGATCCAGAAGAAAGGCTTCGGGCCGCTCGTTCCCGGCGTGCACCACATCCCGTTCGCCGATTGTTACCGCTGCGCCTACGGCAAGCAGGTGGAGACCTGTGCGGTCGAGTGCGTCCAGGTCATCGAAAACACGCTCATCAAGCACATCGCTCCGGCGAACGAAATCGCAGCCATCGTCGTCGAGCCGATCCAGGGCGAAGGCGGCTACGTAGTTCCTCCGCAGAAGTTTTTCGATGAACTTTCCGCGGTGGCCCATCGGCACGGCATTCTACTGATCGCCGACGAGGTGCAATCCGGTATGGGACGCACGGGCAAGATGTGGGCGAGCGAGCATTTCGGATTCGCGCCCGACATTCTTACCGTGGCAAAAGGCATTGCGAGCGGGCTGCCGCTATCGGCCACCGTGACTCGCGCGGAGATCATGAATTGGACTCCCGGCGCTCATGCCTCGACGTTCGGCGGAAATCCGGTGGCGATCGCGGCTTCGCTCGCGACGATCGAACTGCTGGAAGAAGAACTGATGGAGAACGCGCGCGTAATCGGAGAGCGGATGCTAGCCCGGATGCGCGAATGGCCGCGCCGCTTCCCGAACGTCGGCGTCGTGCGGGGCCGCGGGCTGATGATCGGATTCGAAATCGTGCGCGACCAAGCGACGCGCGAGCGCGCTCCCGAACTTCGCAACCGGATCGAAGAACTCGCCTTCGAGCGAGGGTTGCTGATTCTCGGGGCGGGACAGAGCGCCGTCCGGCTATGCCCGCCGCTGGTGATTTCCGCCGATCAAGCCGATTTTGCGCTCCGCACTCTCGAGGAGATTCTAGAATCGTTCTAAGCTCTTGAAGATTCTCGACATCGGCTGCGGCGTCAAGAAGTATCCCGGCTCCGTCGGCATCGACCGTTTGGCGGCGACCTCCGCCGACATCGTTCACGATCTGGACGCGTTTCCCTGGCCGGTCGCCGATTCGTCGTTCGACCAACTCCGCCTGACGCACGTGATCGAGCATGTGGGCGACGTGATCCGCACGATGGAGGAGGTGCATCGGATCGGGCGTCCGGGATCGCGGGTGTTCATCGCGACACCGCACTACACGGATTTCAGTTCGTTTTGCGATCCGACGCACCGCTGGCACTTGAACAGCTTCTCGCTCCGCTATTTCGGCGAAGACAACGCCGGTTTCGGCTACTATTCGCCTGTGCGCTTCCGGGAGATTTCGACCCGCGTGCGGCTACTAGCTTTATGGAGATGGCTGGGGTTCGAGCTGCTGGTGAACGCATTTCCGCGCTTCCGCCGCTTCTGGGAATACTACTTGTGTTACATCGTGCGCGGTAAGTCCATCGAGTGGGAGCTGGAAGTTCTGAAGTAATGCTTTACAAATTCGCGGATTGGTTGCGTCACCGGGCGCGTTTACGCTTCGGGAACGCGGCGGCGGCGATGGGCCGCCGGGGAGAGGACTTGGCGCACCGATTCCTGCGCGATCACGGATTTATGGTCGTGGCTCGAAACTACCGGTTGGCGTCCGGCGCCGCGGAAATCGATTTGGTGGCGCGCGATGGCGAAACGCTGGTCTTTGTCGAGGTAAAGTCGCGCGCGACCGAAGAGTTCGGTTCTCCGGACCGCGCCGTGGGTCTCGAAAAACAGCGCCACATGCTGCGGGCGGCGCTCGACTACACGCGGCGGGCGGACGTCGAATGGCGCGAAGTGCGGTTCGACATCGTGAGTATCGTGTTCTCGGAGCCCCCCGCGATTAAACACATGCGGGATGTGCTGCCCATCCGGGCGTAAGCAGCGCGCGTACGGCGTCGGCGGGGCGATTACCGGCGAGCAAACAAGCGCGGTCGTGAGACCGGCCTTCGACGAACAGCTTGCCGTTCTTGCGACTCACGCGGAACGCCTCGTCGGCTCCGCGTTCGCGGCGCAGAGCGTCCAGCGACCAATCGTTTTCGACGGTCAGCGAGATAGGCCGCCCGTCTCGCAACAGGATGGTTACCGGACCGCCGTCGCCCAATTCCGCCGTTTCGAGAATGCGCGCCGCGTTTTCGAGAAAGCCGCTAACTTGTGGGAAGCCACTCACGAGGGGCATATCGCCCCGCAAGTTCTAAGGTTGAACCTTTGTGGCCCTTAGAATTCGCGGCCGTTGTACAACCCGGCGACGTACTTTTCGTAGCCGTTGTATTGAAGCGTCTTCACGCGCTCGCCGTTGGGAATCAGGCGCTCGTAGGCTTGCGACCAGCGGGGATGCGGTTTGGCCGGCTCGACGTTCGAATAGAAGCCGTACTCGCTAGATTGCAGGCGATTCCAGAACGTCGGCGGCTCCTTCTCCACGAACTCGATTTTGACGATCGACTTGATGCTCTTGTAGCCGTACTTCCACGGCGTCACCACGCGGATCGGCGCGCCGTTCTGCTTCGGCAGGTCCTTGCCGTAGAGTCCGGTGACGAACATCGCGAGCGGGTTCATCGCTTCGTCCATGCGCAAACCTTCGAAGTAAGGCCACGGGTAAGGAGCCATTTTCATGCCCGGCATTTGATCGGGACGGTTGGCCGTTACGAAGCGGATGTACTTCGCTTTCGACGTCGGCTCGACTTCTTTCACTAAGTTCGCGATGGGAAAGCCGGTCCACGGCACGGCCATTGCCCACGTTTCGACGCAACGGAAGCGGTAAAGACGCTCCTCGAAGGGCATTCGCTTCTTGAGATCGTCGAGGTCGTACGTCTTCGGTTTCGCGACGTGCCCGGATACTTCGATCGACCACGGCGAGGTCACGAACTTGCCCGTCAGATCCTTGGCGCGCTCTTTATCGGACGGGTGAAATTCGTAGTAATTGTTGTAGCCGGTGGCGGCGTACTCGGGCGTAATCGCACGATCGAGCGTGAATTCGGGATTGCGCTTTGCGGCCTGCGCCATCAGCCGTTCCGCGCCAAGAAATCCGGCGGCGGCCAGCAACTGGCGGCGGTTGAGATACGCGCTCTCCGGGGTCGCCAAACGCTCCGGAATTTCCCAGCCTTTCGGAATACGGATAAGCATGATTCTTCTTTCATTAGACGCCATCACGAAGGCGGCTGGATTTATTCCTCTTCGTTCGCATGGAGTTGTGCGATTCGGTGTGACGAATCGGTCCGCCGGGGCGTCTAGAAAGTAACGGCGGCGTTATACTCCGAATTGAGACGTTCAGAGAGGTGACGGTATGGTTCGGCGACAAGCATTCGTCATTCTTGTTGGGTTGGGCTTCGTAGGAATTGCAAGCGGACAGACGGGCGGCACCAAGGCGACCATCGAACCGCGCAAATCCACCGCCCCTCCCAAACCGGAAGAGAATCGCGGGTCGAACATCCGGGTCGACACCAATCTCGTGCTGATTCCCGTTTCGGTTACCGATCCGCTGAACCGCTTCGTTACCGGTCTTGAAAAAGAGCACTTCAAGTTGTTCGAGGACAAAGTGGAGCAACAGGTGACGCAGTTCGCGAGCGAGGACGCACCGCTGTCCATCGGCCTTGTGTTCGACGCCTCGGGCTCCATGGGACAGAAGCTGCAGAAATCGCGGCAAGCGGCGGCGCAGTTTTTCAAGACGGCGAACGACGAGGATGAATTTTTCCTAGTGCAGTTTAACGACCGTCCCGAGCTGGTCGTGCCGTTCACCCACAACACCGAGGAAATTCAGAATCGCCTGGCGTTCACGCAAGCCAAGGGCCGGACGGCGCTGCTCGACGGCGTGTACCTGGCGATGAACCAGATGAAGAAGGCGAAGAACGCACGCAAGGCCGTCCTAATCCTTTCGGACGGCGGCGACAACTCAAGCCGCTACACCGAGAGCGAGATCAAGAACGCCGTGCGTGAAGCCGACGTACAGATTTACGCGATCGGGATCTTCGAGCCGGTGCACGCCCGCGGCCGAACGGCGGAGGAGCTTTCGGGCCCCGGATTGCTCAACGAAATGGCGGAGCAGACCGGCGGCCGGCATTTCGCCGTCGAGAACTTGAACGAACTGCCCGACATCGCCGCGAAGATTGGAATCGAGTTGCGCAACCAATACGTCATCGGATATTCCCCCACCAACCCGCAGCGCGACGGTAAGTACCGCCGCGTGACCGTGAAACTCAACCAGCCCCGGGGCTTGCCGCCGCTGCGGCCGTTCTGGCGGCAAGGATACTATGCACCTGCCCAGTAGGGGCGCCTTCGCCCTGTTGTGTTTCGCCGGCTCGCTCGCCGCGCAAGACGAACCTGCGACCTTTACCTCCGACACTCGCCTAGTGGTACTCCACGCCACGGTGATCGACAACAAAGGTAAGTTGCTGACCAACCTTCCGCGCGAGGCGTTTAAGGTGTTTGAAAACGGCCAGCCGCAGCAATTACGGCTCTTCCGGCGCGAGGACGTTCCGGTGTCGTTGGGGTTGATCATCGACAACTCGGGCAGCATGAAGACCACGCGGCAAAAGGTGGAAGCGGCGGCGTTGGCGATGGTGAAGGCTTCGAACCCCAAAGACGAAGTGATGGTGGTGAACTACAACGACGAAGCGTACGAGGACGTGCCGCTCACTTCCGACATCAAAAAGATGGAGGAAGGACTGACACGTATCGACGCGCGCGGCGGCACCGCGATGTACGACGCCATCTCGATGACGATGGACCGCCTGAAGCAGAAGGGCAAGCGCGATAAGAAAGTGATCTTCCTGATCACCGACGGCAACGACAACGCGAGCGTCACGAAGCTTGAAGAACTGGTGCGCAAGGCGTCGAACAGCGACATCGTAATTCACATCATCGGCCTGCTCGAAGCGGAGGAGCGCAGCGCGGCGCGCAAAGCCAAACGCGCCGTGGAGGCCATCGCGACGGCCACCGGCGGGTTGTTTTACTTCCCGAAGGATTTGAACGAGGTCGAAAAGATTTCGCTCGAAGTGGCGGACGATATTCGCAACCAGTATGTTCTGGCGTACTCGCCGACGATCCAAGCGCTTGATGGCAGCTTCCGTCAGATCAAGGTGACGGCGAACGGTCCAAACCGGCCGACGGTGCGCACCCGCTCCGGGTACTACGCAACGGCGGGAAAAAAGCCGAATAGCTGATGCTCGGCTTGCTGTGGCGGCTCTCGCGCGGATACCGCTTAACTCCGTGGCGAAGTCCCTACCTTCGCTGGCGCATCGAGACCTACTGGGGGCTAGACGCGGATCGCATCACCGGCCGCGAGTTTTGGGCATTCGTCTGGCGGCGGCGCGGCGACTTGCGGCGCTGGCTGCGTTGGGCGCTCGCGATGCGATAGCGCTTTATTTCAGCGTGTCGGCCAAGCTGAAGATCGGCAGATAGAGCGCGATCAGCACGAAGGCCACGAACACGCCCATGAAGATCATGATGGCCGGTTCGATCAACGACAGCGCCGCCGTGAGGCGCGTTTGCACATCGTCCTCGAAAAACTCGGCGACGGAATTGAGCATCGCCGCCAGCGCGCCGGTGGATTCGCCTACCTCGATCATGTCGATCGCGAGCGGCGGGAAGATTCCGGTCGCGGTCAAGCTCGCCGACAGCGTCTGCCCCTCGCGCACTAACTTCCGCGCCTTGTCGAGCATCTCCCGCAAGAGCGCGCTCGATGTCGATTCGCCCGCCGTTTCGAGCGCCTGCACCAGCGGGATGCCGCCCACGAGCAACGTCGAAAGCACGCGCGAAAACTGCGCCACTTGAAACTTCACCCAGATTTCCCCCACCAGCGGCGTGCGCAAGCGAATCCGGTCGAGCGTCACTTTCGCCTTGTCCGTGCGCGACCACAACCGGAAGCCGGCAATGGCCGCCACTAACGCCACGAACCCGCCTACCACGTAGCCTTGCGCCGTGGTGCCGACCGCGATCAGAATGCGCGTCGCGGCGGGCAGGTTGGTCTGCATGTCGTTGTATAGCACCGCGAAGCTCGGCACAACATAAGTGATCAGGAAGACGATCAGGCAGATCACCAGGAACACCAAGACCGACGGGTAGAGAAGCGATAGCAGCAGCTTCTTACGCGCCGAAAGCGCGAGGCGCTGGTAGCTGACGAAGCGCTCCAGCACCTCGGCCAACGAGCCCGATTTCTCGCCCGCCATCACGCTGGTGACGTAAATCGGCGGGAAAATGCCCTGGTGTTCGAACGCGTCCGATAGCCCGACGCCCGTGCGGACTTCGTCGCGAACCGCGCGGACCGGCGCTTGCAGGTTTCCGCCGGTCAGCCGTTCGGCGAGCAGATCGAGCGATTTCAAGATCGGCAGTCCGGCGCGGATTAGCGTCACGAACTGCTGATTGAAAACGAGAAACTTTTCTGTGTCGAGTTTCTTCGACCCGAAGCTCAGTTTCCCCGCCGCGCGCAATCCGGATTGCGGACGGATCGAGTAGATCAGAAAGCCTTGCTGCGAGAAGCGCTCCCGCAGCTCCTGTTCGGAGGCGCCCTCGGCGGTCTCGTTGCGGATCTGGCCGCGGGCGTCGGCGTATTTGAGGAGAAACTCGGGCAGGGGCGCTACACTCCTAGATTCCATGACGATTCGGGCCGCCCTTGCGTGCATGGCGATTTGCGCCGGTTGCGGGACCGCGCCGCCTCGTATTCGCCTCGCGGTGTTTCAAGGCGCGATCGATCCGTATCTGGCCGAGGCGCTCGGCGAGTTTAAGGAGCGTTCGCTGACCGTCGAAATTCTCGCCGTGCCATCCACCTCGAAGGCGCTCGAAGCGCTGATGGCCGGGAGCGCGGACGCGATGATCGGGACTTACGAACAGTCGCTGCAGGTCCCCGGCGTCGAGGCGCTCGCCGTGCTCGACACGTGCCACTGTCTAGGATTGGTGACGCTCAAGCCGGAAATCCGTAGTCCGGCGGATCTGGCGGGACGAACGATCGGAGTCGCCGGATTCGGCGGACCGATGCAGAACTTCGCGCGGCACTTGCTAGCGGGGCGGGACGCCTCATATGCGGCGATCGGCGTGGGACCGTCCTCGGCGGCGGCGCTGGAACAAGGACGAGTGGACGCGGCGGTGGTGCTGTACACGACATTTCAAGCGCTGAAGTCGCGGCATCCAAACCTGCGCGTGCTGGCCGAGACGTTCACGCGCGACGGGATGAAAGCGGCGCTCGGCGTCGAGGCGTATCCCGCGAAAACGCTGCTCGCGCGGCAAGGCAAACGGTTTCCCGAACTTGCCGCCGCGCTACTCGAAACGAACCGAAAGCTGCGCGAGTTAGGCGCGGAACGCACTTTGGCGCTCCTGCCGCCGGAGGCTCGCGGACCCGATCCAGCGATCGACCGGATGCTACTCGAACTGCTGATCCCCTACGCTTCGCTCGACGGGGCGGTGCCGACGGGCGCGGACGAACTAGCCCGCCGCTTGTTGGCTCGCCCGTGAAGCTTTATACGCCGCGCGCACTTCGCGAATCTGCATCACATGTCCTTCGGCGTGCTTCGCGTAGTTTTCGAGCAACCCGCCCAACGTCGTCGGCCCATATTTCGAATGCATGGCCGGGCGCGACCAAGCCTCTTCCGGCAATTCTTTGATTAGCTCGAAATTTTCGGAACGCGCGCGGCGGAACGTCTCGACCGCCTGCGAAATCTTGCGCCGCGCATAGTCGAGCTTTTCGGCCCACGCCGCTTCGTCGTACCACTGGATCGTCGGGTTGTCTTCGGCCAACGTTTGCCTGAATCGCATCGCGCCCACCTGCTCCGAATCGGCGAGGTGGCAGACGATCTGGCGGACGCTCCACCTATCGGGCGACGGTTTGAAGTCGAGCTCCGGACCCGCGGCCCCCGTAGTCGCCATCGCCACCAATTCGCCGCCGCGGCGGAACCGCTCCAAAAGCTCTCCCACGTTCTGCATGTGAATATGGTAACGATGCGGATCGGAGCTTTCGTTCTGGCCATCGCGCTGCCGTATGTGGCGTGCGCGCAACAGACGCCGCGCCCGTATGAGCGGCCTTTGCGGCAGGCGGTCCGCGGCGCGCGAGGAGCGCTCGCCACGGGTAGCGAGCACGCCTCCGACGCGGGTCTGCGGATGTATCACGCGGGCGGCAACGCAGTCGACGCGGGAATCGCGAGCATGTTCGCGGCGGCCACTTTCGAGTTCTCGCACTTCGGATTCGGCGGCGAAGTGCCCATCCTGATACGCACCAAGGAAGGGAAGGTGGTGTCGATCGCGGGAGTTGGCACGATGCCCAAATCCGCGAGCCCGGAGTTTTTTCGTCAGCGCCGCCTGCTGCCCGGCGAAGTGCAGGAGATTGAACCTAACGGTCTGCGTAATTTCGTTCCGGTCGCCGGAGTCGTCCCCGCGCTGGTCCCGGGGATGATGGACGCGGGTTTACTCGCGCTACGCGATTACGGTACGAAGAGTTTTTCCGAAGTGATTCAGCCGGCGATCGAGTTGACGATGGGCGTGCCGCTTGACGAAATGCGCGCGGGGTCGATCGCTTACATGCGTCGGTTCGCAGAACGGTGGCCTTCGACGAAAACGACATTCCTGCCGCTGGGCCGTCCACCGGGTTTGGGCGAGATTTTCCGGCAGCCCAACCTGGAGCGCACGCTGCGGTTGCTGGTAGCCGCCGAGGAGAAGGCGCGCAAAGCGGGCAAGACTCGCGCGCAGTCGATCGACGCGGTGCGCGACGCGTTTTACCGGGGCGACATCGCGCGCCGGATCGCTGCCTTTTCGAAAGACAACGGCGGATTGCTCACTTACGAAGATCTGGCCGCTTTCCGCGCCGACGTGGAGGAGCCGCTGGCGATTACTTATCGCGGCTTGACCGTCTACAAACCGGGATTCTGGACGCAAGGTCCTTCGACGCTGCAGGCGCTGAATATTTTGGAGCACGTCGAACTGAAGCCACTCGGGTTCAATTCCGGCGCGTATCTGCACACGTTGATCGAGGCGATGAAGCTCGCCTACGCGGACCGCGACACGTACTACGGCGATCCTAAATTTGCGAAGGTGCCGGTGGCGAAGCTGCTCGCGAAGGACTACGCGCTCGAGAGGCGTAAGCTAATCGGCCAGCGCGCTTCCAAGGACTATCGGCCGGGAACGATCGCCGGCGTGAGGTCGCTACACCCTTCCGACGCCGACGTCGCGCGCGTTCGCGTGGACGAGTGGCTGAAGCAAGGCGACACCACGTGCGTGAACGCCATCGATAAGGACGGCGTGGCTTTTTCGGCGACGCCCTCGGGTTCGTCACTGCCCGCTGTGGTGGCGGGCGACACGGGCATCACGCTCACCACGCGCGCGCAGAGCTTCTACTTGATCGCCGGACATCCCAACGAACTCGCGGGCGGCAAGCGTCCCAGAGTCACCTTGTCGCCGACGCTTGTCTTGCGCGACGGCAAGCCGTACCTCGCGCTCTCGACGCCGGGCGGCGACAACCAGGATCAAGCGCTGCTCCAAATCATGCTGAACGTAGTCGAGTTCGGGATGGACGCGCAGCGGGCGGTGGAAGCTCCTCGATTCCAGACCAAGCACCTGGTGTCGAGCTTCGACAATCACGCGATGGGCACCAACGAGTTGATTCTCGACGAGCGCATTACTCGCGAGGCGGTGGCCGACCTCACCTCGCGCGGGCATGTGATTGAGGTAACGTCGCGCTGGAACTCGGGCGCGGCTCCCGTGGCGTTGCGCGTGCTGCTGAATGGCGTGATCGAAGCGGGCGCCGACCCTTACGCCGGACGCTCCGCGCGGGCATGGTAATCGCGGTTGCGTTGCTCGCAGCGGCGGAGTGGGCCGAGGAATTGTCCCGTCGCTGCGGCGAAGTCACACTGCCGATTCAGATCCGCAAGGTGGAACCGAATCCCGTGCGCGGGCCACTCGAGCTGGGATTGGCAAATGTGGTCGTAGCCGTCGTCATCGACCAACGGGGTGCAGTAACTGAAACGTTCGTCGCGAGTCCACGGGATTCGCAAATCGATGAGGAAGCGATTCGCGCGATTCGAAAATGGCGATTCAAACCCGCCACCTGCGACGCGGTTCCCGTCGCGGTGCGAGCCATTGTCTCGGTCAACTCCATGAATCCGAGTGTAGATTCCGAAGCGGACCGAATGGAGCGGGCTCGCGGGCATTACAACCTGGGAGTGCGTCTTTTGAATGGCGACGGCATTCCCCGGAACACTGACGCGGCGCTGCGTACGTTTAGAACAGCGGGCCGCCTGGGCTTTCCCGACTCGTACCACGCCTTAGCGGTCATGCACATGCACGGACGGAGCGTTCCCGTCAACTTGCCAGAGGCCGCTCGACTCGCCCGTGTTGGAGCGGATGCTGGCTCCACGCATGCACAATTGTTACTCGCCGAGTTCCTGGAGAAGGGTGTCGGCATAAGTAAGGACCCGGCCGAGGCGCTCGGTTGGGCGATGCTGGCCGTTCGTCTTGGACACGCGCCCGCGCAAGCAAACGTCGATCGGCTCACGATGCAGCTTGGCCCCAATGCGGCCCAAGAGGCTCGCGAGTGGGCGGCGAAGTGGAAGCCCACCAAGCCCTAAACGGGCAGAGCGCCTTTCCAGCCCTTGTCGAGAATGGCCCGGTGCTCGGCGATCACCGAATCGAATCCAGGCAGCACGGCGTGATTCTGGGTTTCGAGAGGGTCCTTCTCGTAGTCGTAGAGCTCGATGGGCGAGCCTTCCGCGCCTTTCCATTCGGTGAAGCGATAGCGCTTGGTCCGCACGGAGTAGCCCATCACGCCCGCGCCGCGAGGATACTGGCTGAACGCCGCCTTCTTCCAGGTGCGCTTCGGATCGGCGAGCAGCGACGCGAAGCTACGGCCTTCGAGGTCGGAAGGCATGCGTAGATTCGCCAGTTCGCTAATCGTCGGGTAGATGTCTACGAATTCGACCAGCGCCTGCGTGCGCGCGCCGCGTTTCATCCCCGGCGCGGCGGCAATCAGGGTCGAGTGCGTGGCATTCTCGAAATTGGTGTGCTTGTGCCACAGACCGTGATTGTTTAAGTGCCAGCCGTGATCGCCCCACAAGACGACGATCGTGTTGTCGCGTAGCCCCAGCCGGTCGAGTTCGCCCAACACGCGCCCGATCTGCGCGTCGGTGTAGCTGGTAGCCGCGTAGTAGGCGCGCACCAGTTCGCGCGACTTCTTCTCGTCGATCGGTACCGATTCCGGAATGTCGTTATAGGCCCTCAGTTCGCCATTGACGTGCATCGCGACCTTTGGCACGCCGCGCGGCTCCGGCGCATAATCCGGCATCTTGAGCTTGGAATCGGGATACAGATCGAAATACTTCTTGGGCGCGACGAATGGCAGGTGCGGCTTCAAGAATCCGCAGGCGATGAAGAACGGGCCGTCTTTAAGCTCGTTCAATGCGCGCATCGTATTCGTCGCGGTGCGCCCGTCGGCGAGCTCCTCGTCCGGCTTATCGGAAGCGAGCCACGACGGTCCGCGAGTGCCGCGCGCGGCGGTTCCAGAAGGCGAAGGAGCGGCTTTCCAACCGCGATCCTTGATCCCCTGGAAATACTTCGCAAACCGTTCGGCGTTTTCGGGAGTGTTCCATTCTGGGCCGCCGGGCGCGTAGTGCGGAATCGACCACGACGCCTCGTCTTCGAGCGAACCGTGGAAAATCTTGCCCAAACCGGTGGTCGTGTAGCCCTGGTTCTTGAAGTTTTCGGGTAGCGTCACGGCGCTCGGGATCGTCTTGCGGAAATGCGTTTGCAGTTCGTAAATCTTCGTGGTGTCCGGGCGCAATCCGGTCAGTAGCGACGTGCGCGACGGGCTACACACCGACTGCTGGCAGTAGGCCCGTTCGAAAACCGTGCCGCGGGCGGCGAGTGCGTCGATATTCGGCGAATGGATGTGCTTCGCGCCGTAGCAGCCGAGTTCCGGCCGCAGATCGTCGATGGCAATCATCAACACATTTGGGCGGCGCGATTGCGCGGCGAGCGGAGAAGCGGCCAGCGCTCCGAGAAAGCTTCGGCGTTGCATGTTTTTCGGATGATATCGCGGACCGTTGGGCTGTTGGCGCTAGGAAGCGGGCGCGCCTAGAAGTGTCCGCCGCCGGAGACGATCAACACTTCGCCGGTGACGTAATCCGACAGCGGCGAACAGAAGAACAGCACCGGTCCCGCCGCTTCATCGGGAGTTCCAAGCCTGCCCAGTGGTGTCATGGCCCGCATCGCTTCAATGGCCTTCGGTTGGACGCCCACCGGAATCGCGCGGCCTTTCATCTCAATCGTCGCCGCCGCCTCGCCCAGCGGCTGCGTCAGGCGGGTCTCGATAAAGCCGTAGCCGACTGAATTCACACAGACGTTGTAGCGGCCCCACTCTTTGGCCATCGTTAGCGTGATGCCATTGATTCCCGCTTTACCCGCGGCGTAACCGATCTGCCCGGCGTTGCCGCACGTTCCCGAAATCGAGGTGATGTTGACGACCTTGCGCATCACCCGGCGGCCCTCGGCGATTTCCTTCTTCGCCGCTTCGCGAATCCAGCCCGAAGCGGCGCGCAGCACCCGGAAAGGCGCGACCAGATGGATGTCGAGCATCGCCTGAAATTGCTCGTCGGTGGTCTTCTGGATCACGTTGTCCCAGGTATACCCCGCGTTGTTGACGACGATGTCGAGCGAGCCGAATTCGGCGATCGCCGCGTCGGCAAGGCTTTGCGGAACCGCCGGGTCGGTGATGTCGCCAGCCAGCGCCGCCGCCCGGCCGGGCATGGCCGCGCGAGCCTCTTCGAGGACAGCGGCGTCGATGTCGGTAAGCATTACGCTCGCGCCCGCCGCCGCGAGTTTCTCCGCGATGGCGCGCCCGATGCCGCGCGCGGCGCCCGTTACCAGCGCCGTCTTGCCCGTCAAGTCGATGGGGAACATGCGAAAGGTCTTAGGGCAGTATCGTACATTGTCCGCGTCCGATCACGGGCGCGAACGAGATCTTGTTGTCCGACTTTTCCACCCAAATCGACACTTCGTAATCGGGTTCGAATTGGTAGATGCGCAGCACGCCGGTATTTGCGAGAATCCCCCCGCAGGTCGCGGCCCGGATCTTCTTCGCCGAGGCGGCGTTCTTGGCGGGCGATTCCGGCCCCCAATCGCGCAGAAACCGCTCGTAGGAATAGTCGCGGCAAGGCGTCTGTTCGGAGCAGCCCCAAAGCGCGTAAGCCGCCGGATAGTCCTTCGTCTGCAGCAGGGCGATGAAGCGGTCCATCATGGAACGCTCGGAAAAATTGCGGAGACCGAAGTAGCCCACCAATAAGACGGCGATCGCGGCCAAGCCGATTTGGACCGCCCGCCGGATCAACTTCGACTTACGTTCGTCCCCGGCGCCGTAGCCTGCGAGGTAAGTCGACATACGCCGATGCTACTTCGCGGGATGCGCCGCGTCGTAGGCCGCGATCGCGTCAGTAGTCACTTCGAGGGCGTCCTTCGCGTAAAGCGTAGTGGCACGATCGAGGACAACGTCGAGACCTTTCGACTCGGCCAGCTTCTTTAACACCTCGGTCATCTGGCGCCCTGCCTTCTGAAGAATATCGTTCCGCTCGCGGTCGACATCCGCCTGCAAATCTTCGGTGAGCCGTTGCAGGTCGCGTTGCTTACGCGCTCCCTGCGCCTGAAGATCGGCCTCCGCTTGCGGCGTCAACTTGCCGGCCATCGTCTGCAACTGTTGCTGGATCGACTGCAACTCCCGGTCCAGTTTGGCGGCGGCGTCCTGTCGCGGTTTAAATTTGGCTTCCAGATCGCTCTGCGCCTTCTTGATTTCGGCGGTACCCAGGATCGCCTTCTGCAGATCGACAATGCCCAGCTTTACCTGAGCGCAAACCGGAGCGGCCACAATGAGGGCCAATGGCAAAACAAGACGGTACATTCCCTTTGAAAACTCCCTGTGGCCTTATAGTTTAGCAGCGCTAATCGAGTAACAGGGCGCCGGTTCCTTGAATCTGAAAAATCGTCGCGCCGCCCTTGACGCTCGCCGGGTCGAACTTGCGTCCCTGTTCCTCGGCTTCGTGCTTGGCGCGCGCGATGACCTGCTCTTTCGACAACGTCAGCTTCTTCAAAGTTCCCTCGGCAATAGCCGCCTTGCCGACATGGTCTTTGGGAAACACGATTTCGCCGTCGTTGACCTTGATGCGGATCATGGCCCCGGTCTCCGACACGAGGTTGGTCCAGCACCCCATCATCTCGCAGACCTCGACCATTTTGCCCTTCACCTGCACGGTCTTTCCGGCTAGCGATTCTTGCGCGGCGACGAGAGCGTCCACGGTCATGGGGGCCTTGATCGTTAAAGGCGCGCCGAGCTTTTTTTCGCCGGCGAGAGCGCAAAACACAGCCAGCGGGAACAGAGCGTATCGCATAGGTTCAGTCTACAGGAACGCCTTGAGCAGCCGGGTCTGGATGTCTTTCAGCGAATCGTGCGCGTTGTCCAGTTCGGCCACCATTTTCTGTACTTTGCGCAGCAGCATGGTCCGTTCGATGGCGCTATTGACGATCAGGAGAAGCTGCGCGTTGTCCCACGGCTTTTCGAGGTAGTGATACAGGCCCACTTCGTTAATCGCCTGGATGGCGCTGCTTTTGTCCGCGTGTCCCGTGAGCAGAATGCGGGCCGCTTCCGGTTGCAACTCCTTCGCTTTGGCGAGCAGTTGCAGCCCATTGATTTGCGGCATCAGATAGTCGCTGACGATCACGTCGGCGGGCGAAACTTCCAGGTGCTTGATGGCTTCCGCCGGACTCGTAAAGCCGTGGATGTTGTGCTCCGTTTCGAGCGTCAAAAACGCGCGGACGCTCGTAATGACCATTTCTTCGTCGTCGACCAGCACCACTTCGGCGGTGGGATTTTCTTGCACACTCGCTCCTTATCGTCGGTTTTGCTTCGCCGGAATCCGGATGTGGAACGTCGTTCCCCGGCCCACTTCGCTCTCGAAATCGATGGAGCCGCCATGGCGGTCCTCCACGATCTTGCGGGAAATCGTCAGGCCCAAGCCGGTCCCGACGCCCACCGGTTTGGTGGTAAACCCGGCGGAGAAAATCCTTTTCTTGCAATCTTCGCTCATGCCGTGGCCCGTATCGGCGATGGACAGGTGCGCCTTCTCGCCGTCCATCGCGGTGCGCACCGTAATCGTGCCCTCTCCCTCGATCGCCTGCGCGGCGTTGACCAGGATGTTCAGGAAGACCTGGCTCATTAGCTGCGGGCTGCACTCGACGGGAGGAAGCTCGCCGTACTCACGAACGATTTGGACTCGCCGCTTGTACTCGGCGTTCACTAAGCGGATGGAGTCGTCGAGAAGGTCGTTCAGGTTCACCTCCTGAAATCCCTCGTCCTCGAGCCGCGCGTGGATTTTCAAGCTGCGGATTACGCCCGAAATCCGCTCGCAGGCCAAGCGGTCCACCTGGATCAGGCTGCGCATGGTCTCCAAAATCCGCAGCGTTTTCTGGCTGGCCGTGCCTTCCAGTTGCCGCGCCACGACGTCGAGCGATTTTTCGAGCACCTCGATGTTCGAAAAAATAGAGGCGATCGGACTGTTGATCTCGTGGATAATGCCCGCCGAAAGACGAGAGATGGCCACGTGCTTGTACATTTCGCGCACCTGGGCTCGAAGTTGGGCGATCTCCTCTTGTGGCGTCAATTCGTCCATCTAATCGCCCGCCAATTGGCGCAACCTCCGCACCAGGGTCGCAAAGATCGCCGAGGTGATCTGCATGTTGTCGGACAACAGATCGTGAAACTCGGTTCGCCCGATTTTAAGCAGCTTGGCGTCGGTGGCCGCGCGCGCCTCCACCTTAATGGGCGAGGGGTCGAACAGCGCCCAGGAACCGAGCACCTCGCCGCGTTTCGCCGTATGCACGGTTTTTCCATCGCGCCGCATGTCGATATCTCCGTCGAGCACTACATAGACCGAATCCACGGATTCGTTCGCGGCGAGTACGCTGCGCTCCGGCGGGTAGTGAATTTCGCGGGCGATGGAGGCGATGCGCGACAGTTGCTCCGCGGTCAGTCCCTGGAAGAGGTCCACGGCTTCAAGCGCGATCACCCGCTCGACGATATTCAGTTCGCGCTTCGTCTCAGGCATACGATTCCACCATGCGATCCACCTCCGCGCCCGCCCGGCCGCGCAGGCTCTCCATCTCCGGGATCAGCGAGGCCATTCGCAATTCCCGCGCCGCCGCGATCGCACAACAAGTCAACCACGCGTCGCCCGACCGCAGCAGCTCCCGCAACGCCGACTCCGCCGACTTCCGTTCGATGCCGAACAACTCGCGGCCGCGCTCGCTGAGCCGTCCGGTGTCGTCTACTAGCGGCATCAGATAGACCTTCAACTCGCGGTCCAGCACCGAGTCTAAGAACTCGATCGCGGCGGAATGATCCTCCGGCGATTTCTTGTCTAGCGCACGCCGGACGGAATGCATCTCTTCCGCCGAATATTTCAAACCGAGGAGGTGGAACACCCGGTCCAGGGTTTCCGACATCCGTTCTTCGAGAGTCGAGGCTACCAATCGAACGCCCGCGCGAGAGCGGTCCTGGTTCGAAAACGGTTCCAGCGCCGACCATAACGAGAAGTAATGCTTTACCTCTTCGAGTAACTGTTTGGCGACCGCTTCCGGGCCGTAATACAGATCGGGGGAGGTGCGGCGCATCCGGGTCAGAGATTGCAAGACGGCATTTCGCAAGCCTAGATCGGGCAGGGAAATGGCGGCAATCAGTTCCTCCGCCGCACGCTGGCCGCCGATCGCTTCGAGCGCCCGCGGAATGTGGCGGCGCACCTGGAGCGGCCAAGCAGGATCGTCGAGCAGGTCCCGCAGCGTGCCCGCGATCGCCGGTCCGTAGGCGGCGAGCGAGGCGAGCGCGGCGTGGCGCAAGCGGGGATCGCCTAGCAACCGCACGATGTGTTCGAGGTTCGCGCGCTTTTTGAGACGACCCGCCGACGCCAGCGCGGCCTCCGCCACGCTTTGATCGCCGTCTGCGAGTAACGAGTAGAGCAGCGGCGCGCCTTCGTCGCCCAAGCGACTCAAAGCGATGGCCCCCAATCGCCGCCGCGCCGCATCGGGCGACGAGGCGTATTGCGAGGCCCAATCGAGCGTTACGACACCCTGCGGCGCGGCGTCGAGGGCCGCTTCGGCGACCGACGCGTTCGGGTGCGTTAACAAACGCGCGATTAAGGCTTCGCGCTCCGGCGAGACGCCTAGCGCATAATCCACCGCGGGGCGGATGGCCGGCGACGAGTCTCCCACCCGGCTGGACCGGATTTCGGCCATCGCTTGGGGCAGCAGCGATTCGTCCCTCGATTCGAGAACGATCCCGTACACCGCGGCCCGTACTTCCGCGTGACGGCTTACGGCGAGCGTTCGCGCCAACGCCTGCGTGTCGTAGCCCGGGGTCTCGCGCAGCAAAGAAATCGCATAGGCCGCTTGTCGCGGATTTTCGCCTCGCGCCGTTTCCTCGAGCAGCCGGACGATGGCCGGATCGCTCACCGAAACTCGGACATCGCCGACTCCCAACGAGCGCGAATCCAGGCGGCGGCGCACGCTACTCAGATATTCGCGCTGCGCTTGCCAGCAGAGCAAAATCCAGGCGCCGGTGAAAATCAACACCAGCAGCGACAGATTCTTAGGACCGACCGCCAGCCACACCGTCACCACTTGCAGAAATACGCCGCCCAAGCCGCGTCCGAACCGGTCGACGAAAATGTCGAGGAAGGCTTTGGTGCGATTGCGCAGTTCGAGCGGAAGCGGCAGATACAACAGCTCCATCCCCGTGCGGTTGAACGTGTAACGCGTGGCGGCTTCCATCAATCGGGCGATCCCCGTCGAAACCACGCCGGGAGAGACAAACGTGGCGATCGAAGCGATCGAGATGGCCACCGGCATGATTTGCAGCACGCCGCCGACGCCGAACCAACGGATCACGAGCGCCGTCAGGAAGAACTGAAACGTGAAGGTGAACAGATTCAGGTAAATGCCCTGAAAAGCGCCCATAAACGCGGTCAATTCCGCCTTGGTCGGATACCTTCGCTTCGCGAAAACCTGAAACTGGTATTCCACCGTAACGTCGACAATGAACATCAAGAGGACGATTCCAACGACGACTTGCAGGTGGCGGTAGTTACGGATATCGCGGAGAATGTCGCCGAAACGGAAGTCCGATTCTTCGCCTTCCTGGCTGGCGGACGCCGTTTCCAGATGCACGCCCGGCTGCCGTAGAACCAGCCGGTACATGAGGTATGCGAGCAACGTGAATCCCGCCGAGGCGTAGATCAGATTCGTCTCGCCGATGGCCGCGGCCGTGTAACTGGTGAAAGTCCCTCCGAATCCGGCTCCAATGACGGCGCCCATTCCAAGGATCCCGTAGAGGCGCTTCGCCTCTCGGGTGTTGAATACGTTCGCCGCGATTACCCAGCCTTGCGTCACCATCAGGATCGAGAACATGCTGACCCAAATGTTGAAGACGTAGTAGGTCCAGACCCACTCGAACTTGATCAGGTAACCCATCAAAACCGTAAATCCGATGGCCACGGCAGTCGCCCAATTCACGGCGGTGGTGAGCGAAGCCTTCAGAGTCAATCGCGAGTACACGTAGGCGAGCAATCCGCCGGCGGGCGCGATCAAAATGTATAGGCCCGGCAACTTATCCGGGTCGAACCGATTGACGAACAGCGCGCGCGATACGGGTTTGAGGATGTAGTAGGCGAACAGAACGAAAAGCAAATACAGGGCGACGGGCACGGTACGTCCAAATTCGCCCGGCCGTACGTCGAAAAAACTCCGCCGGAAGTCGTTAAGTCGCCGCAGCATAAGAGGGCAAAACCGCACGAGGAGTGTAGCATGTCGCTATGCGTTTCGAATGGCTACGGCGTTTGCTGTGGCCCATGGAAGCCGAGCGGGACGAAGGGTTCCGCCAGGACATCTTGCGCCTAAGCTTCAACGGGTTGCGGGCTATCGCGGCCATTACCGCCGGGGCCGCCTTCGTCCTGATGGTGGGCTGGTGGCTGATGTTCCCCCAAGCCGCGTCCACTCCGATCCGCATCTGGACGGACGTCATCATCGTCGGGATCGGGCTCGCCGAGTATCTCTTGACGCGCCTATCCTGGACCTACTCGCGCGCTCGCCCTTTGGCGATGTTTTTGGTGCAAGCCACCGCGGCGTTTCTCATCCTTTCGTCGCTCTATTTGAGCGCGGTCGAACCGGCCGCCGATTCTTTCATTCCATCGCAAATGGCGCTCGCCGTCCTGATCACTCTCGTCGCGTTGCCCCTGCGCCCCTTCGAGACGTTCGGGCATTGCCTGGCCGTGGCCGCGATCTATTGGGGGGCGACGGAGTTGGCGTCGCGCACCTTTCTCCCCGGGGCGGTGGCGGAGCCCGAGTATTTTCTCTTCATGGCGATGATGACCTTGCTCGCGACGGGGCTTTCGGCGGTGCTCTATTCGGAACGTTACCGCGCCTATCAATCCTATTTGCAAACGCTGCAGGCCGTGGGCGATCTGCGTCACGCACAATCGCGGCTCGCTCTGTCGGAGAGCGCTTCGTCCATGGCGAGATTGGCGGCCGCCATCAGTCACGAACTGAATACGCCTATCGGGGCGCTGAAGAGCGCCGTCGATACGCTGCTGCTGCTAACTTCCCGTCAGGCCACGGCCGCTCCCGAGCAGTTGCCCCGCCTACTCAAATTGCAGGCCGAACTTCGCAAGTCGATTCAGGATTCCGCGGGGCGCCTCGAACAGATCGCCGCGCGCGTGGCGCGTTTCACCAACCTCGATCAGGCCGACCTGCAGATTGCGCAAATCAACGATCTTCTGGTGGACGTCACGCAACTCTTGCGTTCCAAGGTGAAAACCGGGACCGAACTGTCGCTCGACCTTTCGCCGCTGCCGCCGGTGACGGTGAACGCGCAGCAGGTTAGCGCCGTGTTCTACGACCTGATCCACAACTCGATCGCCGCACTCGATGTGGGTGGGCGCGTGGATGTCCGTACGCTCGCGCGCGACGGCCGCATCGAAGTGGCGATCGACGACACGGGCCGGGGCATCGACGGAGCGCGCTTAAGCGCGATTTTCGACCCCGGTTTCGAAGTGACCGCCGGCCGTGTCGCGTCCGGGAATTGGAGTATGTTCAACGCTCGTCAAGTGATGCGCGAACACGGCGGCGAAGTAGCGATCTCGAGCGAGCCGGGCAAAGGCACGCGGGTGCTCGTCACTCTGCCGCTGCGATAAACTCGGGCCATTATGAAGCGCAGAGAAGCGTTGAAATCCGGGCTGCTGATCGTCTCCTCGCAAACCGCGTTCGGTTCGCAGGCCAATTCGTCGATCGAGATGGGCGCCATTGGCATGGGCGGGCGCGGGCGCTACGTCGGCGGGTTGTTCGGCAAGCAGCCGCAGGTGAAACTCGCCGCGATCTGCGATATTTTCCCGGATCGCCTCGATCAAGCGAAGACGCAGATTCCGGAAGCGGCGGGCGCGAAGAGCTACAAGGATTACCGGGAACTGCTGGCGCAGCCGGGGATCGACGCGGTGCTGATCGCGACTCCCGTGTTCGCGCACCCCGAGCATTTCGAGGCCGCCGCTCGCGCGGGGAAGCATATCTACTGCGAGAAACCGGCGGGCGCGGACGTGGCGGGCGTCAAGCGGCTCCTGGCGGCGGCTAAGGCGATGCCCAAGGATCGCGTCGTGTTCTTCGGTTTCCAGCAGCGCTTTTCGCCCGAGTATCTGGCCGCCGAAAAGATGCTGCGCGACGGCACGCTCGGCGACCTGAATCTAATGATTAGCTACTGGATTTGGGGCGGCAACGCGTTCGCCGCACCCACCACTCCGCCCGACTATTCGACGGACTTGATGAAGGTCCGCTACTGGCATCAATTGAAAGAACTATCGGGCGATTTCATCGTCGAGCAGGATTGCCACGGTCTCGACGTGTTGAACTGGTTCGCCTTGGCGCACCCGGTGAAGGCGATCGGCGACGGCGGCCGCCGCGCGCGCAAGATCGGCGATAACACCGACCACGCGAACGTCACCTACGAATATCCGGGCGGGCTGAAGGGTTGGCTGATGGGTACGCAACTGCCGCCCACCCCCTACTGGGACGTGAAGGAGCAGTTCATCGGGACGAAGGGCGCGCTCGAAACTACGCGGAATTACTTCTCACACTTCACGGCGGGTAAGCGCGATTGGGTGCGTGTCGATTCAAAGCGCGAGATCACGAACGACGCCGTCGAAAAGTTTGTCGAACATGTGATCGCGCGCAAGCCATACTCGATGGCCGAGGACGCTTGCAATGCGACGTTCACGGCGCTGCTCGGCCGGCTGGCGATGGAGAAGCGCCGCGAAGTCACCTGGGACGAGTTGTTGAAGGGCGCTTAGTCGGCGAATGCCTCGGATAGAGGCATGGCGAGTTCGGGGTTGGCGGTGCGCATGATGCCGTCTGGAGCTTCAATCCAACCTTCCCGGGTGTATTCCCAACCGCGCTTCGCTTCGGGATCGAGCAGCCAGACGTAAGGGACGCCCATTTCCAGGTACTCGTCGATTCGCGTCTCGATGCGGCTCTTTCTCCCCGCTAACACGTGAACACATAACTGCGGAGCCTCAACGACGTAGCGGCCTCGTGGGCGATCTGAGCAAACCGTAACGTCAGGCGGGCGTAGCCGTGTGGGAACTACTTGTAAGTGGACTCGCAGCCCAACCTACCCAACCGATTGCATTCGTAAGTACTTCGCAACATTACCAATGCAGTTGCTTCGCGAAATCGAGCAACCTGTCCTGGGATCGAAAGTCCGCCTCATTCCGGCTCAATACTTCGCGACTTTCGGGTCAACCTGATCCGACCACGCGAGAATGCCGCCCTTCATGTTGCGAACGTTCTTGAACCCGGATTGACGCAGCAAGTCTACCGCCTTGCCGGAACGGACTCCGCTCTTGCAATGCACGACGATCTCGTCGCTAGGATTGAGTTCGTTCAAGCGCTTTCCGACGTCGCCAAGGGGAATGAGCATCGCGTAGCCGGTCGTCGCAATCTGCACTTCGTGCGGCTCGCGGACGTCGATAAAGACGAACTGGTCGCCCCGGTCGAGCTTCGCTTTCACTTCGCGCGGCTCGATTTCCATATTGTTCGCGACCGGTTCGGGCGCTTGCGCAGGAATGCCGCAAAACTCCTGGTAGTCGATTAGCGCCGTTACGGTGGGATGGTCGCCGCAGACCGGGCACTCCGGATTCTTGCGCAGCTTTAACTCGCGGAACTTCATGTTCAACGCGTCGTAGAGCACCAAGCGGCCCTTCAACGTCTCGCCCTTGCCGAGGATCAGTTTCACGACTTCGGTGGCTTGAATCAGGCCAACCACGCCGGGGAGGATGCCGAGCACGCCGCCTTCCGCGCAACTGGGGACCAGACCGGGAGGAGGCGGCTCGGGATAGAGGCAACGGTAACAAGGGCCGTCCTCCATCGCGAAAACGCTGGCTTGGCCCTCGAACCGGAAGATCGATCCGTAGACGTTCGGCTTTTTGAGAAGCACGCAGGCGTCGTTGACCAGATAGCGGGTGGGGAAGTTATCGGTACCGTCGGCGACGACGTCGTAGTCGCGAAGGATTTCGAGGGCGTTCTCGCTATTCAGCGCCACTTCGTGCCGAACGACTACAACATTCGGATTGATGTCTTTGAGCGTCGCTTCCGCCGAGTCGATTTTCTTCCGACCTACGTCGCCGGTGCCGTGAATTACCTGGCGTTGCAGGTTCGACTCGTCGACGACGTCGAAATCGACCAGCCCGAGCGTGCCCACGCCCGCCGCCGCCAGATAAAGCGCCATTGGCGAGCCAAGCCCGCCGGTACCGACCAAGAGTACCTTCGCCTCTTTCAGCTTGAGCTGACCGTCCATGCCCACTTCGGGCAGGATCAGGTGGCGCGAGTACCGGCGAATTTCTTCGTTCGAGAGCGTCGCCGCCACCTAACGGCCTCCGGCAATGCTGGGGACGATCGAGATCGTATCCGAGTCCTTCACCGGCGTCGCGTCTTTTTGCGAATACCGGATGTCGTCCTCGTTCACGTACACGTTGACGAAGCTTCGCAGTTTGCCCTCGGCGGTATACAGGTTGTTCCGAAGCGCCGGATGCAGGGTAGTGGTCAGCGAGGTCAGCACCTCGCCCACCGTGCCGCCGGCGACTTCCACTTGGTCCGCACCGCCGGTGAATTGCCGTAGCGGCGTGGGAATCAGGATTTTGGCCATTTCAGTTCCTCTTCGGTACTTTCGGTGAGGTCGAGATCGACGCGGAAACACTTCGCGTCCACCACCTCGCCCTTAACGATCGACATCACGACATGCGAGTGCCACGGAGATGCGTTACTCAAGTCCGTGGCCGAAAAATACGCGCCCGTGTCCGGGTGCGAATGAAAAAAACCGATCAATTCGCGGCCCGAATCCTGGGCCGTTCGCTGCGCGCGCAGAATATCGTCCGGCGAAATTTCGAAGCGGTCCGATTGATCGCCCCGATAGACGTTGGGGGCGGGAATCGCTTCCAACACTGTGCCGTTAGATCCCACCATCATTCCGCAACACTCCTTTGGATACGCTCCTTGGGCGTGCGCCACCATGGCGGCCCAAGCGGCCGCGTGAATGTCGATCATTCTGGGGTCATTATCGCAACGCTCGCCCGGCTCGCTTAGTCATCCCAGAACGCTTCGCTCAGGTACTTCGCCGCTCCGTCGCAAAGCATGGTCACGATCACCGCTTCGCGCTTTTCGGCATGCAACCGCTCGGCGAGCATTCGCGCCGCCACCAGATTCGCGCCCGCCGAAATGCCGACCAGGAGACCTTCGTTGCGGGCCACGCGCTTGGTCATCTCATAAGCGTCTTCCGTTTCAAGCCAAAAGTTATCGCTCGCCAACTTGTCGTCGTAGATTCCGGGCACGATCGCCGTCGGCATGTGCTTCAGACCCTCAAGGCCATGGAAACTCGACGACGGCTGCGCCGAGATGCACTCGACTCCGGGTACGTCGCGCTTCAGACGGCGGCTGGTGCCGACGAACGTTCCGCTAGTGCCCATGCACGCGATAAAGTGCGTGATCCGTCCGCCCGTCTGATTCATGATCTCGACCGCCGTGGTCTCGAAATGCGCGCGCCAATTGGCCGGGTTGTTGTACTGATCCGGGTAGAAGTACGCGTCCGGGTTTTCTTCGTATACCGCGCGGCACTTTCGGATCGCACCGTCGGAACCCTCGTCGGAGGGGGTTAAGATCAAGTCCGCGCCGAAGGCTCGCAACATCGACTTGCGCTCGCGCGAGGCGTTCTCGGGCAGGCACAATCGGACCTTGTATCCGCGCGAGGCGCCGATCATCGCGTACGCGATCCCGGTATTGCCGCTGGTGGCGTCGAGGATAATTCGCTCGCGTGTCAGCCGACCCGTGCGCTCGCCGTCGAGAATCATGTTGAGGCCGGCGCGATCCTTAACGCTTCCGCCGGGATTCATGAACTCGGCTTTCGCGTGGATTTCGATGCCGGGAAGGTCTTGCGTCAGTGTCTCGATCTGGATTAGCGGCGTATTGCCGATGGTCTCGAGAAGCGTGCGCCCACGCTTGTAAGGCGATGAAAACAAGCGGGCTGCCGGTTGCATAGTGTCTTCAGTATGGCAATCTCCCTAAATCCTGTCAACAAAGGGGAGATAGTCGGTAGATGCCGCCACTGAGTGCCGGGATGCGGCGAAATGTGGTCAGCTATACTGGTCATTATGAAGGATTCGACGGCAACAACCATCGGCGTGACGGAGTTCAAGGCGCATTGTCTCGCTTTGATGGAGGAGATCCATTCCGGCAAGCGCGGCGAGTTGATTGTCACCAAGCGGGGCAAACCACTGGTGAAGGTCGCCCAGCCGGACGGCGAGAAGCTGCCGATCTTCGGTTTCTTGAAGGGCGCGGTGACGATTCATGGCGACTTGACGGCACCGACCGACGAAGATTGGGAAGCTTTGAAAGATTGAACGGGTGCTTCTGCTCGACACTTGCGCGGCCATCTGGATCGCCGAAAGCGAAAGCTTGCTCGCCGAACCGGCCCGAAACCGGATCGCGAATGCGCAAACCTCGCTAGAGGTTTTTCTGTCTCCCATCACCGCCTGGGAGATTGGTTTACTCGCGGCGCTCAGAAGAATCGAACTGCACCTGCCCATGGAAAAATACATCGCCGAGATGTTCGCGAAGTTCCAACTCGCCCTCTTGACCCCGCGGATCGCGCTCCAATCCTCGTTCCTCCCCGGCGAGCTCCATCGAGATCCGGCGGACCGTATGCTGGTCGCGACGGCGCGCGAGATGGGAATGACGCTCGTCACTCGCGACGAAAAGTTGCTCTCCTACGGGCGGGCCGGGCACGTGCGCACGCTCGTCTGTTAAGGTTCGAGCTGCAAGACTCGATAGCCCAAAAACGCGAACGTCCGTTTACGTTTCGGATTCTTATCGTCCTCGGCCGTCACAGAAAACTCGGCCAGATACTCCGGCTTGCGGCCCGGACGCACGACTTCGAGCGGGAAGTAGCCGCGAATGTTTTTCTCGCGGTACGCCTGCTCGTACCGGTGCCTCCGCGTCGAGTACATGAACACCCGAAAGCCGTCGAAGTGGAACGGTTGGTTCTTTTGGCTCATCGTCGCCCACAGGTAGTGGTTCTTCTTGACGCCTTCGTCGTCCACTTCGCCCACTACCCAATAGCCCATGATGCGGTGGCCTTCCGAGTACTGCGCGACATCGTCGGGAATCGCCATGACCAGGCGGCTCGAGAGCGCCCAGCCTACCGTGCCGTCGCGCATCCGAACCAGCGTCCAATCGTCGGTTTTGACCGGCTCGGTACCCGGCGCGCCTTCGATCTCCGGGGCCGGCGTGCGGGACAACTCGTCGAGATCTTCGGGAGGCTCCGGTGCGGGCGGCTTGGGCGGAGGCTCCACTTTTTCTTCGTCCTTCGATTTCTTTTCGCGCTTCTTCTTCGGCGCGGGCCTCGCTTCTTCCAGGAGCGGAGGCTGGCGGTAAGGAACGCGCGGAGCGACCTGATAGAGCAGAACGTCCACTAAGCCTTTTTCGGGAATCTGAGCGATGCTCGGCGAAGACCGGTTGGGCTCGTTGTGCAAGTTCAAAGCCTCATAGACCGTCGCTTCGCCCAAACGCACCGTTTTCGCGTGATCCGCACGCAGCTTGGCGATCGCCGAGAGCTGCCCCGCCGTAATCAACTGCCGTCCGTCGAGCCAACCGATCGCGCCCGCCGTCGAACGCACGCGGTAAAAGCTACGTCGCCGCTCGACGATCTCGACCTTCTCGCCGAAGGGGAGCTTCGCGACTTCGGCGACCCGGTTCGAAGGTTCCGGACGCAAGATTGCGTTCAGAGCGCCGATGTGCGCCTCGCCCAAAACGCGAATGCGTTCGGGCTCCGGTCCGCCGCCACCGCACGCGGCGAGCAAGAGCAGCGGGAAAAGTGCGCTACGACGGGACATACGCGAGCAGCACCTCAAAATTGCCGGTGAGTTCCACGGGTTCGTCCGTCAGCCACACGTCTCCTGCACTTACTGCGTGGTCCGCGAGCGTCCCTTCGCCGTCGAGCGCAATCACGAATCCCGGTTGAACGAGGGTTCGATCGCCGATTGAGACACGGTCCGCAATGAAGTGCTCGCACTCCGCGACGCGCGCGCCGTTCGGCGTCGAAATGCCGGGATGCCGATCGAGCGTCGCTACCGCGAGCCCTTGTTCCAGATGTAGCTCGCGCGGACGGCCATAGTCGTACAAGCGGTAGGTGATGTCCGAGTTCTGCTGAATTTCGCACAACGTAATGCCCGCGCCGATGGCGTGTACCGTACCGGCGGGCACGAAAATCGTGTCCCCGGGCGAAACCGGCACCCAACTCAACAGATCTTCCACCGATCCGTCGAGACACGCCGTGCGAAACGCCTCCTTGGAAACCGGTTCGCGCAAACCCACTGCCACGGAAGCGAACGGATCGGCTTTCAGGATGTGCCACATTTCGGTCTTGCCGGTACCCGCCGGTCCGGCGGGGTGCACCTGCACGGAGAGTTTCTCCGTCGTAAAGATAAATTTCACGAGCAGCGGCGAATCGTTCTCGAACCATACTTCGCCGAGCCGGAACCAGGGGGGCAACGCCGCCACACCCCAGACGCGTTCGACGAATTTTGGGGACAGCTTGCGGATCACAGGCTACGGACGAACGCCTCGAAGCGATCGAGCCCGCGCTCCAGGTCCTTCATGGAGCAGGCGTAGGACATGCGAATATGCGCGTCCGTTCCGAACGCCTCTCCGGGAACCGTGGCGACGAACTGTTCCGTGAGCAGTTTTTCCGAAAACTCGAAGGGCGTCTTCACCCGCCCTTTAAGCAGCTTGCCCAAATTCGGGTAAACGTAGAAAGCGCCTTGCGGCGTATTTACCGAGACGCCGTCGATGGCCCGCAACCGCGAGAGCACGTAGTCCCGGCGTTTCCGGAACTCGGCGAGCATGGCGGCCACCGAATCCTGAGGTCCGCGCACGGCTTCAATAGCGGCCTTCTGCGCGATCGATGTGGGGTTCGAAGTCGAGTGGCTTTGCAGATTGTTGATCGCCGAAATCACCGGCGCGGGCGCGAGCGCGAACCCGATCCGCCAGCCGGTAAAGGCGTAGGTCTTCGAGAGCGATCCGGCGACGATCACCGTATTTTTCGCGTCCGGCAGCGACGCCATCGAGAACGGCTCGTCGTCGTAGAGGAAACGGCAGTAGCATTCGTCGGCGATGATCCAGAAGCCATTGTCTTTGGCCATCTCGAAAATCTTCTCGAGTTCACGGCGGGGGATCACCGCTCCGGAGGGGTTCGACGGCGAGTTGATAATCAGCGCCTTGGTTCGCGAGTTGACGTACGGCGCGAGCATCGCCGCCGTCAGGTTAAAGCCGTTCGCTTCGTCGGTGGGCGCGAAGACTGTCGTGCCGCCAGCGTAGTTCACTACGTCCTTGAACGTCACCCAGTAAGGCACGGGAATGATCACTTCGTCGCCGGGGTTCACCAACACCTGCATGAGATTGAAGATTTCGTGCTTGCCGCCGACGCCCGCGATGACCTCGTTGAGCTTGTAATCCGTTCCGTAGTCGGTGCGGTGACGGTCGATAATGGCCTGCTTCAATTCGACCGTACCGCCCGCCGGGGTGTACTTGGTGAAATTCGCCTCAATGGCGGCGACGGCGGCGCGCTTGACGTTATCGGGAGTGGGGAAGTCGGGCTCGCCCACGGAGAAGTCCACTACGTCCGCGCCCTCGCGGCGCAAGCGGTCCGCTTCGGCGGCCACTTTCATCGTCGACGAAACGCTGATGAGCCCCACGCGATCCGCGAGAGGTTTGCGCTCCACACTAACTGCCGTCATGCCTTCTTCTCTCCCAAAACGTGCTCTCCTAAGATTCGATCTTTCAGCTTGCCTTCCACTACGGGAGGCACCAACCCGCGAATGTCACCGCCCAGCCGGATCACTTCCTTCACCAGCCGCGAACTGATAAACGAGTACTGCTCGCCCGCCATCAGAAACATGGTCTCGATTTCCGGGCGCAGCCGCCGGTTCATTAGCGCCATCTGGAGTTCGTTTTCGTAATCCGAGATGGCTCGAATGCCGCGCACGATTAAGGTCGCCCCGCGCGCCGCGGCGTAATCGACGAGAAGTCCGTTAAACGCTCCGACTTCGACGTTCTCGAACTCCCGGGCCACTTCGGCCATCATCTCGATCCGCTCGGGCACCGAAAACAACGGCCGCTTCGTCTCATTGTCCAACACGGCGACGATCAGCCGGTCGACCATTTTCGCCGCGCGGGAAATAACGTCGCGGTGGCCGTTCGTAATGGGGTCGAACGAGCCGGGATAAATGGCGGTGATATGCGCGGCGGACGTAAGTTAAAAGTATATCTGTGCTTGTACTGGCGTTCTGGTTCGCCATCACGATTCCACCTGTCGATGAAGGTTCGCGCGACCCGTCGTTTGCGAAGTTCCGCGCGGAACTTTCGGCGGCTTTCGACCGGCGCGACCGCCCGTTCGTGGAGTCGGCGTTGGCCCAGGACGCCAACCTTTCCTTCGGCGGGCATACCGGTGTTCGTGCGTTTCGCGAAATGTACCCTCCCGGCAAGGAGCCGTGGGCGAAATGGCGGCGGATGATTTCGCTCGGCGGCCGCTGGCGTCGGGGCGGCTTTGAAGGCCCGTACGTGTTTACCGATTTTCCGCGAGAACTGGATGAATTCAGCTTCGGAGTTTCTATCGACGAGCGTGTGTCCGTTCGGCTTACACCGTCGCCGCTAGCGGATGTTGTCGATTTTCTAAACTGGGAGACTTTCGAATACTTGGACAATCTTCGCGGCGAATGGACCTTAGTTCGCACGCCCCGAAATCGGGAGGGCTACGTCCGCAGCGAATCGGTCTGGAGTCCTATCGACTTTCGAATTCGCTTCGAGAAACGCAATGGCGTGTGGAAGATCGCGTTTTGGCTCCAAGGCGACTAAGACTGTTTACAAGCCATACTTCTCCCGCGCTACGTTGAGACACCACTTCACGTTGTCCGCTTCGTGCCGCAATCGCTGATCGGCGTCGAGCTTGTCCATGGTCGGCAGGGGCTGGCGGGGTTTGAGATTTTCGACCGCGTTTAGCGTGCCCGCGAGAAACGGCGCGGGACGATTAGGCATCGTCACCCAATATTTCGCCGTCAGGCATGGGACCACAAGCGGATTCCGCGTGATCATTTCGAGCGTCATCTTGGTCGCCGGGCGCGCCTTGCGAATGGTGTCGATCATTCGCTTCATGTCGAGCGTCCCTTCGCCGAAAGGCATTTCCGACATCTCGAATCCCGAGGGATGTTTCTGCCACGCCATGTCCTTCAAGTGCGTCGAGAGCGCGTAGGGCGCGAGTTGTTCGACGATCGCGTACGGATCGTCAAGCAGCGCAATGTTATTCCCCGTGTCGAGCAGTACGCCGAAATGCTCGTGCCCGAACTCCTTCATCAGCCCGAGCATCTCTTCGAGCGTCCAGTCCTTATGATTCTCGAGCGCGATGGGGAACTTCGCCGCCGCCGCCGCTTTCGAAGCCATGGCGATCTTGGCGCGCGAATCGGCGACGAACGCTTGCCATTTGGCCATCGTGTCGAACGTCTCGTAGCGCCGCCCACTCAGCGCACCGACTCGCCCAGCGACCGCGCCCGTGAGCTTCGCCTGTTCGATCGCGGCGGGCAGATTGTCGTTCAGGGGCAGCATCGCCTCGTACCACATGCCGAGTTGTTCGCAACGCGCGCGGTACGCTTTCGGGTCTTTCGGCAGTCCCGACTGCACGCCGCCCGCCCCGATCGAGTGGCAGTACGTAAGGAACTCGTCCATGTCTCGCGGCCGCCAGTAGCTCAAGTAGCAAGTAGTGGCAACGCCGAGCTGCGACTTGGGTGGCGTGGCATGCGCGGTCCCGGCGGCAGCTAGTGCCGTGAAAGTTCGTCGATTCATCCTTTGAGCAAGCTCCTTAGCACTCCATCCCAGGGTTTGCGATACGGCCGTTCGAGCATCGCCGTAGCCTCCCGGTCGCCGATTACTTCCTCTTTGTCCGCGTCCCAGCGCAACTTGCGCCCAGTACGAAGACTCAGATTCGCGAGATGGCACGTCACCGCCGTCCGGTGGCCGTCCTCCACATCGGCGATGGGGCGCTGACGGGTCTTGATGCAATCGAGGAAGTTGCGCACGTGCAGGTCGAACTGCTCGGCGCCCGAACCTTTTTCGGTCTTCTTCGCCACCCAATCCTCGGGCTTGACCTCCACTCGATTCACTCCGCCCGTGGGCTGTCCACGAAATTGCGGCACGGCGTTTTCGGGCGGCATTTTCATGTCGGGAAACACTTCCCAGCCGCTGCGGTCGATGGCGAGCGAACCTTTCTCGCCGAAGTATTCGCTCTTACCGATCGCCCGTCCACGGGAGCCTTCCCGGTGCGACCACACAGCGGTCAATCCCGGATACTCCAATAACGCGTCCTGCGTATCGGGAGTCTCGCCGTCGTCCTTCAAAGTAAAGCGCCCGCCCGTCGAGGTCACCGCCACCGGTCCCTTGAAGTCGAACCAAAACTGCAGAATATCGATCTCGTGTGCGCCCAAGTTTGTCATCTGTCCGCCAGAGTAATCCCAGAACCAGCGGAAATGATAGAGCCCGCGATGCGGCTGGAACGGGCGCGCGGGCGCGGGGCCAAGCCACATATCGTAGTTGAACTCGCTCGGCGCGCTCGCGGCCGTCGGCGAGCCAAACCCCGGATTGATGTTGCGGAAGGCGCCCATCCGCACGCTCATGATCTTGCCGAGATAGCCGTCCCGTAGCAGCGCTTTGCCCGACTGGTAGTGCTTCCCGCTGCGCTGCTGCGTGCCGCACTGCACAACTCGCTTCGTCCGCCGCGCGACGTCCGTCATCCAGCGGCCCTCTTTAACGAAGAGCGTCATTGGCTTCTCGACATAGACGTCTTTGCCGGCCGCGCAGGCCATCATCGTGTGCAGGGCATGCCAGTGATCGGGTGTCGAGACTACGACGGCCTGCACATCTTTGTCGTCGAGCAGTTTGCGGAAATCGCCGTACTGCTTCGTATTCGGACCGCAGACTCGCGCGCCCTCCTCCATGCGCGGCTGATAAGTGTCCGACATCGCCATGCAGTCCACGTCGCGCTGATTCTTGAAATCGTAAACGTGCTGCGCGCCGATTAGGCCGTAGCCGATAAAGCCCACTTGCACCCGATCGTTCGCGCCAAAGACGCGAGAGGCTGCGGCGGCGGTGGCCGCGCCCAGGAAATAGCGGCGAGCGAATTCCGGCATGTGCGCCGATTCTATCTCCCACCTCCCGGATCGGGCAACCGGCAATAAATTTGCCCAACGGGCATTAAAGTTCGCTCTCCATCTAGGGAAAAGTCCCGAGGGGCCGATAAATGGATTTACGGCTTGATTCACTTTTTCGTCGTTATTCTCGTCTGCCTTTCGGCCGGAGCCGCGCCCGCGCGCACCTTCCGCATCGGCTACGAAAACACGCCGCCCCTCCAGGAACGCACTCGGGAAGGGCGTCCCGCGGGCTTCGCTCCGGCGATCGTCTCCGCCGCCGCGGAAGAAGCGGGAATCCGGTTGGAATGGGTCTTCGCTCCCGAAGGTCCGGACGCCGCCTTCGCCGCCCGTAACGTGGACCTCTGGCCGATTTTGGGCATTCGCCCTTTCCGCCAGGGCAAGGTTTACATTACGGACCCCTGGGCCCGCGTCCGTCTGTGGAGCGTGTATCGCGCGGCGTCGAAAATCGATCCCAAGACATATTCCGGACCGATCGTTTTGGACCGCAATGAGTTCACGGAACGGCGGGCGTCGGTGCGATTTCCAAACGCCAAAGGGCGCGTCGTGGCCGACCAACTCGATGTACTGGCGCGCGTTTGCGACGGTTCCGCGCCGCTCGGGCTGTTTTACCAAGTGGCGGCGGCCCCGCTCACCGCGCTCAAATCCTGCGAGGCGGAACTGAGCTTGAAGCCGATTCCCGAAGACAGCTTCGAAATGGGCGTAGCGGCGGCGCTGGGGGACCCGGAAGCGCAACGCGCCGCACGTGCGATTTTCGAGCGCATCGTGACGGCGGATCCGAACGGCGAGTACCGGTGGGCGGGCGCGGGATCGGTGGCGTTCCGCGTGGACGCACTGAACGTGCACGCGCAAACGCTGCTGAACCGGCGCGACACACTGTTGCGAGCCTCCTTCGCCGTCGCCGCTGTGCTCGCCGCAGGATGCGGTTGGTTTGCGGCGATTCTGATCCGTCGGCGGCGGACCGACGATCGCACCCGCCGCGCCCTGGCCGAGAGCGAATTGCGATTCCGCACCCTCACCAACTCCGCGCCGGTCGGCATCTACATGGCGACGCCTCAGAGCGAATGCGTGTACGTCAACGATCGTTGGTCGCAACTGGCGGGCATGACCGCCGAGGAAGCGTTAGGAACGGGTTGGGCGAATTGCGTGCATCCCGGCGACCGGGAGCGCGTGTTTAAGGAATGGACCGCCGCCTGCCAATCCGAGTCCGAATGGATGGGCGAGTGCCGCCTGCTGCATGCGGACGGGCGCGTGGTGTGGATCGCTTCGCGTTCGACGCCCATTCGCGGCGGCGACGGGAAGGTGGTGGGTTACTTAGGTACCAACACCGACATCACGTCGCTTAAGGAAACCGAGAAGCGTCTGGAACAAGTGGCGCGGGCGAAAACGGAGTTCTTGGCCACGATGAGCCACGAAATTCGCACACCGCTCAACGGTATCGTCGGCATGACGCCCATCATCGCCGATACGGATCTGACCGCCGAGCAGCGCGATTATCTCTCTCTCATCCGGTCGAGCGGCGACGTGCTGTTGACGCTAATCAACGACTTGCTCGACCATTCGAAGATCGAAGCGGGCAGCCTCGAAATCGAGACCGTCGCGTTCGACATGGATGCGCTAGCCGACGAGTCCGCCGAACTGCTCGCGGACCGTGCGGAAGCGAAGGGGCTGGAATTGACCGTCCATATCGATCCCCAGGTTCCACATCGCGCCGCGGGCGACCCCACGCGGATCCGGCAAGTGCTGTTGAACTTGTTGGGGAACGCCGTGAAGTTCACGCCGTCGGGCGAAGTGCGCTTGGAAATCTCGAGTTCTTCGCCGGGGCGAATCGCGTTCGCGGTCACCGATACCGGACCGGGCATCGCACCCGAAGATTTGTCGAAGCTCTTCCAGCCATTTGTTCAGGCAAGCGTTTCGGTGGCGCGCCGCTACGGCGGCACAGGCTTGGGATTGACTATCTCGCGGAGGCTGGCGGAAGCGATGGGCGGGACTTTGACCGTTGAAACGGAACCGGGGCGCGGGGCGCGGTTTACGCTCGAACTTCCGCTCGCCGAAGCGCCCGCGTGCCTCGACCGCGTGTTCGACGTTCGGGTGTGGGTTTCGGAAGCTCGCGAGTCTTCGCGCCGGGCGCTTGCGTCGCGATTAAGCCGCTTGGGCGCGTCGATGGTGGCGCACGCGCCTGCGGAAGTGGCGATTGTGACCGGCGCCGACGGAGCGGTGGAGGCCCGGCGGGAAGGGATCTCTCGGATCTTCATCGCCACCCGGCGTTCCGAACGCCTGTCGCCCGAAACTTTGGCGGCGTGCGGCGCCGAGGGCGCTTTACGCAAACCGCTCCGCGCCGATCAATTGAGAACGATCTTGCGCGAGCGGGCGGCGGACGACTTGACGAATCTGTCGCGCGACGTGGGGGCTGCGAACCCGGACGCGCACCGCCGCTTCTCGGGCCGGATTCTTCTGGCCGAGGACAACCTCGTCAATCAGAAAGTAGCCGTGGCGCACTTGCGGCGTTTGGGATTTGAAACCGACATCGCCCCTACAGGCGAGGAGGCGGTGAAGCGGGCCTTCGAACGCGATTACCACGCGATTCTGATGGACTGTCACATGCCCGATATGGACGGCTACGAGGCCACGCGCGAGATCCGGCGGCGCGAGCTTTCGGGCGGGGAGCGGCGGTTCATCGTCGCGCTCACGGCCAACGCGTTTGTCGAGGATCGTAATCGGTGCCTGGAAGCGGGCATGGACGATTTCCTCACCAAGCCGCTTTCGGCCGGCGCGCTTGAGCGGGTGCTGACCGAGGCCGCGCGTCCGGTAAACTCTCCGCAGTGACGCTCGCCGAGATTCTCGATTCCGCCGACCCCTCCCTCTTCGACATACGCAGTAAAGCCAAAGGTCCGGAAGGCAGTTTGCCGATCACGGCGGATATGCTGCTTCACCGGCCTTCGGGTGACTTGTTCGGCTGGACGCAGAATGCGGGCATGGGCTGGAATCCGGCGCAACTGGGCGGACCGGAGATCATGCTGCTCTCGACGCACGGCGGCATTCGCGCGTCGGACGGCACTCCGATCGCGTTAGGGCTTCACACCGGCCACTGGGAAGTGGGCTTGCTCATGCAGGCGGCCGCGGAAGAGTTGAAATCGCGCGGCGCGGTGCCGTTCGCGGGCTACTGCACCGACCCGTGCGACGGCCGCACGCAGGGGACGACGGGCATGATGGACAGCCTGCCCTACCGCAACGACGCGGCCCTCGTGCTGCGCCGCCTGATCCGGTCGCTGCCCACGCGCAAAGGGGTCGTCGGCGTGGCGACGTGCGACAAGGGGCTGCCGGCCATGATGATGGCCCTGGCGGGGTCGCGCGACCTGGCGACGGTACTGGTCCCCGGCGGGGTGACGTTGCCCCCCAGCG
>JANRJS010000024.1:0-147310 GCA_033763835.1 Bryobacteraceae bacterium | reverse complement strand
GTCGTACTGCCAGACCGCACGCGGATAGTCCCAGAGGAGGAACCGCTTCATCCCTACTTCAAGTTTACACTGCGGAGGAGGGGCGTTATTGCGTTACGCCGGAAAACGCTGGCGCAACTTGGCGGCGATCAGCAGCAGGGCGAACGCGCAGGGCCACATGGAAGCGGGTTCCGGCACGAGATTCCCTTGCGCTTCGACCACCGCGCTGGAGGGCAGGATCAACACGTCGCCCGCCGCCGCGCCGGCGAAACTGAATTGCAGCAACCCGCGAAGGCTCACCACTGCGTTAAGGAACCCGGGATCGGGAACGGGGCCCGTAGTGACGGCGATCGCCGGTCCCGCCGCCGGTCCCGCCGTGCCGAATTTGCCGTTATTAGTGAAACCGTCCAGCCGAACGCCCGGCGCGGGCAACGCTTTAGCCGCTCCGGCCGCGTTCCTGCTGAAGCCACCGATGCTAGCCACATCCGTAACTTTCTGCGGGATCGGATCGAACAACCCGGAGCTAAAGTCGATCAACACCGCCGACTCGTCGCCCGCCGCGCCCGCCGGATCGTAGATAATCCGGAACTGGCCGTCGTCGCCATTACCCGCGACACCGTCGGGACCGTTGGCTTGGCCGGTTAAGGTTAGCCGCGCGAACTCGCCCGAAGAAACTTCGAGTATCAGGCGGCCGGAAGAGGTGTCCCAATCGCGCCCATTGGGGTTGTTCTGGGCTGGGAAGTCGAAATAGGTGAAGTTTGGGTTGTTCGGATCGGGCACGCCGACCAGTGGGATGACAGGCGCAGCGCCGAATTGAATTGAGGCGGCGAATGCCGCGGAGGCGCCGGCGAACAGGGCCAAAAACCGCATGGGTCCCTCCTAGTGTTACGGAAGCATGACAGGCCGCGGAAGCGGTGTCAACGGGCGGTAGCCACGCCCTGGGCCGGAGCGTGGGAGGTCCCCTCAGGCCACAATGCGATCTCGAAGTCCACCGTAGACGAGGTTGCGAACCAGTTCGCGGCGGTAAAGCTCTTGGGGAAAACCTAAATCGACGCGACTGGCTTGATCGAGCGTGCGCATTTGTTCGCCGGTTAGCTCTAAATCGAGACTCGCCAAATTATCCTGTAATTGAGAGATCTTCCGAGCGCCAAGAATCGGAATCACGGGTACAGGCCGCTGCCTTAGCCACGCCAAGGCTATTTGAGCCATGCTGCGGCCCGTGGCTTTCGAGATCTCCCGCACGACGGCGACGATCGCTTGCGAGCGTGTCTCATCGGGGCGGAAGTCCTTAAGCATGTCGTTATCCATTCGACCCGTAGCGGCATCCGGCCCATGGTATTTTCCGGTCAGCACACCGCCCGCCAGCGGCGACCACGCGGTAACGCCAAGCCCGAACGCTTCCGCCATCGGGATCAACTCGCGTTCGACGGTTCGCTCCACCAAGTTGTATTCGATCTGCAGGCCGATAAACGGGGACCATCCGCGTAACGCCGCTAGCGTATTCGCTTGCGCTACCCACCAGGCGGGCGCGTCCGAGATGCCGGCGTAAAGCACCTTGCCTTGGCGTACCAGATCGTCCAAGCCGCGCATGACTTCTTCGACAGGCGTTATCTGATCCCATACGTGTACCCAGTACAAATCGATGTAATCGGTGCGCAGGCGCCGCAAGCTGGCCTCCACCGACTGGACCATATTCTTCCGCTGATTGCCACCGCCGTTCGGATCCTGGGTAGGCCCGGTGTTGGTGTACTTGGTGGCCACAACCATGGTTTCGCGATGGCCTTCCAGGAACTCGCCGAGAAAGCTCTCGCTCGTCCCGTTCGTGTACACGTTCGCGGTGTCTACAAAATTGCCTCCGGCCTCGCGGAATGCGTCGTATACCCGCCGGGATTCCTCTTTGGAACTTCCCCAACCCCAATCTTCGCCGAAGGTCATCGCTCCAAGGGCGACTTCCGAGACTCGTAATCCGCTTTTTCCAAGGAGACGATAGCGCATGATGATATTCCTCTCAAATGGTCGGATTCGCGAGAGACGTAGCGGGATTCAGGCGAGGAAGTCTTTCGCGGGCTTTCCCGCTATTCAGCCAAGCGCAAGATGCGCGATTTAGAAGAAATCCCGAAGTTGCGCCAACTCGATGGAGCAGTCCGCCAGAATCTTTCTTAACAGGCCAATGCCAAGCGTACGGCTTCGCGACGGGACGACAGTACAGCGGCCATCAGGATGCTTGAGGAAGAAATGACTTCCCCTTGTTCGTTCCCCCTGGAATCCCGCGCTTTCCAAGGCGCGGATCAAATTCCTTGCCGGTCGGGCGAGGAACGGCGCTCACGCGGCAACGGTAACCCGTTGGATTCCGACGAACTCTAACGGAACCGAATTACGCTCTTGCACTTCAAGGCACAATTCAATCGCCTCGCGAATCTCTACCATTAGTTCGTCCAGAGAAGCGGCGTCGGTCGGCACTTTTTCCGTTGAGGAACGTAAGCAAATGCTTGCACTATCGTCTGTAACGGCACCTAGCGAGCTTAGAGATGGGTTGCGGGCCATGAATAGCAACGCCTCCGGACTCGCGGCCGAACTCTACTCCGCCCTTCTGACGTACCTCCCATAGAGCACCTGGGCGGCTAGTGTCGCACACAGGTGTTCTTGCTAGCCTTACATGAAACTCTGGAACTTACACCGACCGTGCGATGTCTACCACGTCTGCGAACACTCCGTAGGCCGTTTGTTCGACGCCGGGGCGGACGGAGCAAATTCCGATCGTCCCCATCAAGTCGGTGTGGAGTTGCAGTAAATTCGTTGTGCCTTCGAGCGAGGCGAAAGGATCGGTCCGGTCGAGGACTTCGGGACGTACCCGCAGTTTGACGCCATCCGGGCCGCGCCGGCCGCGCGCGATCAGAACCAAAGATTTGCCACGCCGGTCGAGATCGGCGAGCCGTTCCGGAGTGATGTGCGCGATCCCGCGGCGGTCCACATGAAGCGGGGTGGCCTCCGCGTCGAGCAAAACGTTCGCCAGCGCCGCGCACTTCGAGGCGGCGTCCCAACCTTCGATATCGAAGCTAGCGTCGGCTTCGGCGACGCCCATGCGTTGGGCCTCGGCGAGTCCCTCGTCGAAGGTCCGCCCGGCGCGCATCGCACCGAGAATGATGTTCGAAGTGGAGTTTAAGGCTCCGGTGAAGCCTTGAATCTCGACGCCGGGCAAAGTCTGCCGAACCAGATTGAACACCGGGGCGCCGTCCATCACGGTGGATTCGAAGCGGAACTCGACGCCCTCGGTGCGAGCGATTTCGGACAGGCGCCGGTAAGCGAACGCGATGGGACCTTTGTTCGCCGTAACGACGTGGATGCGGCGGGAGAAGGCTTGCTCGATGTAGGAAATCGCGGGCTGGCCGCCGTGCGGATCGAGCGTGGTCAGTTCCAAAAGAATGTCCGGCCGGGCTTCGTCGAGAAACTCGGCGAACGAAGGCGCGGCGGGACGGGTGCGGGTGTGGATGCCCACGATGGCGAAGGGGTAGCGCGGCTTCATCCGGTCGAGCAGCAGATGGAACGCGCGTCCGACGTTGCCGTATCCCACGAGAGCGAGTCGCACAGTTAGAAGCGGCTCGTCAAAAAAGGAAGGGCTTACCCGAGAGCGCTTGCAAAGTCAGCAGCGCGAAGACGGCGCAGTAGACGGCGGCGGCGGCAACCACCGCGAGCGGGGCGTGCGGAATCGCCCACCGGTCGATTAACCATCCCGCCAAGGGGAGCGCTTGTAGAGCGTGCAATCCGATGAAGTGTCCGATCCGCAAATCGCCGAACTTGGTGGACCAGTTGACGAAGGGCAGTCCGGGACCGCCGTCCGGCCCGCCGACTGTGTGCGACTGCCGCACCAGCATGAAGACCGCTTCCGCGCTTCCCAGCAAGAACAGGAACACGCCCAGTCGAATGCCGGTGAGATAGCCGCTTGCTAAGTGCGGCTGAGCGCGTAGTGTTGCGAGTAAAAGAACGGCCATAGCAACGCTATTGAGCACGATGAACGAACCCATGATGGCGAACACGGCGATGTCGAACGGACTGTCCGCATTGAAGTGCGAGCGCACGCCGCGCGCCGACTGCATGGCGATACACGCGTTCTCGACGACCATCGAAATCGCGATCGCCCAGCCGATGGCTGCGCCGACGCGTCCGGAGGGAATTTCTTTTAGCAACCAGGCGACGGTGAGCAGGTAAATGAGCACCGAGACGAAAAACTTGAGCGGCTTGATCCATGGATTGATGCCGAGAATCGTTCGCGAATCGGCGGCGAGCAAGACTAGCAGAACCGGGATCGCGATCGCGTGAGCCACCGCCGCCCAGTAGAGCGGGGGACTGGCGGCCCGCAACTGCGCCATTAGAACGGCCATTCGCGCCTCCGCGAGAATCGAAATCCGAGATACAGCAGCAGACCCAACGGTCCAAGCAGGAAGGTCAATAGCAAACAGGGAATCAGGATGACGCGGGGCAAACCGAGGGCCGCCGAATCGCGAGCCTCCCAAGCGCCGACGAACAAATCGAACGCCAGATAATGCAGCCAACCGGCGAGCAGAATCCGCCGGTCGGCGAAGAGCGCCGCGACGCCGGCGAGGCTCGCGAAATTGCCGCCCGACGCGGGCAGCATCCGGGCGGCGATCAGCGCGTAGGCGATGCCGATCAGCAACGGCCCTGTAATTAGAGCGACGCGCTGCGTCCAGGTCCACTTCGGCGCGGCCATCAGCAAGACCCAGGCGGGGAGCACGGCGGTGTTGGCGATCGAGAAGATCGTATCGGGGTTCACGCGGTTTCCGATTGTCGCTCGAACGCTTGTTCGAAAACAAGCCGCCCCGCCAGCCATGTGCGGCGGACGCGGATCGAGGCGGTGGGCGCGTCGTAGTCGAACTCGACCAGATCGGCTTTCTCGCCCGGCTGGAGACCGCGCAAGCGTCCCGCGATCCGCCCGGCGCGCGCGGGGTTGGTGGTGGCGAGCGTTACCGCTTCGGCCAAGCTCAGCCGCGCGAGCTTCATCAGAAACTCGACGCCGCGATCCATGCGGAGCGCCGATCCGGCGAGGCGCGTCCCACCGCGCAGCGTCACTCGATCGCCGGGGGGGTGCAAAGTCACAGCCACTTCGCCAAGTTGGTAATCGCCCGGCGGCATCCCGCACGGCATCACGGCGTCGGTGATCAGCACGCTGCGTTCGAGCCCTTTCGCGCGCAACGCACTCTTGAGAAACGCCGCGCCGAGATGGATGCCATCGACGATAAAACTCGCGGTGAGGCGATCTTCGGCGAGCTGGTCCCAGATGTAGTTGGGATGGCGCGCGAGGGTCGAGTGGGCGCCGTTGCCGATGTGGGTGGACATGGTCGCGCCCGCCGAAACGGCGTTAGCGATTTGTTCGCTCGACGCTTTCGTGTGGCCGATCGAGACGACGATGCCTTCGCGCACGACGGCCTCGATATAGCGCGGCGCGTCGTCGTACTCGGGCGAGAGCGTGATTAGTTTGATGCCCCCGCGTGCAGCGTCTTGCAGGCGGCGAAACTCGTCGATGGACGGCGGGCGTACGGCGGCTAAAGGGTGTGCGCCGCGCGGACCGTCCTCGGGCGAAATGTGCGGACCCTCGACATGGAAGCCTTCCATGGTCTCGCCGTTTAAGAGGCTCTCGCGCGCGTCGGCCAAGCGGCGGAGCGCTCCGGCCATCACGTCGTGGCTACCGGTGATCACGGTGGGCAAGAGGCGCGTCACGCCGGTGGCGAATTGCGCATCGAGCGAACGGCCGATCTCCTCGACCGTCGAGGTCGGGGCGCAGTAATCGACGCCCGCGAACCCGTTCACCTGTAGGTCGACGAAGCCGGGCGCGAGGAAGGGAAGCGGCCCCGGCGCTCCAAGTAGGGGTTCGACCGACGTGATGGCGCGTTCGCCCCGAACTTCGATGGCCTCGCCAGTGACTGCGTGAATACCTCGACAAATCATGCCCGCTCCGTTTTATGCACAGTTTTCCCACACTCGCGCGGAGGCAACTCTATCGCCGCGCAAAAGATCATTGTTGTTGAAATCGGTCCGGCGCGCCGGGAAAGCGCTTGGCACCGGCGCGGGCCGCTGTTACATTTTCATCTGATCCACGGTTCGGGTGCGGTTGGAGAGAGCGGATGTCTCGGGGGAGGTGGCCGTTTTCAAGCGCCGCGCCCGGGCCGGGGTTACCTTCCGAGTAAGCTGGCGTTATGGCGACGCCGATCCTCCTTGCTACGCTGGCTTTCGTGGCCCTCGGTTCCGAAACCGCTTTTCCAGATCCCGCGATCGATGTTCCATCGAAGTCCGGCAAACAGACCGCGGTACTCGCCGGTGGCTGCTTTTGGTGCACGGAGGCCGTCTACCGGATCGTCGATGGCGTCGAGTCGGTGATTTCGGGCTACTCGGGCGGGACCGCGGAGACTGCTAAGTACGACATCGTCTCGATGGGCCGCACGGGACACGCGGAAGCGATCCTGATTACCTACGATCCGGCGGTGGTGTCCTACGGCCAGTTGCTCAAGATTTTCTTTAGTGTCGCGCACGATCCGACGACGCTGAACCGGCAGGGAGCGGACGTGGGTCCGCAGTACCGGAGCGCGATCTTCTACGCGGACGACGAACAAAAGCGCGTCGCCGAGGCGTACATCCGGCAGATCGATCAAGCGGGCGTGCTGCGGAGTCCGATTGTCACGAAGATCGAGAAGCTGGACAAGTTCTACACCGCCGAGAGTTATCACCAGGACTACGCGGCGCGTAATCCGCATAACCCTTATATTGCGGCTGTGTCGGACCCGAAGGTCGATAAGCTGCGGAAGTTGTATCCGGGGTGCGTGCGGAAGAAGAAGTAGCGCCAACGTCGCAAATTAAAAAGTACGCTTTGGATTTGCGACGTTGGTGGTTTCTTATCCCACCAACTGCGGTGCGGCCACCGGAGTCAGCCAACCCATCCAATCGTCCTTGACGCCTTCGACGATCGAGAAGAACTCGCGCTGTAGAGCTTCGGCCACCGGTCCGCGGCGGCCCGCTCCGATTTTGATCTTGTCGATCGACCGGATGGGCGTGATTTCGGCGGCGGTGCCGGAGAAGAACACTTCGTCGGCAATGTAGAGCAACTCGCGCGGGATCAGGCCCTCGACCACTGGAATCCCCAACCGCCCGGCGAGTTGGATGACGGTGTCGCGCGTGATGCCGGGCAGGACGCTCGCGCCGAGCGGCGGGGTGACGATCTTCGAATCGCGCACGACGAAAATGTTCTCGCCCGAGCCTTCGCTGACGTAGCCCGACGCATCGAGCGCGATGCCCTCGGAATACCCGTTGGCGATGGCTTCCATCTTGATCAACTGCGAGTTCATGTAGTTCGCGCCGGCCTTGGACAACGCGGGCAGGGTATTGGGAGCCATACGGGTCCAACTCGAGACGCACACGTCCACGCCCTGCGCGAGAGCCTCCTCGCCCAGATACTTGCCCCATTCCCAACACGCCATGTAAGTGTCGATGGGATTGCGCATCCCGTACACACCCATCTCTCCGAATCCGCGCAGCACGATGGGGCGGATGTAGCAAGACTGCAGATTGTTAACGCGCACCAATTCGGTGGCGGCGTCGATCAATTGATCGACCGAATAGGGAACTTCCATCCGGTAGATGTAGGCGGAGTCTTTCAACCGGCGCATATGTTCCGGCAAGCGGAAGATCGCCGGGCCGCCGCGCGTCGAATAGCAACGGATGCCTTCGAACACCGACGAACCGTAGCTGACAACGTGCGAAAGGACGTGGATGGTCGCGTCGTTCCAGCCGATCCATTCGCCGTTGCGCCAGATCTTCTCGGTGGCCTTTAACATGCAAAGATTATAGCGTGGAGGTCCGCGCTTGAACTTAAGGAAACACGCCCCGCTCGTTACGTTTCTGGCGTTTACGGTCTTGGTGTCGACTGTCGTTTTCGCGCAAAAGCTGAAAGAGATTAAGCCCGCGGTGAGCGAATCGCAGGTGCCGGTTTCCGAGGACATTAAGATCGCCGAGCAGATTCAAAAGGAAGCGCCCCGGCAATTTCCGCTGATCCAGAACGCCGAAATTCAGCGCTTTCTCGACCGCGTGATCAACCGCCTGGTGTCCCACCCCGAAGCCGGCGATTATCCGTACAAGATGCAGTTGATTTACGAGCCTTCGATCAACGCGTTCGCCTATCCGGGCGGAGCGATGTTTGTGCACACCGGGCTAATTACCGCCGCCGATAACGAGGAGCAGGTGGCGGGCGTGCTGGCGCACGAGGCGTCGCATGTGGCGTTGCGGCACGGGATCGGGCAAATGCTGAAGGCCCAGCGCATGCAGACCGGAGCGGGCATCGCCAGCGTGATCGCGGGCATTTTTCTCGGGCAAGGCGCGGCGGGATCGCTGGCCCAAATGGGGATCGGCATGGGCGCGCAGACGCTGATGCTCAAGAACTCGCGCGAAGCCGAGAAGGACGCCGATCTTCTTGGCGCTCGGTTGATGAATCAATCGGGCTACAACCCCATCGAGATGGCTCGATTTTTCGAGAAGCTTGACGCCGAAGGGGGCGGTTCGCGCGCGCCGGAATGGTTTTCGGATCACCCCAACCCCGGCAATCGCGTCGAGTATGTAGAAGAGGAAATCCAAGCGCTGCCGCAGCGGAAGTACGATGCGGCCAACGATCGCGAGTTCCAACAGGTGAAACGCGCGGTAAGTACGTTGAAGGCCCCTCCAAAGCCGCCTGGAACGAAGGGCGGAAGCGGAAGTCCGGCGTCCGGCGGTCAAGGCGGCGGTCAAGACCAGGGCGGCGGTCAAGGTCAAGGAGGAGGGAACTATCAAGGAAGGTTGTTCCAAATGGCCGTACCGCAGGGATGGCAGGTGTACGGCGACCGGCGCGATCCCGATCAAGTGACCTTCGCTCCGCAGAATGGTATTCGCCAAAATCAGGTGGTGTTCGGCGTCGTGGTGTCGCACCAGCAGACGGGCGCGAATCTACGGCGATCGACGGAAACCCTGGTCAACGATATGCGGAACAACAATCGCGGGCTGCGCGTTGGTCGCCAGCAGAATATCAATGTGGGCGGAACGCGCGGGCTGCTCACCGAAATGACATCGGAATCGGCGCTCGGCGGAACCGAGATCGATACTCTGGTGACCGCGATTGTGGGCGGGGAATTGTTCAGCGCGGTCTTCGTCGCTCCGCAACAGAATATGCAAGAGGCGCAACCGATTTTCCGGCAGATGCTTCAGTCGCTACGGTTGGCCCGTTGATTCCCCACGACGCGGTCCTTTTCGATTTCGATGGCGTGCTGGTCGATTCCGAGCCGCTTCATTTCGAATGCTGGGGCGAAATTTTGAAACCCTTCGGCATCGCTTTGCCCTGGGACTATTACGAAAAGAACTGCATCGGCGTATCGGACCGGGCGATGATCGCGACGCTGGTGGGATTGTCCGATCCACCGGCGGATTTTGAGTCGGTCTACGCGATGTACCCCGCGAAGAAGGCGCTGTTCCGCGAGCGGGTGCTGGCCGCGCCGCCGTTCGCCCCGGACACCATCGAACTGATTCATGCGCTCGCGCCGCTCAAGGTAGCGGTGGTGACTTCGAGCGGGCGGAGCGAAGTGGAACCGGTGCTCGAACGGCTGGGGATCTTGAACGTCCTGGACGCGACGGTCTATGGCGGCGACGTGGCGCGACTGAAACCCGCGCCCGATCCGTACTTGCGAGCGGCGGAATTGCTCGGCGTTCGCAACCCGCTGGTGGTCGAAGACTCCGAGGCGGGGGTTGCAAGTGGCCGCGCGGCCGGATTTGACGTGTTGCAAGTGAAATGCGCCTCCGAAGTCGCGGCGCGCGTGCGGGAAACGTTGCGATGACCCCGCGCACCTACGACCGCAACGCGAAGTTCGTGTACGAACTCGCGGGGCCGGTGGTGAAGCTACTGGCGGCCAAGCCGCACGAACGGATTCTCGATCTCGGTTGCGGCGATGGCGCGTTGACCGTCCAGTTGCCGGGAAGCGTGGTGGCCGTCGATCGCTCGAAAGCGATGGTGGAGGCGGCGCGGAAGCGAGGCGCGGACGCTCGCACGATGGCGGGCGAGAAGCTGGTCTTCGAGCGCGAATTCGACGCCGTGTTTTCGAACGCGGCGCTGCATTGGATGCCGGACGCGAACGCCGTAGTTGCAGGCGTGGCTCGGGCGCTCAAACCCGGCGGGCGATTTATCGGCGAGTTCGGCGGATTCGGCAACGTGGCGGCGGTGGCGACGGCGATCCGCGCCGTGGTGGGAGATCGAGGTTGGCCGTGGTATTTTCCATCGCCGGAGGAGTATTCGGCGGTGCTCGACCGACACGGGTTTCGAGTGCGTTCGATCGAACTGATCCCGCGCCCGACCCAATTGCCCACGGATATGGAAGGTTGGCTTGCGACGTTCGGCAAGCCGTTTCGGCTGACGAAGACGGAACGGGGGCGGGTGGTCGAGTTGCTGCGTCCGGCCCTCCGTAACGCGGCGGGCGATTGGTATGTGGACTACGTCCGGCTGCGGTTCGCGGCGCGATTGGCGAAGAGCAGTCAGCGGCCATGACGCTTCGCGAGCGCATAGCGGAGAAGAAAGCGCAGCTAGACGCGCTGCGTCCGGTTTCCCAGGAGGCGCTGCGGGCGCTCCAAAAGTCTTTCGATGTCGATTTGACCTACACCTCGAACGCAATCGAGGGCAATACGCTCACCCTGCGAGAGACGGCGGAGTTGATCGAGCACGGCATCACGGTGGTCGGCAAGCCGTTGCGCGATCACCTGGAGGCGCTCGATCACTACGACGCCGTTCTGTGGACGCGCGAATTGGCGGCGGAAGTCTTACCTGGACTCGCTGGAACATGCCTCGTTGACGGGAGACATCGAGCCGTTTCTGTCGTTCATCGGAGGCCGTCTGGAAGCTACGCTAACCGAATACCTAGCCGTAATTGGCGAAGCACAGAACGTCCGATAACGAATATTATGTCAACTTACGTCAGTTCCCGCCGCGACGGCCACCGCCACCGCCGCGCGATTCGCCGCCCCCTCCGCCACGGCTAGCGCCACTACCTGAGGGGCTGCGGCTTTCCATACCCCCGCCCCGCGACATTCCGCCGCCACCACCCCGGGACATGCCGCCATCCATTCCTCCGCCGCCTCGCGGTATGGACATGCTTCCGCCGCTGCGCGGCATGGACATTCCTCCGCCACCACGCTCCATACGGGGGCCCTCCATTCGCGGGCTTTCCATGCGCGGGCTGCTGCGCGGCGACTCGTAAGTACGCGAGGAACCCCGGTCGTAAGAACCCCGGTCGTAACTACCGCGATCCATCGAACCGCGGTCGATCGAGCCCCGATCCGTGCCCATCCCACGGTCATAACCGCGGTCGCGGACTACGGGCGGATTCACTTGGAGCGACTCCGAACGGTCGCGGCCCGCATTGCTTTCACGTCCAACGGTACCGGAGCGGTCGCTGTTGTCCCGGCCGCCGGTGCGGTCGGACCGGTCGTAAGTACGCCAGCCTGTATCGCCGCGTCCTTGCGACCCGCCTCGAGAGTCTGTGCGTCCGGCGCTAGCGTCCCGGCCGGTTTCCCGACCCGATTCGCGTCCCGATTCCCGCGAAGGTTCGCCGAAGCGCTGCCAGCCGTTTTGACTGCCGCGGCCCTCCGTGCGCTCGTAAGTTCGCGGAGCCTCTTGCGACGCATCGCGACCGCGGCCGCTCGAATCCCCGACCCGCCTCCAGCCATCGCCGCCGGAGCCGACCTGGCGCGATTCTCCGCGTTCGGGCGACGCCGCCAAACCGTTCCCCAGAGCCGCCTCGCGTCCGCGCGATGCCGGAGCTTCGGGCGTTCGCGCCACCGCGTCCGCACCCCGCCGCTGCTCGTCGCCCCGCCGTTGTTCTTCGAAAGGCACGCGGTCGATCCGCGCCGGCTCGCGGCGCGAATAAAAGCGATCATTCACACTTCCAGCGCCGTCCGCTCCCGCTCGGGCGCTCCGGTCGCTAAACCGGGTGGCGTCGCGTTCGGGCGCAATGGGGACCGGTCCGCGCATACTCGACGCCCGGTCGAAATCGCCTCCGGCTAGCCCGACATTACGAACGCTTTGTCCGCGCCCGAAGCTCTCGGCCTGCACCACGGTCACACCGTCGTTGACGCGGGCGTTACGGTAAACGTTTGTAATGTTGATGTTGTTGACGATGGTCGTGTTGCCGCGCCCGTACCATCCGCGGCCATACCAACCGCGTCCGTACCACGGATAAAACGGCTCATACGGCGCGAGCGGAATCCAGCCGACACGCCCCCAGCCGCCCAGTCCGACGCCTACGCCTACGCCGCCCCATCCGACCCAGGCTACCAATCCCGGCCGCCACCATTGACGCCCTAGACCGCCCGGCCACCAGCACCAGCGGTTGGCGTTCCAGAACCAGCGCCCATAGTGATAAGGCGCCCAACCCCAGGGATCGTAACTCACCCAGCTCCAGCCGTAGTAATCCACCCAACTCCAGCGACCGTAGCGGTAAGGGGCCCAACCGGGCGCGACACGCGGCTGCCACACCCAACCGTAAGGCGGCGAGTTGACCCAAGTCCCGTGATCGTCCAGATCGTCGGCGCCATAAACGTCGCGGCTCACGTAGTTGTAGCTCGAAGAACGCAGTAACTCGCGGTTACGGCGCTCGTTCCAGCGGTCCCAATCGTCGTCGGGGAGATCGGCGACGGTCTGAAATTCGGGATCGGAAACCGCGCCGCGGACCAGCATGGTGCGGCCCGCGCGCAGCCGTTGCGAACCTCGGGGAGAAAACACGTCCACTTCCCCGCTCCGGACGGCGATTTCGGTCACCGGACCGCTGTCGCCGTCGCGTACCGTCACGCGATAGATTCCGCGCTTCAACGGCCTCACCGACACGCTCGGCGTGTTGAGGTCGGCGTCCGCGCTCGATTCGCGGAGCACGACGAAGGTCACCGTGCCGCGAGCCAACTCCATCTGATACCGGCCCTGCTCGAGTTCGGCCAAACGAAGTTCGGTATTCGACGAAAGACGGGCGAGATTCGCCCAGTCGAACTGAACTTCCGCCCGCGAACCTACGCCGGACTGCACCCGGTCGCCCACCACCAACGGGCCGTTCGCGGCGCCCGCCACCCATTCGCCGGTATCGCCCCGGCGGACGGACACGTCGCCCGAAAGCAAGCTCAACCGCGCCACCCCCCGGCCTGGCCCGTCATCCTGCGCGAACAGCGCGCCCGCCATCCCCAAAACCGCCACCGCCCGCGTCAGTGAGAACCGCATCATGGCCTATTCTCCTTCTGTTCTCTTACAGGCACTTTCGATGCCGTTTGCGATCTTGTTCGTAAACAATAAGATGCGTTATGCTACGGGTTCGTTCGGCTGGCTGAAATGCACCAGATAGGCTTGAAACGCGCGGTTCTCGCGCTCGCGCTGATCACGGTCGCTTTCTATTGGAAGTTGGTGTTGACCAACCAGTATTCCTGGATGGAGTCGCCCGATTTGGCGCACCAAGTCCTGCCTTGGCTGCAATTTCAGGCGGGGGAATGGCATAAGGGACGCTTCCCGTTGTGGAGTCCTTATGAATGGGGCGGGCAGTCGTTAATCGGGCAGGCGCAGCCGGGCGCGGCGTATCCACCGAACTGGCTGCTTTACCTAATGCCGCTCAAACGAGGCTGGATGCGCGTCGGCGTCCTGCATTGGTACTTCGTGATTTTGCATTTTCTGGCGGCTTGGTTCATGTTCCGCCTTTGCCGGGACCGTGGAGCTTCCCCTGGAGCGTCGATCCTGGGCGGCATGGTGTTCGCCTTTGGCGGCTACGTCGGCACCGTCGATTGGCCACAGATGCTGAATGGGGCGATCTGGGCACCCTTGATCTTTCTCTTCCATCTCCGTGCCGTGGAAGGGAAATCGCCAATGGTGAGCGCCACATTGAGCGGTCTATTCCTGGGCCTGTCTTGGCTCTCCGGGCATCATCAAGTTCCTATATTTCTTACGCTTGCCGCTGGTTTCTCGTGGCTCTACTTTACCTGGCGGGACCGTTCTCGCTTCAAGTATTTGTTGCTATTTGGTGTCGTATTCGTTCTGGTTTCTGGACTTCAGACTTTACCCGCATGGGAGTACGGACGGACGGCCCGGCGCTGGGTGGGTCTCGAAGAGCCGATCGGGTGGAATCGGCCGGTCCCCTATCATCTGCATCAATACTGGGGATTTCAACCGATTTCGATTCTTGGAATTATCGTTCCCGGTCTTAACCAACACACGAATGCGTATATCGGCTTGGCCGCATTTGGCTTGGTGACGTTAGGTTGGGTGCGGTCGGGGTATTTCGCGATTCTGGCGGTAGGTGGGTTGCTGTATTCGCTGGCACAATTCGGCGTGATCGAGGGCTTGTTGTACGCCGTGTTGCCGATGGTAGAGAAAGCGCGCTCGCCGTCGATGGCGGTGATCGTGTTCGCTCTTGGGGCGGCGCCGTTGGCCGCCTTTGGGTTCGACCGGATTGGCGAAACTTCTCCGAGGTTGCCCCGTTGGTTGCTGATCGCGGGCGGTGGCACGCTGGCACTTTATGCGATTTGGGCGGCGACGAAGGGATTGGGTGCAATTCCAGACCAGCGCCCGGTGATGGCGGCGTTGCTGACGGTGACGCTATCCGCTTTGTTGCATTACCGTCCACCGTACTTACGGGCGGCGGCTGGCGCGATCGTCTTTCTTGAACTCTCGCTCGCCGCGCCGTACTACTGGCCCAACCGGTTCGACCCCGCGCCGACTCCTTACTTGAAGTATCTTTCGCAAAATCAAGAGATCGTGGACTTTCTGCGGACGCAACCACAACCGGTACGAGTCGTCGTCGACGATAACCTAGTGAAGTTCAACTTCGGCGATTGGCACGGTCTGGACGTCTACGGCGGCTATCTGGCGAGCATTTCGGAAAACCTGCTCGACATTGATCTGCAAGCGCCCCGCACGCGGCACTTGATGGGCGTGACGCATTCGATCGGAAAAGAGCCGCTCTATCCCGATCAGCCCAAGGTTTTCTCTTCGGCGTCCGGCCTGAACGTATTTGAGATGCCCGATCCGCTGCCGCGGGCGTGGGTGGTGCATTCGACATTTGGGGCGGAGGCCAAGTCCGATCGGCTGCGGCTTTTGCAAGACAAGCGGTTCGACCTCCGTCAAGGGGCGATTCTGGATCGCGAGTTGCCATTGGAGGACTGTGGTGGCGACCGGGTGGCGCTGCTGCGGCACGATCCTGCGCGGGTTACGCTCGCCGCCGATGCGGCCTGCCGGGGACTGCTGATTTTGGGCGACACGGACGCACCGGGGTGGCGCGTGACGGTGGACGGCGAACCAAAGGAGCCGCTAACCGTGAATGGAGCCGTTCGCGGCGTTGTACTCGAAAAGGGGTTCCACCGCGTTACATGGGAGTACAGGCCGAATGCCGTGCTTGCCGGCGGAGCGATGACGGCACTCGGTGCGCTAACGGTCTTGGGCGTACTTATAATGGGGCGTAGATGAACCGGCGAAACTTCCTGGCGGGCGCGGCGAGCTTACCCCTGCTCGCGCAGCAAAAGCCGACCGATCCGTTGGCGATCGTCGTGAACGAGGTGATCGTGCCGGTCACCGTGACGGACGACAAAGGGCGGTTCGTCGGCGATCTCGATCAAGACGACTTCAAGGTCTACGACGAGGATAAGGCGCAAATCATCCGGTACTTCTCTCGCGAGCGCCAACAGCCGGTGGTAGTCGGATTTCTGGTGGATCAATCGAACGCGAACCGGCTGCATTGGAAGACGTTTCAGCAGGCCGTCGAGGAATTGATCTTCACGCTACTGCCCGGCGATCCGAAATACGCGGGCTATCTGATCGGATATTCGAGCGACGCCGAGTTGCTAGCGAACACGAATAGCGACGCGGAAAAGCTTCTCGAAAAAGTGCGCAAGATGAAGCCGGGCGGCGGCGCGGCGATGTTCGACGCGGTTTACATTTCATGCACCAGCCGAACTCTCGTCAAGGGAGAGCCGGTGGAGCCGCGGCGCGTCATCGTGATTGTGGGCGACGGGCACGACAACGCGAGCAAGAAGTCTCTCGATGAAGTACTCGAATTGGCGCAGCGCAATCTGGTAACGATCTACGGAGTTTCGACGACGGCATTCGGGTTCGGCTCCGATGGCGAGAAGAATTTAGTCCGTTTGGCGGAAGAAACCGGCGGGCGCGTGGAATATCCCTTACAAGGGGTCTACAAGGACGTGTCCGGTTATCTTTCCACACCCTCCGATGAGGGCAATTACGCGCTCAAGGTCGGGACCGGGGGATATGCCTCGGCGGTCGCGCAAGGGTTATTCAAGGCTGTCGCGAATGTAACGGGTGAGGTCACAACGCAGTACATTATCCGCTATATTCCAGACAATACGGACGTGAAGCCGAAGGTATTCCGCAACATTCGCGTCGAAGTGCCGCGTTTCCCGACGGCCAAGGTTCGAGCGCGAAAGGGTTATTACCCCTATAATCCGTAAGGGGTAAACTCGCGCCTCTTTCCTCGAAAGCGCGGAACGCAGGCCGATCTGTCTATCGAAGATGAGTTCCGTGCCGACCACGCAGCGGGGGGAGTTTGCGCTGTTCGAGGTACACCTTCCGGAGCGCCAGCCGACTGTTTGCGGCGTGCTGGTTTGGACGCACGACGACGCGGCGATGCGTTTTCGGCGAGACTGGATGACGTTCGCCGGCGAGGAAGATCGCGAAGCCGTCGAGGCGTTCGACTCGATATGCGCGGACCGGTTGCGCGAATTGGGACCGGTGGCTTTCCGAGAGTGGGCGTACTCGACACTCTCGAATGTCCTGCGCTTGAGCGATCCGGAACCGGCGCTCATCGATTCCCTGCCGCGCGCGCTCGACCGGCTGTACCGGCGGCACGTTCCAGCGGAAGTGCTGCGCTACCGCACGCATTTGCCGGTGGTCGCGCTGGCGGCGGCGGCTGGATCGTGGGGCGAATCCATGAACCCCGAGTCTTTGGCCGAGCAAGCCGAGGACTGGATAGAACCGTCGCCGGACCAACGGCTCGACGAGCGGATGTTTGTGGCGCAAGTGGTGGGCCGGTCGATGGAACCCGAGATCCCGGACGGTAGCTTGTGCATTTTCCGCTATCAGCCCGTTGGCTCGCGCGACGGGCGCAAGGTGCTGGTGGAGCGTTTTGGCGACGCCTCGCAACGGTATACGGTGAAGCGCTACCGGTCTCTCAAGAGCTACGACGAGGAGGGATCGGTGGTCGCGCGAAGGGTGCGGCTGGAGCCTCTCAATCCCGAGTTCGAGGCTTGGGAATTAGTGGAGGGCGAGGAGTGCCGCGTGCTCGCCGAGTTCGTTTCGGTGCTGTAGACTTAGGGCTGTGACGGTGCCGGGTTTTCCGAGAATCTCCTTCGATCCCGCGATTCTGAATGGGCAACCATGCGTCGCGGGCACTCGCTTAAGCGTGCGTCGGGTGCTGGACATTCTCGCGACTTATCCCGACCGCAACGAGCTCTTCGCCAATTTCCCCGGGCTTACCGAAGAGGACATTGGCGAAGTGCTGCGATTCGCCGCGGCCAATGTCGCCGACGAGCTTTTCGTCGAAGCGTGATCTCCCTTCTTCTGGACGAGGGTTTGCCCATGAGGACGGCCGCTCTGTTGCGCCAACGAAAGCTGGACTGCGTCCATGTCGAAGAACTTCGCTGTCGAGGTTCTGTCGACGAAAGCCTCGTCGAGTTGGCCTCCCAGTCGGGTCGAACGATAGTTACGCTGGATTCGGACTTTCACCAAATATTGGCGCATTCCAACGCCACAAGCCCGAGTGTCATTCGCTTGCGGATGGAGAAACTGCGAGAGCGGGAGGCTGCCGATGTGATCTTCGCGCTCGTGTTCCGCTATCAAGAGGCACTTGAAAAGGGTGCGGCAGTTTCAGCCTCCCGGCTAGAGTCCCGCCTGCGTCCTCTCCCCATTCGCTAAACCGTTACCGCCGTCGCCGCCACCTGGCGCAACACATAGGGCAGGATCCCGCCGCTGCGGTAGTACTCGATCTCGACCGGAGTGTCGATCCGCACCTTAACGGAGAACGTTTTGCCGGAAGCGTTGATCGTCGCGATTTTGTCGCCCGCAATCGCCTCGGCGAGGCCGGTTAGCGAGAACGTCTCTTCGCCGGTGAGTCCCAGAGAGGCGACACTTTCGCCGGGCAGGAATTCGCAAGGCAGAACGCCCATGCCGACGAGATTCGAGCGGTGGATGCGCTCAAAGCTCTCGGCGATCACGATTTTCACGCCGAGCAGCATGACGCCCTTCGCCGCCCAATCGCGCGAGGAGCCGGAACCGTACTCTTTTCCCGCGAGGATGACCAATCCGGTACCGTCCGCCTGGTATTTCATCGCGGCGTCGAAGATCGGCATGGATTCGTTTGCGGGCAAGTAGCGGGTGAATCCGCCCTCGACGCCGGGTACGAGTTGATTTCGCAAGCGAATGTTGGCGAGCGTGCCGCGCACCATCACTTCGTGATTGCCTCGGCGGGCGCCGTAGCCGTTGTAATCCTGGGGAGCGACGCCCAGCGAAGTCAGGTACTGCCCAGCCGGAACGTCCTTCTTGAACGAACCGGCCGGGGAGATGTGATCGGTCGTAATGGAATCCCCGAGCACGGCGAGCGCCCGTAAGCCTTCGAACTTCGGCAACGGCGCGGTGGGATCGGCCATGTTTTCGAAGTACGGAGGATGGCGGATATAGGTGGACTCCGGGTCCCACGTGAAAAGGTCGCCCTTGGGAGTCTTCATGTTCTTCCACTGCTCGTTGCCTTCGAAGACGGCGGCATACTCTCTCGCGAACTGATCGGCGCGGACGAACTCGCCGACCGCGGCCGCGATCTCTTCGTGCGAAGGCCAGATGTCGCGCAGGAAGACGGGTTGGCCGTCGTTGCCGGTTCCCAGCGGGTCGGCGGCCAGGTCGATATCGACGCGCCCGGCGAGAGCGTACGCCACCACCAGCGGGGGCGACGCGAGGTAGTTGGCTTTGACTTGCGCGTTCACCCGGCCTTCGAAATTCCGGTTGCCGGAAAGCACGGCGGCGACAGTCAACTTCTGTTCGGCGACCGCTTGCGAGACGGCATCGGGGAGGGGGCCGGAGTTCCCGATGCACGTGGTGCACCCATAGCCGACGAGGTTGAAGTGCAATTCGTCGAGATACTTCTGCAGACCGGAATCGCGCAGATACTCGGTGACCACTTTCGAGCCGGGCGCGAGCGAAGTCTTCACCCACGGCTTCGCCTTCAGGCCCTTCTCGACGGCCTTTTTCGCGAGCAATCCCGCGCCGATCATCACGCTGGGATTCGACGTATTGGTGCAAGACGTGATGGCGGCGATCACGACGCTGCCGTCGCCGACTTCGGTGGGTCCCGAGGGCATGGTAATCGGCGTCGAACGCGGCGCGGTACCGAGCGTCTCCAAAAAGTTGGCTTTCACTTTGGGCAGTTCGATGCGATCCTGCGGGCGCTTGGGTCCGGCGAGCGACGGCGCCACGGTCGAAAGATCGAGCGCCAGCGTATCGGTGTAATCGGGATCGGGCGAGGCGGCGGTGAGGAACAGCCCCTGCTCTTTGGCGTAGGCTTCCGTGAGCGCGATCGTCTCGGCGGGGCGGCTCGACAAGCGCATGTAGGCGAGCGTTTGATCGTCGATGGGGAAGTAACCGATAGTGGCGCCGTACTCCGGGGCCATGTTGGCGATCGTCGCGCGGTCGGCGAGCGGGAGGTTCAGTACGCCGGGCCCGTAGAACTCGACGAACTTGCCGACGACGCCCTTCTTGCGGAGCATCTGTGTAACGGTCAACACCAGATCGGTCGCGGTTGTACCGGGCGAGAGTTGGCCGGTGAGCTTAAAGCCGATCACTTCGGGCAGAAGCATGGAAATTGGCTGTCCGAGCATGCACGCTTCGGCTTCAATACCGCCCACACCCCAGCCGACGACGCCGAGACCATTGATCATCGTGGTGTGCGAGTCCGTACCAACGACGGAATCGGGATACGCCTGACCGTCTCGCGTGAAGACGACGCTCGCGAGATATTCCAGGTTGACCTGGTGCACGATTCCGGTGCCGGGAGGCACGGCGCGGAAGTTCGCGAGATTGGCCTGCGCCCACCGCAGGAGCGCGTAGCGCTCGTGATTGCGCTGAAACTCGAGAAGCACGTTCAGATCGAACGCGTCTTTGGTGCCGTAGTTATCGACCTGCACCGAGTGATCGATGACGAGATCGACCGGGATGAGCGGATTGGCGAGTTTCGGGTCCGCGCCCATCTTCTTGAGCGCGTCGCGCATGGCGGCGATATCGACCACGCAGGGAACGCCGGTGAAGTCCTGCAGCAACACGCGAGCGGGGCGGAAGTTGATCTCGCTCGCCGGCTCCTTCGCCCAGCGCGCGACGTACTCGATATCGGAGCGGCGCACGGTCTTCGCGTCCTCGTGACGCAGCAGATTTTCGAGCAGCACGCGGATCGAGTACGGGACTCGCGCGAGCGAGAATCCAGCGCGTTCGAGCGCCGTCAGGCGGTGGATGGCAAGCTTCTGTCCGCGCACTTCGAGCGTCGCGGCGGAACCGAACGAGTTCAAACTGGGCATGGTGCAATTCGATTATCGCGCGTCGATAATAAGGGAATGTCGGCGTTTCCCCTTCCGCGTTGGACGCTCTACGCGAATACGTACTGATTTCGCAAACGGAACCGACGGTAGAGAAGCTCGCGCGGCAGCCGGACGATCGCTGGACGCTCGACACGTTCCGGGGGATCGACGCCGAACTGCCGCTCGATTCGATCGAAGGGCGCTTGCCGTTACGCGAGCTCTACGACAAGGTGGAGTTCGAGGAGCCTCCGCTATAGTGACGGTGATGAGCAAGCCCGCCGTCGACTACGACCTCGATTTTTACTCGTGGACGATCCGGAATGCGGAGTTGATCCGCCGCGGCGAGTTCGACCTGATCGACGCCGAACATGTCGCCGAGGAAATCGAGGATATGGGCAAAGCGTGGCAGTTTCAACCGCAACGGCGCGGGTCTAGTTGGGAGACGAGTTTGGCGGTCCATCGGCGTGCGGTCGCAAAACTTCTCCGCGAGAATCCGTCGTCAAAGCCCACGATCCCGGCCGAGATCGAGGACGCCTATCCCACGGCGAGGCTGCTGGCTGGAGAGGAAACCGGCTTGGGCGTTATCGCCTTTCCTGCCGCCTGCCCGTATTCGGCGGAACAAGTCGTCAAATTCAGAGTTCTTCCCCGAATAGTCCCGCTATATTGGGGAGCGTGCCCAAGGTCACCTATCTCCCTTCCGGAATCACTTATGAATTCGATCCCGCGACCCTTCCCTACTCCGATCACGGACAGCCCGGATCGCTGCTCGATGTGGCGCTGAACGCGGGCGTCGATCTGAATCACGACTGCGGCGGCTTTTGCAGTTGCACCACCTGTCATGTGGTCGTCGTCGAGGGAATGGAGAACTTATCCAAGCAAGAGCCGGATGAGGACGATTTGCTCGATACCGTGGGCGGAAGGACGCGCGACTACCGGTTGGGCTGCCAGTCGATTGTCAAGGGCGACGTCACGGTCCGAATTCCGTAGGCCATCACGGACTAACGCAAGTAGACGCGCTGCAGGTGGCGCGGGCCGACGATAACTTCGCGCCCATGGAGCGCGTGCAGATTGTCGATCAGCAGAAGGTCGCCAGGCTCGATCACGAAGCGCTCGGGGGTTACGGCGGCGAGCGCGTCTTCGAAAAGCCGGATAGCTTCCCCGCCGCGAGTGCCTTGCGCCGAGTAAGCGACGATGTATCGTCCATCGTCTCCCAGAGTGAGAACGCGATGTCCCGGCAATGGCGCGGAACCGAGTTTCGCCTGGAACGTCAACGGCGGAATCTGTTCGAAGTCCGGCTGCGCAAGGGCCGAAATTGTCGCGGCGTCGAGCCGCGCCAACACGCTATCGAGGGGATAGAGCAACGTGGCCGACCGCGCGTCGTTGTTAATCCCAAGCAAGGCGAGAAGGCGGGGCCGCTGGGCGACGGGAAGAAACGCGGCGTCGGTATGAGGCAAAAACGCCGCCCGTCCGAGCGAACTTTGCGTCGCTTCCAGACCGGGTGCGGGCTTTAAGTCGTGGACGATAGCTCCGTCACGCTCCTCGGGATAACCGAAGGGCTCGCCATACTTCGCGACTCGATCCAAAAATTGCCCGGGACTGACTCCTTGTTCGACGATCATTGCATTCCATTAGACGCGACGGCGACCTCGACGATTCGCGGGTGCTCGCTAGGGAAGCTCGGAATCGAGAAGCGACAACAACGCGGATACGAAACGATGGGAATCGTAATAATCCTTCCACGACAAGTTCGCCCAGACGTCCGTCGAGGCGTTGATAATTTTCCAGTTGCTAGGGGTTATCGAATGAAGACTCAGGGTGGGGATTTTCGCCTGGTGAAAGGTCATCGAATCCGTAGTCCCCACATCGTCTACGTTGACGCCCGAAAACTCGAGTTGCATTCCACCGGCTAGCCTAGCGGCCAACTGGATAAGATCTTTGTTCGAGCCATTCGGCCACACTCTGGTGGGACCAAGGCCAAGGGAATCGATGGCAACCACAGCGGCGATTTCCCGCCGGCTTTCCTTGCTAAGCGCCTTGAGGTAAGCGGCGGAACCGATCAGCCCTTTTTCTTCGGCGGCGAAGCCGACAAACTCAAAAGTATGCCGTCGAGGACTCCGTCCGTCGAAGACGGCCAGACTCGGTAACAAGACGGCACCGGTCCAGTTGTCAATCACGCCTTCGCCGCCCGCCGAATCGAAATGGGCTCCGACTACGATACGCCGCGGAGCGCCGGGATTGACCACGCAAATCAAGTTCGGATCCGGCGAACGCTTCACAGGCTGCTCGCGCAAATCCGGGCATTGTGTCTCGACGAAGAGTTTACGGAGGCGGGCGAATCGCTCTCGTTGATCGGCGGTTGCCAGCCGAAGGCGCTCTTCGAGAGTCCCGGCCGGCAAAGTGAAAAACTCGACTCGTTGGCCGAAGCAAGTCGCAACAAATAAGACAGCAATGCCCCCCACACTCATGCTCCTAGAGTAACTAGGCGCGCTTACGGCTTCAAAGCTCGGACGAATCCGGCGAAGAATTGCCCTCCTTCAATATCGTAGACGCGCGTAGGCTCGATCTCGATTCCGATAAATCCGGCGGCGGCTAGCTTGGCTTTGTAATCGGATTCCTCCAGCGCGCCGGCAATACAGCCGACGTACAATTCCGCGTCGCGGCGCACCCTCGGATCGACGTCGCCTTTGACCACAACATCGGATACGGCGAAGCGGCCGCCAGGCCTCAAGACGCGGAAGGCTTCGCGGAGCACCCGGTCCTTGTCGGCGGATAAATTGACGACGCAGTTCGAAATGACGACATCCACTGAGTTATCCGGCAGCGGAATGCTCTCGATCTCCCCCTTAAGGAACTCGACGTTCTCGGCGCCGGCCTTGCGCTTGTTTTCGGCGGCGAGCGCGAGCATCTCGTCCGTCATGTCGAGCCCGTAAGCCTTGCCGGTGGGACCCACGCGCTTGGCCGACAGAATCACGTCGATGCCGCCGCCGGAGCCGAGATCGAGGACTACCTCGCCCGCATGCAACTCGGCGAGCGCCGTGGGATTGCCACAGCCGAGCGAGGCGAGAAACGCCGTATCGGGCACGGAAGACGCTTCGATCGCGTTGTAGAGGTTCGAGGTGATCGGATCGATCTCGCCGCAGCTTGCCGATCCTCCGCAGCATCCGTTCGCTTGGCCTTGCTGCACGCGGAGCGCGGCGGCTCCATAGCGCTCCTTGACTAACCCTTTGATATCGGCTTTGGCGGTGATGTCGGCTTCGGCGGTCATAACTTACTCTTGATCTCCTTTTCGTAGAACTCGGTGAAGCGCGCCCGAATCTCGTCGCGCACGCGACGGAACACTTGAATGTCGGTGGACTTCGCGGGATCGTCGAAGCCAATGTGCAGGCGCTTGCCGACCTTGCCCGAGAAGTTCGGGCAGCTTTCGTCGGCCTCGCCGCACACGGTAACCACGAAGTCGAAGGACCGATCGAGGAACTGGCGCACGTTTTTCGGCCGGTTCTTCGAGATGTCGATACCGATCTCTTTCATGACTTCGACGGCCAGCGGGTGAACGCGGGCGGACGGATTCGTGCCGGCGGAATGAACTTCCAGGCGTGCGTCGAGACTTTCCAGAAATCCCTCCGTCATTTGGCTGCGGCAGGAATTGCCGGTGCAAAGGATCAGAATCTTCAACAGCATGCTTGCGTAACCTCCCGGGGTTTAACGGCCTTCGAGCGCGTGCAACACTCGGCGTACAGGAAACGCAGCAAGTCCTTGAGCGCCCCTTCGTTCGCGCGGTACCACAGATACTGGCGGTCCCGCTCGACGGCCACCAGTCCTTCGTTCTTGAGCTTGTCGAGATGGTGGGAGAGGGTCGAGCCGGGTATGCCCAACTCGGCTTGCAAGTCGCCCGCTACCATACCTTCGGGATGCGCCGAGAGCAATTTGCGAACGATATTCAGCCGCGCCTCGGAGCCTAGCGCGGCGAACATGTCGGCGTAACGGGCGGCGCTCTCCATCGGTATTTCTACAATTGCAGAAATACCGTATGATTGTCAATCGGCAAATTACATGTATTCCGGTACGGGAATGCCCAGCGTATCGAGCGCCGCTCGCAACTCCTCGCGGAAGTAGGCCGTCAACCAGAGCAGGCCGTTCCGGCGCTCGGGGTCGGGTTCGGCGATCACCGAGTAATCGTGATAAAAACCGCTAAACGCTTGCGCAAGCTGGAAGGCGTAGCGCGCGACGTGCGACGGCTCGCCCGATTCCAGGGCGCGCTCGACGGTGGGTTGGCGGCGGGCGCAGATCAGGGCGAATTGCCACAAACCCTCGTCCGCGAACAGCCGTCCGAACTCCTCGCGCGTGGGCTGCCGTGCCTCGATACCCGCCTTGGCGAGAATGCCGGAGGCGCGCACGCAGGCGTACTGCACGTATGGCCCAGTCTCGCCCTCGAAGCTCAATGCCTCTTGCAAGTCGAACGCGATCACGGTGTTCCGCGTGAACTTCAGCATGAAGTAGCGGAGGGCGCCGACGGCGATGCGGCGCGCCATTTCCAGTCGCGAATCTTCGGGTTCGCCCGCATGACGCGAGGAGACTTCGACGAGCGCGCGATCGATCAGCGTGTCGATTAGGTCGTCGGCCTTCACGCCCAAGCCTTTGCGGCCGGAAACCTCGACGTATGGGCGCTTCTTGTCTTCCTCGGAAAGTTCGATGCCGAGTTCGACGCACGTACGCGGCGAGAGCGCCACCATCTCGTAGCTGAAGTGAACCGAATTGCGCGCCTGCTCTTCGTAGCCCAGCGCGCGCAGACCGGCGACGACCACGTCTTGCAGATACGATTGCCGCGAGTCGATTACGTTGAACACGCGCGACGCGCGGCCGAAACTCGGGGCCGGCGCTTCTTGCGGTTCGGATGTACTGACCCATGGGCCTTCGGCCGACAGCTTCCGGTAATGAAAGTCTTTGCCGAGGATGCCGAACTTCCACATCTGATACGCGATGTCCTTGCCGACATACGTCACCGTCCCATTGGAGCGGACGATGACTTTGCTGTCGTCTTCCTCGTTCGAGTCTTTAAACGCGGACGCGGGCATCACCCAGCAACCGGCGTTCTTGCCTTCGTTTTCGAAATAGATCGCGCCGCGTTCTTTCAACTGCTCGAACGCGCTCGCCCAAAATTTCAGGTGCAGGATTTCGCTTTCGCGCGGCAGCACGTCGTACGTAATCCCGAGGCGCGCCATGGTTCGCAAGTGGCAGCCGACGATCGCGTCGGCGACAATGTGTCCGATGTCGGCCAACTCGCCGTGCCCGGCCTCGATGGCGTGCAGCGTTTCCCCGCGCCAAGTCTTCGCTTGTTCGTTTTCGCCGTAGTAGCTCGAGACGCGGGCGTAGAGATCCCAGCAGAGATAGTCGAAGCGGTCCATCCTCGCGAGCGCGGCCACTTCGGCGGGCGATTTGCGTTCGAGAAAATGGAAGCCCACGACGACATCCGCGACCTGCACGCCGGTGTTGTCGATGTAGTTCTGCACTTCCACCGTATGGCCACCCGCACGCAACATGTTGGCGAGCGTCGAACCGAGCACGGCGTTGCGCAGGTGGCCGATGTGTGCGGCCTTGTTCGGATTGATATTCGTATGCTCGACGATTGATTTAGCGCTCCCAGCGGCTCGCGCGGTTTCGTCGCTGGCGAACGCGCTCCGGTCGAGACGCACATTGATGTAGCCGTTGCCCGCGATTTCGAGCGCCGCCACTCCTTCGATTTCGCCTAGCGTTTCGACGATCTCTGTGGCGATCGCGCGGGGATTCTTCTTCAACTCGCGCGCGAGTTGGAACGCGATAGGGAGAGCGAACTCGCCGAAGGATGTTTGCTTAGGCTGTTCGACGGCGACGGAGGCGGCAAGGCCGCGACCGTTCAGGTAGCGGGAAACGGCGGAAACCAGCCGCCGCTCGATTTCAGTTAGCACACACCATTGTAGAACCGGCCTACCGGCCGGGTATATCGGGCCGCATCACGATCACCAGCGTGCGTCCGTCGGAAAAGAACTCCTGCCCGTGTGCGGTCTTGGCCTTCTTGACCGGGTCGCGATGGGTCAAGTAATAGGTGTGCGCCACCTCACCGGTAGAGCGAAGCGACTCGGCGATGAATTCGCGCTCGCCGTCGGTGTTCTCGTCGATCTTGTGGGTAACGTTCCCGTTGCGCTGGTCCTTGTCGAAGCCGATGTCGTGCGTGCCCGCGCCAATCCAAACCTCCGTCTCGCCCGCCGTGAACGGGGCTTTCCAAATCCGGAAATGATGCCGCGCGGCGATCACCTTCACCGGATCGCCCATCGCAAAACCGTAGTCCTGGGCGCGGTCGAAAAGATAAAGTTCGCTCATCGGCAACTCGACGTAGCCGCGCCGGGCCAGGATCGAGCCGAGCGCGCCGATCACGGCTTCTTGAGGGTTGCGGTCCACTTTCACCCAGCCCGCCGAAATCAGGGCATTCACGATTTGTTTTTCCGAGCCGACGATCGCGAAGTTGACCCGGTCGCCCGGCGTGCCCTCGAGGTCCGAAACGCGGTTCGGAACGCCGTCCAGTTGCTCTTGCGTTAGCTTGGGCAGCTTGGACACGTCAATCTTGGGCGGCGCTTTTCCCGCCACCCGCGCGACGGTCACTTGGAACGACCCCTCGCCCGATTCTCCCTCCGGCAGATTCGCGCCAAGGTACAAACGGCCCGCCATCGGCGAGCGCCATTCGCGCCCCCCGCCGATGGAGAATGCCCGCCCCGATCCGATCCTCGCCACCGCCGCGCCCCGCCCGGCGTCGTTCACCGGGAACGTCTTGAGTAAATCTTTCCAGCCTTTCTGTGAACCCTCTTGCACGCCGCTTTTCAACTCGAACTTCACCGTATCGCCCGCCGCCACATCGATCTTCGTATCGAGCCAAGCGCCCTTCAGCGGTACTTCAAAGTCGGCGGCCAGCGCGGCCAGCAACGCAACCAGCATGGTCAAAATATACGCCCAGTTAAACTACGGATGTGCCCCGCGTTACGTTTCTGCCGGAAGGCCGTACGGTCGAGTTTGAATCCGGCAAGCTCGCTTCTTCCGATCACGGCAAGCGCGAATCGCTGCTCGACATCGCGCTCGTGAATGGAATTCACCTTGAACACGCTTGCGGCGGATCGTGCGCCTGCACCACCTGCCACGTCATCGTGAAGGAGGGTGAAGCGAACCTTTCGCCGCAGGACGAGGACGAGGCGGACCGGCTCGACATGGCGCCGGGATTGACGTTGCACTCGCGGCTGGGCTGCCAGGCCGTGGTAACCGGCGACGTGGTGGTCGAGATCCCCTCATGGAATCGGAATTACGTGAGCGAAGGCGGCGGCTCGATGAACCTGGGCGACGCAATTCCGGTTCCGAAGAAGTAGCTATGCCGATAACCGCACTGATCGTTTTTCTTCTCATGGCCATCGTGATCGCGGGGATCTTCGCCGCGATCTTAATGCCGCCGACGAAACTCGCGGAGAAGTTCGGCGGCGGTAAGAAGAAGGACAAATGACCGATCCGTTAATGGCCAAAATTGAGCGCGGCGTGTTCGGCCACGCTTGGCATGGACCCGCGTGGGCGGAGTTGTTGGCGGACGTCACCGAAGAGCAAGCCGCCGCCCAGACCTCGATCGGTAAGCACTCGATCGGCGAGATCGTGTTGCACGTGGCGATCTGGATGGAACTCGCCAAACAGGCCATCGACGGCCATCCCATGCCCACCGGGTTCGCGGGCAAAGGCGATTGGATTCCGATGACCGATTGGCCGCAAGCCAAGACGCGATTCGAGAAAGCGGCGCGGGAGTTGATCGTTCGCTCGCCCGATCCCGAGGAAACGGTACCGGGACGCCATTACGATTTCGAGCATCTACTGGACGGCATCGCGCAGCACAACGCTTACCACGGCGGGCAGGTGCGGCTGCTCAAAAACGCGTTCGGTCACTCGTAGCGCAGCGCCGTGACCGGATCGATAGAAAGCGCCCGGCGCGCGGGAAAATATCCGGCCAGCGCCGCCGCGATCGAAAGCGCCAGCGCGGCGCCGGTCAATACCAGCGCGTCGTACGGCTTCACTCCGAAGAGTTGCGATTCGATTAGGCGTCCGGCGGCGAGCGCCAATGGAATTCCCGTCGCCAGCCCGATCCCGGTCATCAAGGCCACTTCGCGCATCACCAGCCACAAGACGTTGCCCCGCTCCGCGCCAAGCGCCACACGGATGCCGATTTCCCGAGTGCGCCGCGAGACGATGAACGCCATCACGCCGTAGAGTCCGACGGCGGCGAGCGCGGTGGCGAGCAATCCAAAGGCAGAGGAAAGAACGGCCACCATGCGTTCGTTCGTCAGCAATTGATCGATCTGGCGTTCCACCGTCCGAATCTGCGTGACGGGTAGATTCGCGTCGAGCTTCGAGACCTCGCGGCGGATCAGCGCGCCGATAGCGGCGGGGTCCATATTGGCGCGGACATAGCCGTTCATGCCGCCCTGCGCGTCGTTTTGAGCCAGCGGCAGGTATACCGTACGCCAAGTTTTTTCGTTTAGCTTGCCGTGCTTCGAGTCCTTAACGACACCGACGATTTCGCGGAACGGCTCGCCCCGCCGGCCGAACCGGAATCGCCGCCCCAGAGGATTCTCGTCCTTGAAAAAGTATTTCGCGAACGTCTCGTTAACGACGGCGACGAGCGGGGCGCCAATTGCGTCGCGCTCGGTAAAGTCGCGGCCCTGTAAACGCGTAATACCGAGCGTTTCGAAAAATTTCGGGGACACTTCGAGCACCAGTGGATTCGTGTCCTCGTCCTCCCGGCGTTGGTAGCCTTCTACGGAGACTGTGCGCTGGCTAATCGATTCGTCGAGCACGAGTAGGTCCGAGAGACTCGCCGCCGTAACGCCCGGCACCGACCGCAAGCCGTCCTGCAACCGGGCGTAGAAGTCGAGCGTGCGTGCGTTCGGATAGCCGTTCAGCGAGGGATCGACGGCGAACTGCACCAGGCTTTCGGTTCGGAATCCCGGATCGACCGATCGTAAGTTGAAGAGCGTCCGAGCGAACAATCCAGCGCCCGCGAGCAGCAGCAGCGACAACGCCACTTGCGCTGCGATGAGCGCCTTGCGGAACCGCACTTGACCGCCCGCGGCGGAGGTGTTCGCGGCCTGATCCTTCAGCGTCGGCGCGACCTCCGGCTTTGTCGCCGCAAACGCCGGGGCGAGCCCAAATAGGAGCGCGGTCGCGAGCGAAAGCCCCAAGTTGAACAGCATTACCGGACCGTCGATCCACTGCGGCAGGCGGTCGCCCGAAGTGGCGAAGGAGGCGGCCATGGCGTCGATGGTCCAGGTGGCGACCAGCAGTCCCGCGAGTCCGCCGATCAGGCCCAGAAGCGCGCTTTCGACCAGCAGTTGGCGGATCACGCGTCCGCGCGACGCTCCCAGCGCCAGCCGGACAGCGATCTCCTTGCGCCGCGCCGCCGAACGGGCGAGCAGCAGGTTCGCCAGGTTCGCGCAAGCAATCAGTAGGACTAACGCGACCATTGCCATCAGAGCGAACACCGGCCGTTCCAGACCCTCGCGGCCATCGACGGCCCCGCGCGAGGCGTCGTCTACCTTTAGGCGCTTTTGCAGCCAGCGTTCGCGCATCCGGGCATTGGTGTCGTTCATCGCGTCGAACTCGGCCTGATTGATCGGCGCAAAGATGGCGTTCAATTCGGCCTTCGCTTGATCGATCGAAACGCCCGGCGCGCGCCGCCCGAACACATGGAGCCAGAGCGCCCGCCGGTTCTCGAGTTCGTCCCAAGTTGGCGTCAGTTGGCGCTTCATCATCACCGGCGCGAAAACTTCCGTGGAGCGCGTGGGCTGGAGACCCGAGAATCCCCGCTCGGCGACGCCGATCACCTGCATGGGTTGGCCGTTGACAAGCACTTTGCGATTAAGCACGTCCGCCGCACCCCCGAAGCGCGACATCCAAAATCCATAACTCAGGACGACCAACGGATGGCCGCCGATCGTTTTCTCGTCGTCCATCGTGAACAGCCGTCCGATCACGGGACGAATGCCCAACACCTCGAAATAGTTGCCGCTCACGATCGCCGAGCGCACGCGGTCGGTCTGCCTGCCTTCACTGAAACTCAGATCGCCCTCGTAGGACGCGATGAGCCCCGACAGCGTCTTGGTTCGCGCGCGCAGATCGCGGAACATCGGGTAAGAAAGCGTTCGGTCGCCCGCACGGAAGCCGCGATTTACGCCGGTTTCGTCGAGTTGGACCAGTTCATGCGGGCGCTCGACCGGCAGGGGCCGCAGCAGGTAGTGGTCCATCAAGCTGTAAATGGCCGTGTTCGCGCCGATGCCCAGCGCGAGCGAGAGAATCGCCACAAGCGCAAACAGCGGCGACTGGCGGAGTGTGCGGAAGGCGTACCGGAAATCGGACAGCATGCCTAAGAAGGTTGCAATCTCCCCGCCAGCCATAAGTGTTTGTAAACTAAAGCCCGCCGCTGCGTCCTTCGCCGATTGTGGGATCGCCCGTCCCAGAGCCGGACACTTGCGGCAACGATTGGAGACGCGGATCGACTGCGGCGAACGGCATCATGCGATGGCGAGTGGCGGCGGCCGCTTCCAGCCAGTGTTGAGCGGCCGGGCGGTCGCCCAGTCCTATGTGGACCACCGCTAATTGGTAGGACATGTTCCGCACGCGGCGGTGCAATTCGAAGATTCGCGAAGCCACGTGCCGCGCTTCTTCCGTCCGCCCCAACCGGCCCAAAACGTACCCATACGCGGGCAGCGCGCGGCGGTCGTCTGGATAAACGCGCAACGCGGCCTCGTACTCGGCGGCGGCTTGGCTCCACAACTCCCGGCTCTCATATGCCAGGCCGAGCGCGATGTGCGCCCGCCGGTATCCGCGCTTCAACCGGACGGCGGCTTCCCCAGCGGACTGCGCGGCTTCGCCGTCGCCCATCGCGGCGAGAACCTCCGCGTGCTTCGCGGCGAGCGCGGCGGAAAGCGGAAAGTCGCGCCGGGCGCGGGCGATCGTTTCCAGCGCCTCGTTCGGCCGTCTCAGAACACGCAGGAGATCGGCGTACTCGCCCAGCACCTGTGCGTTGCCGGGTTCCAATTGGATCGCTCGGCGGTACTCGCGTTCCGCTTCGGCGAAGTCCCACTTCAGCCCGAACGCGACGGCGGCCAGAACGGCGTGCCCGCGGGCGGACCTTGGATCGAGTTCGATGGCGCGCCGGGCGGCGGATTCCGCTCGGCGGCCGTCTGCTGCGGCGTCCCGTCCCACAAACGAAGCCGCGTAATCGAAGCTCTCGCCTAGCGACGCCCATGCGGCGGCGAACCTCGGCGCTCGGGCTACGGCGTACTCGAGGCGCTCCATCGACCGCCGCAATGGCTCCGGCAAACCTTCGGCGGTTGCGCCTGTAAGCGGATCCTGCTCGATCAAAGCCACCGCCTCCCGCCAGGCGGCGACGGCGTCGGGTGTGGGCGCGGCGTTTAATGCGGTAGCGCGCCAACCCGCGATCACAACCGCCACCAGCACGATAGCGGCGAACGCCCACAATTTCGAACGCTTATTGCGCGGCGTCGCCGGCGCCTCCACGGGTTCGAAACTCGGAACGTAGCCGCCCTTCGGAATGCGGATGCGTATCGGGTCCTGCGCGCCGTTGGTTCGGTAGTATTCGTCGAGTTTGCCCCGAAGCCGCCCCGCCTCCACCCGAACCAGGGAATCGGCTTTCGGATCGTAGTCGCTTGGGCGGCGATAGATTTCGGCGGCCACCACGGTTTCTTTGATCTCTTCGGTTTCGCCCGCGAGCGCCTTTTCGACGACAAACGACAGGAACTGGCTGGCCCGGCGCGAGGAGCGGAATCGCTGGTCGTCGAGCACTTTTTCGAGCTGCCTACGAATGTCCGCTGTCATGTAACGCCAGTATCGGCGGGCCGAAGATCAAAGCGCTCTAAAATTTCCACAAATTCGAGAGCACTTTTCGTTTCAATCAGATACGGCTGCAACTCACTCGTTTGTAACGCCTGGGAACGACGACGGACAGCCCCTTGGAAGGGTCTCCTGGAGTCGAGGGCACACCGCTCTCGGAAAGAAGAACAAAACCATGAAACGACTATTCCGCGCTCTCGGGGGGGCGCTATTGCTACTGACCTTGTCCGCTCCGGCGGCCTTCAACTCCGAAATGATCCGCCGCCCGCGAACCCAGGAAGTCTGGTCGAAAACCGAACTCTACTTCGGCACCCAAAAACCGGACGGTACGGCCGTCTCGGACCAGGAGTTTCTCCAGTTTGTCGACCAAGTTGTGACACCGCGGTTTCCGGCCGGCCTGACGCTGCTGACGGGCTTCGGTCAGTTTCTCAACTCGCAATCGGTTCTGATTAAGGAACGTTCGCACCTCCTGATCCTGTTCAACCCGCCGCTGTCGGCGGAAACGAACAAGAAAATCGACGAGATTCGGGAGGAGTACAAGAAGCGATTTCAACAGGAATCGGTTCTGCGGGCTGATTCCCTGTCGTCCATTTCGTTCTAGACGAGGCCATTGACATGAAGACACTGATCATTCTCGCCAGCGCCTGCTTGGCCGTCGCGCCCAGTTTCGCGGCCTCGATTTCGGACGCCGCGGGCGACTTTCTGCCCACCTACACCGGTCCCCAAAACGGAGACCTGGACGTTCTCGAATCCGACGTGCGCTACGACGGCGTCAACTTCGTGTTCGACTTCACCGTAAACGCGCCGCTCGGGACGACACCCGGCGCGGTGTACGTTTGGGGAATCAACCGCGGGTCGGCGACGGGGCAATTCTTCCCCGGCGTGATCGACGACGTGGCGTTCGACTGGGCGCTTGCCGTATCGCCCGGAGCGTTCGCCATTACCGCGGACCTCACTTCGCCCGCGCCACCCGCGCCGCTGCCCGATGGGAGCGTCGCGATTATCGGCAGCCGCATGATTGTATCGGTGGCCGCTTCCCTGTTGCCCTCGACCGGTTTCGCGCCCTCGGACTATCTCGTCAGCTTCTGGCCGCGTTCCACGCTGACGGAAATTTCGAACGTGAGCGAGATTTCCGACTTCGCGCCACAGACGGGGATGGCTCCGGTGTCGAGCGTTCCCGAACCGGGGACGGCGGCGCTGGTGCTAGCGGCCGCCGGATTGGGGTGGTGGCGGATGCGGCGCGAACGTTAGTCGTAGCGCAGCGCCGACATCGGGGCGATCCTAGACGCTCGCCGGGCCGGAATCCAGGCTGCGGCGAGCGCCACGAGGACCAGAGCGATCACGGCGGCGGCCAGCGTCGCCGGATCGTTCGGCTTCACGCCAAAGAGCATCTTCTCTGCGAGGCGGGTGGCCCAGAATGCGCCGAGCAGTCCGGCGGCGATCCCTACGCCAACCGGCACTAGCGCTTCCCGCACCACTCCCACAACCACATCCCAGCGGTCCGCGCCGAGCGCCATGCGAATGCCGATTTCGGGTGTCCGCCGAGCCACCGTGAACGCGAGCGTGCCGTAAATTCCCAACGCAGCCATCAGGAGCGCTAAGACACCGAAGATCGTCAGCAGAAAGGCGAGGTAGCGCTCGCGCGCGATGGATCTGTCGATCAACTCATATTGCGTGCGCATCTCGAAAATCGGGACGTTGGGTTCCACTTTGGCGATTGCGCGGCGAATGCCGTCGGCGATCGACAGAGGGTCGCCGATCGCGCGCACGGTGAAGGTCATCTGGTTTTGCGAGTGCTGGCGATAGGGCAAATAGATCGTTGGTGGAACTTCGCGTCGCAGATTGCTGTATTTCGCATCGGCTACTACGCCGACGATCTCCATGCGCTCGGGCGGTTTGTCGGGACCCGGACGATCTCCGCCTACGGTTTTGCCTACTGGGTTTGCACCTGGATAGAAGTGCCGGACAAACGCTTCGTTTACGATGACGACTTTGGGAGCGCCTTCGCGATCCCGCCACGCGACATCCCGCCCTTGTAAGAGCGCAGTGCTCGTCGTCTCGAAGAAGCGCGGCGCGATGTAGTGAATGAAGACGCGGTTCGCCGGCCAAGGCTTATTGAAACCGGGCACTTCGATTCCGCTCGACGTCGTCCCTCCGGCGATCAGCGGGTGCCGGGTCATCGACGCGGAGCGCACGCCCGGCACCGCCTCGACGGCACGGAGCGCGTTCTCATACAGATCGAGCAAGCGCCCCTCTTTGTACCCAGCGCTGGTCCCGTCAAGCTTAAAGACCAGCAAATGATCCGGGCGGAACCCGAGCTTTTCCGAGCGCAGATTGATCACGCTGCGCACGAAAACTCCCGCGCTCGCGGCGAGCATCAGCGACAGCGCCACCTGAAACGCCACCAGAGCCTTTCGCGCCGTCGTTCGCCCGCCCCGCCGTCCCATGGATTCCGACTGTTGCTTCAACATCGATGCCAGATCGATGCGCGTCGCGGAAAACGCCGGGGCTAGGCCGAAGAGCAGCGAGGTCAGCAGGCACAGGCCGATCGAGACGGCCAGCGTGATCGTGTTTGGACGAAGATCGAGAGTGGTGTCGTTCAGGCCGAGCGTCGCTTCGGGATTCGCGGTGACCAGATAGGCGATCCCCAAACCAAGCGCGCCGCCCGCTACGGACAGCATCAGACTCTCGGTGAGCAACTGCCGGATCAGCCGCCAGCGGCCCGCACCGATGGCGAGCCGTGTTCCGATTTCGCGCCGCCGCACGGTGGAACGCGCGAGCAGCAGCCCCGCGATGTTCGCGCAGCCGATCAAGAGCAGCATGCCGACGGCGAGCGAGACAAATTGTAAGGGCCGTTGAAGCTCATTGCGGACGCTATCCCAGCCCCGCTCCATCGGCTTTAGGCTCACCTTTGGTTGGTCGTATTCTTCGGCGGGCGGGTCGAGCCGAATCGCCGCCTGCAACGCGGCTTCGGTGTCTTGCGCCGCGCGTTCCGGCCTCACTCCAGTCTTTAAGCGGCCAATCGCGAGGAACCACCAGGATCGCGGTTCGCGTAAGACTTTCGACTCTGGCTCCAACCATGCGTGAGAAGCCATCGGCAGGTAAATCTGCGGATCGTCTTCGGGATCGGTGCCGAAGAACCCCGGCGGCGCGATCCCAACCACGGTGAACGGCACTCCGTTGACCGGCAATTTCCTGCCGATGACGGCGGGGTCGGCGGCTAGCGAGCTTTGCCAGAAGTCGTGACTCAACACCGCCGCCGGAGCCAGGGCGGTGGCCCGATCGTCGTCCGGTGTAAGAACTCGTCCCAACCCCGCGTCGACACCGAGAACCTCGAAATAGTTGCCCGAGACTTTCAGCCCTCGCACGAGCCGCGCCTGCCCGCCGACCGTCAGATTGACGTTGCTCGTATTCGGCTCCATCGCCGCGAAGCCGTCGAATGAGGTTGTATGGTCGCGGAGATACTGATAGGCCGGGTAGGAGATCGACCAGTGAAGGTCGCCCCGGTTGCTCCCGTTGTAAGAGTTCCGGAACCCAGTCTTCGCGGAACGCCACTCGATCAAATGCAATTCTTGCGGATCCTTCACCGGCAAGCTGCGCATCATAATCGCCTCGACGACGCTGAAAATCGCGGTGTTCGCGCCGATGCCGATGGCGAGGATCGCCACGCTCGCAAGCGCGAATCCAGGCGCGCGGCGCAGTTGCCGCCAGGCGTAGGAGAGATCCTGCCGCACTTCGTCGAATGGCCGCCATCCGGCGGCGGCCCGGCCCTCTTCCTTGTAACGCTCGACTGCGCCGAACTCGATGCGCGCCTGCCGCAACGCGTCTTCCGGAGAGTACCCCTCGCGTTCGAGATCCTTCGCTCGCATCTCGACATGGAGGTGGAGTTCCTCTCGCATGTCGTCTTCAAATTCGCGTTTCGACTTCATAGCTCCTCCGCGCTTAACGCCAGTCCCATCGCCGCCACCAGCCGCAACCAACTTTCGGTCTCAGCCTTCAGCGACTTTCGGCCGGCCGCAGTGAGTCGGTAAAACTTGGCCCGGCGGTTGTTGTCCGACACGCCCCATTCGGCTTCGATTTGACCTTGCCGCTCTAACCGGTAAAGCGCCGGGTACAGCGCGCCTTGCTCGATCTCAAGCGCTTTTCCGGTCATTCGCCCGATCCGCAACAGGATGCCGTAGCCGTGCTCCGGCCCTAGCGAAACGGCTTTGAGAACTAGCAAATCGAGCGTCCCAGGAAGCAGTTCCGCTCGCCCTTCTCCTTGCATAGTTAGGAGAGTAAGCGATACACTCCTAAGCTGTCAAGGAGAAAATCCGTTGCGGTTAAACCGTAAATATTCCGCTTAGGCGCGATTCCCCGCAGCGGCAATCGGGCGTATACTAAGGGCGGAAGAACTAGGCCATGAACCCAACCTTGAAGTTCGGAGTGCTCATCGTCACCATTCTTGGAGCGCTACTTTGGGTAGCGACGGGAGCGGTGGGCGAGGCGAAGGCGTATTACAAAACCATCCCAGAGTTGCAGGCGATGGGCGATTCGGCGTTCGAGAAACGTCTGCGTGTGGCGGGCGACGTGGAGAAAGGCTCGATTTCGCGGCGTGGCAGCGAAGTCCACTTCACGATCTTCCAAGACGCAAAGAAGCTGAACGTCGTCTATCGCGGTACCGATCCATTGCCCGATACATTCCGCGACGGCGCGCAAGCGCTGGCCGATGGGCGCTTGCAACCGGATGGGACCTTCCACGCGAATAAGATCCAAGCGAAGTGCGCGTCGAAATACGAAGCGAAACCGGGCGGCGGGAAGCCCGCGGATTTGAGCTATCAACCGAAGCGTTCGAGCTAAACGTTATGGAGAATCTCGGAGCGCTGTCGGTCTTACTGGCGTTTTGTTTTTCGGTTTACGCGTTCACAGGTTCGCTGGCCGGAGCGAAGTGGGGTCGTCCCCTCCTCACCTTGAGCGCGCAACGGGCGATTTATGCCGTCTGGGCGCTGCTAACACTCGCGAGCGTGTTACTTGTGTACGCGCTACTCACTTCCGATTTCCGATTCGCCTACGTCGCCTCTCACACCGACAAGGCGATGAGCGCAAACTTCAAGTTCACGGCTTGGTGGGGTGGACAGGAAGGCTCGTTGCTCTTCTGGAGCTGGATTCTTTCCACCTACGCCGCCGTCGTGGCGTTTACCAATCGATCTAAGTTCCGCAACATGATGCCCTGGGTGCTGGCGACGCTGTCGGCGGTCCAGATTTTCTTCCTGGTGCTGAATGCATTTGTGGTGAGCCCGTTCCAAATGCTTGCTGTGGGTAAGGGAATCACTGCGGTACCGGACGGGCAAGGGCTGAACCCTCTGCTTCAGTATTGGGCGATGCAGATTCACCCGCCGATGCTTTATCTCGGCTATGTCGGCTTCACGGTGCCATTCGCGTTCGCGCTCGGTTCTCTGATCGTCCGCCAGCCGGGCGACGCCTGGATTCACACCACGCGCCGCTGGACGATCGTTACCTGGATGTTCCAAACCTGCGGCATTGTGCTGGGCGCGGGCTGGGCGTACGCGGTGCTCGGTTGGGGCGGCTACTGGGGCTGGGATCCGGTGGAAAACGCGTCGTTACTGCCCTGGATTACATCGACCGCCTTTCTGCACTCGGTAATGATGCAGGAGAAGAAAGGCATGATGAAGGTGTGGAACGCGTCGCTCATTTCGGCGACCTTCCTGCTTTGCATCCTGGGTACGATGCTCACCCGCACGGGCCTGGTTTCGAGCGTGCACGCCTTCGCCCAGTCGCCGTTGAAGCCCCACTTCACGGTGTTCTTGTCCATCGCCATCGCCGTGACGGCGTATGTGATTCTGAGCCGCCTCGACTACCTGAAGTCGGAGACGCAATTGGAGAGCGTGGTTTCCCGGGAGTCGAGCTTCCTGTTCAATAATTTGTTTCTACTCGCCAGTTGCTTTGCCGTGCTTTGGGGAACGTTGTTTCCCGTGATTAGCGAAGCGATCACGGGCGAGAAAATTTCGGTGGACGCGCCGTTCTTCAATCGGGTCAACATCCCCATCGGCTTGGTTTTGTTGTTACTCACTGGCGTCGGACCATTGATCGCGTGGCGGCGCAGTTCGGTCGATCAACTGCGGCGTAACTTCCTGTATCCGGCGATTCTGATGGTCCTAACGATGACCGTCCTGGCTGCGGTCGGTATTCGGCACATGTACGCGCTGATCTCGTTCGGTCTATGCGCCTTTGTAACGGCGACGATCGTGATCGAGTTCTTTAAGGGAGCCGCCGCGATCCACTCGAAGGACGGCCTTTCCTGGCCCGCGGCGTTATTCGAACTCACTCACCGCAACACGCGCCGTTACGGCGGCTATTTGGTGCATATGGGCATCGTGCTCATGTTTATTGGATTCACTGGCGCCGCCTTCAACCACGACGTGACGGCGGAAGTCGCCATTGGCGAGAAGTTCCAGCTCGGCAAATACGAGTTGCTGGCAAAAGAAACCAAAGACGGCGACGCGGGCAACTACATCTGGCAGTACGCGCGATTGGGAATCTGGCGCGACGGCGAGTTTCTGGGCGATCTGCAACCGGAGCGCCGCCTCTACAAAGCCAGCCGTCAGCCGTCGAGCGAAGTGAGAATTCGCCGTCGTCTGAACGAAGACCTCTACGTCAATTTCGCGAGCGCGTCGGAAGACGGCAAGAAGGTTACGATCCAAGCCTACGTCTTCCCACTAGTGTCTTGGATTTGGATCGGGTTTGCCGTGGTTCTCGTTGGCACGTGGATTTGTCTCATCCCCTCGAAAGTGAAACTCCAATACGCGAAGACCGAAGTGGTCGGGATCACAACAAAAGAGAATGTCCCGGTTTAAGCGATTCCTTCTCCTTCCCGCGTTGACTTGGGTGACGCTAGGTCAGACCGCGTCTCTGATGATGGATCCCGACGTGCGGCGGGTAGGAAGCAAACTCGCCTGCCTTTGCGGACGCTGCAAGAATACCGTCGGCGATTGCCAGATGCTGGGGTGTAGTTACGCGGGCGGTTCGCGGCAAAAGATCGTCGATATGAAACGCGCGGGTGTGGCGGACGAGGCGGTGGTGGCGAAGTTCGTCGAAGAGGGCGGATTGAAAACGCTTGCCGTGCCCCCGGCCTCGGGCGGTTACTCGATCGCCTGGATCATGCCGTTCGCAATGCTCGCCGTGGGTTTGTACGCCATCTACGTTTGGGTGAGGCGGATGCGCGAATCGCAACAGGAACCGGCCGTGGTGTCGGCCCGTCACCGCGAGTTGGCGGGGAAGGACCTCGACGCGCTTGATTAGCGAGCGTGAGACGCGAGCGGCCGGCAAGCCTAGATGTTGATCGCCGCCGCCATTCTCGTCACCGTGGGCGTGTTGCTCGCGACGCTCGGCGTGCGCCCGAAAGACATTCCGCCCGCCGAGCCTGTGTCGCCGTTTCAGGCGCTCGACGAGCATAAGGCGCGCATTTACGAAAACCTGCGCGATCTCCAATTCGAACTGCGGCTCGGTAAGCTATCCGACGAGGATTATGCGAAGTCGAAGCAGGCGTTGCAAAGCGAGCTCGCGCAGGTGCTGGCCGAAGTGGAGGCGCTGAAAGCGAAGTTAGCGAAGAAGGCGTCATGAGAGCCGCACTGCTTCTGGTTCCCGTTCTGGCTTTTGGGCAAGCTAAGGTGACCCAGCATATGATGCTGCTCGAACCATCGGGCACCGATCTCGCAGTAAGCGAGACGCTGATCGTCGAAGGTGCGGGTAAAGTTCAAGTGTTCCTGCCACCTGACGCAGAACTCGCGGGAACGCGCGGCGGCAAAGCGGTGAAGACGGCGAAACCGGGCGTTTACGACGTGACGCTCGACGCCGCACAAGGGCCCGAGTCGCGCGTCGATGTCAACTGGTCGATGCCATTCGTCTCGCCGGAAACGTTAAACGGACGCATCCTGCACGGCGGCGGGCCCGTGCGGCTCGTCTTCCCGAAAGGCGTAACCGCCAAAGGCGCGGCGCTCGAATCGAATGGCGTGGAACCCACCACGCAGGCGCAGATTTACACGCTGAAGGGCTCCTCTTTCAAGATCGAAATCAACGGCGCGGGCAAGCTGCGCGCGCAGCGTCCGGAGGCGGAGGAGGCGGGCGAGGACGACGGTCCGCGGATCGAGCAAATCATGCCGCGTCTCTACGACCGTCTACCGTGGATTTTAGGACTGACGCTCGGCGTGCTGGCGATCGGATTCGCGCTGCATTTTCGCGCGCGGGTGGGCTAGCCGATGGCCGAGCCCCTCGTCGCGGCAGACGGTGTCTGGCGATTCTTCGGGGACTTCGCAGCGCTTCGCGAGGTGACCTGCTCGGCGAGCGCCGGCGAGTGCATTGCACTGCTCGGTCCAAACGGCGCGGGCAAGACGACGCTGTTGAAACTGCTGGCGCGGCTCGCGAAACCGCAGAAAGGGGGCCTCCGCCTCCCCGCCCCCGAGCGCGTCGGTTACCTCGGTCACGGACTTGGACTCTGGGACGAACTTTCCGCCCGCGAGAATCTGCGATTTTGGGCGAACGCGTATCGCGCTCCCGCATCCGCCGCCGAAACGTGGCTGGCGCGCGTCGAACTCGACCATGTGGCCGACGCTCCGGTACGGCAGTTCTCGCGCGGAATGCGGCAGCGTGTGGCGCTAGGGCGGGCGTTCCTGCATTCCCCAGATTTGCTGGTCCTCGACGAACCGTTCACCGGACTGGACGCGCGCTCTGTGACGCTGCTGCAAGCCGTTCTGCGGGAAGCGCTGGCGCGGCGTGCCACCGTCGTTGTTTCAAGCCACCAGATTCCCGAAGTGATGGAACTGGCGACGCAATCCTGGAAGCTCGAACGCGGGCGCCTGCAGTCCGGCGTGACCCAATGATCGCCGACGCCTGGAAAGTCGCGGCCAAGGACCTGCGCTCCGAATGGCGGACGAAGGAATCGTTGAACGCGGCGCTGGCTGTGACAGTCGTGCTGCTGCTGCTTTTCAGCTTCGCCTTCGACCCCGGCGCCGAAGATTCCAAGCTTTGGTCCGGCGGGCTGCTATGGCTGGTGTACAGCTTCGCCGCCGCGCTGATCGTGAATCGCGGGTTTGCGCGCGAACTTCCCAATGATTGCCTGGAAGCTCTACGGGCTTCGCCGATCCCGCCGGGGGCCCTGTTCCTTGGCAAAGCTTTCGCTGGATTCGTGTTGCTGCTTGCGGTGGAATTGGCGGCGCTCCCCGCGTTCCTCGTTTTCTACAACGTGTCGCTGACCTGGCAGGCGGGTTGGGTGGCGGCATCGTTCGCCCTCGCCACCTGGGGAATCGCGGTTTTGGGCACGATGTTCGGCGCGCTCACCGTCAATCTGCAAATGCGGGAACTGATGTTGCCCGTGCTGATCTACCCGATGATGATGCCGGCGCTGGTAGCCGCGATCGAGATCACGGGAGCGTCGATTCAGCGGCAGGCAATCCCCGAAATCTGGCTTCGTTTGTTAACGGGCTTTGATATCATTTTCACCGCGTTGGCGGTGCTCTTGGCCGACGTGGTTTTGGTCGATTGATGCTCTACGCTTTACTGATCGCTTCGGCGCTTTATCTCAGTCGCAACATCTACATCCTGATGTTGCAGTTGCCCGACGAACTCGCCCAAGGGCCGATTTACCGGATTTTCTACTTCCACCTGCCCGGCTACTTGACCGGCGCGGCGTGTTTTCTGTTGACCGGCGTATTCAGCGCCCTCTACCTGCGAACGCGGAACTGGAAGTGGGATTCGTTGGCGGCAGCGGTAACGGAAGTGGGACTACCGTTCGCGATCATGAATCTGATCACCGGCATGATCTGGGGCCGCATTATCTGGGGCATCTGGTGGACCTGGGATCCCCGCCTTTCCACCGCCCTGCTAAGCGCCGCGATCTACGCCGGATATCTGATGCTGCGTCGAGCGATTCCCGACGCCACGGAGCGCGCGAAGAACTCCGCCGTCCTTGGAATTTTCGCGTTTGCGAGCGTCATCCTGACTTACAAATCGAACGAGTGGTTCCGCACGCAGCATCCCGCCCCGGTGTTGTCGATCCGCACTGGCGGCGGCACGATCGATCCAGCGATGGAAATGATGCTCGGGCATAATTTGCTGGCGCTGGCGATGCTGGCCACGGTGTTGGTGGCGATCCGCTGGAATCAGGAAGAGCGGCGGCGCGAGATCGAGTCGTTGCGGCGCGAGGCGCTCGCCTACTAGGCGGCATACTATGGACCAACGCAATTTCGAGTACATGTGTTACGGCCTGATCGCCGCTTGGGGCGTATTGATGATTTACGTCGCGACCCTGATCGGGCGGGAACGCCGGCTGAAGTCGGAAGTTGAGACTTTGAAGAAGCTAATCGAGGAGAAGAGCCGTCATGAAGCGTAGAGAGTTGCTAACTGCGGGGGCGGCGGCCACGCTGGCCACACGCTCGGCGCAAGCGCAGCAAAAGATAGCGGTGGCGACACGCGCCATGCCCTCGCCCAAGATCAAGGACGTCCAGGTGATCGCCACCGCCCCGCAGGGCTTGCGGCTGGTGGTCGTCAAGATTCTCACCGATCAGGACGGCCTTTACGGGTACGGCTGCGGGACCTTCACGCAGCGCGCCGATCTGGTGGTGCCCGCCGTCGAAAAATACCTCAAACCGTTCCTCATCGGGAAAGCGGCGGACCGGATCGACGACATCTGGCAGGCTTGCTACAACTCGTCGTATTGGCGCAACTCGGGCGTCCTGAACAACGCGATTTCGGGCGTCGATCAGGCGCTATGGGACATCAAGGGCCGGCAGGCGGGCATGCCCGTGTATCAGCTTTTGGGCGGCAAGTGTCGTGAGGCGGCCGATTGCTATGGCCACGCGGGCGGCATGGAGATCCCCGAGATTATCGAGAGCGCCAAGAGCTACATCGCGCGCGGTTACCGTCACGTGCGCATCCAGTTCGGTATGCGCGGACAGGCGGCCTACGGTTCGCGCGGCGGCGCGAACGCCAACGAGATCATGTCCACGATTCCGGGGCGGCGCGTACCCGCGCTGCATAACAGTCCGGTGTATGAACCCGCGGATTACGTCCGAAAGTGTCTTAAAGTGTTTGAGGCGGCGCGCAAAGAACTGGGCGACGAGATCGAACTGCTGCACGACACGCATGAGCGCGTCACCCCAACGCAGGCGCTGCAACTGGCGAAGGACATGGAACAGTTCAAGATGTTCTTCCTCGAAGATCCGCTGTCGCCCGAGGACATCGCTTACTACAAGCTGATCCGGCAGCAGTGCACGACGCCGATCGCGATGGGCGAGCTGTTCAACTCGCCGCACGAGTGGATTCCGCTCGTTCACGACCGTTTGATCGACTATATGCGCGTTCATGTCAGCCAGATGGGCGGATTGACCCCCTGCCGCAAGATGGCGGCTATGTGCGAAGTGTATGGGGTACGCACGGCGTGGCATGGCCCGGGCGACGTCTCGCCGATCGGCCATGCGGCGAACGTAGCGCTCGATCTGGCTTGCTACAACTTCGGCGTGCAGGAATGGAGCGGGTTCGGCGAACGGTCGCTCGAAGTCTTTTCCGGCGTGCCGACCTTCAAGGACGGCTACGCGTACGCCAACGAGGCTCCCGGCTGGGGGATCGAAGTCAACGAGGCGGCTGCGAAGAAGTATCCGTTCGGCTACGGCGAGCAAGGCGAGCGCCAGCGGCTGAACGGCGGCTGGGGCGAAGTGCGCAAGAAGGACGGAACGGTAATTAAGCAGTAACGTTCCGCGGGGAGGAACGCGATGGCGGCCTACGATGTGGTGTTCGAGGGCGGCGGTGCGAAAGGCGTTGCCTTTCTAGGCGCTCTCGAAGTACTCGAAGAGCGCGGACACACCATTCGCCGGGTGATGGGGACGTCCGCCGGGGCGATCACGGCGGCGCTGGTCGCGGCGCGATTTTCAAATGCGGAGATCCGCGAGATGGTGCTGGAGCGGCAGAACGACGAGCCCCGCTTCCAAGCTTTTCTCGACAAGCCCGCGCGGCACGAGTTCTCCGCCGAGATGATCGAGTCCAGCGAGACGATTCTCGCCCTTCGCGAGATGGATTTTCCGTTCGTCCCCGACTGGGCGGAAAAGCGCATCGACCGCCTGGTGTTAGACCGACTGCTGCAAAGCACGCTGTATTCCCGATTCTTCTCCCTCGTGGAGCGCGGCGGCTATTACTCGGGCCGTACGTTCTTGCAGTGGCTGCAGGAGAAGCTCGCGCTGCGGAGAATCCGGATCGACACCACGCTCGCGCAAATGAACCAAACCACCGGCAGCGACTTGAGCGTCGTCGTCTCCGACACGACGGGGCACAAGATGCTGGTGCTGAACCACCGCACCGCGCCCGACCTGCCCGTTTGTTGGGCCGTGCGGATGTCGATGTCGATTCCCTTCGTTTGGCCGGAAGTGATCTGGCGCAAGGAGTGGGGACTGTACCGCGGCGCGGACATCTGCGGCCACGCGATGGTGGACGGCGGCGCGCTCTCGAACTTTCCGATCAAGTACATCGCCGTCGAACCGGAAGATAGCCCGGAAGTACGGGAAGTGATGGGCGATACGCATGCCGGCGATGCGGGAAACTTAGGGTTGATGATCGACGAAGATTGCGAAGTTCCCGGTCAACCTCCGCGCGAAGAATCGCCCTCCGTGTTCTCGTCGCGCCGCACGATCCGGCGCGCGGGCCGTCTGCTGGACACGATGATGGGCGCTCACGACAGCGAGTACATTCACCACTATCAGGCCTGCATTTGCCGGCTGCCCGCGAAGGGCTACGGCACACTCGAATTCGACCTGCGCGACAAACGGCTGTCCGATTTCATCGACGCCGCGCGAGCCGCGATGACCAAGCATCTCGACCGGATCGCGTGAACCGGCGCGCTCTGCTTTTCGGCGGCGCGGCACTTGCCGCTTGCAAACCCGGCCCGCCGCGGTTTCTTCGCATCACGGAGGAGTTCGTTTATACCAGCCTCTCGTACACGCCTTTGACCTCCGTCGAGAACGGAATTCATCGTTTTGCTGGCGCGGTCCTCGACGAGCAGATCGACGATTACGGCGAGGGGGCATTGAAGCGGAGGCGCGAGTGGCTGGCCAAGTTCGAGCGGGGAATCGCCGGGACTAAAGTCGAGCGTCTGTTGCCGGAGGATCGGGCGGACTTCGAGGCGATTGGGGCCGCCATTGCGCGGATGCGAGAGGATCTCGAAGTCCGGGAGACGTATCGCCACTCTCCCGCCCTGTATGCAAGTCTCGCCGCTCGCGCGATGGTTAAGCGGGACACTCCGGCGGACGCACCCGACGAGTTGCGATGGTTTCACTTGATCCGCCGTCTCGAGTTGATCCCCAAGTTGTGCGAGGTGGCGAAGCGGAATTTAATCGACGCGTGGGACGAACCGGTCGTCCCCGCGCGGCCGGAGTGGCGTGCGCCCGCCGCGCTGCAAGCTCGGCTCGACAAAGCGGCGGCCGCGGCATTTTCCGCCCTCGCCGAGTTTGCATCCCACGCGGCGAAGTTGTCTCGCGCGACGCCCCCTTCCCCGCCCCTTCCCAAGGATGCGGAGGGCTTCGCGGACGCTCTGGCCGGGAAGATCGACGAGAAAGCTCCCGAAGCGGCGGCTGCGACGATGGCCGAAGCCGCCGAGTTTCTTTCGCGCCGCGTCCTGGGAGCGCCTCGCGCCGTGGGCGAACAACCCGGTGAGCCATTGACGATCCTGCGCGCCTCCGCACCCTCGTTCGCGGTCCCCGAAACCCCGTTGGCCCGCCGCCTGCTGCGAACGGTCTACCCCGATCCCGCCACCGCCGCCGGATGGCCCGAGTATTGGTCGCAAATGGCGATTGAAGAGGAGTTCCGGTCCGGCGACGAAGCTCTGCGGCAGGCGCATCTGCGGCGGCTCCGGGACATCGCGCGCCATGATCCGCACGCGTTCGCCGGCTGGCGCGACTTTCTTCGTTTGCGCGAAGCCTACCGCCGCGCGCGTGGGAGAGCGTATCTACTCACCGAATTTCACGAGCGGGTTCGGCGGGAGGGCGCGTTACCTCTGGCCGCACTGTGCCGCCTGCTTGCCGGGATGGACTTGCCGCCCATCGACGCGATTTCGTTAGCGCCAAACGGCCTACGGTCCGCAGGATGACCCAACCGGCGCGAACGCTGGCGCGCCAATTGCCGGACACCTTTTCCTCCCCCGCCACTCGCGCCCCTTGCCGCACGGGCGTTTCGACGATCCGTAGTCCGGTCTCGACCGCACGAATCTGCATCTCCACCGTCCACCCGTAGTTTCGGTCCCGCATTTTGAGTGCGCGCAGAGCGTCGGTTCGAATGGCGCGCAACGGCCCGAGGTCTCGATACCGGTAACCCCAGATCAGGCGAATCAGCCATACGGCGAGCGCGTTTCCCGCACGCTGATGCGGACGGGTGGCCGTATGGCGGTCCCCCAACGCGAAGTCGCACTCGCCGTCCGCGACGCGCCTTGCGAGCGCCCAGGCTTCGCGCGGGTCCTCCGAACCGTCGGCTTGGAGAAACGCTACGACCGGTTCCGTCACCACCTCAAGAGCCGCGAGACAGGCCGCGCCATAACCGCGCTCGGCCACCTCGACCACTTGCGCGCCGCGAGCCCGCGCGATGTCGGCTGTTCGGTCCGACGTCCCGTTCACGGCGACCACGATTCTCGCGAAAAGGCCGCCGGGAATCGCATCGAGCGACGCGCCGATCGATTCCTCTTCGTTGTACGCGGGAACGACCAGCGCGGCTTGAAACGATCGGGGCTCCATTGCGTCTATTTAGGTAGCCGTGCTAGCTTGCGTTTACCGGTCCAACGAATGAGCCGAAAATCCACCATGCGCGCCGCGTTTCTTTGGTTGCGGGATCTGCTGCTTTCGGTCGTGATCGCGGTCATCGTAATCCTGTTCCTCTATCAGCCGGTGAAGGTGGAAGGCACTAGCATGATGCCGACGCTGGAAGATCAGGAGCGCATCTTCATCAACAAGTTTATCTACCGGCTGGGCGTGGGCGATATCGAGCGCGGCGACACAATCGTGTTCTACTTTCCGCACGACCCCGCGAAGTCGTACATCAAGCGAGTCATCGGGCTGCCGGGCGACCGGGTCGAGGTGGAACGGGGCCGCGTTCGCGTCAACGGCTTCGAAATCGACGAACCGTACGTCCCCGACGAGTATCGCGACACGAACTCCGCCGCGCCGTTGACGGTCCCCGAGGGCCAATACTACGTGCTGGGCGACCATCGCAGTTCTTCGAACGATAGCCGGTCCTGGGGCACCGTTCCTCGCCGTTTTGTGTACGGCAAAGCGGTCTTCATTTATTGGCCGATCGAGAAGATCGGCGTATTACGCTAGCCCCGCCCGCGCGAAGCCAGCCACCAGATCAGCCACAGCACTCCGTTGGCGATAATCAGCGTGCCGATCGGAATGTAGATCGTCGTATTTCCCCATCGCCAAACGATGTCGCCCGGCAAGCGGCCCCAGTGTATCGGCAGACGCTCCGCGACGATGACGAGGATACCGATGGCCACGAGAGCCAATCCCGCCACCACCAGCGTGCGCCCAACGCTCATACGGAAAAGACGCGGCCGCGGTGCATACCCAGCAAGATTTCGACCAGCCGGTGCGCGATCAACTCATGGAGCGTGAGGAGTTCCTTGTTGGCGTGGAACACGGCCTCGGGATCGGTGGTGTCGTCTACTGGACCGCCCGCCTTGAGCGCCGCAGTGGCTTCGCGGATTACGCTATCTTCCAGCACTTCGCCGGCCATCTCCCATAAGGTGATAAACCGGTCCACGGCGCTGGGGAAACTGACGGCGAACACTCCATGGTTCGACGTGGTGCGCGGCGGTTTGTAGTCGAGATTGAACGGCCCATGGAAGCCGTGGCTGCGCAACAGCACGAGGACGTTCAGCCAGTCGAGTGGATTTACCAATCCCACAGCGATATCGACATCGTGCTTTAGGCGGTACCCGTCGTTGATATCGAAATGCCACAGCTTGCCGAGAATCAATGCGCGGGCCAGCGCCGCGCGCACGCTGGCGCCCCACATGAGTTCGTGCAGATATTCGGGGTTTAGGCCGACCATCTCGGGGTACGACAGCAGCCCCGACTTGATAAAGGCGAGCATCGCGTCCGAGGTCGGCAGCAAGATTTCGCCCTGCGGCTCGAACGGCTTTGCCTCCATGCAATGCTTCAACGTCGGACGGCCCTTCTTCTTGGCGATGGCGATGTCGGTTTCGCAAGCGGCATTTAGTCCCTGGGCGTACCAGCGCAGGGTTTCCGTTTCCTCGACCGCGCCAGGTGTGTAGTAGCCAAGCGAGCCCGGCCAGTAGACGGCATAGCTCGCGCCGAGTTCGTGCCCGATGGCGACCGTGTTTGTAACGCGCATCTTGGCGTACTCGCGAACGCTGGGCGATTCGGACGCGGGCGAAGTGGCGAACACCGCGTGGTGAAACGTCTCGGTAGTTACCATCGAGCATTGCAGTCCATGCTTGTCGAGCGACTTCTTGATGCGGCCGACGATGTCCCATTGCTCGTCTCGACCTAGCGCCGAAGTGGGGATGACGTCCGAATCGTGCGTACACCAGTAGTTGATACCGATCTCGGCGTAGTTCTCGATCACTTCGTCGAAGGGAACGGGACGCCGCGTGGGCGCGTGAAAAAGCGCGTTGCCTTCGTAGGCGGCGGCCCACTGCGGTCCGGTGATGAAGAACTTCCGGCGCTGCTCCGGCGTATAGCGGCTGCAGGCGCTATAGAGCTTCTCGACGAGAGACTGTTGGCGATCGACGGGGATAGATGTCATCGGAGTATTCATCATAACGGGCGATGCTATCGTCGGGGTATGGCGCGCCCGGCGTTACTGGTGAGCGAAGAGGAGTATCTCGCAAATCCCGAATTCGCCCATTCGGAATGGGTGGACGGCGAGGTTGTCGAGCGTGGCATGGCGACAGGACGACATGGTCAGCTGACAATCCGGGCCGGTGCGAGAATCGACGTCTGTTTCGGGAAGAATCGGATCGGATTTGTTGTAGTAGCCAAGACTCGATCTGACAGAAGCGGCCGGCAAGTTCAGGCCACGGCGGCCGGAACCTCCCGGTCGAGAATCTTGTCCCAGGCCAGTTGCCGGGAGTCCATGAGGGTTTGCCGCGGCGTCTTGCCGAAGCAGTATTTGCCGGAGTGGGGACGGTGCTCGTTGTAGCGGGTCAGCCAGTCATCCAGGTCTGTCTGTAATTGCTCCAAGGACGTGTAAAGCGTCTTGCGGAAGGCCGTCGTGTAAAACTCGTCCTGAACGGTCTTGTGGAAGCGCTCGCCGATGCCGTTGGTCTGCGGATGACGGGCCTTCGTCCGGCTGTGATCGATGTTCTCGACGGCCAGATACAGCTGATACTCGTGATGCTCGCGAGCACCGCAGTATTCGGTGCCGCGGTCGGTGAGGATGCGCAGCAAGGGAAGACTGTTTTCTTCAAAGAAAGGCAACACGCGGTCGTTCAGCAGATCGGCGGCCACCAAGGCGTTGCGCCGGTCGTAGAGCTTGGCATGGGCCACCTTCGAGTAAGTATCGATAAAGGTCTGCTGATAGATCCGGCCCACTCCTTTGATGGTGCCGACATAGTAGGTATCCTGGGCGCCCAGGTAGCCGGGATGCTCAGTCTCGATCTCGCCGTGGGCTTCCTTCTCCTCACGGGCCTTCTCCATCGAGCGGAGCTGGTCCTCGGTCAAGATCAAACCTTCCTGGGCGACCTTGGCTTCCAGCGCCTTCAGCCGCTTGCGGAAGATCTCCAGATCGTGTCGTAGCCAAACACTCCGCACCCCGCCGGGAGAAACAAACATGCCTTGTTTCTTCAGTTCGTTCGACACCCGCACCTGGCCATAAGCCGGCTGGTCGATCGCCAGCCGGAGAATCGCTTCTTCGATGGCCGGCTCGACCCGGTTCTTCGGCAGCGGCTTGCGGCGGCTGATGTCTTGCAACGCCAGCGCCCCGCCGGTCTCATAGAGCTCACGGAAGCGGTAAAAACTGTCCCGCGAATAGCCCATTACTTTGCAGGCCTGACTGACGCTGCCCAAGGTCTCCGAGAGCTTCAGCAGCCCCAACTTGTTCTTGATCACCTTCTGCTCGGTGGTCATTCTGACATCTCCTTTTCGTCCGGTCCAGTCCCGGGCACTTTATCGGAAATGTCAGATCAAGTTGTGACTACTACAGATTTGTGTCGGCGGATCTTCACTGTCACTTTGTGCTTGACGGTCGTCAACGCTACCGGTTGCCCGATCTTGCCGTCGTCCTTGGACAGTCGGAAGTAATCGAGGGCCATTTGTTCCGGGCACCCGATATCGTGGTCGAAATCCGGTCGCCCGATCAGACCGTCGCCGAGCAACTCCTCAAATGCCGGGAGTATCTCGACGCCGGATCGCGCTTCGCCGTTGTGATCGTGCCCGAGCAGCGTCTAGTCCACGCACTCGAAAAAGGCCGTGAGCAGCGTACTTACCACGAAGGCGACCTCGTCACCCTCGGCGATTTACTGCCCGGTTTCGAGCTTTCCGTCTCCGAACTCTTCGATTAGACGTTCGGGAACTTGCGCGGCACCGCCGGTGTCAACCTTGACGTGAACGCTGCATCCCTCCCAATTCGCGCCGCAGAGCGCTCACGCCTACTCGTTCGTCTCGAGCTAGGGGATGGCGTATCCGCAAGACCTGTTAGAGCAGACCAAACATCTGGCGACTCGCGGCTCGCACAAGGCAAGCCTTTGACGCTTGGAGCCATTCGCGAAAAACCCGCCGCTAGAGCCTCAGCTTCCCGAACTGCGGAATCTCGGCGCTCTCGTTCGCCACCGTCGCCCAATAGTCGTAGAACTCCTTCCAATGGCGGTAACCGCCGTGCGTGTCCACTTCCTCCGTGCAATCGACCATAAACGCCGTGGGCGAATTCTGCGCGAGGCGGTCGGGATGCTCGGTGCCTTTCGCTCCCAGCGCGGCGTCGAACTCCGGAAAGTCGCCCAACCGGTAGGCCGTGCCGACCACCGTATCCTTTTTCGAATAGTAATTAAAGATTCGCCCGCAGCTCTTGGTAGCGTCGAAAAACTCCTTGTTGCGCTCCAAACTCTCGTCGTCCACCGCCGCCGCCGTGAGCAGCACGTTGTCGATTTTGTCGAGAATATGCTCGTGCGCAGGGGCTGAACGGATTCCGGTAGCCGTGCACCGATACTAGGACGTGCAGATCCTCCGCCCGGTCCACCGGTTCCCGTAGCGGAATCGCCGCCGCATCGGTAGCCTCCTTCTCCAGCGCCTCATCGTTGGCGTCGTTCTCCTGGGCCAGATCGCGAATCCGGCTATCGGCAATCTCGAAGATCGCGTGCTCGTGACGGGATGTGAAATCGAAGTTACTCAACCGCGCTTGGCGGCAACTGGCGAAGATCATAGACGTTCTCCACAAAGGTGGTGCGGACCGGCCTAGTAACGTATCAACCTCCGCGCCGCACCCGCCGCCGATTCCACTACAATTGAGGGTTCCGATGCGTACCGCCCCGCTCGCCGCCTACCTTTTGTTATTTGCCGCATGCCAGAAAGCGCCCCCGAAGGATGTCGCGGCGCTGGTCAACGGGCGGCCCATTTCGAATGCCGAACTCGACAAGCAGTATCAATTTCAGTTCGGTACGGGCGGTGATCGTCCTTCCGACGACTTTAAGCAGACCCAGCGTTTGGAGCTTCTGCGCAGCCTGATCGATTCCGAGATCATGTTGCAGCGCGCCGAAAAGCTAGGATTGATGGCCGTCGACGCCGACGTCGACGCGAAGTTCAATGAGATGAAGGCGCCCTATACGCAAGAGGAGTTCGCCAAACAGTTGCAAAACCGCCGGCTCTCGGCGGAGGACCTCAAGGCGCAACTCCGGCGCGATCTGTCGATCCAAAAGCTGATCAATAAGGAAATCACCGCGCACATCTCGATTTCCGACTCCGATATCTCGGAGTTCTATGGGCAGAACAAGGCCAGCTTCAATCTGCCCGAACCGCAGATGCATATCGCGACGATCCTGGTCACGCCGTTGCCCGATCCGAATGCGCGGAATCTCAAGAACTCGAAGGCGCAGAACGACAAAGAGGCTGTCGAGAAAATGAAGATGATCGAGGCGCAACTCAAACAAGGCGCCGATTTCGCGATGCTCGCGCAGAACTACTCCGAAGATCCGAACACCGCGCCCAACGGCGGCGACCTCGGCTTCATCCAGGATTCGGCGCTCGAAAAAGCCTCAATGGAACTGCGCCGCCTAGTAACACAAATGAAGCCGGGGCAAGTGTCGCCCGTCATCCGCACGCCCGAGGGTTATCGGTTGTTTAAGCTCATCTCGCGCGAACCCGCCGGGCAGCGGGAATTGACGGACCCTACCGTCCAGCAGACCATCCGCGAGCAGCTCATGACCCGCAAAGATCAGCTCTACAAAGCGGCGTATTATGAGGTGGCGCGCAACGAGGCGAAGGTGGAGAACTTTCTGGCCAAGTCGATCGCGCAGTCGATGGGGCCGAGGAAATAGCGTACCGCGGTCACTTGCGCGGAGCGTGCAACCCCACGCGATTGCCTTCGCTATCTTCGAACTCCGCGACGAATCCGTATTCGCCGACGCCGGTCCTCGGATAAAGCGTCTTGCCTCCCTGCGAGGCGACGGCTTGCAGAGTTCGATCGATATCGCCGGTCTCAAAATACACAAGCGTTCCAACTTTAGAGGGCTTGTACGTCTCGCCTTTCGCCAACGCTCCAGTCGCCCCTTTGGCGCGCTCGACAAGAGGAAACAACGCCATCTCGTTCCCGTCGATGCTCTCGCGGCTAAACTCGTACCCAAAAACGGCATGGTAAAAGGCGACCGCCCGATCCAGATTCACTGCGGGAATCTCGAAATAAGTAACTGGATTCACTCGTCCATGATGGCAAACAACAATTCTTTACCGCCAGTCCCCGAACGGCGTGATAATCGTCAAGCATGATCACCAGACGCTCCGCGCTGACCGCTCTACCCGCTCCGCTGCTTGTCTCTCCCCTGTGGGGGGCGGACTTTTGGACGAAGAACCCGTCCGAGTGGTCCGAGAAAGACATCGACAAAATGCTGCTCGATTCTCCTTGGGCGAAGTCCGTGACGGCCACGTTCAACATGGAAGGAATGGGCGGTGGACGCGGCGGGCGGGGGGGCGGCATGGGCGGTGGCATGCCCGGCGGCGGTGGAATGGGCGGCCCAGGCGGCGGTATGGGCGGTCCTGGCGGCGGCGGGATGGGTGGACCCGGAGGCGGTGGAATGGGCGGTCCTGGCGGCGGAGGCATGGGAGGACCCGGCGGTGGTATGGGTGGCGGTGGACCTATGGGCGGCGGACCGGGTGGCGGCGGGGGTATGCCCTCCATCACCGCGCAAATCCGCTGGGCGTCCTCGAAACCGATCAAAATCGCGACCCTGAAGAAGCGCTTCGGCAACGAGTGGAACACCGCCGAAGAAGCGAAAAAGATGCTCGCCAACCAAGAGGAGTTCTATGTGATCGCCGCCTCCGGTCTGCCCAGCCCCGGTTCGCGAGGCATGGGTGGCGGCCTCGGAGGAGGCATGCCGGAGGGAATGCCCGAGGGTGCCCCGCAAAGACAGGGCAACCGTCAAACGCCCGATCCCGCCGAAATGGCGGAGCGGATGAAGGACAACACGTCGCTCGAACAAAAGGGGAAAGCCCCCCGTCGGCCCAGCGAGGTCCAGATGGCTCAAGGCACGATACTGTTCGCCTTCTCGCGCGAGATTCCGATTACTCTCGAAGATAAAGAAGTCGAGTTCGTCACCAAGATGGGTCCGCTAGAATTCAAGCGCAAATTCCGCTTGAAGGACATGATGTACGAGGGCGAACTCTCCCTGTAGTTCATTTGCGTCCGGGCAGCTTCCGGAATAGCTTTCGCGTGGCCTGTTCCGCTTTCGCCGACGTCCCGGCAAGATTGCCGGGTTTCCGGTCGAGAGCCTCCGTCGCGTAGCCCGCCCATATGCCTTCGTTCGACTTGGCCTCGACAAGACCGACGAACAGCAACCCGATCCGGTTCATCCTTTGCACTGGATAGGGCATGCCGAACCAATAGCCCCAGTACGCGTCGAAGCCGAACGTCACCAGATAGCCCTCCAGTTGGCTTTGTTTTCCGGCGACGGCGCCCGCGACAACCTGCATGTCGCCGCCCTCCCGCACTTCGCGATAGCCTTTTTCGGACAGCCGCCTGTCGATCGCGCTCTTAATGGTATCGACCAGCGGCGTCGTGGTATCGTCCTGGCCCATTTCCGTGATCAGGCGCGGCGGCCGCTGCCATTGGTAGGTGGAGAATTTCCTGACATCGTGCTTGTTCGACGGAAAGACCTTGACTTCGGCGAACGCGGATAGTGTGGCCAGCGCGGCAACGAATGGAATTCGCATCACCTCGCCAGAATACCGGGTAACCGGCGTCTTCGTCTTGAAACACGCACGCCCTAAAATGTAGTGGAGTGATTGCGCCGATTTACCGCAACTGGATCGAGAAATGGGAGAACCGTCTGGCATTCCGGTCGACGGATCGCGTGGCGCGGCCGTTTGACTGGGGATTCGAGTGGACGGAGGCTTGGCCCGTCGATGCGGGCTCGCGGAACGGAAAGGGCGACGCAGCATGGGCCGCCCTTCTGAACCGGCAAGCGATCGCCCAAAGCGAGCGGTTTTTCGGGCACGAAACTCCTCGCGATTTCGAACTGCGCGACGAACTGCTAACCTTCACATCGCCCGCCGAATCGCCGCATCCCGAGAACAATCGCGTTCACGCCCAGTGGTACCCGGTTCCGAAGCGGGAAGGCAAGCGCAACGATCGCGCGGTGATCGTGCTGCCTCACTGGAACGCCTCGCTCGCGCAACACGGCGGGTTGTGCCGTGGGTTACAGAAGTTTGGCATTCCGAATATGCGGCTGAGCTTGCCGTACCACGACTACCGGATGCCCCCCGAGTTAACCCGCGCGGATTTCGCCGTATCGTCGAATATCTGCCGCACCATTGAGGCGACGCGGCAAGCCGTGCTCGACATTCGATGCTGCGTGGACTGGCTAAGCTTGCAGGGCTACTCGCGCGTGGGAATCGTGGGCACCAGTTTGGGGTCGTGCTATGCGTTTCTCGCGAGCGCGCACGACGCCCGGCTGAACGTGAATGTTTTCAATCACTGCTCCTCGCATTTCGGCGACGTCGTTTGGACCGGGCTTTCAACGCGCCACATCCGGCAAACCGTCGAGGGTAACCTCGACCGCGAGGGCCTACGGCGAGTGTGGCAGGCGATCTCTCCGGTGAATTACATGGCGCGATTCGCGGAACTATCGAGGGGCGGCGGCAAGCGGTCGCACTTCATTTACGCGAAGTACGACACCACTTTCTTGCCCGAACTGTCGCGCGAGATTCTCGATTGCGTGCGCGCGCACGGGATCGACCACAAACTCACTGTACTGCCGTGCGGGCACTACACGATCGGAGAGACGCCGTTTAAGTTCCTGGACGGATACCTGATCGTGTCTACTTTTCTGCGTTGGCTTTGATCCATTCAACGTCGAACTTTGCGTGGACGATCGTCTTTCCTTTGTCGGTGTGATGGCTGTAGGTCAGGTGAATCGCGCCGCCGGAGCCTTGGATCACGCTGGGGTAGTGATACCGCCCGGTGGGAGCGTTCTCGACGTATCGCGACCATTTCCAGGTAGCGCCTTCGTCGTCCGATAACGCGACTCGGAGGCGGTTGCGGTCTTTCTCCGTGTCGTTCGAGACGAGCAGCCATTCGCCGGACTTTAGAACGATCGCCTCGACGCTTGCGCCCGGGTTCGGTTGATCGGTATCGGCGCCGAGCGACCAGGTCTCGCCATTGTCCTTGGACTCGCTGCGATGGATGCGCTTGGGTGCCGGGCCGTTGTCGCGCATGAAGGCGACCAGCGTGCCGTCTTTCTTGCGCACCACACTCGGCTGGATACAGCCAGCGCAGACCAGCGGTTCACTGCCGCGCCACGTGCGCCCCTGGTCGTCGGAAATCGCCATCAGGCCATACGAGTAACCGTCCGAGTACATCGGCAGTAGCATGCGCCCCGAGGGAAGTTCGATGGGGTGAGTGCGGGTGAACCAACCCATGCGCGAAAAATACTTGTCGTTCGCCAGCCGGTTCTGCTTTTCGGACTCGGGAAACGCGAGCTTGGTCTTAGCGGCGATGTTTTGCGGGATCACGACGACATTGCCGCTCCAGTCCCATTTGGGAGGCGCAGTGGCGTCAGAGTAGTTCGACGACACTTTGTAGCGCGTGAGCGCGGTGTGCCACTCGTTGGCGATGATTTGCGCCCAGAACAGCCAAAGCCGCTTTTTCGAATCGAGATAGACGACTGGGTTTGTGTCGGGGAAGCCGGGCTCGTCGGCGACGATTTCAGGCTTCGTCCAGGCGCGGCGCGCCTTCAACCAGCGCGCGCCCAATACGACGACGTCGTCCGCGGTACGTTCGCCGGAGCCGTGAAACCAGACGCAGTAGAGATCGCCGCCCGGTAGTTCGACGATCGACGACGAATGGTTGTGGATGGCTTCCGGGGCGAAGATCTGTTGTTTCTCGAAGACGGGCGAGGCGGCGAGCAGATTGAGCAATAGCAGGAACACACATCGATCATATGCTCCGCGCCGATGATAAACTCGCGGATGAAATGACTCTGCTTCTCCTAGCGGCGTTCGCGCTCGATCCTAGCGAGTTGTTTGAGATGAAGGTGCGTCCGGTGCTAGCGGGTAAGTGCTACGCCTGCCACTCGAACTCGCGCATGGGCGGCCTGGATCTGACATCGCGGGAAGCGGCTCTAAAGGGCGGCAACACGGGTCCGGCGATCGTGCCGGAGAAGGCGGGCGAGAGCTTGCTGGTGCAGGCGGTGGCACACACGCACCCGAAGCTGAAGATGCCGCCGACGGGCAAGTTGACGGACGACGAGATTGGCGCGATTACGGCTTGGATTAACGCGGGCGCCGTTTGGCCAGCGAAACCGCTCAAGGAACCGCCGCCTCCCGCCGAGTACCGAATTTCCGCCGAACAACGCGCGTACTGGGCATTTCAACCGGTACGCAAACCGGCCGCCAAGGGGATCGACGAGCTTTGGCTGAGGGCGCTGGTCGCGAAGGGTCTGAAACCGAACGGTGCGGCCGACCGGCGGACCTTGATCCGGCGCGCTTATTTCGACCTGCATGGCTTGCCGCCGAGCGCCGAAGCCGTGGAGAAGTTCGTGGCGGATAAGTCGCCGGACGCTTGGGCGAAGCTGATCGACGAGTTGCTCGCGTCGCCGCGCTACGGTGAGCGATGGGGTCGCTACTGGCTGGACGTGGCGCGCTATTCGGACGATCAGTTGGCGTCGCAGTTTGAGATTCCGCACCCCAGCGCGTTCCGCTACCGGGATTGGGTGATCGCGGCGTTGAACAACGACATGCCCTACGACGTCTTCGTGAAGGCGCAGTTCGCGGGCGATCAAATCAAGGGACGGGAAAAGGAACTGGCGGCGGGTACGGGGTTCTTCGCGCTGTCGCCGGAACAGCAGGACGATCGTGTGGACGCGGCAACGCGCGGGTTCCTCGGGCTGACCGTCGCGTGCGCGCAGTGCCACGATCATAAGTTCGATCCGATCCCCACACGCGACTACTATTCGCTGCTAGGCGTTTTTCAATCGACGAAGAAAGACGAGTTTCCGCTCGCAGAGGCGGAGGTCGTGAAGACTTACAAAGATCACCGAAAGCGGATCGAGGAGACGCGCAAAGAACTCACCGAGCTCGAACACACGCAATCGAAGGAGTTGGCGAAGATTTTCGCGCAGGACACCGCTCGGTATGTGAGCGCGGCGCGCGGAGGCATCGCCACGGGCCTCGATCCGGCGGTGGTCGAGCGGTGGAAGAAGTATCTTGCGCAGCCCACACACGAGCATCTCTTTCTAACTAAGACGCCAGAAGAACTCGAAGAAACGGTACTCGCGACTCTGCGCGAGAAAGAGCGCATCGACGCCGAAAATCAAGTGCGGCTGGGGTTGAATCCGGAACGGCGCGACTTATCGAACGCCGACCTTTTGTCGCTTGACCGGGACCGGCATTACTTGTGGCGCGATCTGATCCACGACAAACGGGCCTCGGTCTACTACTTCAAGGGCGGCAACGATCTCGACCCGTATTTGAGCGCTCCGTTTCTCGCTCGCGTGAAGGCGCTGCGAGCGCGATTGAAGCACTTAGAAGAGACGAGTCCCGAGCGGTATCCGTTCTTGCAGACGCTCTCCGATAATGAAAAGCCCGCCGACATCCGCGTGCAGATTCGCGGTAGCCGCGACAATTTGGGTGAAGTCGCGCCGCGGCGGTTCTTGCAAATTCTGTCGAAAGGCGAAGCCGCGAAGTTCGCAAACGGCAGCGGGCGGTTGGAGTTGGGCGAGGCGATCGCGTCGGCGGAGAATCCGCTGACTCCACGCGTGATCGTCAACCGGTTATGGCAGGGGCATTTCGGACTCGGTCTGGTGGCGACGGCGTCGAACTTCGGCAAACTCGGCGAGGCGCCGTCGAATCCCGAACTACTCGATTATTTGGCGGCGCGGCTGATCGAGGAGAAATGGTCGTTGAAGGCACTGCATCGCGAAATGATGTTGTCGCGAGCGTACCGATTGTCGGCGGCGGACAACGCGGCGAATTCCGAGATCGACGCGGCGAACCGATACTTGTGGAAGTTCAACCGGCGGCGTTTGGATATCGAGAGTCTGCGGGATTCGATGCTGTGGGCGACCGGCGAACTCGATTTGAGCGTGGGGGGGCAGCCGCGGCGCTTAGGCGAGGAGCCGAACAAGCGGAGGACGGTTTACGGATTCGTTAGCCGCCGCGATTTGGACCCGACGCTCGCGCTGTTCGATTTCGCGAATCCGAACTCGACCAGCGAGAGACGGATCGAGACTTCGACGCCGTTGCAGCGGTTGTTCCTGCTCAATAGCTCGTTTGTCGAGCGGCGGGCGGAGGAATTAGCGTGCTCTTGCGAGGGGTTGGCGGGGGACGAGGCTCGGATTCGAGCGGTGTATCGAAAGCTGTTCCAGCGAACTCCGGCGAAACAAGAGCTGAAGGCCGGGCTCGAGTTTCTGGCGAGTGGCGGCTCATGGCGCGAGTACGCGCAAGTGCTGTTGGTGTCGAACGAATTCGTGTATTGGAACTAACGATGAATCTCACGCGGCGGGACCTACTGAAGACGATGGGCGGCGGGTTCGGCATGGCGGGTCTCGCGCCCGTCGCCGCCGGGGCGGGCACCCATTTCCCCGCGAAAGCGAAGCAGGTGATTTATCTGTTTCTCAACGGCGGCCCGTCGCAAGTGGATACCTTCGATCCCAAGCCATTGTTGACGAAGCATCATGGGCAGAAAGCGCCGTCGGGCAATCTAAAGACGGAGCGTAAGACGGGGACGCTTCTGAAGTCGCCGTTCGAGTTCAAGCGATTCGGTAAGAGCGGACTCGAAATCAGCGAAATCTTTTCTCACTTAGGCGCTCACGCCGACGATTTGTGCGTGATCCGCTCGATGCATACGGAGCGTCCGAATCACGAGCCGAGTCTCACCATGCTCAATTGCGGACACACCCTGGTGGGGCATCCTTCGATGGGCGCGTGGCTGACGTACGGGCTAGGTACCGAGAACCAAAACTTACCGGGATTCGTGGTGCTTTGCCCGGGCTATCCGGTAATCGGGCCGCAGTTGTGGTCGGCGGCGTACTTGCCCGGGCGATTTCAGGGCACGTACGTACGGAACACGTCGGACGATCCCGAAGAGTTGATTCGCGACGTGCGGAATCGAACGTTGACCGGCGATCAACAAAAACGGCAAGTAGACCTGCTCGGCAAGTTGAATCGCATGCAACTGGCGCGCGAGGGCGCGGACCCCTCGCTGGAAGCCTCCATCGCGTCGTTCGAGATGGCGTACCGCATGCAAGCCGAGGCGCTCGAAGCGTTCGATCTGCGCAAGGAGTCGGAGAAGACTCGCGGGCGGTATGGCGCGGGCGATTTCGCGCGCGGATGCTTGCTCGCGCGGCGGTTGATCGAGCGCGGCGTGCGCATGGTGCAGGTGTACTACGGCAACGACCAGCCGTGGGACAACCACGACGACATCACAAAACACGCGAAATTGGCGGCGACCGCCGATCAGCCGATGGGCGCGTTGCTACAGGACCTAAAGGATCGCGATTTACTCAGATCGACGGTGGTAATCATCGGCGGCGAATTCGGCCGAACTCCGGCGGTCGAGGTGAGCGGTCTAGTCGATGTGCAGAACGGGCGCGATCACAATAATCATGGCTTCAGCACCGTTGTCGCGGGTGGCGGGTTCAAGGGCGGCATGGCCTACGGCGCGACCGACGATTTCGGATTCCGCGCCGTCGACAAACCGGTCCACCCGCACGATCTGCACGCGACGATTCTGCACCAGATGGGGCTGGATCATACGAAGCTGACTTATCGCTACTCGGGCCGCGATTTCCGATTGACGGACGTCGCGGGACGCGTGGTGTCGGATATCGTCAGTTAACGAGAATGTCGTCGGTCTCTCGCTGCCAGCGGTTGAGGAGCGCGGTCAGTTCGATTTTGCGCCTGGTTTCGACGGCGGAGAGATCGTTTATCTCGTGCGGATCGGACTTCAAATTGAACACCTGCACGCGTTCGGTTCCGTTCACTGTGTAGCGGATCAACTTCCAATCGTCCTTCGTTCGCACGCCGCGCATAAACGTGCGGTAGCCGTAGAAAATCGAGTCGCGACGGGCGCCCCGAAATAGGTCGCGACCCTCGACCGTCGAAGGAATCGGCAAACCGGCGCGCTTACACAGCGTAGGGAAGATGTCGAACAGGTAGACCAGCGAATCGTCGCGCCAACCGGGCGCGATGCCAGGTCCAGTCAATACCAGTGGCACGCGGACGGAATGATCGTAAGCGTTTTGCTTGCCCATCAACCCATGTTTGCCGACCGCGAGGCCATTATCGCCCGCGAACACCACAATGGTGTTCGACATCTGCCCCGTCTCTTCAAGTGCGTCGAGCACACGCCCGATCTGCGCGTCCACCTCGCTCACCATCGCGTAGTAGTCGGCAAGGTGACGGCGGATCTCCATTTCCCCGCGCGGGAACGCGGCGAGCAACTCGTCGCGCACTTTTAACTCGCCGTTGTCGAACGGATGCTGCTTCAAAAAGCTCTTCGGTAGGGTGACCTTCTCGGGCGAATACATCGCGGCGTACTTCGCGGGCGCGGTGCGGGGATCGTGCGGCGAGGTGAACGCGGTGTAGGTCAAGAACGGATTGACGCCCGGTTTTCGCGACCGGATGAAGTCGACGGTGGAGTCGGCGAACAACTCGCTCGAGTAGCGGTTGACGCGCTTGCGACGGTCCGGGCCGTATTTGCCGTCGGGTTGGAAATCCGCGACCAAAATGTTGCTTTGATCGCTCATGCCGCCGAAAAACACCGGGCCTCCCGCCGTGAAGCAGCGCGCGTAAAGTTCCGGTTGGTTGTGCCACTTGCCGCATCCGAACGTGTCGTAGCCCGCCTTGCGGAACAGCTCCGGAAACAGATCGAATGGTTTGCGCGCGGATTCCGGATACTCTTTGGGAGCGACAATCGAGCGGTGGATGTGAAACAGACTCTGGCCGGTCATCAACATGGCGCGGCTAGGAACGCAGACCGCGCCGACCGTTCCGCCCATGATGTGCGCGCGCGTGAACGTAGTGCCGTTGCGCACCAGACGATCCATATTCGGTGTCGAGACCTCGCGGTTGCCGAGCGCGGCGATGGTGTCGAAGCGCTGATCGTCGGTGAAGAGCACGACGACGTTGGGACGCTTGGACTGCGCGGCGGACGTTGTCGCGAGCGGGGCGGCGAGAGCGGTTGAGAGAAAGTGGCGACGGTCCATCGCTCTCGATTATATGGGCACGGCCTCGACTATAATCGCGGCATGCGGACACTCATCGTTAGCCTTTTCGCCGCCGGCGCGGCGCTCGCCGAAACCTGGAACGGTACGGTTGTGGACGTGATGTGCAAAGGGCGCGATCTCGCCAATCATACCCGCGATTGCGCGCTGAAATGCGCCAAGTCCGGGTACGGTCTGGTTCTGCCCGACGGCAAGTTCGTCAAGTTCGACGAGGCGGGCAATGCCAAAACGCTGGCCGCATTGAAGGCATCGTCGAAAGAGAAAGACCTGAAGGCGAAGGTGACGGGCACGCTCTCGGGCGAGATGGTTAAGGTGGAATCGATCGAGTTGCAGTAGCTTTTCGCACGGCCAGCCAGTCGGCGAACAGCGGTCGATTTTCCAACCACACAGTCATCCAGAGAATTTTCTCTTCGCGCTCCGGCGTTGGCTTGCGTCGTTGCGCAAGCCGGGCATGATTGCGAGCCTCGATCACCGCGCGCCGGGCTTCCGGTTCCGGCTGCACGAGCAAGGCCAGCAGCGTCCGCTCCAAATCTTCGAGCGTGTCCTGACGAACGCCTTCCACGTCGGGCGAGAGCCGCGCTCTCGAGGCGCGCAGCAACTTGCGGAAATGCGAATCGGAGATAGGAGCGAGGGCGGCGCGAAGAAATTCCACTTCGGCGCGATCGATGGGAGCGAGGCTATCGCGCCCCGCCAGCAGTTCCGCGAGTCGATGCGCTTTGCTCGCCACGCCGATATTCGAGCACAGCGCGGTTGTGCTCGGCGAGCGTCTTCGAGAAGACGTGCCGTCCGCCACCACCGGGCCGTGCGACGAAAAACAGGTACTCGGTTTGCGCAGGCTTCAACGCGGCTCGTAACGACGCAAGTCCCGGATTGGCGATCGGCCCCGGCGGCAGGCCTGCGACCTTGTAGGTGTTGTAAGCGCTCTCGCGCTCGAGATCGGAACGGTAAATTGTGCCGCGATACTTACCTTCGAGCAGCGCCGCGTAGACAACGGTGGGGTCGCAATCGAGCTTCATGCCCTGCCGTAAACGGTTCTCGAACACCGAAGCGATGATCGGGCGGTCTTCCGCGACCACAGCTTCTTTCTCGATCAACGACGCCAGAGTTACCGTACGCTCGCGATTCGCATCGCCGGGATTGAGATCGCGCCATGCTCGGTCGAAACGAGTTTGCATCTGTGCGATCAACTGCGTGGCGTTCGAGTGTTTGGTGTAGCGGTACGTGGCGGGAAAGAGACTCCCTTCGCGAATGGATTTCACGATGGCCGCCGCGTCCCCCAGATCGGCCCGTGAAAGGATATCGGCGACATCGAACTTGTTTGCGCCTTCCGGGATCAGGACTTCGTAATAGTGCACATCGCCCGCGATCAGCCGGTCTACGATTTGGAGCGAGGTAGCCGGTTTCTCGAATTTGTACTCGCCCGCCTGCAGACGCTTGCCGAATCGAAGCAGACGCGCGACGCGGAACGCGATAGGGTCGGCGACACCGGCCTCGCCGAGCTTCGCGGCCAGCGTGTTCGAGGGCATTCCGCGCTCGTAATCGATCAAGACGGACTTTGGGGGCGTCGCCGGCTTAGTCAGAATCCAAGCGCCGTAGGCGAGCCCCCCAACGACGGCCAACAAGAAAAGCCGCTTCATCCGCGGGACTCCAGGTAGTCTTTCAGGATCGTCACGGCGGCGATGCGGTCGACGGTACCCGAACGCCGGTCCGGACGCACACCGCTCTCGCGCAGCAACTCTTCCGCCTCGAAGCTGGTGAGACGCTCGTCCCAATAATCGACTGGCAGGCGAGTGGCGCGTTCGAGGCGAGCGCCGAAGTCGCGAACGGCGGCGGACGCATGGCCGAACGACCCGTCGAGATTCCTCGGATCGCCCAGGACGATCCGCTGGACGCCGCGCTCTACCGCAAGCCGCCGAAAGAACTCGATGTCCTCGCGGATTCGCGTGCGGGCGCGAGTGTCCAGGCCTTGCGCGGTTAAGCCGAGTTCGTCGGTAGCCGCCACGCCAATGCGCTTTGCGCCCACGTCGAGCGCCAGTATCCGTTCCACTCTGTTTCAATTGTAGGAACAGGATGTCTTTGCTTCCCGCCAGTCTCGACACCGGCAGCACGAACGCCCGCAGCGCGAGCGTGATCGCCCTTGGCGTTCTGGTGGCGTTGCTGTACTTCGGCAAACTGTTCTGGGTGACGCTGATGTCGGCGATCGTCATCTCGCTGATCCTCGAACCGTTCGTCCAGTTGTTTATCCGCTGGCGCGTTCCGCGCGGTCCCGCGAGCTTTCTCGTCTGCTCGCTCTTCGTTGCGGGCTTGTACGTGCTGGGCGTCGCGGCGTACACACAAGTGGTGGCCGTCGTGCAGGACTTGCCGAACTACGTGAATCGCGTCAACGATCTGGGGCAAGCCGTCGTCGACCGGATCGAAGCGCTGGAGCGCAACATCGGTAAGGCGCTGCCAAAGCGCATGCAGGAGCGGCCTTCCACTACCACGACGACCGCCCCCGCCGCCGGTTCGCGCAAACGGCGAGCCGCCGAGCCGCAGCCTCAGCAACCGCCGCCAGTACAGGAGGTCCGCATCAAGCAGGACGAACCGAGCTTGGTCGCGGAGTTGTACCCTTACCTCGGCCAGATTTACGACGTGGCGCTGATGGCGTCGTTCGTGCCGTTCCTGGTTTACTTCATGTTGAGTTGGCGCGACCACATCCGGCGCGCGTTTCTCCAGATGTTCGAAGGCGAGAATCGCAATGAAATCGGGCGCAGCCTGACCGGCGTCGCCAATATGACGCGCGCTTACATGGCGGGGAATTTCGTGCTCGGCATCGTGCTCTCGGTGGTGACTACGTTGCTGTTTTTGTTTATGCGGCTGCCGTTCGCGGTATTGGTAGGGCCGATCAGCGGGTTCCTGAGTCTGGTGCCATACGTTGGCCTGCCGCTGGCCGTACTGCCGCCTTTGATTGCCGCTTTGCCGGTTTACAAGACGCTCCCGCAGTACTTGATCCTCTCGACGGCCGTCGCGTTCCTGCATCTGATCGCGCTGAACCTTCTGTACCCGAAGGTCGTCGGCGGACGCGTGCATTTGAATCCGCTCACCGTGACGATCGCATTGATGTTCTGGGGACTGATTTGGGGCGGCGCGGGTCTGGTGCTGGCGATTCCGATCACCGCGGGAATCAAGGCCGTTTGTGATAACGTGAGCGGGCTAGAGGGTTACGGAAAGCTTTTGGGAGATTGAAATGAACCGCCGCCATTTCTTGGGTGCGACGCTAACCGCGCCGCTATTCGCCGGGGTCAAGGGCTTCGGCCTGGACCGGATCGCCGCCATCACCGACGAGGTCTCGGCGTCGCCCGAGGACGCAATCGCGTTCGCACACAAGTACGTGTTGAAGTGGGTGGAGTTGCGAGAGGTTCCCGGAGCGAAGAAAAACTACACGGCGATGACTTCGGAAGAGCGAAAAGCCGCCGCGAAGCAATTGCGCGAAGCGGGGTTGAAAGTGTCGTTCTTTAATTCCGGCGGAACGAAGTATCCGTTACCCGGTTCCGATCCCGTTCGCAAGCCCGAAGGTTGGGCGGCGCGTGCCGAGAAAGAGCACAACGGGCGACTGGAGCTGATCCGCCGCCACATCGCCGCCGCGCAGGATTTCGATTGCGCCAACGTTCGTGTGTTCGCATTCGGGCGCGTGGCGGATGCGATGGCGTTAATGCCGCGCGTCGCGGAGACGCTCGGCGAGATGGGCGAGATCGCGCGCAAGGAAGGCGCGCGGCTGTTGATCGAGAACGAAGCGTCTTGCAACGTGGGCACGTGCGAGGAGTTCGCCGCGCTGATGAAGCTGTTGCCGGATACGAAAGCGTTCGCGATCAATTGGGATGCGAATAACGGCGCGACATCGAAAGAGCGGCCCTTCCCCGAAGGCTACGAAAAGTTGCCGAAGAAGCGCATCGCTAACGTTCATATGCATGGGAGAACGCTGCTCGACCCGGAGCGGCGGCTCGATTGGGGGGCGATTTTTGCGGCGCTGACGAAAGACGGTTACAAGGGCTGCGCCGGTCTCGAAACACATTACTTCGACGGAACGAAGATCGAGAAGTCGCACCTGTTTATGCAGGAGTTGACTGGGATTCTGCGGCAGTCGTGAGACGGGTCGCGCTGGCCGCGTTAGCGCTCGTGTCCTGCGTGCGCATCAAGCTGGAAGGCGAGATTCAGAAGGTTCGAGTGTACGGCGTGGACGAGAAGACGACCATCGTCGTCGTCGACTTTCGCTCGACACCTGGCTCCGAGTTCATGATTGGCGATGCGGCGCTTGAAATCGACACGAAGGACGGCCAGACGCTAACGGGAGTCGCCGCCGCCGAAGTGGACGCGCAACGTTTTCTCGAAGCTCATCCCGAACAGGGTCCGAAATACAACCCGTCTTTGCGCAATCGGGAGCGGTTGAAACGCGGCGAGACGGTGGACCGGATGCTCGCCGCGCAATTCGATGTTCCCGCCGCCGATGTGGGGGCGCGAAAGAGATTGCGGATTCGGGTGAAGGAAGTGGATGGCCCGGAGTCGGTCATCGAAGAGAAGCGCTAGTTCGGCAGCTTCTTCGGATTCATCAACAGCCGGTCGGTCGTGTCGCGCTGCGCGACTTGCTCCTTGAGATAGGCGATGGTTTTTTCGGGCCCGTCCTTTTCGAGACGCCGAAGAATCCCGGCTTGGTGAACCCGCACCGCTTCCAGAGCTTGTTGGTAGATTTCCAATCGATGGCACGAGTCCTCGCCGGAATAAGTTCCGTCGCTGAGCAGCAGCAAATCTACGACAGGACGAATCACAGCCGCTTGCAACAGTACCGTGGTCTGCAATGTGAGTGACTTCACACCGCCACCTTCGATCATGGGCAAAGCGGCGTTGAAACTGTGGCTATGGAAACAGGTGTGTTGCAGCTTTTCGCCCTTGGAATCGGCGAAATCGTATCGGATGGAATAAGCCATCGTGCCCTTGGTGGACGTGTTCTTTAGATTGACATCGAAACGCACCGTCTGTACCCCGGGCGTCGGCGGTACTTGGGTTTGCGGGTCGCTTTGCGTTAAGGAAACAAACTGAAGAATAGCGCCGGGCGGATTGACGATATCCGCCCGTATTTCGGCGCGAACTTGGAAAATCAAGGCCAAAGTTAGCGTTACATAACGAATCATGCAGGACCTCTCGACCGTATTGACGAGAGGGTCTCGCAAAACGTGGAAGCGCTAATCTTCGTCCTGTTGCGCCGCGAGCCGCGTCAACACACCCATGTCTTCGAGCGTTGTCACGTCGCCCGCCACGGTGTGGTTCGTCACCAGTTCGCGGAGCAGCCGGCGCATGATCTTGCCGGAGCGCGTCTTCGGTAACGCTTCGGTGAATCGTATTTCCTCGGGGCGGGCGAACGCTCCGATCTCGCGCGCTACCCATTGGCGAAGCTCTTTGCCCAGTGCGTCGTGACTGTCGGCCACGCCCTTCTTGAGCGTCACAAAGCAGCACACGGCTTGGCCGGTGATCTCGTGCGGTTTCGCGACTACCGCCGCCTCCGCCACCGCTGGATGACCGACCAGCGCGGATTCGACTTCCATCGTCGAAAGCCGGTGACCGCTAACGTTCATCACGTCGTCAACGCGGCCCAGGACCCAAAAGTAGCCGTCGGAATCGCAGCGCGCGGCGTCGCCGGTAAAGTAGATGCCCGGTAGCTTGCTCCAGTAAGTTTGTTCGTAGCGTTCGGCATCGCCCCAGATGGTGCGGATCATCGACGGCCAAGGGCGCTTGATCACCAGATAGCCTTCGGCATTCGTGGCGACTGGGTTGCCTTTGAGATCGACCACCTCGGCGATCACTCCGGGCATGGGCAGCGTACCCGACCCGGGCTTTAGCGGCACCGCACCGGGCATCGGTGCGATCAGGATACCGCCAGTTTCGGTTTGCCACCACGTATCAACGATCGGGCAGCGGCCTTTACCGATCACGTTGTGATACCACTCCCAGGCCGCGGGATTGATCGGCTCGCCGACGCTACCCAGGGGGCGCAAGCTCGATAGATCGTGCGCGTTGGGATGATGGTCACCCTGGCGGATGAGCGCGCGGATCGCGGTCGGCGAGGTGTAGAGGGTCGTCGCTTTGTACTTTTCCACGATGGCCCACCAGCGGTCGAACGCGGGGAAGTCGGGCGCGCCTTCATAAATGATTTGCGTAGCGCCGGCGGAGAGCGGCCCGTAAACGATGTAACTGTGGCCGGTCACCCAACCGATGTCCGCCGTGCACCAGTAAATGTCCGAGTCCTTCAGATCGAACACCCACTTCATCGTCATCGTGGTGTGCAGCAGGTAGCCGCCGGTGGAATGCAAAATGCCTTTGGGCTTGCCAGTGGTGCCGGAGGTGTAGAGGACGAAGAGCGGATGTTCGCTATTGAGCGGAGTGGCGGGGCAATCGTCGTGCGACCGCTCGTCGAGCGAGTGCCACCAATGATCCCGCCCCGCCTGCATGGGTGTATCGGAGCCGGTACGCCGCAACACGATCGCGTTTGTGACCGTGGGGCAATCGGCGAGCGCTTCATCGACGGCGGTCTTGAGTTTCACCTCCTTGCCGCGCCGCCAGCCACCGTCTGCCGTGATTACGAGGCTTGCACCGAGGTCTTGAATGCGGGCCTTGAGCGCCTCGGCCGAGAATCCACCGAATACTACGCTGTGAGTGACGCCGAGCCGCGCGCAACCGAGCATGGCGACGACGGCTTCGGGAACCATCGGCATGTAGATAATGGCGCGGTCGCCCTGCTTGTAGCCGAGACCCTTGAGCACGTTCGCGAAGCGGCAAACGAGACGGTACAGTTCGGTGTATGTGATTGCGCGCGTATCGCCGGGCTCGCCCTCGAAAAGAATCGCCGTCTTATCGCCGCGCGTCGCGAGGTGCCGGTCGAGGCAGTTGTAGCTCGCGTTAATCTCGCCGCCGCCAAACCATTTCGCGAAAGGAGCGTTCCAGTCGAGTGTTCGTTCGAAGGGCTTCATCCAGTCGAGTTCCGTGCGCGCGAGGTTCGCCCAGAACGACTCCGGGTCGTTGGCGGCGGCTTCATACAGAGCGCGGTAGGCGTCCAGCGAAGGAACATGGGCTTTCGCCGAGAACTCGGGCGAAGGAGGGTAGACGGGCGACTCGGTCATTCCCCTCGATCTTACATGCGCGCCAATTGCGACTCGAGTTCGAGGATCGCTAGGCGCGCCTCATCGTCCATGCGATCGACTCGAGCACGGAAGATGTGCCAGGCGGCAAAAGCGGGGATCGCGACAAGCAAAGCGAGACATGTCGGGAAGAGAGCCTCGGAGAAGTCGGACATCATTCGTAGATATAAGGACCAAATATCGCCAGATGCGCCTTTGAAGCAACCGACAATACCGATGCAGGAACCAAAGATGCCGAACAATGGCCCAAGCGTCGATATAGTAGCTAGCGCTCATTTAGTTCCAACTCGGATAGTTCTACTCGGAACGTTCATGCCGCGCTGCTCGCCCTTGGAGATCTTCGCTTCGTCGACGGGCACGCGTACCGACATGGCTCGATTTATCGATCCACCAGCCGAATGTTCCGAAATTCGATCGCATAGCCTTCCGCCTCGACGCCGAGGTAGCCGCGCTTTAGGATGCAATCCTCGATCTCGCTGGATGGTTGGCCGTTCACCTTAACCGACATGCGGCAACCGGTTACCTCGATTTCATAACGGTTCCACTCTCCAGGCGGGTTTACTTTGACCGGCTTTTGCGCGTCCTTATAGGTGACGCGTTTCATCAGCCCGTCCACCGGCGTGGTCTGGAAAAAATACCCGGCGTTATCCGGCGGGCCGATCTGCACCTGATGCCAAATATCCCCGAACCGCGAGTTTCGGACGAAGACACCCGAGTTGTACCGGGGCGCGCCGTCGAGCTTCGCAAGGCGCCACTCGATCGACAGGGAAAAATCGCCGATCTCGCGGTCATACCGCAGCCATTCGTGGCCGGCTTTATCGCCCGCGCCGCGTAGGACGCCGTTCTCGACAGTCCAGGGAGACGGTTGCGTGAGTTCCGTTTGCGGTTGAGCGGTGGAGGGCGTTAGCACGCCCCGAACCCAGCCGCCAAATCCGGCCTTCGGGGTTATGTCCAGAGGCTGCTGGCTAAGTAAGAGCAGTAAGTAAGGGATCAAGGTCTTCCGCCTCCCCGAATTTCAGTCCCGTGGCGGTATGGTCGATCTTCTTAAGCAGACCGGTCAACACCGCCTTCGGTCCGATTTCGATATATGTCGTCGCGCCCTGGGCGCGGAGCAAGCGTATCGCATCCGTCCAACGGACGGAGCTGGGCACTTGATCGATCAGCCCTTGCCGGGCGTCCCCGCCGCTCCGCACAAGTTCGGCGCGGACATTGTTGACCGAGGGAACCTTAAGATCGGCGAAGGGCAATGCCGCTAAGTCGGCGGCCAAGCGCTCCTGCGCGGGCTTCATCAGATCGCAGTGAAAGGGCGCGCTGACCGGGAGTTTCAGGCCGCGCGCCAGCGTCAATGCCCGGTCCACAGCCGCCGCCGTTCCGGCGATCACGACCTGGTCCGGAGCGTTGAAATTCGCCGCTTGCAGGACTTCGCCCTGCGCGGCCCGTCCGAGAATCCCATCGATCTCCGATTCCGCGACGCGCAGCGCGGCCATTGCGCCGGCTCCAGCGGGCACCGCCTCTTGCATATAGCGTCCCCGGAGTCGGACGATCCGCACGGCATCTTCGAAATCGAGCGACCCTGCCGCCACAAGCGCCGAATACTCGCCCAGACTATGCCCCGTGACAAACGCCGGCTCGATGCGCTCCCGCAGGACGGCCCAAGCGGCCACCGATACCGTTAGAATCGCCGGTTGCGTGTTCTCCGTGAGTTTCAGCGCTTCTTCCGGGCCTTGAAAACAAAGCTCGGAGAGCGGAAAGCCAAGGGCCCGGTCCGCGCGGTCGAAAATGTCTTTCGCGGCGGGAAAGGCCTTTGCGAGCGACCGGCCCATACCCGCGAATTGCGAGCCTTGTCCGGGAAACTGAAAGACGGTCATCCGGGGAAGATGTCGGCGGGGGAAAACGCGATCCCATACTCCGGAATCGAGAAAGATTCGACCGGTCGCAGCCGCCCACTTGAAAACTCGTACAGTCCGCGCCGCTCTGGATCGATCATCCAAATGTGCGGTACACGCCAGTCGGCGTACTCTTGGCACTTCCGCAGCAGATCGGAGAACCGATCCGACGGCGCCGCGACTTCAACGGTGACTAGCGCCGGTAGATCGGGATACTCGTAGTCCGGCATGGGCCGATCATAGGCGACGATATTGGGAAGGCGCATCTTTCGTTCGCCGAGGCGGCAATGAACATTGACCGCCGCCGTTCCACCGAATGGCTCCATCGACTTCCGTAGGCGATCTCCGAAGCTGGCCTGAATTTTGCCATGGATCAGCAAAGCCATCGGTCTCTCTATAACCTCCCCATCGACATACTCGACGAGTTCGCCTTGTTCGACGAGCTTCCAGAATTCCTCGATGGGAACGGCCGCCGCGGTCGCCATAATTCCCGAGTCTAACGCACACATCCGGCATCGGTAACATTCATAGCGGTAGAATCGCCCTTAGTGACATGGGCTCCGTGCGCCCGCTCGAAAGGACCTAATGTCGATCTCCGAAGTTTGCGTTAAGCGGCCCGTTTTCGCCTTCATGCTCATCATGTTCATGGTCGTGATGGGCCTGTTCAGCTTCGTCGATCTGGGCGTCGATTTATTCCCGCGCTCTGACCCGGCTTCGGTATACGTCCGGGTGCGCCTGCCCGGCGCGAGCCCGGAGGAAGTGGTCTCGCAAGTCGTACTGCCGCTTGAAGAATCGATCGCCGCCGTTTCGGGGATCGAGGAAATGGTGGCTCGCGTTACGGAAGGTTCGGCGTCGATCAGCATTCAATTCGTCCTCGAAAAGGACATCGGCGAGGCCGCCGAAGACGTACGTGAAAAAGTTTCCGCCGCCACCCGCAAACTGCCGCCCAACACCCTTCCTCCCAGCGTCGTCAAAGCGGACCCGGATTCGGACGCGATCATCAAATTGGCCGTCAGCGGAAACCGCCCGGTGCGGGAGTTGACCGAGCTTGCCGACAAGACCGTTCGGCGCGCGCTTGAAACGGTCGACGGCGTTGGCGCAGTGGAGGTCTCGGGCGGACGGAAGCGCCAGATCAACGTTCTGCTCGATCTGGACAAGCTGAACGCATACAACCTGTCCGCACAGGACATCGAGCGGGCCGTCCGTTCGGAAAACATCGAAGCGCCCGGCGGACGAATCGTTCGAGGACCCAGCGAACTCGGCGTCCGCACGATGGGCCGGGTGGAGGCGGTCGAGGATTTCGGCCGCATCATCGTCAAGAACGTCGGCGGCGCGCCCGTCCGCATTCAAGATGTCGGTTACGCCGAGGACGGCATGGCGGAGCGCCGGTCGTTCGCCTATTTCAAGAACAAACCCGCCGTCATTCTCGACGTGCAACGGCAAGTGGGCACGAATACCGTCAAAGTCGTCGACGAGATTCAGGAGCGAGTCAAGCAGATCAACGCCTCGCTGCCGTCGGGAGTCCATATCGACGTCATCAGCGAGAAAGCCACTTACATCAAAGCCTCGGTAGCGGCGCTCGAAGAGCACCTGATTCTCGGCTCCTTGCTCGCCTCGATCATCGTTTGGCTGTTTATCCGCGACTGGCGGACCGTACTCATCAGTTCGATCGCCATCCCGACGTCGATCATTACGACGTTCACCGTGATGCGGGCGCTCGACTTCACGCTGAACTCGATGACCCTCTTAGGTCTGACGCTCGCCGTGGGAATCGTGATCGACGACGCGATCATCGTGCTCGAGAACATTTACCGGTACATCGAGCGCGAGGACATGCCTCCCAAAGAGGCGGCCATCGTCGCGACCAAGGAAATTACGCTGGCCGTCGTCGCGACCACCATTTCGCTGGTCATCATCTTCATTCCGATCGCGTTCATGTCCGGTTACGCCAAGCGGTATCTGAATCAGTTCGGCTGGACGATGGCCGCGTCGATTCTCGTGTCGATGCTGGTGGCGTTCACGCTAACGCCGAGCCTTTCGGCGCTGCTGCTCAAACGTAAAATCCGCAAACCGGGCGAAGCGCCGCACAGCCACGACGAACCGGAGAGCGGCTGGCTGGACCGCTGGTATACGCGTTGCCTCGATTGGTCGCTCGACCACCGCTGGGCGATCATCGCGATTTGTTGCGTGACGCTCGGTTCGACCTACTTCATCAATAAATCGCTGGGGCGCGATTGGATGCCGCAGGAGGACCAAAGCGAACTCGGCGTCTGGCTGGAACTGCCCGAAGGTTCGTCGCTCGAGGCCACGGAGCGCGCGGCGTTACGCCTCGCGAAGAAGATCGAGGGTCTCGACGGCGTAGTCGCCGTGGTCCCGCAGTCGTCGATCATGCTGGAGCGCGTGACGATGGCCTACATCACCGTCCTGCTCAAGCCGCCGGACGAGCGCGGCGAAATCGGCGTTATGGGGCAGAAGGTCCGCGAGGCGGCGCGCGAGTTTGCCTTCGCCCGGCCCCGGTTGACCTTCCCCAACGTGCTCGGCGGACGCGATACATTCGCGCCGATCCGTATGCAGATTCTCGGCCCCGATCTGGAGCGTCTGGTTCCGGTGGCGCGCGAAATCTCGATGCAGATGATGGCCCATCCGGCCCTCACCGACATCAAAGCGAACCTGAACCTCAATAATCCGGAACTACAGATCGATATCGACCGTCAACTCGCGTCCGACTTGGGCGTCCGGGTTTCGGACATCGCTTCCGCGGTGCGTCTGCTGATGTCGGGCGAGGACGAGATCTCGTACTACAAGGAAGACTCGGAGCAGTACCCGGTGACGATCCGGCTCGCCAACGTACAACGCGACGACGTAAACGCGTTAAGCCGGCTGCTGGTACCTTCGTCGCGGCAAGGCTTGATCCGGCTCGATTCGATCGCCAAGCTCGAACGCGGCCTCGGCCCCAGCCGGATCGACCGTTATAACCGGCAATTCACCGTCGGCATTTACGGCAACCAATCGCCGGGCACTTCGCTCGGCGCCGCCGCCGCCGCCGCTCAGGGGATTATCGAGGAGACGGGATTGCCGCCCGGCTTCCGCGCGCAGTTCTCCGGCCAAGTCCGGATTCTCGAAGAGACTACGGCCAACATGCTGCTCGCGATCGGCCTTGCTTCGATCTTCATGTACATGGTTCTCGCCGCGCAGTTCGAGAGTCTGGTACAGCCCCTGATCATCCTTTCGACCTTGCCTCTGTCGATTCCCTTCGCCCTGCTCTCGCTGCTCGCCACCGGACGGACGTTGAATCTGTTCAGTGCACTGGGGATTCTGTTGCTGCTCGGAATCGTTAAGAAGAACGGCATTCTGCAGATCGACTACATGAATCACCTGCGGGATAAAGGTTACGCCGTGCGCCCGGCGATCCTGCTCGCCAACCGCGTACGATTGCGCCCGATTCTCATGACGACGCTCGCCATCATCGCCGGTTTGATTCCGACGGCGGTTGGCATGGGCGCGGGCGCTTCGCAACGTTCGGCGATCGCGATTACGATCATCGGCGGTCAGTCGCTTTGCCTGCTGCTGAGCTTGCTGGTGGTGCCTGTGGGCTACTCGATGGTCGAGGACGCGAAGGGTTGGCTCGCGCGGCGGCGGGGCGTTGGGTCGCCCGCTCCAGTCGCGGGCGACTAGTACGATTTTTCGCCAAATCGCGAATCTTTTTCCGGCTGTCGTTCGTCCTATTGTCTGAAAAGAGAGAGGACGATATGACGGCTGTGATGGAGCAAGCGGTTCAAACCAAGACTCACCCGGCGGCGGCCCCGACGCACGACGCGACGGTGTACTGCCCCATCTGTACCCATACCGTACCGGCGCGCGTCGGTTACGTTCGGACGGCGAGCGGCCGGAAATTACCCCGCGTGATTGCGGGCCAACGCTGCCCGCGTTGCTCTTCGACGCTCGACGCGGCCTACGTGATGCGGATCAACCGGACGGCGGCGTAATTGCCGCCCGTCTTGTTAGACTAGTGCCATGCAGGGGCACATTGAGAGCCGTCCACCCGAATCTGAACCGCCGGTTCGTATGACTACCCTAAAATGCCCGGTTTGCGGGTCTCCCTCCACTTCCGCCGATCAGGACGGCTTGTGCTGGGTTTGTCGGCGTCTGAAAATCAGCGCTTGGCGCGACGCCGATTCGAGCCTACCCGAAGAGTAGCCGTTCGTAGACGTAACCCGCAACGGCCACATCCTCGACACATAGCCCCACAGACTTGAAGATCGTGACTGCGTTGGGGTTCCAACTCCGGTCGAGGTCTTTGAGTTCCACGACCCGAGACCAATCGACATCGGCCATAAGAAGATCGCCCGCTTCGTCCTGGCACGCTTCAATAGAGTCCGCCACGATAACACCCGCTCGGTCGATCAATTCTTTCGGCACTTCCCGTTTCGTCCGGTAGTTCGACCCGATCGCGTTGACGTGTGCGCCATCTTGAACCCACCCGTTTTCGAGCACCGGGTCCTTCGCCCATGTGGCCGTGGAGATAACGTCCGCGCCACGAACGCAGTCTTCGGCTGAGGCGCAATTAATCTGCTTCGAGCGGCTCCACTGACGCACTTCGGTGATCGACGGGCGCACCGTACGAATGGCGTCGATCTGGCTGGCCGCCTGGAATCCCGTGCCGATCACGGCAAGCGTTTTCGCGTTCGGGTTCGCCAGCAAGTCCGTGGCGACGCCGCTGGTGGCGCCAGTGCGGATTTGCCCCAGCCAGTTCGCCTCAAACAGGGCGAGCGGTTGCGCCGTCTCCGCCGAGTACAGCATGAAATGGAAAGCGTAACCAGAAGGACTGGTCGAGTAGAACTTCGTCCCGAAATACTTCCCCACCGCCCCGGCCATCGAGTGCAACCCCGCGCCGTTCGCAAGCGTCAACCGACGGCGGATTTGATTCACCGCCCGCCCGGCGCGCCATTCGGCAAAGGTCTCGCGCACTAAGCGCACCGCTTCCGGCATCGGTAGCAAGCGGCGAACGTCGTCTTCGGATATGTGGATCACGTTAAGGAAGGAAGTCGTCGTCGAGGACCTGTTCGACGATAAATGGCGGCTCGACGGGGAACGCTTTCTCCGGAAGTCCGGTCTCAATGGCGGCGAGGCGCGCGGCGGCCGGATACTCTTCCCTCATCTCTGGTTCCACTTCGCGGCGCAGGCTCGGCGACTGGCGCAAAACAAGCCGAATCTCGTTACGTTGCATAGCAATCGACAACTGCCAGCTTCGCGACCGCTTCTCTGGTTGAAACTGCCACTTCAAAAGGTGCATTAGAAGCTGGGATAACCGGCTCGCCAATTCCCTGCGATTTCGGCCCGCCAATTCGTCGATCTCCTCGGACAGCGCCTCCCAGTCGATTTGCTCGAACTCCACCGCCCGGACGCGCGCCGCAGTTTCGTCGGCCCAAGCGGTGTGGTCCCGCTCGTAGAGCGACCGGTTGTCGAGTGCGGCCTGCGTGGGCATCGGTTTTAGTCTATCGCCCAGCCGCTGGGAGGAAAAGCGATCCGGTTCGTCCAGTACTTCTATCGAGTACCGCGAAACGCACCTCCGCCGCCTCGCCATGAAGAGCGATGGACTTGCTCAACATCACTCCGTCTTTTTGGAGCGAAGCGAACTGCGCCGCGGTTAGGTTCAGATTCATCGGCTCAGTCTGCGTCGAAAGCGTCTTGCCGCTAGCCGATACTTGCGCCACGCTGAAGACTACTGACGCCCTCCATCGGCCCGATTCTTCGGCGATACGTAAATTAGAGGGTTCGACGAAGACGCGCAAGGTTCGGTCACTGGATCCGTCGCCGGGTACGAGCCCGCCCACCACGTGGATTCCTACCGATTCGAGCACGCCCGATAGCGCCGCCGATAACTCGCGTCCGGCTCTCTTCGAATCGAGCGGCGAGTCCCTTTCAGCGAGATATCCCGCCTGATGCCGAACGGTCACCCCGGGGCGGGACACCTTCACCTTAACGGGATGGAACCTTTCGTCGTTCTGGTCCGCGGGCAGATAGAAGCCCAGCGTATAGACGACTTCGGCGTCTTCGATGGCCCGGCGAACCGCGCCCGCGAAGTCGTTGGTATTGAAGAACACCCGCCCTCCCGTCTCCTCGGCGATTAGTTGCATTGTCTCGTGGTGGGGAACGGCCTCTGGAGGCGTATTGACCGGCATGGCCTTGGCGCGAGTCGGGTCCGACACTGAAAAGCGGGCCGCGACAGTTAACCCGCGCGCGTCCACCGGGTAGATCGCTAGATTCGCCGATGTAACGATCCGGGAGAATCGCAGCACCTCATCGGAAAAATCGCGAGCGAAGTCGATCAATTTGGGCAACCGCTCGCTGGGAATCCAATGGAAGGCGAGTGGGAATCCGCCAGACACCCAAACGAGATGCTTGCGGCCGGGAATCTGCGCCGTATGGCGGGCGATGGACTCGATGGCGGCCATCGTCAGTCGAGCCCGCTCCATGATTGCGAAGTCGGCTACCCGTTGAGACATCAATTCGAGGAAACGGTTCACCGCATCGTCGTTGGTGTTCGCTTCCTCTCGAACCGAATTCCCCAATTCGACAGCCACCGTCGCCCGCGCTTTCCGCACGGACTCGACCAGCGATTTCGGATCGTCCGTGAAGTCGTGAAGAACGGTCAGGTCTCGACGAAGCAAGTAAACCGCCACCCGGTCGCCCGGATTGATCCCGGATAGAAACTCGACGATCTGACGTCGCGCCAAGGTCTGGTCGGCGAAGTTGGTGTTCAAGCCATCGAAGAGAAAAATCGTCACCGTCCCAGGCCTGCCAAACCGCTCGGGACGATTAGTGCGAAGCCCTTGAGGAAGTGGAGCGCGAGCCGGACCCGATGACGCCGCTCGATGAACCGAAAAGACGGAAATCTTACGCTCCGTCTTGCCATCGAAAACGCGGAAGTCGGCCTGCCGCAAATCGCCAACATGCCCATTCCGATCGGTGGCGACGACACCAATCTCCACTAAGCGCGAAGATACCCGGATGACCGGGTCCTGCGCCAGTAGGATGGCAATAACGGGAAGCATCGCTTCCGAGCAATCTTATCGCGTAACGGGATTGGGAAGCTCGGGCTTAAGGCCGAGTTCCGAGTAAGCCGCCGCCGCCCGGTTGGCGTCGAACCAGCTCCAACGGGCGAGGCGGGAAAGCGCCGCCGCAACAATATGTTCGGCGTCGATCTCAAAGTGACGCCTGAGATATTCGCGATTTTCGGAGCGTCCAAATCCGTCCGTTCCGAGCGACTCCAGGCGGCCTGGCAGCCAGGGCGAAAGCTGGTCGGCGATCAGCTTCATATAGTCGGACGAAGCGACGATTGGCCCTTCATGCCCGTCGAGCGCCTGTTGGACATACGGGCGGCGCGGCGGTTGATTCGGATGCAGCCGATTCCAACGCTCGCATTCGAGCGCGTCCTTGCGGAGTTCGTTATAGCTGGTGACACTCCACACGTCGGCGTTCACGCCGTACTTCTCGGCGAGAATTTGCTGGGCGCGCAACGCTTCATTCAGCATCGGCCCCGAACCCCAAAGATGCACATTCGCCTTGCTCTGCGATGGCCGGTATCGGTAGAGGCCCTTGAGAATTCCCTGCTCCAGGCCCGGAATTTCGGGCATCGGGGGCTGACTGTAATTCTCGTTGTAGACGGTGATGTAGTAGAAGCAGTCTTCCGCGTTTTCGTACATCCGCTTGATGCCGTCGCGAATGATGATCGCGAGTTCGAAAGCGTAGGCCGGGTCGTAGGTGATGCACGTGGGGACGGTGGAGAACAGGATGTGGCTATGGCCGTCCTGGTGCTGCAAGCCTTCGCCGAGAATCGTGGTCCGGCCGGCCGTGCCACCCATCAGGAAGCCCTTGCCGCGTGAATCGCCGAACGCCCAAACCAGGTCGCCCACTCGCTGGAAACCGAACATCGAGTAGTAGATATAGAACGGAATCATCGGCACGCCATAGTTGGCGTAGGCCGTCCCGGCCGCGGTAAACGAGGCCATGGAACCGGCTTCCGTGATGCCTTCCTGAAGAATCTGCCCGTCCTTGGCTTCTTTGTAATACAGCAACATGTCGCTATCGACCGGCTTATAGAGCTGGCCTTGGCTCGCGTAAATTCCGCATTGCCGGAAGAGCGACTCCATACCGAAGGTGCGCGCCTCGTCCGGCACGATCGGCACGATGAGCTTGCCGATTTGCGGATCCTTGAGCAACGACTTCAAAATGCCCACAAAAGCGGCCGTCGTCGAGGCCTGCCGCGTGCCCGAACCGTCCGTCGTTTCCTTAAACGCGTCGAGCGGCGGCGCGGTGATCGTAATCGGCTTCGGATTCCGGGAGGGTACGGAACCGCCCATCGACTCGGTGCGGCTCCGCAAGTACTTCATTTCGGGAGAGTCTTCCGGCGGACGGTAAAACCCAATCTCCTTGACAATGTTCTCGGGAACGGAAATCTGAAAGCGCCGCACTACATACTCAAGCTCTTCCTCGTTCAGCTTCTTCTGCTGATGGGTAACGTTCTTGCCTTCGCCGGCTTCGCCGAGTCCATAACCTTTCAGCGTCTTGGCGAGGACGACGGTGGGCTGGCCCACCGTTTCGGTGGCGCGCTTGTAGGCTTGATACACCTTATGAGCGTCGTGGCCGCCGCGCCGCAACCCCGCGATTTCGTCGTCCGACATATCGGCGACCAGTTCGGCCAACTCGGGGTACTTGCCGAAAAACTCTTTGCGGGCATAGGCCGCGCCGCGCGCCTTGAAATTCTGGTATTCGCCGTCGACGCACTCGGCCATACGGCGGACCAGCAGACCCGAAGTATCCTTGCGGAACAAAGCGTCCCACTCGGAACCCCACAGCACCTTGATCACGTTCCAACCAGCGCCCCGGAACGCCGATTCGAGTTCCCGCACGATCGAACCGTTGCCGCGAACGGGCCCGTCAAGGCGCTGTAAATTGCAATTGACGACAAAGATCAGGTTGTCGAGCTTCTCGCGCGAAGCGAGCGTCAGCGCACCCAGCGACTCCGGCTCGTCGGTCTCGCCGTCGCCCAGGTACGCCCAAATCTTGCGTGGGGTGACCGGGATGATGCCGCGATTCTCGAGGTAGCGCATGAAGCGCGCGTGGTAGATGGCGTTGATCGGACCGAGACCCATCGACACCGTGGGGAACTGCCAGAAATCGGGCATCAGCCACGGGTGGGGGTAGCTCGACAGACCGGGCGTGTCGCGCAACTCGTGCCGGAAGTTCTTGAGGTGCTCTTCCGAAAGGCGGCCTTCGAGAAACGCGCGCGCGTAGATACCCGGCGAGGCGTGACCCTGAAAATAGACGAAGTCGCCCGGCTGATCGCCGTAGCGTCCGTGGAAGAAGTGGTTGAAGCCGACTTCGACCAGCGTGGCGAGCGACGCATAGGTGGAGATGTGGCCGCCGATGTTCGCGTCGTACTTATTGGCGCGGACCACCATCGCCATCGCGTTCCAGCGAATGAAGTTGCGGATGCGCCGCTCCATGTCGCGATCGCCGGGGTAAGGGAATTCCTCCTCGACGGGGATCGTGTTGACGTAGGGGGTGGTCTGCTTAGGGGCGGCGGGCACGCCCATGGCGGCCGCCTGTTCCAGCAGGGCGGTCAACAAAAAGCCGGCTCGTTGGGAGCCGGCATCGTCGACCACTTCTTTAAGCGCCTCCAGCCATTCGCTGGTCTCTTGGGGGTTTGAGTCGGAACGTACTTCCGGTTTTGTGGTGATCATCGTGGAAGGGTTTTCCCGGGAATCTTTATTAATGTAGCATTCCTCTCGCGACCCTTCCCACGAACGCTAGACGCGCGTGGCGATCACCTCCAGGTATTCGGCGTCCACGCGAGTGCGGTCTCCGGTGGCGACGTTGTTCGTGGACCAGAGCTCGGTCAGTTCGGTGCGTAGAATTTCGCGGCCCGCGTCGTCGAGCGATGCGAACGCTCGCGCGGCGGGGCCGTAGTTGACGCGGAAAAACTCGACCACCTGCGCCGGGCCGAACGGATAGTCGAACGGGTACATGCGCCGGGAGAGCCGCAGGCATCCGATGCCGTCGCGCAGGCGTTCCCTCACCGTCGCCTCGTCGCCCCACAATACCGGCGATGGCATGCCCGAAGGCGCGATGTGCTTAGCGATGGTTTTGAACATCTGGCCGATGAATCCTTGCGGCGTCCAGTTGGCCATCGCGATCGTGCCGCCGGGCCGGGCGACGCGAGTCATCTCGGCCGCGACGCGCTCCGGCCGCGGGGCGAACATCGCGCCGATCAAGCTGGCGACGATATCGAAGCTCGCGTCGGGATAAGGCAGCTCTTCGGCGTCGCCCACTTCGAAGCGGATGTCCAGGCCTTCGGCGGTCGCGCGCTCGCGAGCCTTTTCGATCCAGTTGGCGGCGATGTCGCAACCGGTGACGCGCAACCCCGCGCGCGCGGCGGGCAGGGCGAGTTGCCCCGCCCCGCAACCGACATCGAGGAACCGCTGCCCTGGCTTCGCGCCGAGGCTTTGAAAGAAACTCTCCGCGCCCGATTCCATATAGCGGGAGAAGGTGTCGTAGTCTCCGGCGCTCCACGTCGCCTTCAACTTGGACTTGAGAGCGTCGAATTCGGTGGTTGGCACGGGTGTCATTGAAAAGAGATATTATCTCGGGCGGGAGGTTTCATGAAACTCGTCCTCGCTCTCGCCGTTACCGGCGCCCTCGCATGCGCCGAACCCGCCGCATCGCTCCGTGTGGGCAAGGTAGCGCTTAAGTCCGCCGGACCGCTCGCGTTCGGACCGGAAGGCATTCTCTTCGCGGGCGATTCCGCCGCCGCGTCCGTCGTCGCCATCGATACCGGCGACCGCAAAGCGGGCAAAGCCACGACCATCGAAGTCAAGGCGATCAACGAGAAAGTCGCAGCGCTACTGGGAACGTCGCCGGACCAGATTCTGATCGCCGACGCGGTGGTGAACCCGGTCTCGAAGAACGTCTACCTCTCCGTCTCGAAAGGCAAGGGGCCGGACGCGACGGCGCACATCGTTCGCGTGGACGGCGCAGGCAAGCTGACCGAGCAGTCGCTCGACAACGTAAAGCATGCCTCCATCGCGCTGCCCGACGCTCCGTCGCCCGAAATGAAGGACCGGCGCGGGCAGACGCTGCGCAATGAATCGATCACCGATTTAGCGTTCGTCGACGGCAAGGTGTTCGTCGCCGGGCTCTCGAACGAGGAATTCTCGTCGAGTCTGCGCGCGATTCCCTACCCTTTCGAATCCGCCACGAAAGCCGCCGGGATCGAGATCTTCCACGGCGCGCATGGGCGGTTTGAAACCAACGCTCCGGTGCGCACGTTTGTGCCCTACACCATCGCGAGCAAGCCGCACATCCTCGCCGCCTACACCTGCACGCCGCTGGTGACGATTCCAGTGAGCGAACTCACGCCGGGCAATAAAGTAAAAGGCCGCACGATCGCGGAACTGGGCAATCGCAATCGCCCGCTCGACATGATCGTCTACAAGAAAGACGGCAAGGATTTCATCCTGATGGCGAATTCCAGCCGCGGCGTGATGAAGCTGCCGGCGGAGAAGCTCGACGGCTACGAAGGGATCGTCGCGCAGACCGAGAAGCAAGGCGTACCTTACGAGACCGTCGCGGATTTAAAGGGCGTGCAGCAACTCGACAAACTCGACGACAAGAGCGCCGTGATTCTGTCGGACGCCGCCGGCTCGCTCGATCTGCGCACTATCGCGCTGCCGTAAACACGTGCTGGTCCTCGCGGCCCTCTTGGCGGCCGAGGTGGTCGCCGTCTATCCGTCCGCTCCGGTTCTCCCGAAGAACCTGCTGAGGTTCTACGTCCACTTCAGCGAGCCCATGAGCCGGGGCGAAGCGTGGAGGCGGATCGCGCTGCTCGACGAGAGCGGCAAGCCGGTAGAGCTTCCGTTTCTCGAACTCGATCAGGAGCTATGGGATCCGCGACAGACGCGCCTGACGATCCTTTTCGATCCCGGGCGGATCAAGCGAGGTGTCACGCCGAAGGAAGAGATCGGCGAAGCGCTGGAGACGGGCCGCTCATACACGCTGGTTGTCGCTCGCGAGTGGGCCGACGCCAGCGGCAAGCCTCTAGCGCGATCGCACGAGAAGAAGTTCCGCGTGGTAGACGAGGACCGTGCACCGTTCGACCCCGCGAACTGGAAAGTCTCTTCGCCCCGCGCCGGGACTCGGGAGACGCTCGTAGTTACCCTGCCCGAACCCGCCGACCACGCGCTTCTCGAACGGCTCTTGCGCGTTGAAGGCGTGACTGGTGAAACAAGTGTCGCGGCGAACGAAACCGAGTGGCGATTCGTCCCCCCGCAACCTTGGCGCAAGGGCGAGTATCGAGTCATGATCGACACGCGGCTCGAAGACCTTGCGGGTAACAAAGTAGGACGGCCTTTCGACGTCGATGTGTTCGACCGCGTGACGAAGAAGATCGACGCGAAGGAAGTGCCGCTAGTTTTCCGTGTGAAGTAGCGCCAGCAGCGCCCACGCAGTAGTCGAGACTCGATGCGCGTAGCTCGAAGCGCCGGGCGGGCGCGTGGTTTCGGACCAACTTCCATCCTCGGTTTGCGTGCGGGCAAGATACGCCCGACCGCGAGCGGTCGCGGCGTTGTCGTCGATGGCCAACAAGGCCACCGCCGTATCGAAAGCCTCCGAAGGTGTGCCGTTGCGCGATCCCCAGCCGCCGTCGGGATTCTGGCGCGCCGGTGCGGGCGGCCGCCGCTTCTCGATCAGGGCGGTCGCGAGTTCTTTACCCCACGTAATCGGACCGCCCGGCGTGTCGTCCGGCCTCTCCCCGATCATGTCCCGCTGCAAGCCTGCCTCACGCGCGGCAACGGCGAACTGAATTCGCGCGAGCTTCTTATCGCTCGCCTGCGGATGCTTCGCCGACTGGTCCCAACGCTCCGGATGCGCCAGCCAATTGAGCGTCTCTCGCAGCGCCTCTTCCGGCACTCGATAGCCGCGCCGTCTAGCCGCCAGCAACGCCCGAGCGCCGTCGCCGTTGTGGTGACAGGAAAAACAGCCGTTCTCGCGCGGCCAGCGCGGGACGTGCTCCGCAAGATACTCGACGGCCTTCGCGGCGGTGGGGTCAAGCGCGAGAATCAGCAGAATCGGACTCAACAACCGCAGTTTACTCGCGATATAGTTTGGGGCGATGGACCGACGACAATTTTTCCAAATCGCCTCCGCCGGCGCTTGGGCGGCCGAATCGCATCTTGCGGCCATGCCGCCGGAGGCGGCTAGCGCAATGCCGCAAGACCCGGTACCCACGCCGCGCCGCGATCTGCGCGCGGGCAAGATGAAACTCGCCACGCAGCACGGATTCGCCTCGACACCCGAGGGTTTGAAGATCTGCTCCGCGCTAGGCGTGACGCATCTGTGCTCCGATTTGCCGTCGCGCCGACTCGACGAGAAGTGGTCGGTCGACAATCTTTCGCAAATGCGCGACCGGGTCGAGAAGGCCGGTATGACGCTTGAGATGGTGCCCCTGCCCCTAAGCTCGGCTTACATCACGCGCGCCGAGTACGCGGCGATTATGGCGCCCGACATGCCTGGGCTCACCGTGAGCCGCGACAAGGCGATCGAGGACATCCAGAACATCATTCGCAATATCGCGAAAGCGGGGATTCCTTCGGCGAAATACAACATGTCGATCCTGGGCGTGGTGCGCACGCCGAAGACTTACGGACGCGGCGGCGCGGAGCTATCGACCTTCAACTACGCGATCGGCAAGCAGGACCCGCCATTGACGGAAGCGGGGCCGGTGTCGAACGCGCAGTACTGGGAACGCATTACCTACTTCCTCGAACGCGTGGTGCCGGTAGCGACCGAAGAGAAGGTGAAGATCGCTTGCCACCCACAGGACCCGATGATGCCGAAAGATAAGGGCTGGCGCGGCGTGTTTACCGCGCTCGACGGCGAGGGGTTCAAAAAGTTCGTCGAGATCAAACCGAGTCCGTATCACGGCTTGAATTTCTGCCAGGGCACGGTTTGCGAAGGTCTCGAAAAACCGGCCGAGCAAATCTTCCACTACATCGACTATTTCGGGAAGCGGAAAAAGATTTTCAACGTGCACTTCCGCAATATCAAAGGGAAGATGAACAACTTCCAGGAGACCTTCCCCGACGACGGCGATATCGATTTCATCAAGTGCATCAAGGCGTACAAGGCCGCAGGTTACGACGGAATGCTGATGCCCGATCACGTGCCGCACATCGAAGGCGACAAAGGCGGCTTGCAGGCGTTCGCGTTCGCGTTCGGCTACATTCGAGCTCTGATCCAGATGGTGGACGCCTAATGTTCGTCGTCACCGGTGCGACGGGGAACGTGGGATCCACCGTGGTCCGCGAACTTTTGGCGGCGGGCGCTCCGGTGACGGCGGTAGTGCGCAACGAAGCGAAGGCGGAACCCCTCCAAAAGCTGGGCGCGAAAATCGCAGTCGCCGATCTCGAGGACTCGGTGGCTCTGGCGAAGATCATGATCGGCGCGAAAGGCGCGTTCCTGATGACGCCGCCCGAGTCCCGTTCGGACGACTATCTCGGCGATCGCCGCAAGGTCGCCGAAAGCCTAACCCGCGCGGCGTGGGAAGGGCGAGTGGGAGTCTCCGTGTACCTTTCTACGGTCGGCGCGCAATGGCCGAGCGGTACGGGTCCGATCCAGACAGGGTACGTGGCCGAGCAAATGATGCGCGACCGGCTCGACAACGCGATTTTCCTTCGGCCCTGCTACTTCCTCGACAACTGGCTGCAAAGCGTGCCTGTCGCGCGAGAGCAAGGCGTTCTGCCGGGTTTCCTTCGCTCGGGAGTGGCGATTCCGATGATCGCCACTCCGGACATTGGAGCGGCGGCGGCGGAAGCGCTTCTCGGCGGAACTAAAGGCGTCGAGGTGCGGGATCTCGCGGGACCGAAGGACTACGCTCCGGAAGAGATCGCGGAGGCGATCGGTGCGGCGTTAGGCCGCGAGGTGAAGTACCACTTCCTGCCCATCGAAACGGCGAAATCGACCTTTGAGAGCTTTGGCCTGACGCCTTCTTTCGCGGCGCTATATCAGGAGATGTTCGAGGCGGCGGACGCGGGCAAGCTGGTTTATGAAGGCACGCCGCGCCGCATGCCGACCACCGCGCGCGAGTTTTTCGCGCAGGCGTTGAGTTAATCCACCAGCCGCCGCGCGATCGCCGGGCCGTTATCCATCGCGAACGTAAACGCCCAGTGCGCGGCGAGCGGCGTCCACATGCTCTCGCGGCCCAAGGCGAGAATCGTGAAGATCCAAGCGCCGATCGCCGGACCCGCCACGATCCCCGACAGCGACCAGCCCATCGCCAGATAGATCGCCGCCGACGCGCCGATACTCGCCGTCTGCGCCGCCCGCGTGCCGTAGCGTCGGACTCCCCAAAAGAACGCCGGGCCGCGCAGCGCCAATTCCTCGAACAGTGGCGCGATCGGCCACACCAGGGATCGCGGTTCGCTTTCCCACCATCGCCACCCGATCGCGACGTGGCCCGCTAGAGCCACCAGCGTGGCAAGCGCGAGGCCGATCGCCGCACCCAAGCCGAGTTCTCTCACCACCCCCATAACGCCCGCAACACGCTACGGCGGATGGACACCGGGAGTCCGTACAACTGAAATTGCGAGACGGCGCACCACAGCACCTCGCGAGCTTCTTCGGAGCCGAGCAACCGCTCCGACCTGGCAAAAAACCGGAAAATCAGGTCGTGGTGCAGGTGGTACGGCTCGGCTTTCTTCACACTGGCCGGAATACCGTGGACGTCGATGCCGACCAGCTGCGGACGCTCCTCGGGCGCGAGTTCGACGCCCGTCTCCTCGATTGCCTCTCGGCGCGCAGTGTCCCAAACGTGTGCGTCGGATTCCTCGACATGGCCGCCGGGCAGCAACCATCGGTCCAGGCGGCGGTGATGGACCAGCAAGAAGCGGTCTTTTTTCGGAGACACTACCACGGCTGTACCGGTGATGTGGCCGGGAGTAAAGTGATCGCGCGAAAACGGCGACGAACCGTGATCAAGCAGCCGGAGGACCAACTCCTTGCTCTTGAGCGCGGCCTCGTCGCCGTCGTCGTGAAACGGTTGTACGAGTTCGATTACGTCCGCGGTGCGCAATGCACTTGGGAGTGTAGCGAACGCGGATTGCGGGACGGTTACAGAATCGGCGGTCCTTTGCGTTCGATCCTGCGTTCGATTTGCATGCCCGGCCCGCCTCCCTCGACGACCTTGTAATCCGAGGGCACTTCGAACAGATAGCGCGCGGGTTCGCCGCGCCGCAGGTTAGTTGCGCGCATCGACGATTCGCCCATCCGCGGATCGCTGCGTTTCGACGAAATCGTGGTCTGCAATTCGTCGGACACCCACTGTTCGCTGGTCACGGTAATCGCGCGTTCGTTGCCCATCTCGCCCGCCGGAATCGTCATCGTCGTCCGAGTGCCGGTGACGGCGACGCCCTCCATCGTAGACTTGCCGAGTTGCTCCGTCTTCACGTTCGCGTTGTCGCCCGACATGCGGATCACTTGGCGGTTCACCATGATCTGTCCGGGCGCGGGCGTGCGAACCTCCACGGAGTCCGCCGCCGTCCAGGAAGCGCGCTCTTTCGAACGGGCGATCGCCATCGCGCCCTCGCCCCTGGGAATCGTCATCTTCCGCGCCGTTTTCTCTCGCGGGTCGAGGACGTAATGCACGCCCGCCACCGGATCGTCGATCATGATCATCTTGTGTTCGTCTGGGCCGATTTCGCGCCGCGTCCGGCCTTCGCCGTCGCGGGCGAACGAAGACGACGTCTTATTCACGATCCGGTTTCCGTCGGCGAGAGTCTGAGTGGACTCCGAGGTAATGTCGGCCTGATACGGCGCGCCCTTCACGGTGTTCAACGGTCCGCCGTGGCCGTCGAACATCATGATCGCCGGACCGCCCGGCGGAAGTCCCACCGCGCCCGTACGGAAGCGGATCACATCCTCTTGCGCCAGCAGAACGCCCGCCGACGCCAATCCCAACAAAGTCTTTTTCATTCCCGATTTCTCCCTTGATTTTTCGAACTAATCTTATTGGCTCACGAGCCGGATGGCTCGCGCCCTGCCGTCGTTGCCCAACAACACGTCCGCCTCGATCCAAAGTTGCGCCTCGATGCGGGTGTCGTGCATTTCTTCGCCGAGCGGCATACCCAGTTGCCGCAACGTCGCACCCGGCACCTTCATGCGCATCACGTAGCCGTCCGGGACTCCGCTGAGGACGCTGGGATCGAGGACCAGAAACTCCGTCGCCGGCGTGCGGGCGCGCTGCGGAACGGGTGCGGGCGTGAAGGCGATCCACGCCGCCACCGGTACCAATGCCAACGCGCCGATCCACCACCGCCGCGCCTTTAACTTCCGCCCCAGCAGAGCGCGCCCGCGGCTCAATCGCGAACGAACCGTGCCGACCGGCAAGTCGAGCGCCGCCGCCGCTTCGTCGTAACTCTTCTCCTCGATATCGCAAAGCCGCAGAGCGTCGCGATAGACGCTGGGCACGGTGGCGACCGCGCTGCGAACCTCTTTCTCGCTCTCGCGCCGGGCCAAATCGTCGAACATGCGTTCGGGCGCGGGCAAGTCTTCCGGCAATTCGCCGGAATGCCGTTCGTCCCAATAACGGCGCGCCTGATTACGCACGACGCCGTAAAGATACGAGCGCACGCCTCCCCGCTCGGGATCCCACGCGTTGGGCTTGCGAATCAGCGCGAGAAACGTCTCCTGCACGATGTCGTCGGCCTGCGCCCGGTCCCGCGTCAGATGCAACGCATACCGGTAGAGGCCGGGCTGGTTCCGTTCGTAGATATCCCAGAACTCTTGTTCGTTCCTCAAGTGGTACTTGCGGGTGAGACGGCGGAAAGTTCCAAAAGTTTCGCCGGGCGCATAGCGAAGCGCCGCGCGAAATCTAAACATTTGTGAAGGTTCGTAAAGCCCGGTCGTGATACCAATGAAGACCATGCCCGTCTCGCAACAACGCATCTGGCAGACCACGCAATGGGGCGTCTGGATGCTGGCCATCTCGGTGTTCCTGAATTACGTCGATCGCGGCGCGCTGGCGATCGCCATGCCGCAGATGCGCGGCGAATTAGGATTAAACGCCGAGAATCTCGGGCGGCTCGCCTCCGCCTTCTTCTGGACCTACGCCGCGCTGCAGATTCCGGCGGGCTGGCTGGTGGACCGGTTCGACGTGAAGTGGGTGCTGGGCATCGGGTTCGCCGTGTGGACCGTGGCTACGGGATTGACGGGATTCGCCACGGGGTTCGCCAGCCTGCTGCTGCTGCGTCTGATCCTCGGCATCGGCGAAAGCGTAGCGTATCCGGCCTATTCGCGCGTCATCGCCACTCGATTTCCTCCGGAACAGCGCGGCGTGCCGAACGCGCTGATCGATTGCTTTTCGAAGATGGGCCCCGCGCTCTCGACCTTAATCGGCGGATTGCTGGTGGCGAAATTCGGCTGGCGGTTCCTGTTCATCGGAATGGGCCTGGGCGGGCTGATTTGGCTGCTGCCGTGGCTGATCTGGGAGTCGAAAGAGCGTCACGACCCCTTGGCCGAGGCGGCTCCTAAGCTGATCGGTTTCGGCGCGATTCTCGCCCGGCGCGAGTGCTGGGGAACGATGCTCGGGCTATTCGCGCTCAACTATGCGTGGTACTTCCTGATTTTCTGGTTTCCGCCCTTCCTGGTGATGGAGCGCGGATTCTCGCAAGAGCGTATGGCGGTGATGGGCTCGCTGCCATTTTGGTTGTTAGGCGCTTCGAGCATGTTCACCGGATGGTGGTCCGACAAACTCATTCGATCGGGACGCAGCGCCACCTGGATCCGCAAGGGCTTCTACTGCGGCGGGATGTTCGGAGTGGCCGGCTTGCTGCTGTTCGCGAGCGCGCCGAATCCGGTGATCGCGCTCGGCGTGGTGATGGCGGCGGGTGTGTCGATGGGATTCGCCTCGTCGAACAATTGGGCGATCACGCAGACGCTCGCCGGGCGCGAAGCGGCGGGCCGGTGGACCGGGATTCAAAACGGCTTTGGCAATCTGGGCGGCGTCGTCAGCCCTTGGCTCACCGGTTTTGTCGTGGACCGCACCGGATCGTTCTTCTTGGCGTTCGCCGTCACGTCGGGAGTGGTCGTCGTGGGCACGGCGCTGTACTTTGCTCTGATCCCTCGCGTCGCGCCCATCAAGTGGGTTTCCGCGCCGTCAGCAGAAGCGACTGGCCGAGCGGCGGATTGACGCCCGCACCAAGCAAAGCGTTCTCGATATCGAGAGCTTTTTCCAGCGTCGAATTTAACCATCGCGGCACGGGGGCGACACCGCTGGCGGGCGGGGCGTTCGTCAACGGTTCCCAAACCCGGAACTTGAACGCGGCCACGGGCAGCAGAATCGAGTTCAGGTACGTTAGCCGCTCCACCCGCAGACCGGCGGCGGCGCATAACGTGCGAAGCTTCGCCTTCGTATAGCGCTGCCGCTCGCCGACGAACATCGAGTGGCGGCTGCGCAACCAAGAGAGCGCCGACGTTCGCAACAGCAGCGGAGCGCCGGGCTTCAAAACGCGGGCGAATTCGCCGAACGCGCGCCGGTCGTCCGGCGGCGCAAGATGGGCGATCACGTCCAGCGACACGACGGCGTCGAAACTCGACGACGCGAACGGCATCGCGCGAAGATCGGCTTGGGCGCGGCGGTCGAGCCGGGAATAGCGCAGACCGTCGCCGCTCAAATCCGCCGGAAACATCTGCCAGCGAAAATGTTCCGCCATGCGCTGCGACATATAGCCCGTACCGCAGCCCGCTTCGACTACTCGCGATCCGGCGGGCGGCGCGTAGGGCGCGGCGAAACGCAGGAAGATGCGCTCCATACCGCGGTACCACCAAAGTTCGCGCTCGACACGGGCGATGTTCGCGAACTCGGCCGGATTCAAACCGGCGCTTCCTGCCGGACCTGGTAATGCGCGAAGGTGCGCGCCAACCCGTCGGCGAACCGTACGCGCGGGCGCCATCGGGTAGCAAACTCGAACCGCGAAGAATCGGTGGAGTAGCTGCCGATGTCGATCGACTTGCGGTCCGAGGGAAACGGAACCAGCGCCGGTGGCGGCAGATCGGCGATCTCCGAAGCGATGTTCGCGATATCTCCCAAGGTGAGAACCTCGCCGCCGCCGACATTGAAAAGGCGATCCCCAGGGTCCGTCATAAGCCCCGCCAGCAGAAACGCTTCCACGGCGTCGTCCACGTACAGCGGATCGCGCTGCTGCATGCCGTCGCCGTAAACCAGGATCGGCTCGCGGTCCAGCATGCGCTTGAGAAAGACGCTCAGAAAGCCCTGGTTCATCGCCTTCATCGACATCCGCGGTCCGTACACATTCGTTAACCGCAAAACGACGGCGTCGAGTTCGCCCTTGCGGGTCAGCATGAAATGGTATTGCCCGGCGGCGTACTTGTGGACCCCGTTGTAATCCACCGGATGGACGGGATGTTTTTCGTCGACCGGCAGATACTGCGGGATCCCGTACACTTGCCGCGTCGAAGCGTACACAACGCGTACGCCCGGACGCCAATCGCGCACGGCTTCGAGAAAGCAAAGCTGGGCGCGCGTGTTCAACTCCAGATCGCGCTCCGGGTTGCGCATGCTGTCGATGTGGCTGATCTCGCCCGCGCAATTGAACACCACATCCGCCGACGAAATCTCGGCGCGCAGCCGGTGCGCGTGCGCGATATCGACCTCAAGGACACGAATGTCCGAATCGCGCGGAATGTTGTCGCGGTCGCCGCCGGACCCCGGCACACACGGGTCGACGACCGTGACGATCGCCCCTTCACGGGCGAGCCGCAGGGCCAAATTGCTACCGATAAATCCGAGTCCACCCGTTACGAGGACTCGGGTCCCAACGTATCCCAAGACCAAGATTGTTAACAACAATAGAAGGTCCGGACCTCATTGGCAATACTTTCCACATCAAAATCGTCAAGAAACGGGTGTAAAGGAAGGGAAACGATCTCCCGGCAGGCCTTTTCGGTGTGAGGAAGATCGCCGCGGCGCAATCCATTATCCGCAAAGGCGGGGTGAAGGTGGAGCGGTTGCGGGTAGTGAACTCCAGTTGCGATCCCCTTGGCCGCAAGATGCTCTCTCAGCTTGTCGCGCCGACGCGCCCGGACAACATACAAATGCACGACACTGCAAGGCCATCGCCGAACGGGCCGGACCGACTCTAAGTCCTCGAACGCGGCGTCGTATATGGCGGCCAGACGGCGGCGGCGCCGGTTCCACTCGCCGAGCTTCGGCAGAAACGCCCGCAAGTAACAAGCCTGGATTTCGTCGAGCCGTGAGTTGATTCCTTCGACAAACGCCACTTGTCCGCCGCGGCGTCCGCCATCGCGAATTTCCCGAAGCCGCTTCGCGAAACGGGCGTCGTCCGTCACCACGGCTCCACCGTCGCCTAGGCACCCAAGATTCTTGGTCGGATAGAAACTGTATGCGCGCAGTCCGGTAAGCGGCGCCCCGTGCGCCTGACAAGCGTCTTGCAGGACGGGAATTTTGAGAGTTTTGAGCGGCCCGAGCCGTAGTGGCTGCCCATAAAGATGAACCGGGACGATCGCTTGCGTGCGCTTCGTAACGCGGTCCGCAAGATCTCCGGGATCGACAAGCAGCGTTTCGGGATCGATATCGGCGAATTGCGGTTGCGCGCCCGCCGCCCGAATCGCCACCGCCGTAAAGGGTGCGGTAAGCGCGCTCGTTAGCACTTCCCCGCGAATGCCGAGCGCCCGTAGCGCCACCGCGATCGCGTCCGAACCGCTCGCGACACCCACCGCGTGTTTCGCGTTCATCGCGGCGGCGAACTCCCGCTCGAACGCCTCGACTTCGGGGCCTAAGATGTAATGCGAGCGCTCGTGCACGCGCGCGAGATTCTCCCGCCACGCCGGTTCGGTTTCCGCGAGCGCGGCCTTCAGGTCGGCCAGACCGATGCGATAGGCCATAAGAACAGGTGAATCCGCACCCAAAGGCGCACTAGTTGCGAGAAGGTCGTAGCCAGCGATTTGATTCGAAAAAACTGGCTCCGCCCGTGGAGGCGCGGGTAGTGATGCACGCCCACTTCGGCGACGACGCAGCCCGCCCGTTCCAGCTTCGCCACCAATTCGACGCAGATCGTGCCGCTGGTGGCCGTCAGTTGGATGCGCTCCACTAAGTGCCGCCGGACGAGCCGGAAATCGCAATCGACATCGCGCAGCCGGATGCCGAAAATCAGGCGTGCGAAGGCGTTGTAGACGTTGCCGATCCAGATGCGATGCGCGGGATCGTTGCGTTCCAGCTTGTAGCCGTTGACGAGTCCGACGCCCGGCTTCATCAGCTCGAGTAGTTTCGGAAGTTCGCCGGGGTCGTACTGCCCGTCGCCATCGGTGTAAAAGACTAGATCGCTGCGCGCCGCCGCGAATCCTGAGCGGAGCGCTCCGCCATAGCCTCGATTCTCGGGATGCGTGACCACGCGCAGCCGTTCGCCGTGCTCGAGCTGCAAGGTACGCAATACCTCGCCGGTGTCGTCGGCGCTGCCGTCGTTCACGACAATCACTTCGAACTCGCGGCCGGTGGCGATCAAGGTCTCAAACGCCTTGCCGATCAACTTGGGCAGCGAAGGAGCGTCGTTGTAAGCGGGGAAAAAGGCGCTGATCGATTCCAAATCGCGCTAGCCCTTCCGCCGCGCGACGACGAGCGTTACGTCGTCGGCGGGAGACGCTCCGGCGGACCACACGGAAACGGCCCGATTGATCTCGACGATCAACTGCGCGGGGTTTAAATTCGGATTCTTTACCGCCACTTCGGCCAAACGTTCCTCGCCGAACTCCTCGTCCTCGCCCGCCTTCATCGCTTCCGTCACCCCGTCGGAGAACAGGATCAGCACATCGCCCGGCTCCATGTGCGTCGTGCATTCGGAGTATTGCGCCTTGGGGAGAATACCCAAGATGACGCCGCCTCCGGCCAGCGTCTCCACGTTGCCGCCCGCCGCTCGAACCAGCACCGGCGGATTGTGACCCGCGTTGCAGTACTTCACTTCCCCGCTTGCGGGATCGAGAACGCAGATAAAAAACGTGATGAAGCGATTCGCCGGGCAGTTCTTCGCGACGACGGAATTCAAACGGGTCACCATCGCCGCCAAATCCGAAGGCTCCTCGGCTAATACCTGCACGCGCGCCTGCAAACTGGACATCAGCATCGCGGCCGACATTCCCTTGCCCGCCACGTCGGCGACGATCAGGGCGACGCGCCCGTCGGGATAGGCGAAGAAATCGTAGTAGTCGCCGCCGACGGTACGGCACGGCGAGTTGTAGCCCGCCAGTTCCACTCCGGGCACGTTGGGCGGCGCCGAAGGCAACAAGCCGCGCTGGATTACGGCGGCGCGATTCAACTCCGCCTCGACGTCGGTGACTCGCGCGGCGTCGATGCGGATGGCGGCGATGTTCGCCATTCGCGTCATCAGTTCCAGATCGTCTTTCGCAAACTCCTTGAGCGTGGACGAATCCAGATAGATCAGCCCCAGCACCTTATCCTGCGTCTGCAGCGGGACGGCCATGAAGCTGCGCACGCTGGCGTCGACGATCGATTGCGACGCCCAATCCGCGCCGAGCTGCGTGTCGCGCACCAGCAGCGACTGCCGCTCCCGAACCACTTTGTCGCGCACCGAAGAACTGATTTTGAACCCTTCGCCGCGCGCCTCCCGCACGGTGAGCTTCTCCTCGCCTTCGAGCGTCATCAGCACGCCGCGCGTCGCGCCCACCGCCTCCAGAGCCTGCTCCATAATCACGCGAAAGAGGTCGTCCACCGACCGCTGCGCCGACAACTCCGCGCTGGCTTTCGCGAACGCCGCGGTCCGGCGCGCCTCGCTGGAAGCCGAAGCCGTTCCGGTATCGCTTTCGGATTCCTTCTTCCGCGACAGCCCTTCGAGCGAAGTGATTACGGTCGAAGAAGAAGGCGTGTCGAGCCCGCCTTCGACGAACACGACGGTCTCGTTTGAGACGCTGGGCGAAGGCTCGGCGAAGGAGATCACCAGATGCCCGGCGCTGATGCGGTAACCCGGTTCTAGCTTGGTGGGCGCGGTGATCTTGATCCCGTTTACGAGCGTGCCGTTCTTACTGTTGAGGTCGATCACCTGCCAGTCGCGCCCAATGCGCTCCACCAGCAAGTGATTGCGCGACAGCCCGTGATCTTCGGGGTAAGAGAGATCGTTCGAACTGGACCGGCCCAGAGTGAGACGGTCTTTTTCGAGCCTCAGAGATTTGGTTTGGCCATCGCTCGTGCGAACGACGATTTCCGGCAACATGCGTTATTACACTACTGTAGCGTGGCGTAACTTTTGAAAACGTTTCTTTACTACATCGGAAAACCCAAAGATTCGAACCTTAATGCCGTCGCCGACGACTTCGTGCGGCGCGCGTCGCGCTTCTCCGCGTGCGAGATGCGGGAGGTGAATCCGAAGAAGTTTTCGCCTTTCGGCCAGCACCCTTCCGCGAAAACCGTGTTCCTCGATCCCGAAGGCGAGGCGTTGGATACGGCGCGTTTCGTCAAGCTGTTCGAGGACGGCGAACGCTACGGGCGCGATCTGGTGTTCGCCGTCGGCGGTCACGATGGGTTACCGCCCGCATGGCGGCGGGACGCCGATCAATTGCTGTCGCTGTCGCGCCTGACGTTTCCGCACGAGATGGCCAGAGCCATGCTGGCCGAGCAGATTTACCGAGCCTTCGCCATCTTGCGCGGACATCCGTATCCGCGCTGAATCCGGCCTCGCATGCGAGACTAGAAACTTACGCATGAGTTGGTTTAAGCGCAGCAAGCCGGGCGTTACGCCCACGCCCGAAGCGGATCGCACGGTCCAATCGGAAGGGCTATGGGTGAAGTGCGGCGGTTGCCGCGTGGTGATCTTCCGCAACGATCTCGAAAAGAACATGCAGGTGTGCCCGAAGTGCGGCTATCACTTCCGGATCGACGCGCGCGAACGCTTGAGCGTCTTGTACGAGGGCGAATGGGAGACGTTCGATAGCGATCTGCGGTCTACCGACCCTCTGCATTTTGTCGACTCGAAAAGTTACTCGTCGCGCCTGGCCGCGATGAGCGAATCGACGGGCCTGCGCGACGCCGTGTTAAGCGCGCGCGGACGCATGGGCCGGCACACGGTGAACGTCTGCGCGCTGGAACTGAAGTTCATCGGCGGCAGCATGGGCACCGTGGTGGGCGAAGTGGTGACCCGCGCCATCGAGCGCTCGATCGCCGGCAAGCAGCCTCTCGTAATCGTTTCCGCGTCGGGCGGCGCGCGCATGCAGGAAGGCGCGATCAGCTTGATGCAACTCGCCAAGATTTCGGCGGCGCTGATGAAGCTCGACGAGGCGAAGGTGCCTTACGTCAGCCTGATGACCGACCCTACCACCGGCGGCGTCACGGCGAGCTTTGCGATGCTCGGCGATTTGAACATTGCCGAACCGGGCGCGCTCATCGGGTTTGCCGGACCGCGCGTGATCGAGCAGACCATCCGGCAGAAGTTGCCCGAAGGTTTCCAGCGCAGCGAGTTTCTCCTGAAGCACGGCTTTCTGGACGCCGTCGTTCCACGCCCGCAACTCCGCGAATATTTGATTCGCATCTTCGACCTGTTGGCCGCCTAAGATGATCGCGTCTTTGCTTTTGGTTCTTGCCGCCGACTACGACACGATCTTCCGCAACGCGCGCGTCGTCGATGGGCTCGGCAACCCATGGTTCGCCGCCGACGTGGCGGTGAAGAACGGACGGATCGCGGCCATCGGCAAGCTCGACGCCAAGACGGCGGACCGCGACATCGAAGCCCGCGGGCGCGTTCTCTCGCCGGGCTTCATCGATGTCCACACGCACATCGAAGGCGGGATCGAGAAAGTTCCTCGCGGCGACAACTACCTGATGGACGGCGTGACCACCGTCGTCACGGGCAATTGCGGCGGGTCCATGGCCGACCTGGGGGCATGGTTTCAGAAGCTCGAAACGATGGGCTTGGGATTGAATGTCGCTTCGCTCATCGGGCACAACACCGTGCGAGCCGAGGCGATGGGAACGTCGCTCAAGAAGGCTACGGACGAAGAGATCGAGAAGATGCAGGCGCTCGTCGAGAAGGGCATGGCCGACGGCGCGGTGGGATTCTCGACCGGACTCATTTACATCCCCGGCACATACTCCGATACTCGCGAAGTGGTGGCGTTGTCGAAGGCCGCCGGTAAGTCGGGCGGCGTTTACGCGAGCCACATGCGCGACGAGGGCGAGTTCGTGCTCGCGGCGATCGAGGAAGCGATCAAGGCCGGGCGCGAAGGCGGCTTGCGCGTGCAGCTTTCGCATTTCAAGATCGACAATCGCAAGCTTTGGGGACGCTCCGCCGAATCGATCGCGCTGGTCGAGCGCTATCGCAACGAAGGCGTCGATGTCGTCGTCGATCAGTATCCTTACGACCGGTCGAGCACCAACCTGGGAATCACGATGCCCAGCTGGGCGCTGGCCGACGGCGCGGCGGCGGTTCTCGAAAGACTGCGCTCCGGCGAAACTCGCGCGCGCATCGCGGCGGAGATGAAGAAGATGCTCGCCGATAAGGGGCAGCCCGATTACTCCTATGCCGCTGTCGCTTCGTTCCGTCCCGAGAAGAGCTACGAAGGGAAAACGATTTCCGAAATTAATGTAATGAAGGGCCGCGAAAAGACCATCGAGAACGAGATCGAGACGATCCTCGACTTGATGCAGGCGGGCGGCGCGCAGATGGTCTACCGCTCGATGGGCGAGACCGATGTGGACCGCATCATGAAGTACCCATACACGGCCGTCGCGAGCGACGGCGGCGTGCGCGAGTTCGGTGTAGGCATTCCGCATCCTCGTAGCTACGGCACCAACGCCCGCGTGCTGGGCGAGTACGTCCGCAACCGCAAAGCGCTCACCCTCGAAGACGCCGTGCGCCGCATGACGTCGATGCCCGCGCGAACGTTCCGTTTCAAGGACCGCGGCGCGATCCGCGAAGGGATGACCGCCGATCTGCTGCTCTTCGACCCCGCGCGAGTGGGCGACAAAGCGACTTACGAGAATCCGCACCAATTCTCCGAGGGCTTCGATTTCGTGCTCGTCAACGGCGTCGTGATGGTGGACGGCGGGCAGTTAACGGAAGCGCGCGCCGGCCTCGTGCTGCGGCATACCGCCGAGTAGTCTCCGATGATTCAACTAGTCGGCGCCGGAAAGCGCTTCGGTCACAAACTTCTGTTCGAGGGCGTCGATTGGCTCATCACGCCGCAGGATCGCATCGGCCTGGTCGGCGCGAACGGTACCGGCAAATCGACGCTTCTCAAGGTGATCGGCGGCCTCGAACAACTCGACATGGGCCAATGCAATCTGGCCAAGGGCCTCACCGTCGGGTATCTCCCTCAGGACGGCCTCGCGATGAGCGGCCGAACCGTGTTCGAGGAGTGCCTTTCCGTGTTCTCCGGCCTGCACGATATGGAGCGCGAGATGGAAGAACTCGCGCACAAGATGGGCGAACTCGACCCTACGTCGGACGAATATCTCGCCGTCGCCGACCGCTTCCACGATCTGCAAACGCATTTCCAATCGAGCGACGGCTACGCGCTTGAAGCGCAGGTGGGCACGGTCATCGGCGGCCTGGGCTTTCCCAAAGAGGATTGGACGCGCAAGACCGAAGAGTTTTCGGGCGGCTGGCAAATGCGCATCGCGCTCGCAAAACTGCTGCTGCAACGCCCGAGCATTCTGCTGCTCGACGAGCCGACGAATCATCTCGATCTCGAAGCCCGCAACTGGCTCGAAGAGTATCTGGGAAACTACCCCAACGCGTTCGTCCTCATCTCGCACGACCGCTACTTTCTGAACGTCGTCACCAACCGCATCGCCGAGATCTGGAACAAGAAAATCACGATCTACAAGGCGAACTACGAGAAGTTCCTGGTGCAGAAGCAAGAGCGCTTCGATCAGATGAAAGCGCAACAGCGCAATCAGCAGGAGCGCATCGATCAGCTCGACGCCTTCATTTCGCGGTTCCGCTATCAGGCGTCGAAAGCGAAGCAGGTGCAGAGCCGCATCAAGGAACTCGAAAAGATCGAACGCATCGAGTTGCCGCCCGACGAGAAAACGATTCACTTCAGCTTTCCGCAACCCAAGCCCAGTGGGCGCGTCGTGGCGGAGTTTGTGGACGTCGCAAAGAGCTACGGCGAGAAACACGTGTTCTCGAAGGTCCGCTTCACGATCGAACGCGGCGACCGCATCGCGCTGGTCGGCCACAACGGCGCGGGCAAATCGACTTTGATCAAGCTCTTGTCGCGAGAGGAACCGTTAACGAGCGGCTTGTATAAGCTCGGGCACAACGTCGAGGTCGATTACTTCGCGCAGGATCAATATAAGGTGCTGCCGCCCGAAGAGCGCGTGTTCGACGATCTACACGCGCAGGCGCCGCGCCGCACGGAGACCGAACTGCGCAGCATTCTCGGCTGCTTCCTCTTCTCGGAAGACGATGTGTTCAAGAAGATCGGCGTGCTGTCGGGCGGCGAGCGCAATCGCTACGCGCTCGCGCGCATGCTGCTCTCGCCGTCGAACTTCCTGCTGCTCGACGAGCCGACCAACCACCTCGACATGCGCGCGAAGGACGTCCTGCTCGAATCGCTGGCGGAGTTCACGGGCACCGTAGTGTTCGTCTCCCACGACCGTTACTTCATCGACAAGCTCGCCACCCGTGTGTTCGAAATCGGCGGCGGCGAAGTGACGGTGTACCCCGGCAACTACGAAGACTATCTGTGGCGCAAGTCCGGCGGTCCGGAAGCGGCGGCGGCCCCAACCGTAACTTCGAAACCCGCGCAAAACGGTACCGCGCCCGCCCCCAAGCCGGCAAAAAAGGTCAACCCGATCAAGCTCAAGCAACTCGAAGATCGAGTCGCGGACATCGAGAAGAGCCTCTCGCGCGTGGAAGCCGAAGCCGCGGAACTGACGGCCCTGATGGCGAAACAGCCGTCGGAGGCGGGGCGTCTGGCGGTCGACCTTAGCGGCCTGCGCGCGCGCATCGCGGAGCTCGAAGGCGAGTGGGAAACCGCCACGGCCGCGCTCGAAGAGGCGCGCTAGCTCGCTACTTCTCGATCCGCATGCCGTAAAAGCTGCGGTAAACGAAGTACGGCGCCACGGTAAGTTTCTATCGTCACTTAGGCGTCGCGTGGTGCACGGCTAAGAATGTAAAGACCCGAAAGGGAAGTTTCTACGGTAGCGGCACGAACCGGAATCGCGTCTCCCGGCCCACGTCGAAGCTCATAAACACCAGCGATCCGTTTTCGTACCCGCATAGGGAGCCGCCGAAGTCGCCCACGCGCTCGAACTCGCCGCTTGACTTATTTAATTCGAACAGCGAAGCGCTGCCATTGCCACTCGCGAAGACTCGCCCAGAATCCGACATCGCCAATCGAATCCCCGTTACTCCTTTGGGAAACGTCACTGGGACGCGCGCTAATTCGTGGCCTTCGTAATCGAGTTCGATCCAATGGCGGAAGTGACCGGCGTAGAGGCCAATCCGGCCCTCGCCGGCGAAAATCCGGTTTGTCGTCTCCGAAGGAAAACGCGGCTTCCAAGCGTCCGGCCCAATGTGCGAGGCGGGGAGGAACGACGCGATCTCCCGCCCGTCCGGGGAGTAGCCGCGAACGGTGGAGTACTCCGAGCCACACTGCTCGGCAAGATAGTCCGGGCAAACTCCAAAGACCCAGTAGCGTCCTTGCGGATCGACGGCGAACGAATCGAAGGCCAGGGGATTGGTGCGAATCCGGGTTGAAGAGCGCCCCGCCGGCCCGAACACACTTAGGACTTCCGCGCGTTGATTCGTCCCACTCACCACACGCATGGCAACGGCGACCCTCCCACCGACGAGTGGCGACACTTGATTCACGAACAGGTCGGCAACCGGCTCGCCGTCCGGCCACACGTTCAAAGTTTTCCAAGCACCGGACTGCAAGTCGTAGAGCCTGATCGCGGCCTCCGCCGAAGATCGCGCATGGCTTTCGGCGACGATGGCGTTGCCTCCTGCGTAGCGAGGGATGCGTCCGCCATATCTTACGAGTAGATCGGGATCGGTGAGCGTAACGATTCGAGGCAGGCTCTCGCCCCAAATCGACGGCAAAAGAATGTAAAACACTGAAAGCAGTCGCATGTTTAACTCCAATTGGGACAACCACGATCATTTCGGCATGTGCCACATGGCTCGCCGGAGCTGAAGTAGCAAATTTGTGAACCGGTGGAGTAGCTAAAACCTTCGGAGATATACATGTTGTTGTGGCAAACACAACTACAAGTCCCCACGCAACTGGAACAATAGCGACAAAATACTGGGTTCTCGTCGGGTCTCATGTAATGCCCGGAGCACGACGAACAATCAATCGATTTCGGAAAAGAGACGCCGTTCAAGAACGCCAGCAGTCTAAGACACTAATAGCGGACGTTCTCGCACACCGAAGCGTGCAATCGAAATTGGCTACTTTTCGATCCGCATGCCGTAGAAGCTGCGGTAAACGAAGTACAGCGCCACGGCGATAAACGCCACCGCGAGCGTTGCCGATAGCGTCGATCCATTCGATTCCGTCAGCGACACGGCGAGTTCGACCGCCAGCAGCCCGAACAGCGTCGTGAACTTGATAATCGGATTCAGCGCGACAGACGAAGTGTCCTTGAACGGATCGCCCACCGTATCGCCGACCACCGTTGCGTCGTGCAGCGGAGTACCCTTCGCCTTCAACTCCGTCTCGACAATTTTCTTCGCGTTATCCCAAGCGCCGCCCGCGTTCGCCATAAAGATCGCCTGATACAGCCCGAACAGCGCGATCGAGAGCAGGTAACCGATGAAGAAGTAAGGCTCCACGAACGCGAATCCCAGCGTCGCGAAGAACACGGTGAGAAAGATGTTGAACATGCCCTTCTGCGCGTACTCCGTGCAGATAGCCACCACTTTCTTCGAATCCGCTACGCTCGCCTTCGTCGTCCCTTCTAGCTTGATGTTCTCCTTGATGAACTCCACCGCGCGGTAAGCGCCCGTAGTCACCGCCTGCGTCGAAGCGCCGGTAAACCAATAAATCACCGCTCCGCCGGTGATGAGTCCCAGTAAGAACGGCGGATAAAGAATCGATAGATTGGCGAGCAGGTCGGGCTTTAACCCTTGGGTGAGCGACACGACGATCGAGAAGATCATCGTCGTAGCGCCAACCACCGCCGTACCGATCAGCACCGGCTTCGCCGTGGCTTTGAAGGTATTACCCGCGCCGTCGTTCTCCTCGAGATTGTGCTTCGCCAACTCGAAGTTCGCGTCAAAGCCATACTGCTTCTTCAGTTCGCTTTTGATATTGGGCAGCGTCTCGATTACCGAAAGCTCGTAGACGCTCTGTGCGTTGTCGGTTACCGGGCCGTAGCTATCGACGGCGATCGTCACCGGCCCCATACCCAGAAATCCGAACGCCACCAACCCAAAAGCGAACACGGCGGGCGCGATCATCAGCGCGCTCAAGCCCAACGTCGAGACGCCGTAGGCGATCGACATCAGCGCTACCATCGCCAAGCCTAACCAGAAGCCCGAGAAATTACCGGCCACGAGTCCCGACAGGATGTTTAGCGACGCGCCGCCTTCGCGCGAGGAAGTGACCACTTCGCGCACGTGCCGCGATTCAGTGGATGTGAAAATCTTCACCAGCTCGGGGATAATCGCCCCGGCGAGCGTGCCGCACGTAATCACCGTCGAGAGCTTCCACCACAGCGAGGAATCGCCGCCGATGTTCGGAATGAGCAGGTAGCTCACTCCATACGTCGCCGCCACCGAGACGATCGAAGTGAGCCACACCAGTGTAGTGAGCGGCGCTTCGTAGTTCATCTTAGTCGCGTTCAAATACTTCGCCTTGGCCATCGCGTCGTTGACGAAATAGCTAACACCCGAGGCGATCACCATCACCACGCGCATCACGAAAATCCACACGAGTAGCTGCACCTGCACTACCGGGTTCGACACGGCGAGCAGAATGAAGCTAATCAGCGCGACGCCAGTGACGCCGTAAGTCTCGAAGCCGTCCGCCGAGGGTCCCACGGAATCGCCCGCGTTGTCGCCCGTGCAATCGGCGATCACCCCGGGATTGCGAGCGTCGTCTTCCTTAATCTTGAAGACGATCTTCATCAGGTCCGCGCCGATGTCGGCGATCTTGGTGAAGATGCCGCCCGCCACGCGCAGCGCCGCCGCGCCCAGCGATTCGCCGATCGCGAATCCGATAAAGCAAGGCCCGGCGAGTTCGCCCGGAATGAACAGAAGGATACAGAGCATCAGCAACAGTTCCACCGAGATCAGCAGCATGCCGATCGACATTCCGGCTTTCAGCGGAATCGCGTAACAGGGGAATGGCTTGCCGCGCAAGCTCGCGAACGCGGTCCGCGAATTGGCGAACGTGTTGACGCGAATCCCGAACCACGCCACCGCATAGCTGCCCGCGATGCCGATCAGCGAGAACACCAGAATGATTGCGACACGCACGGCGTCCATGCGCTGCAGGAAGCCGAAGTAGAAGACGATGATCGCGCCGATGAACAGCTCGAGGATCAGCAGAAACTTGCCCTGGGTTTCGAGGTACGTTTTGCACGTCTCGTAGATCAACTCCGAAATTTCGAGCATGGATTTGTGGACCGGCATATTCTGCAGTTCCTTGAAAATCCAGAGGCCGAACAGCAAACCGAGCGCGCACACCGCCAGTCCGCCATAAAGAAGCGAGGTTCCGCTAACGCCGTCCATGAACGTGGCGAGTTCGAGATCGGGGAGAACGAGATTGGCTTCGCCGCCGTGCCTGGTTGGGCCTTCGGCGGGAGTTTGCTGGGCGAACGCGCCCATGCAAATCAGAAAAAGAAACAGCAGCACCTTAGCGCACGGGGCTCCGGTAAGAAACGTCACGCTTTTCAAGACTCCTTCAAGTTCGGGGTGATCTTCGATTCGGTCAAAGGGTTCGGCAAACGGGGGTTGGTGGCGGTGAGAACCTTCGATATGCGAAGAGGATAGCGCGGTGTCCAGGGGAAGATCAACACTCCTTTTCCGGCGGGGCCGAGTTGGGGATATAATCTCGGCGTGCGAAGTACTGCGCTTTTCTCCCTGCTCTTGGCCTTAAGCCCGGTCTGCTTTTCCAGCGAATCGCATACAAAACCCAAGGAATTCACCGCGCTTCAGAAGCGCTGGTGGTCGTTCCAGCCCGTGGCGAAGGCGGTGGTCCCGCCCGTCGCCGACAGTGCTTGGGCGAAGAATGACATCGACGCCTTTATCCTCGCCAAGTTGGAGGAGAAAAAGATCGCGCCGAACGCGCCCGCCGATAAAGTAACGTTAATTCGGCGCGCGACCCTCGACCTGACCGGACTCCCGCCCACCGTCCAGGAAGTGCAGGAGTTTCTCGCCGATTCCTCCCCGCGCGCGTTCGAAAAAGTGGTTGACCGCCTTCTCGCTTCGCCGCACTACGGCGAACGGTACGCGCGCCACTGGCTCGACATTGCTCGTTACGCCGATTCCGATGGATTCAAGGCCGACGACACGCGCCCCCACATCTGGCGGTACCGCGATTACGTGATTCGATCGTTGAACTCGGACAAACCGTTCCATCGTTTTGTCGAAGAGCAAATCGCGGGCGACGAGTTGTTTCCCGGCAATCCGGACGCCCTGATCGCCACCGGCTTCAATCGTCACTTCCCCGACGAATACAACGCCGCCAACATCGCGCAGCGGCGGCAGGAATTGTTGAACGACATCACCGACACCGTGGGCTACGCCTTTATGGGTTTAACCGTCGCCTGCGCCCGCTGTCACGATCACAAGTTCGATCCGATCCTGCAAAAGGATTACTACCGCTTGCAGGCGTTTTTTGCGAACACCCGGCTGAAGGACGACGCGGAAGTTCTGCTCGACGGTCCGTCGCGGGAAAAGTATTTCGCCAAACGCGCGCGCTGGGAAGAGGCGACGGCGGCCATCCGCGCCGAAATGCAAGCGATCCTCAAGCCCGCGCGCGACAAGTTCCACGAAGAGCGCATGTCTCGATTCCCGGCGGAGATTCAGGAAGCCCTGAAAATGGACTCCTCCACGCGCTCGCCCTATCAATCGCACATGGCGCTCAAGGCCGCTCCTCAGGTCTACTTCAAGGACGAAGAAGTGGAAGCGAAGTTGAAAGGTGACGCCAAGGCGCGTTATCGGGCGCTGAAGGCGGAACTGGCGAAATTCAACTCGATGTTCGTCGAGATGCCTGTGGCGCAAGTCATGATCGACGATGGCGCACGCTCGCCCGCCACGCACGTGCTTTCGCAAGGAGCCTACGACGCGCCGCTCGAAGAAGTGCAGCCCGGGTTCTTGACGATCCTCGACCCATCGGACGCGAAAATCCAACCGCTGCCCAACTCCTCGGGCCGGCGGACCGCTCTCGCCAAGTGGCTCACCGACGCCAAGAATCCGCTGACGGCGCGAGTGATCGTCAATCGCGTTTGGGGTTGGCATTTCGGAAAAGCGCTGGCCGGTTCGCCTTCCGATTTCGGCACCATGGGCGAGCGTCCGGCCAACAAGGAATTGCTCGACTATCTCGCCGCGACGTTCGTCGAAGACGGTTGGAGCTTAAAGAAGCTGCACCGCCGCATCCTGCTCTCTTCCACTTACCGACAATCGAGCGCCTTCAACGAAGCCGGCGCCAAAGCCGACCCGCAGAATAAACTCCTCTGGCGCTACAACCGGCGGCGGCTGGAAGCGGAGGCCGTCCGCGATTCGATGCTCGTCACGGCCGGAGTTCTTAACGGCAAGATGTACGGGCCGGGAGTCTTTCCGCCCCTGCCCGCCGGCATGGTAACCCGCGGCGGTTGGGCGGCGCATGAAGACGCGGACGATGCGGCGCGCCGGTCCATCTACATCTTTGTGCGGCGCAATACCCGCTATCCGATGCTCGAAGCGTTCGACCTGCCGGACACGCACGAAAGCTGCGCCCGCCGCAACGCGACGATGACTCCCATGCAGGCGCTGGAACTGATGAACAACAACCTGGTGACCGGCTGGGCGCAAGCGTTCGCCCGCCGTGTCCGCAACGACGAAGGCGTTACCGAATCCGCGCAGATCGACCGCGCCTGGCGGCTCGCGTATTCGCGCCCCGCTTCGCCCGAGGAACAGGCGATGGCCAAGGAGTTCCTCGCCAAGCAGGCCGCGCTCGGCAGCGATTCGCCGCTCGCCGATCTGACGCACATGCTTTTCAACTCGAACGAATTTTTGTACATCAACTAGCCATGGACCGTATTTCGCACCGCTGGCCCGTTCGCAGCCGCCGCGAGTTCTTCTCGCAAGCCGGTTCGGGACTCGCCGGAATCGCGCTCGCTTCGTTAGAAGCGCAGGCCGCGGTTAAGGATCCTTTGGAACCGAAACCCGCGCACCACGCGCCGAAAGCGAAGTCGGTGATCTGGCTGTTCATGGAAGGCGGCCCCAGCCACATCGATCTGTTCGATCCCAAACCGAAACTCAACGAGATGCACGGCCAGCCGATGCCCGCCAGCTTCGGCAAAGTGATTACAGCCATGGGGACCGCGTCGAACACGTTGATGGGTTCGCCGCGCAAGTGGAAGCGCCACGGACAGTCTGGCACCTGGGTTTCCGATTGGTATCCGCACATCGCGCAGCACGTGGACTCGATCGCCGTGCTTCGTTCCTGCTGGGCGAACGGTCTCAACCACGTGGGCAGCGTCTGCCAAATGAACACCGGCGACATTCTCGCCGGACGGCCCTCGCTCGGCGCCTGGGTGACCTACGGGCTCGGTACGGCGAACATGAACCTGCCGTCGTTCGTCGTACTCACCGACGACAAAGAGGTTGTCGGCGGTCCTAAGAACTGGAGCTCGGGATTTCTCCCCGCCACCTATCAGGGATCGCAATTCCGGCAGGGCGATACGCCGATCTTCCACCTGAAGCCTCCGGCGGGGACCACTCGCGAGCAACAGCTCTCGAAGATCGAATTCTTGCGGGCCCTAAACTCTCGGTTCAACGCGGACAAAGCGGAAGACTCCGAGCTCGAAGGCCGCATCCGGAACTACGAACTGGCTTTCGAGATGCAGTCCTCCGGCCCCGAGGCGGTCGATCTTTCCAAGGAGACCGCCGCCACGAAGCATCTCTATGGTCTCGACGATCCGGCGACGCACGACTTCGGCCGCAATTGCCTGCTCGCGCGGCGTCTCGTCGAACGCGGCGTGCGCTTCGTCGAACTCTATTGCGGCTCCGGCTCCGGTTGGGACGCGCACGCCAACATCGAAGCCAATCACGGGAAGTGGTGCCAAGTGTCCGACAAGCCGATCGCCGGTTTGCTGGCCGATCTCAAATCGCGCGGCCTCTTGAACGACACGCTGGTCGTCTGGGGCGGCGAGTTCGGACGAACTCCGTTCAATGAGAAAGGCGACGGGCGCGATCACAACCCTTGGGGCTTTACCATGTGGTTCGCCGGCGGCGGGATCAAACCCGGACAGACCATCGGGACCACCGACGAGATCGGACTGCGCGCGGTGGAGCGTCCGGCGCACGTGCATGATATCCACGCGTCGATTCTTCACCTTCTCGGCCTCGATCATGTCAAGCTAACGTATATGCACAACGGTCGCGCGGAACGCCCCACCATTGTCGGTGGATCGCTCGTCGGGGAGTTGTTCGCTTAGCGTGCTGCTGCCGCTCCTATTCGCGGTTCTCGACGCCGGCGACGATCAAGCGGCGTTGATCGACCGTTTGAAGCGCCGCGACCCGGACGCGCTCGACGAGTTATATAAGCGTTACGGCAAGCTGGTTTTTTCGCTCATCGTGCGAGTGGTTCGCGACTCCGGCGTCGCCGAAGATTTGACGCAGGAGACCTTCCTGCGAGTCTGGAATCGTGTACAGGCGTTCGACGGCGAGCGCGGAAAACTCGGGCCCTGGTTGCTCGCGATCGCGCGAAACCGGTCGATCGACTATCTAAGGTCGGTGGACGGGCGCATGAGCCAGAGTTCGCTGGAGTTATCGGCATCCGAACAGCCCGGCCTTTTCGTCAGTATGGATGAGGAGGTACTGAACAGCGACCGGGGACGCAAACTGAAAGCGGCGTTCGAACATCTTAGCCAGAATCAGCGGCAGGTAATCGAACTCGCTTACTTCGAAGGCCTTTCCCAATCGGAAATGGCCACTAAGCTAAATCAGCCCCTCGGCACCGTGAAGACCTGGACTCGCGCGGCTTTGAAAGTTCTGCGCGATTCGATTGGACCGGAATCCGCCTTATGAGCAACGAAGAACGCCGGGAACATTACGAACTCTTCGTGCTCGGCGTGGCCGAAGAAGACGCCGCCGCCGAAATCCGTGGCTTGCTGGCGGCAAACGATCCGGAGACCGTGGCTGGCGTGGCCGCCGCCCGGACGCTCGTTTCGGCCTTTGCGGATTTCGCTCCCGAAGTGGAGCCGCCGGAGCGTCTCCGCCGCCGCATCCGCGCTTCCGTGGAACGCGAGTCCGCCGGATTCCCCCGTTGGGTGTGGGCGTGGGCTGCGGCGACCGCCTTACTCGCATTAGTGACATTTAATTTCTGGCAACGTGAGCAGCGTAAGAACGAAGAGCTCGCCCAGGTGCGGGAAGAGTTAGTCCGGCAGGGCGGCGAGTTAGCGCAAGTCCGGCAGTTGCTCGATTTCTTGAATGAGCCGCAACTTCGGCTTAGTTCGTTCGGCCAAACGCAACCCGCTCCGCCCCGCGGCCGCGTGTTAGTGTCGCCCACGCGCGGCGCTTTGTTGCTGGTGAATAATCTTCCGCCCGCCGCGCAGGGCCGTATCTATCAGATGTGGTTTGTGCCGAAATCCGGCGCTCCGGTATCGGCCGGATTGTTCCAGACCACGCCTCAAGGCACGGCCATTTACGTTCGGAGCGGTGCGGTGGACATCGCCGGTACGGCGGCGGTGGCCGTCAGTGTCGAACCCGAATCCGGTTCGCCCGCCCCTTCAACCACCCCCATCATCGTCGCTCCTCTGGCCGAGTAGCTACACGATCAACATACAGTCGCCGTAGCTGAAGAACCGGTACTTTGCTGCGACCGCGTAGCGATACGCCGCCAGCGTCAACTCCGTTCCGGCAAACGCGCATACCAGCATCAGCAAGCTCGATTCGGGCAGGTGGAAGTTGGTCAGCATCGCGTCCACTTTCTCGAACTTCGCGCCGGGCGATAGAAACAAATTCGTATCGCCCGAAAGCTCGCCGGTACGGGCCGCGGATTCGAGAGTGCGCACGCTGGTCGTCCCCACGGCCACGCGCCGCTTCGCGCTCTCGATACGCTCCCATTCCCCCGGATCGATCGCGTAAGTCTCCGCGTGCAATTTCACCTGATCGAGCGTCTCCGCGTGCAACGGCGCGAACGTTCCCAAGCCGACATGCAGTGTTACCCGAGCGATGTCCGCGCCCGCCGCCCGGCAGCGGTCGAGAATCTCCGGCGTGAAGTGCAACCCCGCCGTCGGAGCCGCCGCCGACCCCACCTTATCGCCGTAGACCGTCTGATACCGCTCGCGATCCACCGCCGAATCGTCGCGCCGGATGTAAGGCGGCAGCGGCATGTGGCCATGCTCGGCGATAAACGGCGCGGGATCGCCCAGAAATCGAATCGTCCGTTCGCCGCGCACGCCCGTGTCCTCGACGATCGCCCCGAGCGTCTCGGACAACTCGATCACCGCGCCTTCGTGCAATCGCCTTCCGGGCCGCACCAGCGCTTGCCACCGCCGCCGCACCGGATCGAGTTCGCGCAGCAGCAGTAACTCCACCGTGCCCGTTCCGCCCGCCCGCCGCCCGTACAAGCGCGACGGACGCACGCGCGTGTCGTTGACGACGAGACAATCGCCGGGCGCGAGATGCTCCGGCAAATCGCGAAACCGGCGGTCGAGCCATTCGCCCTTGGCGCGGTCGAGCACCAGCATCCGCGATCCGTCGCGCTCGGCGAGCGGCTCCTGCGCGATCGAATCCGGCGGCAGGGCGTAAGTAAATTCGCTGACCTTCAACCTGTCACGATAGCCAATTTGTCACGATGAACAACGGTGGCCCTCATCCTTGGCATCGAAAGCTCGTGCGACGAGACGGCGGCGTCGGTGGTCGAAGACGGCGTCCGCATCGTCTCGAACGTCGTGGCGAGCCAACTCGACGTCCACGCGCGCTGGGGCGGCGTCGTGCCGGAACTCGCCTCCCGCGAGCATCTCCGCGCCATCGTGCCGGTCTGTCGCGAGGCTCTCGGCAGTACGCGCCCCGACGCCATCGCCGTCACCGAAGGCCCCGGACTCGCCGGTTCGCTCCTCGTCGGCATCACCTACGCCAAAGCTCTCGCAATGGCTTGGTCGAAACCGTTGATCGCCGTCAATCACATCGAAGGGCACATCCACGCCGTCGTGATGGAGCACCGCGCCGCGCTGCGCTTCCCCGCCCTCGCCCTCGTCGTCTCCGGCGGGCACACGCATCTCTTCGAACTCGATCCCGAGTTCCGCCTCCGATTGCTGGGCCGCACGCGCGACGACGCCGCGGGCGAAGCTTTCGACAAAGTAGCCAAGCTGCTCGGCTTCGGCTATCCCGGCGGACCCGTCGTCGACCGGCTCGCCAAATTCGGCGACCCGCGCGCCGTCAAGTTCACCGCGCCCAACATGAAAGGCAACTCGCTCGACTTCAGCTTTAGCGGCATCAAGACCGCCGTGCTGCGCTGGTCGCAAGAGCGGGACATGGCGGACGAGATCGCCGCCCGCCGTGCGCTGTTGCGCGATCATCCCCAGCCCACGGATGAGCAATGGCTCGCTGTGACCCCTCGCGCAACGCTCGATTTACTCGCGAGTTTTCAACGCTCCGTGATCGCCGACTTGCTCGATCACGTCGAAGACGCCCGGCAAGCCACCGCCGCGAAGTCCGTCATCGTCACCGGCGGCGTTTCGGCCAACGCGGGACTGCGCGAGGCCTCCAAACGTTTGCGCCTCCCCGCGTTCTTTCCCCAACGCGCGCTTTCCACCGACAACGCCGTGATGATCGCCGCCGCCGCGTTCCCCAAGTTCGAGCGGCGCGACTTCGCCGATTCCACGCTCCGCGCGAAGGTCTCGCTCGCGCTGTAAAATCGCGAGATGCGATTCGCCGCCTTTCTGCTCTCGGCCGCCGCCTTCGGTGAGGTCACGCGCCTCGAACTCGTCGAGCGCCTGGACTACCTCGACGGGCGCGCGTTCGGACCGGCGGGCGCTTACGAAGTCGTCCGCGCCAAAGCGTTCTTCGCCGCCGATCCGGCGAACCCGGCGAATAAGATCGTCGTCGATCTCGCGCTCGCTCCGCGCAGCGCGCAAGGCCGCGTCGAATGGTCGGCGGACGTGTACGTCTTGAAACCCCGCGACGCCCGGCTCGGCAACGGCACCGTGTTGTTCGAAGTCTCGAATCGGGGCGGACGCGGAATGCTCGCGCAATTCCATCGCGAAGGCGAGCACTTGCTTTTGCAACAAGGCTTCACCTTGCTATGGACCGGCTGGCAGTGGGACATCCCCGAGGCCAATAAAGACGGCCTGAGGATGTACTCGCCCATCGCCACCGACAACGGCAAGCCTATTCGCGGACCGGTCCGCGCCGAGTTCGTCCCCACCGCGCGCTCGACGACGATGTGGCTGGGCGACCGCAATCACGTCGCGTATCCGGCCGTCGCCGATCTAAAGCTCTCCGTCCGCGCGACGCCCGACGGCGAACGGCAATCGATCCCCGCTAGCGCCTATCGCCTCACGTCTAACGGCCAAGCCATCGAAATGAGTACCGGCTTCGAACCCGGCCGCATCTACGAAGCGATTTACACTTCCGAGAATCCGCGCATCGCCGGACTCGGACCCGCGAGCGTCCGCGACATCGTCAGCTTCTTCAAACACGGCGGCGGCGGCAATCTCTTGAACGCCGAGAATCGCGCCACCAAGCGCGCCATCGGGTTTGGCGTTTCGCAAAGCGGCCGGTTCCTCCGGAAATTCCTTTACGACGGATTTAACGCCGACGAGAAGGGCCGCAAGGTATTCGACGCCGTGTGGGCGCACGTGGCGGGAGCGGGACGCGGCAGCTTCAATCACCGCTTCGCGCAAGCCTCGCGCGACGGCCATCCGATGATGAACTTTCTCTACCCGTCCGATCTTCCGCCCTTCACCGACGAAGCCCTGCGCGCGAAATCGAAAGCCCAGAACGTCGAGCCGAAGATCTTTTACACCGACGGCTCCTACGAGTATTGGGGCCGCGCCGCCGCGCTCTCGCACGTGATGGAAGACGGATCGGCCGACGCGCCGCTCTCGCCCGATTCCCGCCGCTACTATCTCGCGGGCACGCAGCATGGCGCGGGCCGCTTTCCGCCCGCGCGCTCGAACACCGAGTATCTGGCGAACTCGAACGACTATCGCTTCGCCATGCGAGCGTTACTCGTCGCGCTCAACGCTTGGATCGCCACCGGCAAGCAGCCGCCCGCGTCCGCCTATCCATCCCTCGCGAAGGGCGAACTGGTGCCCTTCGACAAGCTGAAGTTCGCCGCCGCGCCGCCGCCCAAACATCCCCATTTCGCGCGCCGCCTCGATTTCGGACCCGAATTCGAATCTTCCGGCATCGTCGCGAAGGAACCACCTGCGATTCTCCAAACGTTCCCCGTGCTCGTTCCCAACGTCGACTCGGATGGCAACGAACTTGCGGGAATCCGCCTGCCTCAACTCGCCGCTCCGCTCGCCACCTACACCGGTTGGAACTATCGCACCGCAGCGATCGGCGCGAAGGGCGAAATCTACGACATGATCGGCTCGACCTTCCCGTTCCCGAAAGATCGCATCGCCGCTCTCTACAAAGATCGCGACGACTATCTGGCCAAGACGCTCGCCCAAGGCCGAGCGCTGGTGAAGCAAGGCTACGTCCTCGAAGAGGACCTCCTCGAAATCGTCGAGCGCGCCAAAGAGCAGTGGGACAAAATGCCCAGTCTGCGCTAACGTTCTCGCAAACGTGATAGCGTCTGTCGCATGTCAACGCGACTTGCGCTCCTCATAGTCTCCGTCGCCGCGCCGCTCGCCGCGCAAAACGCGACTATCAGCGGATTCGTCAGCGACGCCAGCGCCGCGGCGCTCGTCGGTTCCACGCTAACGCTGACGCAGCTCTCGACGGGCGTTTCGCAATCGACCGCCACCAACGATTCCGGCCTGTACCTCTTCGCCGCCGTTGGCCCCGGCCAATACCGCCTGAACTGTACCGCACCGGGATTCAGTTCCAAAGAGATCGCCAACCTCACCGTCGAAGTCGGCCAGGCGATTCGCTTCGACTTCCAACTCCAACTCGGCGCCACCAGCGAGCGGATCGAAGTCTCCGCGTCGGCGGGCTTGATCCAAACCGAGTCCACCGAAATCGGACAAGTGATCGACGGGCGCCGCATCATCGACATGCCGCTCAACGGGCGCAACTATCTCGAACTCGCACAACTCTCCGTCGGCGTGATTCCCGCGGGACAAGTAGGACGCGGCAATCGCACCGCGAGCGAGGGCGGATTTCTCTCGATGGGCATCCAGCCGTATCAAAATCTCGTTCTGCTCGACGGCAACGACAACAGCGCGGTGCTGCTGGGCGGCGCGTTGAGCTTCGAGGCGCAAGGCGTCAAGCCGCCGGTAGACGCCGTCGCCGAATTCAAGGTCATCACCAGCAACGTGTCCGCCGAGTACGGCTACCGGCCGGGCGCGAAAGTGATCGTCTCGACGAAGTCCGGCTCGAACGAGTTGCATGGCGTGCTCTATGAGTTCTTCCGCAACGAGAAGCTCGACGGCAACAACTTCTTCGCGAATCGCGCAGGACGTGCGCGTCCGCCCTATCGCCAGAATCAATTCGGCGGAACGCTAGGCGGCGCGATCGTCAAGAACAAAACGTTCGCCTTCGGCAGCTATCAGGGCACGCGCATTCGCCTGGGCCGCAACTACATCGTTTCGGTGCCCAGCGCCGCGGCCCGCAATGGCGACTTCTCCACGCAACCCGCCGCCCGCCGCAATATCTTCGATCCTTTGACGATCACGGGAACCGGCGCGACGGCCACCCGCTTGCCGTTCGCCGGCAATCGCATTCCGCAGAATCGATTCGACCCCGTCGCGAAAGCCGTCGCCGACGTCTACCCGCTGCCGAACATCGCCGGGCGCGACGACCTGCCGAACAACTACTTCAACGCGCCCTCCAATTCCGACGACGCCGACCAGTTCGACATCCGGCTCGACCATTACTTCAGCGACCGCCAGAAGATTTTCGGCCGCTATTCGCGGCGCACGCAGTTCAAGAATTTCCCCGGCACCATGCCGTTGCCCGCCGACGGACAGGCCGCCGAGTTCGTCAATCTCGAAGCGGACAACGTCGCCATTGGCCACTCGCTCACCATCGGCAACAACCGCCACAACGAAATCCGGTTCGGCTGGATGCGCTTTCCCGGCGACTACGGCATTCCCTACACCGAAAATCTCAACCAGCGATTCGGCATCCGCAACGCGCCCGGCGACAGCTTCGGCGACGGCAAGGATCAGGGCTGGGCGCGATTCAATATCGGCGGATTCGCGGGTCTCGGCACGCGCGTTAATTGGCCGAATTTCGGCGCTCTGCGCTCCTACACCATCGGCGATAACTTCTCCTGGCAGATCGGCCGCCACAGCATCAAGTTCGGCGGCGAGTACCGGCGCTACCGCATCTCGCGCGACGCGCAAGGGCAGCGGCGCGGCTTCTTCAACCTCACCGGCGACTACACCTCGCAGCAGCCGAACGTCGGTACCAGCCGCGCCAATACTGGCAACGGCATGGCCGACATGCTGCTCGGTATGGCGAATCAGATTACCTACGGCAATGGCCGCGGCGAGGAGTTGATCGCGCCCTACTACGGAGCGTTTCTCCAGGACGATTTCAAGGTCAGTTCGCGGCTGACCGTCAACCTCGGCGTGCGCTGGGAACTCTATCTCAACCCCACGTTCCCCGACCCCGACCGCCAGCGCATCAGCCGCTACCTCACCGAGTACAACGGAGTGTCGCGCGCCGAAGAGCGGTTCGTCTTTCCCACCGGCTCCGGCGACTGTGGCTGCGTGAACAACTACCGCAACTTCGGCCCGCGCGCCGGAATCGCGTATCGACTCAACGACAAGACCGTCGTCCGCACCGGCTCCGGACTCTACTTCGGCATCCCCAGCGCGATCAACGAACAAAGTCCGCGCTTCTTCACCGGACCCCCGCGCTACACCGAGATCAACGTCATTCGCGGACGCGAAACCACCGATCTGCTGGTGCGCAACGGCTTCCCCAACTTCACCGCCGGAACCGTGCCCAACGGCGTCAACGTCGATACCGCGCCCGATAAGCAGCGCAACATCAATGTGTGGCAATGGTTCTTCGATCTACAGCGGAACCTGCCCGCCGACGTGTTGCTCACCGTGGGTTACGCGGGCAGCAAGTCGTCGCACCTTGATGTCAGCCGCAATATCAATCAGCCTTTGACCCCTAGCGCGACCGTCCCCGCCAATCAACGCTTCATTCGCCCGCAGTTCAATCAGGTGATCCTGCACGACAGCTCGCTCAACGCCTCGTACCAAGCGCTCACCGCGAAAGCCGAACGCCGCTTCTCGGGCGGCTACACGTTCTTGGGCTCCTTTACCTGGTCGCACAACATCGACTTCATCGCCGAGCGCCAAAGCGGCACCTCGTCGCCCCAAACCGATTGGGACCTCTCGCGCGAACGGGCGAGTTCCGATCTCGACCGCCGCTTGAGCTTCAACTTCAGCGCCGTGTACGAACTCCCATTCGGGAAGACGAAACCGTTCGCGAAATCCGGCGCGGCGGCGGCCATTCTCGGCGGCTGGCAAGTGGGCACCGTGCTCGCGCTCTTGAGCGGCACTCCCGTCGATCACACGTTCGCCGCCGACAATCAGAACACCGGCGGACGCGTGCGCGGCGATGTCGTGGGATCGCCAACGCTCGATTCCGGCCAGCGCTCGATCGACCGCTGGTACGACACGACGTTCCTGCGCGCTTCCGCGCCGGGCGTCATCTCGAACGCGGGCCGCAACCTGATCCTCGCGCCGGGCAAGCGCAACATCGACCTCCTCGTCTCGCGCGACATCGCCCTGCCGTGGGAAAGTCACCGGGTGCAGTTCCGGTTTGAGGCCTTCAACCTGACCAACACCGCGAACTTCGGCCCGCCGAACGCCGCCGTAGGTACCCCGGCGGCGGGACAAATCACCGTGGCCGACGAACCGCGGCGCTTGCAATTCGCGCTCAAGTACAGCTTCTAGCCAGGACAGAAGCTCATGTTGGTTTCGGCTGCAATGTGGATCGGTATGAATCTGTCATACTTCTTAACGTAAGACCTTGAGAAGCGACCAGCCCTATGCCATCCACTGACAAACGAACCTTTAGTCTGCCTGCGGAGCAGGCGGGCTATATAGACGACCTCGTCGCCTCAGGCGCGTATTCCTCCGGTAGCGAGGTCGTGCGCGCCGGATTGCGGGCTCTGCAGGAGCGTGATGCCGCGGTTGAGAAATGGCTTCGCGAGGAAGTGGTCGGGGTCTATGACGCCATGCGCGCGGACCCACGCCGCGCCATTCCTTCCGAGCAAGTGTTCACGGCCATTCGTGCCCGCCATGCGGACCGCCTGAAGAAGCGGCAGCGTGAGTCACAGGATTGAATTCAGCCCCGAAGCGCTGGGCGATCTGATCGACTTGTACGATTACATCGCCTCGAACGACGCGCCGAACGTGCGATCGGCTATATAGACCGTATCTTTTGCCGCAAACTATCGGTGTTTCCGGACCGCGGGAACAAGCGGGACGATTTGCGGGCAGGCTTGCGAATTCTCGGCTTCGAACGACGCGCGGTAATTGCGTTCCAGATCGCCGCCGAAACGGTAACGATCCTTCGTATTCTTTACGGCGGGCGCAATCTTGAGACCGCCTTCTCTTGATCTTGGGTCCAGCATCGGTAATGCTGGCTTCACCTCGCCCTTAGGCGACCAGGCGCGATCTCTCGCAGGTAGAAGCGGCAGTGACCGCATTGGACAATAGTTCAAACATGCTTCTTGACCAAAGTAAGTTCCATCGCCTTTGCGCCGCGCGTGACATGCTCGCGGCGAGCGCTAGCCAGGCAAACTCCATTCGAGAAGCCGCCAGAACTGCGGGAATGTCTCCGTTCCATTTCATCCGCCAGTTTGAGGCCCTTTTTGGTAGCACACCGCATCAATTCCGCATTGAGCGCCGTATGGACCGCGCGAAGCGTCTCCTTGCCTCTCGCGAACTGTCCGTTACCGAGACCTGCTTGGAGGTCGGTATGTCGAGCCTTGGCAGCTTCTGCACCTTGTTTCACGAACGGGTTGGCGTCACGCCCTCCATGTTTCAACGACGCGCCAAGACGATGATCCAGGTTCCTGGACAACTTCCGTGGGCGCTGTTCCCCGGTTGCTTCAGCCTGATGAGAATGTTCCCCGCCGACGCCTTCGCCGGCCAAAGAAACGCAATTTCCGAGAAGCCGGAACGGATCGTGTCGCCCTAAGATCGAAGAGATTTTATTCGAGGAGGAAAACCATGCGAATCCGTCTTACCAGCATCATGGTCGACAACCAGGACCGGGCGTTGAAGTTCTACACAGAAGTGCTCGGCTTTCAAAAGAAACAGGAGATTCCGATGGGGCCCTATAAATGGCTCTCCGTGATTTCTCCGGAAGGACCGCACGAATTAGAGCTCTCGCTGGAACCGAATGTCAACCCGGCGGGCAGAGCCTTTCAGGAAGCGATGTTCGCCCAGAACATCCCCGTCGCCGCCTTCGAGTCGGCGGATATCGATACCGAGTACAAGCGATTGTCCGCCCTCGGTGTGGTTTTCCTGTCTGAACCGCAGCATGCGGGGCCGGTGAAAATTGCCGTCTTCGCGGATACATGCGGCAACTTGATTCAGATCTATCAGCCTCCTTCGTAGGCGCTCCCTAACGCCGTAGTGTTTCCCATCGTCCGCGATGAGAGCCTCGGCTAAACTGAAACTTTGGGGAGATTCATCCCCAACCAATCCATGTCCCCCACCCCTCCCCAAGCCGCGCCCAAGCAGGCGATTCCCGGCATTACACACATCATCCCGGTCGGTTCGGGAAAAGGCGGCGTCGGCAAAACTACCGTCTCCGTGAACCTCGCGCTCGCCCTGCTCGGTCTCGGCTACCGCGTCGGATTGCTGGACGCCGACGTCTACGGCCCGAACGTTCCCACCATGCTCGGAACCAGCGAGCAGCCGATGGGCGACGGGCAAGTCATCCGTCCGGTCGAGGTGAAGGGTCTGCGGATGATGTCGATGGGCTTGCTTTCGCCCGGCGACAAGCCGCTCATCTGGCGTGGGCCGATGCTGCACTCCGTCGTCCAGCAATTTCTGCGCAACGTTCAATGGGGCGAACTCGATTACTTGATCATCGACCTGCCGCCCGGCACCGGCGACGTGCAGCTATCGCTACTGCAAACGACACCCGTCACCGGCGGCATCGTGGTCACCACGCCGTCGGTCGTTTCGCTCGAAGACGCCCGGAAGGCGGTCGGCATGTTCGATCAACTGCGAGTCACCGTGCTGGGAATCGTCGAGAATATGTCGGGCGGAGCCTTCGGCGCGGGCGGCGGTCGCAAGACCGCCGAATCGATGGGCCGCGAGTTTCTGGGCGCTCTACCGCTCAACCCGGAGATTTGCGAAGGCGGCGACACCGGCCGGCCCGTGGCGTTGTTCGGCGAAAGCCACTCGCCCGCCGAGCCGTTCTTCGCCCTCGCCCGCAAAGTGGTGGAACGCGCTACCGCCGCTGGCGCTCCCGCGCTACCGAGTATGTCCGTGGTCGATTAAGCGGGTACTTCTACCGTATACGTTTCGATGACGGGATTCGCCAAAACTTCTTGCGCCAACCGCTCTAATTCCGCTTTCGCCGCCGCCGAGTCCGGAGCGTCGATTTCGATCTCGAAAACCTTGCCTTGACGGATATCTTTCACGGAAACGTGTCCTAACCCATTGACCGCACGGCGGATGGCTTGGCCTTGCGGATCGAGGACGGTGGGTTTCGGAGACACCAGTACACGGGCTTTCATCGTTCTCCTATCATCCCACGACGCGCCCGTAACCGGAAAAACATACGAAATTAGTTGCCATTTTTTCCGAATTAAGGTTAGAATTCGGAAGCTGGTTAGGAGACCGCCAACTCCATGAATCGAAGCATCATTTCCGCCGCCACAATTTTGCTCCTCGCCGCCGCCCTCAACGTATCCTCGTTTGGGGGTACCGTGTATCTCTCCGCCGCCGAGGATACCTGGATCGCCAACGGTCCTCTATTCAGCGAGATCAATGGAGGTACCGAAGAGTTCTTTCACATCGACCCGGCGGGCGCGGACTTTGCCGCAGGCCTCGTTCGCTTCGATTTAGGGGCGATCCCGTGGGGCGCAACGGTCACCGCCGCCACTCTCCGTGTGTATCACGTGTATAACGCGCAGCCCGGAGCCGAATTAAATATTTACCGAATTTCGGAAAAATGGTCGGAGACGACCACCACCGGATCGACGGCGCCTTCTTACGATCCCGCCGCCGTGGCGACGATGACCATCGCCGACTTGGCCACCGGCCTCTACCGCGAATGGGACGTGACGGCGCTGGTTTCCGGGTGGCTCACCGGCGCGTACGGCAATTTCGGAGTGATGGTTCAGAAAACGCCCAACGGACCTACCTGGCCGTACCTCGCGAGCCGCGAATCGGTTTCCGGTTTCGGGCCGCTGCTGTCGGTGGAGTACACGGGCGGCCTCCCGCCGGGCTCCGCCACCCCCGAGCCGGATTTTCGGTGGGGCGTGGCCGCTTTCGCGGTCGCCGCGGCGTTAAAATCCGCGCGGCGGCGCTAGAAGCGAAGCCGCGCTTGCGGCGCTAGTATATAGGTTTGGCCGCTCGCGTCGCGATTCTCGCCTCCAGTAGTTCCGGCAATTCCGTCTTCGTTTCCACCGGGCGCACCCGCTTGTTGATCGACGCCGGGCTTAGCCGCCGCGAAACTCTGGCGCGCCTCGAAGCGATCGGCGAAAGCGCCGCCCAACTCGACGCCATCCTGATTACGCACGAGCATTCCGATCACGTCTGTGGCTTGCCCGCGCTCGCCAAGTCGCTGAAGGTTCCGGTTTACCTGACGCGGCTCACCGCTCCCTTAATCGAGTGGAGCGAGACCGAACCGAACGTCGAAACATTCCAGGCCGGTTCCGTTTTTTCGATCGGCGACATCGAGGTGGCCAGCTTCACCATTCCGCACGACGCCGCCGACCCGGTGGGTTTCTGCCTGCGCGCGGGCGAACGCACCGTCGGCATCGCCACCGACTTGGGTTACCTTACCGATTCGATCAAATGGCACCTGCGCCAAACCGATTTTCTGCTGCTCGAATCGAATCACGATCTCGACATGCTCAAAGTAGGCCCCTACCCCTGGTCCGTCAAGCAGCGCGTCATGGGGCGCATGGGTCACCTATCGAACGAAGTCGCGGGCCAGTTCATCCGCGCCGATCTCGATGGCCGGACTTCGACGTTGGTTTTGGGACACTTGAGCGAACAGAATAACTACCCGGAATTAGTGCGGCTCGTGGCCGGACAAGCGCTGGTCGAGCGCGGACTCCCCACCCGCCTGATCGTGCAGGAACCGGGCCGCCCCAGCGAGGTTTTCGAAATTTGATCGCGCGTTACACACGCCCCGAAATGGGGCGCATTTGGAGCGAAGACAACCGCTACCAAGCCTGGCTCGACGTGGAGCTGGCGGCGTCCGAGACGCTAGCTGAACTCGGCCTGGTACCCGCCGAGGCGGCGCGAGCGTTGCGGGCCTACGCCGCCGTTTCCGCCGCGCGAATCGCGGAAATCGAAGCGGTGGTCCGGCATGACGTGATCGCGTTCACCACCTGCGTGGCCGAGCGCATGGAACTGGCGGGCGTAGCCAAACACTCGCGCTGGTTCCACTACGGCCTAACTTCGAACGACGTGGTCGATACCGCGCAGGCGCTCTTGATCGCCCAGGCGTCCAATCGGATCGCCGCCGGTCTTGACGCTCTGCTCGACACGCTCAAGCGCCGCGCGTTCGAGTTCCGCGACACGGTTTGTATCGGCCGGACCCATGGGATCCACGCCGAACCGTACACGTTTGGGCTCAAATTAGCGCTGTTTTTCGACGAATTTCGGCGCAATAAGGTGCGTTTTTCGACCGTTTCGGACGAGATTCGGGTCGGCAAGCTTTCGGGCGCGGTAGGTACGTTCGGGCACATCACCCCGGCGGCGGAAGCCCTGGTTTGTCAACGGCTTGGCCTCCGTCCGGCGGCCATCGCCTCCCAGGTAATCTCGCGCGACCTCCACGCCAACTACTGTTCGGCGCTCGCCCTGATCGCCGCCACTTGCGAAAAAATCGCCCTTGAAATCAGGCACTTACAGAGAACGGAAGTCCGCGAAGCCGAGGAACCGTTCGCCGCCGGGCAAAAAGGCTCCTCCGCCATGCCCCACAAACGCAATCCGGTCACTTGCGAGCAGATTTGCGGGCTCGCGCGAGTGGTCCGCTCGAACGTTCAGGCGGCGTTCGAGAACATTGCACTGTGGCATGAACGCGACATCTCCCACTCGTCGGTGGAACGCGTGATCCTCCCCGATTCCACCATCCTGGTGGATTACCTACTCGCCAAAACGGATTGGTTAGTGGCGGGAATGGTAGTCTCACCGGAACGTATGCTGGCCAACCTAAACGCCACGCGCGGACTGGTATTTTCAGGTCAATTGCTGCTCGATTTAACGGAAGCGGGGATGCTGCGAGAGAAAGCGTACCAACTTGTACAGGCCCATGCCATGCAATGTTGGTCTGATGGAAGCGATTTCAGGGCCGCTGTACAGGGAGATCCGGAAATCCTAAAGTATCTTTCTTTAGAAAAACTTACGGATTCTTTCTCAAGTGACCGTCAACTGGCGAATGTCCCGGAAATCTTCACCCGAGTGTTCGATCGGTAAAATAAACGAAATCCATTGGTCGAAATCGAACGTCGCTCCATATACTGGAAGCGGACAGTTTCGATGGCGCAACGGCAAACGAAGGAAAAAACGCAGGGATTAGGCTTGGCACGGGTGTTGCTGGCCGACGACGACCCCGCCTCCCGGTTGACCCTTCAGACTGTACTTGAAGCCGGAGGGTACTGTGTCGATTCCGCCGCATCCGCCGCCGAGGCGGTAGGTAAGCTCGAGAAGCAAGAGTACGAGTTGGTACTCACCGATCTCCATATGGAATCCCCGGAATCCGGCCTTCGCGTCCTGGCGCACGCCCGGATGATGGAATACAAACCGGCGACGGCGCTCATCACCACGTACTCCGCGAAGCAGCCGAAACGTAGCGGCAAGACTTCGAACAAGCCGGTGTTCGTCGAACCCGAGAATCTGCCCGAGCTTCTCGATAAGGTGGCCGATCTAGTGAGCGATCGGGCGCAACGCCGTGTCGAGCGCGCCATGCGTCACGCCGGTTAGCCCGCCGCGATTCCGCGAATCGTTTCTTCTAACTGCGGCAGAGCGTCCACGAAGAAGTGATCCTGGGACGGGATTTCAATCAGGCGCTTCGGTTCCGCGAGTGCCGCCACTTCGGCCCGCAATTCCTCGATCGGCCCGTGCTCGTCGTGGGTCGATTGCACGAACACCTTGTCCCGGGAGCAGTTGGTCATCCAATCTTTCTCGCGGTACTTCGTCGGGTAACCGACCGCGATGATCCGGGTGACATCGGGCAGCGGACAACCCAGCCGCAGAGCCACGCGCGAGCCAAAGCTGAATCCGGCGATGGTGTAGGGCAGCGCCGGATAGCGCTGCAAAAGAAAGCTCAAACAGCTCCGGGCGTCCTCGGTTTCGCCAATCCCGTTATCGTAAACGCCGTCGCTCAAGTTCACGCCGCGATAGTTGAAGCGCAGGACAACGGCCCCCGCCGACCGCAATCCGCGCGCGATCCGGTGGACCACTTTGTTGTGCATGGTGCCGCCGTGTTGCGGGTGCGGATGACAGACGACCGCCGCAAACGTGGGCGCGTCGAGATGCTCCGGCTCTTCGAGCAGAGCCTCGATCTTGCCCGCCGGTCCGGGCAGGAAATGCGTTTCGATTCGGCGGGGCATCGCTAACGGGTGGGCTAATTCGACCGGTAGTTGGTGAACTGCAATTCGAGCCCGAAGTCGTGGCTTTTGACCAACGCAATCGCCTCTTGCAGCGTGTCCCGGTCCTTACCGGAAACGCGGACCAGATCGCTCTGGATCGACGCCTGGACTTTCTTCTTCGAGTCCTTGATCGCCTTGACGATCTCCTTGCACTTCTCGACCGGGATGCCCTGCTGCAGTTTCACTTCCTGCCGCACCGTCGAATTCGCCGCCGGTTGAATGGGCTGGTAATCCAGGTTTTTGAGCGGCACGTTGCGCTTGACGAGTTTGCCTTGCAGCACATCGTTGACCGCCTTGAGCTTGAACTCGTCGGCGGAGGCGAGGACGATTTTCAGGTCCTTCTCGTTCAACTCGATCGACGAGCGAGAGTCTTTCAGGTCGTAGCGTGTGCCGATTTCCTTCAAAGCCTGCTGGATGGCGTTGGTCACCTCGGGCAGTTCGATCTTCGACACGATGTCAAAACTATTGTCGGCCATGGTTAATTTTCGAGCGACGCCGCCACGCGGTCCGTCACTTCATTGATGATCGCAGGTAGCGCGGCGTCGATGGCGAGCGTGACGGCGGCGCGAATGCGCTCGCGGTCGACGGCGGACGCGGCTCGGGGTTCGGCGGCGGCGCGGTCGCGGCGGACGAACTCGGCGAGCGGAGCGATCGTCTCCAGCAGAGCGCTCGCCTCGAACGGCTTGTGGATCGAGGCGTCGGCGCCAACTCGGCGGGAAAGCTCGTCGTCTAACTGGGCGGCGGCGCCGACCGTAAGCACGACCTTGGTGAAGCGATGTCTGGGTTGCGATTTCACCCAACGACAGAGGTCGTAGCCAGTCGCGCCCGGTAGCGCAACGTCGGCGAGCACTAAGTCGGGATCGAAATCCGCCAAGCGGCGCAAGGCGGTCTCGCCGTCGGTAATCGCCACGACTTCATGACCGTCGCCGCGCAGGATGGTTTCGCCCAGCCGCTGCGCATGGGGGCTCGCGTCGGCGAGCAGGATGCGGCTCACTTCTTTTCTTTTTTCTCTTTGGCGGCTTTCGGTTTCTTCGGCTTCTCTTGCTTGCCCTTCTTGGCCGCCGGAGCCTGACGATTGGCGGGAAGAGGTTCTACTTTGGCGGGCTCCGCGGCGGGAGTTCCGGCCGCTTGCCCTTCCGCGCCGGGGGTGGGCGGATTCTGCCGGGCGTCGGGTTTGGTGTCCAGATCGGAGTTGGCGCCCGGAACGGTAGAGACGCTGACGTCGGTCACGCCGCCACCCGCCGCTTCCGTCTGCACCGGAACGCTCGCCGGAGCGGTGGGCCGCATCGCGGTCATCGCCGGAGCGCCGGACTTCGCCGCCATGTGCGTATCCGGATTCTTGCGGATGAAACCGAACGAACGCGACATCATGCCGGGCGTGGTGACATTCTCCGCTTCGTACTTCATTCGCGCGACGGCTACGGGGTCGGCCTCGGGAACGGGGAGTTCCATCTCTTGCAGCTTCGATTTGGCCTCTTCGGCGCGAAGCGACAGCGGATAGTCGCGGACGATTTTCGAGTAGGCCGCGCCGGCCTTGTCGCGGAAGCGGCCGCCCATTTTTTCATAAGAATCGCCGAGCGACCACAGCGCCTCATCGGACTTGCTGTACAGGGGAAAATGATCGGCGAGATTCTGGAGCCGGTTCGACGCCGCCGGGAAAGATCCCTTGTTGTGATAGAACTCGCCGACGCGATACTCGCCTTCGGCGATCACTTCCTGGATATTGCGCAGCAGTTGCGAGACGCGCGGGGCGAATTTCGAGTTCGGAAACTGCACCAGCACCTGACGACATTCGTCTTCGGCGCGTTGGGCGTGCATCGGATCGCGATCCGCCTTTTCCATCTGGCGGTAGTGGATCATGCAAACTTTTTCCTGCGATTCGGCGGCCTCTTCCATCGTCGGGTAGAAGAGGATGAAATCCTTGTATTCCGCCTCGGCCTGCGCGAGTCCATGGGAGCCGCCCTCGCGGAACCAGCTATCGGCGATGGCAAGCTTCGCCTTCGCCAGGTATTCGCTGGTGTCGTAGGTGTTGATCAGAGTGTTCAGGGTGATGCGGGCGATCTCGTATCGCCCTTTCTCAATGTCGTTGACGGCTTTGTCGTACAGCACTTTGTCGGGCTGTTCGGTGTCTTTCGAGATGGGGTTCTCGTACTTCTTCCGGCGGCAACCGGCGGCGAAAAGCAGGGCCAGACAGACTAGGACGGTAACGACTTTATTCATGATCGGATACCTCTATTGTAGCGTCGCGGACAAACGACGGACGGACGCCGCCGGATCGCCGTTTCCGAATACGGACGTTCCGCAGACCAGCCAATCGGCTCCGGCGTCCACGCAGGAGCGGGCGTTATCGAGTCCGATACCGCCGTCCATTTCCAGCAAAAACTTATCCGGCAGAAACTTCCCCTTGGCGCGGAGAGCGCGGGTCTTCGCGAGGGCCGAGGGGATGAATTTCTGGCCGCCGAATCCGGGATTGACGGACATTACCAGCACGATGTCGCACAGATCGAGCACGTCGTCGAGTGTCGAACTCGGCGTACCGGGGTTGAGTACCGCTCCGCTCTTCAGACCGAGTTTCTTGATTGCGTCAAGCGTTCGGTGCAGATGCGGACAGGCTTCTTGATGCACGAGCAAGCTGTCGGCTCCAGCGTCGGCGAACGCCGAGAGGTAACGGTCGGGATCCGAGATCATAAGGTGGACGTCGAGGAACGACTTCGTGATCTTGCGAACGGCGGCCAGCACCGGCGGCCCCATCGAGATGTTGGGGACGAAGTGGCCGTCCATGACATCGACGTGGAGGACGGTGGCACCGCCCGCCTCGGCTTGCGCGATCTCTTCACCTAGGCGCGCGAAATCGGCCGCCAGTAGCGAGGGAAGAATCTCGGGCACCTAGGCCGGAACGCCTTTCACGAGTTCGGCAAGAGGGAGTTCGAGGCCGGGGAGGAACGGAATCTCGATCTTGCCGGATTCGTCGATTTCGATGCGGCGGCCATCGAGGTGCGCGGTGGCGAAGCGATCTTCCGGGTAGATCATGACGATCATGCGGACGCCCGCGCGCTCGTATTGACGCAAGCGGCGTTCGATCTCGCTGGCGGATTCGCTGGGGGAGATCACTTCGAGAACGAACTCGGGGATGGCGGGAATCGGAACTTTGAAGAGATCGACACCCTTCAAAGTTTCGTTGAGGAAAAACATCAAATCCGGCCGGCGGATGAGGTTGGTCCAGAGACGACAATCGGTTTCCGAAATCACCACACCGAGGGGCTTTCTCTTCAGGTACGCCCGAAACAGAAAGCTCATCTCGTCTCGCACTTCGTTATGCGCGGCACTTGCACTTGGCATTTCCAACAATTCCCCTTCGTCGAGTTCGTAACGCGGGCCGCCGTTCACTTCCTCGATGGCAAGGTACTCGGCTTCGGAGATCAGGGTCTTCAGGGCCGCCATACCGGTAGTTTAGCGCCCGGCCGGAACGCCTTTCAGGAGTTCGGCAAGAGGGAGGTCGAGGCCGGGGAGGAAGGGGATTTCGATCTTGCCGGTTTGGTCGATTTCGATGCGGCGGCCATCGAGGTGCGCGGTGGCGAAGCGATCTTCCGGGTAGATCATGACGATCATGCGGACGCCCGCGCGCTCGTATTGACGCAGGCGGCGTTCGATGTCGCTGGCGGACTCGCTAGGGGAGACGACTTCGAGAACGAACTCGGGAACTACCGGGATCGGAACTTTGGAATGGTCGACACCCTCCAAGGTCTCGTTCAAGAAGAACATCAAATCCGGGCGGCGGATCAGGTTCTTCGAGAGGCGACAATCGGTTTCCGACGTCACCACACCAGCGGGGTTCCGCCGCAGGTAGAGGCGGAAGAGAAGCTCCGTGATTCCCCGGACGTCGTTGTGCATCAGGCTAGGACTTGCCATCTCCACCAGTTCCCCTTCGTCGAGTTCGTAGCGCGGGCCGCCGTCTACTTCCTCGATGGCGAGGTATTCGGCTTCGGAGATAAGCGTCTTCAACGCCGTCATTCCCTTAGGGTACCCCGCGTCAAGGCGCGTTTTGGCGGGCGGCGCCTTCGTCGCCGGAAAGGACGGCCGCGAAGAAACCGTCGCCCAAGTCCTCGCCGGGCCAACGGCGCATGGTTTCGACGACGGGGAGTCCGCGGAGGACATCTTCGTTCTCTTCGGGCTCGAGTGAGCAGGTGGAGTACACGATGCGATGGCCGACGGTCAGCGCTTGTTCCAGGATGCGGCGCTGACGGACCGCTTGACGCGGGAGATCGTCCGGGGTCAGCCGCCACTTGATTTCGGGGTTGCGCGCGAGAGTTCCGGTGCCGGAGCAGGGCGCGTCCACCAACACCCGGTTAAATTTCGAGCGGAACGGTAGCGGAGACGCGGCGTCGAGCAATACTCGATAGCCGGGCACGGTCGAAAGACGGCGAAAGCTGCGGTCGCAAGCGACGGTGATCGCGGGCGCGGCGAGCATCGCCTGACGCGTCTTGTTACCCGGCGCGGCGCAAAGATCGAGGAAGCTCATCTCGGGTTCGAGCGCGAGCAACGGGACGATGGACTGCGCTCCGGGGTCCATGCCGGAGGGTGGAACGGTGAGCGCGTGACGGGCGATGGTTTCGGCGCGCGCGCCCCAACGGTCGAGAAGCCATCCGGGGCAGGAGAGTTCGGTCGCCCGATCGGGCCAAGCGATTTCGTCGCGCGTAACTTTGCGCAGCACCGCGTTGACCATTCCGGTGGCGGAGCGCTTCCCCGCCCGTTTGACAAGTTCCACCGATTCCGAAACGGCGGCATGACGCGGCACGCGGTCGAGGTGGCGAAGTTGATACACGCCGATCCGCATCGCCAGCCGCACCGGGAGATCGAGCTTGGCAGGCGCTCCGAAGTGCGCGATCAGAAAATCGAGCTGCAATTGGCGACGCAAGACACCAAGGACGATTTCCTGGGCGAGCCCGGCGTCGCGCGCATCAAGCTCCGCACACCGGGCGATCAGAGCTTCGTCGGAATGCGCGCCACGCACGACCGCGAGTAAAGCGTCGAATGCCGCGAGCCGCGCCGCGCTCAACCTCCCCGCGTTCAGCAATGTCGCCGCACTTCCTCGATCACCAGTTCGGGATCGTCGAGATGGACCCAGTGAAGGCCTTGCCGGGCGATCAAATAGCGGCTATTCGTCGAGAGCGCCGCCCATCGCAAATGCTCGACGCGTTGCTCGGGCGACCAATGCGCGCCGGAGATTACGGTGAGCGGGATGTCGCCGAGGGGCGCGAAGTCCGCGCCTTCTTCGCAACTCACGGGCAATGCTTCGAGGTAACGCCGCATCGATTCGAAGCTTTGCGGGCGCGACCAATGTTCGCGAACGGTGGGCCAGGTTTCGGGCGGCAGTTTCTCGATCTCGCCGAGGAGTTGTTGCGCAGGCGCGCTCAGGCGGCGGCGCTGCGCGGTCATCAGCGAGATGCCCAACCGCACCAGTCCCAGGCGCGCGGCTACGGCGAGCGTTCGGGCGACGCGAATTCCATAGCGGCGGCGCGACTCGGACTCGCGCGTGGGCGGATACCAGTCGGCGGTCAGGATCGGGTCGAGCAGCACGAGTGCGCGGACCAATTCCGGACGCGTTTCGGCGAGCGCCCGGGCGATAAGGCAGCCGAACGAATGCGCGACGACGATCGCCGGTTCGTCGAGCGGAATCTCGGCGGCGCATTGGCGGGCGGTTCTCGGACCGGGAAGCGGCGGCGAGTAGCCGAACCCCGCTCGATCATAGGCGCGAACTCTCGCGAACTTCGCCAGCTCGGGAGCGACTCCCAGCCAATTGAGGTGCGTGGCGGCAATCCCCGATTCGAGCAAAACGCGCGGGCCCCGGTCGCCAAAATCCTTTACGTGCAGCAGAACCCAAATTTTCGCAGACGTGCTACATTCACGTTTGTCATGGCACGCAGCGTTAACAAAGTTATCCTGATCGGCAACCTGGGACGCGACGCCGAAACGCGTTTCACGCCGCAGGGTGTCCCCGTCACCTCATTTTCGGTCGCCACTTCGCGGCGCTGGAAGGACCAGGCCACCGGCGACTGGAAAGATGCGACGACGTGGTCGAACGTCGTGCTTTGGCGGCAGGAAAACGTCGCGAATTACCTGACCAAAGGCAAGCAGGTGTACGTCGAGGGACGCTTGGAGTCGCGAAGCTACGACGACAAGGACGGCAACAAGAAGTATGTGACGGAAGTGGTGGCGGAAGAGGTGATCCTGCTAGGCGGCGCCGGAGGGCGGGGCGAAGAGGGTGGCGGAGAGGGGATGCAATCGGCGCCAAGGCGCGCGACCGGCGCTCCTCGACCGATGGGTGGCGCTCCGGCGGGAGACGATTTCCCGCCGGGCATTTCCGACGACGACGTGCCGTTCTAGACGGCCCGTCCACTTACCGCTTACTGCTTTTCGAGCACCTGCTTCATCTCCATGTCGCCCATCGGGGACGAAGCCTTCCGGTGAATGGTCAAGACTTTCTTGTCTTCGGAGAGCGTCCATTTTTCGGTCTGGGTCATCGTGCCTTGTCCGAACTCGATGCTGGTGTTTAAGGCCAGATCGTCGCCTTCCCACATAGCCTTCGTTTTGATCGCCATCTCGCCCTGCGAGCCTTGCCGCTTGGTGACGTTCTCTTTTCCGTCGGTGGTGAGTTTGCTTTCCTGATTCCGGCCGCCCATACCGGGCTGCGAAACGGTGAGGTTCGGCTCTTCATGGACGATCTTGACGACGACGGTTTCGGGCATGCGGTCGGCCATGGGGCCGAGTTCGCTCTTGGCTTTGTTGAGCTTCCAGTCGCCCGTGTAATTGGGTTTGTCCGCGGCGAAAACCGCCGCTCCGGCGATAGCCAGGACGGCCAGCGTCCGGGAGATAAGTGACTTCATGGCCGCAGAATAGCACCCGCAAGCGGGTTTGTCGCTTAAGAAACGTTTAAGTGCCGGGCTTCTATCCCAGAAGGGCGAGTGCGCCTTCGATTTCGGCCAGCGTGTGAGTGTCGCCCTTGGCTTGCGCGGCGGCGATGCCTCGCGTGTAGATCTCGCGCGCTGCATCCGTCCGGCCCAGTTGTTCGAAAGCCCGGCCGCCGTGAAAGTAGGCGGCGAGGTACGTGGGGTCGCCGGCGATCAAGGTTTCGAACTCGGCTGCGGCGGCTTGCGCGTCGCCAGAGTTCAGCAAGTCCATCGCGAGGCCGTAGCGGAGGAAGCTGTTCGAAGGGTCGGCGGCGAGCATCTGGCGTAGGGTTTCGGAACGGGAAGAGGGCATGTGTTGCTATCGTATCGAGCGAATGCCCTGCCCCTGCTTCTTGCCGCGAGAGCGATCGCCGCGCGCGGTGGGATTCCGGCTGCCCCTGGGCGCGTTCTGGCTAGGCGAATGCGCGGCGGGCGGCGCGCCGGACGAACAAATGCAGCTCGACGAGTGCAATTTCGGCAACACGCTCGATTGTCCGCATCTGCCGACGGATCGCGAGGCGGACGCGGTGCGGTTCGACGCATGGCGCGGCGAAACGTTGTTCATTTTGGAGAAGGATCACGCACCGGTGCGGTGGGGATCGGCGGAGACGATAGCGCCGGGAACCGCTCTCCATCGACAATACACAGCATGGACCAAAAGCCGGAGTTAGAGCCGCGCCCGGTGCGCGATTCGATCTCGGAGATCTCCGAAATGGCGCTGCCGAACGACGCCAACCCGCTGGGCAATCTGATCGGCGGAAAAGTGATGCATCTGGTGGATATCTGCGCCGCCATTGCGGCGGCCCGCCACTCGCGCCGGCCGGTGGTGACAGCGTCGGTGGACTATATGACGTTCCTGCACCCGGTTCACATCGGCGAACTGGTGACGCTGAAAGCGAGCGTCAATCGGGTGTTCCACACGTCGATGGAAGTGGGGGTGAAGGTGATTGTCGAGAATCTCCGCCAGCGGAGTGTGCGGCATACCTCGTCGGCGTACCTGACGTTTGTGGCGATCGACCAGGATGGGCATCCGACCGCCGTACCGCCGGTGCTTCCCGAAAGCGACGCGGAGAGACGGCGGTTCGAAGAAGCGGGGAAGCGGCGGGAGTATCGCTTGAAATCGCGGAAGGCCGCTTCGTAACCGGCTCCGCGACTAGGCCTTGTACATGTACTTGATGTTGTCCTTGAACACCAGCAAGTTCGGCTCGCCTTCGCGATTGAGTTTCAGGCTCATGCGGTCGTACCACTCGATGACACCGCGCAGTTCCTCGCCGTCCTTGAGCACGATGACCATGGTGGTCTTCGACTGCATCTGCTTCAAGTAATAGAAATTCTCGGCGTTGGTCTGATCGGGCGGAGTCTGCTTCTTCACGGGCGGACGGGTGGGAGTTCCGGTAGCGGCGGCGCTGCGGATCGGTCGGCGAGTGGTTGGTTCCATGGGGTTTCCGTGGGGACGCGGCGGCGCGTCCTCTAGTTTCTTAATGATACTGAACGCGTCTCCCGCCTCAGCTTTACGGCCATCGAGTCGAGCGCCAAGCTCTTTTGGATGTTGCGCCGGGCGAGGCGCGCCAACTCCTCGATTTCTCCCGCCGCCGTTCGCAGCCAGTCGAAAGACAGCGCGGGCGCGAGCGTTTCGAGGTTCCGGCGAATGTCCCCGTGCCGCAGCGGAGCGTGCCCGTGGCGAACCAGTAGCAAGTCTTCGAGCAGGGTGCCCGCCACTTCCAGATAGTCGTCCAGCCTTTCGGACTTCGCCGCGCCGAGCGACTCCGAAAACTTCGTCCACGCGCCGAACTTGGCTTTGGCCGCGCCTACTTCGAGCAGGGCGAGCATGGCCGCGCGCCGCCGGTCGTGGGCCTCGACATCGACCGACACGGCGAGCCCGGGCGAACCGGCGGCCAGCGTGCGGCGGCGCTCCGGGCGGTCGAGTTCCGGTCGGGTCGAGAAAAAGGCTTCCATCTCGGACTCGCTTAACGGGGCCAGCCGCACCGGCACGGCGCGCGAGCGAATGGTCGGCAACAGATCGTAGAGGTTGGCCGCGGTGAGGATCAGGATGAGATGCGGCGGCGGCTCTTCCAGCGTTTTCAGAAGCGAATTCGCCGCCTGCTCGTTCGCCCGGTCGATGCGGTCGATCAGAAAGATGCGCCGGGACCCGGAAAGAGGAGCGAACCGCGCTTGTTCCCGCAGAAACCGCATCTGCGGAATTCCGATCTGGCGAAGCGGACCGTCGGGGGCGAACGTCAGGAAGTCGGTATGGGACGCGAAAAAAAGCGGCTCATCGTTTCGTTTTTCGGCGGCCCACTTTTCGCGCTCCGAGACACGCTCCACGTTGGCGGGAAGCGAAAGGTCGTCCTGTTCGATCCGGCCGGCGTGCCCAAGCAGGCGCGCCGCGAACCGCCGGGCGAGCGTCGCTTTGCCGACCCCTTCCGGTCCGTCGAACAAAAGCGTCTGCGGAATCCGCCCGCTCTCGATCATCCCTTCGAGCGTTTCCACCGCCCGCGCGTTGCCGTGGAAATCAGGGAACACGCGTGGATACCTCTTTCCAAACGATTTCCGCAACGGCGTCCGGGGACCCCGCAGCGTCGATTAGCCGGAATCGTTCCGGCTCGGCGGCGGCGAGGCGACGATAGGCGTCGCGAACCTTGGCCCGGAACTCGTCGGGTTCGTTCTCAAGGCGGTCGCGCTTGGGGGCGCGTCGCGCGCTGGTGGCCAGATCGATATCGAGGCAGAGTGTGAGATCGGGCTTGAGGCCCCGGCAGGCGATCGCGTCGAGTTGCCGGACGAGGTCCTCGCCCAACCCGCGCGCGATGCCTTGATAGGCGAGCGTCGAGTCGGTAAACCGGTCGCTGACGACCACCGCGCCGCGTTCAAGCGCGGGGCGAATGATCTCGTCCACGTTCTGGGCGCGGGCCGCGAAGTAGAGCAACAGTTCGGTGGTGGGCGAAAGCTCGGGAGTGTCGGGATCGAGCAATACTTGCCGGATACGTTGCGAAATCCGGCTGCCGCCGGGTTCCGCCGATTCGACGACATCGATACCGCTAGAGCGCAAGCGCTCCAGCAAGCGCGCTATCTGCGTGGTCTTGCCGCCGCCGTCGATACCTTCCAACGTGATGAACCGTCCGCGCGGCTTAGCCATAAACAAAATGAAAAGCCTTCTTCAAGTCTTCCCAAACCTCGCGCCGCAGTTCCTTCGACTGGTTCCGTAACAGGTAAGACGGATGATAGGTGAGCATCACCGGAATGTCGCGCCACTTGTACCATTGCCCGCGCGCTTTGGTGATGCCCTCCTTCAAATCGAGCAGCGCTTTGCCCGCCGTGCCACCCAGGCACACGATGGCTTTGGGACGAATGACTTCAAGTTGCCGCGCGAGAAACTGCCCGCACATCTCCATTTCGTCGCGCTCCGGCGTGCGATTGCCCGGCGGGCGGCATTTGACGACGTTCGCGATATAGACGTCGGGACGGCGAATCGGCATGCCTTCCTTGGCCGCCGTGTTGTCGATCATCTGCGTGAGTAGCTGGCCCGCCTTGCCGACGAAAGGCAGCCCTTGCTCGTCCTCGTCCGCGCCCGGTCCTTCGCCGACGAAAACGACAGGCGATTTCTCGTTGCCCGAGCCGAAGACGATGTTCGTGCGCCCCTCGCAAAGGCGGCAACGCTTGCAATCGCCGATGTCTTCGCGAATCTTGACGAGCGAATCGTCGAGGGGCGTAATGGGCGGAAGTTCGAAGAGAGATTCCATAGCGGGTTCGTTGGCCTCCGCGGGGGGCGCCGGGACCGTTTCGGCGGAACCGGATTCCAGGGTCTTTCGACGGTACAAATGGGTAAAGCCGAGATCGCGGTAGAACTCGACGCGCCGCCGCAGTTCGTCCGGGTTCATTTCGCCGACAGCGCCAGCCGGAGGCGCAAGGCATGCTCGAAAATCGCGTCGGCCACTTCGCGCTTGGGCGAGGCGCCGATCTCCACGGTCTCTCCGGTAGCCATTACCAGCGTTACGGCATTCAGGTCCGATTCAAAGCCCGTGGACGACGAGTTGACAAGATTCGCCACCACCATGTCGCAACGCTTGGTTTGGAGCTTGCGGCGCGCTTCGGCGACGAGATTTTCGGTTTCCGCCGCGAAGCCGATCAGAAGCCGGTCGCCCTTTTTGCGTCCGACTTCCGCGAGAATGTCGGGCGTAGGGTCCAGGTCGAGCGTCAGGCGCATCGCCGTTTTCTTTACCTTTTGCGAGGGCACGTGGGCGACGTGATAATCGGCGACGGCGGCGGCCTTCACGATGATGGTGGATTCGGCGAGACGATCGATGACCGCGTCGTGCATTTCAAGCGCGGTACGCACGCGGACCACTTCGACGCCCGAAGGCTCGGGGATGTGCACGGGACCGGTGACGAGAATCGCGCGCGCGCCGCGGTCTCGCGCGGCTTCGGCTAACGCGTAGCCCATCTTGCCGCTAGAACGATTGGTGATGTAGCGAACCGGATCGAGCGGTTCCTGGGTGGGTCCGGCGGTGATCAGCACGGTTTCGCCGTCGAGATCGCGCACCGGGTGCGAGATGCGGTCGATGGCGGCCGCAATATCTTCGGGTTCGGCCAATCGCCCCGGCCCCACTTCGCCGCACGCTAGAAGGCCGTCGCCCGGCTCGACGACGGCATGACCGCGCGCGCGCAAAATTTCGAGATTGGCCTGGGTGGCCGGATGCCGCCACATGTCGCTATTCATGGCGGGCGCGAGCACGACGGGTCCGGTGAATGCGAGGTAGGTGGTCGTCAGAAAGTCGTTCGCGTGGCCATGCGCGAGTTTCGCCAGCAAATCGGCAGTGACCGGAGCGATCAAGAGCAAGTCCGATTCTCGCGCGACGCCGATGTGTTCGACGGAACTGGCGAGTGTCGCTTCGGGCGAAGAATCGGAGAAAAGACCGGTGATGACTTTCTCGCCGGTCAGCGCCGCAAAGGTGAGCGGGCGGATAAATTCCTGAGCGGCTTCGGTGAGGATGGCGCGCACCGTGTGGCCGCGATCCATCAATCGCCGAGCGGTTTCGGCGGCCTTGTACGCCGCGATCCCACCGCCGACGCCCAAGGCGATGCGCATGAAACGATCTTATTCCCTCTGCCGTTTCGCTAAACCGCTTCGGCTTCCGGTTCGAGAGGCAGACGCAAGGAATCCTCGTACTTCACCAAACCCCGGCGCACCTCTTCCATCGCGGCGATGGTGGGTTTCTTCGAGGCGGTCGGCAGAAAGCTGCGAGCGCCGTTTTGCAACTGGCGGGCGCGCTTGGCGGCCACGATGATAAAGCGGTACGTGCTGGATTCGTCGTCGTCGGGAATCGTATTCAGCGCGTTGGGGCGAAGGTCGGTCATAAAATCTCCTCGAATCGCTACGGGCGGTCGAAAGTCGAAAGAATCGGCGAAATGCGGCGCTCCATCCGGACGCGCTTCACACGCTCCGCCGTCACGATGGCTTCGAGCGTCTTCACCGATTCCTCCACTTGTTCGTTGATCACCACGTAGTCGTAAGCGGCATAGTTCCGAATCTCGCCGGCCGCCTCGTTCAGCCGCCGCGCGATCACTTCCTCGGAGTCTTCGGAACGGGCCCGCAGCCGTCTTTCGAGAATCTCGCGAGAGGGCGCGAGAACGAAAATCGTGACGGCGTCCGGAATCCGCTCCTTTAATTGTCGCGCACCCTGAACGTCGATGTCGAGCAGCAGATCGTGTCCGGCGGCGCGGGCGTTTTCCAGCACCTCGATGTGCGTGCCGTAGTAGTTGCCGAACACCTCGGCATACTCGAGGAACTCGTCGCGGGCGATCCGCGCCTCAAACTCCGCGCGCTCGATGAAATGATAGCTTCCGCCGTTGTTTTTCTCTTGGCCGCGGGGCTTGCGCGTGGTGTAGGACACCGAAAAGTCAATGCGCGGATCGCGCTCCAGCAGGCGGTTGACAAGCGTGGATTTTCCCGAGCCCGAGGGCGCGGACACGATGAAGACGGTGGTCATTCCGGGAACGCGGTCCGTAGAGGAAGTTCGCTCATTCTATATTGAGCGACTGTTCCCGGATTTTCTCAATTTCCGATTTCAATTCGAGCCCCAAACGCGTAATGGCCATGCCGGCCTCGCCCGCGTTTGCCGATTTCGAGAGGATCGTGTTGGCCTCGCGCTGCATTTCCTGCAAGAGAAAGTCCAGTTCCTTGCCCGCTGCCCCGCCCTTCTCGATTAACTTGCCGAGTTCGGCGGTGTGGATGCGCAAGCGGGCGACTTCCTCGGCGATATCGGACCGGTCCGCCAGCACTGCGGCTTCCTGCGCGACCCGCGCCGGTTCGAACTTAACTGTAAGTTCGGCCAGCCGCTTTTCTACTCGCGCGCGCAGGGCGGATACCGCGGATTCGCGCAACGGTTCGATGGCGGCGGCCAATTCGGCGATGCGGGCCTGCCGGGCGGCGATGTCCTGCGCCAATCCTTCGCCTTCGCGCTCGCGAAACTGGTCGAGCGAATCGATGGCGGCTTCGAGAGCGGCGACGAGTTCGGCTTCGAGCGCTTCCGAAGGCTCGGCGGTGGCGCTCTCGGCGAAGATCCCCGGCATACGTAAAGCGGCGTTCAAATCGGGCTCGCCGGAAAGTCCGTACTCGCGAGCGGCGGCCCGAAATGCGGTTACGTAGGCGTCGAGCATCTGCCGATCGATCGCGGCAGGCGCGTCGCCGGTCTTCCGTTCGAGCGAAACGCGCACCTCGACGTGGCCCCGGTGCAGACGGCGTTTGAGCGCGGCCCGAAACGCGGTTTCGAAAGGATCGAGCGCGCCGGGCAATCCGACGCTCAAGTCAAGCGAACGGTGGTTGACGCTCTTCACGGAGATCGTCACGTCGCCTAAGGACGTCGAGCGCTTCAGCCGCGCGTACCCCGTCATCGAGCGAATCGGGGACCTGGTAGGCGAACGGTTCATGCGGTCTCCAAGTATTGCAACGCGTAGAGGCGCCCGTAGATTCCGCCGCGCTCGACCAACTCGTCGTGCGTGCCGGTTTCGGCGATGCGGCCTTCGTCGAGCACGACGATAAGATCGGCGCGCCGCACGGTGGATAGGCGATGGGCGATGACGATGGTCGTGCGGTCTTGCATTAGATTCTGGAGCGCCTTCTGCACCAGCATTTCGGACTCGGTGTCGAGATGCGAAGTCGCCTCGTCGAGGATCAGAATCGGCGCGTTGCGTAAGAGCGCGCGGGCGATGGCGAGGCGCTGGCGCTGGCCTCCCGAGAGCTTTACCCCGCGCTCGCCGGTCATCGTGTCGTAGCCCTGGGGCAGACGCTCGATGAACTCGGCGGCGAGCGAATGTTCGGCGGCGCGGCGCACTTCGGCGGGGGTCGCCTCCGCACGTCCGTAACGGATGTTGTTGCCGACGGTGTCGTCGAAGAGAAACGTTTCTTGGGCGACGATGCCGATTTTGGAGCGCAGCGAAGCGAACGTGTACTCGCGAATGTCGCGGCCGTCGATCGACACGCGGCCTTCGCTGGGATCGCGAAATCGCGGGACCAGACCGGCGAGCGTGGTTTTGCCCGCGCCCGAGGCTCCGACCAAAGCCACCACTTGTCCGGCGCGCACTTCGAGCGAGACGTCGCGCAACGAATCGCGATCGGCGGTGGGGTAGCGAAACGTCACCCGGTCGAAGACGATCGATTCGCGGAACTGGCGCAACTCAATGGCGTTCGGAGCGTCGGCCATCGCGGCGGGCGCGTCGAGATACTCGAACACCTTTTGCGAAGCTCCGGAGGCTTGCTCGAAGATGTTGTGAATGCCGGTGAGGCGCTTTACGGGTTCGTAGAGCATTAGCAACGCGATGACGAAACTGGTGAATTCGCCCGGCGTCATTTGGCCTAGCTTGATTTGGTTACGCGCGTAGGTAAGCAAGCCGATGATGGTGAGCGCTCCGAAGAATTCGATGAGCGGCGAGGCGAGCGCTTGTTGGGCGACGTAGCGAAGATTCGAGGAACGCCAGCGCGCGGCGGCATTCCTAAATTTTTCGGACTCGATCCTCTCCGCGCCAAACGCCTTCACCACCTGGTGCCCGGCGAGCGCTTCCTGCAGCACTTGCGTGACTTCCGCCGCGTCGTCTTGCGCGCGCCGTGTCGTGCGACGCAACCGCTTGCCGAGGCGCGCGGTCGGAATCAGCACGAACGGCAGCAAGGTCAGCGACACTAAAGCGAGTTTCCAATCGTGCTGGAGCAATACGAGCAGCAGCCCCAAAGCGGTAAAGCTTTGCCGGAGCCAATCGGCGAGCATGTGCGAGGAAGCGACTTGGATTTTCTCGATGTCGCTCATGATCGACGACATCAGGCGGCCCGTCGATTGCCCTTCGAAGAACCGCGAATCTTGACGCAAGACATGTTCGAAGACGCGTTGGCGCAAGTCCATCACCGCGCCAAGGCCGACGTAGTTGACCAGGTAATTGCCGGCGTAATCGGCGAGTCCTTTGATCAAGTAGACGGCGAGGATGCCGATGGCGACCATCGTCCAGACGTTGTGGATTGCGGCCGGGAAGAGATCGTTCAAGGTCCAGGCGATGCCCCACTGCGGGAAGGTGAACAGCGGCACGGGCTCGTCGGCGGAGGCGGGATTCAGCACGCGATCGAAGATGGGCCGGATCAGCAGGGCGAGCGCCGATTGCGCGGCTCCGGCGAGAGCCATGAGAATCACCGACAGTCCGAGCGCGGGCCAATAAGGCCGCACGTAGCCAAGCAATCGCCTCACCGGGGAACTCCGAGTTTCAGTGCGGCGGCGGCCACTTCTTCGACTCGCAAATCGGAGAGCGGCACTCGCTTTAAGACTTGCGCTTCGGTTCGCCACGGCGCCCAGGCGAGTTCGTCGGAAGGTCCGAACAGAACGACCGACGGCACTCCGAACGCGGCGGCCATGTGCGCGGGTCCGGAATCGTTGCCGATAAAGAGGCTGGCGCCCGCGATGAGAGATTTCGTTTCGGCGAGCGTGCCGCGCGCGATGCGGAATTTTTCGAAAGGCGTGAAGTCGTCCGAGGGTCCACCGGTGATCGCGACTTCGAGGTCGAGCGAAGACGCAAGCTCGACGAACCGGCCTGGCGGCCATTGTTTATCGGGCGCGGAAGCGAACGGGTGAATCACCGCGTACGGCCGGGCGGCGGGCGAGGGTTCGGCGAAGAGGCGCGCGCGGGGGATCTCCGATGGCGGTACGCCGAGCCAAAACATCGCCGAGGCCTGATGCTCCGCCGTGTGGACCGGCCGGTCTACCGCGAGAATCTCCTGCGCGCGGGGAATTCGCCAATGATAAAGCCACGGGAACTGGTAGTGCGCGAATCCGGCCCGCCAGCGCGCGCCGGAACGCCACGCAATGGCCGCGCTACGCGGTCCGCCATGCAGGTTGAGGGCGACATCGGCGCGGAACGCCCGCACGTCGCCGACGATCTCGATATCGGGGTTGCCTTCGTAGACGGCGCGGAATTGGGGTTCCACCACGACGCCGATCGTCACGTCCGGCCGCGCGCGCTTCAGCAGATGGAACGCGGGTGTGGAGAGCACGCAATCGCCCAGGGAACGCAGGCGGATAGCGAGCAATCTACTGTTCGACGGTAGCTTCGTCAATCAGCATCACCGGAATGTCGTCGCGGATCGGATACGACCGCTTGCAGGCGACGCACTTGAGACTAGGGGGCTCGGCGCGAAGTTCGAGGTCGCCTTTACAGAACGGGCAGACCAGGATATCGAGCAACTCTTTGCTGATGGCCATGAACGACGTAAGTGTAGCAAGGCCAGTTTGCCGACAAACCAGAGGTAAACGGTCGCTTACTTTGCGCCTATCTAACTGCGGGGAGTCCGCTGCGTATGACGCACCATAACGATGAATGATCCATTAAGCGAGAAGCAGGAAACATCCGGCGAGCCTTCGGACGACCCACGTACAAGATTGGCGGGCTGGGACTTCGAAAACCCCGTAAAGATAGCTCATTGGTTGGCTTTACCTCTTCGTCGTCAGTTCGAGTTCGCCAGCGCCGAACGGGCGCAATGGTTGGAAGCAACCGTCTCGCTAGGCGCTGCGTGCCCACCGGAGTTAAAACCGACTTCTCCATCGTCGGTAAGGTGATGGAGTCCGTGAGCGCGGACCCTAGAGCGCCTTACGCGTTGTCGGTCGAAAAACATTTATGCACAACGGGGTTCCAACTGACCTTAAGTGACGCATCCTCGAAACTTGGAGTGTCACCGGACCGATTCCGTCATTTGCTTCTCCAATGGACCGGTTTCAACTGGCGTTTCTTCGTGCGCCACCTCCGTATGCGACGAGCCGCGAGGCTGCTGAGGTCGCCAAGCGTCCCGGTGAAGGAAGTCGCGCGGCAGTGCGGGTATGGAGGCACGGCGAATCTTTCTCGGGATTTCATGGCTTACTTTGCCATTCGTATTCGCCAATACCGGAATAAATGGACCGCACTTTTCGCGGAATCGGACGCTGATTTATGACATTTATTAGCCGCAATCGATACTTTACCGCGGGAGATTCTCGGGAAATTATGTGGAAAGGAGGAATTAACGAATGCTCTGTATTCGTTTAAGCGCTTGTTTCACGCTCACCTTTTCTTTATTCGCAGAGACACCGAGCGCAGTAGTTCGCATGCCATTCCCGATAGCGCCCGCCGACGATAGATCCATGGCGGCGGGTACGACTTACTTCGAGCCTAGTACAGGAACGTTATCCACGAGAACCGCCGAAGGACTTGTTAGGCGAATCCGGCTACCAGTAGCGCCTCGATCCGACTTGGACTCCGATGTCTCTTCGATCCGCCGCTCCGATGGAGGCACATCCTACTCGTACACGTACACCGTAACGGATCGCGATCCGGGGAGAGGCGGCGTGAACTTGGTCCTTTATCTGCCAGGCAGCGACGCATCGAGACTTGTCGAAGCCCGAACGTGGCGGACGGCGATTTCGGACACCGACCTGCCCGATTCGTTCAGCATGGTCCATCTAGGCCGATTGCAGCGCCTGGCCTTCCGAAGGTCCGGGATTCCGCAGCAAGCGCCGACGATTCGAATTGAATCTGATCGGCGACCGGGGTTTTTGGAGGTTTCGTTAGCCGGGGTCATGTTGGATTCCGCGGACATGGAGAGCGAAAAGGTCCAGCGGTTTTTGGAGGAAAGCGGAACGGCGCTCCGCGCGGTCGTCGTCGCGCCCTTATTCACGAAGACGGCGGGGGATCGAGAAATCGCCGCAAATCTGCACTACGGTGTCTCGTCACTCGTCCATCGCGGCGTTCTTGGAGCCGATTCGCTTTATGTCCGCCGGTTATTGTCTTCACTGGGCGTAACGGTGGAATCCGGAGTGGCGGGGTTGACGGAAATTCAAGCGCTGCAACCGGTTACGACGCTAGAGCGGCGCATCGCGAACCAAGTCGTGAGCGCTTTTCGAGGAGGTGCGAAATGAGCGTCTGGCGGATCGTTCGTATCGCTCTGATTCCCTCTGCGGCGGCTTTCGCGCAACCTTTTTACCCGCCCTTAGGAACGTTTAACGAGTCGATCGTGTGCTTAGATCAGAACGGGCATGGAATACCCTATGCTTGGATTGAGCTCACCCCAGCTACTTACTTGTTTACGAACGCGCACTTGCACGACGACCCGACGCACCCGATCAGCACAGTTTCTCCCTTGTACGGCTATGCCAACGCGCAAGGTGCGTTCGCTTACACCATGCGAACAACCTTAATAGGACAACACGAGGCTCTTTTGTCCCGATGTATCGCGCCAGGCGGTGGCGTGCTCCACACCACCTTCCAACATCGGGTTGGCTACCCAGATTTGTTCTATAACCACCACGAGTCAATTTGGCGCAAGATCGGAGGTACCGACACCGGAAAGAATACGGGGCACGGAACTACCGACTATAACCGCTACATGCGCTTGGACGCGGCTTACGGTATCTACTATTCGACGCTCGATTATTTGGGGGCGCACCCGAACCAAACGAGAGTGTGTACGAACGACATGGCACTTCCCTGGGGCGGCAAGTTCGACATTGAAGCACTCGAGGGGAAGCCCTGGAGGAACCCGCACGTCAGCCACGACCGCGGCACCGCGGCGGACATTGCCGGCCCAACTAGCAGTCAATGCCCGGTAGCGGAGCAAGTGAACGTGGCCCAATTTGTCCAGGCCTGCGTCGCGCGAGGGGCCCACTGGAACGTCCCGCACGCCAATCACGCCCACTGTAACTGGGCGAATCCAACAACTTATCCCCATTGATATGCTCGCGATTCAGGCGCTTACGTTTCTAGTAGTCCAGGATCTCGGACCCAAAGACCCTCCGCTTTGGGACGAACGTTATCGCCCACAACGGCCAAGCGGTTCGAAAGAGTACGTATTTATGAATCGAGACCGTTCGGCGTTGGTGGTCCGAATTCCCGAAGCCGACGACTCCTTTACTTACAGGGAGGTGCGTTTATTCAACGGACAACACCCGTCTATTCAACTGAAGTCGATTAAGCCCCTTCCAGGACAGCAGCGGCGATTCGCGTACCACTATCAGGTATGTAACGAAAAACGGGCGCGAGATCCTATCGAGGTGATCGGATTTACGCCGCCGGTCGGCAAAACGCATAGTTGTTTCGAGCACAGGGATTCCGGCACTCCATGGCGAGGCCCCTGCTCAGAGGAGCTTTCCATAGGAACGGAAGAAGATGTTCGACGTCGGCCCTACCCGCCGCTCCGTTCGGTCGGTTGGATGGCCGATCCCAGTTCATCGCAACTGGTTCCAGGCGCATGCGTAACGGGATTCGTTTTGCGGTCGGACTATCTCCCCGGTTTGGTTCGCCCGCGCGTTTCGGCGTATGCGATTCGATTCGGGGTTCCCGCGGAAACTCCATCTGCGGTGCAAGACCAGATTTCGCACTTCGCAAACGAGACTTGGTTCGAACAAGAAACGGTTACTTTTGGACCGGCCCTGTCGGGATCGACAACTCGAAAATTGGCGCTCCGACACTTCGAGCGTGCCGTGGCCGAACTGATTTCCAAGGACCTGCTCGACCGGCTATCTCCGCTCGCAGTCGAACTACGGGCGGTTCTAGGGAAACCAGTCGCTTCCAAAGAGTGGACCTTACCTCGACCGCGGACACCGGTCGAAGAATCGCTGTACCATGCTTTCGAAGCGGTCATACGATTCACCGATCCTGAGCCGGAAGAACATCGTCAGTGACCCAAGCCATGTTGCGGAAAATCTGTTAGGATCGCGGTATGGTGCTTGTTTTCGTCCGCTGGACGCGCCGTTTGGTCCGCTTCTAGCGCATGTATCCTCCCCGGAATTATCCTCCTCGCGGGCCTCGTCCCCGCATTCGAGAAAACGTCAACGAAGCGATCCGCGCCCGCGAAGTGCGGGCGGTGTTCCCCGACGGCACGGTAGCCGTGATGGATACGCGCGACGCGATTCGCCGCGCGCAGGAAATGGGGCTCGATCTGATCTGCGTCTCGCCCACGGCGGAGCCGCCCGTCGCCAAGGCGATGGACTACGGCCAGTGGCAGTACGAGAACAAGAAAAAACAGAACGAAGCCAAGAAAAAACAGCACGTGATTCAGGTGAAAGAGCTGAAATTCCGGCCTAACACCGACGATCACGATTACGACTTCAAGAAGAATCACGCGATCCGGTTCCTGAAAGAAGGTAATCGGGTGAAAGCGGTGGTGCAGTTCCGAGGACGCGAGATCGCGCACGTCGATCTGGGCAAAAAGCTGCTGATGCGGTTTTCCGAGGATCTGAAAGAAGTGGGCACGGTAGAAGGCCAACCAAAGCTCGAAGGCCGCAACGCGCACGTCATCATCAGCCCGGTGAAGGCGCAGACCCCGCCGAAGGAAAAGCCGAAAGCGCCGCCGCCCGCCGCGCCCCCGGCTCCGGCCTCGTAGTCACTCGTTTCACCAAAAAACTTCCCGTTTGTTCCGAAGCGCTTGCCGGGAATACGGCGTTCGTGCGCGAGCGTCTATGCCGAAACTCGTGCGCGGATGCCTCCACAGAAACACGTCAGCATCGAAGTGCACGGGACGCTCGCGGCGCGAAGCGCGGCGATTCAAGCGCAGGCGGCGGAAATTTTCTCACGATTGAGCGGCGATCCAACGGTCGCCGAGCGCGCGCGCGAAGAGGAAACCCGCAAGAGGGAAGAGGAAGTCTACCGGCAGTCGCAAACGCGGTTGATGAAGCGGATCGCCGAGGTGACGGCGGCCATCGCATCGCAGTCGGAAGAGGGGGAACTCGCGTGGGCTACGGGCGCGGAATTCGACGCACGGTCGCTCGACTCGCTCATGCGGCTCGAAGCCGAGCATCGCTTGCTGACCCGCGCCAACCGGCGATTGATCGAGCGCCTGATGCCGGCCGCCGGAATCGAAGCCTTGCGGGCGTCGGCACTACATCTATTAGCTAAAGCGTCGGCTTTGCGGGCCGAAGCGCAACGGCGGATTGCGCGCACGGCGGAATTGATGGCGGAAGCCGCGGAGTTCGAGGGACACATCGAATTCGACCCCGCGCAGACGCTTTCCGGGGCCTTGATCGCGCACGCGGAGGAACTCGAAACGCAAGCGGACACTCATCGCCGCTGGGCGTCGGAGCGCGAAGCGAAACACGAGAAAACGCTCCGCGAACTCGACCGGTTGCACTCGATCTAACGGAGACGAACATGGACACGCAGACGAAAATTCGCGAAATGATCGCCGGCCTGAGCGACGCCCAGAAGGCGCTGATCGCCCAAGAACTCACGCCGCCCGCCGCTGCGCGGCGCAATCTCGAAGACATCACTCCCGATAAATTGCGCGATCCCGCGATGGCGGCGCAGATTCGCGCGGATATCGTAGCGGCCCTCAAGGGCGAGATCTAGATCGCGTGGGCCGCAAGGCCGGCTAGCGCCGCGGCGGCGATCGCCCAAATCGTGTCGAGTTCGGTACGGAGCAACACGACCAGCGACCCGGCGGCGATAGCCCAGGCGAGCGGCGATGTGAGGGCGTCGATTCCGAGAGGAAGCGTCGCCGAGAGGCTGACACCGGCGCTCGCGATCACAATCGCGCGAAGCATTCGTTGCGCCCGGGGATCTTGTGTGCGCGACGCCGCCCAACGTAACAAGATCAGCACCAAAAGCGCCGGCGTGATCACAGCCGCCCAGGCCACCACAGCGCCGGGATAACCGGCGACGAAATAGCCGAGAGCGACGATGTAGAGTCCTTTCGGTCCGGGCGTCGTCCGGCCAATGACCAGCGCGGTGTTCAACTGACGGTCCGTAAGAAGCTGGCGCTCGACGACGAAGTCCTCGCGGAGAATCGGCAGCGAAGCGAGCCCGCTGAACGAACTCAGGCTCGCTTTCAGCAGCAGGAAGTAGAGGGCGGCGAGACTCACTCGCGTTCCTTCCAAAACCAACCCACAAATCCCGCGAGCGCGAGTACAAGAACCGGCGAGAGCTTCAGCGAAAGCAAAAATCCGGCAACTGCGATTACAGCGGTGCGGGGCCAGGCGCGCTTGGTGAAGTAGGGCTCGACGATCGACCAGAAGCTCGCGAACAGAATGCCGACCGACGCGGCGAGCGCTCCGCCGATGGCGGCGTTCACCCAAGGGTTGGCGCTCCAGCGGTCGAACCCCGCGGTGAGGATCGCGACGATCGCGCAGCAGGGAATCGAGGCGGCGAGCAGGGCGACCATCGCTCCCCACGGTCCACGCAACATCGAACCCACGGCGGTGCAGAACGCGAAAAGATTCGTGCCCGGCGTGATGCGCGAGAGCGCGTAGGCGAGCGCGAATTGTTCGGGCGAGAGCCATTGGCGCTTGGCGACGAGTTCGCGTTGGAACGCCGCGACCGTCGGCCCGCCGCCGCCGAAGGTGAGGTTCGAGATGCGGGCGAAGCTGAGGACGAAGGCAGACCAGGTTAGCTGTTCACGCCCGAGCATAAAAAGCCGCCGTCCACCGCGATGCACTGGCCGGTGATAAAGCTCGCCGCGCCGGAGGCGAGCAGCAGCGCCGCGCCCACCAATTCCTCCGTCTTGCCGAAATGCTTCATGGGAGTGCGCAACAGAAACTCGCGTCCCCGGTCGGTACCGTCGAGCAGCTTCGAATTCAACTCCGTGCGAAACACGCCGGGCGCGATGGCGTTGACGCAGATGCCGTCTTTCGCCCATTCGATGGCGAGCGATTTCGTCAACGACAGCACCGCAGATTTCGAAGCCGCGTAGGCCGCCACTTCAAACAAACTCACAAACGAACTTAGGCTGGCGATGTTGATCACGCGGCCTTGCCCGCTCGCCTTTAATGGCTCGTAGAAGCTTTGGCAGGCGCGCAAAGTTCCAGTGAGATTGATATCGAGCAGCCGCGACCATTCCTCGTCGGTCACTTGTACCGTCGGTTTGCGGAAGGTTTGCCCGGCGGCGTTCAAAAGAATATCGACGCGGCCTAGATGGGCGAGTACCGCGTCGCGAAACTCGTCGAGAGAGGCTCGGCTCGACGCATCGGACGTCTTGCGCATCGTGCGGCGCCCCTTCGCTTCGATGGCGCCGGCCACTTCGCCGATCAGATTCTCGCGGCGGCCCGTTACGACTACGTCGGCTCCGGCGCCCGCGAATCCCAGGGCGAGCGTCTTGCCGATGCCGGATGTTCCTCCGACGACCACGGCAACGCGGCCGGACAGATCGAACGGGTTTTCGATGGGAAAAGACATTCCTCTCTTTATACAATCGCGAGCATGACTCGCCGCGAGTTCGCCGGATCC
>JANRJS010000031.1:0-83445 GCA_033763835.1 Bryobacteraceae bacterium | reverse complement strand
CGATCTCATCGACGAGGCCGGCCAGTTGGGCTACGGGGATCGGGCGTTTTTCGGCGGCCTTTAAGAGTCCGTTCAGCACCTTCTGCCGGTCGAACTGCTCCCTCCGGCCGTCTTTCTTGATTACCATGTATGGAATCTCGTCGATTCGCTCGTACGTGGTGAAGCGGCGTTCGCAGGATAAACACTCGCGGCGGCGGCGGATGGAATCGCCTTCTTTACTCTCCCGGGAATCGATGACCTTGTCTTCGAGGAAACCGCAGAACGGGCAGCGCATCAGGCGATCTCCCCCGGCCGATCCGGCGATTTTCCGAGGGTCCGAAGGCTTGCGAAAGTGAATCCCCCGCGCACGGCGAACCATAGTCCGAGAGGCACGATCACCGCAAACCCGATTCCCCAGAACAAGATACCGGCGGTAACGGCAGGCTCCGCCGCGATGCCGAACATCTGGGTCAAAACCAGCGCCGCCGCTACCTGGACGCCTCCGCCAACCCCCGGAATCTGGACCACGCTCGCGAAGCTCACAAATCCGAGAATCGTCAGCGAATCCATGGCGGTTAAATGGGCTGTCGGCGCGAAACCCTTGAAAATACAATAATAACAGGCGGCAATCAGCGCCCACTCGGCCAGCGTATAAAGCAGAATCAACGCGAAGGCCTTGGCGTCGCGGGTGGCGGCCACCCCGGCGGCCAGCGAATCGGCGAATCGGGCGAGCGCCGGCCACCGGCCAAGCCATCGGGCGGCATCCCCGGAAAACACCCGGCAGGCCAAAAGAACGCCCGCCGCCGCGGCGCCGAGCGTCAGGATCGCCCGCCCGCCGAACTGGAGCACCCAGGCCACTTCCGGACCCACCGTAGACGCCCGCGAGCGATCGACCCCCGACAATGCGATCCCAAACAGCAGTAAGACCATCACCAGGTCGGTAACCCGCTCCAAGACCCAAACCGCCACCTGCGAAGCGAGCGTCACGCCCTCCGCCCGGGCGATCAGCAACGGCCTTACGATCTCGGCGGCGCGCCCGAAAATCACGCTCGCCGTAAAGCCGATACAAGTGTTTTCGATCAACCGCCACAAGGAGGCGTGCGGAGCCACCGGGCGCATCATCGCTTGCCAGCGGAGCGCGCGGCCCGCATAAGTGGCGAGAACCAAAACGATCGACGCCGCCATCCATCCCGCGTCGAGCCGCCGGAAGCTATCGAAGAAAAGGCGGAAGTCGAATCCCCAACTCATTTTTTGGTTATGGGCGACGCCGGTGGTGAGAAGAGGTGGTTCGGGCTAGAATGTGGTGATCCCGCTCAGGTTGCCGAGCATTTCGGGCGAACTTATTATGGCAAATCCTCGTTCCTTGAAATGGAATGGCAACGCTGGCGGCGGTACATCCGGGATTCGAGACGGGGGCTATGGCTTCCGCCGTCCGCCGGCCGCGGGGAAACGGTTTGGATAACGCACTCGACGGCGATGCCTTGCTGGTGGAGCGCTGTCTCTCCGGCGAGGATTCGGCCTGGGAAGATTTGGTCAAAGTTCACACCAAGCGTGTGTACTCGATTTGCTACCGGTTTACCGGCAGCGACTCGTCGGCGCAGGACTTGACGCAAGAAGTATTTCTCCGGATTTTCCGCACGCTCAAGAGTTTCCGGGCGGGCGAGGGTTCGTTTGTCGTGTGGCTGTCGCGGCTGACGCGCAATTTGCTGATCGATCACTACCGCCGGACGCGCTCCGAGCGGGTCACCGATTCGATCGAGGAGCAGATTCCGCTGCTCGAAGAAAAGACGGCCGTAACGTCGCGTACGGATAGTATGCTGGCCGGGCGCGAGGCGAGCGAGTTATTGCAGGCGGCCTTGCAGAAGCTGTCGCCGGAGTTAAGGGAAACGGTGATTCTGCGCGACATCGAGGAGTTGGAATATCGCGAAATCGCGCAAGCGCTGAACGTTCCCGAAGGTACGGTAAAATCGCGGCTCAACCGGGGCCGCGCGGAATTGGCGCGCGTGTTGCGGCGGCGTAAGGTAACGGTATGACGCGAGAGCGGAAGGTTGTCAGGCGATGAACGAGAAGCTCAACTGCGCGGATATCGAACTCTTGCTTTCGGACTACGTCGACTCGACGCTGGACCGCGAGACCCGCGCGGCGTTCGAGCGCCATCTGCCCGAGTGTCCCGCTTGCGCCGAAACGCTGGCCGCCGTCCAAGAGGCGATGGATTTCACCGGCCGTTGCGCCGCAATCGAGCCCCCTCCCGAATTGATCACGCGGATCATGCACGAGCTTCCGGTGGCGCGCAAGGAAGCGCGCCGGACGCGCGGCGTTTCGGGATGGTTTTCGCGCCTGTTGCAGCCCGTGCTGCAGCCGCGTTTCGCCATGGGTATGGCCATGACGATTCTGTCGTTTTCGATGCTTGGCCGGGCCACCGGTCCGCTGAAGCCGATCCGGCCCGCCGACCTCGACCCCGCCAAAGTGTGGGCGTCGATCGACGATCAAGCGCATCGCGTTTGGAATAACGCGGTGAAGTACTACGAGAGTTTGAAGTTCGTGTACGAAATCCAGACTCGGCTCCGCGAGTGGAGCGAGGAAGAGGCGGAGCAAGCTTCACCGGCGCCCGCCGCTCCCGAAAATTCCGGGTCCGGGGGGAAGAAGTAAATGGAAGAAACGATCGCCACTACCACCGAAACTCCAGCCGAATCGACGGTTGGATTTTGCCGCACCTGCGGCGTGCGTCTAACGGATTCGACCAAGCGCCTGGCGTACGGCACGCTCTTCTGCGCCGAGCACGTTCCCGTCACCGGGACCGGACCCGTCAGCGAGCCGCCATCGCCTTACGCCGCGAGTCCCGGCGCGCCCGGCGGCGCGATGCCAGCTAACGTGTCCGCCGGTCTCGCCTTCATCCTGGGCCTGATTCCGGGCGTAGGCGCGATCTACAACGGCCAATACGCCAAAGGCTTCGTGCACGCGCTGGTGTTCGGGCTGCTGGTCTCGATTTCGAGTTCGGACGAGCTCGCCGGGGGCCTGGAGCCGGTGTTCGGAATGCTCTCCGCGCTGTGGGTGTTCTACATGGCCTTCGAGGCGTACCACACGGCCAAGCGGCGAGCGTTGGGCGAACCGGTGGACGAGTTTTCGAGCGTGATGCCGCTGGCGGGGCGCGGCGGCGTTCCCTTCGCGCCCATCTTGCTGATCGTGCTGGGCGTGCTGTTCCTGTTGTCGAATTTCGGCCTGCTGCGGCTCTCGCAATTGATGCGGTTTTGGCCCGTGCTGTTGATCGTGTTGGGCGCGGGCATGCTGCTTAACCGGGTTCGCGGAGCCGCGCCCGAATCGCCCAAGGAGTTCGGCCGTGAATAGCGTCAGCGCCTTGGCGCGCGCCCTGCGGGGGCCCTTAATGCTGACCACGTTCGGCACGCTGCTTTCCATCGATTACGGCGGCGGCGCGGGAATCCAGACCACGTGGCCGGTGCTCATCATCGTCTACGGCGTGCTGCGGCTGGCGGAAGCGATGTTGCCGAAGAGCGCCGGTCCGGGGGATCCCGGCCTCGGCCAATCCGGAAATCCGGCGGGAGGTTTATCGTGAAGCGCGGCTCATTAGTGTTCCCGCTGATTCTGATTCTGTTGGGCGGACTGTTCCTCGCCAACAACCTGAACCCGGACCTTTCGCTGATTTCCATCGTCAGCAAGTACTGGCCCGCCATCCTGATCGTGTGGGGCTTGCTGCGCGCGGGCGAGATCGTTTACACGTATCTGCGCGGGCTGCCGCTGCCGCGCTATGGACTCGCGGGCGGCGAATGGTTCGCCGTCGTGTTCGTATCTTTCCTCGGTCTGGGATTAATGGGCTACTCGCGATTCGCTCCGGCGGCGCGATTGAGCATGCGGGGCGTCGAACTCTTCGGTCAAGCCTACGACTATCCGGTGGCCGGCAAGGCCCCGGTGGCGGGCGCGCAGCGGTTACTGATCGAAAATCTGCGCGGCAACGCCAGGGTTGTCGCGGGCGACGTCACCGAGGTTCAGGTCACCGGACGCACCACGGTGCGCGCGTTGAACGACGAAGAAGCCAAGCGGATCAACGATCGCATGCCGCTCGAAGTGCTGACGCAAGGTTCGCAGATCGTGGTGCGGTCCAATCAGGAGCGCGCCAACACGAGCGACGCCCGGGTGACCACCGACCTAGAAATCACGGTCCCCAAGAGCTTTCACGTCGAATGCCGGGGACGGCGCGGCGACTTCGACATCCACGGGATTACCGGCAACGTCTCGATCGAAAGCGATAATGCCGGAGTGCGCTTGCAGGATATCGGCGGCAACGTCACGGCGGATTTGCGGCGCTCCGATATCGTGCGCGCCATCAATATCAAGGGCAACGTGGAGTTGCGCGGCCGCGGCAACGACCTGGAACTCGAAAACATCGAGGGAGTCGTGAACGTGCTGGCTTCCTATTCGGGCGACTTGCAGTTCCGCAATTTGGCGAAGCCGATGCGCTACGAGAGCAGCGCGTCGAAGGTGGCGATCGAGAAAGTAACCGGCTACGTCCGGCTGTCGCGCGGCGAACTCACCGCGTCGAAGCTCGTTGGCCCGGTGCGAATCAGTTCCGGAACGAAAGACGTCCGGGTGAGCGATTTCACAAACTCGCTCGAGATCGACGTGGACCGGGGCGACATCGAATTGCGGCCCGGTGCGACGCCCGTCGCGAAGATGGATGTGAAGACCTCGAATGGCGACATCGAGCTCGCGTTGCCCGAGAACGCCAAAGTGGATCTCAAGGGCGTTACCAATCGCGGGGAAACGGATATCGATTTCCCAGGCCTGAAATCGGAGAGCGAAGGGCGCGGCGCAATCGTTCGCGGCGGGGCGGCGGGCGGCTCTTCGGTGGCGCTGCACACTTCGCGCGGATCGGTAACGGTGCGCAAGGCGACTGCGGGGGACACAGGCGACTGGTTGATGAGCGACGCTCCCGGCGCGCCGAAACCGCCTAAGCCCGCGATGCCGCCAGCCGGTCCGCTAAGGGTCGAGAAGCAGTAGCCGCTAAGACAGACGGACGATCAGGTCCATCACGTTGGTGCCGGTCGGACCGGTAACGACGAGATCGCCCAGCGCGGCGAAAAACGGATAAGAGTTGTTCTCCTCCAGATAGGCGCGGGCGTCGAGGCCCAATTTTTTCGCCCGCTCGACGGTATCGTTCGACGCGATCGCGCCCGCGGCGTCGGTGGGTCCGTCGGTACCGTCGGTGCCCGCGCTCAGCACCACAGACTCTTCCGCGACACTCGCGAGTTCGATAGCCGCCGCCAGCGCCAGTTCCTGATTGCGGCCGCCTTTCCCCTTTCCGCGCAACGTAACCGTGGTCTCGCCGCCCGCCACGACGCAGCCGGTTTCCCGTGCGATGCGCGCGCCCACCTCCCGCGCTTCGCCATCGAGAGCCGTCGAAAGCAATCGCGGTTCGTAGCCTAACTCCCGCGCCTTCGCCATGGCGGCTTCGGCGGCGAGACGATTGCTTCCCACAATCATGTTTTCGACCCCTTGGAGCGACTTGGGCGTCTCCGCGCCGCTTGCGAGCCGTTCACGCACGGCCACAGGTATCCGGTCCCATAGCGCGTAACGTTCGAGGATCGCGCGGGCTTCGGCGGCGGTGGACGAATCGGGAACCGTAGGGCCCGAACCGATGACGTCGAGATTGTCGCCGATCACGTCGCTTAGGATCAGACTCACGACGCGGGCGGGCGCGGCCAATTGGGCGAGATGGCCGCCCTTGATCGCCGACAGGTGTTTGCGCACGCAATTCAACTCGTGGATATTCGCGCCGCAGGCGAGCATCAAGGCCGTCGTGGCTTGCTTGTCGCCCAGCGTGATTCCTTCGGCGGGCAACGGCATCAACGCGGACGCTCCCCCCGAAATCAGGCACAAGAGCGTTTGCCCTCCCCTGGCTTGCCCGGCGATCTCCGCGATCCGTTTCGCCCCCGCCACTCCTCGCTCGTCGGGGATCGGATGACCGGCCTCGCGCAACTCGATCCTCTCGAGCGGCAGCCCGTGGCCGTACTTCGTCGTTACCGATCCGCCCAAAACGCGATCGCCCAGAAACGTTTCGGCGGCGCGAGCCATCGTGGCGGCGGCTTTGCCCGCACCCACAATCCACACGGGAGTTTCGATCGCGAGCTTCGCTAGCGTCTGACGAACGGCTTCCTCCGGATCGGCCACCCGCAGGGCGGCGTCGAAGATCGCCCGGGCGTCGCTTCGCAGGTCGCGCATAAGCCTCAGAACAGCGGCAGCCGCAGAATGGCCGCGACATGCGTACCGGGTTCGCGGTCGTCCACTTCGATCCGGTAATCGGCCTTCGAGTAATGCTCGCGGCGGGAGCGGTAGAGCCGGCGCATGGCGTCGAGATCCCGCGCCAGAGGCCGGTGATGCGAACGCGCCACGCGCGACTCCACGACATCGAGCGGACAATCGAGCCAAATGGCGACCCCGTTATTGGCGAGCATCTCGGAGTTGCGCGGTTGCGCGAAAGCGCCGCCGCCCAAGGCGACCACATACGGGTGCCCGTTTTCGATATCGCGTACCACGCGCCGTAGAACGCGATGTTCGATGCCGCGGAACGCCTCTTCGCCTCGCGTTTCGAATAGGCTGGGGACGCTCTCGCCCTCGGCACGCTCGATCTCGTGATCGAGATCGACAAAGCGCCAGCCGAGTTCGTCGGCCAGCAATCGCCCGATCGTCGATTTCCCGCTGCCCATAAAGCCGACGAGATAAATACCCGGCGTACGCTTGAGGCTCAAGATCATGCGTTCTCTCCGGCGGCGGAAACGCCGTTGGCGCGCATGAGAATCCGGTCCACCAACGCGGGAAACAATCGCGAGGCCGCCACCAGCGCCCAGGCCTTACGCGGCACCACCACGGTGCGCGCGCCGCGTTCGAGACCCTCGGCGATTTCGACGGCCACGCGCTGCGGCGTCACTTCGCCCGGCCGCCCGCGCTTGGCCGCTCCCGGCGGCGGACCGCCCAGCACGTGCTTATGAAAGTCCGTCGCGACGAAGCCGGGGCAGACGAGCATCGCGTGAATGTTGTCGGCGGCGAGTTCCATGCGCAAGCCGTCGGTAAACGCGCCCAACGCGAACTTCGTCGAGGAGTACAGCGTGAACCATGGCATCGCGATCTGGCCCGCCACCGAGCCGACGTTGACGATCGCGCCGGTTCGCCGTTCGCGCATTCCGGGCACGACCAACTGCGCGAGATCGAGCGCGGCGAAAAAGTTCAATTCGAACATATGCCGCACGTCGTCCATCGGCGCGCGCCAGGCGGGCGCGGATACGCCCAGTCCGGCGTTGTTGACCAGAATGTCGATGCGCCCGAAATGGGCGAGCGCGCTTTCCACGGCGGCGTAACGTTGCTTAGGATCGAGCAGATCGGCGGGAATGGCAAGATCGCCCGCCACCGCCAGCGAATCGAGCCGGGCTTTGTTGCGCGCCACCAGCGCGATCTTCGCGCCGCGCCTCCGGAATTCCCCGGCGCACGCCGCGCCAATGCCCTCCGAAGCCCCTGTGACGAGAACCACCGAATCCTGTAGCCGCACTCGCAAAGCCGATAATACTAGCATGCAGCCGCGACTCCTCCCTTTGTTCCCGCTGGGCTTGGTTCTTTTCCCCGGCGAGCGTTTACCGCTGCATATCTTCGAGGACCGCTATAAAAAGATGATCGAGACGGTGGAGCGTTCCCGCGGCGAGTTCGGCGTGGTTCTGGCGTCGGAGAAAGGCATCGCGAATTGCGGCTGCACGGCCGCGGTCGACGAAGTGCTGCGGAGGTATCCCGACGGCCGGTCGGACATTCTGGCGGTCGGGCGGCGGCGGTTCGAGATTAACCGCGTGAACGACGAAGAGCCGTACTTGCGGGGCGACGTTTATTTCTACGACGACGAGGACGACGCGCTGGGCGATCCGGAGATTCGGCGCAAGCTCGCCGAAATCGGGGAGGCGATGGGCGAGGGAAAGATCGACGCCGCCGATCCGAAGTTGAGTTTCGCGCTGGCGCAGCGCATCTCCGACACCGATGTCCGGCAGGTGCTCTTGACCCTACGTTCCGAAGCCGCGCGGATCGAGCATCTGGCGCAAGTGCTGCCGCGCACCGCCGCGCAGCGCAAGCTGATGGAAACGATGCGGACGCTCGCGCCGCGCAACGGCCACGCCAAACACTTGCGGGGACCCGCGCAGTCGTGACGAAATGCCACCTGACCATCGACGCCGACGACACGTTGTGGGAGAACAACGTTTACTTCGAGCGCGCGTTCGACGGCTTCTGCAACTACTTGAATCATTCGTCGCTGACCCCCGACGAGGTGCGCGAGCGGCTCGATGAAATCGAGATCGGCAATATCCAGCGGCACGGCTACGGCGCGGAGAATTTCGCGCGCGGGCTGCGCGATTGCTTTTGCGCCCTGGCCGAGCGGAAAGTCGCGCCCGCGGACTTGGAGTACGTCACTGCGCTAGCGCTCGGCGTACGCGAACATCCGCTCGAGTTAATCGAAGGTGTGGCGGAGACGCTAGCCGAGTTAAGCGACCGCCACGAGTTGGTGATGTTCACCAAGGGCGATGTGGCGGAACAGCGGGCGAAGATCGAACGGTCTGGCTTGGAACGTTTTTTCGATCACGCGGCGATCGTGCGTGAGAAAGACGTGGCGGCGTACGAGGCGCTGCACCGCGAGCGCGGCTTTCGGGCGGGACACGCGTGGATGATCGGCAACTCGCCGAAGTCGGATATCAATCCGTCGCTCGCGGCGGGTTGGAACGCGGCGTTCGTTCCGCACGAACGCACCTGGACGTTGGAGCGTACGGAACTGGTCAACCCCGGTCCCGGGCGGCTGCTTGTCTTAGAACGCTTCCCGGATCTTCTCCGGCACTTCTAGGCGTTGGGTAAGGGATCGCGACGCTGGTATTGCGCCGCCGTTCCCCGCATGCTGGGGCATGCGAGTGGAAGACATCGAAATAGCGCCGCGTCTCGCGAAGATGGAGACGGCGGTGCAAAGCGTACTGCCCGGCGGTCAGCCCGTCCAACCGGTGCAGGATGTGGTCGATCTCAGCGGCGACGTGCTCCGCGTGCTGAAAGACGAACGCCTAGCGCCCCAGCACCCAACGTCCCGCAAGGTCGAGTAGCGGGCCGGGGAAGACGCCGAAGGCGAGCGTCGCGAGAGCTGCCGCCCAAATGGTGGCGTTGAGGGTGGGCGAAAGCGGCTCCAGGCGCTCCGCCGCTTCGCCCGGCGCGTGCATGTACATCACGACCAGGATGCGCAAGTAATAGAACGCGGCGATGGCCGAGTTGAGCAATCCGGCGACCGTGAGCCACACGAGGTGCGAGTCGAGCGCGGCGCGGAAGATGTAGAACTTGCCGAAGAAACCGGCAGTGAGCGGAACGCCGATCAAGCTCAGGAGAAAAATCGCGAGCAGCGCAGCCATGGCGGGTTGACGTTCGGCGAGTCCGGAAAAATCGTCGATGGCGACGAAACGCTCGCCCTTGCGCGCGAAGTGGCTGACGACGGCAAACGCGCCGACATTCATGATCGCGTAGGAGGCTAGGTAAAACATCACCGCCTGCGTACCGACTTCGGAATGCGCGGCGACGGCGACTAGCACGTAGCCGGCGTTGGCGATCGAGGAGTACGCGAGCAACCGCTTGATATTCGACTGGCGGAGCGCGGCGAGGTTACCCACCACCATCGTGGCGAGCGCGACGACGCCGACCAGCGGCACCCAACGGTCGCTGACCGGCTCGAACGCGGTGACGAATACGCGGAGAAACACGGCGAACGCGGCGGCTTTCGGTCCGGCGGTCATGAAAGCGGTCACCGGGGCGGGCGCGCCCTGGTACACGTCCGGCGCCCACATCTGGAACGGCGCGGCGGAGACCTTGAACGCGAAGCCGACCGAGAGCAATGCAGCGGCCAGCCCCACCAGCGCGGGCGACTGCGCGAAATTCGCATTACCCAGCACAGCGCGGATTTCGGATAGATTCGTCGTGCCCGTCAGGCCGTAGATCCACGCGATGCCGTAAAGCAAGAACGCGGTGGCGAACGAACCGAGCAGGAAGTACTTGATCGCCGATTCGTTGTTGCGTGGATCGTCGCGCAAGTATCCGGCAAGCACGTAGGAGGCGATCGAAGAGATTTCGATGCCGATAAACACCATGATCAGCTCGTTGGCCGACGCCATTACACACTGACCCACGATCGAAAAGAGCAACAGCGCGTAATACTCGCCCTGCTGATGATTCTCGCGGTCGAGATAGTCGAGCGAAAGCAGAATGGTGAGCAGTCCGACGCCGCAGACGAGCACACGGAAGAAAGTCGCGAAGCCGTCGGCGACGATCATTCCGCTGAAGGCCGTACCGGGAAAATTCATCGCGAAGAGCGCGAACCCGATGGCGAGCGCAAGAGCCAGCGCCGCCAGCCAAGCGAGCATCTTTTTCGCCCGGGTGAGCGGTTCGAGCACCATGATCGCCGTGCCGAACAGCGTCAGAATAATCTCCGGCATAAACCGGTGGAGCTCGGCGGCGGAGGGCCAGAAGTTAGTCGGCACGGGCCACCTCGGGAGCGGGAGTGCGCGGCGTGGCCACGCGGAAATCGACATTCACTTTCGTTTGTTCCAGTGTGCGGGCGTTAGAAACGGTGACGGGCGATAGAAAGCCCTGCGCCGCCACGCCCATCCAGACCATTAGAACGACTAGCGGCGTAATCGCGACCCACTCCCGCAAATTGAGATCGGGCATGTGATGCGCAAGGTCTTCGGACGCTCGACCGTAGAACACGCGTTGGTAGAGCCACAGCATGTAGCAGGCCGAGAGAATCACGCCCAGCGCCGCGAACACCGCCCATCCGAAGTTCGCCATCGCCGCGCCTTGCAGCACGAGAAACTCGCCGACGAAGTTGTTGAGCGTCGGCAGACCCACGGAAGCGAGCGTCGTGATCAGAAAGACGATGGACAGATTCGGCGCGGGGTTCGCGACTCCGCCGTAATCGGCGATTTCGAGCGAATGCCGCCGCTCGTACATCATGCCGACCAGCATGAACAGCGCGCCCGTCGAGATGCCGTGATTCAGCATCTGGTACACCGCGCCGTCCAGCGCCACCTGGTTGAAGCTGAAAATCCCGAGTACCACGAAGCCCAAGTGCGAGACGGACGAGTACGCCACCAGCTTCTTCATGTTCGGCTGAACCAACGCGACTAGCGCTCCATAGACGATGCCGATGATGGCGAGCGCGGCGATCCACGGGGCGCACTCGCGCGCCGCGCTGGGGAACAGCGGCAGGCAATAGCGGACCAGTCCGTAGGTGCCCATCTTGAGCATCACCGAGGCCAACATCACCGAACCGGCCGTCGGAGCTTCGACGTGCGCATCCGGCAGCCACGTGTGCAACGGGAACAACGGAACTTTGATCGCAAAGGCGAAGAAGAACGCGAGGAACAGCGGCAGCGCCTCTTCGGGCGTTAGTTTCAGTTGCCCCGACGCCATTTGCGACAGGATCACCGTGTAGTCGAACGTGCCGGATTTGAGATACAGATATACGATCGCGGCGAGCATTAACACGCTGCCCACCATCGTGTAGAGGAAGAATTTCACCGCCGCGTAGATACGGCGCTCATGTCCCCAAATTCCGATCAGGAAGTACATCGGAACAAGTCCCACTTCCCAGAAGACGTAGTAGACGAACAGGTCCAGCGAGACGAACACACCGATCATCCCGAACGCCAGCAGAATCAGGAACGCGTAGTATTCCTTGATGCGGCGATCGATGTAATTCCACGAGATTAGGACGGCGAGCGGCGTGAGGAACGTGGTGAGAATCACCAGCCACAGCGACAGCCCGTCGATGCCGATGTGGTAGCGGATCATCGGCGAATTGATCCACTCGACATCGGTCTCGAACGAGTAAACGCCGGGGTTTGCGAGTACCGGCCCGATCAAACCCAGCGAGACGACGAACATCAGCAGCGAGAAGCCCAGCGCGAATCGCTTAACCAGATCGGTGGGCAAAATGAGCGCGATGAGAAAGCCGATGAGCGGGAGGAAGAGAACGGCGTTGAGGAGCATTTAGCGAATGCCTCCCATCACCGTCATGGCGACGACTAGGAACACCGCTCCGGCGGCCACCCAAGTGGCATAGCCGCGAATATTGCCCGCTTGCAGATAACGCAATCCGCCGCCGATGCCGCGCGCCAGCGACCCCGCGCCGTTGACGATGCCGTCGATAAACCCGGCGTCGACGCCCTTCCAGAGCAGATCGCGCGAACCTTGCGCGATCGGCGTCACGATCGAGACGTCGTACACCTCGTCGACGAAGTACTTGTTATAGATCAGCGTGTGCAGCGTCTTGAAGCGGTTGGCGAGCGCGTCGGGCAAGCCCGGCGATACCACGTACATGAAATAGGCCAGCGCGATCCCAAGCGCTCCGGCGACAACGGAAATTACGACCAGGGAAGTCTCGTGCGCGGCGTGCTCTTCGCCTAACACCGGCGCGAGCCAGTCGGGAATGTGGATTTGCCCACCGCCCAGAGAAAGAATCGCGAGCACGATCAACGGCAGTGTCATGACGAATGGCGACTCGTGCGGATGCGCGTGCCCGCGATACTCGCCGAAGAACGTCATGAACATCGCGCGCGAGACGTAGAACGCCGTCATGCCGGCGGTGACGACGCCCACCCAATACATCCAAGGCGCATGTGCGTGCGCGGCCAATAGAATCGCGTCTTTCGAGTGGAAGCCCGAAAACGGGGGAATGCCCGCGATCGCCACCCAGGCGCAACAAAGCGTCCAGAACGTGAGCGGGATCTTCTTGCGCAGTCCGCCCATGTGCCTCATGTCCTGCTCGTGGTGACAGGCGTGGATCACGCTACCCGCGCCCAAGAAGAGCAGCGCCTTGAAGAAGGCGTGCGTCACGACATGGAACATGCCCGCCGAGTACGCGCCAACTCCCAGTCCGACGAACATGTAGCCCAATTGCGAAACCGTCGAATACGCAAACACTTTCTTGATGTCGTTCTGCGCGAGACCCATCGTGGCCGCGAAGAACGCGGTGAGCAGACCGACGATCGCGACCGTCTCCATCGCGATGGGCGCGAGATTGAACAACGAAGACGACCGCGCCACCATGTAGACGCCCGCCGTCACCATGGTCGCCGCATGGATCAGCGCGGAGACCGGAGTGGGACCGGCCATCGCGTCCGGTAACCAGACATACAGCGGCACTTGCGCGGATTTGCCCGTCGCGCCGACCAGCAGCAGGAGACAGATCGCGGTGATCACACCCGCCGAAGTTTCGGGCGTCATCGCGGCGGCTTTGCCGAACACCGTTCCGAAATCGAGCGTCCCGAAGTGGATCACGATTAAGAACATGGCGAGCGAAAATCCGAAGTCGCCCACGCGGTTCACGATGAACGCTTTCTTCCCGGCGTCCGTCGCGAAATTTTCGAGGAAGTAGAAGCCGATCAGCAGGTAGCTGCACAAGCCCACGCCTTCCCACCCGATGAACAGGATCAGGAAGTTCGCGCCCAGTACCAGCACCAGCATGAAAAACATGAACAGGTTGAGGTACGCGAAGAAGCGGTAGTAGCCGTCCTCGTGCGCCATATAACCGACGGCGTAGATGTGAATCAGCGAGCCGATGCCGGTGACCACCAGCAGCATCACCGAAGTGAGCCGGTCCACCGCGAAATCGACGCCCACCGAAAACGTTCCGGCGGCGAACCACGTAAAGTAGCGCTCGATATGCGGCGCCTCGAGCGAGCCGAGCGCCGCCAGCACCTTCACCACCCAAAGAAAGCTGAGAACGACGCTGCCCACCGCCGCCGCGTTGATGAACGCCTTCGGCATACGTTTGCCGAGCGTGCCGTTCAGCAAAAAGCCCAGCAGCGGAAAGATGGGGATCAGCCAGAGTTGTTGGGATTCTTGCATGAGTAGGTTAGAGTTTCAGCCGGTCTACGTCGTCTACTTCGAGCGTTTCGCGATTCTTAAACACAGTGAGGATGATGGCCAGTCCAACCGCCGCCTCCGCCGCCGCCACCACCATCACAAAGAAGCTGTAGATTTGTCCGTCCACTTGCTTCATCTGATAAGAGAAGGCGACGAAGCTTAAGTTGACGGCGTTGAGCATCAGTTCGATCGACATGAAGATTGTGATCAGGTTGCGGCGAAACAGAAATCCGCAGATGCCGAGCGAAAAGAGCACTGCGCTCAACACCAAATACGCCGAGAGCGGTACCGCTTGGATGGGCAAAGGGAGAGGAAGATCCATCGCGTTAGTCGATCTCCTTTTTGGCGAGCACGACCGCGCCCAAAATGGCGATCAGGATCAGCACGGAAGTGACTTCGAAGGGCAGCAAATAAGTCGTAAACAGCGCGCGGCCCACTTCGCGCGGACCGCCGCCCGTAAACGCTCCGAATTCCACCGGCGCATTGGCGCTCGAATACTTCTGGATCAGAAACGCCACCACGCCCAGGAAAATCAGGAACACCGGCAAGCCCAGCAGCTTGGCCGTCAAACTCTTGCCGGGGATCTTTTCCTCGGCCCCGGCGTTGAGCAGCATGATGACGAACAAAAACAGCACCATGATCGCGCCCGCGTAGACGATCACCTGAACGGCGGCGATAAACTCCGCGCCCAGCAGCAGGTAAAGCACCGCAAGCGAACCCATCACGCCGATCAACGACAACGCGCTCGTCACGGGATGGCGCTGCAGAACCAGGTTCACCGCGCAAGCGACGGCGATCAGCGCGAAGACGCCGAAGAGAATCACGCTCATTTCGCCTGTTCTCCTAACGCGACCAGCAGTCCGGTGATCAACAAGTTCGCGACGGCCACAGGGAACATAAATAACCAAGCGAACCGCATGAGTTGGTCGTAGCGAAAGCGAGGCAGCGTGCCGCGAATCCAGATGAACGTAAAGATCAGGAAGCCGGCTTTCGCGATGAACCAGAACAGCGGAATCAGGATCGGTTTCAGGAACGGAATCAGGAACGACCCGCCGAGGACGAACAACACTACGCCGACCACCGGCATCGTGAACTTGTCGTACCAGCGCGCGGGTTGGGTGGCGTGCCAGAAACAAATCGCCGCGAAGAACCAATGGACGATCACCGGGAAGAAGTCGCTGCCGAGTTCGGCAGGCCACAACGGCTGCCAGCCGCCCAAATAGACCAGCGCGCCCACCAGGCAACTCGTCGTAATGTGGCCGTATTCGGCGGTGAAGAACGCCGCGAACAGCATCGACGAGTATTCGGTATGGAACCCGGCGACGAGCTCGTTCTCCGCTTCCGGCAAATCGAACGGAATGCGGTTCGTCTCCGCGAATGCCGCGATCAGAAACAGGATGAACGAGAAGATCTGCGGAAAGGGCATCTGGAAAATCGCCCACCGCGGAATAAACCCGAGATAGTAGCCCGACTGTGCATCGACAATCTCGCGCAGCGATAGAGTATTGAACAACAGCAGCGGCGCGACGATCGCGAGCGCCATCGGCAACTCGTAACTGATAATCTGCGCGGAGCTGCGCAGCCCGCCGATCAGCGAGTATTTATTGTTCGACGCCCAACCGGCCAGCGCCACGCCGTAAACGCCCAGCGAGCCGATCGCCAGAATAAACAGAATGCCGATGTTGATGTCGGTCAAGCCCAGATATGTTTTGAAACCGAAAATCTCGACTTCGGGCCCGAGTGGAATCACGGCGATCGAGACCAGCGCCAGCGCTACTGCGAGAAAGGGCGCAAGCAGGTAGAACACCAGATTCACGTGCGAGGGAATCACGCCCTCTTTGAACACCAGCTTGATCAGGTCGGAGAGCGGTTGCAGCAAGCCATGCGGACCGACGCGATTCGGACCGACGCGCAGTTGGATGTGCGCCAGCACCTTGCGCTCCACCCAAACCAGATACGCGAGCGCGGTGACCAGCACAAAGGCGATCAGCCCCGCCTTGATGAGAGTCGCGATGAGAAAGTTCATTGAGCCTTACCCGCCTGCGGGCCGTAAAGCTTTCCAGGATATTCGATCACCGAGGTGAGCGTTTTCGAGTATCGTCCGAGCTTACCCGAAGTAAACATCGTGTCGCCCGCGGAGGCGACCAGTTCCGGCCGATTATCGAGCGGCACCGCTCCGTTCACAAGCTGCGCTTGGGGCGCGCCGCCCGTCTGCAACACCGCCAGCGGAACGTTGTAGCCCGGCACGCTCGACCGGATTTCGTCGAACACTTTGTCCGCCGTCCAAATGCCCAAATTCAGCTTCATCTCGCGCGCGATCAGACCCATGATTTCGAGATCGGGCTTCGTACCCATCGTGCGGACCGCGGGCTTCAAGCGCTGCACTTCGCCGCACACGCTGGTGACCGTCCCCGATTTTTCGTAAGCCGACGCCGAGGGCAGCACCACGTCGGCGCGCGCGGCGGTTTCGGTGAGGAAGAGATCCTGGACGACCGTGAACTTCGCGTTGGTCGCGGGCGTCTCCGCCCCCACCACCCACATCACGTCGAGTCCCGCGCCCACCATCTCGGGCAGCGCATGACCTTTCGCCGGAGCCGCCTTGTAGCCCGGAGCGAGATGCGGCAGCAGACCCATATCCATCGCGCCGCGCGAATTCGAGTAATCCACCAGCGCCACGTACTTCACCGGAATGCCGAGCGACGATCCGAACTCGACCAGCTTCTTCACATCCGCGCCTTTAATCGCGTCGCCGAACAGGATGACAAGGTCGCGCTCGCCCTTGAGTTTTTCGTGCAGGCTCGCGATCGCGCTCGACATCGAAGCCGCGTCCGTGTAGCGAAGTTGCGCTACCGAGTACGCATCCTCGCGCACCGGTCCCGGCGTCACCGTGTAGACGCGCGCTTGATGATGCCTGCCGTTCGCGCGCAACTGCCAGGCGAGAAACGGATGCTGCTGCGAAAGATCGCTACCGATCACCAGCGCCGCCGAGCATTGATACAGATCGCTCGCGGTCGCTAGCGATCCGCTCGTACCAGATACTGAGCCGGAGGCGATCGACAAAGCATCCACCAGCGCCGGAACGTCGCCCGTCCGTTGGTGATCGAGATTCGCGGTCTTGAGGCCATGCCGCGCGAACTTCTGCAGGAAGTAATTTTCTTCGTTGGTCGTGTGGACCGAACCCACGACCCCGAACGTGCCGCCCGCCGCCACCGTCTCCGAAAACTTCTTCGCCACCGTCGCTAGCGCCTCGGACCACGGCACCTCCACCAGCTTGCCGTCCTTGCGCACCATCGGCGAAGTCAGCCGCGCTTCGTGCCGGTTAAAGTCGAACGCATAGCGGCCCTTGACGCACAAGAACTCGTCGTTGATGCCCGAGCGGTCGCGATTGTTACCCCGGATAATCTCGTCGTTCTTGACGCCGAGCGTCGTCTTGCAACCGTTCGAGCAGTGCGTGCAAATCGTGCCGACGTGCGTCATCTCCCACGGCCGCGTCTTGTAGCGGTACATGCCGCTGGTCAGCGCGCCCACCGGGCAAATGTCGATGCAAGCGCCGCATTCGTCGCAGTTCAGGTGATCGTTCATGTTGGGAACGATCTCCGCCACCACGCCGCGATACTGGACGCCCAACGCTCCCACGCCCATGCCTTCGCCGCAAGCGCGCACGCAGCGGTAGCAAAGAATGCAGCGCGGCGCGTCGAAGTACACCACCGGCGACCATTGCTTCTCCGGCGTATGGACTTTGATTTCCGTGAAGCGCGATTCGCCCGCGCCGTAGCGGAACGTCATGTCCTGCAATTCGCACTCGCCGCCCTTGTCGCACACCGGGCAATCGAGCGGGTGATTCGAAAGCAGGAACTCGAGCATGTCTTTGCGCGCCGCGACGACTTGCTCGGATTCGGTCTTCACCACCATGCCCTGCGCCACGGGAATCGTGCACGAGGCTTGCAGCTTGGGGAACTTCTCGATCTCCACCAGGCACATGCGGCAGGCGGCCTGCAGCGAGTAGCCCTCGTAGTAGCAGAACGCCGGAACTTCCGTGCCCTTGCTCTTACAAACGTCGATCAGCAGCGCGCCTTCGGGCGCGGTGACTTCTTGCCCGTCGATCGTCAGCGTTACGGTTTTGACTTCGGTGGCCGTCATGATTTATCCGATCGCCACCAGTTGCTCGGGCGAGGCCGCCGGAATCGGCGCGTGCGCCAGCTTCGCTTCAAACTCGTGGCGGAATTTCTTTACGATCGACATCGTGGGCAGCGCCGCCGCGTCGCCTAGAGGGCAGAACGTGCGCCCCAGCATATTCTTCGCGAGATCGCCGACCAGATCGATGTCGCGCGTCGATCCGTGCCCTTCGTCGAGCCGGTGCAGCAGCTTCTTCAACCACGCCGTGCCCTCGCGGCAAGGGATGCACCAGCCGCACGATTCGTGCGCATAGAAGTGCATGATGCGCAGCGCGGCTTTCACCATGTCGGTGGTTTCATCCATCAGAATCACGCCGCCCGAGCCGAGCATCGATCCCGCTTTGGCGAACGAATCGTAGTCCATCGTCAGCGGCCAAGCCTCGTCGCCGGTCAGCACCGGGCACGACGATCCGCCGGGAATGAACGCCTTCATCTTGCGTCCGCCGCGAACGCCGCCGCCCACTTCGTTGATCATTTTCTCGACCGGAAATCCCAGCGGCAACTCGTACACGCCCGGCTTGTTGAAGTGCCCCGTGAGACAGGTGAGCTTCGTGCCGCCCGCTTTGGCGACGCCCAAATCGGCCCACGCCTTGCCGCCCATTTCGAGGATTCCGGGAACGGCGGCGAACGTCTCGACGTTATTCAATACAGTGGGCGACGCATACAATCCTGAGACCGCGGGAAACGGGGGCCGAATGCGCGGATTGCCGCGCTTGCCCTCGAGCGATTCGAGCAGCGCCGATTCCTCGCCGCACTCGTACGCCCCAGCGCCCGAATGCGCGCGCAAGTGGAACGTGATCCCCGTTCCCTTGATGTTCTCGCCCAGCCAGCCCGCGCGATACGCTTCGTCGATCGCGCGCTCGGTAATGTCGATCAGATAGCGGTATTCGCCGCGAATGTAGATGTAGCCGCGTTGCGCTCCGGCCATCCGCGCCGCAATCAGGCAGCCTTCGATCAGAAGGTGCGGATCGTTCTCCATCAGCACGCGATCTTTGCAGGTGCCGGGTTCGGATTCGTCGGCGTTGACGACGATGTACTTCGGCTTCGGCGATTGCCGCGGCAGGAAGCCCCACTTCATTCCGGTGGGGAAGCCCGCACCGCCGCGCCCGCGCAGATTCGAGATTTTGACTTCCTCGATAATCTGCTCCGGCGTCATCTCGACGGCCTTCAGAAATTGCCGGTAGCCGCCGTATCGTTCGTAAGCTTCCACGCTGCCGTTGTAGCCCGGCTCGTGCATTCGCTTGGTTAGCACTCGGACTTCGAGCGGATGCGGTTCGTTGAAGAGCATGCGTTACTGGACCTTCTTCAGCCCGTCGAGCAGAACGTCGAGCTTCTCGGGCGTCACATGGTGGTGGAAATCGTAGTTGATTTCGACAGCCGGGGCCCAACTGCAAGCGCCCATGCATTCGACCTCTTCGAGCGAGAAAACTCCGTCGGGCGTCGTCTCTTTGTGCCCGATCCCCAGCTTCTTCGCGGTGTGATGGTACAGCTCCATGCCGCCTACCAGCATGCAAGAGATGTTGGTGCACACTTGCACGTGATATTTGCCCATCGGTTTGCGGTGGAGCATCGAGTAATACCCGATCACTTCCTCCACTTGCAGGCGCGGCACGTTGCATCGTTTAGCGACTTCGTCGACGAGTTCCGGCGTCACCGCGCCCACTTCGTCCTGCGCGTAAATCAGCATCGGGATCACCGCCGAGCGCGTGCGCCCTTCCGGATAGCTGGCTACCAACTTCGCGAACCGTTCTTCGAGTGCGGGGGAAAAAGTCATCGCTATATCGGACTACCGGTCCGTATCTCCGAGCACAAAATCCATCGAGCCAAGCGTCGCGATCGAATCGGCGATCAGCTTTTGGTCGAATAGCGCGGGCAGCGCCTGCAAATTGCCGAAACTCGGCGTGCGCATATGCACGCGGTACGGCTTGTTGCCGCCGTCGGAAACGATGTAGTACGCGATCTCGCCGCGCGGCGATTCGACGGGCTGATACACCTCGCCCGCCGGAACGCTGAACCCTTCGGTGACGATCTTGAAGTGGTAGATGAGCGACTCCATTTGGGTCTTCATCTTCTCCCGATCCGGCAGCACCACCTTCGGCGCGTCGGCTTGGAAATCGCCTTCCGGCATCCCTTCGAGCGCCTGCTTCGCGATCGAGCAGGACTCGCGCAACTCGATCATCCGTACCTTGTACCGGTCGAACACGTCGTTGTTGTGGAGCACCGGCACCTTGAAATTGAACTTGTCGTAGGACGAATAGGGCTCGTCCTTGCGCACGTCCCAATTCACGCCCGCCGCGCGGATCATCGGCCCCGTAACGCCCAGATCGATCATCCGGTCCACTTCCAAAAATCCGACGCCGATGGTGCGCTGCTTCCAAATCGGATTGTTGTCCAGCAGATTCTCGTACTGATCCACCTTCGACGGGAAGCTATCGACGAACGCCTTCACCCGCTTGTCCCACCCGCGCGGATGGTCGAGCGCCAGCCCGCCGATGCGAATGTAGCTCGTCATCATGCGCTGCCCGGAAAACATTTCGAACAGCTTCAGAACTTCCTCGCGCTCGCGGAAGCAGTAGAAGAACACGCTCATCGCGCCGATATCGAGCGCGTGCGTGCCCAGCCACACCAGATGCGAATTGATCCGCGTCAATTCGGCGAGCATCACGCGTGTCCACTGCGCCTTCGCCGGAATCTCGATCCCGAGCAGCTTCTCGACGGCCAGCGCGTAGCAGAGATTATTCGAGAGATTCGACAAATAATCGACGCGGTCGGTGAGCGTCACCGCCTGCTGCCAATTCTTCGTCTCCATCTGCTTCTCGATCCCCGTGTGCAGATAGCCCAAATCGGGTTTCGCCCCAACGATCGTCTCGCCGTCGAGTTCGAGCAAAATGCGCAACACGCCATGCGTCGAAGGGTGCTGCGGACCCATATTCAGCGTCATCAAACGCTTCGGCCGCAGCGCGTCCGCTAAAGACTCGTCTAGATCGACAACCGGTTCGGCGGCGAGGGTTTCGGGCATGATTACTTGTTCTCCGCGTAGTCGTATTTATGCCCGTGAACCGGGAAATCCTTGCGCAACGGATAGCCTTCCCAACCGTCGGGCATTAGAATGCGCGTCAGGTCCGGGTGCCCGGTGAAGGTCACGCCGTACATGTCGAAGACTTCGCGCTCGTACCAGTTCGCGCCGTCCCAAACCGAGGTCACCGACGCGATCGTCGGCGATTCGCCGCCCACCCGGCACTTCAGGCGCAGCCGCTCGTGCTTACCGCCGTTTTTCGGGAGCGCATGCAGGTGGTAGACGATCTCGAACCGCGGCTCGCGGGGATACCAATCGACCGCCGTCACCGCGCTAATCCGGTTGAAGCCGCGGGCCTTAAGAGCGGCGCACGCCGCGACGATGTTCGATGGATCCACCACCGCCGTGGCTTCGCCAAAGGCGTCCGAGACTTCGAGCGTCATGCCGCCCAGCGCGGCGAAATGCGGATTATCCATCGCGGTCTATTTCTCCACCAACTGGTATGGCCCCGTCTGGTACGGCTTCGCCGCCGGAGTCGAGGCGGGGCGCTTGGGCGCGGAATCTTCTTTCACCCAATCGAGCACCCCCTTCTTCCAGATGTAGAAAAATCCGGCCAGCACCAGAACGATGAAGAGTAGCATTTCGACGAACGCAAACATCTTCAATTCGCGGAACACAACCGCCCAAGGGTAGAGGAAAATCGCTTCGATATCGAACAGAATGAAAATCATGCCCACCAGGTAAAACTTGACGCTGAACCGCTCGCGCGCCGTCCCGATAGGTTCCACCCCGCACTCATAGGGCGAATCTTTCACTTTGTTTTTGACCCGGTGGCCGAGCACGACGCCCAGCGTGACAAGAGCGCCGGCGACCGCGATCGCCAAAAGGAACTGGAGCAGGACGGGGAAGTACGTTTCGGCGTAAGAAGTGGGCATGGGTTGTCGGACTGCCGGAAACCTAACTCATCATAATAATGAGGTCGAAAATGGAGTGTCAAACGGATAAGGTTGCAATTCGGTTGAACGGCGCGGTTTGCGAAGTGCCGCAAGGGCTTTCGGTAGCCGGTCTGCTCGACCATCTGGGCGTCGATCCGTCGCGCGTCGCCGTGGAGATCGCCCGGCAGATCGTGCGCAAGTCGGATTGGAGTTCCACGGCGGTCGATGACGGGGCCGAAGTGGAGGTGGTACACTTTGTCGGTGGGGGCCTCGCTTAGCCGCGTGCGCTTCCGGTTGCTGTGTCATGTTGATCCTGCTCACCGTTATTCATGTCATCGTCTGCGCGTTCCTGATCTTGGTCGTTCTGCTGCAAAGCGGCAAAGCGGCCGATATTGCGGGGGCGTTCGGCGGTATGGGATCGCAGACGACGTTTGGCCCGCGCGGCGCGGCGACGGCGTTGACCAAGGGCACGACGGTGGCGGCGGCTTTGTTTATGGTGACTTCGCTCACGCTGGCGATCCTGCAAACCCGGGAAGCGGCCCGCGGAGGCGGCGGAACGGGATCGGTTTTGGAACGCGCGAATTTACCGGCGGCTCCTCCGCCTTCCTCGGGCGGGACGGCGCCGAAATCGGCCCCCACCGGGACTCCAATGCAGGTTCCGGTGACGGTTCCGGGCGCGAAAGGGACGGCGCAGCCTCTCCCGATCCAACCGGCTCCGGCGCAGAAGGCCCCGGCCCAGCCCGCGAAGAAGTAGTACCCGCGCCAACGGGTTTCGAGTTGTACCACGTGCGGACGTGGCGGAATTGGCAGACGCACTAGCTTGAGGTGCTAGCGGGAGCAATCTCGTGGAGGTTCAAGTCCTCTCGTCCGCACCAAATTCCTTCTGGCGTATCCCCTTTTGAGAGGTGTTCGATGGCTGCCAATCTTTGCCGGACTTGCCAATCCGCGCAAATTCTTCGTGGCGAAGCGGAGTCGCAGGAGCGCGTATACTGCCACTCGATGGAGCGCTTTCTTCGCGAAACGATCGTCGAGTGCAGCCGCCACAGGCCCGCCAATGCGTCCTCTCTCTACGAAATGGAAGCCCGGGCATGGCTGATCGACGTGAAGACGAAGAACGGCCGGGTCGGCTTCGTCAAGCCGACCGAACGCAAACCAAACGATGATATTCATTACGCCGACCCCGTAGCCGACCGGTTCTAGCGTGCGACCTGTCGCCATCGCCGACGACGCCACCGGAGCGCTCGAAGTCGGGGCGACGCTCGCCAAGCTCGGCATACCCGCTCGAGTGACCTTCGACCTCGAATCCCCCCTCGGCGACTGCGTCACAATCTTCGACACCGAATCGCGCCACCTCCCCGACGAAGCAGCGGCGGAGCGCGTGCGGAGCGTCGCCCTGCGCGCCAACCGTAACTCGCCCCTCTACAAGAAAATCGATTCCACCCTCCGCGGACCCATCGCCGCCGAACTCGCCGCGCTCGCAGAAACCTTCCCGGATCGACCGATCGCCCTCATCCCCGCCTACCCCGCCCTCGGGCGCACCGTGCGCCAAGGCCGCGTCTTCGTCCATGGCGTGCCCCTCGAACAAACGGCGTTCGCCCGCGACCCGCGCCTCCCGGTTCACAGTTCGGAAATCGCCGGAGCCATCGACGCCGAAACCGACGCCGATCTCGACCGCATCGCCGCCTCGCTCCACCCCGCAACCATCGTCGCCGGATCGGGCGGCTTCGTCTCCCGCTGGGCCAAACTCGTAGGGCTGCCCACAGGCGAGCCGCCGCCGCTACCGAAAATCGATTCCTGGCTACTCATCTGCGGCAGCCGTCATCCAACTTCGCTCGCCCAGGCGGAAGCCGCCCCCATGCCGAAATTGCTCGCAGCCAACACCGGATCGCCCGAGGAGATTGCCGCCGAACTCGCCGCACGCGCGGCCCGCGAAATCGAGCGCACCACACCCGACGCCGTCCTGATCTTCGGCGGCGATACGGCGTTTGCGCTCTGGCAAGCGCTCCATGTTCGCGAAATCGCCCCGCTCGGCGAAGCGCTCCCCGGCGTCGCCATCTCGACCGCGCCGGGCCATCCGGTCTTCGTCACCAAAGCGGGCGGCTTCGGCGACCCGGCGCTAGCCCTCACGCTCGTGGAAAAATTCAGAAGGTGAAAATTTACGGAATCACGATGGGCGACGCGTCGGGCGTCGGTCCGGAAATCGTTCTCAAAGCCGCGCGCGATGGCGATCTCCGCCAACCGTCGGTCGTCTTCGGCGACTACTCGGTCCTCGATCGCGCCAACCGAGAGCTAAGCTTCGGCGTCCAGTTGCGCCGCGTCGCGCATCCCTCCGAGTGGCGCCCCGAGGCCGGGCTAGCCATCCTCGATCACAACCTGCAGTCGGCCTCCGAAGTCACTCCCGGCCAACTGAACAAAGCCGCCGGACACGCCGCGCGCGAGTACGTGATTTCCGCCGCCAAATCGGCGCTCGCCGGGGACATCGCCGCGATGGTGACGCTGCCCATGAACAAGGAAGCGACCCAACTCACCGACCCGCGCTTCACCGGACACACGGAACTGATCGGCGAGGTCTGCGGCGTCGCGGACGTCACCATCATGCTCGCCTCGCCCAGCCTGATCGTCACGCACGTGTCCACCCACTGCTCCCTGCGCGAGGCGATCGAGCGCTGCAAGAAGCCCCGCATCTCGACCATCGTCGAACTGACATGGCACGCCGTCCGCCGCCTCAATCCCGAAGCGCGCATCGCCGTGGCCGGTCTCAACCCCCACGCGGGCGAACACGGACTCTTCGGCGACGAGGAGATCCTCGAAATCGCCCCCGCCGTCGAATGGGCGCGTTCGCAAGGCTACGCCGTCGATGGCCCCCTGCCGCCGGACACGTTGTTCTACCTCGCCGTGGTCCGCAAGAAATACGACGCGATCGTCTGTATGTATCACGATCAAGGCCACATCCCGTCGAAGCTGCTTGATTTCGAGGGCGGCGTCAACATCGCCCTCGGACTTCCGATCGTCCGCACCTCCGTCGATCATGGCACCGCGTTCGACATCGCCTGGAAAGGCGTCGCCTCCACCCGGAGCTTCCTCTGCGCGATGGATTTCGCGGAACGGCTCACGCGTTGAACGGCGCCGGAGACTTCCCGAAACTTCGCCCGAAGTGAAATCGTCATACACTAGTGACAGACGTGCTGAAACGCCTTGCTTGTGCCACCATCGCCTTGACCGTCGCTTTTGCCGAACCGGCGGGCGAGGACCAGAGCGGCGACATCATCGCTAAGTATTTGTCCGCGCAAGAGTTACAGCGTTCGAACATGCGCGGCGTGGAGATGGACGTCGAAATCGACGCCGCCATCCCGCGGCTGGCTAAAAAGGGCAAGATGATGGCCCTTCGCGCGATTTCGAAGGTCGGACGCGTTACCTACGACTTTTTGAAGTTCGACGGCGACAACACCGTGAAAAAGGACGTCATCGCCCGCTACCTGGCCACCGAGGCCCAAGCCAGCGAGACCCCGGACCCGGCGCTGGCGATCAATCCGACGAACTACAAATTCAAATACAAAGGCGAGCAATTGAAGGACGCTCGCAACGTTCTGGTGCTGGAGTTGAATCCCCGGCGCAAGGCCGTCGGCCTCTTCAAAGGCGAAATCTGGCTCGACCCGGAAACCTGCCTGCCGTTGCGCGAATCGGGCCGCTTCGTCAAATCGCCGTCCGTGTTCCTCAAGAAAATCGAATTCGTCCGCGAATACCAAGTCCGCGACGGCATCGCCGTACCAACCCGCATGTCGAGCTTCGCCGACACCCGCATCGTCGGCCGCACGGAATTGAACGTCAGCTATTCGAACTTCCACCGCATCGCCGATGCAGGCGAAGGATCGAGCGCGGGCGTTCAGTAAATCCACTGCTATCCTAAAGCTGTAGTGCGCACCCTCTTCCTGAATCCCCCGTCGTTTGAAGGCTTCGATGGCGGAGCCAGTTCGCGCTGGCCCGCGACGCGCGAAATCGAATCGTATTGGTACCCCGTGTGGCTCTGCTACCCCGCCGGAATGCTCCCCGATTCGAAGGTCGTCGACGCGCCGCCGCATCACATTTCGATCGAAGAGACGGTCGAAATGGCCAAAGATTTCGAGCTGCTCGTGCTCTTCACCTCCACCCCCGGCCTGGGCGTCGACGTCAAGATCGCGACGATGATGCGGGATAAGAATCCGAAGCTGAAAGTCTGCTTCGTCGGCCCGCCCGTTACCGTCGAGCCCGAGAAAATCCTTCGCGAAAATCCGGCCATCGATTTCGTGGTGCGCAAGGAATTCGACCGTCAGATCGTCGATTACGCGAACGGCAAAGCCCTCGACGAACTGCCCGGCGTCAGCTTCCGCAAAAACGGCGGCATCTGGCATAACCCCGACGGTCCGGTAATCGAGAATCTCGACGAGTTGCCCTGGGTGACCAAGGTCTACCAACGCGACCTCGATTTCCGACGCTACAACGTTCCGTTTCTGCTCAATCCGTTTATCAGCTTGTACACCTCGCGCGGTTGCCCGGCCATGTGTACGTTCTGTCTATGGCCGCAGACGCATTCCGGCCATCGCTGGCGATTGCGTTCCGACGACGACGTGGTGAACGAAGTGAAGTGGGCGAAGGACAATTTCCCCGGCCTCAAGGAAATTTTCTTCGACGACGACACCTTCAATTACAAGAAAGAGCGCACCATCTCGCTCTGCAAGAAACTCGAAAAAGTGGGCGTCACCTGGTCCTGCACGTCGCGTGTCACCACCGACGAGGACACGCTCAAGGCCATGCGCGACGCGGGCGGACGGTTGATGATCGTCGGCTACGAATCGGGCGACCCGCAAATCTTGAAGAACATCAAGAAGGGCGCGACCGTCGATATGGCGCGCCGCTTCACCAAGAACGCGCACAAGGCCGGGCTCACGATCCACGCCGACTTTATCGTCGGGCTTCCCGGCGAGACGCGCGAATCGATTCGCCGCACCATCGATTTCGCCAAGGAATTGAACTGCGAGACCATCCAGGTCTCGATCGCGCACCCCTACCCCGGCACCGAGTTCTACGACTACGCCCAGAAGAACAACCTGATCACCCTCGATTCGATGACCGACGAGAACGGCCATCAATTGCCCAACATCAAGTACGACGGCCTCAATCGCGTCGAGCTCGTCGATTGGGTGCAGCGTTTCTACGACGAGTATTACTACCGCCCGGCGGCGGCGTGGCGCGTGGTTTCGAAGGCGATCCTGAACGGCGATACCAAGCGCCTCTACAAAGAAGCGCGCGAGTACTTGGCGCTGCGGGCGAAGCGCAAGAAGTTCGTCGCGGAAGCGGCTTCGTCTTCGGCCGCCGCGGGCGACTAGATGCGCGCGCCGCTCCTCGCGGCCTTTGTCGTCGCTCTCAACGCGGCGGGCAACTACGCGCTCAACTGGGGCATGAAGCACGGTGGATTTCTCGCCCCCTGGACCGTCCTCGGCATCTCCCTTTTGATCGCCTGGACGCTGTCGCGCATCCGGCTGCTGGGCTTAGCCGACCTGTCCTACGTCCTGCCGGTGACGAGCGTCGGCTACTTGATTCCATTGATCCTGGGCGCGGCGCTTTTGGGCGAACCGGTGTCGCCCGCCCGCTGGTTCGGCGGAGCGCTGATTGTCGCGGGCGCGGCCTTGGTTACCCCCAGCCCCGCGAAAACCGCATGAGGTGGCTTCTCGTCGCGGGCGTCGTCGTCTCCACCGTCTTCGCCGACCTTCTGCAATCGGCGGCGATGAAGCGCACCCCTCCGCGCTACGGATTGCTCGCGCTGTCGGTGGTCTTCATGGCGGGATCGTTTTTCTCGTTTCTGAAGCTCCTCGAAATCGCCGAGTACAGCTTCGCGGTTCCGGCGACGGCGGCGTCGATCGTCATCGAGACCCTATTGGCGAAAGCGATCCTGAAAGAGCGCGTCGACCGGCGGCGGTGGGCCGGTGCGGCGCTGGTGGCGGCGGGCGTATGGCTGATTGGCTACTGATCGTCCCGGCGGCGTATCAGCTTCTGGCGATCGTCGCGTGCCTCGTCCACCTGCGCCGGAGGGGTGCAAAAACGGACTTTTACCCCCCGATTTCGGTGCTGAAACCGTCGAATAAGGGGACATATCCGCCCCAAAAAGCGCTCGATTCGCACCGTTCCCAGGACTATCCCGAGTTCGAGATCGTCGCCAACGACGCTCCGGGCGAAACCACGCCGAACCCCAAAGTGGGCAAATTGATGACCCTCGCCCGCGAGGCGCGGCACCCCGTCTGGATCGTCAACGACTCGGACATTCGCGTGCCGCCGGGTTACCTGCGGGACGTCGCGGCGACGCTGACGCAGCCGGGCGTCGGAGTGGCCACCTGCCTCTACCGCGCCCACGGCGATTCGCAAGCCTCTTCTTTTGAATCGCTTGGCATCGCGGTCGATTTCATGCCCAGCGTCCTTGTCGCCCGCTTTATCGGCGTCCGCGAGTTCGGTTTGGGCGCGACTCTTGCGTTTCGTAAGACGGATCTCGACCGGATCGGCGGCTTCCCGGCCATCGCGCCTTACTTAGCCGACGACTACCAACTCGCGAAAAAAATCACCGAGTTGGGGTTACGGTGTGAACTCTCGCGTGCGGTGGTCGATACAGATTTAGGAGGGGACTGGTGGACCGTTTGGCGGCACCAGGTCCGCTGGGCGCGCACCATCCGGTTCTCGAAGCCCAGTGCTTTCATGGGTTTGCCGGTGGCCCATGCCGGAATCTGGTGCCTGTTGTGGGCCGGGTCCGGCTGGGTGTTCCCCCTGCTGGCGTTGCGCTGCGCGGCCGCCTGGATCGGCGGAGTGGCGGTGCTCGGCAGTCCAGTGGCCCGGCGTTGGTGGTGGCTGGCTCCCGTGTGGGATTTGGCGGCGTTCGCGGTCTGGATCGCCGGATGGTCCGGCCGGACGGTCGATTGGCAGGGCAAGAAATTCGTAATAGGGCGTGACATAAAGTAAGGAGAGACTTTGCATGAGGTACTTGGCGGCGATTCTAACGGTGGCGGCGGCGTTTGGACAGCCTAAGGCGGATACGGCGCGCTCTAAGCGCTTGAACGATCAAGGGCAAAAGATCGAATCGGCGGGCGATCCGAGGCAGGCGCTGAAGCTATACACCGAAGCGGTGGCCGTCGATCCCGGCAACGCCGAGGCGCTCAAGAATCGCGCCCGGTTGCGCTTCGAGATCGCCGATCCGAACGAAGCGCGCGCCGATTTCGAGCGCGTGCTCGCCATTCGGCCCGAGGACGGCGAAGCGTGGTCGATGCGCGGCGACGTGAACGCCGAGTTGGGCGATTTCGACCGCGCCGTTCGCGATTATGGCCAGGCCATCGCGCAGGGGTTTGCCCGATCGACCGTGTATCAGGCGCGGGGCGTGGCGTTGGTCAAGCTGGGCGAGCCGAAAAAGGCGCTCGCCGATTTCACCGAAGCGATCCGTCTAAAGCTCGATAATCCTTCGCCTTACAAGGATCGCGGGGTGGCGCACGCGTTGCTCGGAGATTGGCAAAAAGCGCTCGAAGACTACGACCGCGCCCTGCAACTGAGGCCCGATTACGCCGAGGCGCTCGTCGAGCGGGGCTACGCTTACGGGCAGCTTTCGCAGTACGACCGGGCGATCCCCGATTTCAATAAGGCCCTGCAAGTACAACCGGATAACGCGCGCGCCTACAGCGTCCGCGCGGCGACGCACGCCCGCATGGGCGACAATCAGGCCGCCATCGTCGATTTCTCGCAAGCGATCCGGCGCATGCCCGGCGATCCGGCGCTCTATCTGGGCCGGGCGGCGGCGTTCGCGGCGACCAAACAGTACGCGGAGTCGCTGGCCGACCGCAACAAGGCCATCGAACTCGATCCGAAGTCGCCCGTCGCTTACGTCGCGCGCGGCGGCAGCTACCACTTGATGGGCGATCACGAAAAGGGCATGGCCGACCGCACGAAAGCCATCGAACTCGCGCCAGACTATCCCGAGGCGTGGCTGGCCCGCGGGAGCGCCCACTTCCTGCTCGAAAACTATGGGTTAGCCGTGGCCGATCTTGAAAAAGCGGTAGCGCTGAACCCGAACCTAGCCGAAGCGCGGGAAGTTCTCGAAAAAGCGCAGGCGAAGCTCGCCCCGCCTCCCCCCGCCGCTCCGCCGGTTGCGACGAAGGCCGCGCCAGAACCGATAATCCCGAGCGTAGCGGCTCCGCCGCCCCCCGAGCCGGAGCCCGTGAAACCGGAACCCGCGCCCACCCCGGCCAAAGCGGAAGCCCCCGCCGTTCGGAAAGTCGCGCCGCAATCGAAGTCCGCCGCGGACTTGAATCGCGAAGGCCGCGAACAACTCGCCGCCGGGCGCATGGAAGAGGCGGTGGCGACGCTCACCCGGGCTATCGAAGCGGACCCCAAGTTCGCCCAGGCCTGGAACGCCCGCGGCTACGCCCGCATGAGGATGAAGCAGCTCGACGGCGCGATCGCCGACTTCGACGAAGCGATCCGCATCGACGCCAAGTACGCGAACGCGCTGCATAATCGGGAACAGGCTAAGAAATTGAAGGACGGCGCAGCGAAACCATAAGGCCCTATACTGGATCGCATGTTCTCGCGATCCGCTTTCGCGCTCCTCCTCCTGCTCGCGCCGCTCGCCGCGCAGAAACTCACGTCGCCGAAAGAGCATTTCGGCTTCAACATCGGCGACGACTACCACCTCACGACGTACAAGCAGACCGAGGCGTACTTCAAGAAGCTTTCGGGCGAGTCGAACCGGCTGCGGCTGGTCGATATCGGTAAGACGGAAGAGGGGCGAACGCAGTACATGATGATCGCCTCCGCGCCCGAGAACCTCGCGAAACTCGCCCGCTACAAAGAGATCGCGCAGAAGCTGGCGCGCGCCGAGGGCGTCACCGAGGAGCAAGCGCGCGCGATGGCCGCCGAAGGGAAGGCCGTGATCTGGATCGACGGCGGATTGCACTCGACGGAAACCGTCGGCACACACCAACTGATCGAGATGGTGTGGCAGCTTGCCTCGCGCAACGACGCGGAAACGCAGCGCCTGTTGCGCGACTGTATCGTGCTTCTCGTACACGCCAATCCCGACGGTCACGACCTGATCAGCGAGTGGTACATGCGCGAGCCGGACGCTTCGAAGCGCGTGATGGATTCCGCGCCGCGGCTCTATCAGAAGTACGCGGGCCACGACAACAACCGCGACTTCTACATGTCGAATCTCAAGGAATCGACGAACATGAACCGGCAACTGTTCATCGAGTGGTTCCCGCAGATCATGTACAACCACCACCAGACCGGACCGCCCGGCACGGTGATCTTCGCGCCGCCGTTCCGCGATCCGTTCAACTACGTATTCGATCCGCTGATTGTGACGTCGCTCGACGCGGTGGGCGCGGCGATGCACGGGCGGTTTATCCAGGAGAACAAGCCCGGATCCACGATGCGGCGCGGCGCGAGCTACTCCACCTGGTACAACGGCGGACTGCGCACGACGACTTACTTCCACAACATGATCGGCTTACTCACCGAGATTATCGGTTCGCCGACGCCCATGGATCTGCCCTTCGTGCCACAGCGGCATCTGCCTTCCGCCGATCAGCCGTTCGCCATCGCGCCGCAAAAGTGGCATTACCGGCAGTCGATCGACTACTCGGTGACGGCCAATCGCGCGGTGCTCGATTACGCGTCGCGCAATAAGGATCAGGTGCTCTACAACATTTGGCTGATGGGCAAGAACTCGATCGAGCGCGGATCGAAGGATAGCTGGACGCCGTACCCCAGCCGCATCGACGCGATCAAGGCGCAGATCGCGAAAGACCGCGCGAGCGAACGCTCGGGCTTGAGTCTCGACCGCATGCCCGAATACATGGCCGCCTCCGCGCCCGCCAAATACTACACCGAGATGCGCAAGCCCGAATGGCGCGATCCGCGCGGGTTCATCATCCCCGCCGATCAGCCCGATTTTCCGACGGCGGTGAAGTTTCTGAACACGCTGGTCAAGACCGGAATCACGCTGCATCGCGCGACGACGCAATTCACGGTGAACGGCAAGAGCTACCCGGCGGGATCGTACGTGGTGAAGACCAATCAAGCGTTCCGGCCGCACGTGCTCGATATGTTCGAACCGCAGGACCACCCGAACGATTTTCAGTACGAAGGCGGTCCGCCGATCGCGCCGTACGACTCGACGGGCTGGACGCTGGCGTTCCAGATGGCGGTGAAGTTCGACCGCGTGCTCGACGACTTCAACGGGCCGTTTACGAAGTTGCCGATCGGCGAGTTACTCAAGCCGCCCCCCGGCAAAGTGTTCGGGACCGGTTCCGGCTATCTGATTAGCCACATGGTGAACGACAGCTTCATCCTGACCAACCGGCTATTGAAAGCGGGCGCGGAGGTGTATTGGCTGAAAGACGGCGTCAAGGGCGAGCCGTACATGGGCGCCGGTACGATCTACGCCACGGGAGCCTCGGCGAAGGCGATCGTCGAGAAGGCCACCGCCGAATACGGCTTCAACGCCAAGGCCGTCGCGGCGAAACCGGCGGGCGAATCGATGAAGCTCGCGCCCACCAGAATCGCGCTCTGGGACCGGTTCGGCGGCTCGATGCCTTCGGGCTGGACGCGCTTCATGCTGGAACAGTTCGAGTTTCCGTTCGAGGTGATCTATCCCGAGAAGCTCGACGCGGGCGATTTGCGGTCGAAGTACGACGTGATTGTGTTCGTTACCGGCGCGATTCCGCGGCCGAAGTCGATGGGTCCGGAAGGTCCTACCCGCGGCGGGTTCGGCCAGGAGCCGAAGCGCGACAAGATCCCGGCGGAGTTCCAGGCTTGGCTCGGCTCGGTGAGCGAGGAGAAGACCGTTCCGCAACTGAGGAAGTTCATCGAGTCGGGCGGGACGGCGATCACGATCGGGTCCAGCACTAACCTCGCTTATCACTTGGGCGTTCCGGTGAAGAACGCTCTCACCGAGCCCACGCGCGACGGGCGGGAACGGGCGCTCCCGCGCGACAAGTACTACATCCCCGGCAGCGTTCTCGAAGTGAATGTCGATCCCACTAATCCGGTGGCTTACGGTATGGAAGACAAGGCGAGCGTGTTCTTCGACAACTCGCCGGTGTTCAAAGTCTCTCCCGACGCGTTGGCGAAGGGCGTGAAGCCGGTAGCGTGGTTCGGTTCGGCGAAACCGCTCAAGAGCGGTTGGGCTTGGGGCCAGCAGTATCTCGAAGGCGGAGTGGCGATCGCCGAAGCGCCTGTGGGCGAAGGCAAGCTGGTGATGATGGGCAGCGAAGTGGCGTTCCGGGCGCAGCCGCACGGCACGTTCAAGCTGCTGTTCAACTCGCTGTACCTGCCGACGGCGAAGGCGCAGAAGTAAGAGATTTACGCGCGGGGCAACGTCGGGATGCCGAGTTGCCTCGCGACCGCATCGAGACGCTTATCGTAGGTCCAGAACTCGTACTTACCGAGCAGGGCGGCGGCGAGCAGCGCGGCGTCCACCCATCCGATGCCCTTGCCCCAAAGTCCGCGGCTTTCGATCAGGTAATGAACGTCCTCGTCGTTCACGGCGACGGCCGGAAAGACCCATCGAAGAGCCGCGACAGTTCGCGCCCGGTTCGGTAGAGTTCCGCAGGCCAATTCGCCCAAAACACCGGGATGCATTACAACGCGGTCGCCTTGGGCGAGCAAGTCGTGAAACGAATTGCGGCGAAAGTGGTCTATCCAGACGGAGGTATCGACCAACAAATTCAAATCGCCGAACGCCTCCGCGGAGCCGCTTGCGCATTGGGCATCTTGCCACCCATGTCGGCCAAATGCTCGATGGCAAGCTTGTGCTCCAGCTCGCGCAAAGCCCGGTGGATCAGGTCCGTTTTCCGCTTAATCCCCGTCCACTTCATCAGCGTCCGGATCTGCTCTTCGTCGAGATTTAACGTCGTCCGCGTCATGCATACGATTATATCGTCGCGATGCATATCGCGACCCCGGCCATCCGGCTAGTGACGTCTCCGCCGATATGCGTGTTAGCGTGAAGCAAGCGATGGAGACGGCGGGCGAATCCGCGATAGAGGCGTTTGGAATCGGCAAGCGGTACCGCACGGCGGGGGGCGAGTTGGCGATCCTCGACCGGCTGGACTTGGCCGTCGCACCAGGCGAGCGGATTGCGATTGTCGGCGAATCTGGCGCGGGGAAAACGACGCTACTCCATCTGCTGGGCGGGCTGGAGCGTCCCGATTCGGGCTCGATCCGCTATGGTTCCACCGATTTGACGGCGCTTTCGGGCGACCGGCTCGCGAAGTTCCGCGGCTCGGCCATCGGGTTCGTGTGGCAGCGGTCGTCGCTACTGCCCGAGTTTACGGCGCTCGAAAACGCCGCGATGCCGCTGCGGATCGCCGGGGTTTCGCCGCGCGAAGCGGAACGAACCGCGTCGGAACGCCTCGACGAAGTGGGCCTGTCGGCGCGCGCCTCGCACCGGCCCGGGGAACTGTCTGGCGGGGAGCAGCAGCGGGTAGCGCTGGCCCGGGCGCTGGCCGCGAATCCGCACGCGCTTTTGGCCGACGAACCGACGGGCAATCTCGACACCGCGACGGCGGAGCGGATCATCTTATTGCTTGAGGAGTTGCACCGGCGCCGCCGCCTAACCAGCGTGATCGTCACGCATAACCGGGAATTCGCCTCCCGCTGCGACCGAGTTTTGGAGCTTCGGGAAGGCCGTTTAGAGCGGTCTACAATGGAGATGAGGTCTTAATGTTCGAGCGATATACGGAGAAAGCGCGCCGGGTGATTTTCTTTGCGCGCTACGAAGCCAGCCAATTCGGTAGCCCCTACATCGAGACGGAGCACCTGTTACTGGGCCTGTTGCGGGAAGATAAGGCGCTTGCGAACCGCTTTCTGCGATCGCACGCCGCGCTCGAATCGATCCGCAAGCAGATCGAATCGCAGACCACGATGCGGGAGAAGGTCTCGACGTCGGTCGATCTGCCGCTTTCGCACGAGTGTAAGCGTGTGCTGGCATACGCCGCCGAGGAAGCCGAACGTCTTTCGCACAAGCATATTGGTACGGAGCATTTGCTGCTCGGCCTGCTGCGCGAGGAGAAGAGCTTCGCCGCCGAAATATTGCACGAGCGCGGGCTGCGCTTGAATCAGGTGCGCGAGGAGATTTCCCGGTCGTCGAACGAGAAGCAGTCGCAAAACCGTTCGAAGGAATCTTCGCTGCTGAACGAGTTCTCGCGCGACTTGACGCAGGCCGCGACCGACGGTTCGCTCGATCCGCTGATCGGCCGCGACGGCGAACTCGACCGCGTTATTCAGATTCTCTGCCGCCGCACGAAGAACAATCCGGTGCTGATCGGCGAGCCGGGGGTCGGCAAAACGGCCATCGTCGAGGGACTGGCGCAGAAGATCGCCGACGGCGACGTGCCGAGTTTTCTCGCCGACAAGCGGATTCTGGCGCTCGACCTGTCGCTGATCGTCGCCGGCACCAAGTATCGCGGCCAGTTCGAAGAGCGGCTGAAGACGATCATGAAAGAGTTGATGGACAACCAGAACGCGGTGGTCTTCATCGACGAATTGCATACGCTGGTCGGCGCGGGGTCGGCGGAAGGTTCGCTGGACGCGGCGAATATTCTCAAGCCCGCCTTGTCGCGCGGCGAAATCCAGTGCATTGGCGCGACGACTCCCGCCGAATACCGCAAGTCGATCGAGCGCGACCGCTCGCTCGAACGCCGCTTCCAAGCGGTGAAGGTTCCCCCGCCCGCCGAGTCGGACGCCGTGAAAATCATGTTCGGCATCAAGGAACGCTACGAGAAATTCCACGCCGTGGCGTACACCGACGAGGCGATCGAATCGAGCGTTTCCACCTCCTCGCGCTTCATCCCGGACCGTTACCTGCCGGACAAGGCCATCGATCTGATCGACGAAGCGGGCGCGCGCGTTAAGCTGCGCCAAACTACGCTGCCTCCCGACGTGGCCGACATCCAGAAGCGCATCAAGTTCATCGTGCACCGCATGGAAACGGCGATTGCGAATCACGAGTTCGAGAAGGCGCGCTTCTATTCGGACGAAGAGCGCAAGGAGCGCGACAACCTGCGCGCGCTACGCGAGAAGTACAACCTGGACGACACCTCGACCGGCGTCGTGACAAAAGACGATATCGAGGACGTGGTCGCGCGCTGGACCGGCGTGCCGATGACCTCGATCAAGGAAGAGGAAGTAGCGAAACTCCTGCGGATCGAGGAGGAACTGCACAAGCGCGTCATCAGCCAGGACAAGGCGATTGGCGCGTTGGCACGGGCGATCCGGCGGTCGCGCGCGGGCTTGAAGTCGCCCAAACGGCCAGCGGGTTCGTTCCTGTTCCTCGGCCCGACGGGCGTCGGCAAAACGGAAGTGGCGAGAGCGCTCGCCGAGTTTCTGTTCGGCAGCGAAAAGTCGCTGGTCCGCTTCGACATGTCCGAGTTTATGGAAAAGCACTCGGTGTCGAAACTGATCGGGTCGCCTCCCGGCTACGTGGGCTACGAGGAAGGCGGGCAGTTGACGGAGCGCGTGAAGCGCAACCCGTACTCGATCATTCTGCTCGACGAGATCGAGAAGGCGCACCCGGACGTTTACAACATCCTGCTGCAAGTCTTCGAAGACGGCCAGTTGACGGACGGCTTGGGCAACACGGTCGATTTCAAGAACTCGATCATCATCATGACCTCGAACCTGGGGGCGCGGTTCCTCGATAAGAAGGGGCACATCGGGTTCCAGGCGCGGGACAACGCCGCGATTCCGCAGAAGGTGGAAGAGAACGTGATGTCGGAGGTGAAGCGCGCCTTCAATCCGGAGTTCCTGAACCGCCTGGATGAAGTGATCCTGTTCACCTCGCTTTCGGACGACGATCTGCTGAAAGTCGTGGGACTGCTGGTGGAGCAGATCAACAAGAACCTGGAGCCGAAGCAGATCAAAATCCGGCTGGCGGAAGACGCGGCGCGTTATGTGCTCGAAAAGACGCTGGTGGACCGCAGCTACGGCGCTCGCCCGCTGCGCCGGGCGCTGCAGAAGTATGTCGAAGATCCGCTCTCGGACGCGCTGATCCAGGGTACGCTTCCGCGTCCTTCTGAACTGGAAGTGTACCTGGGCGACACCGGGATCATGTGCCGGCCGATAAGCGATCCGAGCGAAGCGATGGCGGGGATGGAAGACGAAGGCGAGTTGGTGGGCGTGGGCGCGGGCGGCTCTTATTCCGAGCGCCGCACGGTGCGGCCGGGTACGATACTTTACCCCTTCTAGGCCGTTAGCTCGATCACGGGAACATCGAAGCGTGCGGTATTTACTAATCCCGCACGCTCAAATTGCACCCAAACGCGATGACGGCCGGGGCGCGGGAAAATCACGTTAAATTGCATGCGCTCCCCGCCGTCGGCGATAAATGGGTGCGTGTGAATCAGGTCCACCGTATCGGCGCTGGCCACCAAGACGTGGCCCCAAGCTCCGAGCCAGGGCACAAGTTTCTCCGCCGGATCGAGCGTGAAGTACAAGCGCGTCTTCTCGCCCGAGAGCGGTTTTTCGGGTTCGGTGCGCAGGGTGACTTTCGTGTTCGACGGCGGCGGTGGAGGAACAAACCCCGGGCCGGGCGCGACATACAGCGTCTTCACCGTGATCTGCGGCGTCGCCCCCAGCGGGTAGTAATCGCACATCAGGCGATACATACCGGGCTTCGGGAAGGCGTAGTCGAGCGTAAACTCCGGCCCGAAATCCTTCTCCGGGTGCACGTGGTCGAAGATTTCGAGATCCTCGCTTACGAGAAACAGGTGGAATAGCTTCTCGTGAACGATCTCGAAGTCGCGCACCGGTTTCACGGTTTTGGGGTGGACGACGGTGAATCGCAGCGCCGCGCTTTTGCCCGCCCGTACCGGTTTCGGCGCGGCGAGATCGACGCGGAACTCGATGGGGTCCGGCAATCCGGCCACCAGTTTCATGTTGCAGCGCGGGCAGCGGCCGGGGCCTTTTTGGCGGACTTCCGGGTCCATCGGACAGATAAATTCGATGGGCTTTTCCGGCGCTTCGCCGACTTCTTGCGCGGCAAGCGCCCCCGCCGCCAGAAACGACCGCCGCGAGAATCGAGTCAAGCTTCGAAAGGCCATACAGCGGTCGTGGAGTAGCCTCCATCGACGTAAATCGTTTGCCCGGTGATGTAATCCGCCCCCGCCGAAGCCAGAAATACGGCCAGCGGAGCGATATCCTCGGGCGATCCCATGCGCGGGTTGGCCTGTGCGCCGGAGAGCCACTTCGCCATCTCGGGCGCTTGCCACATTTCGCGATTCAGGTCGGTGAGGATAAAGCCCGGCGCGATACAGTTCACCTGGATGCCGTGGCGGCCCCATTCGGCGGCCATGACGCGCGTGAGTCCGCCGAGAGCGCTCTTGGTGATCGCGTATGGCGCGAGATAGGGAAGCCCGAGTCCCGACGTGAGACTGCCGATGTGAATGATCTTGCCGCCGGTCTTCCGTTCGATCATCCGGGCGCCGATCTTCTGCGATAACTTGAAGATTCCATGGAGGTTCGTGTCGAGGATATGGCCGTACTCCTCGGCGGTATACTGCTCCATTTTCTTGCGGGTGTTCGTTCCGGCGACATTGGCCAGGATATCGACGTCCCCGGCGGCGGTCGCGCACTCGGCGATCGATTCGTCGCTTTTGATGTCGAGCGAGAGCGTCGATGCCTTTAAGCCCTTCGCTCTCAACGCTTCCGCTTCGGTTTCGAGCTGCGCCGCCGACCGCGCGGCGAGGATGGTTTCGGCTCCCGCTTCGGCGATGGCTTTGGCGATCGCCAGTCCAATTCCGCGGCTCGCTCCCGCGACGAGCGCCTTTTTCCCGGCTAAAGAGAACACGTTCACGTCCGCCATCGTAGCGCAACTGCACCAGGTAGCTGTCCTAGTACTATTCGGTATTGACGGCTATTCGCGGGGACGAGTAATGTGGAGAAACCATGAAGCTTAAGTCGCTACTTCTTTGCCTCCTTGTAGCCGCCACGGCGCTCGCCGGGCCGATGTACTACACCTCGTACGAGGTGAATCTTTTCGACGGCACGCCGTCGGTAAACGGCATCGTCAAGTTCGAAGATACGGCGACGGGTGGCGGGGCCAGTTGGCCGGACTTCCTCCAGGGTGGCGGGCTGGTACTTCCTCCGCAAACGATCAATCAGATTTTTGGGTCGGCCGAACCGAGGACTTCGGCGTTGCTTATCGGGCTGGCCTTTTTCGTCCCCACCGACCTCGGATTGTTGCCGCTGACCGACACCACGTGGGAAACCCCGGAAGGGGCCGAGAAGCACATCGTGCTGTTCACCAGCACGACATTCGCCGACTATGCCCTCGGCCGGGAGTTTTCGGAGCTGTTCCCCGGCTACGACGAGGCCGATGTGGCGGACTGGCTCGAGGTGGTCGGCCTACTCGGCGTCGACGGCGTGGGCGAAGACGCGTTTAACCAGAACTTGGACCTGTTGGCCGGGTTCGTCCAGAGCCTAAAGGCGGTGAGCGGCGACGACGTTACCCTCAACGCGTGGTTCGACATTCCCGAGAATCAGATGGCGGATCCGAACGATTTCGCCGTGATCCAGTTCTCGCAAGCGTCGCAGATCGGTACCGGCCAAGCGTTCCAGACGCTGGTGCCCGGAGCGGCGGTACCGGAGCCGGGCACGTTCGCCCTGCTTGGGTTAGCGCTAGGCGGTCTGGCGTACTTGCGGCGGCGGTAGAATCGCGCCGAAGCTAGACCAGCCCGGGCTTGCTTCTCCGAACCTAGAACGGCTGGTCGTTGGCATCGTTCCGGAAGCCGCTCCGCGCCGACGCCATCTCGTATGTGGTCTCCGGCGGGAATGGAGCGACATACTCGATCGAGCCTTTTCGTTTCACAAGATCCGCCCGGGCCGCCGCGACGAGAGCCGGGTCGGTCAGCAGTTGATAGCCGGTAGCCGTCAAAACGGCGCTAGCCGCTACAGCTGACTTCAGGCCAATCGACATTCCGGAGCAAGCCGTCGTGACCCAAGAATGCATGGGAAGACCGGCCGGCATGCTAGGAACGGCGAATACGGTACTCGGTGTGATCCAACTCACGTCGCCGACGTCGGTGGCTCCACCGGTCTTAGCGCCCATAATCAACTGGATCTTGCCAGTCAACCCCACTTCGGGAACTTTGTACCGCTTTTGGCAGATCCGGGCGAAGGCCTGCTCTTCCTCGGTCCACTCGACGACACCGAACCTCTGCAAATTTGCGTGTACGCTTTCGATCAGAGGACTATTCGGCAGCAGATCCCACATGCCGAAGAGAACCTTGAACTCCGCTCGGGTTTGTGTCGCCATGGCCGCCCCCTGGGCCGCCTGCCGAGCCCAATCGACGTGCGCTTCCACGCGCCGGCGGTCTTGATCCCGGATCACCAGGAGAACGCGCGAATATTCACAAACGACGTTGGTCGCTTCGCCGGCGGCTTCGAAGATGTATTGAATCCTTGCTGTGGGTTCGACGTGCTCGCGCATCAGGTTTAGACTATGCGCAAAGAGCTCGGCGGCGTGTAGTGCGCTACGGCCCTCCCAAGGGGCGACGCCGGCATGAGCCGTCCTCCCGAAAAACTCAATGGTCATCTGGTTGCTGGCCGCCGTGCGCACATCCCCGGCTCCGGCGAATGGGGCCGGATGCCACGCCAGAGCGGCATCCAAGTCGTTGAACAGACCGTCGCGCGCCATGAAGACCTTGACGCCCCGAAGTTCCTCCGCGGCGCAGCCATACACCCGCAGGGTGCCGGGCAGCTTCTCTCTCTCCATCAGCTTCTTGAGCGCGATAGCCGCGCCCGTGCAACCCGCTCCGAGCAGATTATGGCCGCAGCCATGACCATTCGTATTGGAGCCGAACGATTGAGGCTCCGAGACCGCCGCGTTGTTCAGCCCTGGAAGAGCGTCGTACTCCGGCAGGAAGCCGATCTTCGGGCCTCCCTTGCCTTGGCTCCATTCGGCGATAAAGGCCGTCTTGCAGCCCGAGGCGCCCTTGGCGACCTGAAAACCGGCGGCCTCCAATTCGCGGATATGCACTTGCGCCGACTGATGCTCTTCGATCGAGAGCTCCGCCAGATTCCATACCTCCATGCTGATGCGATCGATCACTTCCCGCGTACTTTCGGTAACGTCCCGGATCGATTTCTCGAACTGTTCCGAGGTTGGTGTTGATGTTGGCATTTTTCCCCTCCGCGCCTCCCCTATACTCCCACTATCGTCGCTCGTAAAGAACTCGGAGGAATCATGATGCTCCATCTCACGGAGGTTTGCGGACGGGAAGTCGTTAACCGGACGATCCGCCGCTGCGCATACTTTCTTTTGGCGGCTTGGGCCGCTACGTCCGCTCTTCTCGCCCAAGGCGGCGCGAGCGCCGAACTCGCTCAGCTCAAACAAGAGGCGCAACAACAACGCGCCGCACTCGATCGCTTGCTCGCGCGTATCGAAGCGCTGGAGGCGCGGACGCCGACGGCTCCCGTTCCGGCAACGCCTCCCGAGCCCGTTTCCGCGACGCAGACCGTACCAGCACCCGCTAGCGAGCCGTTGGTCCAGCGGGACTCCGTGGGCGACTTGAACACCGCGCAAGTGCTTGCCGGAGAGTTCCCGGGAGCCATCAGTCTTCCCGGCAAGGATGTTTCGCTAGGCATCACCGGCTTTGTCAAGACCATCGTCTTCCACGACAGCGACTCGGAAACCCGCAGCGTGATTTTCTTACCCGCTCTTCTTGGCGCAAGCCGGGACGACCGGAATGGCGCATCCGCGATTTCCTCCGAACTCACCCGGCTTGGCTTCGACGCCAGAGCGAGACTTGGCACCTCGCGCTTCCGGGCCTACATCGAGTACGACCTGTTCGGCAATACCTTGAATTGGCGGCATGGATATTTGACCTGGGACGACCGATGGGGCCAGATTCTCGCCGGCAAGTACTGGTCGAATTTTATGGACTTGCAGACCCTGCCCGAAGGGTTAAGCGAGCCAACCGCAAGCGGAGCCATCTTCGCCCGGCAAGGGCAGTTTCGTTTCACGAGGCCACTGAGCAAGAGGCTGAGCTGGGCGACGTCGTTCGAGGACCCGGCAAGCAGCGACATTACCGTGGCCGCACCGGTGAAAACGAGGACGGCGTTTCCGGACATCACCACGGCCTTTACGCTGCGTGGCGAGACTTCGCACTTACGCATCGGCGGCCTGGTTCGAAGAATTACGATCGATCCCGACGGGCAGCCGAACTACGGAGCCACCGGGTGGGGAGTGAACGTGGGAACGCACTTCGATCTGGGATCCAGAGACAGACTGGTCTTTGCGGGCGTTTACGGCAAAGGGCTGGGACGCTATCTATTGGGAATTCTGCCGACCGGCGGAGCGTTCGTCGACGAGCAGTCTCGCTATATCGCCGCCCGCCCCAGTTTCGGCCTCGTGTCGACCGTTCGTCATCAGTGGAACAAACCCTGCCGAAGCACGGTGGGCGTCGGATACGCGAGCGTAGAGACCGACCGGTTGCAGCCCGATACCGCCCTTCGCGCTTCACTTTACGGGCTCGCCAATTACATGTGTACCGTCAGCCGCTTCGTGACCATTGGCGGAGAGTACACCTACGGGCGGCGCTGGAACAAGGCTGGCGGTCAGGACAACAACCGCTTCGCATTCGGTATGCAGCTATTCTGAGTGAAGATCGCCTAGGTTTTGCGCCGTTCCTAACGGCCCGAGCGATATTGAGAACCGCAATAAGGGCTTCCGCTACGGAGGCTACGGAGGAGCGGTGACGCGGCCGGTCTTCCATGGCGAGCCGGCACAGGACCGCGTCTCTGGTCCATCCCGTTGACAGTCGCCGAACACCGCCCAGTCTTTCCGGGTCCGTTGAGGATGCAAGGCACACCGCGTTTTCCGATTGCGTCCGTCTTCGTTCTCCGGGAAGTTCATGCCCCTCCATCGGCAAGCGAGTGTCTGTAGCCTCCTAATCGGACTTAACCCGGAGCCATTAGCGACGGCGAAAGAACGTACCGCACCTGGTTCAGGAACGTTCCCGCCACTTCCTTTCGGCGAAATCGTACGATAGTGTCGCCCCAGATGACCAGGCGGGAGATGATCGGAGCGTTAGGTGCGCCCTTCGCGGTGCCCGCGCCCCTGAATATCGTCCTGATCGTCGCCGACGACTTGGGCTACGGCGACCTCGGCTGCTTTGGCCAAAAGCGCATCGCAACTCCGAACCTCGACCGGCTCGCCGCCGAGGGAACGCGATTCACCGAAGCGTATGCCGGAAGTTCGGTTTGCGCTCCGTCGCGGTGCTGCCTGATGACCGGCTTGCATACCGGCCACACGCACATTCGCGGAAACCACGCAGCGGGCGGCGAACGGGTTTCACTACGCGCCACCGATCGCACTTTCCCCGAGGCGATCCGGAAAGCCGGTTACCGAACCGCCGCCTGCGGCAAATGGGGCATCGGAGAAGCGGGAACGGCCGGTACGCCCAACGACAAGGGTTTCGAGCGCTGGTTCGGGTTCCTGAATCAGGATCACGCGCTCGACTACTACCCCACCCATCTTTGGCGGAATCGCAGCGAATGGTTTCCGCCGGGGAATCAGGGCGCGAAGCGCAACCAATCGGCGCAAGCTCTTTTCACGGATTTCGCGGTCGATTTTGTCCGCACGGCCGTTCAACCTTATCTTCTATTCGCCGCTTACGCCACGCCGCACGCCAGCAGCGAAGTGGGCCGGGATACGGGCGACGGTTTTCCCGTGTCGAACTACGGCGAATACGCGGCTAAAGACTGGCCGCGTCCCGAGAAAGGCTATGCCGCCCTGGTAACCGAACTCGACCGTGACGTGGGCCGGATCGTCGCCGAAATCGACCGGTTGGGCCAACGAGACCGTACGCTGATCTTTTTCACCAGCGATAACGGACCGGCCCGCGACGGCGGCCATACGCCCGAGTTCTTCGGAAGCGCCGCCGGATTTCGCGGACGGAAGGGCGATCTCTACGAAGGCGGCCTTCGAGTGCCGCTCATCGCGCGATGGCCGGGAACCGTGCCCGCAGGGAAGGAGTGCGCACAACCGGTAGCGTTCTGGGATTTCTTTCCGACACTCGCCGAACTCGCGGGCGCCGCCGTGCCGCCGGGTCTCGACGGGCGCAGCTTCGTTCCGCAGTTGAAAGGCGCGCCGCCGCAAGAGCGAGGGCCGCTCTACTGGGAACTGCCCGGGAAACGCCCGCAACGGGCTGTGCGCTTCGGCCCGTGGAAAGCCGTGCAAAGCGAAAACAAGCTCGAACTCTTCGACCTCTCCGGAGATCCGGCGGAGAGTCGGGATCTCGCCGGTTCCCGTCCCGCCGAACTCGCCCGCGCGCGGGACTTGCTCGCCAAACTCCGAACTCCGAGTCCGATTTACGACCGCCCCGAAGGGAAAAGCTAATCGGTGGAACGCAGAACCTTCTTTCAATCTTTACCTGCCGGCGCGATGTTCGCCGCCAATCTCGCTGGAGCGAACGATCGTGTGAATGTCGCGATGATCGGCGTGCGCAATCAAGGCCGTGCGCTGACGGCCAATTTCTCCTCGCAACCTCTCGCCAATATCGCGGCCCTTTGCGACGTGCACGAAAGCTCGTTCGGCCGCGCGCTCGAAGCGGTGGAAAAGTCGGGCCGTCCGAAACCGCGGCTGCATAGCGATCTGCGCCGTGTGCTGGACGATAAGTCGATCGACGCCGTCGTGATCGCCACGCCCGATCATTGGCACGCTCCGGCCACGATTCTCGCTTGCGACGCCGGCAAGGACGTTTACGTCGAAAAGCCCGCCTCGCACAACCTGCGCGAGGGGCGATTGATGGTAGACGCGGCGCGGCGCAACAAGCGCGTGGTGCAGTTGGGCACACAGTCCCGCAGCCGCCCCTCCACCAAGCGCGCGATCGAGCTTATCCACGGCGGAGCGATCGGCAAGGTCCTGATGGCCAAGGCCTGGGACGTACAGTTGCGCGAGGACATCGGCCACAAGGCGGATAGCGCGCCGCCCGCCGGTCTCGATTTCGATATCTGGACCGGTCCCGCGCCGATGCTGCCGTTCAACGAAAACCGGTTTCACTACAAGTGGCACTGGAACTGGAACTACGGAACCGGCGATAGCGGCAACGACGGCGTCCATCAGATGGATATGTGCCGCTGGGCGCTCCAGGTGGAATCGCCAGCGGCCGTCACCGGCATGGGTAAGAAACTCTTCTTCGACGACGACCAGCAAACGCCCGACACGATGAACGTCACTTACGATTTCGGCGGCAAGCTCATTCAGTTCGAAATGCGGATCTGGAATCCGTACGGCATGGAAGAGCAGGAGAACGGGGTTGCCGTTTACGGCTCGGACGGTTCGATTCAGATCGGCCGGTGGAAAGGCGTGTGGGGCTACCGCCACTATGACGCAAAGGGAAAGCTCATCGAGGACACGTCGAAGACTCCAGCGGTCCCCGATAAAGAACATGCGGCGAACTTCCTCCGTTGCATACAGTCGCGGCAAGCCCCAAATGCGGAGATCGCAATCGGACATGCCTCGAGTTCGCTATGCCACTTGGGCAACATCGTGGCACGTACGGGCCGCGCGCTGAAGTTCGACGCGGCGAAGGAAACCATCGTGGGCGACGCGGAAGCCAACCGTCTGCTGCGGCGCGAGTACCGTTCGCACTGGTCCGTTCCGAAAGGCGTTTAGCATGACGATCTCCAGACGCACAATCCTTTGCGGTGTGGCGGTGGCGGCCAAGGCGGCGCCGAAACTCGAGGCCGTTCCGGGCGATGGCGAAGTTTCGGTCACGTCGAACGGTCGCGTTGTTACGCGTTTTGTGCATCACGCCAAATGGGACAAACCTTTTCTTTATCCGTTAACGACGCCTTCCGGCCGCGTCCTCTCGCGCGGATTTCCCGTGGAGCCGCGTCCCGGCGAAAGCAACGATCACAAATGGCATCGCGGGCTCTGGTTCGGCCATGGAACGATCAATGGGCGCGATTTCTGGCGCGAGGTGAGCGTCGAGAAAGCGGGCCGGATGGTCCTAGACGGCAAGCCGCGCGTCTTGTCCGGCGCAACGGCGAAGGTGGGCGCGCGATTCGCGTTGCAACCCCCTATGGGCGAGCCGCCACTGGGAAGCGTCGATCAGGAATACGCGGTGAGTCTGGACGGCCCGCGAACGGTCGTGCGAGCGACGTTCGCCGTGCACGCGGACCGTGGCGTCGCGCTGAACTTTGGCGACAGCGACGACGGGGGATTCGGTTTCCGGCTCTCCGACGATTTCCGGCAAGACCGTGGCGCGCTGCTCCGCAATAGCGACTTGCTTCAGACCACCGAACGTATTTGGGGCAAGGCGGCGCGCTGGGTGCAATACGCCATTCGTGCGGATGGTGGCGCAGGCGTGGCCGCGTTCGACCACCCGTCGAATCTGCGGCATCCATCGCAGTGGCACGCCCGGCCCTATAGTCTGTGCGCCGCGAATCCATTCGCCGCCGGTAGCTTCGCCAAAGACAAGACAATCGACGGCAGCTATACACTACCCGCCGGCGAGACTCTGCGCCTGCGTTATCTGGCGCTTCTCTACGACGGTGCGATGGAACCCGCCGAGATCGAAACGACGTTCCGTCATTTCGCCGAAACCTAAAAGCGAGAGACTCTCCCCATGCGATCCAACTTCTTCTTGACACTCGCCCTCGCCGCCGCGCCGCTCGGCGCACAGGAAATCACCGCCTCGATTTACGGGTCGGTTGTAGACGGTTCCGGAGCGGCCGTCGCGGGGGCGAAAGTCCTCGCCTCCAGCGCGCTCACCGGCGCGTCGCAAGAAGCGATTTCCGATACCGCCGGCGAGTTTACGCTTCGCGGCTTGCAATCCGGCGAGTACACGCTGACGATCGAAGCCGCCGGTTTCCGGCAACTTCGCCAAACGGGCGTGGCGCTCAGTGCGGGCCAGCGCGCCCGGCTCGATTTCCGGCTCGAAGTCGGTCAACTGACGCAGACCGTGGAGGTGACGGCGACCGCGCCGCTGCTCAATTCGGTCAACGCGGAACAGCGTTCTAACTTAAGCGCCGCCCAAGTGAACCAATTGCCCGTAAGCCGACGCGACTGGACTTCGTTGCTTGAGCTCGAAAATGGCGTCGACAATCGGGGCGGCCGTGTCTCAATGAACGGTCTCCCTGCATCCAGCTTCCGGCTCACCGTCGATGGGACGGACTCCACCATGGACACTGAGGCTCCTTCGCTCGCCGCGCCGGATAACTACAACCTGATTCGAGGCGTCAGTATGGAGGCCATCGAGGAAGTGAATCTAGCGCGCGGTATCGCCTCCGCCGAAGTCGGCCAGACCATGTCCGGCAACGTCAACATCAACACCAAGCGCGGCACCAACGAGTTCCACGGCAGCCTCTTCGCAGTCAATCAAACCGAAAATTTGAACGCGCGGAATCAGTTCCAGAGCAACAAGCCCGGCGTGGTGTACAACCAGTTCGGCGGCTCGTTCGGCGGACCGATCGTCCGCAACAAGCTGTTCGCGTTCGGCGTGTACGAGGGCTATCGCCTACGCGGATTCCAAGCGTTCAACGGCAACGTGCCGACGCCGGAATTCAAACGCGCCGCCATCGCCGCGGTCCCGGCCTATAAGCAAGCGCTCGATCTCTTTCCCGACCCCAACACGCCTTACGCCCCCACCGCCAACAACGCGACCTACATCGGCGCGGGCAGCGATAAAGCGAACGACAACCACGCGGTGATTCGCGGCGACTATCACGTAACGGACCGTCTCATCCTCACGGCCCGCTATACGCGCGGCCGGCCCTTCCGGGAAACGCCGCGCATCATGAATAACCCGCGCAACTTCGTGGGCCAAAACGAAATCGGCACGTTCAATGCGATCTACGCGCGATCGTCCTGGACTGCGGAGACGCGCTTCGGCGTCAACCAGAGCGGCACCAACCGCTCGGACTACCTGCACGCTAATGGCATTCCGGGCATTACCGGCTCGCTTGGTTGGAGCGTGAGCGGCGAAACTCTGCGGCGCGACGGCATCACGTGGTCGATCGAGGAATTGATTGGCATGACGCGCGGGCGGCATTCGATCAAGTTCGGCGGCATTCTGTCGAGACCCGACGCCGGGCGCGAAAACGTCGAATCGCCCGAGGTGACTTATGCGAACGCTGCGGACTTTCTTGCAAATAATCCCAACGCCGTGCGCGTGACCTTCGGCGTCCGCGAATTCAAGGTCCGCACCGAGAACTTCGGCTTCTTTATTCAAGACGATTTCCGCGTCAACCGCCGCTTGACCTTGAGTCTCGGTCTGCGGTGGGACTACTTCGCCGTGCCGAACGAACGCGACAATCGTTTGTTCAATCGGGACGAGCCGTTTGGGTTCGGCCCGTTCCTTCCCGGCGACCAAGCTTGGAAGGCGACGCGCAACGACTTTTCGCCGCGCGTCGGTATTGCCTGGAACGTCGACGGCGAAGGCCGCACCGTGATTCGGACGGGCGCGGGAATCTTCCAGAATCCCCGCAATCTTTTCGGCGGACCGGTCGATATCGTGCAGAACTCGCTCAACGAGCCCTTCCGCGTCGAGTACGCGCGCGCCGACGTGCTGCGCTATCCCGACTTGTTGCGCTACCCGGTCTACAACGACAAGGTGTTACCGATCGCTACCGGTCCTCAAGCGCTGATTGGCGGAACGGCGATCAATCCCAACTGGGGCACTCCGATGAGCTATCAGTGGCTGTTCACCATCCAGCGGCAGTTGCCGTTCGATATCGCACTCGAAACGGGCTATAACGGCACGCGCGGGATCGGATTGATGATGGTGCGTTTCATGAATCCTCCGGATCGTGTCACCGGCATCCGGCCCGTTAACGGCTACGCGCAGTTCCGCTACCGCGATGCGGCGGAAAATAGCAACTACCACGCTTGGCAAACCAGTGTGCGAAAGCGCTTCGGGTCGGGATTCTTATTGGGGATTAATTACACCTGGTCGAAATCGCTGTCCTACTCGAATCAAGCGGACTTGTTGCTACCGAATGCTCCGCAGGATATCGATAACATCCGTGCGGACTACGGACCGGTGGACGGCGATCAAAAGCACCGCTTTATCGGAAACTTCGTTTACGAGTTGCCATTCGCTCAGTGGGCGAACTGGAAGTCCGGTGTCGGCCGCCATATCCTCGGTGGCTGGCAGCTTTCCGGAGTGTTTCGCGCTAACACCGGCTCACCCGTCACCATCGTGCAACCGACCGGGTTGAACTCCAGCCGTCCGGATTACAACGGCGCCCCCGCCGAGTTGTCGAACTATCGCGACACGCTCCAGTATCTCGACCGCGCCGCTTTTCCAGCGGTTCCGCTCGGCGCTGTGAGCCGCTTGCCCCTGCGTCCGGGCACGATAGGCCGCAACGCGATTCGCGGACCCGGTGCGGTTTCTACGAACCTTACGGTCGCAAAGACATTCATCATTCGGGAGCGCTCGCAGTTCCAATTCCGCGCCGATTTCTTTAACGCTTTCAACCAAACGAATCTCGGCGGGCTGGTGGCCCGCATCGACGCCGCTAACTTCGGACGTCTCACTTCCGCCGGTTCCCGCCAAGTCCAGCTTAGTGCCCGATTCACGTTCTAAAGAGGAGTACCGCCATGGCACGCATTCTGTGGGCCGCGACCGCCCTTGCCGCCGCCGCATTCGCGCAGTCCGATACATCTACGCTTTCCGGGATCGTTCGCGACGCGAGCGACGCCACTATCGCCGGAGCGTCGGTGGTCATTCGCAACGAAGCTACCGGATTCGAACGCCGCACGGCAACCAATGACACGGGCTACTTCGCCATAGCCAGCGTCCCTTCTGGCGTTTATGAAGTCACTGTGGAAGCGCCTGGATTCAAGCGGTATCGCGAGACCGGACGCAAGATCGATCCCAACATTGCGGCGACCCTCGCCGTGTCGATGCAGGTGGGAAGCGTCCAGGAGTCGGTCTCCGTGGTCGCGTCCGCCGCGGAAGTGCAAAGCGAGACCGCCACCGTGGGCCGCATCATCACGACAGAGCAGGTGAACTCGCTGCAACTCAATGGGCGCAATCCGATGTTTCTGGCGCAACTCGCGCCCGGGGTGATCCGGCGCAACTCCATTTCGTCCTTCACCTTCGGCATGGATAACAATTTTTTCATCAACGGCGCGCGAAAAGAAGAGACGAACATTACGTTCGATGGCGCGCCGGCTGTGAGAACGCGATCCGCCGGAGTGCCCATCGGCGTTCCCGACCTCGATGCCACGCAAGAAGTACAAATTCTCACCTCGAACTATAGAGCGGAGTATGGCCGCGCTTCCGGCGGGCAGATGCGGATTATCACCAAAAGCGGCTCGAAGGATTTTCACGGATCGTTCTACGAGTATTTCCGGAACTCGGCGCTCGACGCCAATAGCTGGACGCGCAACGCCTCCGGCAATCCCGACTTCGCTTCGCCCGCGCCATTCCGGTTCAATCAATTCGGCTATAGCTTAAGCGGGCCGGTTTTGTTGCCGGGAACGAAGTTCAACCGGAATCGAAATAAGTTGTTTTGGTTGTTCGGGCAGGAATTCGTCAAATACCGGCAGGACCAAACCGTAACCCGGTTAGTTCCCTCCACCGCGATCCGCCAAGGCGACTTCAGCGAGTTGCTTTCCGCCACCAATCGCTACTACGGGCGTGTCGTGGCCGTTCGCGATCCGCTCAATAACACTCCCTTCGCGGGAAACATCATTCCGGCCAACCGGCTCAGTTCCAGTGGAATCGGCCTGATTCGGGCATTTCCTACGCCGACGCCCGGTTTCTCCCAAGGCAACAACAACTGGATCGCCGCCGCGGGAGCGCCACAAAATCAGCGTAAGGAAACGGTTTCGGTGGATTTTTCTCCCACCGAAAAGCACAACTTCCGGTTCCGCTTTCTGAACTATAACTACGATCAGACGATTCCCTTCCAGGGCGGCTACGATCGAGGTCCGCGTATTTTGATCCGTCCCAATAAAGTCGGCTCAATCAACTACATCTGGACCGTCAATCCGTCCACCGTGAACGAGTTACTTGTCAGCGCGAGTCACGACCGCACAAGGATCCTGCTCGATACATCGTCGGGCCGGTATGAGCGCACGCAATACGGGATCACCTATCCATTTCTGTTTCCTAATGGCAAATTGACCGAAAACGTGATTCCCGCCATCAACATTGCCGGGCTTACTACGCTGACTACCTCCGCGCCTGGACTCACGGCCGGTCCCATCTACGTCATCTCGAATAACTTTTCCAAGGTGATGAGCCGTCACACGTTCAAAGCGGGATTTGTTTATGAGTACGCCGGACAGAACGACGGCAACCAAAACGTGCAGAGCGGCAATTTTTCCTTCACCGACAACCGCACCGGCGGCTCAACCTCCGGAGCCGCCATGGCCAACGCCGCGCTTGGCATGTTCGATTCCTACTCCGAAATTGGCGCGCTGAACTATATTCCCTATCGCGCGCAGATGTTCGAATACTTTGCGCAAGATTCCTGGAAGATCACCCAAAAGTTCAATCTCGAGTACGGCCTCCGTCACAGCCTGATCCAACCCTGGTACAGCCAGTGGGGCAACATTTCGATGTTCGACAGCCGGTTCTACGATCCGGCGAAGATCCCGACGCTCGACCCGCGCACGGGCCGGATTTTGTCGGGAAGTCTAACCAACGGGATCGTCATTCCCGGCGACGGTTTTCCGGAAGCGGTAAGCGGACGTTTACCCTTCGATCCTGCTACGGCCGCGGGACTTTTCCGCGGCCTCGGTAAGTCTTATTCCGTATTTCACAAAACCGACTTTCAACCGCGCGTGGGAATTACCTATGCGCCCACAACCCGTTTAGTCTTTCGGGCCGGTATCGGCCGCTACACCTTGCGTCCGCCGGTGAGCGATAACGTCAATCCCGGCGCGAATCTTCCGTTCCAGCAATCAGCCTCGATCGCCATCGGACCGGTCGATAGCCCGGGCGGCGGCTCTACGGTTTCGAATCCTCCGCAGGTCAATACGTGGGATGCCACGTTTCGAAATCCCAATGCGTGGAATTGGAATGCCTCGGCGGAGTGGGGCGTCAGCCAATCCACGCTGCTATCGGTCGGCTATGTGGCGCGACGAGGGCTGAACAATCTGTTCCGCGACCGCAATATGAACCAGTTACAACCCGGGACCATTCAACGTAATCCCGGAATCAATGTGAATTTCCTGCGGCCCTTCCATGGGTTCGGCGACATCCGCTTGACCAATAACGACGCCCGCTCGATTTACCAAGCGCTACAAATGAATCTGACACGACGCTACTCGAAAGGCTTACTTTACGGTGTCGCCTACACGTATTCGAAGGCTTACGATAGCGGATCTTCCAAGGACGATATTCTTCCTAACGCCTACGACGCCAGTAACTATTGGGGACCTTCGGCGAACGATTTTCGGAACATCCTGATTGTCAATTTCGCCTACGATCTGCCATTTTTCGCAAACGCATCGCGTGTTCCGCGAGCGTTGCTCGGCGGTTGGCAAATCGCGGGGATCACACAGTTCCAAAGCGGACCGCCCCTGACCATTCAGAGCGCGGAAGACTTCGCGGGCGTAGGTCCAGGCAGCGGTCCGCAAATCTGGAACGTGTCGGGCAATCCGAAGCTCTCGGGCGGCGAACGCAAATTCGCCGACGCGGCGAACCTTCCGAACTACTGGTTCCGCGCCGTTGACGGCAATGGACAGAGCCTGTTTACGCCGCCAGCCACCGGAACGTTCACGACCCAACGTAACCGCAACTTGATCTATGGTCCGGGCTTCCAGGATTGGAACCTGAGTGTCGCTAAAGCGTTCGCCTTTTCCGAAAATCACCGTCTCCAATTCCGTGCGGAAGTATTCAACTGGGTGAATCATCCAAACTGGGCGCAACCGGCGGCTAACCCGCGTAACTTGACCACACTGGGAAAGATCACGTCCAAGAGCGGGGAGCGCAACTTACAACTGAGCTTGCGTTACTCGTTCTAGCTAACGGTACGGCTGCAAGGAGTCGATCTCGCGGACAAAGTACCGGAAGCGCGCCGTACGCGGCGAGGTATCGGTATCCCAGCTATCGAGCGCTAGCCGGATTGCCACGCGGGGGGCATCGCCGAGATCTGCAACGGTCATCCGGAAAGGCGGTGTCGAGAATCGTACGCCGTCCCGGCTGAAATGTCCGCTGAGACGTCCACCTTCGTTTTCGATTCGCAAGAACAATGGAGGACGCCCGGGAAAGTCAGGCAAGGTGACACCGCCGCGGTCGGAATCGGCGCGGATGGAGCCGGCCTCCAGATCCGTGCGCTCCAGGTTGAACCATCGACGCGCGCCGGCGCGTAAGGCGAGGTGCGCGCCGTTGCTCGCGAGAAAGTCGGCGTGCGTCGCAAAGCGCCAATCGCCGGGCGGCGCAGGGCGGCTGAATTGCCAGGCGCAGCGGTTGCTCCCTTCGCGCCGCAACGTAACGTCGAGCGATCCGCCCTCCGTCCGGTAGGAGGCGCGTTCGCCGCAATCGCTTTCGATTCGCCATCCCGCCGCGAAGGCCTCTGGCCAAAGCTCGTCCGTCCAATGATGAAACGAAAGACCGGCGCCGAGACGATCGAAGACCGCCGTTACCGGCTTGCCCTTGTCCTTGGCGGAACAAGCGAAAATCCCCAGTTTCGGATTGACCAGCCCCGCCGATAGCTCCCAGCCGAATGGCGACCATTCCCGGCCGTCGGCGCTTGCATAAGCGGAGTATCGGTCGCCGCGCCTGCGGATCGACAACCATACCGCCTCGCCGTTACCGCCGGTGGGGTCGTAGCCGACCGACCCAGCCTTCAAATCGTAGTTGCCGCCCGTTTCGCGCATGAACTCCAGTTGGGCGCGCGATCGAAAGTGGCGGCTGAAGGCGACGTAGTTATCGGGGTCCTGGTAGACGATGAGTCCGGCTTGTTGGTGGGCCGATTCCGGGGTGAACTTCAGGCGCACGACAAGATCTTCGATCGAGCCGAGCGTCGGGCCCAGCAGCAGTCCGGAACCGGCTAGGTCCGCCGCGCCCCCAGCGATGTTTCCCGGTACGGTCGTCATGGCAAACACTCCCGTTTCGGCGTCTGGAGCGCGTACCGCCCACCAGCCCACGGCGGTGACACCCACGGCCGACGCGGTTATCGCCAACGGGATCACCCAACGGCGTGCACGCGGTTTTGAAATTGGCTCGGCCCGCTCCTGCGGACGAAACTCGAAGTGCGGAACGTAGGTTCGCGAGGGCAAGGAGATGACGACTGGATCGCTCGATCCCCCATTCGCGTAATACGCTTCCAGCTTGCGGCGCGCCGTGGACGCCAATTTGCGGACGCTCGCGTCCTCAATGGGGTTGAAGTCGACAGGGCGGCGGAGGACTTTATCGGCGATCTCGACCTGCTCGATCGACTCCCGCCCCGCAAAAGACTGTTCGCCTACATACCGCAAGAAATCGCGCAACTGCGGCGATGTGCGGAATTCGGCGCTATCTAAGACAAGGTCGAGTTGCTTGCGAAACCCCTCAATATCGGCAACCGGCGGAGACATAGCCCAAACTTTGGCGCGATCATATCATGCGGAACGTTCTGCGGACGTTCCTCTTGTCCCTGTCACGCGCGTCCATGAACCGCAACTTGTATGTTCAAGAACCATGCGGATTTCCCGCCGATGGTTGTTATCGACCGCAGCCGCCTGGAGGGCGTGCGGGCCGTTCTGAATCGCATTCCAGAGATGGAACGCGAGTCACACCGCCACTGGCGCGAGGTTCTGTTCCTATGCGACGAATACCAGAGCTTCGCCACCGTCGGCGAGAGCGATCCGACGGGCGACGAGAAGTTCTTCGCGCTGTCGCGCCAGGCGAAGTGCATTCCGATCGTCGCGACGCAATCGATTAGCTCGCTGCGCTCCACGCTGCCCGGCGAGTCATGGCGAACTTTATTGCAGACGTTCCGCACCAAAATCTTCCTCGCCGTCAGCGACGACTTCAGCATGCGCACGGCGAACGAACTTTGCGGCAAAGAGGAGCAACTCAAGCTGAGCTACAGCCTGTCCGAGAACGATCAGGACGCGCGCGTCAGTGTGCTCACCGGAAGAGCGACGGCGCACCGAGCGGCTATCGGCACCTCGAAGAGCTACAACCTGCATCGCGATTGGGTGTTTGAACCGAAAATCCTCGGCGAACCCAAGAACGCGCACTCGATCGTCCTCGCCTACGATGGAGTGAATCCGCATCCTCCGTCCTATTGCTATCTGAAGCCCTACTATCTCGATCCGAATCGCACTTACTTCGAACAACTCGCTGAGGGGGAGATCTGACTTGCCGGGCTTCGAACTCATCCTCCCGTTCCTTCGACCGATCGATTCTCTGATTCGGGACGACACCATTTCGGAAATCATGATCAACGCGTCGCAACGCGTCTTCATCGAACGGTCCGGAGTAATCGAACCGGTTGCGGGCGTCGAAGTCGGCGAACGCTTCTTGCAAGTCGCCGTGCGCAATATCGCGCGCATCCTGGGCGACGAAATCGGCGAGGAGAAGCCACTGCTCGATTCCCGCCTGCGGAACGGGCGTCGTGTGCTCGCGCAGTTTGTACGAGTAAACGGGCTTTCCCCCGACGACAGCCGATTCGCGATCGAGGCGGTATGAAAAGCTCGGCGGCCAAGTTCTTGGAGCAAACATTCCGGCCCGACGACCGCATCGCCCTGGTTCTCGTGAAGCGCAGATCGGGAGCGGTCACGCAGCGCGTCGCCGCCGTTCGCCAAGTCGTCGAACCCGATTTTCAAGTATGGCTCCGCAGCCAGAACGCACAACGCTTCGAGGTGTACTTCAGTCCGAATGTCCTGAGACTCGACGCGCGCGGAAGAACGAAAGGCGACATCGCCGAAATCCGGCACGTGTATCTCGACTTCGACGAAGAAGGCGCGAAGAGAGTGTCTGATCTCGCCTCGCACTCCGTGCCCGAGCCGAACTTTGTAGTTACTTCGCCAGACCGCTATCAGGTGTTCTGGACCGTGACGGGTTTCGAAAAGGAACAAGCGGGGTCGCTGATGCGGCATCTCTCGCGCGAGACCGGCGCGGACATCGCGGCCACGGACTGTTCTCGGGTGATGCGCCTGCCCGGTTTTCACAACCACAAGTACGGCTCACCTCATTATGTCCGCGTCGAACACCACAACGACACGATCTACACACCGGACCGCTTCCCGGAACCATTTGCCGAAGAGTGCACGGCACGCTCCGTGATCGCACCCCGCGTCTCACCCGGTGCATTCAGCCAATCCGAACGCGACTTCGCCTATGCCCTCCGCGCTCTCCGCTGCGGCGACGATCCATCGGATATCGCGAAGTTCCGCATCGGCGAAAAGTCCGATCCCACCGCCTACGCCGACCGCACTGTCCGAAAAGCGGCGGAGTCACTCGCCGCCGAAGAGGAACTTCCATCTCGTTAGGCTTGACTGTCAGGCTTCGCGACTTACCAATATCTCTTCTCAGCGTCAACGGCGACCTTAGGCTAACACCAATGAGCGACGGAGACGGTGCCTGATCCACCAAGCTTGCCGAAGTGAAGTGCAATCTACTCCACAGAATCGCCGGATAGCCGAAAATCTCGGATCGGGAAGCTGCCAAGGTTGCTTGGGTGTGAGACGAGACAATAAGCCCGAGCTAAATCAGGATGCCGCGCAGATTCCTCGTTTCGTGACTCGGCGGTAATCGAACCGCGACTACGAGAAGAATCCCGGAGTGTGAGTCGAACCTATTTGCAGGAGCCGGCGCGGAATTTGTTCAACTTCGCGGAAAGGTCGGCGGCGAGCCCGCCTGGCGCGGTCCCCGGACTTTCGCGGAGCGCCCGCTCCGCAACGGAGATAGCCGATCGAAAGTCCCCCGTTTCGCAATGCGCTTGGGCCAGCGTATCGAGGAATGCCAGACTCGGCGACTTCACCCCAGCCGTGGCGCGCTTGGCGAAGGCCAGAGCTTTATTGGGATCGGCGAGCGAAGGGACGCCGATCTCTAGGAGGAAAGAGGCGTAGTTGTTTTGGTCATCAGGCGTAGCGGACGGGCGTTCCGCCAGCGCTCGAAAGACTTCGAGACCGTCACGCCCCGCCGATTCCGCCTCCGTTTGCCGACCGAGCGAGAGCAGTACTGGAGCAAGCCGAATATTGGCAAAGCCGAAAGTGATCTGGTTGCGTACATCTTCCGGTGAGATCTTGAGCAGTTCGCGAATAATCGAAATCCCTTTTAATTGGCTCTCGACGCCGGCTTCTCGATTCCCCAGCTCGTTTTGCGTTGTGCCCAGCAGTGCATAAGCGCCAGCGGCGTTCTTCGCGTAGTTGCTGTTACGGGGGAACTCGGCGCGCAGTTCCGAAAATTGAGCGGCAGCTTGCGCCAGGATCGGCTCAGCCTCCGCGAACTGACGGCGAGCGCGGAGCAGAATGGCAAAGTTACTGTGGGCGGCGGCTAGAGCCGCCCTGGCCGTCGGTGGCGGCTTTTCCGTTTCCTTCGATGCAGTAGGTTCCAGAGCCGCGCGACAATGAGCTTCGGCTCCCACTAGGTCGTTGGCGGGAATCAACAACGTACAAAGCCGGGAATGGCTATTCTGCTTCAACCCGTGCGCGCGGGTCTCATCGACAAGTTTCAACAATTGGAGGGCGGTCTCATGCTCCCGAATGCCGGGCTTCAATTCTCCAACCGCAATCAATGAGTCCGCAAGCTTGGCGTGAGTGGCGGCCAGGGCGATAATTCGACCAGGCTCATTGGGCCGGGTCTTTGCCAGCCGCTCTCGCATGGAAAGAGCTCGCTCGTAGAGCATTCTGGCTCTCTGGTATTGGCCTTGATTGCTAAGGTAAAGGTTTCCCAGGATGTCGCCCAGCCGCTCATAACCGGCAGCCAGTTCTTGTTGAAGGGTTTGATCCCGGTTCGAATCGCGGCTGAGCTTCTCCAGGTACTCCACTCCCTTGGTGACAACAAGATCCCGCCCCTTTTCCGCGCCGGCGACATTGGCTATGGCCTCGTCGAAATCGAACAGAAAGGCCGTGGCCAGTCCGCGGACATCCTGGAACCTGGAATCGGCGAGCTGTTGCTGTTCCTGCGCTTCTTGGCGCTGCAAGTTCGCCTCGCGGGCACTGCGTTCCGCCCGTTCGCGCTCCTCGGCCTCGCGCCGCGCAAGACTCTCGGCTCGGGTTCGCTCTTGAATGGCGGCGGCCGCCTCTTTCTCCGCTTTTCGTCGCTCGGCCTCGGCGATTTGCGCTTGCGTAACGGTTCCAAAGACTCCGGCGATCAGGAACAGGCCCGCGAGCGCGCCAATCGCCAATGGAAACCGGTTTCGCCTCGCGAACTTCCCGAATCGATACCCAAGAGAATCCGCCGCTGCCTTAACAGGCCGACCATTCAGAAATCGATCGACGTCGTCCGCCAGCGCCTCCGCCGAGAGATATCGCCGATCCGGCTCTTTCCGAATCGCCTGCAGGACAATCGCTTCTAGGTCACGCGGAATTTTGACGCCTGTACCCGGTCGAAGCGCCGCCGGATTCGCCTCGCGGACGACCCTGATCTGTTCGTCCAGGCTGAGGCCTCCCAACTCGTAAGGGCGGGAACCGGATAGGATTTCGTAAAGCAGCAAACCGAGCGCGTACACGTCGGAGGCGACCGTTACCGGTTCGCCCGAAATCTGCTCGGGACTGGCGTACTGCGGCGTCATTGGACGGTGCCCCAGTTGAGTCGTGTAGGCGTCCTGCGTTGGTTCCAGCAACTTGGCGATGCCAAAATCAAGCAAGTAGGGAGTCCCCTCGTTGTTGACAAGGATGTTCGCCGGCTTAATGTCGCGATGTACAACCAGATTTCGGTGAGCGTAAGAGACCGCGCCGCAGAGCTTTCGGAAAAGCTCCAAACGCCGGTTTACAGGCAGTGAGTTCCGGGAACAGTATTCCGTTATAGGAATCCCCTCGACGTACTCCATGACGAGGTACAGAAGTCCGTTGTCGGTTCGCCCGCCGTCGAGCAAGCGGGCTATGCAGGGGTGCTCCAGTCGCGCCAGCATCTGACGCTCCGCGAGAAAACGCTCGCCAGCGGCGATCGACAAACGGTCGCCAGCAGCCACCACTTTGACCGCGACGGTCTTCGAGAACGCCCCATCCACCCGGACGCCCTTATAAACGGTCCCCATACCGCCCTGACCGACTTTCTCTTCGAGGCGATACGGCCCGAGACGCTCGCCGGTCGAGTCCGGCTGGCCCGCCCAGATCGGGAGCGGCCCAACGCTCAGCAGGGAAGCGGTGCTGGAGTTCTCCTTTAGAATCCGGCGGACGCTCTCGATCAATTCCTCGTCGCCCTCGCACAGCCTATGCAAAAGCGTGGCTTGCTCCGCGAGGTTGACGCTGGCCACTTCGTCGTAAATCCGCTTGATCCGTTCGAGCGCGATCACGAGTTCCCTCCCAACTCGGTTTTCAGCCACTTCTTGGCGAAGCGCCAGTCTTCGCCGACCGTCCGTTCACTCACCTTAAGGGTTTCGGCGATGCTGGGAAGGTCTAAGTCGCAGAAAAACTTCAGCTCCACAACAGCCGCCACCCGTTTGTCAACCGCTTCTAAGCGGTCGAGTGCGCGGTTCAAGTCCAGAATGTATTGAAGCCTTAAGCCGTCATCGGTGCGCTCTCCACGCGCGTCCGTGAGCTGCGGCGGCGTACGCTTCGAAGCGAGCCGAGCTCGGGCGCTGTCGGTTAAAATCTGCCGCATCACCCGTCTCGCCAGGAAGAAAAAATGCGACCGGTTCGCCGCCGCGACTGTGGATTCGCCAAACAGACGGATGTACGCGTCGTGTACCAGTCCGGTCGTTTGGAGGTGCAAGCGTTCCCGCTCGCTCCGCATGAGATTCGCAGCGATCGCCTTTAGTTCCGGATACACCGCCTGCAATAGTTGCGCCTCTGCATCACGCGAGCCAGCGCGCGCTTCTAGAAGCAGTCTGGTGATTTCGGAGGCTGGCACCTTGAGATTCGGAGAATAGCAAAATCCCGGTTCCGCCCGATCAATAGATCAAGCGCTTGAGCGCGCCACCAACAAATCGTCGAGAAATTCAGATGCTGGAGAGGCACCCGTCACCAATAGGCGATCCCGGGCACGAGTGCAAGCCACATACAGCAGATAGCGTTCGGTGGAGTAAACCTCTTCGAGATCGCCGTCGTCGACCGTCGTCTCAATCCGAGCCTGAGAAGGCAGAATCTCCTCGTCGCAAGCCATCACGGCCACGGACCGGAACTCCAGCCCCTTGGCCAAATGCATCGTGGCGATTGCAACCTTACCGGGGACCGTGTCCACTCGCTCGTCAAGCACCTGGAACGGCAATCCCGCGCGTTCCACTGCCGCCCGCGCCCTCGGAATCTCGACGTCCGAGCGAACGAAGACAGCCGCATCCGTGGGATCGCCCTTCAGCCAATCGGCGACCGCGTCGCGTTCGGCATCGCTAGACGGAAGCACCCGAATTTCGGGCGTCGGGCCGTTGAAAACCGAAACGGTCCCCTTGCGCTCCTCGACGTTGCCATCCACATCCACCGACTCTTCGCCCAGCAGCCGGTCCGCCCGCGAACGAATCTGGTGCGACGTGCGGTAGTTCACCTTCAACGTCGAAGATCGGCCACGCACATCGACGCCCAGTGCCTTCCACGAGAACGGGCGCTGGAAAATCCGCTGGCCGAGATCGCCCGCGAAGAACAGCTTCGCTCCACTAGCCGCCAAAAATCGAAGTTGCGCGACGCCGATATCTTGCGCCTCATCCACAACGACGAAATCGTAAGGAACCGCTTGCAACCGCGAAAACACTCCGGCCCTCGTGACCAACCCGCGTTCCGCGAAATCGGCCCGCACCTTCTCGAAGATCGTCCAAAGCTTGCGGCGCTGGTTCTCCGAAAGACGCGTCCGCCGGCCCAATCGCGGAACGTCCCGATACGACTGCCAACTGTCTACCTGCCAAGCGTCCACAACCTGATCCCACTCGCTTTGCAGAAACGCCGGAGTGAATCCATCCACCGGCGGAAACTCGACACGGGCCGGAGCGAAGTGCGCGGGACCGATCGATCTTTCATACAGCCTTCGCCCAACTTCGTCGAGTGGCGCCACTTCGATCCGCTCTCCCAACCTCGGCTCGTGATGAATCAGAATCCGCAGCTTGGCGAGCAGCGCGTTCGCCAGCGGCTTCGAGAATGTCGTCAGTAGCACGCGTGCGTGAGGATTCGCCCGCGCCACATGCACCGCGCGATGCAGCGCGACGATCGTTTTGCCGGTGCCCGCCGACCCGGCCACCCGAGCCGGACCCGCAAAATCGCGTTCCACAATCCGCCGCTGCGCCGGATGCAGGAAGATCGCCCACTTCTCCCACGGATAGTCGAGCGCGCGCTCTAGCTCGTCGCGGTCGGTCATGACGCGGAAACGCCGCCGGGCGTCGGGATGCTCGAACGGATCTGCGGACTTGGGCGCGGGCGGGGAGGGCGTGCGCCGTTCTCATCACCGATTTGCACAAAGATCGACCCAGAGTCCGTCAGTAAATCTTGCGCCGCAAGCAACCGGTCGCGCAGATAACTTAAGTAACTATGAATCCCTTCACGCCACGTGTCGCGGAACGCTTTCACCTGCTCCGGCTCCCGCGCGATGTGGTCCAGATTCCCATCCTTCACATAGCGGCTGGTCGTCGATCACTGAAAGTTCGAATTGAACTTGATTCCATACGGCGGGTCCAGAAATACACTGCACCTTGCCGCGCAACCCCTCACGCTCCGCCAGCGACGCCATCACCTGCAGGCTGTCGCCCAGGATCATCCGGTTCGTCCAGTTCGATTTCGTGCTGATAGAATTCCGTCTTGTCCGCGCCCTCGGGCAGTCCATTGAAATCCGCGAACAATGAAATCTGATCGGGCGCTTTCCGCAAGTCGTCGATTAGCGCTTTGTGATGCACTTTCTCCTGGATGTAGAGCGGATGCGCCTGAATCTCCAGCGTGTCCGAGTCGTACTTGCCGCGCCAAACCAACTGCGGGCGAGATCGGCGTTCCGCTTTTCGTACGCGACGCGTACGGGCGCCTTGTCCTCGTCGCGCATCACGGACTGACTCCGCCGTCGAAATCAAGGTTCGCTTGTCGTCGTGCGTTAGCGTTTCGGCGGATTTCGGCGCCACCGTTTTCTTAGGCATCGCTCTTCGCCGCCTTGGCGATCATCTCCTCGAAGCCGCTTTGCACGGTCCAAATATCGGTGAACTCGGCGAACGCCCAGCGCCCGAAGCGTCCGTCGCGATTCACGCCGGGAATCCAGTAAGTGTCCATCGCCAGTTTCTTGTCCTTCGCATCCTCGCCGCGATAGCCCTTGATTTCCACCACTACGTTCAACGGATCGGGCTGTCCGTCGTCCACTCGCACGACAAAGTCCGGCAGGTAGCGGTGCGTCTCTCGCCCGCACCAATCGCTGTCGAGGATCACCCAGTTCAGGTGACAACGCCCGGGATGCGTCTGCCAGCGGTCCTCCTTTGAAGTGTTGAACTTCACGTGGCGCGTCGAGCCTTCGGGATTGTACGGATCGAGGATCGCCTTGACGGGCCGCTTGTTTTGCGCCACTTCGGCGTAAGTGATCGCGGCGGTGATACGTTCGCAGGCGCGGTCCGCCAGTTCCTGGTACATCAGTTGGCGGGAAAGGTTCCGCCTTTGCATTCGAGATAACCGTCGATCCAGCGTTTCACCAGCGGCTTCATCTGCCCGAAGAGCGAGGTTTTCGGAGCGCCGTCTTCGTCGCGCCATTTGGTCGAGATCAGTCGAACTGTGAGATGGAACACAAGCTGCGATGGGCGCATATCGCCGGTGTGGACCAGCGTGAGATCGACGGACTCGCCAATGATGCCCGCGTTGTTGGTCACCGACTGTCCGACGACGGCGGGCGTTAACTCGAAGCGATGGTCGTCGGTGAAGTGCGCTTCCAGACGCTCGGGCGGAAGCTCGACGCGATAGCCGGTGACGCGGGGGAAGCGGATTTCGAGATGGTCCCGCTCCGGCTCATCGCCCGCACCTGGATCGCATCGCGAGGCGGTTGCGGCGGCGCGATCGTGGGCTTGGCCGTGAAATCGAACGGCACGCCCAGCACGTCGGCGTACTCGACGTTGAACAGTCCGGCTTCGTTCAGTTCGTACGATTGGCGGCGAAGCGCGCGGCCAATCACCTGCTCGCATAGCAATTGCGTGCCGAACGCCCGGACGCCAAGAACGTGCGTCACGGGGTTCGCGTCCCAACCTTCGGTGAGCATCGAGACGGAGACCACGCACCGGATTTGCTCGCCCAGCCGGTCGCGCTTGCCGACGGTGTTCATCACCTCGCGGCAGCAGATCCTGATCGCTGAGTTTGTCCGCCGCGTTTTGGTCGCCGGTTCGCTGGACGATCTCGCGCCGGAAGGCTTCGATTTCCGGCCCGGCCATTGCCGGGAACTTGTCGTCGAGCGCCTCGCCGGATTCGAGTTGCTCGCTATCGATCAGTAGCGTTCGCGGACGCGGCAGCGGATTGCCGTACTCGTCCAGGTTGTCGAAGAGCGGGAACTTGCCGTTGATCCAGGCTCCCGGCGATTTCTCTTCGAAGCCGGAGATGTAGTCGTAGATCAACTCCGAGTGCGAAGTGTTCTGGCAGACGACGATGAAGCAGGGCGGGACGGGGATCTTCTTCGATCGCCAAAGTTCGAAGGTCTTTTCGTAGCGGCCGTACAACGCTTCGAGCGCGGTTTGTAACTCGACCGGGATGGAGCGCGGATCGAGTTCGCCCGCTTTCGCGCGGCCCTTCTTCTGCATCTTGGGGCCGACGTGCTTCCACAGTTCGCGGAACTTGGGCACGTCCGCGCCGGGAATGTTGTCGGCCACTGGCACGCGCGGCAGCTTAACGATGCCGCACTCGATCGCATCCATAAGCGAGAAAATCGGAGAGTGTCCACGAGGGATCTACGACGCGGGCGATGCCGAGTTGGCGGTTCGCGGCTTCCAGCCCCGACATCCACAGGCGGGCGGTTTCCTTATTGTGCTCCGCCTCTTCTTTCTCTCCGGCGGCGAGTTTAATCGCCGGCTCCTCGTCCTCGCGCGGCGGACGCTCGCGGTAGCAGTGGTGCGCCTCGTCGTTGAACACAACGATGTTTTTCAGATTCATCAGACCGGGCATCACCCGCTGAATCATCTGCCCCTCGGTCTCGAGCTTCTGGAGCGGTTCGCCTTACGGCCTTAGAGCAGCGCACGCCCGCCGTTAGAAATCCGAGAAGGTCCCGTAAGTTATAAATAAATTGGTGCTGGAGGTGGGGGTCGAACCCACATGACCAGTGAAGGTCGCGGGATTTTGAGTCCCGTGCGTCTGCCAGTTCCGCCACTCCAGCGCGAGGGGGAGTCTTCATTTTGACATGTTCCACAGCCCGGCGTATACTAGGATTTTGCGGATTCGCCGCTTGAAGCACCACCATGCCCAAACGTACCTTTCAACCCAACAATCGCAAGCGGGCGAAGACCCACGGTTTTCGTGAGCGCATGAAAACCAAAGATGGGCGGGCCGTTCTCGCGCGCCGCCGCGCTCGGGGCCGCTGGAAACTTACGGTGAGCGATGAGCGCGCCGTCCGCGCCGCCAAATAATCCGCCGCCGACGCTCGATTTTCCCAAGCGTGTTCGCCTCCTCCGTCCGTCCGAGTTCCGCAAAGTGTACGATCACGGCGACCGCTTTACTTGCGCGCTCTTTTCCGCCTTTACGCTTCGCGGCCAGAACGAACCCCGCTTTGGATTCACCTTACCCCGGGCGGTTGGAAAGTCGGTCGTCCGCAACCGGATCCGGCGCCGTCTGCGGGAATTGGTCCGGCTCTCGCGCCACCGTTTTCCCGCGGACTCCTGGACCGTCTTCAATCCCCGCCGCGCCGCCGAAGAGGCTCCCCTCGACCGGTTGCGTGCGGACCTGGAACGGCTGATCGGGCGATTATCGAAAGTGACGGAGCTGCCATGATCGACCGCCCACTGATCGCCGTGCTCGACCTCTACAAGCGCTTCGTATCGCCGCTCTTACCCTCGGCGTGCCGGTTCCACCCCACTTGTTCCGTTTACATGGCGGAAGCGATCGGCCGTCATGGCGCGGTGCGCGGCGTTTGGATGGGGATCAAGCGCCTGGGGCGCTGCCACCCGTTCCACTCCGGCGGATTCGACCCGGTACCCTAAATGGCCGACCCAAAGCCCAAATTTTCTTTCTCCGACATGTCGATGGAGCTTCGCCTGCTTCTGGCGATGGTCCTCATGCTCGGGGTGCTGGCCGTTACGCCCTACTTCTATAAAACTCCGCCGCCGCCCACTGCAAAGCAGGCGGCGAAAACGGTGGAAACGAAGCCGCCCGCGACAGCCGCGCCACAAGCGACCCCCGCAACCCCGACCGCAGCGACACCTCCGCCGACCGCGCCCCCCGCTCCCGGAGCCGTCGCCGCCAACGCAGAAGAAAAACTCGCGCCGATCGAAACCGATCTCTACCGGATCGAATTCACCAATCGCGGCGCGGCGGTGAAAAGTTGGATCCTCAAAAAGTACAAGGACTCAAACGGCAAACCGCTCGATCTGGTGAGCCCGGCGGGCGTCAAGAAAGCGGGCTACCCGATGGCCGTCAGCCCCAAAAATCTCGCGCTGTCCACCGATCTCACCCAAGCGCTCTACACGGCCAAACCCATCGAGAACGGTTACGAGTTCGAGTTCTCGAACGGCCGTACGTACTCGAAGAAGACGTTCGCCTTCAAACCGGGCTCCTACCTTTCGACCGTGTCGAGCGACCTCACCGAAAACGGATCTCCTGTGCCGCACCTCGTCGTCTGGCGCGGCGAGTTCGGCGATTGGACCGTCCCAAATTCCGCGCCGCTTCGTAAAAGTCTCTACTTCGACACCGCCCAGAACAAACTGGTCGAGAACGATCAGAAGTTCGCCGAAAGCGGTCCGCAGACGCGCGCGGGTAACTTCGCCTTCGCCGGTCTCGAAGACGCGTACTTCGCGATGGTCGCGTTGCAACAAGAGGGCGGCGCGATCGAGTTGCTCACGTTCAACACCTGGATCCCGGGTTCCGACGGCAAGGAAGTTCCGGTGGTCGGCGCCGGCATTGGCGGCGAGGCGAGCAACCGGTTAACGCTCTTTACCGGCCCCAAGGATTACAACCTGCTCAAGAGCGTCGATCCGCGTCTTGAAGGCATGATCGATTTCGGCTGGACTTCGATCATCGCCAAACCGTTGTTCCTGGCGCTCAAATACACTAACGACAACTGGGTGAAGAACTGGGGATGGTCGATCATCCTGGTCACCGTAATCATCAACGTTCTACTGTTGCCCTTGAAAATTTCGTCGCTCAAATCCATGCGCAAGATGGCGCTGGTGCAGCCCGAAATGCAGGCCATCAACGACAAATACAAGGGTCTCTCCATGAAGGACCCGAAGATGGCCAACAAGAACCAGGAGGTGATGGACCTCTACAAGAAGCACGGCGTCAATCCCGCCGGCGGCTGCCTGCCGCTTCTCTTGCAGATGCCCTTCCTGTTTGCGTTCTACGCGGTGTTGTCCGTCGCGATCGAAATCCGGCAAGCCAACTGGCTCTGGGTAACCGATCTGGCGCAGCCCGAAACCATTGCCATCCGCGTACTGCCGCTCATCATGATCGCAACGCAATTCTGGATGCAGAAGATGACTCCGGCCACCGGCGGCGATCCCGCGCAGCAGAAAATGATGCTGTTCATGCCGCTGATCTTCGGTTTCATGTTCTATGGGGCGTCCAGCGGCCTGGTGCTATACTGGCTCACTGGCAACGTGGTTGGAATCGTACAGCAATGGGCGTTTAACAAGACCATGCCCGCTCCGGCTCCGGCGGTAAGCCCCGCCAAACCCGCGCCCAAAAAGAAATCCGGAAAATGACGGCCGAGCCGAAGTATAAGATCCACGTTCCCGGCAAGTTCTCGCCCGACGAACTCGCTCCCAAGATCGAGGATTTCCTCGAACCCGTTCTCGACCTCGCCGATTTCGACGTCAACTACGACATCGAATCCGGTGCGGGCGTCCACCCAAATTTCGAGAGCCCCGACGTGATGGTGCGCTTCGCCGGTCCCGATACGGAGTTGCTCGTCGCCAACAAAGCGGAATTGCTGCTGGCGCTCGAACACCTGACGCTCGAAGCGATGCGCGTTCCGCAAGAGGACCACTCGCGCATTTGTTTCGACGCCAACGACTATCGCGTGATGCGCGTGCAGGAACTGCGCATGTCGGCGGAAGCGGCGGCGGAACGGGTAAAGAAGACCGGCGCGGCCTACTTCTTTAACGCGATGACGTCGCGCGAGCGCCGCATTCTGCACCTCGCCTTGCGCAACGAAACCGAGCTTCGCAGCGAAAGCGTCGGCATGGGCGCGTTCCGGCAAGTATGCGTGCTGCCGGTGGACGCTCCTCTGCCCCCCGCTCCTCCGCCTCCGCGACGCATGCCCGATTTCGAGAGCCGCCGTCCGGGCGGTCCGGGCGGGCGCGGACCTCGTGGAGACCGGGGGAGCGGACCCCGCGGAGATCGCGGTGGACCGCGCGGCGACCGGGGTGGCGACCGCGGACGCGGACCTCGCCGTGACGGCCGGGCCTAGCGCTTCCACCATCGCCGCCATTTCCACTCCGCCGGGACGCGGCGGCATTGGCATCATCCGTTTATCCGGCCCCGGCTCCCGCGCGATCGCCGAACGCATCCTCGATTCGCCGCCCTCTTGGGTCGCGCGCCAAGCTGCGCTCGTCACCATCCTCGACGGCGACGGCGCGCGCCTCGACGAAGGGCTCGCCATCTGGTTTGAAGCGCCGCATTCCTACTCGGGCGAGGATGTCGTCGAACTCTCGCTGCACGGGTCGCCCGTCGTCCTGCGCGCCGCGCTGGAACGTCTGATCGGCGCGGGCGCAAGGCTCGCCAATCCCGGCGAGTTCACCTTGCGCGCCTTCCTTCACGGCAAGCTCGACCTGCCGCGCGCGGAAGCGGTGCGCGACTTGATCGAGGCCACGACGCTGCACCAAGCTCGGATCGCTTCGCAGCAGATCGCCGGATCCGTATCGCTGCGCCTTGCGCCCGCCAAGCGAGAGTTGATCGACTTGATCGCGCTGCTCGAAGCGGGCATCGATTTCGCGGACAACGACGTCGATGTCGCGCCGGACTCGGAGATTCTCGCCCGGCTCGACCGCGCGCGGGAACAAGTGGGCAAACTGATCGCAAGCTTCGCCTACGGCAAGCTGGTGCACGACGGTTTGGCGCTCGCCATCGTCGGCCGCCCCAACGTCGGCAAGAGCAGCCTGTTCAACCGCCTCCTGGGGCGGGACCGCGCCATCGTCACCGAGATCGCCGGTACCACGCGCGACACCGTGAGCGAGACCGCCGAAATCGCGGGCATTCCGGTGCGCTTGCTCGATACGGCGGGCGTGCGCGAGTCGGACGACCGCGTCGAGAGTCTGGGCATCGAGCGAAGTTGGCAAGCTTTAGCTGACGCGGATTTAACGCTGGCCGTCGTCGATCTTTCGCAACCGCTCTCCGGCGACGATCATGCGTTGATCGCCCGGGCTCGCGAAGCCGGCCGCACACTGATCGTCGCGAACAAGGCCGACCTCACGCCGCGCGCCCTTGTGATGAGCGATGCGATTCCGGTCTCCGCGCTCACGGGCGGCGGGATCGACGCGCTCCGCCACGCGATCGCGGAGACTATCGGCGAACGGCCGCAGGAGGAAGGGTTCCTTACTAGCCTTCGTCACGAGAACCTGCTGCGCGAAACGCGCGAGTATCTCGACAAAGCCCGCGCCGCCGTCCAAGAACATATTCCCCACGAAATGTTGTTGCTCGATCTTTACGACGCGCTACGGCCCATCGACGCCATCACCGGGGCCACCACCGCCGACGACATCCTCAACCGGATCTTCTCGACCTTTTGCATCGGCAAGTAGTTGCGGGTCCCGCCGCACGGCATCGAGCACGCCGTTGACGAACGATACGCTCTCGTCGCCCGCGAACCGCCGCGTCAACTCCAGCGCCTCGTCGATAATCACCGCCGGGGGCAGCTTCGCCGACAGCATCTCGAAGGTTGCGAGACGCAGCACGTTGCGGTCGACGGCCGGCATGCGCTCTAACCGCCAGTTCGCCGCGTACCGCGTCACCAGAGCGTCGATCTCTTCCAATCGCCCCGCCGTGCCGCGTACGAGTTCTTCCATGAACTCGTCCTTATCGAGACGCGCCGGTTCGTCGTCTTCCGAATGCAACGTTTCGTAAAAGTCGTCGATCGCGCGGTAGACATCGCCCCGGCGCACATCCCAAATAAACAGCACTTGCAGCGCTCGCTCACGGGACCGGCGGCGGGAAGGCACTAGCTAATCTCCGTTCCGCAGCGCCGCCATCAGCCGCGCCATTTCGATCGCCGTCTTCGCCGCGTCCGCGCCTTTGCCGATTCGTTCCTCGGCCTGCGCCACCGTGTCCGTGGTGAGGACTCCGAAAATCACCGGTAATCCGATCTTCAGTTGCACGTCTTGCAGGCCGCGCGCGCATTCCCCCGCGACATAGTCGAAATGCGGAGTGCCGCCGCGAATGACGCAGCCAAGGCAAACGATGGCATCGAAGTTCCCCGATTCGGCGGCGGCCTGCGCGGCGAGCGGCAACTCCCATGCGCCGGGCACGCGATAGGTTTCCACTTCCGCGCCCTCCAAAACTTCGAGCGCGCCGGAAAGCAGTTTGTCCACGACAAACGCGTTGAAGCGCGCGGCGATCACCGCGAACCGCAATCCATGCGGGGAGAGATCGTCGTCGAAGCGCAGCGAGTCCACGAAGGTAGTGTACCGTTTGGCCTATTTCGGGCGGCCTATTTCGCGCCTTCGAGCAGTGTGAGCAGGAACCACGTTTCGTCGGGAGAAACGTCGAACGTCCGCACGCCGGTGGGCGCGGCCCAGAATTCCGGCGGCGGCGCGAACATGTCGGACTCGAACTTCGTTTCGAGATCGATGCGGACGATGACCTTGCGAATCGGATCGGCGACGTAACGCGCGCGCGGCGACTTCGCGTCCGATTCCCGCGCCAAGCCGGCCCATTCGGGCTTCGGAACTTCGCGCATCGGGCCGCCCGCACTCGATACCGCATAGTAACGCCCGCCGCCCTCGAATATCACCGTTTGCGCGTCCGCCGACCAACTCGGATGCCCCGGTGCGAACGCGCCCGCCGCCGAGCTCAGCTTACGCACCACCGATCCATCCTTGCGCGCCAGCCAGATTTCCAGATGCCCATCGCGGTCCGACCGGAAGACGAACCACTTGCCGTCGGGCGAAATCGCTCCCCCGTCGTCGATGCCCGGAGAATCGGCCAGCCGCAAGCGCGGCGCGGGTGCGCCGGCCCGAGCGGGCACCACGAATCGATAGAGGTTCGTGTTGTCTTTGCGCGCGGACACGGGTTCGGAGGGTCGGGGTTTCGATCCGCACGCCGCGATCGCACAGAGCCCGGCGATCAAGATCCAAGTCGGCAAGCGCATTCAGTATAGCGGCGCTAACGAAATCCGTGGTTTCCGCCGATCAGTCCGGTAGGCATGACTCTCCCGACGCGCGCCTTCGGCGTTCTCGACTTTGGAGAATCGGACATCATTCGCTTTCCGCAGGGCTTGCCGGGTTTCGAAGACCAGCGCGAGTTTCTCGCCGTCCAGCAGCCGGGCGCGGAGCCCGCCGTTTTTTTGCAGAGCGTAACGCGGCCCGATCTGTTTTTTGTGACTTTGCCCGTGGAGACGGTCGCGCCGGAGTACGATTTGAAGCTGCTCGACGAGTATCGCCAAGTCTTACTTTCTCCCGAGGCCGCCGATCTGTTGGCGCTGGCGATTGTCTGCTTGAACGACGGCGCGCCGCCCACCGCCAATCTCCTAGGTCCGCTTTTGATCCATCGCACGGCGCGCCTTGGCGTGCAGGCCATCCGCGACGACGACCGCTATTCCGCCGAGCATCCGCTCCTCGCGCCGGAGAACGCGCCATGCTCGTAATCCGCCGCCGCGCGGGCGAAAGCCTCATCATCGGCGAAGACGTGGAAGTCGAAATCCTCGATATCGAGGGTTCGCAAGTGAAGCTCGGCCTGCGCGCACCGCGCGAGGTGCACATCCTGCGCAAGGAAGTGGCGCGCATCCGGTCCGCCAATCGCACCGCCGCCCGCAGCGAAGTCCCCGCCGCACTCGCCGGGTTGGTAGAGCGTCTGCGTTAGCGCGGCGCATTGTTCCAAACCCTTATTAATTGGCGCGCTCCCCGCCTATCGGCTTTACGCTTGCTTTCCATGCGGCTTTTTTGAATGGTGAGCGCGGAAGGAATCGAACCTTCAACCTACTGATTAAGAGGGAAGTTTACGAAAATTTCCAGAATGCTAAGATGTCTCGAATCAAATTATTGCAGGGATCGCATTGAGACTCGTGTGGTAGCAAAAACGCATGATTCTGATGAGATTGCTACCACACTTGCTACCACACTTTATCGAACAAAGTTGCTCGGGGTTAATTCGTTTCCCGCTCGAAAAACGCTTTGGCCATTAGTTCCTGCTCGGCTTTGGGGATGCGAAATCGTGTCGCTTCCGAGCGCCAGGAGCCAACCGCCTCGCGGGTTTTCGAGACGATGGTTTTCGCCTCGGGAAGGGCCAGTCCGTAGGATCGGTAAGCCTCGATCGCGATCGCCACATCGCAGGTGGATTCCACTTCGTTGATCGCTAGGGTGAGTTCGTTTCGGTCAATGGCCGGGTTGATATCGAAGGCGGGCGAAAGAGTGATCCCTTCCGGACCGAGAAGAAAGCCGTGATTCCGTAAGTGGTCGTCCGTGTTGTGGATCAGAATGCTGAAGACAACGCGGCGGAACAGTTCACGACAGTCTTGTCCAGCGCGAGCGCCATGCGACTGCAGCAGTTCAACCAATTCGAGATAGCTCGCACCCGGCTCACCGTCCACGCTTTGTGTGAGAGTCATTGCGGAGACGAAAGCCAACCGTCTGCTGCTCGCCGTGCGATCGAATCGCTTCGCGACAAACGTGGTGTAGGCAGTATCCGGCCCTCGGATGCCGCGCACTGGCGGCACGTTGATTCCCGCCTTTGCCGCCAAGCGATGTGCCACGAGTTCCCACGCGCCGACATCGCGGCGATCTTGCCGGCTGGGGAACTTTGCGATGCATAGAGATCCATCTTCGTCCCGCACGGAGGCCTTGGGCCGCGCACCACCCAAAGACGATCCGGGAGCGAATAGCTGAGCGAGCCACTTCTCCTCATCGCGGGTATCGTCGCTCTCGTCACTCTGCTCGAAGTGCGAGCTAGCCGCCTGAAGCTCGCGCAGCGAAGCGATCAGCGGCGCAGCCAGCGGGTTTTCGGTATCTAGCCACCGCCCGGTTGTCACATCCTGAAAGCGTAGAGCGCCGAGCCTTGTTTCGTCGTGAACTCCCAGCAGGAAATCCCAATCGGAAAGAGATCGAGCGGCGCGGCCCTGGCGTCTGGCCAGCAGATTCTCGAGCCGCTGCATAAGCACGCGCCCCCATCGATCCGGGGCGGAGTCGAGGAAGATTCCGAAGTTCGCCCGATTCGACGTTGGATATTGGGGGCCTTGGACCAACGCCAAGTCGGGATCCAAGCTGAAGGCATCCGATGACTTCAGCCAATCGCGGTGATACTCAAACGAAAAAACTTGCCCGCTGCGGCCAACCCGACGGCGCAACGATCCCATCCGGCGGGGTTCCGGAAACCGGTCCAGGTCGGCAAACACGGCGACAATGTCAGGTAAACGAGACATCGCGGTTCCCACGCTTTGGCGCTCGGGACTTTGGCTCGAGATTCAGATCTTGAAGCTTCCGCCCTAGGACGTCGTCGGCCGCGATTGCCGCCAGATCGTTTTCGAGGCGGAGCGCTTGTAGGACGCGTGCGTAGATCCCCAAGGCAACGGCGGGATCGCCGCGCTCCACCCGGTACAGCGTTTTTCGCGTAATGCCCGCCCGGTCGGCTACCGTCTCTAACGTATGTGCCCGCCGCAAACGGGCTTTGCGTATGTTGTTCCCGAGGCCGGATATCAGGCGTGCCAGCCGGGGAAGAATCGAAGGTGTGCTACGTGGCATACTGAGTCATATCATATACGAATTTGCGGCTAATGTGTGTGATATGATCCACACTGCTCCGTACACGAATGATCCTTCGGTTCCGCAATTGCTTGTGGGATCATCCCAAGTTGACCTTTCAGTTCCATGCTTGGAGATTTGGATTTCGTGCGCTTGATCCCCTTCGCTTCGCTCCACTCTGTCCGGAAAACACTTTTCGCGGAGCCTTCGGGCACAACTTCCGAAAATTAGCCTGCGATCCGGGATGTTTCGACGCCAAGCGTTGCGCACGGGCGGAAGAATGCGAGTACGCCCGGTTCTTTGAACCCCGCGCCACGGAAGGTCCGAGCGGCCTCGTCGATTTGCCACGCCCGTTCGTGTTTCGCGCCGGGCATCTTGCCGGAAAGTCGCTAACGGGTGAAGCTTTTTTCGTGGACGTCCATGCGTTCTCGTTACGCAGTCCGGCATTCGCGATATTCTCCACGGCGCTGGCGCAGTTGGAGCATGAGGGATTGGGAGCGTTTCGCAGCCGAGTTCGCCTGGAAACCATCGATTCGCTCGGACCCGACCGCCAACCCGCAAAACTACTGCTCGAGAACAGGCGGATTGCATCCGGTCCATTGGAGCCGATTGAACTTTCGCTGCTTCCCGGGGCGGATCCGGTTCAGCGGGTCTTCGTTCGATTCGTAACGCCCACCGAAATCAAGGATTCCGCCGGCGATCCCCTGGCGTTCCCCGCCCTGTTCGCTCGAGTGCGGGACCGCATTGCGAACCTCCGCGCCTTCCACGGCGACGGTCCGCTGGATGTCGATTTCCGCCAATTGGGCGAACTCGCCCAGCAGGTGCGCCTCGTCGAACGCAGGATCGAAACCGTCGCCGCCGAGCGTAGGAGCGGCCGGACCGGACAGCGGCATCCACTGGGAGGTTTCGTCGGATCGGCGGTGTATGAGGGCGATCTGGCCGTTTTTTTGCCCTGGTTGCGCGCGGCTTACTGGACGGGCGTGGGACGGCAAACGGTATGGGGTAAGGGAGTGATCGAGATTGAGACCTAAAATATCCCTTCTATCCGTTCTTCAATTGCGAAGCATTTGACAAAATGTCATCTTCTCCTTAAAATAAAAAGGCTCGCAGAAATGCAAGCCTAAGACAAAGCGGTGGAGTGGCTGAGTGGTTTATAGCGACAGCCTTATAAGCTAGTTGAACCTGCTTCACCAGGTTCCGAGGGTTCAAATCCCTCCTCCACCGCCAGATATCAATATACCCCGAAGCGAAGGGGACTGAAAGTTCTAGCCGCTTCTTCTTGTGCGTAGCTAGCGTAGCCCCGAATTGAAGGGGGTTCTCTTTGCCGCAAACGTTTGCCGAGCTAACCGGCTATCCACCGCGCCCTTATCAAGAGCGCGTCGCTGAAGCGCTCGCCGAGCGCCGCCACATCCTGTTGCGAGCGCCAACAGGGGCGGGAAAGACGCTTTCGGTTCTCGCGCCGTTCCTCCTGCAACGGGAGGCGATCGGCGCGCGCCGCCTTATCTACACCTTGCCGATGCGGACCCTGGCACAGGGCATCCACGCGGTAGCGGCGGAGTACGCGAAGGCCGTTAAGAATGCGAAAGCCACTATCCAAACCGGCGCGCAACCGGACGATCCGTTCTTCGATCAGGGCGACGTGGTCGTCTGTACCTACGACCAGTTGCTGAGCGGCTTTCTTTGCGGCCCTTACGGGCTGCCCGACAAGCTCTACAACATCAACGCGGCAGCGGTTGCCGGAAATCTGGTCGTATTCGACGAATTTCACCTCATGGACGCGGATCGGGCGTTCCGCACCGCCGTAGAGTGCGTCCAGCTTTTCCAACCAGCCACGCTCAGCGTCTGGATGACCGCTACCGCCACCACTCCGCTGTGCGACTTTCTTGCGAGCGAACTGGGGACGGTCGAAGTGGCTCTGTCCGAAGAAGAGTTGCGCGCGCTTTATCAGGGTCGTGGCATTCGGCGCACTGTCCGGCAGGCTCGCCGGGTTCTCGAACTCGACAACATCCTCACGCATAAAGATCGCAAGACCCTCGTGGTCGTGAATCGTGTGGCTCGAGCACAGGAACTTTATCGCGCGGCGCGGGCAGCGGGTCTCGATCCGATCCTATTGCACTCGAAATTCTTCGCTAAAGACCGCGCCTCACAGCGAGAGAAACTCGATGAGTTGTTTGGCAACAATTCGGGCAGCCGGCCTGCTCTGGCGATCGCCACGCAAGTCGTGGAGGCGGGGCTCGACCTCTCGGCGGAAGTCCTTCTCACCGAGCTCTGCCCGATGAACGCGCTGGTGCAACGTGCTGGCCGGTGCGCGCGCTTCGAGAGGCAACAAGGCGAAGTGTGGGTCTTTGATGTGTCGAGCCATCGTCCCTACGGGCAAGACGAGCTTGACGCCACTGCGTCGGCCATTCAAGATGGCGCGGACCTCGATCCGGCGACAGTGGCGGATTGGGTGGAGCGCGTGCATCGCGACCGGGACCGGCAAATCCTTGGGGGCGATTCGCGACTGCGCCGGGGCACCATCGCCGCACGGGTTCAGAAGGCCGATTTGCGGCGGAACACCGGTATCTCCGAATTCATCCGGGAAACCAGCGATACGGTTCGCGTCATTATCAGCCGCGATCCCATGTATAAACGTCCGGCAGAATTCGACTCGATCTCCGTTTGGCGGAATCAACTCCGGTTACCCGAACCTTTCGCTGGACTGGCTTGGAACTATTGCCCGGAGGATGAAGGTTTTTGGAAACCGGTAACGACATGTACCGGGTTCGACAAGTCTTATTTGGTCTGCTTATCGCCGCCGTTAGCACACTATACCCCAGAGGAAGGACTACTCCTGGGCGAAGCGGGGGATATAGAAAGTTATCCCATTGAGAAGGAGATTCGTCGACCTTATTCTTATCACCGCGAGGCACTCGATGAGCATGTAGCGTTGGTGGTCAATCAGGCGTTGTCGCGGGTAAATCACGAGGCGACAGTTGGAAGCTTGCTACGCCAGAAATTCTCCAACGAAACCCTGCTCGATTGCGCGCGCTGGGCGGCAAAGCTGCACGACTTGGGCAAACTGCAAGTCGAATGGGATGGATGGGTAAGGAGATATCAGAAGCTCAAGGATCCTAACTATCTCCACACGGTTCCATTGGGGCACACTGACTTCGATCCCAAAAATCCGCGCGATTGGGAATGCCAGCGCCAAGCGGGAAAGCGTCCTCCCCATGCCGCCGCAAGCGCAATCTACGGGCGTCGGCGGTTACGCGAAGCAGGCGTGCCCCGCGAGTTGGAGTGGCCTATTTTGTACGCCATCGTGTCGCATCACGGCGGATCTTGGGAGTGCCGCGAGGTTTCCGGGTTAGTCGGCGAAAAAAAGCCGCTCGATGCAATGGAAAAAGCGACTTTCGACAAGTTACTTAAGATGTTTTGCGCTAATATTTCGGAGTACTGGCCTTTGGCAAGCTACTTAGCGCGGACTTTGCGCCTAGCAGACCAGAAGGCGACCGAAGATTATCACCGCGAATGACCGTCTTTCCGATCCCGAAGCAAACCGGAACTCACGCCGACACGTTCGCCGCCGTCGGGCTGGCGGAGTTGCTGTCCCGTTGCCATATATCGGTGCGATTGGACGACACGGGCGCCGAGTATCGTGTAGTTGCGGACGAGGAAGTCACGGAGTCGCACTTACGGCGTGTGGGAAACGATCCAGGCTATCTCTATCTGGTTCCTAACGAGAAGGAGCGGGCGAAGACTCCCGCCGCGATCGGAGACCGGTACTTCGACTATCCCAGAGAAAAGGAGCGCTTCGATCTCTGGAAGGAAGCGGCGGCGCAGCGCAAAGGCGCTTCCTCCGAGACCGCCGAGGAGATCGAAGGACAGAAACCGGACAGCTTGTTTCAACACTATCGGGTCTTGAACTTAGTGCAGGGCGACGGTCCTTTGAACAAGGCGGCGGCGGAGATTCGCAAGCTCGACCCGGCGGATTGGACACCGCGAGTCTATTCCTCGCTCCAAGCTTTGGCCGAACGCCGCACGGCTTCTATCGGCTTCGACACCGAACTGGTGCAGATGTTTAGTCCGCTGGCGGCGAAAGGGTATGCACGGCTCAAGCCGGACTCCACCGGACGTGGCGACAAAACCAAGGACGCCTGGGCCGATTCGTTTCTCGACTGGCTGCGCTTTCAGGGCTTCTTCTCCGCCTCGATCGGATTCTTGCTGGGAAAAGACATTCGCGTTCTCACCGTTGAACCGAAGCGGATCGGCTACGGCTACTTTGCCGCCGTAATGACGGCCTTGCGGGATGTGAGGCTGGGTGGCGCGAATGTGCGCGTCGATTGCTTGGGAACTCTCGGGGTTGCGCGGGCTTTGGTCGCTCATGCCGTGGACCATCCAGATGAGTATGGCGAACCCGCCGAACTTGTAGGCGGAATCGCGATCACGCATTATCAAAGTCTGGGAAGCGCCAAGGCGGTTACGGGTCTTTCGCGCTTGTGCGTTCCCGGCTGGTATCCCCTTCGCAGCGCGGAGGACGCCGCCAATTGGATAGAAGCGCTCGACGAGCATGAGCGCTGTTTACGGCGGCTCGACGATTCGATCTCCGACGAGCTCCAATTGCTCGTTCTCTATCGCCGTCATCTCGAGCATCGCGGTCCGGGCACGGAGTTCCGGTTGGCGGAGTTTCTCGAGGGGTATGGCATCTACTTAATCCGGAAACGCGGCCAAGACGATTGGCGCTTCCGGCAATTCTCACTTCCAATTTTCGAGGCGATTATGGCTACCTACGGAAGTTATTCGGATATTCTCAACAATCGCGGTTTCCAAGCCGTCGCACTGGCGTTGCGCGCGTCGACGGTGAGCGCGCAATCGATGAAGCGGAACAAAAGGGACTTCCGCGAAATCCGTTACGACATTTTGCCGGAGCTTCGGCGCAAGCGCTCGCTCCCGAAATCCGACGAGTTTCTCGACGCCCTTGCGGATTTCGTGGCATCTTACAACGCCGAATCGGCGAAGCGGCTCGAACAAGGTAAAGGGACCGGAATAGCCCGAGTCGCCGACGACGATTTTGCAGCGTTCGTCTCGCTCATCGAACGCGATCGCAGCCCCGCCGTCGTCGGAGCGCTGCTGTGCGCCTACGCGACTTGTAAAGCCGGTCAAGAAGCGGATGGCGACAAATCGCCCGACTCTACCAAGGAAGACTAATCATGCCCACCCTCCAGAACTTATCTATTTGCGCCCGCGTCACCCTCGACCTGCACAACTTGAACAGCGAGGGGACGGAAGGCAATCAACAACAAACGCGTATGGTCCATATTGTGGACGCGCATGGCAAGCGACACAGCGTCAACGCCGTGTCCGGCGATATGTTTAAGCACATCTTCGTCGAGCACCTGACACCGCTACTCGAACAAGCGGGAGAGCCGTTGTCGGCCGGCGCGGCCATGCTCAATCCAGACCGTATCAACGCCGACGATAAGTTCGTCGAGGCGGTAAAGAAGGAGTCCTCCGGATCGGTAGTGCAGCGGGAGATGCTGACTCGTTGCGCCGTCACCGATATTGCCGGGACTTTGGTAACGGAAGGTGGCAAGTCCGTCGCTCGCAAGAGTTGCGTCGAGTTCGGGTGGGTAGTCGGACTGCCCGAAAACACGCACACGGAGCAGTATTTCCACGTCAAATACGCCCCGGAGACGCGGGCGAAATCGGCGGGTCAAGAGAAGCAGGGCGAAGGATCGATGACGGACCGTCAGGCGATTTTTCACCGGCCCGCCAACTCGGGAATCTACGCCTTTATCTGCCAATTGGAGCTCGGGCGAATCGGCCTAAACGATCTGACGCGCCAACCGGATGTCGCCGAAGAGTCGCGTCGGAAACGCGCGCAGGCGGCAATTCAAGCTTTGATGGCGACCCTGATCCACCCGTCGGGTGCGCAACGGAACACGCAGAATCCGCACATCGTCGCCTGCTTGGGAATCGTTGCAACTTCCTCGACCTACCTCCCCGCCCCGGCGATGAGTCCGCTGAACGACGCGTTCGTGACGCAAGTGGAGAGTCTGAAGGACACGCTCAACAAGATGCATCCCGACGCACTTGCCACATACAAGTTCACCGATATGGCGGCGGCGGCGGAAATTCTGCGCGACGTATCGACGAAGGTGTAGCGTGGCGGCAAAAAAGAGGTCGGCGGAACCGGTTGAACCGGCTTTGAGCGTCGAGCAAGCGGACGGTCCGGTGGCGGGAATGGCCGGGCCTGGTCGGTGGCTCGTCTTCCGATACGCTCCCTCGGCCCTGTTCTCTCTGAAAAGCAGCCAAGCGACAAGCACCGTCGGCAGGACCTTACTGACGCCGACTCCGTACTCTGTGAAAATGGCGGCGGTCGATGCGGCGCTCCGCTCGGGTTATGCGGCGTCGGACACGGAGGCCGATTGGCTGGTCCGGTCGATGGCTCGCGCGGAACTGCGCATCGGGTTACCCGACAAGGCCATCGTGACGCACACCATCGTTAAGGTGCGGCAAGAACCAAAAGAAGCGAAAGCTGGGATACCTTACATCGGGAATGTCGCCTATCGCGAGTTCGTGCATTTCGCGGGCGACCTGTCGGCCGCCTTCAATTTGACGACCTTATCCGCACGGCTCGCCGAAACGCTAGTCGCGCTGATGCCGTTAGTGACTTACTTCGGCAAACGAGGCAGCTTCGTCCAGTATCTTGGCGTTGAGCGCCTTCTCGAACTGGATACTCGATTCACTCTCCCACTCGACCAATTGGAAACGATTCCCCAGGGGGTTCACTTCGCCATGCTCGACGATTTCGGCCCCGAAGCGAATTTCGACGCCTTGAATTCTTACAGCAGGACGCCGATCAAACGAGATAAACATCGAACGTTCACTCAGACGGTGGTGCCGCTCGGTTTGGTGCGATCCGGACCGGGATTCAGCGAGTACCGCCGTTTCGGAGAAGTCTAGTGAGCGCTCTTCCGGCATCGCTAACAGTTTCTGCGGTACCCCGGCGGACGCCGGAACAGTACAACTGGCTCACCCGATCCTTCGACCGCCCCGCGCCGGAACAGTTGGCGCTTCCCATCCCGCCGCCCGACGAAGCGATTCTTCCCGGCGACGAATCGGTCGTTCTGCTCGGGACGGAAAACGGCAGCCAATTACTCATCGACGGCTTTGGATTAGTGATCGGAAAAAGCTCCGAGCGGCTGGTGGTGAAGCGCAAAGGTAAGGTGGTCGCACAGGTTCCGTTCCTAAAGCTGCAAGAGGTGATCGTCGGATCGCGCGGCATTTCGGTGTCTTCGGATTTCATCGAGGAAGCCTGCCGCCGCGGAATTCGCGTGGGCTTTCTGATGGGCAACGGAAGACCGTACGCACTGCTGACTTCGCCACTGTTGAACGCGACGGTCGAGACGCGGCGCGCGCAGTTCCGGGCATGCGAGTCGGCGGTTGGCGTGGAAATCGCCCGCTGGATCGTAGCCGGAAAGTTGCGCAATCAGGAACGGCTGCTGCGCTATTTTGCGCGGGCGCGGAGCGGCGATCCGGCGGCGAAATTGTTGTCCACCGCATCGTCGATCAAGAGGTTTCGGCGGCAGGCATTGGCGGTGGAGGGCGAAGCTCCCAGAGACGTTCGCGATAGCCTGATGGGCCTTGAAGGCGTCGGCGGGCGGATGTACTGGGATTGCCTGGGCTTGCTGTTGCCGGATGGCGGCTTCGAAGGCCGGGTACATCAAGGGCCGGGCGGTCCGGTTAACGCCGCACTGAACTACGGCTATTCGATTCTTACGGCGCACGTGTGGGGTTCCGCGATGAACGCGGGACTCGAACCGTTCGCCGGTTTTCTGCATGTCGAGCGGAGCGGCAAGCCCTCGCTGGCACTCGATCTGGTGGAGGAGTTCCGTCAACCCGTTGTGGACCGGGCGCTGTTCGCCTGGTTGAACAAAGGCGGCAAGCTGTCGATGAAGGGCGACATGCTCGACGCAGGATCCAAGGAGGAGGTGGCGGCGAGAGTGCTCGCGCGAATGAACGCTCGTGAGCGGCATCGTGGAAAGGAGCACGAAGTGCGCTCGATTATCCAGATGCAAGCACGGCTATGCGCGGCGGCGGTGCGCGAGTTACGTTCCTACCGGCCGTTCAGCTTTTCGTGGTGATTTCGTGGCCAAGCGCAATCGGTATGCCGGTGTCCTTCGCCCCGTCCAAGTGGGACAAGGCCGGCCGGAGAGTGCGTTACTGGTTCTCTACGACATTGAGGACGACCGGTTGCGGACTAGAGTCTCGAACGTCTGCCTCGACTACGGACTGGAACGGATACAGTTCAGCGCCTTCATGGGGAAGTTATCGAAAAACCATCGGGAGGAGTTGCAACTGCGGCTCCGCAACGAGATCGGAACGATGCTCGCGCGGGTGCGGGTAATTCCGGTATGCGCGGCGGACTTCGAGGCGATGTGGACGATGGATCAATACTGTCTGCCGGAAGAGGCCGAAGAGAGGGCTGCGCGGCCGGTGTTGCGGATCGTCGCCGCAGACTGACTTATGTCGCGACTGGTAACGGCTGGCGAAATCAAGAACTGGTTCTATTGCCAACGGGTCGTTTATTACCGTCGCAAGATGGCGGAGGCGTCGCAGGCGACGTTCAAGATGGAAGAGGCGTTGCGGGCGCAGGATCTGATCGAGAGATTGGAAACTCGCCGAACCCTCGCGGCTTATAGTGTGGAGGATTACGAGCGGCGATTCGGAATCTGGTTGAGTTCGCCAGAGATCGGCGCGAGCGGGAAACTGGACTTGCTATTGATCGGCCCGAGCGAAGCAATTCCCGTCGATTTCAAGTTGACTGCCGGCGATCCAGGAGAGAATCTTCGGATGCAGTTGGCTCTTTACGCCGCTTTGGTTGCGGATCGGCTGGGATTACCGGTGCGGCGTGGTTTCTTGTATCGAATCCCGGACGACCGTTTGTTTGAAGTTCGGTTGGGGCCCGATGTGCAGGCGCAGGCGGTGGCGGCAGTTGAGGAGGTTCGGAGGATGGAAGAAGAGGATTTCTTGCCCGAGCCAACACCGGTTCGAAGGCGTTGCACGGATTGCGAGTATGCGAACTTTTGCGGGGACATCTGGTGATTTCCGACAATTGGGGCGGTTTTGACGCGGTTCCGCGATCGTGCACTTTTTGCCGTAATCGAAGTTGGATAAGGTGTTCTTTTTCATTAGAATAGGGAGCGGTTAGAGCCGGTTCCCCGATCAGAAGGGGATTGAAACGCGAACTTCTTGGTCAGCAGCCGCTTCTGCGTCGGGTTAGAGCCGGTTCCCCGATCAGAAGGGGATTGAAACGACGACGGGCCGGACGCGGTGGAGCGCGCGATTAAGGTTAGAGCCGGTTCCCCGATCAGAAGGGGATTGAAACGCGCGAGGCCGATGGCGTTCGCGCTCGCGCGCACCGTTAGAGCCGGTTCCCCGATCAGAAGGGGATTGAAACATCCACCCGTCACATCGCCGGACCCGCCTCCACCGCCGTTAGAGCCGGTTCCCCGATCAGAAGGGGATTGAAACAGTCCGCGAACTCCCGCGCCTTCGCGTCCGCCGACGTTAGAGCCGGTTCCCCGATCAGAAGGGGATTGAAACTGTAATCGCCCCGCCTCACCGGATCGATTCTTTCGTTAGAGCCGGTTCCCCGATCAGAAGGGGATTGAAACGGATGGCACCATCGCCCCCTCTTGCCAGCGGCCACCGTTAGAGCCGGTTCCCCGATCAGAAGGGGATTGAAACGGCCGCAACCTCCCCCGAGACGACGGCCCGGCTATCGTTAGAGCCGGTTCCCCGATCAGAAGGGGATTGAAACCGCTAACGCTTCGAGCTTGCGGACGGTCGCCTGCTTCAGTTAGAGCCGGTTCCCCGATCAGAAGGGGATTGAAACTAGACAGGGATCGCCAGCAAAGCGATTGCGAGACGCGTTAGAGCCGGTTCCCCGATCAGAAGGGGATTGAAACCCAAGACCAAAGTCACCGTGTACGTACCGCTTCCCCGTTAGAGCCGGTTCCCCGATCAGAAGGGGATTGAAACATGACCGCCGCGCAAGACAGCCTCAATCTCGCCCGTTGTTAGAGCCGGTTCCCCGATCAGAAGGGGATTGAAACGATCGACCGTGAGTCAAATCAAAACAGGACAGAGGATAGTTAGAGCCGGTTCCCCGATCAGAAGGGGATTGAAACGCCCGATGCGCCCATCGGTTGTTTTAATGAAAGTGTTAGAGCCGGTTCCCCGATCAGAAGGGGATTGAAACAACAAAAAAGTGCAATTTTGAGTAATACTTCTTCTGTTAGAGCCGGTTCCCCGATCAGAA
>JANRJS010000025.1:0-43133 GCA_033763835.1 Bryobacteraceae bacterium | reverse complement strand
GGGGGCGTGTCGTTGTGGCTGGCCAACAAAGCGAAGCAACTCGAACCGGATTTGCGCGAGCGCTTGATCGCCTCCCTCGACGCGCGATTCGACGGCGAGGTAAACATCGACAAGCTCGACATTGTCGGCGTTCCCCGCGTTGAAGTGAGAGTCGATGGCATTAAGGTGCACCGGCGCGGCGACAGGTATCCCGTAGTGGTCATGAAGTCGTTGAAGTTTCATGCCGACTATCTCGATCTATTCGGCGACATTAAGCACATCAATTTAGTCCGGCTGGAAGGGTTCGAGCTCACGATTCCGCCGAAGAAGGATAAGCCAAAGAGCGAATCGGAGCCGCCCAAATCGAACACGCCGAATCCGGCGTCGAGCGTGGTGATCGATCAGATCGTCGCCGACAACACGATGTTTCGGATGGTGCCGAAAGATCCCGAGAAGCCGTTGCGCGAGTTCGAGCTTTACGGCTTGCGATTGCTCGGCGTGGGCGCGGCAAAGCCGCTGACGTATCACGCCAAGCTCAAGAATTACAAGCCGCCGGGGATCGTCGATGCCACGGGAACCTTCGGGCCGTGGGTTCCGGGCGAGCCGGGCGAATCCGATTTGTCGGGTACCTACACGTTTACCGACGCGGATCTGGGCGTGTTCAAAGGCATCTCCGGAACTCTGCAATCGACGGGCAAGTTCGGCGGCGAACTCGGACGCATCGAAGCGGAAGGCGAGACGCGAGTTCCTAACTTCGCACTCAAGATGGCCAATCAGGAAGTGCCGCTCACTACGAAATACAAGGCCGTCATCGACGGTACCAGCGGCAACACCGATCTCGTGCCGGTAGACGCGATGTTGAACAAGAGTCCATTCCGCGTTTCGGGCAGTGTCGAAGGGCAGAAGGGAATCAAGGGCAAGGACGTCCGCTTGGCCGTCAAGATGACCGCCGCGCGTCTCGAAGATTTCATGCGCCTGTGCGTGAAAGGCAACCCGCCGATCGTCGGCGCGCTCGCCTACGACGGGCATATCGACATTCCTCGCGGCGAGGAGCAGGTCGTAGACAAGCTCGGCCTAGACGGGACGTTCGTACTGAACGGCGCTCGATTCACCAGCGCCGAAATTCAGGACAAGATCGACGAACTCAGCCGGCGCGGTTCCGGCCACCCCGGCGACGAGGAAATCGACCGCGTGCGTTCGCGGATGCGCGGCAAGTTCACGTTGCGGGACACGGTAATGCGCTTCAGCGAACTGCATTACGAAGTGCCGGGCGCGAGCGTAGACGTGATCGGCACCTACGGACTGAAGAGCGAAGAGATCGCCTTTTCGGGAACGTTCCGCATGGACGCCACCGTCTCGCAAACGTTCCGCGGAATGAAGTCGCTGATGCTCAAACCGTTCGACGGACTCTTCAGCCGTAAAGGCCAAGGCACGGTGCTTTCGATCAAGATCGAAGGCACTCGATCGAACCCGAAGTTCGGGCTCGACGCGGGACGGACGTTTAAGAAGAAAGACAACTAGCGTTCACGACGTTCGCTAACGTGGGTCCGGGAGTGCCCGCATGGGAGAAATCTCGTTCGAAGTGGCGCTGATCGTCGTTTTGGTAATCGCCAATGGAGCGTTCGCGATGTCGGAAATCGCGATCGTTTCCGCCCGCAAGGCGCGACTGCAGCGTCTTGCGGAGTCGGGGAATCCTAGGGCGAAGACCGCGCTCCAAATGGCGGAGTCGCCGGATCAGATGCTGGCCACCGTACAGATCGGCATTACACTGGTCGGAACGCTGGCGGGCGCGTTCGGCGGGGCCACCATCGCCGAGCAGATGGCGCCGTCGCTCGCCGGACTACCGTGGATCGGCCCTCACAGCGAGACGGTGAGCCTGGGAATCGTCGTCGCGGCCATCACGTATTTGTCACTCATTCTCGGCGAACTGGTTCCCAAGCAAATCGCCCTCGCCGCGCCGGAGCGGATTGCCATGTTGGCGGCGCGGCCCATCGCTTGGCTTTCGCGCGCCGCTTCCCCGCTAGTGCGCGTCATGAGCGCCTCTTCGGGCCTGGTGCTGAAGATCGTCCCGCTGCGCCGATCGCCGGAACCGCCCATGACCGAAGAGGAGATCCGGATGCTTCTCTTGCAGGGCGCCAGATCCGGCCAAATCGAGCCCGCCGAACGCCACATGGTGGAAGCCGTATTCCGGTTGGGAGACCGCAAGGCCTCCGAGATTATGACTCCGAGGTTCCAGATCGAATGGGTGGACCTCGACGAACCTCGCGACAAAATTCTCGATCAATTGCGTGGCAGCCGGTTTAGCCGCCTACCCGCGGCGCGCGGCGATCTCGACCGCGCAGCCGGATATTTGCAAATTCAGGATTTGTTCGACGACTCGCTCGCCTCGAAGATACGGCCGGTCGCCGAGTACGTCCGCAAACCGATTCTCGTTCCGGGCGGTTTCCCCGCCTTGCGGCTCGTGGAGCGGTTCCGCGCCGCCAAGGAACACCTTGCGCTGGTTGTCGGAGAGCACGGGGAAGTTCTCGGCATAATCACGACCACCGATCTTCTAGAAGCGATCGTCGGCGAACTGCCGCACTGGGGCGAAACGTCTAGCCCCCGCGTCGCCACGCGCGAGGATGGATCGTTGTCGGTGGACGGCATGCTTCCCGCCTCCGAGTTGCGCGAGTTGCTGGGGGTTGAGAGCCTCGACGACGAGGGCGAGCTCTATCACACGCTGGGCGGTTTCGTGATGCACAGATTGGGGCGGGTTCCGGCGATCGGCGATTCGTTCGAAGCCTTGGAGCGGCGGTTCGAGGTGGTGGATATGGACGGAAACCGGATCGACCGCGTCTTGATCGGGCCTAAGCCGCCGCAACCGGAAGAAGCCGCGCCGCCCGCCGAAGCTTAGTGACAGCCGCCCGAACCGCAACCGCAGCCCTCGCCCTTCCACGCCGAGACGCCCTCGCGCACGACGATCGGCACCATGGCGAGCGCAGCCACAGGATCGGCCCACCACCAACCGAATAACGCGTTGAGTGCGAGCCCGCCCAGTAGAATCATCGACAGGTAGGCGCACAGTTGCGTTTGCTTGGAATCGGCTACCATCGCCGCGCTCGAGATGTTTCGCCCCACGCTTCGTTTGGCTCGCGCGATGAAAGGCATGATCACGGCCGATAGCGTGGCGAGGGCGATCCCGGGCCAACTCACTTCCGGGCGCGCTTGCTGGAACAGGGCCTCAACCGATTCGTAGAAGACGTAGAGCGCCAGTCCGAAAAACGAGGCGCCCACCAGCTTCTGCGCCAGCCGTTCGTTCGACGCGCCGGAATTCAAGCGCCACAGCATGACCGACCCGGACGACATCTCGATCAGGCTGTCGATGCCGAACCCAATCAGCGCCACGCTTCCCGAGGCCGCGCCCGAACCCAGCGCGACGATCGCCTCGATGCAGTTGTAGCCGAGAGTCAGATACTCCAGCCGCAGGCCCCGGCGAATCTGTACCGCTTGCTCCAATCTACTAGGGGAACACAGTTCCGGCGAGACGTCTTAGCTCACGAGGTTCCTGGGCGATCCAGCGATCCACGCCCGCAGATTCTCCACCGCCATGCCGAGCAGCCGGGAGCGCGCCTCCGTCGACGCCCACGCCATGTGCGGCGTGATGACGCAGTTTTTCGCGCCGATCAACAAGCTACCCGACACCGGCGGCTCTTCGTTCAGAACGTCGATGCCCGCCCCGGCGATGCCGCCCTCGTTCAATTCTTCGGCCAGATCTTCTTCCACCACCAGCGGTCCGCGCGAAGCGTTCAGCAGAAACGCCGTCTTCTTCATGCGCTTCAAGGTTTGGGCGTTAATCATGCCGCGCGTATCGTCCACAAGCGGGCAATGCAGGCTTACCACGTCCGATTCTTCGAGCAGCCCTTTGAGCGAAATCCACTCGAACGGCAAGTCCGCCGGCGCGTGCGTCATGGTCTCGTCGTAAGCGACGATCTTCATTCCCATCGCGTGCGCGATCCGGGCGGTTTGCTGGCCGATGCGTCCGAAGCCGATCACGCCGAACGTCTTGCCCGCGAGCTCGATGGAAGGTTCGAGCGAGTAGCTCCAATCGGGATTCCGCCGCCATCCCCCGGACTCGACATCGGCCGCGTGACGTCCCACGCGATTCACGAGTTCGAGCAAAAGCGCGATGGTGTGTTGCGCGACGGAATGCGTCCCGTAGGTGGGAATGTTGGTGACCGCCACCCCGCGTTCCCTCGCCGCGGCGACATCGACGATATTGAATCCGGTGGCGAGCACACCGATGTAGCGCAGGTCGGGCAGCTCTGCGATTCGCTCGCGCGGGAAGGCGCATTTGTTGGTCAACACCGCGTCCGCGCCCTCGCAGCGGGTATCGATCTCGCCCGCCGCGCTGCGGTCGTGGACGGTAAGTTCTCCCAGCGCGGCGAGCGCGTCCCAACTCAGGTCGCCGGGATTCAGCGCGTAGCCATCGAGGACGACGATTTTCATGCAGTGGGCTTTCGGACGACGATTTCGGCGAGCACGTCTTCGGCGTAGTGTAACAACTCCCAGCCGGAGAACTCTTCGCGCAACACGCCCGGCGGACTGGCGAAGCGGCCGCCGGTCTTGGTAACGCCGACGAAGATCCCGCCGGGGCGAACGCCCTCGCGAATCGGGGCGTACAAATTGCGTTGGTAGTAGAGCGTGTTGAGGATCGAATCCCACGCGCCCGGTTCGATCGTATATTCGCCGAGCTCCAAGTCCGCTTCTACGATTTCGACTTCCGGGCTCCGCCCCGCCAGTTGCGCTAGCGCTTCGCGGTCGCGATCGACGGCGGTCACTCGCCAGCCTCGTTCGGAGAGGAAGCTCGCGTGCCGCCCGCTGCCGCAGGCGAGATCGAGCGCCCGTCCCGGAGGCCCGGCGAACTCGACCGCCAGCGTCACCACCCAAAGCGGCGGCGGAGGGTCTTGAAATAGTTCCGTTATCATCGAAACAGGCGCAAATCCGCTTTTTCCATGTCGAACCCCACCGAACCTTCGCCGAGTATCAATAGCTGGCTCGAACAGGAGATGTACGAGCAGTATAAGTACAACCAGCAAACCGTAGACGATCCCTGGCGGCAAGTATTTGAGACCAATGGCGTAGCCGCGAAAGTCAATGGCCACAGCGCTCCCAATGTCAATGCTCCGGCGAATGCCGAACCTGCGCCGGTAGCCGCCGCGCCACCGCCTCCAACTCCTGCGCCCCAACCGTTACCCGCCGCGGAGACAGCCATCGCCAAAGCACCTGTGCAAACGCCCGCACCCACTCCGACAACTGAGCCCAGCCCCAGCGAACAGATGGTCCCCCTGAGAGGCGCGCCGCTCCGCATCGCGGAGAACATGAACTTGAGCCTTTCGGTGCCGACCGCGACGTCGCAGCGAGTGGTTCCGGTGCGCGTAGTCGACGAAAATCGCCGCTTGGTGAACGACTATCGCGACATCGGCGGACAATCGAAGCTTTCCTACACACACTTCATCGGCTGGGCGATTGTCCAGGCGCTGAAGTCGCACGCCAACCTCAACAACGCCTACCTGCAAAAGGACGGCGAGTCGTTCCGCGTCGTGCGCAACGCGGTGAACTTCGGGCTCGCCATCGACGTCCCCGGCAAGGACGGCACGCGATCTCTCCTGGTCCCCTCGATCAAGAACGCGGGCGAAATGACGTTCTCCGATTTCGTCGCCGCCTTCGACGATCTCGTCGCGCGCGGCCGCGCGGGCAAGCTGCAGCTTCCCGATTTTCAGGGCACTTCGATCTCGCTCACCAATCCGGGCACGGTCGGCACCGTAGGCAGCGTTCCGCGATTGATGCCCGGCCAAGGCGCGATTATCGCCACCGGCGCGATGGATTACCCCGCCGAGTACGCGGGCGTCGCTCCGGAAACTAAGGCGGCGCTCGGCCTCAGCAAGGTGATGACGGTCACCTGCACCTACGACCATCGAGTGATCCAGGGCGCGGAATCGGGCATGTTCCTGGGCCGTCTTGCCGATTTGCTGCAAGGCAAAGACGGCTTCTACGAAGGGATTTTCGAGAGCCTAGGCATTCCCGCGCGCCCCGTCGTTTGGCAGCCCGATAAGGCTCCGGCGCTGCCGGGATTGCGGCCCGCCGCCACGGAGTCGAATAAAGAGGCGGCGATCCTGCAGTTGATCAACGCCTACCGCATGCGCGGGCACCTCATGGCCGACATCAACCCGCTGTACCCGGTCACCAAGGCGCATCCCGAACTCGATCCCGAAACCTACGGTCTCTCGATTTGGGATCTCGACCGCGAGTTCAACTTCGGCTCGCTCGGTGCGCTGAGCGGCACTGCCGCGCCCAAGCCCGTTTGTACGCTGCGCGAAATTCTCGACGTGCTGCGCCGCGCCTACTGCGGCAAGACCGGCGTCGAGTACATGGACATCCACAACGTCGAGGAGAAGTTGTGGCTGCAACGGAAAATCGAGAGCCCGGAATCGCTTGCGACTCCTCCGGCCGAACGGCGCGTCCGCATCCTCCGGCGCCTGCTCGAAGCCGAAATGTTCGAGCAGTTTCTCGAAGCGCGCTACAAGGGTCAAAAGCGGTTTTCGCTCGAAGGCGGCGAGAGCGCCTACGCCGTACTCGATGAACTGTGCGAGTTGAGCGCCGAGGCGAATGTCCACGAGATCGCCATCGGCATGCCGCATCGCGGCCGCCTCACGGTGATCGGCAACCTGATCGGCCAGCATGTCCGCGTGTTCACCGCGTTCGAAATCGGCGCGGACGACGACGACGACGTGAAATACCACATCGGCGCCTCGGGCGATCGGCACACGTCGAACGGACGCGACGTTCGCGTCACTGTGTTACCCAACCCTAGCCACCTCGAAGCCGTCAATCCGGTGCTCGAAGGCGTGGTTCGCGCCAAGCAGAATCGCCTGGGCGACGAAAAGCGGGTCCGCGTGATTCCGATCGCCATGCACGGCGATGCGGCGTTTATGGGCCAGGGCGTGGTGATCGAGACGATGAATCTGTCGCGGCTCAAGGGCTACACCACAGGCGGCACCATCCATATCGTCGTCAACAATCAGGTGGGATTCACCACCAATCCGTCCGACGGGCGATCTTCGACCTACTCGACCGACATGGCGCGCGCCATCCAGGCTCCCGTGTTCCATGTCAACGGCGACGATCCGGAGGCTTGCGTGCGCGCGGCGCGATTGGCGTTCGAGTACCGGCAGGCGTTCGCCAAGGATGTCGTCATCGACGTGATCTGTTACCGCAAGCACGGCCATAACGAGGGCGACGACCCGACCTACACGCAGCCGTTGATGTACAAACAACTCAGAACGCACCCGTTCCCCGCCACTCAGTATCGCGACCGGTTGATCCGGCAGAAAGCCATCACGGCAGAAGAAGTGGAAGCGATGCGCGCGCAAATTCGCGAGCGTCTCGAAAAGGGTCAAGAGGAAGCGAAGAAGAACCAGAGCGTCGAAGCCGAAGTGCCTTACCCGGCGATTGTCAGTCCCGCGACGGGCATCGGCCGGGCGATGTTCGAGGATGTTATGCGTGGGCTGCATGCGATCCCCGACGGGTTCGAGGTGCAGGACAAGCTCGTAAAGGGCTTCGAGAAGCGCCTCAAGGCTCTTGAAAACGGGCCCATCGATTGGGCGCTCGGCGAATCGTTGGCTTTTGGATCGCTGCTGCTCGAAGGGCAATCGGTGCGCCTGTCGGGTCAAGATTCGACGCGCGGTACCTTCTCGCAACGCCATCTGGGTTTCGTCGATCCCAACAACGGAGCCGAGTTTCAACCGCTCTCGAAACTGGCCGCGCAAGGCCGGTCTCGATTCGAGGTTGTGAACAGTTCGCTTTCCGAGTTCGCCGTGATGGGCTTCGATTACGGGTATTCGGTGGCCGACGAAGACTCCCTGGTCGCCTGGGAAGGGCAGTTCGGCGATTTCGCCAACGGCGCGCAGATCGTCATCGATCAGTTCATCAGTTCGGGCGAATCGAAGTGGGGGCAGCCCACAAGCTTAGTGCTGCTCTTGCCGCACGGCTACGAAGGCCAGGGGCCGGAACATTCTTCCGCCCGCATGGAACGCTTCCTGCAACTCTGCGCGGAGCGCAATATGATCGTCGCCAACTGCACGACCCCCGCGCAGTATTTCCACTTGCTGCGGCGGCAGGCGGGTCTGCGTAAGCCGCTCGTGATCTTCACCCCGAAATCGATCCTGCGGCATGCGAAAGCCGTCAGCCACTTGGAGGATTTCACGTCCGGCGCGTTCCGCGAAGTGATCGGCGATTCCGAAGCTCTCCGCGCGCGGCGAGCGATCTTCTGTACCGGCAAGATCTACTACGACCTGCTCGAAGCGCGCGAGAAGAAGCAGGCGCAGCATGTGGCGATCGTGCGTCTGGAACAGCTTTACCCGTTCCCCGAAGATCAGGTGCGCGACGTACTCGCCCGCTACTCGAGCTCGACCGAACTGCTTTGGGTGCAGGAAGAGCCGCGCAATATGGGCGCGTGGAAGTTTGTCGAGGACCGTATGCGCGAGACCCTCGACGAGTCGCGCCGCGCAATCCGCTACGTCGGCCGGGTGGCCGCGGCCAGCCCCGCCACCGGATCCTCTAAACGCCACGCGGCGGAGCAAGCCGCGATTCTCGAAGAGGCGTTCGCCGACGTGCTCCCCGCGCCGCGCCGCGCCCCACGCAAGAAGTTAGTGAAGCGGCGAAAGAGCTAAGGCCGGTAGCGATTGAGGGAGTAAAGGTCGGCCAGATCCTTGGGTCTTCCGCTCGCCTTTTTGTTTGTCTTTAGATCTTCGATACCGATGACCGGCACGGTCAGGCCGTCGATTTCAACCATCTCGCGGTTGCCGCGGCACGCTTCGAAGTCGACCCCGGAAATCTCGGTCAGAAGCTCGATTCGATATGGCGGTACTCCCATGCGGACCATAGACGATTCGGCTATTTCACGCTCCGTCGCGTTTGAGAATCCAAAACTCCTCAGGGCGGCGGCTACTTTGGCTATGTTGTCCGGGTGGGTCGCGATCCAGATATCGATGTCGGCTGTGAAGCGGGGCTCGGTGTAGTAGATAACCGCATAGCCCCCGATGAGAAGGTAATCAACGCCCGTTGCGTTTAACGAACTCAATAGATCTCTGAAATCTTTCGGTAGCAGGGTCGTAGCCATAGATAGATTGGCGAATGAACTCCAGACTTTGAAATTTCAGGTCGGTGGATTGGGCCCGCCAAAATACGCGGTCGTCTTCTTCGGCTTCCTCGAAAGAGTGGCAGACTTTTAGCGCCGTTTTATCTAATCTCGGGAAACGGTCTTCCACCCCTCTATTTTACCGCGCCACAAGTGGAAATTTTGTTGAGAATAACTTGGCGAAGAGGCACTTTCTTTTCGTAAGAAAGGACTATTACCACTATGCCTATGACCGAAGAGCGACGCCGGCAAATACGCACGGCCATGGCGCAACTCGATAAGCAGTTCGGCAGCGGCGTCATTCATCAGTTTGGTACCAATCTCATCGTTCCCGTTAAAGTCATTTCCTCCGGCTCAGTGTCGCTCGACGCGGCGCTAGGCGCGGGGGGCTTTCCGCGCGGGCGCGTGATCGAAATCTTCGGGCCGGAATCCTCGGGGAAAACCACGCTCGCCCTCCACGTCATCGCCGAGGCGCAGCGGGAAGGCGGCGCGGCCGCGTTCATCGACGCCGAACACGCGCTCGACCCCGAGTATGCCGGGCGGTTGGGAGTCGAGATCGACGACCTCTTGATTTCGCAGCCCGATTCGGGCGAACAGGCGCTCGAAATCGCGTCCACACTGGTTTCGACCGGCGCGGTGGACGTCGTCGTCGTCGATTCCGTCGCGGCTCTTGTGCCGAAAGCCGAACTGGAAGGCGAAATGGGCGACAGTCACATGGGCCTGCACGCGCGGCTGATGTCCCAGGCTTTGCGCAAGCTCACCGGCGTGGTGGCGAAAACCAATTGCTGCCTGGTCTTTATCAACCAGGTCCGCGAGAAGATTGGCGTGGTGTTCGGCAACCCGGAAACGACCACGGGCGGGCGGGCGTTGAAGTTTTACGCTTCCGTGCGGGCCGAGGTGCGCCGGGGCGCGCCGATCAAAGACGGCGAAACGGTAATCGGCAACCGGACCAAGGTGAAGCTGGTCAAGAACAAGATCGCCGCGCCGTTTCGCGAAGCCGAGTTCGACATCCTTTACGGCGAAGGAATCTCGCGCGAAGGCGACTTGCTCGATTTGGGCGTCGCCGAGGAACTGGTCGAGAAGTCGGGCACTTGGTATAGCTATCGCGGCGAGCGGATCGGCCAAGGGCGCGAGAACGCCCGGCAGCATCTTAAGAACCATCCCGAAACGTTCGCCAAGCTCGACGCCGAGGTCCGGAAGCGGATTGCCGCCCACCGTGCCGAAAGGATCGCCAAGATTCGCGGGGGCAAACCCGTCCCGGAACCGTTACTCGCGGCGGCGAGCGCCTAACCACGTCCCGAAGCGGCCTGGTTGGGCCGCCACAGCGTCTCTTCGACTTCCAGTTGCCGGTTCGCCCAACGGCTGTAGACAAAGAGCGCGTCGCTTAGCCGGTTCAGATACGTCATGGCCAAGCCGGGCACCGTTTCGTGCTTCGAAAGCGCGACGACGATCCGCTCGGCGCGCCGGCAAACCGTCCGGCAAACGTGCAGTTCCGCGTTCAGCCGCGATCCGCCCGGCAGTACGAAACTGCGAAGGGCGGGCAGCGTCTCGTTCATTTCGTCGATTTCGCGCTCCAGTTGCTCGACGTCGCGCTCCGTCACTTGGGGCTGGCGGGGGTGAACGTCCTCGGGTAGCGTCGCCAGGATCGATCCGAGGTTGAACAACTCGTGTTGCACCCGGACCAGAATTTCCGCCAGCCGCGCCGTTGCCGGACGTTCGGCGGCGGATGTGGCCGCCAACCCGACAAACGCGTTCAATTCGTCGACCGTGCCGTAACTCTCGATCCGCAGCGTGTCCTTCGGAACCCGCTGCCCGCCCACCAAAGAAGTTAAGCCCCGGTCGCCCCCCCGCGTGTAAATGCGGTTCAGGGCGAGCCGGGGCTCGTGAAACGGCGAATCCGCCATCGGCTCGAGAGCCGCCCTTATTTAGGGCAGCCCTTCACGTCGGGAGCGGCTTCCGGCGTGCCGACGCCCGTGGGCATCGGACCCTTGCCATCGCGCGGGACCAGCCACACTTCGACGCGGCGGAACTTCGCCTTGTCGTCGTTGGCGCGGATGCGCGAACCGGAGCGTTCCCGCACCGAATCCTCGCAAAGCGCGGTGCGCAGCGGCGAGTTCTGCTGATCGGCCACCGTCGCGATCTTCACGCGATTGCGGTCGAAGCGCTTGCAGGGCTGCTCGCCCGCGATGAGATAGGCGGCGGCGTTCTCGACGCGCTCGCGATCGAGGGCCGACTGTCCGCGGCGGCGGCGAATCTTGGACTCGCTCGAATCGATATGCCCAACGAGCAGGATGTCGTAATCGTTCGAGGCCATCGCCTGTTCGTACACACGATCCAGGGTGCGCTTACCGCAGTTGTTGACGCGCCCGTTGCCATTGGCGAACAGAATGTCGTCGAACTGCGTGGCGCGCAGCGGCGGAGGAGGCGGCGGGGGCGGCGGCGGGCACGGTGCGGCGGCCACTTCCACCGGAACCGAAGCCGTCGAAGAACCGCCTTTCGCGTCGCGGATCGTTACCCGCGCGTTCACCGTGCGGCGCGTGCCGCAGGCGAGATTGAGACCCGCGGGCGAGAACGTGCGAGTCGCGCCCGAACCGGAGAGCGTGCCGCCATCCACTTCCCACATATAAGTGACATCGCCCGAGCATTCGGAAAGGCCGGGAGTCGCGGTTAACGTCGAGGTTCCGCTCGGCGGGATCGACGTCGGCGAGGCGGTAGCCGAAACGGTTGGCGCCTTGTACTCTTTCACCGTAATCGTGGTGTCTCGGGCGGTGGCCGCCAACGGATTCTTACGGATATACTTCAGCATCCCCTTGTCCTTAACTCCGGCGAGATCGGGATCGACGATCGCGCGAACGGCCACCGGGCCGGCCTTATCGGGAGCGCGCATCGTGATCGAATCTGCCGTGCCCATGTCCTTGCCGTCCACGGTCCACTTGTACTTCGAGGCGACGCCCTCCATCGTGTTGGTCACTGGCAGGCGCAGCGTCACGCTATCGCCGGGGCAAACCGACATCGCCGAGGCTTCGATATTCCCCGCGCGGAAATCGCCGATTACCGGCTCGGTGAGCTTGCCCAGGTAGAAGGTCAAGCCGCCCGTTAACTGAAGCGAGTTGAGCGGGCTGCGCTCCACGAAGGTAACCCGGTTCGGAATGGTCGTCGCGGATTCCGGAACGCCCAAGGTGGTCGATTGCGTCAAGTAGCCGCGGCCATCCACCCGCAGGCCGACGCGCGGCGCGAGCTTCGCCTTGAGACCGGCGCCGTAGTTGAACATTGGCACGAAACCGGTCTTCAGATTGACGGGAGCGCCGAGGCCATTGCCATTCGCGGTAAGCGCCGCATTGCGCGCCTCGTCGGTAGGCACATACCAATTGAAGCCCGGACCCGCTGTCACAAACGGGCGAACCGCGGCGTCGCGCGGCGTAAAGTGGAACACCGGGTTCACGCTAACTTGCCGCTGACGGAGGCCAAAGGTGGTCGTTTCAAAGCTGTTCGGAAGCGTAAAACGAGCGTTATTGGTCCCGTGAACGGTAACGGCCTGTTCCAAGCCGACGTAGTTCCAAAGGTTCTGCGTGACCCGGAATCCGGCGACACCGCCGCGTCCCAAGTCGAAATACGGGCGCGGGTCCTGCCGTTTAAAGAACGATCCGCCCCCGAAAATATTGATTTCGTACTTCCCATAAACGGGCTCTGTCTTGCTCTGAGCCGCCAGAGGCACGGTCGAGGCGGCGATAACGCCAAGCACGACTAGGTTGGTCAGTTTCATTGGAAGTGATCTCTCTCCCTTACAAACGTCTCATAATTATGGCAAAAAATCCCCGACGAAAACACCCTGGCCCTCGGCGAGCGCGTAGATTTTGCTCTCGCCAAACGCCAACCGCCTCACCAGCGCCCCTTCGACGGCTCCGGAAAATTCGTTCCAGGTAACCCCGTCGTCGCGGGTGACAAAGACGCGGCCCAACTGCGACACCGCCCAGATTCCAGGCGACTTCCCGTGCGCCGCGACTCCGAAAAAGTAGCCGTCCGGCAGCCCGCCGCCCGTTACTCGAACCCAGCCACCGGCCCAGCGGAAAAGCCCCTCGCTAGTCGCCGCCAAAATCTTTCCTTGCCGGTCGATCGCCGCTCCGAACGCTCGCCCCGGAGCCGCCGGAATTTTCGTCCAGCTTTTCGCCGATTGAAGCCAAAATCCGCTAGCCCCTCGTAACATCAGCGATTTACCGGCTCCAAATACATCGTACACGGTCCCGATACTAGATGGTGAAGGAAGTTTCACCCAGGCTTCACCGGTTTTATGAAAGATGCCGCGATCCGTCCGCGCTACCCATCCATCGGAAAGCAAAACCAATTGCTGTACCTGCGGCAAACCAAGATCCACCTCTTTCCAGTTATCGCCATTTGAGGCGGCCAAAACAGCGGTCCGCCCGTCGGTCCGTACCAAGACGGCATGCAATTGATTGGCCACGGCAATCTCGGTTACCGGCCGCCCGACAAATCCCCGATTAATTTCGCCGAAATCGATGCCCGCCGTCGTCGATTTCATCAATCCCCGGTCTTGCGTCGCCATGTAAAGGACGCGGCTATCGCGCGGCGAATATTCGAGCGAACGGATAATGTAGTCGTTCATTTTGCGCCATGTAGAACCCGCGTCCGCCGATTTCCAAAGTCCGGCAGTGGTCCCCGCCAGCAGCAAATTCGAGTATTCGGGGTCGGCGATAATCTGATGCGTTCGACGGTCGGTGCCGGGAATCCCCTGCGCTTTCCGCCACTTGTCCCCGGCGTTGTCGCTGGCGTAAATTCCGCTGCAGGCGCTGGCGTAAACCCGTTCCGTGTTCCGCGTATCGACGTGGATCGAGAACACGTCGGAATCGTCGAGCATCCCTTCGTGAATCACCGCCCAAGTCTTGCCGCCGTCGGCGGTTTTCCACGGCAAGTGCGTGGTTCCGGCGTAAATGCGGCGCGCGTCTTGCGGGTCGAAGGCCAGCGACATGACGGGCGTGGGTCCCGCCGCCGTCGCGCTCCAAACGCCGTCCCGGCGGATCGATACCCCGCGCCGGGTACCCGCCGCGAGCAGGTTGGGATCGCCGGGGAAAAACGCGAGCGCAAACACCGATTGACCCTCGAGCGTCCGCTTCCACTTCGCGCCGGAATCGTTCGATTCGTAGAGCCCCGCGAACTCGCCCGTTTCGTCCGAAACCGCCACCAGCCAGCGATTCGAATCGAGCGGATGAATCTTCACGGTCTCGATCATCGATCCCGGCATCCGCGGAAACGCGATTCGGGTCCAACTGCGCCCGGCGTTCTCCGAGACGAAGAGGTTGCCGTTGCGCGAAGAGGCGATTAACCGTTCGGGATTGCGCCGGTCAACCGATAGCGATCCCGCCGGCCCGCCGTAGGGGCCGATCGAGGTCCATTCTCCGGCTAGGGCCAACAGTAAGAAAAGACTCAAACTTCTAGTTTGTCAGAACTGCAATTGCAGAGTAAACCGGAAGCTGCGCCCGTCGTTCAACGTGTTGGTGATCTTACCGAACGCGGGCGAGGTCAGGTCGGCGTTTGGCTCGGCGAACTGCGGCGTGTTGGTTAGGTTGATCGCTTCGCCGCGGAACGTGACGCTACGTTCCGCGCGTAACACCCAACTGCGCGACAGAGAGGCGTTCATATTAAATATGCCGCCCCGGCGAAACGTATTGACGCCCAGATTTCCGCGCTCGTCCGTGGGCGACATGAAGCGGAACGCCGAGCGGGGCAGCAGACGTTCCGAGGTATCGGGATCGCCGATCGTGCGTCCCAGCACGGCGGGATCGATGACATGCGGACGGTCGCCGTTCGCTCCATCGACGTTGCCGAATCCCGGACCGTCCGAACCCGCGATCACCGTGAGCGGCATGCCGGACTTCCAGAGCCAGACCGTCGAAAGTCCCCAACTCCCCAGCGTGCCTTCCAGCCAGCGATTGCCCCCACGAAGAGCCGGCAACTCGTAACGCACGCGCATCAGTCCGGCGTGCGACTGGTCGAAGGCGCTCAGCCCGCGCAGGTCCGGCTGCAACGTCCGCTCGCTTTGCGAATGCCCTTGCCGGGCGTCGTCGCCCGCCGCGGTGTTCAAGTAATTGCCGCCGTTATCGATCGCCTTCGAGAACCAATACGACGCGTCGATCGTAAGCCGCCGCCACTCGGGAACCACCAGAGTCGCGCGCCCCGCGTCGAAGTATGCGCGCGATCCGTTTAGCACCGGGCGAATCTCGAAAAAATCGGGATTCGGCCGGCGGTCGTTAATCGTTGCCGTAATTTGCGGAATGCCCGGCACCGGCTGGGCGCGATTTGTATGCCAGAGCAGTAGCAATTTGTGCGTTCGGCTGCCGACGTAGCCCAGTTGCAATCGCCACTTGCCCGCCAGTTGCGTCTCCCAACTGAAGTTGTATTGGTGCGAGTACGGATTGCGCAGATGCCGCGGTAGCCGAAAGACCGTCGCGCGCGCCGTGGGCGAAAGATCCATGGTGGCGAACGGATCGAGAATGTTCGGCGTCTGCACTTCCGGCTTGAGAAATAGCGGCGGATTCCAACGTTCTTGCTGGAACGTGATCGGGAACAGCTCGCTAAACTGCACCGAATAAGCCGCCCGGATCACACCGCCCGCCACTCGCCACGCCAGGCCGAAACTGGGCGCGAAGTTGTTGCAGTCGCAATCGTAGGCGACGTTGGTCAGCCCATTGACTTCCTTGGGACCCAGTTGCGGCTGATACCGGAGCCCGATCGTGATATCGAGGACACTCGATAACCGGAGGCTGTCTCCAGCGAAATACTGCTGTTCCCAATTGCGAAATCCCCGGTCGAGCGATCCGAAGCCGTAAGAGAACCGGTTCGGAATGCCGAGCCGAAAGTTGGTAATCGCGTCGCGGCCGAAATCGTTCCGGAAATACCAATTGCCGCGATTCGACGAAGCCTCGCGCCCGTTGAACTGCGTGCGGTCGATCTCACCGCCGAAAACCAGCCGGTGTCGGCCCACGGTGTGCGTAACCAGGGCGGCGTAACGGAAACGGTTCTGCACGCGGTCGATGGGGATTCCGGCGCTCGGACCGAGAGGCGTGAACGCCGTCCCGATTTGCACTTGCGGACCCACGTGATTCGGTTCGGGAACCAGCAGCGAATGCGTGCGGTCGAAACCGATCGAGAACTCGCCCGCGGTGGTGGGCCGGAACGCGCGCTGCCACGTAAGCCGCGCCGTGTGGTTCTTCGTCGTCGTGTCGGGATTCTGTCCGGCGACGAACTGGAACGCGTCCACTTGTTGATTGGTGTAGGTATGCCGCGCCGAGATGCGGTCGCGCGTGCCGAGCGATTGATCGAGCCGCAGCGAAGTCGAATCCGTGTCGATCGATTGCGGAGCGTTTGTGTTCAGCGCGCGCGGATCGATATCGGTTCGATTGGGCAGCGCCGTAGGATAGGCGGCGAGCCATGTCTGGAGCAGCGCTCGCACCTGCGGATCGGTGGCGAGTAGGATGCGCTCCTCCGCGCGCGGGACGAGCACATTGCCGTTCACCTGCCCGCGGATTTTCTGCTGCGAGGCGTCGATGCCGAGCCAGGCTTTCGACCATAACGGGATCGACACGTTGACGCCGTATTCGTTCTCGCGCGCTGGCGCGACGCCGCCCACCTGAAAGAACGACCGGGCGCTGGTCGCGCTATTCGAATGCGTCCAGAAGGCCGTTCCGCGCACGCGGGAAACGGTCTTTGCGCCGGGAACATGCGGCGGAGCGATGGGCGGATTACCGAATTCCCCGCCGAAATAGCTGCGGTCCGGCCGGAAGTCGCTCACGATGGTCGCGCTGGTGCCCAGGCGCTTGCGCAATTCTTTCATCGCGTTGTTGTCGATGAGATTGAATTGCACGTTCTCGTTGCGCCGCCCTTCGCCCGAATCGCTGTCGGACTTGCCGAGCAGGTTGAGTTGCGACGGCTCGGCGACGGAGAGCGCCTTTTGCGGCTCTTTCGCCGATCCGCCGTTGGGCGCGGCTTTCTCGCCGTCTTGGAGCAGCAGAAGTAGCGCGAGCGCGATCAATATCTATCGAGGATATCGTCAGTCGCGGAACCGTTCATCGACCGGCACGCGCCATCCGCTCGCGAGGCGGTTCGTTTCGTTCGCCATGCCGACGACGGCCATCAGTTCGGCGAACTGCGCGTCGGTCATCCCCGCCCGTCGCGCGGCGGCGGTGTGCGAGGCGATGCAGTACTCGCATTGATTGGTGGTCGAGACGGCGAGATAGATCAGTTCCTTGGTCGGCGCATCGAGCGCGCCCGGCGCCATGATTTGCTTGATCGATTCCCAGGTCCGCTTGAGCGTCGCCGGATCGTGCGCCAGCGCTTTCCAGAAGTTGTTGATGTAGTCCGTCTGGCGCGTGGCCATGATGTCGTCGTAGACGGCGCGGATCTCGGCGCTCGCATCGGCGTATTCGATCATTTCAACTCCTTCATCCATCGAAGTCCCACGGTCCCAGCCTTTTCGGCCGCCGACACGATTAGCCGACGATCATCGTTTCGCCGGGACCAATTGTCCGGAGCATGCCGATCACGAAGGGGCACCAGCGGGACAAGATCTTGCATTTCGATTTGTCCTCGCTCGCAAGACGATCACGGCGAGAGTATAGCCGCTCGGCGAACTCTCCGACGGCAAGCCCTGGTCCATCGTCAACAACACCCGATAACCGGATAATTGAGCCGCCTTGATGAGCCGACCGTTCTTTAGACCTTTGAAGCCCGCCCACTGGACACTGTGAACTTCATGATCCGGGAAGTGGCGTCTTAATTCGACCGGCAGGCACTCGTCCAGCAGTACCTTCATGTCACACGATCGGCGATTAACGCATAGGCTTCATCCAACGCCTGAATGACGAGATCGCGAGGTACCGAAGGAAACTGGCGGAGGAATTCCTCTAAGGAGTCGCCGCCCTCAATGTAATCGATGAGATTCTTGAACGGTACCCTGGTCCCGCGAAAACAAGGCATACCGTTCATGACTTCGGGATCGGCGATTACGGCAGGCTGAGCCATACCATCAGGCTAACGGACGGCGATCTAGACTGGGAATCGCATGACCACGCTCTCGGGCATCCCCGTCGAGACGGTGTACGCCGAACCGCCAGACGCCGGACGGCCGGGTGAGTTTCCCTATACGCGCGGCATCCACGCCGCCATGTATCGCGCGCGCTTGTGGACCATGCGGCAGTTTTCCGGCTTCGCCACGCCCGAAGAGACCAACGCCCGCTATCGGTACCTGCTGGCGCAAGGACAAACCGGACTGTCCGTCGCCTTCGATCTGCCGACGCTGATGGGACTCGATTCCGACGCGCCGGAAGCGCTGGGCGAAGTCGGTAAATGCGGCGTCGCGATCTCGTCCGTCGAAGACATGGAGGCGCTGTTCGCCGGAATTCCGCTCGGCCAGGTCACGGTGTCGATGACCATCAACTCGCCCGCACCGGTGATTTGGGCGATGTACGGGGTCGCGGCGGAGCGTCAAGGCGTTCCGATGGATCGCTTGGCGGGCACGCTCCAGAACGACATTTTGAAGGAGTACATCGCGCAGAAAGAGTTCATCTACCCGCCGCGTCCCTCTTTACGGCTGGCCATCGATGTCATCGAGTACGCCGCTCGCCATGCGCCAAAGTACAATCCGGTCTCGATCTCCGGGTATCACATTCGGGAAGCCGGATCGGACGCCGTACAGGAACTCGCGTTCACCTTGCGGGACGGCATCGAGTATGTCGAGGAGACGCTAAAGCGCGGGCTGGCGATCGACGACTTCGCCCCGCGCCTAAGCTTCTTCTGGAACGCGCACAACGATTTTTTCGAAGAGATCGCGAAGATGCGCGCGGCCCGGCGCATGTGGGCGACGCGGATGCGCGACCGCTATGGCGCGCGCGACGAGCGCAGCTGGAAACTCCGCGCGCACACGCAGACCGCCGGTTGCTCGCTCACCTGGCAGCAGCCCGAGAACAACTTGGTGCGGACGGCCATCCAGGCCCTCGCCGCGGTGGCGGGCGGCACACAATCGCTCCATACCAATTCGCTCGACGAGGCGTATGCGCTGCCTAGCGAACGCGCGGCGACGCTCGCCTTGCGCACCCAGCAGGTAATCGCGCATGAGACCGGCATCGTCGAATATCCCGACCCGTTCGGCGGCAGTCGCTTTCTCGAATCGCTCACCGGCGAAATCGAGCGGCGTGCGATGGACCTGATGGCACGCATCGATGCCCTGGGCGGCATGATCCCGGCGATCGAGCGCGGCTTTCCGCAAGGCGAAATCGCGCGAGCGAGTTACCAGTATCAGCGAAGCGTCGAATCGGGCGAGCGCAAAATTGTGGGCGTCAATGCGTTCGCGACGGAGGGGGAGAAGCCGCCCGAGTTGCTCGCGATCGGCGAGGAATCGGCGAAAGCGCAATGCGCGAAGCTCGACAAGTTGCGTGCGCGGCGCGATCCCGAGAGCGTGCGGCGGTCGCTCGATCGCCTTCGCGAAACCTGCCGCAGTTCGGCGAACAGTATGCCCGCGATCCTCGATTCCGTCCGCGCCAACGCGACCGTCGGCGAGATTTGCGCGGCGATGGGCGAAGTATTCGGGGCGTGGAGCGAACCGGCAAGCGTCTAGGGCGTGAGCCTAATCCAGAACGACTTCGACGAAGCGCAGCCGCCCGTCGCGCTCCACCTGCAGGATCACAGTTTCACTCGCGGGCAAGTTCTGGAGCGCCGCCTTCAACTCCTCCAGCGTCCCTACCGCTTTCCGGTTGACGGTATAGATAATGTCGCCGGTCTCGATCACACCGGCCTGCCGCCCCGCCGCGGCCAGGACGTTCGCCACCAGGATGCCTCGCGGCTTACGGGTTGTCGGCAGCAATTCGCGAACCTGAGTCCCGATTTCGAGACCCAGAATTCCCAGCCGCGAGATGGTCGCCACCTCCCGGTTTACCAGGGCTGCGAACCGGTCGGGATCGTTCGGCCTTTCGGCTACCGTAACGCGGCGCGAGAGCCGCCGGCCGTCGCGCATCACCTCTACGTCCACCACCGAATCGAGCGCCTGCGAATACAGATTCACCTGCAATTGCCGGGCGTTTTCCATCGGTTTGCCATTAAGCGTCAAGATGACGTCGCCCGGAGCCAAACCGGCGCGATCCGCCGGACCGTCCGGTGTCACATCGCCCAACACCACCCCGGCGTCCTCCGGTAATCCAAGCGCCGGTACCATCCCGGACGTGATGGTCTGGGGAAAGATGCCGATTTCTCCGCGCCGGGCGACGCCGCTACGGATGATCTGGTCGGTAACGCTCTTCACGATGTTGGCCGGTACCGCAAGGCCCACGCCCTCCGAACCGCCGGATTCCGAAATAATCATCGTGTTGAGGCCGATCACTTTGCCCTCGACATCCACCATCGGACCGCCGGAATTGCCCGGATTGATCGAGACGTCGGATTGGATGTAGATCATCGGGTCGTCGTCTTCAAGCTGCCGGGCGACGGCGCTCACAATACCCATAGACATCGAATTCTGAAGACCGAAAGGGCTGCCAAACGCAAGTACCAATTGGCCTTGCCGGACGCGGTCGGAGTCGCCCAGCGTCAAATGCGCCAGATCGCGCGCCTCCACTTTCAGCACGGCCAAATCGGTTTCCCGGTCTAGCCCGATCAACCTCGCGGGCAGAGTGCGGCCGCGCGGACGAACGATACTACCCCGCGCCGCACGCGAAACGCTGCCGGGTAAAACCACGGAAACTCGGGTGGACCCCTTAACTAAATGGGCGTTTGTGACGATGTATCCGTCGGAGCTCAGGATAATCCCCGAGCCGAACGTTTGTTCGTAAGCGGCGGGCGCGCCCGGATCGGGCGAAAGCGGACTGTAGGCGTCGCTTAGGATTTGGACGACGGCGGGCGAAACTTTCTCGGAGAGGTCGGCTAGCGATTGATCGACAAGGCGCAGGTCGGCACGAGATTGGGCCAGTACCATGGTACTGGCAGCTAAGAAAGCGATGATCGTTTGCATCCAGCGCTCTTCCACATTGTCGCTGGGCCGGACCCAGACCGCTAGCGGGAGCTGTTTTTGGCTATCTCTATAACGGAAACGGATTACTTCATGAGAGTTTTAGCTCCGATGGACAACGTAAATCAAGTACAGTACAGTAAGAAACTCTAAAGCTTTTGAGGAGCTTGGCGAACCCGAACCGCCCAGCCGGGAAATCGGACGATTCGAGACGAGATGCCCCAGGAACCCAATTTTCCGGTTGACCGGACACCTGCACCGATCCACGAACCTCGAGTACCGGGAGTACCAATTCCTCCCACGGTCCTGGATATGGACTCGGAGGCGGCCAGCTTGCCGCTTTCCCATTACCTCTGGATCGTGCGCCGCAACGCCTGGCGGATCGCGGGTTTCGTCGCGACCGTGGTCGTCGCGACAATCATCGTGTCCGCGCGGCTTACCCCAGTGTATGAATCGACGGCCACCGTTTACGTGGATCGCCAGGAGGCTAAGAATATCGTCGGGCGGGACTCGGAGTCCTCCGCCATCTCGACCTTCGACGCGGAGCAGTTTCTTGCCACCCAAATCCGCATGATCCAGGCGGATTCGGTCGTCCGGCCCGTCGCTCAGCGCTATAACCTCCTCGAACGGGAAGACCAACTGACCGAGGACAAGGAAAAGAACGCGAAAGCCACCGACGCGCCCATCTTGCTCAAGAAACTGAAGGTCAGCCGTCCACCGAACACGTATCTTCTCCAGATTTCCTATCGCTCCACCGACCCCCAACTTGCCGCCGATGTCGCCAATGGAATCGCGGCGTCCTATATCGACCACACCTACAATATCCGGGCGAAATCGTCGGTGAGTCTTTCTCGCTATATGGAACGGCAAATCGAGGAACTGCGGGCCAAGATGGAAGATTCGCAGGGCCGCTTGGCGCAACTCGAACGGGAATTGAATGTCGTCGATTCCGCCGAAGACAAGACCAACACGCTTTCGCGCCGCCTGATCGATTTGAACGCCGACTACGCGAAGGCGCAGACGGAACTCGCCCGGGCCAAAGCGGCATACGATTCGATTCGCGGCGGCTCGCTCGAGGCCGTCCTGTTGTCGCCGCAAGCGGACTCTTTGAAGCGCTTGGTGGACCGCCGGAACGAGCAAAACGAGAGGTTCGCCGAGATCAAAGCCCACTTTGGGCCGAACCACCCGGAGTACAAGAAGATCTCCGCGCAAGTCCGCACGCTCGACGAACAGGTCGAGGCGACTCGCAAGCAGATCGCCCGCCAGGCGGAAGTCGAGTTCGAATCCGCGGCCGCCCGCGAGTCGATGATCAAGGCGAACTTCGATAAGGCCAAGGCCGAGAGCGACAGCTTAAACGCCCGCTCGTTCGATTATCGCCGAGTCAAACAGGAAGCCGAAGCGGACAAGAAACTCTACGACGAGTTGGTCCGGAAGATTCGGGAGGCGGGCATCAATTCGAGCTTTCAGAACAATGTAGTTCGCGTGTCGGACCCAGCCCGCGCCGCCTTCAAGCCCGTGTTCCCCAAAATGCAGATGAACGTGTTGTTAGCCTTTCTCTTCTCGACGCTGCTTGGTATCGGCGCCGCGATCCTTTCCGATGCGCTCGACAACACGATTCGCGATCCGGAGCAAGTCACTCGTTCGCTCAACACTCATGTGATCGGTACTCTGCCTGCGGTCAAGGAAGTTAAGTCGTTGCAGATCTCGATGATTAAGCCGGAACCGGGCAAGTCTATGGTTGTTGCTGCACCCGCCGACCGTCAGCTCTCCACTTACGATGAAGCGATCCGGACCCTTCGCAGTTCCGTGATGCTGATGGATTTCGACCGGCGCATCCGCACCCTCCTGATGTCGAGCGCGACGGCCGCCGAAGGGAAATCGACCACGGCCGGGCACCTGGCGTTTACCCACGCCGAGCAGAAGAAGCGTACGCTGCTGATCGATTGCGACTTGCGCCGGCCGAGCCAGCATAAGATCTTCGGAATCGAGACCAAGGTGGGGTTGTCGAACATCCTGAACGGCGATCTGGACTGGCGGCAGGCGATCCTGCGGCCCGAAACAAATCCTTACCTCGATATCATTACCGCCGGGCCGCCGTCGCGCCGTGCCGCCGACATGTTAGGTTCTACGATGCCGGTCTTAATCGAGGAGATGAGCCGGGACTACGACCTGATCGTGCTCGACGGCCCACCGCTGCTGGGCTTCGCCGAAAGTCTGCAAATGGCCGCCGCCGCCGATGGAGTGATCGTCGTCACGCGCGCCGGCGAGACGTCGCGCCGGGCGGTGGCTAGTGCGCTTCAGACTCTGCAACAACTGCGCGCCAATGTCGTGGGGTTAGTGTTGAACCAAGTGAAAAAACATCACTCGGATCACTACTATTACTACGGATATTACGGCAAGTATTACAAACGCTACTACGGCGCGGAAAACGCCAAAGCGGCGAACGTTTAGCCGGAAGCCGCCGCCGCTCGAGGCCGTCGGCGGTCCACCGCGCAGTTAAGTACTTCCAGGAACTTCGCCGCGATACGCCCGATCTCAAAGTTTTTCTCGGCATATTCGCGCGCGCGTTTTCCCATCGCGAATCGCCGCTCGGGATCCGATGCCAGTTCCAACGCCGCCTTGGCAAACCCCTCTGTGTCGCTCGGATCCACCACTGTTCCGCTACCGGACTCCTCTACCACGCGGGCTACCAGATTGTCGCGCGGGGCGGCGAGAATAACGGGCCTTCCGGCGCTGAGATATCCCAACACCTTGGAGGGTACGGCGAACTCGCTAGCGTCGGGCTCGAGAATCGACAGCAACACGTCGCCCGTCGCAAGCACTTGCGGTAACTCGGCGTAAGGCTGGAAATCGAAAAGCCGCAAAGCCAACGCGGGCCTGGACCTTTGCCTGTCTTCCAGAAAGCCGCGCCCCAATCCTTCGGAAACAACCGCTACCGTTACCTCGGGGGGAGCGGCTTCCGCCAAATGGAACAGTAATTCGGGGTTGTGCTTTAACCCTAGCGTTCCGCAGTAGAGGATCGTCGTTCGCCGGTCGAGACCGTGGCGCTCGCTCCACGAGTTGGCCTTGGGAAGTGGGCGCAGATCGTTAAGCGACGCCCAATTCTCGATCACCCAGCTTCGTGTCGCGGCCATCCCGTGGCGGGCGATACGGCGCTCGAAATCCTGTGCGATAAAGATCACGCCATCGCACTCCGCGCAAATCTCACGCTCCATGGCGAGGAAAGGACCGCTTGCGAGCGAAGCTAACCGGCCCCACTTCCGCTCAAGCAGCCGATGTAGGGCAAGCGAATAAAAGTCCTGCATCCAGTGCACGAACGCGTATCCACGCGAGCGGGCGAACTTCCAAATGCCGTGCTGCACGTCGATGGGCGTGTTCCCCGAAAGCACTACGTCGGGCTCAAATCCCGCCGCTTCGTCCCGCAGACGCCGCAGGTAAGCGCGGTGGGCGAGCAGTCGCTTGGCCATCGAGTATTTAGGAAACGGACCACCCAGTTCGATCCCTACACCGCGGTAGGTCGGCGCGTCTCCCGGCCGCCGCTCCCAATCGCCTTTCGGTCCCTGCATGTCGAGAAACGACACGTGCAGCAGGGTGTGCCCCTGCCGCGCCAACTCGCGGCTCAACTCCAGCTGGAACGGGTGGCAGACGAAATCGTGGAGCAGGATTCGCATCCGGCCGTTCGGCTACCGGTCGCCCGCCGCGGTCTTGGCAGCGGCCACTGGCGTGGACTCGAGTTTCCGGCGAACCTGCGATTCGATCCAGCGGTACGTGTCCGTTAGCCCGTCTTCCAGCGAAATCGCCGGTTCCCATCCCAGCACCTGGCGTAGCCGGTTGTTATCGGAATTGCGTCCGCGCACGCCCTGCGGCCCCGCCACGTGCCGCCGTTCGATCTTCGTACCGGCGATCTTCGCGACGATCTCCGCAAGTTCGTTGATCGAAACCATGCGGTCTTGGCCCAGGTTCAGCGGTTCGCGGTATTCGGAGCGCATCAGCCGGTAGAGGCCTTCCGTGCAATCGTCGATATGGCAAAAGGACCGCGTTTGCTCGCCGTCCCCCCAAATCTCCACCACGGGATTGCCGGTCAATTTCGCCGTCGCCACCTTGCGGCACATCGCTGCCGGAGCCTTTTCCCGCCCGCCTTCCCATGTACCTAACGGTCCGAAGATGTTGTGGAACCGGACGATCCTCGTTTCGATTCCGTAATCTTCGCGATAGTGGGTACACAGGCGCTCGCTGACCAGTTTTTCCCATCCGTAAGCGTCCTGCGGTTGTGCCGGATAAGCGTCCTCTTCCTTTAGCGGCACCACTTGGGTAGCGGTCTGCAAATACTCAGGATAGATACACGCCGACGAGGTGTAAAGGTAGCGCCGCACACCGTTGACACGCGCCGCTTCGAGAGTATGAAGATTAATCAACGAGTTGTTATAGAGAATCTGCGCGTGGTGAGCGGAAATGAATCCCATTCCCCCCATGTCCGCCGCGAGCGCGTAGACTTCGTCTACGCCCCGTGTCGCCTGCAGGCAATTGTCCCAGCGGCGGAGATCGAGAATCTCGAACTCGTCGGCGACGGTCGAAGAATACTCGGGATGCTTAAGGTCGGCGCCCCGCACCCAGTAATTGCGCGCCTTAAGATAGGCGACTAAATGGCTGCCGATGAATCCTCCGGCGCCGGTTACTAACACCCGCTTCTGATCGCTCATGTTGTAGTTCTATGCTCCAATGTCTCGATAAACGCTTAGGAAGCTGATCCCGCTTAATCGCCGCACGTTAAGCGGAATGCGATCGAACCAGGGGCTTCGATTCCCGGACGATCTTTAGTTGCCGTTCCATAGCCGTGTCGATGTAGTACTTATCCGTAAACAACGCGTAAGCCCGATCCGACAAAGCTCTGCGCTCTTCCGGCCCGGCTGAGGCCCACGAGCCGATCAATTCGGCTGCGCCTTCGACGGTATCCGCTGCGATAAATCCGCATCGCGCCTCCCGCAGGTCGGCGACGATCCCCACTTTTTCTGTCGTTAGCACGGGGCGGCTGCAACTCAGAGCCTCGAGAATCGAATACGGCATCGCCTCGCTGTGCGAAGGCAAGATAAGTGCGCTCGCGGCACGAATCGCCGCCCACTTGAAGTCGCCTTCCAGGCTTCCCGCCCACGTAACTTGTTTCTCGATACCTTCTTTCGCCGCCAAGCGCCTCAACTCGGCCAGCCACCCCATGACATCCGGCCCGGCGATCACAAGATGGATGCCGGACCCCCGCGCGGCGGCGGAAAGCCCCAGTAGCAGGTTGTCGCATGCCTTATCTGGGTGAAGCCTCCCCAGGAACAGCAACAAGTCGCGGCCGCGCAAATCGGGATAGGCCGAGAAAAACGCCTCGGCTTGCGCCGCCGCTCCGGACGGAGGGTGCCCGATCCCATTCGTAACCACTTCCTCGCGCCGCGGAACGTAGGGCCGATAGGAGGCCGCCGCTTGACGCCGCTCCTCGTCGCAAACGAAGATCATCGCCTCCGCGTCGCGCACAACCTTCCATTCGGAAAGCTTCCATGCCGCTTGCTTAAAGGTGCGCTTCGCCAGAGAACCGCCGCGCTCGCTTCGATGCCACGCGTTTAGTCCGCCATGCGGTTTGACAAAGTACGGTGTGCCGCTCCCCCGAACCCCCTCGCGAACGCCCGCCCCGAGATGGCGCCAAAGAGTGTGGACAAAAACCGCATCGTAGCGATCCGCATTCTTGCGAAACCATTGAGAAACCGGCGCGAATCCGTACTTCGTCCAGCCTTCGCCGATCGCATGGACCGGATGCGTCCAGCTTCGAAGACACGGATCGCCGGGGCTATCCAACGAGAGAAACTCCGCGTGATGCCCGAGTCTAGCCATAGCCTCCGCCGTTTGCCGAAGATGCTCCACCGGGCCGCCCCAGGACGGATGAAGGGTGGCGTTGCAATGCAAAATCCTCATGCCAGTAACTCCTCGTACAATCGCTCGTACCGGTCGGCCATCGCTTGGACTTGAAAGTCGCCGGCTCGCCGCCGCGCCAACTCGCGATTCCGCGCCCAGTCTGGATCGTCGAGCGTGCCAAGTATCGCCGCCACCGCCTCTTCCGGCCTGTCCGGCGAAACCAGCCTCGCCCACGGAGCCGCCAAAATATCGCGGTGTTGCGGAATATCGGAAGCCACGATAGGCCGCCCGCAAGCCATCGCCTCGAGAATTGTGTTCGGAAAGCCTTCGAGCTTCGAAAGCGAAACGAAAACGTCGGCTCGCTTCAGATATGGAGCCCCGTCCGCCACCACGCCGCGCATGATGACGCCTCCGCCCGCCGCCGCGATCGTCTCCGCCACCGCCGCGCGCTCCGGGCCATCGCCCGCGATCTCCGCCACGACGCCGGGCCGCCGGCGCATCACTTCCGCAAACGCCTGCGCCAACAGCCGAACGTTCTTAAACGGCTGCAACCGCCCGGCGAAGAGAATGCGTTTTCGGCCATCGCCCGGCGCCGCCTCGGCCCGGTCGAAACGGTCGAGCGGAACTCCGTTGGGAATCAACCGGGCGTCCGAACCCGTACGCTCCCAATAGCGCACGCCTTCTTTCGAATTCGCGACGATCGCCGCCGCGCCTTTCGCCAGCCGCACCCGCAGGCGCGTTTTCAAACCGCCATGGGCGAAGTTGGCCGATGGCTCGCGCAAAACCCATTTCGTGCCGGTGAATCGCGCGGCGATCGCACTCAAGATATCCATCTGGACGATCCAACTTTGGAGTACGTGGGAGCGCGTCCGCCGCACCAGCCGAATTAACCGTAGCGGTAACCGGGGATCGTAATTCCGCCACGAGCGCCGCGAATGATGACGCGTCCCCGGCGTGCCGAGCCGGTGAAACCGCACGCCGCTTCCCGTTTCGCCCCACGCCGTGGGATCGTCCCGCAAGTGCACCACCCAAACTTCGTGCCCACGCCGCGCCAACTCCGGAGCGAGATAGCGTAACTGCGTTTCCGCGCCGCCGCCTTTCAGATTTCCGATCGCATGCACGATCCGCATTACGCCGACCCCGCCGGAACCGCCGCCGACCGGAACGCGCCCATCGCTTCGGCGATCAACCGCCCGCCGCGCCGCAAAACGTCCTTCGCCAAATAGTCGCGTTGCACCCGGCGGAATCCCGCCAGCGCGATCGCTTCCCGCTCCGCGTCGTGATCCAGGTAATACCGCACTTTGTCGATTAGGTCGTCCGCGTCGGAGTATCCCACCACTTCCCGGCCCACGTCGTAGTATGTGCTTAGGAACCGTCCGCCGTCGCAGATCTGCATCACCCCGTTCGCCGGCAAATCGAACATCCGGTAGCCGCCCACCGTGTAGTCGCCGCGATTGTGGACGTTGATGCCGATCTTCGTCCGTTGGTACAGAGGCCGGTAATCCTCGAAATCGATCGGCGTCACCCAAGACGGGCGGTAGTAACGGTAGTTCCAATAGAGATTGCGCTTCCAGGTGCAAGCGCCGCGGAGTACGAACTTCCGCCCGAACGCTTTCTTCACCTTGGCCAACAGCGGCATCTTGTTCAAGAGAAGTCCGCCGACGAAGATAATCTCGATATCCCGATCGTGAGCCAGAATGTCCGCTTCGGTCTTCGAAGGGTCGCGCATGGCGTCGAACGCGCAGTGGCTCCAAAAATCGGCGCGCTTGGCGCCCACATAGCGCAGTTTTTCGGCCAGATCGAGATCGCGGCTGTGCGCGGGCGAATGGTAGAGGACCTGGTCGTAGGCGTGGACGTAGGCGAAATCGCGGTCGTAGGCGGTAAGCGGACCGTCGGACGTCCGGAGCGCCTTATGGACGCTCAGCGTACGCAAGTAATCCGGATGATAGGGAAAGCAGTTGTCTACCAGAAGAGCTTCCGCGCCGGTCTCCGCCAAACGCGCTTCCAGATCCCGGTACAGGCGCATTAATCCGGGATCCCGCGCGAAGTAAAGATTGTCGAGCAATTGAGCCCGGAGGTAACGCTTGGGAGGAACGTAGGATTGGTGATTGAATGGGATAAACTCGACGGCTTCGTCGCTGGCTCCCGCGATCTCGCGCATCCAGTACTCGGCCTCGAATCCGGCCTTGTTGAACGAGTATAGGATTCTCAGCTTCACAGCCGCACCGTCCTCCCCGAAGCGCGGCGATCCGATTGGCTAGTCAGATAATGGGTGCACTCCGCCATAGCAATTGCTTGGATGAAGTAAAATCCGGCCTTAGAGGCGGCGTACTGTTGTGTAAGACCCATAACCGCCACAACTGCGAGTATGCCGAAAAGAAACGCCTCTAAATCCATCCTCTCAATACTCCCCATACCGCTACGCCATGTAAGGCGAATCGCTCTCGCACCCAAAACGAGTAGTACAATAGTTACTGGAACACCATAGTCGAATAACAAATAGAGATACGAGTTGTCTAACGCTCCTTCCAAAGTCCGGCCTGTCGCATAAAGGGCCATGACCTTATCGGTTCTACTTAGGCGAATCGATGCGTCGGGACCCATGCCAAAAAGAATTAGCGAGGGTTCGGAAAACACGAAAGGGATGACATTCGACCAGACGGCTGCCCTCAAGCGCAAACTTTCTGGGTCGGTGGTTCTGTCCAGATATACGTTTAACTGGTTTTCCGGCATAACCGCGGCGATAATCGTACCAGCAAGCAAGGCGATACATAGAGCCGCGATCGGCAGCGCCTGGAGTCGTGAAATTCGACCAGTTCTCAAGCCTTGAAAGAACGAAAACCCGACAACGGGAACCAAGATGGAAACCAGCACGGTTCGATTACCCATTAAAACAATGGCAACGAGATTGATCAGCAGAGACGCAAATGCCAGGAATGTGAGGGTGGCGCCGCCCTTTTTCTTCATCAAGGCGAAAAGACAACAAAGGATGGTCATGCCGAGCGGGAATATGAATTGCGCAATAAAATAAGTTGCGCGATAAAGTACGTGTCCACTCCGGAGTAACTCGGCATAGCTCAGGCGGTACTCGGCGCTCATGTTTAAAAGCAAAAAATCCGCCGCGAAATACGACCGAATAACCATCGCCGAACAGATCGTAGTCGCGACGCACCAAGCGGCCAACAAATTCCAAGCGGCCTCCCGGCTTCGAACTTCAGTAAACACGGCCCACATAACGATTAAGTACTGAGTAATTGTTAGCACCGAGAAAATGAGCTCGCTGAGTTGACCGGAAACCAGCCAACTTAAGAGCATTCCCAGATAAGCCAACAGTATAAGCCTAGTAGATGCGCCTAGAGTAAATCGACGTTGTCGAAAAACAAGACCCAGTAACAAGATCAGGACGAACGCATCGCTAACGTTAACAGCTGCGCCTTGCTCCTGAAATTGATATCGAGCGGCTATGCCCATCAGCGCGTTGAATGGGATCACTAACAGGAACGTGTACAAGCTAATCGCGCATAACGCCACGCCATAAACGATGATCAGTCCACTAAGGGCTAAAAAGAACTCGTCGTTTGCCTTAGCCGAGTAGGCAACCAAAATTCCGCAGTGTAACAGAACGCCGAGTGTTAGCCAGCCAACTCTTACGCGCTCAGGTTTCAGCGCACGCACTGGGATTGCTGACCGCGCCACCGCCGCCCCGGTCATGCCGTCCGTCTCCATAATTGAGCTAAATTCGCGCGTGACAGCCATAGTACGCCGGCAAAGCCTACTAGCCGGGCTAACAGATAGGCCCCCGCCAATCCCATCGCACCGGCTGAAGCCGCCATTGGCAAGCAGGTTAGAGAGAGAGTCAAATCCCGAGGTAGATTCACAAACAACAACGCCTGCCACATTTTCCCTTCTAGTTGTACGAACTGGTCGAGGGTGATTGTCAGGAACTCCGGCACCGAAGCCAACAACAGAACTAGTAGCGCGTTGCGCGCTGTTTCGGGATATGCTTTGCCGAAGAGGCTTAGCAGGGGACCCGCAAAAAGCGCGATAGCTACTGCGACGAAGGCCAACGCGGCAGCGCCGCATACTGCCGATAATAAGAATACATCCCGCTCGCCGCGAGCGCTACGCAGACCACGTTGCTCACTCAGTAATGTTGCGCTGAGGCGGGAAGTTAAGTTCGGGACGAACATCGCCGCAGTCTGGAAAGTCGCAGCCACGGCGAACGATCCCGCTTCCCCGAATCCCCCTGGAAGCCGCGCAAGGGTGGAGTTGGCGAACCATATCGCGGGTGGAGCGGTAAGCCCGCTTAGCGAAGCGGGCAGCGCGAAGTGGATTAACAAGGGGGCTTCAGAATGCGGTTGCGACAGATCGAATCGCAATCCCGCCTGACGGATCGCATAACGCGCTACGGCCCAAAGCGCCACGCTCCGCAACAATTGGGCGGCCGCGGCCGCGCTAACCGCTCCTAGTAATCCAAAGCTCCTACAAGCCCACCACACTGCGGGCAACGCCACTGCGGCGCTCGCAAAAGCGACCATCGCGGTGAGATCGAAACGTTGAACACTCGACAATACGCCGATTTGAACGCCGCCCAATAGATGTGCCATCAGCAATAGCGCCGCTACACGAAGCGGTGTCGTCATGCTTGAATCGCGAAGAAACACAGCGAGAGAGGGAGCCAGCGCGTAAGCGACTCCACCGCAAAGAACCGCCGACGCGATCGCCACTGCCGATCCTACGCCAAGAACACGATTCGCGCGGGCCGGTTCGTTCACCCGGAACTCCGCGACATACCGGTTAATGGTCAATCCCAGCGCCAATTGCCCGATGGTAGAAGCGCTCACCACGGTTGTCATCGCTACCGCGAACCGGCCCATGTCATCCCTTGTGAGTTGATTTGCTGCGATCCAGTTAGTAGCGAGCGTGAAGCCCTGAGTGGCAATTGCCGCCAGCGCGCTCCACATCAGGCTTCCGCCGAATTTTGCGGCGAGGGGCGTTGGTCTCACGCTACCCACTCCCGGAACCACAACTCGAGAAACAGTAGCGCCCACATCCGGTTCGACCAGTCCCGGGTACCCCTCGCATGCTGATCCACCATCCGCCTTACCGCTTCCGGCCGGAATAAACCGCGTTTCGCCGCCTGATCTCCCAGGAGCGCTTCCTTCACTGTTTCCCGAAGATCCTCCCGCAGCCACCGAGCCAGGGGTACCGAGAATCCCGTTTTGGGCTTCGACAATACCTCGTCCGGCAAGAACCGCCGCGCCACCTGCTTCAAGATTCGCTTGCCACCCTCTACGTTCCTGTGCCGTTCCGCCGGAATCGAGGCCGCAAATTCCACCACTCGATGGTCGAGCAACGGACATCGCACTTCCAGGCCATGCGCCATCGACGCGATATCGGTCTTCACCATCAGGCAGTCGGGCAGGTAGAACGACTGGTCGAACCGCATGGTCCAATCGGCCGCCGCCTCGGCCCCGTCCCAGCCGAATCGGGTGGGACGGTCGGGGGAACGATCTCGTACGGCGTCCGCGAACCAGGCGCTGTACAAGTCCGATTTTTCCTCGGGCTTAAGAATCGATACCTGCAGCCGGTAGCGGTCCGGGAGACTACTGCGCACCATATCCGCCGCCCGGCCGATTCGGGCCGTCAGAGGATCTCGCGGCAACAGCGCCACCGCCGCCCCTGCGGCCGTTGCCGCCATACGCCGTACCGCTTGGGGCACCGCGTCCGCACCCGCCCAGCGTAGCGCTGTCCGGTAGTGTTCGTAACCCGAAAAGCTTTCGTCGCCGCCGTCCCCGCTAAGCGCCACCGTTACGTGCCGGCGCGTGGCTTGCGATAGGTAATAAGTAGGGATCGCCGAGGAGTCCGCGAACGGCTCGTTATAATGCCGCACTAGCGTGGGCAGAGCTTCGGCGGCGTCCGGCCGGATCGTCAATTCCCGGTGATCGGTTCCATAACGCGCCGCCACCAAGCCTGCGTGGTAGCGCTCGTCGAATCGTTTGTCCTCGAACCCAACCGTGAAAGTCTTCACCGGACGCGAACTCGCCTCCGCCATCAAGGCGACGATCAGCCCGGAATCGATGCCGCCGCTTAGAAACGCCCCCAACGGTACGTCGGCGATCGTCCGCAGCCGGACCGCTTCGCGGAGCCGGGCGATCAGTTCGGATTCCACCTCATTCTCATCCATCCGCGAGGTGGAGCGCGCTGGTGGCGACCAATACCGCTCCACCGTCAATCGTCCATCCCCTTCGCAAATCAGAAAATGCCCCGCCGGAAGCCTACGGATGCCTTGGAACGCGGTCATTGGGCTCGGCACGTACTGCCAGGTGAGGTAGGAATCGATGGCGGCAAAGTCCGGTTCGCGGGAAACTCCGGGTAGCGCCGTAATCGCCTTGATTTCACTGCCGAATGCGAAAAAACGTCCGCTATCGATATAGCAGAACGGTTTCTTTCCCAGCCGATCCCGCGCCGCAAATAGCGACCGCCGCCGGCTGTCCCAAATCGCGAACGCAAACATACCGCGCAAGCGCTTCAGGCAATCGACCCCCTCGTCTTCGTACAGGTGAACGATTACCTCGGTGTCCGAAGCGGTGCGAAAGACATGCCCGCGCGATTCCAGGCGCTCCCGCTCTTCCCGGTAGCCGTAGATCTCACCATTGAAAACGATCCAGATGGACCCGTCCTCATTTGAAAGCGGCGGATTGGCGGATTGCCGCAGATCGATGATCGACAACCGGCGTTGCCCAAGGCCGACGGAAGGGGCGGTATAGATACCCTCGCCGTCCGGTCCGCGATGTTCGAGCGTGCGCGCCATCCGGCTCACTAGGCTGGAATCCACCTCGGCGCCCGAGTAGTCGACGATCCCGCAAATTCCGCACATGCTACGGGCGGCGTCCCTCAAGATAAATGTCGCTGCAAAGGGATGGCCAAAAACGCAGAACCCGGTCGCTGGCCGCCGTTGCCGCACGAATCAGCGGGTTACGCCCCGTTCGGCCCAGCCAGTTGCGCCCGAAGATCCGCATGTCCAAAAGGCCTAAGTCGCGCCCAATGTAGGTCAAGTCGCCCGTGTCCGGTTCGCGCACATGGCCCCGGAACACCGCTTCGTCGTACCAACTTTCGATTGCCGACCACTTACCGTGCCCCAGCGGTACCGTCAGCCGCTTCCGAAGATTGACACAGTTCGGAGCGCACAGCAAAAAGTACCCGCCCGGCTTTAGGGCGCGAATCATTTCGCGCAGCATGGGCCGGGGCGAACTCGGGAAATGCTCGATCGTATGAATGCAGGCGATCGCGTCCATCGTCGCCGTTTCCAGCGGGAGTGGCTTGGCGAGCACGTCGGACACGATTCGCTCGACCCCGCTTTCGGAAGGCATTTGCAATCTCGGATCGCGTTGTGCGGCCCAGCCGGAATCCAGGCAATCGTCGATCAATACGGACCGGTAGCCTAACAGGGCCATCGCCGACGAAAACGATCCCCATCCGCCACCTACATCGCACACCGCGCCTGATTCGCCGATCGCCCCCCGGATCAGATGGATGTGAAACGCATGCCGGGCGATCTCCCAACGCGTCGTCTCGTCGTCGAGAAGTCCGGTCCAGTAGCGCCGGTAAAGTCCCGCCAACACCTCCTCCGGGGTTCCGCCCGGAGCGGTGGCTCTCGACCGGCTAGTGGCTGTGGATTCCATGTCCTAATTTGAAGTACCGCTCGACTCTTACTCCCAGACCATTCAGGGTACTACTAACGTATGTAACGGAACGGGATACATTTGTCTCTCCCATTTTCCGAAAAGACGGAAATCGTCGGGCCTGTGCGCAAAATGCCTGAGAATACGTGTACTTCGCTACTACTTCCAAAGAGAAGAATATCCCGATTTATTATTGTGGTACACCAAAAAGGTCCAGTCGAAAATGAAAGTCTTGGTAACCGGTGGCGCGGGCTTTATCGGTAGTCATACCGCAAAAGCTTTACGTGCAAAAGGTTACGAGCCGGTGGTCTACGACAATCTATTTCGCGGCCATCGCGGCGCGGTTCGATGGGGTGACTTCGAGCGGGGAGAGATCACCGATCGCACCCGGCTTCTTGAGGTGCTTCGTAAGCACGACATTCGGGCCGTGATCCATTTGGCGGCTCTGGCCTATGTGGGCGAGTCGATGTCCGAGCCGGGCAAGTATCTCGAAACCAATGTCGGCGGAACCATGGCGTTACTCGAGTCGATGCGGACTGCGGGAGTGGATCGACTCGTTTTTTCATCTACTTGCGCGACATACGGCGTTCCCGAAACTCTGCCGCTCACCGAATCCCATCCCCAAAGTCCGTCGAATCTGTACGGCGAGACCAAGCGGATGGCCGAGAAAATGATCGCCTGGTATGGAGACCTGTTCGGGCTACAGTGGATCGCACTGCGTTATTTCAACGCGGCAGGCGCCGACCCGGATGCGGAAACCGGCGAACTGCACACGCCCGAAACCCATTTGTTGCCGCTCGCGATCGAGGCCGCTATCGACTCCTCACAACCTCTTCGAGTACTGGGGGTCGACTACGACACCGCCGATGGAACGGCGGTTCGCGACTATGTTCATGTCGCTGATCTGGCGGCGGCGCACGTTCTCGCTCTCCGTCGTCTGGAAGCGGGAAACCCCAGTGCGGCCTATAACTTAGGAACGGGTGCGGGTGTATCCGTGCGGCAAGTGATAGAAGCCGTTGCGCGCGTCTCGGGAAAGAAACCCGCCGTTTGCGAAACCGGGCGGCGTGCGGGCGATCCTCCCGCTGTCGTTGCCGACGCCTCCTTGGCCCGGCAAACTCTCGGCTGGACGCCGCGTTTCACCCAGATTGAGCGGATCGTCGAGACCGCCTGGAATTGGCGGCTGAATCCGCTACGGCAGGTCTGGATGGAGGCCCGGTGAGGACCGATCTACGGCTATGAGCGCATTTACCGTACGGACTGCGGCGGTCAGCCAACCCAGTTTTCCCGCCCGGCCGGCGATCCGTCCTTCGCTCATCGTCGCCGCGGGATTTATGGCCGTCGATTTGTGCGCTTTGGCCACCGCGTGCCTTGGAGCGGTGTTGGTCCGCTACGCCATCCGAACCGATTATGAGCTGTCGTTCTATCTCTCGATGGCCCCGGTACTACTTTTGTTTCTCGCTGCTTATGCGCTTTCGGGGCTTTATCCCGGCGTGGCGTTAAGCCCGGTACTCGAGTTGGAGTTGCTATGCAAGACCACGACGGCGACCTTCCTCCTGTTAATCGCCGTGTCGTTCTTCTTGCGCGATGTCGAGGCGTACTCTCGCGTCGCCCTGTTGCTCGCCTGGGGTCTGGGTGTACCGGCGGTGATTGTCGGCCGACTGGCGGCGCGCCGCTTTTTCGGCAATCGCTCCTGGTGGGGCGTTCCGGTGGTTTTGATGGGGCGCATCGAGGATTGCGAGGCGGTCGTCGCTCAACTACACCGCCATAAAGGACTGGGACTTAAAGCGATCCGCGTGCTCACCGATAGTTATCCATCCGAAAACTCCGTGCACGGCGTTCCGGTCCACCACGATTACTCTCTAGCCGGATCCTTCGCCGAACGGAGTGGAATCGAATATTGCGTTCTCGCCATGCCGCGCCTTCGGGGCGACGCCCTCATGGAGTTTTTTGAGCGCTACGCAGCCCGGTTCCGTAACGTCGTCGTGATCCCCGATTTGTTCGGGTTGGCGAGTCTGGGCACTCAAACCCGCGATTTCGGCGGTATTTTGGGGATCGAGATCCGGCAGCGTCTTCTACTGCGGGTGCCACGCGCGGCCAAGCGCCTTACCGACTTGGCGCTGTGCGGTGCATCGATCGTTTTGCTTGCGCCCTTGCTCGGAGTTCTGTGGCTGGCCGTGCGGCTCTCTTCGCACGGTCCGGCTTTCTATTCACATACCCGGATCGGTCAGGACGGTCGAATGTTCGCGATGCTCAAGTTCCGGACAATGTACTCGAACGGCAAGGAGATTCTCGACCGCCACTTGGCGGAAGACCCGGAAGCCGCCGGCGAATGGGAAAGAGAGCGTAAGCTGCGGCACGATCCCCGAGTTACGCCGGTTGGGCGTTTTCTACGCCGGACCAGTCTCGATGAATTGCCCCAACTATGGAATGTTCTGCGCGGCGATATGAGCTTGATTGGACCGCGCCCCATTCCCGAATCGGAATTGCCGCGCTATCCCGGCCATCTCTATTTCCGGGTCAGCCCCGGGCTCACGGGTTTATGGCAGGTTTCCGGCCGTAACAATACGAGTTACGCCGAACGCGTTTTCTTCGACGAGTACTATGTTCGCAACTGGTCGATCTGGCTCGATCTGCACATCTTAATGCGGACCATTCGCGTAGTACTTACCGGTGAAGGCGCCTACTAAGCTGCGCTACCCCTCGCGGGATAATATCGTAAAGAAGATCGCCAAACCCGCTGCGATTAAACCGAAGATCGCTGCTTGCCGCATCCAGATCGGACCGCGCTTCAGCCATTTCTTATGTGCTTCACGCTGAACCTTCGATAGCTTTTTCCGGCGGAATGGGTTGCTTGGCCGCCACTGAAACAGGCGATAGCCGGGGAAACTATAAAAGCGCCTCCGGCAGGTGCGGCACCGGTTCGAAAACGAAGCGATAATTTGCGAGCTACGCGACGGGCGGGTGTCGGTGCTGCCGCAGTGTGGGCAGATCGGCACTTTCCCATTGTAGCTTTCGCGAGCTGGTGCCGTTCCTATCGCCGCCAGATCAGCAACCCCGAAATCGTGGCCAAACCGAAACTCGACGCTTTTTCCGCTAGCGTCACTGCCGTCTTACGGCTCGTATTTTCGGGAATGTAGAGCAAATCTTCCGGTTCCAGTTCGACATCCGGCGATTCCCGCTTCAGAATTTTCGAAAGTTCTACCGGGATTTCTTTTTTCGATCCATCGTCTTGAGGGCGAAGGATGTACACCGTCTTCATGTAGAAAGGCGTAACTCCTTCCGTCAATGTCAACGCCTTAAGCACGGTCATTGGCGAACCGTCGCGAACCGGGAAAGCGCCCGGCTTTTTGACGTTTCCCGCCACGTAGATTTTCTTCGCCTCCGGGACGCGGATCTCCTCGCCGCCACGTAGCTCGATTCGCGTTTCCTCGTTCGACTTATCGAGAACGTCGCGAACGGAAAAGCGCGTCAGGAGGGTCTTGCCCGGCTGGTCCGGATCTGGCTGGGTAAGCAAGATTTCCGGCCCGGCGAATTCGTTCAATCCCTCCGCCCGGCCCAGCGCTTCGAGTAACGTAATGCGTCCCACGGCCTGAAAAGTCAGCGGTTTCTTAACCGCGCCCATCACGCTGATCGGGCGGCTGTGATACTCGACAATCGTCACGGCGACAATAGGATCGACCAGGATTCCACCGTCTTTCAGCGCCCCGGAGATCTCCTGCTCCAGTTCTCCCGGCAGTAATCCCGCCGCGCGAATCTTCTTCTTCAGCATCGGCAGCGCGACAAAACCGTCGGAGGAGACTCGAATCGTGCGGGTTAACTCGGGGGCGTCGTAAACCGAAATACCGACCAGGTCGTTAGGGCCGATTTTTTGTCCGGGCAAGTTCATCGTTCCCGCGTCGGCCATAGGGCCCAGTCCGTTGATCGGCTTACTTTGCGCGAAGACGGCGAAAGCGCCCAGCGCCAGCGCCACGAGTACGGAGACGGGACGATTCATTAGTGCAATCCTTCTTGTATTCATTGTGTACGCGACTCCTGGGGAATCTCCACCGGATTGCGGCGTTCGCGCCGCGATTTCCATTCGCCCGCGGCCAACGCGGCCACCACCAGCACCAGAGTAGCGAGTTGCGGTACTTGCTGCATGGGGTAATCGACGAGTCCATGCAACAAGACGAAAAACGCACCCAAGCTCCAGGGGTGGGCCAACCCCAAACGGAGACTCCAAAAGGCGAGCGCGAGCATCATCCCTAACATCGGCAGACCGGCCTCCGCAGTCCACTGCAACCAGTCGCAGTGGGCTTGATTTACATACAAACCATTGTCGAAGCTCGCGAATTTGGGGTAAGCCTTTGCCCATCCGCCCAAACCGAAGCCTAACGACGGACGTTCGGCGATCATTTCGACCGTAGATCGCATGATCGGCAGCCGAACGTCGGTTAAGGGATCCAGGCGGAACCGGGTTTGGATGAACTCCCAGCCCACAACACCGCCCGCCGCGATCAAAATAAACAGCGCCTTTGCCGCCACCCGAAGGGAATGACGGCGATCCAGCCATCCGCCCCGCTGGATCACCGCTCCGAAAACCAATATTTCGACGATGGCAATCGCGAATCCCGAGCGGGACCCTCCTGCAACGATTCCGGCGAACATCGTTGAAGCAAGTACCATCGAGCTCCACACCTTACCCGAATCGGCGACGGCCCGGAACAGCGTAATGGGCAGCATAAGTTCCGCAAATTGGGCGTACTTATTGTGGTAAACAAACGGTCCGAGCACCCGGTCCGGAAATCCGGAATCGAAGACGCCGAAGACCTTGCCTGGTGTCGTGTAAACCTGGATCACCGCCGCCACAGCGACCATCGAAGCTAGCCAGTGCAACGCTTCCAGAATCGGACTCCGCAGCCGGGTGTCTGCGCCGATTTGCACCGCAAGCAGCATTGCCGCCCCATGGGCGAGCCAAGCGGCGGCCGCCGCTAAAGTCTCCCACCGGTTCACCGTAATCCCGAGACCGATCTGCGCTGCGCCTAGCAGCACGACGCCAGCCGGAATCGACAGAATCGGATGGAAGATCATCCGGCGGGACCGGAGCGCCGCGGCGGCCAGCCAAACGCCGGCGCAAACCAACAGTCCGGTCTGGGAAATACCCAACGCCCAGCGTTCCGGAATCCAGGCCGTCACAATGCCCCACGTGAGACATGCGAACCAGATCCAGGCTATTGGGCGGGGTACTGGCATTATGGGGCAGGCTCCGCGCGGATGCGGCGAATCCAAAGCTGCCCTTCCGGCCGGGTAGCGCCGACCGGCCGCGTGTAGCGGAGTTGCAGCCGCGCCACCCGTTCGCGGTCCGGAGCCGCTATTTCAAAACTGCCCTCCATCCAGACTTCGCTCGAAAGCGGCCGGCCGGCCGGCATCTCCACTCCGTCGAGGGTCCAAACGAAGGCGGCTTGCCGGGGGTCGATTTCGCGAGTTTGGAACTCGTATTTGACTCGCCAGCCCTTTCCGGGTGGTAAGACTACGGTTTGGCTCAACATTTCAAGATCCGGTTGTTGACTGCCCGAAAAGGTGAATTTTACCGTTCCCGGTCCCGGATGGTGCAGCGAATCCACCCCGAGTTGCGGCGGCATGAACCAGTCGAATCCCGTTGATAGAAAAGCGCGTTCGAAATCACCGTTGACAATGGGCGTTTCGTTTGCGGGCGTCGAGGCAATCAAGCCGCGTTCGCAACCTTTATTCCAAGCCTCGCGGGCAAGCGATCCAAAACCGCTCTGTAAGAGCCGGTTTACGGCGTGGAGAACCGGGGCGGGATCTCGCCCCGCCAAAGCCGCAGAAAGTTCGGCGTAACGGACGGCCGATCGGGCGATCCACGTGGCCGTTTCGCCGGTTACCGGCTTATCGGAAAGAAAATAAACGAATTGGGCGTGCGCATTGGCGGAATCCGGCAGAAGTAGCCGGGGAATATCTACGACCGGTACTCCAACATCCACAGCCAGTTGAAACGCTGCGTATGTTGCGCCGTACGACCGTTCGAATGCGGCTCGAAGATGCTCCACCGTTCTTGCTCGATCGCCGCGTCTGGCGTAATAGTTCGCGAGAGTCCAGCGGGGCAACCAAGTGCGGTTGTACCGCTCCGCTTGCTCGAAAAAGCCCTTGGCTTGCAACAGGTCGCCGCGTAACTCTGCGTTTATCCCGGCTGGAATCAGGACCCGTGGATTGCGCGGATCGAGGATCGCAGCTTGAGCCCAGGCGGCGCTGGAATCCAAGCCCTGAACGTCCGCGAGCTCCGCGTACGCCTTATAACCTTCTGCATTCCAGGGACTTAATTGGATAGCGCGCTGAACGCTTTCGGGATTCTGCCGTCGGCGTAAGCGATCGGCCCAAGACTCCCGCACAACCCAGACCGCAGTCAGTGCGAATAGAGAAATTAGACCCGCGCAACAGATACGGGCTATTCCGGGTTTCACCCGTATCTTCCCCGGAATAATGGTTTTTCAAATGACAATTGAGACATTTATCCCACACTATACACTTGTGTTTCGAGCGGCAACCGCCGATAATCGTCCTAGTTGTAATTAGCGAAGTAGCATTTTCAGATCTCTACTGGAGGCCAGTGAACGTGAAGAACGTAATGGTGTTGTTTGTAGTTTTCGCTCTTGGGGCGGTACCCCTGTTTGCCGCCGGTCCGGTTATCGGATTGGCCGTTTCGCAAGGTAAGCTTACCGTAAACAGCGCAGCGGTCGAGGGGAACGCAAACCTCACCAGCGGCTCCGTTGTGACCACCTCGGCGGATGCCACACGGCTTCAGCTAACGAGCGGCGCGACGGTAGTTTTGGATCGGGAATCGACTGCGACCGTCTTCGCCGACCGCGCCGTATTGAACAGCGGTACCGGCCAGCTTGGCGGACGCAAGGCTTACACGCTCGAAGCGATGGGATTCCGCATTGCGGCCGACGGCGCTCAGGCGCGCGTTGACGTCAAAAAGGATCATGTGATCGTCGCCGCTCTCTCGGGCGCCGTCAAGGTCACCGACGCGGCGGGCGTGCCGGTGGCGAACATCGCGGCGGGCCGCGCGCTGGGGCTACAACCCTCCGCCGGCGCTCCGGTTTCGACCATGACCGGGCGAGTGGCGAGCGAGAACGGTAAGTTCGTTCTCGCCGACGAGGTCTCGGGGCTCAAGGTCGAACTGAAGGGCCAGGATGTTGCCAAGGAGCTCGGAAAGCGCGTGCAAGTGACGGGCGCGCCGAAGCCGGCGGCCGATAAGTCCACGCAAATCATTGAAGTAGCGCGCCTCAATCGCGTGGGTGAGGAACCCGTTCCAACCCCGGTTCCCACTCCCACTCCTCAAGCGGGAGCGGGTATGTCGAACGCGGCTAAGGTTTGGATCGTGGTCGGTGTTCTGGGCGCGGTTGGCATCACGGCGGGAACTCTCGCCGCCACCTCGCGATAACGAACGTTAGTTGACCGAAGGCCCCGGTTAGCGCCGGGGCCTTTTATTTTCTATGGTTTGGATTTTAGAGCCGGACGATCTTGTCCGACTCGATTCCCTTACAGGCGTTGCGCGTATCGACCACTAGCTGCGACTTCGCCACGACGTCTCGGTAGTCGAACGACCGATGGTCGGTGACGATTACCGCGCAATCGGCGCGCGAAAAGAGCCCTTTTTCGCACCTAAAAGGCAGGTTTTCGTGCTCTAAAGAGGGGATAAATGGGTCTTCGTAGGTGATTTTCGCGCCGGTTTTCATCAAGAGATGGATGATGTCGAGCGCCGGGGACTCCCGAACGTCGTCGATATCGCGCTTGTAGGCTACGCCCAGGATGTGGATATGCGAGCCCTTGAGCGGCTTCCCATGTTCGTTGAGCGCCTGCTGGATCTTGTCCACCACGAAGTGCGGCATCTGGCCGTTGATGTAGCCGGCGAGTTCAATGAACCGCGCCTCAATCCCCGCTTGCTTCGACTTCCAGGAGAGATAAAACGGATCGATTGGAATGCAGTGGCCGCCGAGGCCGGGGCCGGGGTAGAACGGCATGAACCCAAAAGGCTTCGTGGCCGCCGCGTCGATCACTTCCCACACGTTGATCCCCATCCGCGAGCACATCTGCGCCAATTCGTTCACCAGGCCGATGTTGATCATTCGAAACGTATTTTCTAGCAACTTTGCCATCTCGGCGGCCTGTGTCGAGCTCACCGGGACCACGTTGTCGAGCGCTTGCGAGTAGAACAGCTTGCCCATTTCCGTGCAAGCCGCCGTGGTTCCGCCGACGACCTTGGGGATGTTCTTCGTTTGGAATTTCGGATTGCCGGGATCGACGCGCTCCGGCGAAAAACAGAGGAAAAACTCGAGACCCACGCGAATATCCGGTTTTTCGAGCATCGGCCGCACCAACTCGTCCGTCGTGCCGGGGT